>NZ_QOWE01000006.1 GCF_003334855.1 Larkinella punicea
ACATAGGTAACGGTGTCAGGCACCTAAGGCACTGCTGTTTTTATCCATCCCCTACCGCTCAGCCGAGTGACTACCAAAGATAATTCGGTTAATGGTAATCAAAGAGGGTGTCGAACAAAGGTATGATGGTACTTAATTGGCTCATAATCAATCAACAAATCTCATTGTTCGCGTTAATTTTAGCCTTTGGGACGTAATATAATCTCAAAACTAATTGCTGGATGTTTATTTTCAATGATGCGCTGGATACGAGCCATAGGCTGATAGAAATCTGGAACCGCTTTGTAGAAAGTGCTTTACGGATCTACGACTTGTTTTCTTTTCAACTAGAAAATACTTGCCTAAAACCACGTACAAAGTGCCAACCGACAAGGTGAGAAACTAAGCACAAAGACCTCTATCTTTACCAATTGACAAGATAACGAAAAACCGTCCCCGAGTAAACATGAAACACAACTTTACGCTAGCGTTGATTGCCCTCAGTTTTGCCTTCGTCGGCTGTGAAACCAAGCCAGCCATAGTGCCCCTCGTCGGCACCTGGGAACTGATTTCGGCCACCGCCACCGAAAAGGATTCGACGTTTTCGACGTTTAATCCGAAACAGAAAATGATTAAAATTATCAATTCAACCCATTTCGCTTTCCTCAATCACGCCCTGCCGACGGAAAAAGACTCGACTGCTCCGGCGTTCACGGCGGGCGGAGGCAGTTATACTCTGGTGGACAGCGTGTATACCGAACACCTGGAGTATTTCATCGACAAAGCGTGGGAAAATCACAAATTCGAATTTGTGGTGCAACTCCACGGGGATACGCTGGTTCAAAAAGGCGTTGAAAAACTGGAAAAGCTGGGAATTGACCGGATCATTGTGGAGAAATACCGCCGGGTTACGAAGGAATAGCGTTTGCAGAACCGTCCGCGTCGTCCGGTTTTTTGGATGCGTTTTGCCGGGAATCGGTTTACAAATCGTAGGTGAAATTAAAGAAAACACCGGTCTGGCCCTGCCGGTTGACGGAGTAACTGATGCGCCCCACGATGTTGTAGAACGTAGCCACGTCCAGCGCCACGCCCCCGCCGTAGAGCCACGAATTTGCCAGACGGCTGTTGTATTCCTGCGCCAGCGTGCTGTTGACATACCCCATATCGCCAAACAGACTGACGTACAACGCCAGTGGAAGGGTGTTGAACTGCTTCATCGGCATCCAACGGATGTGTTTCCGAACATTCAGCAACTGGTATTTCAGCGTGTTGCGAACCAGTCCATACCGTTGCCCATCAATCACATACAATTCGTAGCCCCGAACAAAATCCGACAAATAGCCCAGACCGCGCAGGTTGGTATACGGCTGACGCTCTGGCCACGAAAGTTTGCCGCGCACGCTGTTGCTGGCGTAAAATTTTGCTCCGGGCGACGCTCCGCCCAGCGGCCAGTAGCGGGTATAACTCGCCATGACTTCAAACAACCGCACATTGTCGGACGGCAGAAGCCCGTATTGATTGGCGGTCAGGTTGAGGTAATGCCCCCGCAATGGATACGCCACGGCATCGCGCCGGTCGTGTGTGAAGAGGTAACTCAGCAGAAAATACCGCTGTCTGGTCTGGCCGTTCAGAAAATAATCGGGATTCAGTTTGGCAACGGTATCGGCAATGGCATTGCGGACCAGCCGGAGTTCCAGGCGGTGGAAGTTGTAGAACTGGTTCCGGCGGGTCAGAATGACGTTGGTGAAAAACCGGTCGCGCATTAGGTCTTCACTTCGGAAATACACCAGTTTATCGAACGCCGAGCGGTAGGCCACTTCCTTGTTGGTCTGGTAGGAAGCCCCAAAACTAATCCCGGTTTTCTGCGCCTTGTCGATGTAAGGGAGCGAGTAGACGACCTGCGTTCGGCGCGTAAAACCAAACTCGAAAATGGCGTTGATTTTGTCGGCATTGCCGGTCACATTTTTGTAGTTCAGCCGTGCTCCGTAAATCGTTCGGCGGAAGCTGCGACCCCGTTCATACCACCACTCGTTGAAGTTGCGGTCGGCCAGGTCGAAAATCGGGATCACAAAAACGTACCAGCGTTCCTTCAGATTGATCTCGATGTCGATCTCGTTCGCGCTGACTTCTTTCGCCGTCACATCGACGGTGATAAACAAATTGGTGTTGGTGACTTTTCTCTGATCCCAGGCCAGTTTTTCGGTTAGTTGCGGGCGTTGGATGGTATCACCGGCTTTCACCTCCAGTTCGCGCAGAATGATGCGCTCCCGCGTCCGGTGGTTTCCGTGAATGTGAACCGACCGAACCACCCAATAATCACGCTGCACGGTATCGGCAACGGCGGATGGTTTTGCCGTTGAATCGGCCAAAGACAACGTCCAGAAAAGTAAGGATAGTAGCATCAAACGTGCGTCATTGACGAGGGCATCTTCAAAAGTACCGCAATAAAAAAATAGGTAAAAACAATCTTCGAATCTTGCAACAAAATCCTTATTATTGTCAGAATCGAGTCTCTTTTTGGCTCCTCCGCTAACCTAAACATCCTTCTTCTCTTCGTTTTTCTCATGAAAGACAAACCCCACCTACGTTTCTGGCAAATCTGGAACATGAGTTTTGGATTTCTGGGTATTCAGTACGGTTTCGGTTTACAGCAGGCCAACATGAGTCCCATTTTCCGGTATCTCAACGCCGAAGAATCCGCCATTCCCATCCTCTGGCTGGCGGGTCCCGTCACTGGTTTGCTGGTGCAGCCCATTATCGGCGCGATGAGTGACCGGACATGGTCTAAACGCTGGGGACGCCGAAAACCGTATTTTCTCGTCGGCGCACTCATCACCAGCTTCGCCCTGATTATGATGCCCAATTCGTCGGCACTCTGGATGGCTGCCAGCCTGATGTGGCTGCTCGATGCAGGTTTGAACATCACGATGGAGCCGTTTCGGGCGTTTATCGGCGACAAATTAAACAACCAGCAACGGAATCTGGGGTTTGCCGTACAGAGTTTCTTTGTCGGGTTCGGGCAGACGCTGGCCAATCTGATGCCGTTCATTTTGCCGATTTTTGGCATCGCCGTGGCGGCCACAGGTGCCAACCTGATTCCTGACTTTGTCAAATACTCGTTTTACATCGGCGGTGTTGCCATTCTGGCTTCGGTGATCTGGACCATGTATACGACCACCGAATATCCGCCCGAGAACATGGAGGAGTTTGAGCGGATGAAAAAAGAGAAGCAGGGCGTTTTTCACGCGTTTGCCGAAGTGTTCGATGCCTTTCGTCACATGCCGACCACCATGAAGCAGCTCTGGTGGGTAAAGTTCTTTACCTGGTACGGTTTGCCGCTGATGTGGCAGTATCTGTCGCTGGCCATTGCCCGCCATGCCTTCGATGCGCCGGATGCGAAAATCAATCCCGAAGGGTTTGCGAAAGGGCTGGAATGGAGCAACTTGTGTTTCGCCCTCTTCAACGTCGGCTGTTTCGGAATCTCGTTTTTGCTGCCGCCCATTGCCAACCGGCTGGGCCGTCGCAGCACCCACGCGGTTTTCCTGACCATCGGCGGTTTGGGTTTTCTGTCCATGCTGTTTTCGCACGACAAATACATCTTCCTCATCGGCATGACGCTGGTTGGCCTGGCCTGGGGCTCCATCATGTCGATGCCCTACGTCATGCTTTCCACCTCCGTTCCCAAGGAGCGGATGGGCGTTTACATGGGTTTGTTCAACGGTTTTATCGTCGTCCCGCAGATTATCAACAACATGACGATCGGGTTTTTGTACGAAACCGTCTTAAACAGCGACCCACGTAATGCACTGGCGCTCTGCGGGGTTTGCCTGATTCTGGCCGCCGGGGCCTGTTTTCTGGTGAAGGAAACCAATCAGGCCGAAGAAGCGGCCTTTCCCCTTGGAGCCGGAGGGCATTGAAGAGATCAGACAAGAGAGGTGAGACAAGAGTGTAAAGACCAATCCATTCGCAGGTGTCTCACTTCTCTTGTCTCACCTCTCTCGTCTAGTTCACCTATTTCAAATCTGCCAGCTTGCTCAGGTCAATGTCTTCGAGCGTGGCTTTGATTTTGCTCATCTCAACGCCATTGCCTTTGGTGGTTACGATGAAACGGTTGTTGATCAATACCGCAATTTCGCCGTTTTTGCTTTCGTTGTCGTATTTTTCGTAGGCCTTGTAGTCGCCAAATTTGGTGGTTTTTTCGTAACCATTTTCGGTTTCCTTGTCCACTTCGATAATCGACCAGGCAGCCATACCCATCAGCGCACCTGTCCCGCCCGCATCGACGATGTTCACTTCGATGGATTGGCTGTCGTCGTCGTTGCGGTATTCACCTTTGGCGGTGGAAATGTTGAAACCGGCCATGCCGTTCTTCTCGCCGGTGGCTTCTTTGCGGGCCAAACCGTCGGCATCGGCGGGGAGCATTTCTTTCAGTTTGCGGAAATCGACGGTTTCGACCGGACCATTTTTCTGCATCTCTTCCGCCTGATCAGCCATTTTTTTCAGTGCATCGACGCTTTCGCTGGCCGAAATCGAGGTCCCGTCATCGTCCGATGATTCGGCTTTTTCTTCTTCTTTATTGCCTCCACAGCTCATCAACAGCGTAGCTGCCAGCAAGAAAACGGGTACTGATTGGATCAGTTTCATTCGTAGTTTGGATTGGTTTAGTCAAGAGTTTATGCACCAACCGGATTCTGCCGGAGGAGTTGAAGCAAAGAAAGAAGGATTCTGTTTACAATGTATTCATTATTGAGGCAGCGGTAAGAAATCGCCCGCTGCTACCGGTTTTTTCCGGAACTCTGGAGAGCCGCCTGTTTCCGGAAACTCACCACCAGTAAAAAAATACCGGCGAGTACGGCTGGAATGCTCAGGATTTGACCCATATTGAGGGCCAGCGTTTTTTCAAACTCAACCTGATCTTCTTTCAGAAATTCGTAGAAAAACCGCAGGCCAAACACCCCGATCAGGAAGATGCCGAGCAAACTGCCCCGGGGCGTATTCTGCTTGTAGCGGTTCCAGAACCAGAACAGAAAGAGGCAGATGAACAGGCACGAAATGGCTTCGTACAATTGCGCCGGGTGGCGGGGAATCTGTAGATACTCCGTGTTGTTAACAAAGACGAATCCCCAGGGAACGTCGGTGGGGCGGCCGACAATCTCGGAGTTCATCAGGTTGCCGAGCCGGATGAAACAGCCGCCCAGGGCCACGGCGATGACGATGCGGTCGGTCACCCAGAGGAACGTCTGTTGGGTAGCCAGGCTGGACTTCCGGCGGGAGTAGAGCCACAAACCGGTCAGAATCCCCACGGTGGCACCGTGGCTGGCCAGTCCGCGGTAGGGGGGAAGAATCACCTCCAGCGGGTTTTTGAACAGAACTTCGGGTTCGTAGAAAAGAAAATGGCCGATTCGGGCACCGAGAACCGTGGCAATGACCATGTAGAGGGTCAGGGCATCAATGTCGCTGATGGGTTTGCCTTCGCGTTTGAAGATGTAGAGCATGATTTGCTGGCCCAACAGAAAACCGAGGGCGAACAGGAGACCATACCAGCGAACGGAGAAAGAGCCGATAGAAAACAATTCGGGATTAACGTCCCAGATGATGTAGGAGAGCATTCGATTTCGTGACGTGTTAAAAAATAGACCCGCATCGGCGGCTCAGGGTTTGAGTTCTGCGGCCCAACCGGCTGGTTGAAGAGCTGGCCCGGCGCGGATTGCAAGCAAAGATAGAAAAGATTTAATGAAGGACTTGTTATCTATTATGAAAACCGTGTTGATTGGTTTCGTTCGATTTTACCAGGGCGCCCTCTCGCCCTACCTGCCCAATTCGTGCCGGTATACGCCAACCTGCTCCCAATACATGATTGAAGCCGTGCAGAAATACGGCGCTTTGAAAGGCGGAGAACTGGGGTTGAAGCGCATTGCGCGCTGTCATCCGTGGGGCGGGAGCGGCTATGATCCGGTTCCCTGATGGGGGTGGAGACCGGTCGCAGGCTGACATTTTGTCGCAAAATCCGGGGTAGCCTGATTATTGATCGGGGTGGCTGGCGACGGTTACCGGAGCAAAAACGACTACTGATTGACAACCATGGAAATAACGGCAGATAACCGATTGAGACGATTGATCGTTGTGGGGGACCGGGTGCTGGTGAAACCCAAAAACCCGAGTGAACGCACCAACAGCGGTTTGTATTTACCACCGACCGTAACGGAAAAAGAACAGGTTCAGAGCGGCTATGTCATCAAAGTGGGACCGGGGTATCCGATTCCTGCGCCGTCGGAAGAGGAGCCCTGGAAGGAAACCGAAGAAAAAGTAAAATACATGCCACTCCAGGCCCTGGAAGGCGATCTGGCCATTTACCTCCAGCGCAACGCCATCGAACTGGAATACGAAGGTGAAAAATACTGCATTGTTCCGCAGTCGGCCATTCTGTTGCTGGAACGTTCCGAAAACCTCTTCGATTGACAAAGGGTTATGGAGGATAAGCCGGAAAAGCGGCTTTTAAACCTTTTACGGTATGCAAACGGTATGGTTGATGGGAGTACTGCTCAGTATGACCCTGGTTGGAGTCACGGAAAATAATGGTTTTCAAAAGAAATCCCTGAAAACCGTACTGGATGAGAAGCGGAACGACCGGCGCATTTTGCTGGTGTATGGGACTGATCCGGCGCAACCTGCTTTTTTGCAGCAGCAAAAAATCCTCCAAACTGAAAAAGCGGGCCTGGATGAACGCGACCTGGATGTAATCATGCTGACTGCCGCCGAACTGCCGGAAAGTGACCGGCAGTTTCTGGCAAAAAATGCGTTTCAGTTAACCCCCGCCGACGTTTTCAAAGGCTGGCTCATCGGCAAAGACGGCGGGGTAAAACACACGTTCAAAAAAACGATCAAACCCGGCGAGGTATTCCGCATCATCGACAGCATGCCCATGCGGCAGGCGGAGACCCGGAGACAGTAGGTAACAAGGGTTACAATCCTTGGACGTTACATCAAATTTAATTGAACCACGACCGACAGGAACTGGTAACAACCTGCTTTGGTTTTGGAAAATTCGTCGGATAAACCGGCAAACTGGCTGGGAATGGCCTTGTAGCGGCCAAACTGGGATTCTCCGCACGGAAGTGGTGTGGCTGAAACGCAGGTAGAACGGTCGCAGATCAGGTCGGTATGCAGGCGCGTAAACCACACTTTCAGCCGGTTCAGGCTCTGTTGGTAATCGAAGGCGCGCTGGCGAAGATTCTGGTGGTTGAATTGCTCCAGAACATCATCCAGGAGGGTCATCAACTGCTCAATTTCCTGTTCGTAGCTCGTCAGGGCAAGGGCCCACCGCTTGTTTTCGGAATGACAATTTTCCAGTTGATACATTTCCAGATCGGCAATTGAATTCTTTAGCGGTTCCATCGTATTCATATTTTCCGTAAAGCTGCCGGTTCGCCCGGACCTTCGCCATGACATTCGTCAGTTTTTGACGTGAGGATTGTTAATTCGCGGTAAAACAGAGATCAGCCGGTTGGCTAACGGATCTCATTCCCGGGCGGTCTTTTCGCAGCGACTTTTGTGTCATCAATTATTCCTTACGACGATGAACACGAAACTCGCTTTTCCCGCCCACTCTGTTGCCGATCAACCTGCTCCTTTAAACTGGCGTACCCGGTATAACCGTGCCATCAATGTTCTGGAAACCGGCGATTACCGGTTTACGGTCATGGTGGCCCTGCTGATCATCCAGAGTTGCGTCATAACGCCGGCTTCACTACTGGTTTTTCAATATTTTGATTTCGGTTACAGCGACATTTTCGCCGGTGTCGCGGTGGTTAGTTTCTTCGGCGTACTGGTTTCTAACCTCGGCCTGTTGTCCGTACGGTTTTGTGTCCAGCTTTTTACCGTTAATCTGCTGATTCACATTGCGATGGTAGCGGTTCATTTCCTGCGCTAAGCATTTCCTGCCACGCCTTTGGCAGACTGCTCGCTGAATTCCATCGTTCGCAAACGCCTGAATGGTTATTTCCGAACAAAAAGCCCCCTGACCGCATTGGTGCGGTCAGGGGGCTTTTTGTTCAGCCGGTTAAATAAACGGCTGTGGTTGCGGTGTTTGGATGTTTACCGCCGACTTGATCCGGTTTTGGAGTTCCAGATCCAGAATTCGGGCGTATTCCGTCCACTCCTGATCAGCAGCCGTAAAGTCATCCCCTCTTTCTTTTTCATCCGCTTTGTAATGCTTCTCGGCATCTTTTACGTACGAAGCGGCCAGGTTGAGGGCATAGGCATACATTTTCTGAATTTCATCGAACGAAAGGTCACTTAGATTTTTCATGGGTTTATGTCTGGTATACGTTCTTAACTACCGGACACCACGAAATGTTAAGCCAACCTTTGGGTCGGTTTCTTTCTTACCTTTGCTAAGACAAGCACCTTTAAAGACCGGTAAGGAATATGGATGGTACGCTATGGGCTCTGGGTTTGAGCTTTATTTTGCTGTGGATTGTCAAACAACGGCGTAAAATCACCCAACGCATCTACCTGTTTGCCGGGCTGATCCTGATTATTGTCTATTTGTTTATTCGTTTCTGGTGAGAAAGGAAAAGAAAAGAGGGAAGGGCATTGGCAAGCCCTCCCCGTTTTGATCAATTCAGCTTATCGGGGCCGATGGGAGCAGGTACGGCATTTTTGACCGGTTTGGTGCTTTTCAGGTATTGAAATACCGCCTGAATGTCTTCCTCCGCCATGTCGGTGTAGTTGAACCAGGGCATAGGAGGCAGCAGCGGCCGGGCGGTGGCAATGCCTTTGGATTTGCCCTGGGTCAGCGCCGTTTTGAATTGCTGGTAGGTCCAGGTACCGATTCCCGTGGCGTCGGACGTGAGGTTTGCCGCAAAACTAACACCCCAGGGACCAACAGCCGACGTTCCATCGGGACCAAATAGCATCCAGCCATTTTTCAGGGCCTCCGGCACCACCTTCCCAACCGGCCGACCAGCCGGATAACCGGATAAATGCAATTCCGGAATGACCTCCGGCCCCTGAGCCCCCATGCGTTTGGGAGAATGGCAATCCTGACAACCCAGAATGCCAACCAGATACTTCCCCCGTTTGATCGTGGCTTCATCCGATTGGGGGGCGACCACGTTATTTTTTTTCGGAGGGCCTTCATTTTTGGTAAAACCGGCCAAAAGAGACACGCAAAGAAGGGCAATCGGGAGTGCCGACAAGTGAATTTTTTTCATACAATGTGCTGGGTTGATTACTACTTATCAGTATAACAGACGAAGACAAATCCGATGATCGCTATTGCATCATCATCAATCCCTCGAGGCTCACCTGGATGTCGTCGCCCACTTGTTTAATGGTGTATTGCATCGGATAGTAACCCGCCCTGGCAAACTTGGCAGGAACCGGCACGCTCTTGGCAAGATTAGGTTTGCTCTTCAAAAACTCGTGCGTAACCATCGGTTCAATAAAGGTGACTTTGCCATCGTAGGAACCGAAAATCAACGTTTCGGTAAACTTACCCGTACCGGCCAGTTCAGGAGATGCGGGATTCGCCCAGTGAACGCCCATTTCTGGCACACCGGCCGGCAGACGAATGTAGTTGCTGGGCAAATACCCGGCGGCCGGCAGATTGTCGAATTTCGCTTTGGCGGCTTCATAGACCGGAATCGCCTTCCGCTCGGCCAGGGGCTGCATGTAGAAGTGCATATCGAAGTGGCCCACGTCATAGACGCCCGGAGGCTCGTGTCCGGTGTGCAGGTAATCGAGCATGATGTGGTCGAAGGGCGTTTTGCCGACGGCTTCGGCCGGTAGGCTCAACACCAGCGCCACTCCGCCGTGTGGCAGGTTGTCCAGCGCCCCTTTGGTGAGGGTGAATCCAATGGAAGTAGGTTTGTTGTCGGCTGTAAACTTCACCCAGGAATAGGCCTTACCATTGCCCAGTGACTGTTCGGTTCCTTTATAGGTCGGGGCAACTGCAACCGTGTCGTCGTTGTCGCCACAGCCCGTCAGAAAGAGCAGGGCCAGCAATGGAATGGTAAAAAGTTTTTTCATGTGATAGTGAGCTGTTTTTTTAGTTGAGAAAAAATACTCCTGCTGTTTCGACGCGCTGGGAATACGGCGTAAAAGTCGGGATTTGTGAGAGACTGCTGTTAGCTCAAAATAGACATTCTTTGTCTCATTTTCGACAAAATAGGTTTCAGAGGCTAGAATGGCCCTATTTTCGTCTCGTTTTATGAACACAACGGCGCCACTGAGGAGGGCCGAACAAGCCTGATTTTTTGATTGGAGAAGTGCAGGATCTTAGCATTCTAGTGTCCTATGTTACCATTTTTGGCTATATTGGTTACATTGGCACCTGAATTGTTTGAGTATTTTAAAGTTTATGAGTAAAATTACTCTAACGTGTAACTTTAAAATTAACTAGCCCTCCGTTTCCCATGTTTGAATCCATTCGCTCATACCTTCGATTGAGACGACTTGCCAAAGCTTTGCATGAATCCCAGGACAATCAGTACACCAATCAAATTGATGCTATGCGGGCCTGTAACCGCTTGTTTCGCGACGGCGGAAAGGAATTTTCAGTTGTTAAGCATAAAAGTGAGACCCTTTTCTGGGTGGTCTCCAAGAAGTCGGCGGAAGCCCTGATAAAAGAAGGACACCAGATTTTAAAACCGTATAAATAATGGGATAATTACTTACCAATTGGTATGTTATAACCCGGAAAACCGGCCGGATGCCTAGCCTTACCGCAACTTCTCATTTTCGAGGTGCCGGCTTGCATCCCGGCTGGTTTTCTTTTCCAGATTCTTTTGAAAAGCCGCCGTTAAGTCAACGCCGGTTTGGTTGGCCAGGCAGATCAAAACCCACAGAACATCGGCCATTTCGTCGCCGAGATCCTTGTCTTTGTCGGATTCTTTTTCCGATTGTTCGCCATACCGGCGGGCAATGATCCGGGCCACTTCGCCGACTTCTTCGGAGAGCATGGCCATGTTGGTGAGTTCGTTAAAGTAGCGGACGCCGATGGTTTTAATCCATGCATCGACGGTGTCCTGGGCTTCGCGTAGTGTCATAAAAGGAGCAGGCAATACCCCAAAAGTGCAGGACCGTCGTTGCGACGGAAAGCCTGTCCGGAGCATTGCCTGCAAATCTAGGCGTTTTTAAGCAAGACGCCCAACGCAAATTTATCCGCAAATAATACCAAATTTTGCAGGAATCGGTTAAGTTTGCTCCTCTTCTGCCTTTGCAGGTTAGTTTGCACACGACTGATGAACGCCCGCTCCGACACCCCAAACGACCTGATGCACTGGAATGCTTTCCGGGAGGGAAGCGAGTCGGCTTTTGCGGCTTTGTATTCGGCGCATTACCGGCATTTGATCAACTACGGCCGGCGGTTCGGGGCCGATCAGGCCACCGCCGAAGATGCCATTCACGACGTGTTCATCGACCTGTGGAAGTATCGCCAGACGCTGACGCAACCGCAATCCGTTCAATCTTATCTGCTGAAAGCATTCCGCAACCGATTGGTGACCCAACTCGCCGAGCGACAGCGCCGGTTTGCCGAAACCGATGTGGAAGAACAATTCGGTTTGTTACCGGTCGAGCCTTCGGCCGAAGACCGGCTGCTGGAGGACAAACTGAATCAGGAACAGCACGAACACATTCAGAGTGCTTTCACGACCTTGTCGCCCCGGCAGCAGGAAATCCTGTATTTGCGGTACTTCACGGATTTGAGTTACGATGACATCTGCGCCGTGATGGGCATCACCTACAACACCGCCCGGACGCAGTTGTACCAGGCCCTGACCGCCCTCCGCAAACGCCTGCAGACCAACTGGCCGGTTTTACTGCTGCTGCTGGGGCTGTTTATGAATCGCTGATTCGTTTTTTTTACAAATTTTTCCTCCGTTCATACTACAAAGCCCCCGGTTTCTGCTCTTACCGTTAATTGATTCTTCAACACGGCATGAAACCGCAGGAATACTACGCTACCCTTGAATCCATTGACCTCGCCCGGGATCCCGACTTTCAGGCGTGGATAGTTGCCCCAACGTCAGAAACGAATCAGTTCTGGGAGTCGGTGAAAGCCCTCTATCCACAGCAGCAAAGCACCATCGAGCAGGCCCGGTTGCTGGTGATTGGTCTGGAATCTACCTGGCAGGTCTTGCCCGAAAGTGCCGTAGAGAATTCTTTTCAACGACTCCGCCTGAAACAGCTTGCGCTGCAACCCGAACCGAAGCGGCTGTTTTTCAGACCGGTTTTTTACCGGTATGCGGCTGCCGTCACCCTGCTGTTGCTGGCGGGCATGGGTTGGTGGCTGTATGAAGGGGCCACGTCGCCGATTGAGTACAAAACCGCTTACGGCCAGATTCAGACAGTGACTTTGCCGGATGGTTCGGTCGTGACGCTGAATGCTAATTCCATTTTGCAAATGTCGGGCGACTGGCAGACGGAAGGGCGCCGGGAGGTACATCTAACGGGTGAAGCATTCTTTGACGTGAGCAAAAAACCGCTGGGCCGACGGATGCCGTTCGTGGTGCATACGGGTGCTGCTGACGTGGTGGTGCTGGGTACGCGCTTCAACGTAAACACCCGCCGGACCCGCACGCAGGTGGTCTTGCAGGAAGGAAAAGTGAAGCTGGCATTGCAGCAACAACCCGATGTGATGATGCAGCCGGGGGATCTGGTGGAAACGACGGGCGGCAAAACCGCACTCCGCCGGGAGCGGGTCGATGCCGGGCGCTACGTGGCCTGGCGCGACAATTTACTGGTGCTGGAAGAGGAACGTCTGGCCGAAATTGTCCAGCGATTGAATGATGAGTACGGACTCACCGTCTCGATTACCAACAAAAACCTGCTCAATGAACCCTTTACGGGATCGGTACCGGCCAACAAACCGGAGTTATTGATTCGGCTGATTGCCGAAACCTTTCGCTTGCGAATTGATAAACAGGACAATCAAATCGTTTTATCCAATTACAAAAATGAATAAATCCCTACCAACCCGAATCCGACTGGCGATTTTGGGCCTGTGGTGTCTGACGACCACGGCTGAAGCGCAGATGCTGGCATCGAACACGATTCCCCGGCATCCCCATTTGATACAGGAATTTCCCCGGAATGCCCGAAACGGCAACCCAACGGTCCGGTCGCTGAGTGACGTGCTGCGCGACCTGGAAAAGAAATATGGCATCAAGTTCGCTTTTCAACGGAAAACCCTGCGCGACAAAACCGTGAGCCTGCCGCTGCCCGCTACGGCCGACCGGGAAGCGGTTTTGAAAGCGGTTTTGAAACCCAACAACCTGACTTTCCGCAAAGTCGATGACTATTATTATGTGATCGTCGACGCGGACGAGGCCACGAGTCGGCTGGCTCCGTTTGTTGCGCCCCTGGAAAACAGCCAACTGGTGCAGTCGCGGCCGGGAACCATACCGGATGAGCGCCTGGATCTTGCCGTTACATCGGCCCTGCTGATGCGGCAACCGCTGGAAATTACCGTTCAGGAGCGCCGGGTGACGGGCCGTGTCACGGCGGAGGAAAATGCCGACGGTTTACCGGGGGTCAGTGTGGCACTGAAAGGCACCACCCGCGGTACGACGACCGACGCATCCGGTAATTTTGCCTTTTCCGTACCGAACGAAGGCGGAACGCTGGTGTTCAGCTTCATCGGGTATCTGACGCAGGAAATTCCGCTGGGCAGCCAGTCGACGGTCAATGTAACGCTGAAACCGTCGGACCAGACGTTGAATGAAGTGGTGGTGGTGGGGTATGGAACGCAGCAAAAGCGGGATGTAACCGGGTCGATTGCGTCGATCAGTACCAAAAATATCAAGGACCAGCCGGTTCCGAACATTGTCGAAGGCTTGACAGGCCGGTTGCCGGGGGTGCTGATTCAGCAAAATACCGGAGCGCCGGGCAACAGTCCATCTATCAAAATCCGGGGGCTGGGGTCGATCAGTGCCGGCAATGGTCCGCTGGTCGTCATCGACGGGCAACCGCTGAACTCGGGCGATCTGGCCAACGGCGGGGGATTGAACCTGCTGAACCCCAACGATATTGATAAAATCGACATCCTGAAAGATGCTTCGGCGACGGCCATTTACGGATCGCGGGGAGCCAACGGGGTGGTGGTGGTCACAACCAAACGCGGCAAATCGGGTCAGGCGCGGGTAAATTTCGATTACTACACCGGCGTTCAGCAGATTACCAAAAAAATGGACATGCTGAATTCGCAGCAGTTTGCGGAGTTTTCCAAAGAAGCCTTCAACAATGCTTACCTCCAGCGGGTGGCTGGTGCCGCCATTACGGATCCCAACTCGGCCCGCCCGGCTGGTCAGCGGTATCGGTATCCGCGCGGGGAGTTTGCCGGAGTCAATTTCGACGATCCGGGCAGTCTGCCAACCTACGATTACCAGGACATGATTTTTCAGAATGCGCCCATCAGCAGTTACCAGTTGACGGCATCGGGGGGCAGCGAGAAAGTGCAATACATGGTGTCGGGAAACTACCTGAAACAGGATGGTGTCGTCAAACGTTCGGGGATCGACCGGTATACCGTCCGGACTAACATCGATGCCGAGATTACAAAGTACCTGAAAATGGGAATCAGCCTAAGCCCGTCGTTTTCGGTGGAAGACCGGGTCAATACCGACGGGCACTGGGCCAGCAACGGGGTGATCAATGCCGCATTGAGTTTGCCGCCTTTCGTTCCGATCTACCAGCCTGGAACGTCCGTTTATAACTCTCAGGCTTTCTATGCCGCCCCCTACGACTGGCCGGGCATTACCAACCCGGTTGCCAACATCTTCGAAATCGATAACAAACTGCGGACTACGCGTCTGTTGGGCAACGCTTATGCCGAGGTGAAATTGCCATTTGGCATCCTGTATCGGGGTACTATTGGTGGCGATGTGCGGCATGCGCGGCAGAACTACTACCAGACCTCATCGCTGCCGCTGAATCAATTGTTGCCGCCGACTGCTAACTCAGCCTATGCGGAAAATCTCCAGGAGTTGAACTGGGTGACCAACCATACCTTAAACTATACCAGGCAAATCGGCGAAACACACCGGTTCGAAGTGCTGGTGGGTTTGGAAAGCCAGAAGAATGATTTCGAACGCAGCCGGATCGATGCCAACAACTTCCCGAATGACCTGGTTCGGACGGTGAATGCGGGGACGATTATCGGAACCCAGGCGGGCCGCAATTTCCGGGATCAATGGTCGCTGGCGTCGTATTTTGGCCGGGTTGCTTACTCCTTCAAAGACCGTTATCTGGTCAATGCGTCTTTCCGGCGCGATGGCTCATCGCGGTTTGGCATGAACAGCCGCTGGGGTACGTTCCCCTCCGCTTCGGTGGGCTGGCGCGTATCTGAAGAGTCTTTCCTGAAAAACAACCGCGTTATTTCAGAATTGAAACTCAAAGCGAGCTACGGGATTTCTGGAAACAATGCCTTCACCAGCAACTACCCGTCGCTGGGGCTGTTGGGTCCGGACAATTATGTGCTGGGCAACGCACTGGCCAACGGTCTGGCGGTCAGCTCCATCGGGAACGACAACCTGACGTGGGAAAAAAGTCGGCAAACCGACATCGGGCTTGAACTGGGCGTTCTTAGTAACCGGATTTTCCTGACGGTGGATTACTACAAACGCATCACGACCGATCTGTTGCTGGCCGTGCAGGTTCCGACCCTGACCGGTTTTTCATCGGCCGTCAGAAACATTGGTAAAGTCGAAAACAAAGGGCTTGAAGTGGCCTTGAACACCCGGAACCTGACGGGTGCCTTTAGCTGGACGACGGATCTGAACTTCTCGTTTAACCGCAATACCGTGCTGGCACTCGGACCCACCGGCGACCCCATCCGCAGCGGTACGGGCGTCGGCGAGTCGAACATCACCATGATTGGCGAACCGCTGGGCAGCTTCTTCGGCTATCGGCAAATCGGCGTATTCCGCGACCGGGCCGACCTGGATTCGTATCCCCACTTTGCCGATTCGCAGCCGGGTGATGTCAAATTTGAAGACGTGAACGGCGACGGAAAAGTGGACGCCAACGACCGGACGCTGATTGGCAACAACCAGCCGGATTTTATTTACGGAATTACAAATACATTCAGTTTCAAAGGGTTCGATCTGGGTATTGTAGTTCAGGGCGTTCAGGGTTCGACCATTCTGAATCTGTCTCGCCGGTTTTATGAAAACCTCGAAGGAAATGCCAACTCACTGACCACGGCACTCAACCGCTGGCGGTCACCGGAGCAACCCGGCGATGGCACCACGCCCCGCGCCAACACGCGTACGACGGGGAACAACAACGCCATTTCGTCGCGCTGGGTCGAAGATGCCAGTTATTTCCGCATCCGGAACATTACGCTGGGCTACAACATCCCGAAAACGCTGATTCAGCGTGTGAAGGTGCAAAGTCTGCGGTTGTATGGTGGGGTGCAGAACGCCCTGACGATCTCGAAATACCTGGGCTACAATCCGGAGGTGAGCGGGTATGAAGGTCCGCTGACCGGCGGAGTCGACTACGGCAGTTACCCGCTGGCCCGTACCTACACAATTGGCGTAAACATTGGTCTTTAATCTCACTCTTCCATGAAACGGAACTATTTGTATATCACCTTTTTAAGTCTTGTATTAACAAGCTGTAAGGATGAATTTCTAGCCTTGTCGCCCATTTCACAGGCCAGCACGGCGACGTTCTACCGAACCGGTTCCGACCTGCTGAATGCCTTGAACGGAGCATACGGGGCTTTGCAGTCCGGCGGTCAGTATGGCCAGTATTACGTGGTTGCGGAAATACCGTCCGACGATACCCGCCCCGTATTATCCGGTTCGGTAACGGATCAGGACGAGTTCGATAAATTTTACATGCGAACCACCAATCCATTCGTGGCCACTCGCTGGAGCGACGGCTACCGGGGCATCTACCGCTGCAACGCCATCATCGACCGGAGCGCGGGGGTTACTATGAACGAAGACCAGAAAAAACGCATCGTCGGCGAAGCGAAATTTTTGCGGGCGCTGATGTATTTCAACCTCGTCCGGGTTTTTGGCGATGTTCCGCTGGTGGTTCAGGAAGTGGTCGACCCGCAGGAAGGTTATAATTACGGACGCACACCGGTTGCAGATGTGTATGCGCAGATTATCCAGGATTTAACGGATGCGGAAGGGGTTTTGGACGTTAGTTATACCGGAGCCAATGTGGGCCGGGCCACGCGCGGAGCGGCCAAATCGTTGTTGGGAAAAGTATATCTGACCCAACGGCGGTATGCCGAAGCTGCGGCCAAACTGAAAGAAGTGATCGACGCCGGAACCTACGATTTGCTGCCCAGTTACGCCAGTGTTTTCCAGGCATCGGCCAAGAATCATAAAGAATCAATTTTTGATGTCCAGTACAAAAAAGGCAGCATCGGCGAGGGCAGCGGTTTTGCCAATACCTATGCGCCCGAAAACTCGGGCAACGCGGTGATTCAGTTTGGGGGTGGGGGCAACAACCAGCCCACGGCCGACATGATCGCGGCTTATGAACCCGGTGATTTGCGGAAAGATGTATCGCTGGCGACCAGTTACACCAATGCCAGTGGGGTGCGGGTAGACTACAATTTTGTTCGCAAATACCGCGATGCGCCCGTTATTTCCGGCGATTCGGAAGACAACTGGCCGGTTTTGCGCTATGCCGATGTCTTGCTGATGTATGCCGAAGCGCTGAATGAAACCGGCAATACGGCCCAGGCGTTGCCCTTCCTGAACCGCATCCGGCAACGCGCCGGACTGGCCGCCAAAACCGCCACTGATGCCGGAACACAAGCCGCCATGCGGTTGGCCCTGGAACAGGAACGACGGATTGAACTGGCATTCGAAGGCCACCGCTGGTTCGACCTGGTGCGCACGGGTCGGGCGCTGCCGGTGCTGCGAGCCAAGGCGGCCGCCATCGGCATCCAGACCAATCTGACCGAAAACAACCTGGTGTTTGCCATTCCGCAGAGCCAGATCGACATCAACCCGACGAAAATTACCCAGAATCCGGGGTATTGATTTGATTAGAGTAAAGAGATGAGACAAGAGAGATGAGATAAGAGAGATGAGATAAGAGAAGCGAGCGTATGATTTTGTCTCACTTCTCTTGTCTCATCTCTTTGCTCTAGTCAGTAGATTATTGACCATCAGCGGCTTTGGGTGTTTGAGTCATCAGCATTCAAAGCCGCTTTTCTATGCATCGACGCTATTTTTTGAAGACAACCGCCGTGGTCGGTTTGGGCGGACTGACGTTTGGTCAGGCAATGGGAAAACCGCTGGAGGTTCCGGTTCGGGCTTTGACGAAAGGCCCCGGTTTTCACTGGTTTGGCTATTACGACAAACGGCAATTCGATCCGTCGAATCGCTATGTACTGGGCATGAAAGTCGGTTTTGAAGGGCGTTCGCCGGTGGGCGATGATGTCATCAAGATTGGCCTGATCGACTTGCAGAAAAACGATTCGTGGACGGAACTGGGCGAAAGCCGGGCGTGGGGCTGGCAGCAGGGCTGCATGTTGCAGTGGGTGCCGGGTTCGGCGTCGGAAGTGATCTGGAACGACCGCGTGGGTAATCAGTATGTCAGCCACATCGTCGATGTGTTCACCCGCAAAAAACGGACGTTGCCAATGGCGGTTTATGCCCTGAGTCCGGACGGTAGCTGGGCCATCGGCACGGAGTTTAGCCGGATTCAGGATCTGCGACCCGGTTACGGTTATGCCGGAATTCGCGATCCGTATTACGATGTCAAGGCACCCAAGGAAATCGGTCTGTACCGGATGGATTTAAAAACCGGTGCGACCCAACTGCTTCTGTCGCTGGCCGACGCGGCTTCCATTCCGCATAACGGCGCATCGGTAGAAGATAATTTTCACTGGTTCAATCACTTACTGGTCAATACCGACGGAACCCGGCTGACGTTTCTGCACCGCTGGCGGGCCAAACGCGAAGACCGGCAGGTGATGGCCCGCACCAATTTCGTCACCCGGATGTTCACGATGAATCCCGACGGCACCGACCGCTTCATCATCGATCCCTCCGGTTTTACGTCGCATTTCATCTGGCGTGATCCAACCACCATCTGTGCCTTTACGAAACCGGAAGGTCAGTCGCAGTCATTCTATTTGCTGGGCGATAAAACCGGAAAAATAGTGCCGATCAAGTCCGACAAAATGCCCGTCAACGGTCATCAGACCTATGTGCCGGGGCGGAATAACGAATGGCTGTTGAACGACAACTACGCCAATGCCAAAAGCCGGGATCAGACGCCGTATCTCTACCACCTGCCCTCCGACCGGCGGATCGACCTGGGGCATTTTCCGGCGGGGGAGCGTTACGTGGCCGAGTGGCGTTGCGATTTGCACCCCCGCACGAGCAACGACGGCAATTTCGTCTGCATCGACTCCACCCACGGCGGCAATGGACGGCAATTGTATCTGCTGGATTTGCGGGCGGTTTGGGGCAATAAAAAATGATGAGTTATGAATGATGAACGATGAAATGGGCTGACGCACTCTTTTTTATCTCGCGTCAGCCCATTCATCGTTCATCATTCCTTTTCACTCCTCAAACGCCAGCTCCCGCAACATATCCATTGTGACGTAGTTCAGCACCCGCTTGCAGCCTCCTCATCATCCTTACTAGATTGTTTTAGGTTTTTCGGTGGGCATGGATTCTACAAGATGGGCCATCCCTACGGGATTGGTTTTGGTTTTTCGGTGGGATTTGGTGCTACAAAATGGGTCATCCCTACGGGATTCGTCGTTGTCGATGCGGGTAGGGTTTCTACAAAATGGGCCATCCCAACGGGATTGGTTTTGGTTTTTGCGTGACACGGTTTCTACAAAATGGGTCATCCCTATGGGATTGTTGTTTTTGCGCGTAACACGGTTTCTACAAAATGCCCCATCCCTACGGGATTCATCCCCGGATAAGCACACGCGATTTCTACAAAATGAGCTGTCCCGATGGGACGAATGGCGTAACCGGTTCTGCGTAGGAAAACCAAAAAAATCCCGTAGGGATGACTCATTTTGTAGAAACCGTGTCACGCGCAAAACCAATCCCGTAGGGATGACCCATTTTGTCCCTGAGGGATCTGGAATAATCACAAAAGGGGTTCGTCCAGGTTAGCGGATAATGGCCTTGATCACAACCGGCTGGTGGTCGGACGGGTAGCGTTGGTCTTTGGCGTCGGTTAAAACACCGTATTTCAGCACGTCGATGCCTTTTTTGACGAAAATATAATCGATGCGGTTTTTCATCGGCGCGTCGAACTTGAAACTGTTGAAGGTGCCGACGGGGCCGTAGGGCGGCTGGGCTGTGGCCTTATACGAATCGCTCAGGATGGTTTCAATGGCTTTCACCTGTTCGGTTTCGGGCGTCGAGTTCAGGTCGCCCACCAGCACGACGGGTTCGTCCTTCGCGATTTCCTTTATTTTCTGCACCATCAGTTTGCCGGATTCCTGCCGGGCTTTCACGCCCTGGTGGTCGAAGTGAACGCTGAAAAAGTAGAACTTCTTCTTCGTGGTTTTATCCCGGAACTGCGCCCACGAACAGATGCGGTTGCAGCAGGTGGCATCCCAGCCTTTGCCGGGTTTGTCGGGCGTTTCGCTCAGCCAGAAATTGCCGGATTTCAGGATTTCGAAGCGGTCTTTTTTGTAGAAAATCGCCGAATGTTCGCCCGCCTGTTGCCCATCGTCACGACCGGCACCAAAAAAGGCAAATTCGGGCAACTCGGCAATGCCGTCCAATTGATCCCGCAGGGCTTCCTGGGTGCCGAAAATATCGAATTCATGGAACCGAATCAGAGCTTTGACCTCTTCTTTCCGGTTCGGCCAGGCGTTGATGCCGTCATTTTTGGTGTTGTAGCGGATGTTATACGTGGCAATGGTAATCGGCGTGTCTTTCTGGGAAAAACCGTCTTGAATGATTAGAAAGGTGCAAAGCAGGAGTAGGATTGTTTGTTTCATGTTTTGAAGTTAGATATGGAATTGTTTCGCAGAGCTTAGCGGAGTAAATCAGAGTTTATCGGAGGAAGAAATTGTTCTTTTTCTCTGATAAACTCTGATTTACTCCGCTAAGCTCTGCGAAATAACTCTTTTTTTCTATTACCACCCCGGATTCTGCCCGATGGCCGGGTTCAGCAGCCGGTCGTTTTCCGGGATGGGGTAGAGGTAATATTTATCGTTCCACTTCCGCGGAATGTTGCTCAGCCACGTCAGTTCGCCCGAGGTGTCGTTCGACAACCGCTGTGGGTTGGGCACACCATTGACGGTTTCGGCGACGTTGATGTAGGTGATGCCTGCCAGTTGGGTAGCCGGTTTTACCTTGTAGAACACCACGTCGTTTTTGCCGTCTTCGTTCAAATCCATTGGTTTGTCGAGGGCCGGGACATAAAAACCGTTCCAGATCTGCTCCATCAACTCCCCGCGTTTCCAGCGAATCAGATCCGGGAAACGGAAGCCTTCCAGCGCCAGTTCGATGCCCCGTTCGCGCCGGATTTCCAGCAGCGAGGGGTCCGAAATGCCGGGAAAATAGTTGGCTTGCAGATACGGATCGGCCGCGGTTGGTTTGGCCGTTAAACCGCCCGTAATACCGGCCCGTTTCCGCAGGGCACCCACCGTTTTGGTCCAGTCAGCATCCGTAAAGGTACCGAGTTCCGCTTTGGCTTCGGCATAGTTCAGCAAAATTTCGGCATACCGCATGATCGAAATCGAATTGTCGTTTCGGGTTCCGCCGTCGGCATAGGTGTCGTCGAGTGTCCATTTAATCGGCATATACCCGGTGTAAGTGTACGAGAAAACCGGGGGTGCCGGTTCAACCGTTCCGCCGTTGACGCGGGTATAGTTGCCCGACCGGATGGTTTGCGGCAGGCGTTTGTCGCGTCCTTTCACTTCCTCCATAAACGTCAGGGTTTTATACCCCGCTTTGCTGGTAAACGGCGTTCCGTCGAGGTTCAGATACGTATTGACAAACGTCCGGGTCAGGCTGACGCGCGCGCCGTAGGTCGCACTGGTCCACCACCAGTTGGCATCGTTAAAAACGCTTAACGCCGGATCGACAACGGCCGATAACATGATTTCATTCGTTACGGGCGTCTTGTTGATGAACAATTGCCGGTACGACCGATCGGTGCCACCGGCTTCGTTCAGCGAAAAACCGCCGTCTTTCATCACGGCTTCCGAAGCCGTCACGGACTCCGTCAGCCACTTTTCGGCGGTGCTTTCGAGTTTATACGACGTCTGGTATTTCCGGAACGTGCCTTCGAACAGACAGATTCGGGATTTGTAGCCGTTGGCGACGGATTTGGTAATGAGCGTGCGCGAGTTGTCGGAAGTCGTGCGGATGTTTTGCGTCGCGTAATTCAAATCGGCCAGCACGGAATCCATCACCATCACGCGCGAATCCCGGCCTTTGTACAAATCCTGATCCGTCACACCCATCGCCTTGTTGATCCAGGGCACATCCCCAAACCGTTTCACTTTATCGAAATAAAACAAGGCCCGGAAAAACCGCGCTAGTCCGATGTAATGCCGCCGGACGTCGGCCGGAATGGCCGGATTGGTCGCGTTTTCGATGAAGTAATTGATGTTCCGCAAAGCCGTCCACGACCAGCCGGAACTTTGACGCGGCCCGTAAGCCCCGTCGCGAATCAAATCCGGCACTTGCGTCCGGGCCGCAAAATCGGCCATTTCGTCGCTCCGAATGATGTCGTTGGCTGTTGGCAGGTTATCGTAAAACGAATTGGCGTACAATTCCAGTCCTCGTTCACTGCTGAAAACGGAGTTTTTAGAGGCCGTAGATTCCGGAATCTGCTCCAGTTCGCTGCATCCGGCAAAAAGCAGACCGGCCAGAAGAAGTCCTATATGTTGTAATTTCATGGTGTTGCTGGTTGTAAGATTAAAAAGTAACGGACAGACCCATCGTAAAACTCTTCAGAATCGGGTAGTTGTGGCCGTTTCCACTCGTTCCGCTGGTCAAGACCTTGTCCGATTCCGTCGCACTTTCCACGTCCAGATCTTTCGTACGTTTGTAGAGCGCAGCCCACGTCAGGACATTTTCGGCCGACACAAACACCCTGGCGCTGCTCATCCCGGCTTTGCTGATGAGCAGTTTCGGCAGGCTGTAGCCCAGTTGAACGTTTTTCAGCCGTAGATAAGCCAGGCTCTGGAGGTATCTGGTTTGCTCTTGGCGAAGTTCACCCGCACCGTTCTGGGCTACGTAACCCCGGGGCCGGGGCAAGTAGGCATTCGGGTTAGCTTCCGACCACATGTTGTCGAGGTGCCAGGTCGGAATCCGGTTGTAGGGGCGGTTGTAGGCTCCCCAGAACGTGCCGGCTTCTGCGCCCGGCCACCAGTCCTGTTTGCCAACGCCCTGAAAGAAAGCCGAGAAGAAGAAATTGTTCCAGTCGGCGTTTAGCATAATCCCGTAAGTGTAGCGGGGCGTCGAGTTGCCGATGATGGTTTTATCACCCGGTTTGTCCACGGTATTGTCGCCCGGATCGATCACGCCGTCGCCGTTGATGTCGCGGAATTTGATGTCGCCCGGCAGCAACTGGTTGGTGTTGGAGGCTTTGAACAGCGTCTGTTTGGCGGAATTCTTAATGTCGTCGGCAGAGGTGAAAAAGCCTTCGGTCGTATAGCCCCAGATTTCGCCCACGGTCTGCCCGGCGTAATAATCCGTCAGCCGTCTGTTGGGGTTGTTGTACTTATCGATCTTCGCCGTATAGTCGGCCATTGTCAGCCGGACTTCGTAGCCGAACGGTTTGCCACCCACGTTGGCCTTATCCCGCCAGGCCAGAACCGCTTCCCAGCCTTTGGTGGTCAGGTCGGCGTAGTTTCCTTTCGGAACGTCGGTCCCAAAAACGGCGGGCAGCGTCATCCCAACCGTAAACATATCCGTCGTTTTCCGAACGTACGCATCCGCCGTCAGCGTCAGTCGGTTGTTCAACATACCCAAATCCAGACCCAGATCGGCGGTGGTGGAGGTTTCCCAGGTCAGCCCGTCGGGGATCACGCTGGGTTGACCGGTTTTCTGGGGCCGCACGCCGTTCAGAATCCGCCCCGACTGCGAAATAGAGAATTTTTCCTGAAAAGCATAGGAAGCGATCGTACCATTGCCCAATGAACCGTACGAACCTCTGATTTTCAGGTCAGAAATCAGCTTTGGCGACACTTTCCAGAAAGGCTCGTTGGCGACGCGCCAGCCCGCCGAAACCGAGGGGAAAAAGGCATACCGCTGTCCGGACGGAAACTTGGACGATCCGTCGTAGCGGCCATTCACCTCCAGCAGATAGCGGTCTTTGTAGGAATAATTCAGCCGGTAAAAACCGCCGACAATCGCCCATTTCTCCATCCCGCCGGCGGTGGTGATGGCTTGCCCCAGAGCCAGGTTGATGTCCTGCGCATTTTCATAAATCAACCCGTTCCGAACCGCTTCCAGTCGGCGGAAGTTTGAGGTTTCGTAGTTGTAGCCCACCAGTGCTTTCACGTAGTGGTTCGCGTTGATTTTGGGTTCGTATTCAGCGTAGAGATTGGTCGCGGTATAGAGCGTTTCCCGGAAAATATTCTGAAGGTCGTTGGTATTCACGCCAACGTACTCGATCACACCCGGTTTGCGGCTATACGGCACCGGAACACGGGTGCGGTATTCGTTATCATCGGTGTTCTGAAATGTGAAGTTCCCATTCACCCGAAACTGGTTGTCGAAGAAGTTGGTGGTAAAGTCGGCGGTGTTCCGAAAAACGCGCTTGTCCATATCGATGCCGTTTTTGCCGTACCAGAAATCACCGACGGTGTAAGCCGCTGAATACGAAAGTGTTCCGTCCGGGTTGAACATCGGTGACATGTTGTGGCCTTCGTCCGAAATGTTCCGCCAGATGCTGCCGCCTTCACCGACGTTCAGCGGGTTGTGATATTTCATGGACGAAAAATCGGCGTTGTTCGACACTTTCAGCCACGGAAACACCTGAATCGATCCTTTGGCGCGTAAGCTAATGATCTTGTAATCATCGGAATTGTAGCGGAACAAACCCTCCTGGTTGTAATACCGCCCGGTTACGTAGAAGTCGGCTTTGCCGCTGCTTCCCGATACCGACAGGTTGTGTTCCGTGGCGCTGTTCTGCTTCTTATACAGCTCTTTATACCAGTCGGTGCTGTGGTAATAGACGTACTCGCCCGTAGCCGGATCGACTTCTGTTCTCGGCAGGCTCGGATCGTTGTTGCGCCGTTCGAGTTCCGCCAGATAGGCCTGCGAAAACCGTACGGTTTTGTTGACGTTCTGGGGTGTTTGCGAGTAGTCGTTCCAGGCCGACCAGCTCTCGTTGAACATTTTGGCAAAGGTGTAACCGTTCGTTACAAAATCCGGCACGCTCGTCGGGCTTTTGATCGAGTGGTTCAGCGAGTAGGTCACGCTGGTGCGGTCTTTGGTCGGGCTTTTGGTCGTAATCAGCACCACACCAAACGCACCCCGAGCACCGTAAATAGCCGCCGAAGCCGCGTCTTTCAGCACCGAAACCGTGGCAACGTCGTTCGGATTGAGCCGACTCGGGTCGCCTTCCACGCCGTCGATCAGCACGAGCGCACTGCCGCCCTGACCAATGGAGGTAGTTCCCCGGATGTTGTACGAGGGCGATTGGGTCGGTTTTCCGTCACCCATTTTCAGGTTCAGGTTCGGAATGGTGCCCTGCAAACCCTGCGTCAGGTTGGGCAGCGACCGGTTTTCGAGCACTTCGCTCGTCACTTGATCGACGGCACCGGTGAGGTTCACTTTTTTCTGTGTTCCGTAGCCCACCACCACGATTTCGTTCAGCGTTTTGGTGTCCGGTTTCAGCGAAACGTTCAGGCTGGTACGGTTGCCCACCGCCACTTCCTGCGACTCGTAGCCCACAAAACTGAACACGAGCACCGCGTCGGTATTCGGAACGACCAGGCGGTAGGAACCGTCGGCACCGGTCGTAGTTCCTTTGGTCGTTCCTTTCAGCACGACGCTGACGCCCGGTATTCCCTCGCCTTTTTCGCCTTCCGTTACGCGTCCTTCGATATTGACATCAGCGGGAGCCGGTTTTTCCACCGTTTTCCGGTCCGACACCGGTCGGTTTTGCCCGCCGTAGGCGAGTGTCGTCTGGCTGTAACCCGAAGCCAGACAACCGGTCAGCAGCAGGGTCAGCAGACCGGTTTTTCGTATGCGTTTTTTCATAAAATGGATAGATAAAAAATTGGTTAGTTTGTTTTTGCAACGGATGAATGGTACGGTGAAATCAAAGCAACAGAGCCCGACACCTCATCGGCGATCGGGATTACTGCATTGATAATCAGACGCCGGAATTGTGTAATTAAAAAAAGGGTTTTTTAGATTATTTTACTCTATGCAATCGCATGATTTGATCATAATATTACCATATGGTCTTCACATGCGCCCGTTTTGGGTTGGCTTTGGTAGGGTTTAGGAGCACGATTAGTAAACTATTGCTTTAGTTTACTATCAAAATTGAATTGTAGTGTCTCTTATCCGGACGATTGAGCATTTAAGGCCTCCGGGGGGGGGACGGTTCAATTCGGCTGCGAAGAAAGGGGAAAATTGAATTTTACTGATGCTGATGCGGGTTAACAAATTGTGATTTTCACCCTATAAATAGTCAAGAAAAATTCACGTGCTTTCTGTCGGATGGTTGATGCCGCTTTCATTTACTGAGAGATTAGCCTTCCTTGCTACGCGTTGGAAATCGTAAAGGTTTTATGAGCGCATTGATTTTCAGATAATCCGTTCTTTTTGATGGGTCATCCCTCCGGGATTGTTGGTTTTGTGCGCGACACGGATTCTACAAAATGGGTCATCCCTCCGGGATTGTTGGTTTTGTGCGCGACACGGATTCTACAAAATGGGTCATCCCTCCGGGATTCGTTTGGCTTGAGGTTTGCCTTTTTTGGCGGGTTTTAATTCATTGCTACAAGATGATTCATCCCTCCGGGATTCGGTTGAATCGGTTTAAAGTCCCGGAGGGATGATCCATTTTGTAGCCCCCGGTTTTAACCGGGGGTGGAAATGAACGATGGCGGTTTAAAATCCCATAGGGATGACCCATTTTGTAGCCCCCGGTTCAAACTGGGGGAGCATCATTGCCGGTTTTTCGAGTCGATGACAATGGTTACCGGGCCGTCGTTGACCAGAGCGACTTTCATATCTGCACCGAATTCGCCGGTTTCGATGGGTTTTCCCAACTCGGCCGACAATTGCTGAATCATTTGTTCGTAAAGGGGAATGGCCACCTCGGGCCGGGCGGCATCGATGAAGGAGGGGCGGTTGCCTTTTTTGGTGCTGGCGTGGAGCGTGAACTGGCTGATGAGCAGGATTGAACCATCGACGGTTTTCAGATCCAGGTTCATCTTGTCGTCGGCATCACTGAAAATCCGCATGCCGACGATTTTTTTGCTCAGCCAGTCGAGGTCTTCGCGGGTGTCGGCGTGGGTGATGCCCAGCAGAATGAGAAAACCGGTACCGATCCGGCCTTTTACCTGTCCGTCGATGGTGACGGATGCTTCAGAAACACGTTGGATGACTGCAATCACGAGGTAGTGGCGTTGTTATTTCAATATTCAGTGTTCAAAATTCAGTATTCGATATTTAGTTTTAAACAGAAAGGCTAAAATCACTCAATAACGAACGCTGAATATCGAATAATGAATAACGAAGGGGTTAAATACTCAGCACCAAACTGGCAATCAGAAAATAAACGCCGATGCCGATGAGGTCATTGACGGTGGTGATGAACGGGCCGGATGCGATGGCGGGATTGATCCCGAACCGGTTGAGCGCAATGGGCGTGATGGTGCCCATAAACGACGCCAGCAAAACCACCGCCAGCAGCGCCAGCGATACCACCGGTACCAGGCGCGGTTCACCGATTAGCATACAATAGGAACCGGCTAACGAACCAATAATCAGACCGTTGATCAGGGCGACCAGCACCATTTTTGCCAGCCGTTGCCCAACGGTCGCGCTCAGGCCGGACTTTTCGGCCAGGCTCTGCACAATCAGCGACGCGGTTTGAATGCCAACGTTGCCACCCGTGGAGCCAATAATGGGAATGAAAGCCGCCAGAGCCGCGATTTTGCTCAACTGGACATTGAACGTATTGATGACGGTGGCCGCCATCAGGCTCCCGACGGCTCCGGCAATTAGCCACGGCAGCCGGGCACCCACCAGTTTCCAGATCGTATCATCCTCTTCTTCGACGTCCCCCGTAATCCCGGTAATGGCCTGAATATCAAGTTCTGCCTGTTCGGTGATCACGTCCACCACGTCGTCAATCGTGATCTGACCCAGCAGCCGTCCCTGCACATTCACCACCGGAACTGCATCCAGGTCATAGCGTTGCATCACTTCGGCCACTTCCTGAACCGGGCGGTAGGTTTCGACAAAAATGACGTCTTCTTCGTAGATATCGGCGATTTTGGCGTTTTTCCGCGCCAGCACAATTTTCTTCAACGAAACCCGTCCCAGCAGTTTATCGGCATCGTCGATGACATATACCGAATAGACATTCTCCACATTCTCAGCCTGTTGCCGGATTTCTTCGATGCACTGATTGACCGTCGTATTGATGTTGACCTTGATTAACTCCTTCTGCATCAAACCGCCGGCCACGTCCTCGTCGTAGTGCAGCAGATCGAGAATAAACCGGGCCTGTTCGCGATCGCTCAGGAGGGCAATGACTTCTTCGCGGGTCTGGATGGGCTGCTCGTTCAGCAAGTCGACGGCGTCATCGGAATCCATCTCATCGACGTACTGCGCCAGTTCTTCCGACGTGAAACTTTGCAAAAATTCCCGTCGATCGATGACTTCCAGGTTCGTCAGGATCTCGGAACCCACTTTTTTATCGAGCAAAGCCAGCAGATACCGGGCCATCTCGGTATCCAGTTCGTAGAGAATTCCTGAAATATCGGCAGGATACAGTTCTTCCATTTCCGCCCGCAACGTTTCGTCGTCGTGGGCTTCGATAGCCGTCTGAATGTGCTCTACGTATTCTTTGGTAAGCTCGAAAGTCATGGATGGAAATGATGAATGATGAACGATGGATGATGAGTGGACTGGCTTATGACGCAATCCATCGTTCATCATTCACCGTTCATCATTAACAAGGTAAGTTGAACAAACTCCGGCACGCCCAACTGTTCGGCGCGTTTATCCAGTAAAGGGTGAGACAACATGGACTCCGGAGGGTTTAACGGTTTCAGGGCATTTCGCAGTGTTTTCCGCCGGTTGTTGAAGCCTTGTTTAACAACCTGAACAAATTTTTTCTCGTCACAGGGCAAGGCAACGACAGTGTTCCGCCGGAGACTGATGACCCCCGACTGGACTTTTGGCGGTGGCGAAAACACGCTGGCATCCACCGTAAATTCATACCGGATGTCGTAGTAAGCCTGCAATAAAACACTCAGAATCCCGTAGTCCTTGTTGCCCGGTGGGGAAGCAATGCGTTGAGCCACTTCCTGTTGCAACATACACACCACTTCCTGCACCTGCTGGCGATGGTCTAAAACCTTGAATAAAATCTGCGACGAAATGTTGTACGGGAAGTTCCCGATGATGGCAACGGGTTCCTGAAACAGAACCGATAAATCTTTTTTGAGAAAATCACCGTCCAGAATCCGGCCGCGCAGCATGGGAAAATGAGCCGTGAGGTAGGCGATGGATTCGGTGTCGATCTCGATGACGTGCGTTGTGAACGGCAGATCGGGGCCGAGCAGATATTGCGTTAGCACGCCCATACCGGGGCCGATTTCCAGCACGGTTTTGTAGCCATTATGGCCGGAAAGCAGCCCTGCGATGCGTTCGGCAATGCTGAGGTCTTTCAGAAAATGTTGCCCCAGGTGTTTTTTAGCACGAACGGCATCACCCCGGAAGGACTGTTCCCGGTCTGACGTGGCTCGCTTTGAAGGTTTTCCGTAAGAACGCACAGGCATGATTTGACAATTTTGTTCCTGCAAAGGTACACCGACGGTTGATGGAACCGTATAAAATTCGTGGCATTTCCTGAGGGAATTGGTTAATTTTACCGCTTTCGGAGTAATACGTCATTTATTCATGCACAGAGGTGTTATTCATTACGATGAGTTGACGGAATGTGGGCTGTTCAAGGATGCAAGTGGTCAGATTCATATTTTTCGCAAGGGCGATCCAGTCTATCGGCATGTCTGGACGTATGAAGTCGCCGAAAAACCGCCGGTAGGGGCTGTAATGCCCGTTATTCAGCCTGATCGCCGACCATTGGGGCCACCGCTGCTGGTCGAAAAACCGCTGGAAGCCATGCCTCGGGCGAGTTCGGCGGGGTTGCCGCCCGCCCGGGTGGGTTTGCTCAACTGGATCGGGATGGCATTGTCCGGACTGGCCTTGCTGTTGTTGATCAACATCGGAGGAGAGCCGCGCAAAGACGGCGTGGGCAGCAATCCCAAACTGATCGACTCCATGTGGGCCGTTATGGCGGGGGTACTGTTGCTAATCGAACTGATTTATTTCAGTGTGGGCGCGGCCCGCTGGCGCATACGTACGAATTACTGGGGTATCGTCGTTTGTACAGTATTTGCCAGCCTGTTAATGAGGGGTTGCGATCATTACGAAGCCGATAAACTCGCTGACGTTTATACCATTGTGTTGGCGATTCTATTACTGATCGTTTATTTACTGCCTAAACAAAAAAACGGTTGAAGGTATTTTGCCCCCAACCGAATCGTCGGCCCGGCCCCTAAAGGGGGCTTTTGATCCTGAGTTTTTGGCCCCCTTTAGGGGCCGGGCCGACGATTCGGTTGGGGGCAAAATCCATATTGAGCAAGTAACCGGCCTGGAACCGGTTTCAAACCAGATACAAGACGACGTGCACAAACGAATGAATCAACCACCCCTGCGGGCCACCAGCCTGTTTTTTCTGGTACTCCTCCTGTTTTTCCAAAGCTGCGGCCGGAAAGAAAAAAAGACCGAAAAACCGCCCGAAGCCAAACCCGCCGGCATCAGCAACATCCTGTTTTTTATGGAAACGTCGGCCAGCATGGGCGGCTACCTGAAAGGTGAAACGAATTTTAAAGTTGCGGTTTCTGAGGTCGTTACCAAACTGAACCAGATTGCGCCGGTGGAAGTCTGGACCATCGCCGGAAAACCCAAACCTGTTGTGGAAGGCTACAACCAGTTTGTGGTCAATCTGGCGACAACGCCTTTGGCCACGGAGCGGAGTTCGGAATTGCACAAAATTTTCAAGGAAGTGGGGGCGAAGGCGAAGGGCAATACCGTTGCCCTGCTGGTGTCGGATTGCATTCTGTCGTTTCCGGATGCCGAAATTCGGAAAAACCCGGAAATCAACCGGCAAAATGCCGAAAGCGTCCTGAAAAGCCAGATCAACGACCAGTTTGCCAGCCTGAAAAAGCAGGGCATCAGTGCCACGGTTTTGGCCTATAGCTCCGGTTTCAACGGAACTTATTACGATTACCAGAATAACAAACACAAGCTGACGGGCGAATCCCGGCCGTTTTACATCTGGATTATTGGCAAGCAGGAGCTGGTCGGCGATCTGAACCGGAAACTGAGCGAACTGATGATTACCAAACCCGCCAAGCAACTGGATTTTGGAGCCAGCGGGGCGTTGAAACAGTTCGACCTGTTCTTTTCGTTGAATAAAAAAGGCGAGTGGCGCGCCGAAAAAGCGGGCCTTGCCGAACTGACGGTCAAACCGGCGGCCCCGGCTGAGTTTGCGGTGGGCGTCAACCTGAACGGATTGCCGGGTTACGCACAGGTGGAAGATTTCATCCGGAAAAATCTGGTCGTAACCGCTCCCAATGCCACGGTCAAACTGATCAATGTCCAGAAAAAAGAAAAAGTCGCTACCAACCGGATCAAGGAACGGGAACTGAAACTGCTCAACCAGAACTCCCACGTGCTGACGTTCCGGGTAGAAAATCTGTATGACGACAAAGCCGACGTTGCCATAAAATTGCCGGTGCGGTTTGATGACTGGTATGCCAGCGGCTGGTCGACCATGGATGATCGGACTTCCACCAGCCGGTTTAATAAAACTTTTGCGCTGGTTCACCTGATGAATGGCGTCAAGGAAGCCTACCAATCGTCGAACAACGATTTTCTGGTGCTGAATTTAAAATTGGAAAAGTAAATAATACCCCCAACCGAAGCGTCGGCCCGGCCCCTGAAGGGGGCTTTTGCCAGATGCTAAAGCCCCCTTTAGGGGCCGGGCCGACGCTTCGGTTGGGGGCAATAAAACACAAATACTAACTTTCATCCCCATGTTTGTAACCCTGTATGAACTCTGGCTGGGCCAGAACAATGACCCTATCTACGCCGACGAAATCTTTACGCCCGTTGGTCTTCTTACCCTCTTGTTTTCGCTGGGCCTGGCGGCCTTGTTTTACCTGATTCTGGGACGCTGGAAGTCCATTTTTTACCGCACCTCCCATTGGGTGATCATGCTGGTGATCGCTGGTATTTTCGGATTTGGGTATGCGGTCTGGTTCGCTCTCGATGCCACCGGTGCCGAGGACACCGACAGTTACATGCAGGGATTTGGGGGCGTAAACTTATTGTACGCACTAATTTACTTTTTCGTTTTTTCGTTACTCCTGAAACGGTTTTCCATTTTTGCGAAGAGAACCCCCTTTTGACCGGGATTAAGCTGATTTTTCTGATTCAACTGATTTTAATAGAAGTACAATCTTGAATTGCATCAGTTCAATCAGAAAAATCAGCCAAATCCGGGTTCAGACCTTTTTTCTATGAAACTATTTCTTTTTGGTATTGGTGGTACGGGCGCCCGCGTCCTTCGCTCGCTGACCATGTTACTGGCCGCCGGGTCCAAAACCCCCGCCGACCTGACCATTATCCCGATTCTGCTCGACATGGACATGCAGAACGGTGACACCGAACGGGCGTTGCGGGAGGTTGAACTCTACCGCGCCATCCGCCGGACGGCGTATAAAGACACCGCAGCCAGTCAGGGAAGCCAGACTGAACGGCGGACGTTTTTTGCCACGCCTTTGCAACCGCTCGGGACGCTTCAGGCCGAAAATGCGCAGGAGAAAATCGGCGATTCGGTGTTGCCCAAACTGACCGATCACGAGGGGACTTTTGAAGAGTTTCTGAGTGTCAGTAGCATGGACGACATCGACCGTGAACTGCTCAAGCTGCTCTATGACAACTCGGCCCGGCCCACGAGTGCGGAATTGAAGCTGAATTTGTCGGTGGGTTTCAAAGGAAATCCGAACATCGGCAGTGTGGTGTTCAACGCGCTGGAAGACTCGGCGGTGTATAAATATTTCACCGGCGCTTTCAACGACCAGACCGACCGGATTTTTGTCATCAGCTCCATCTTTGGGGGAACAGGTTCGGCCGGTTTTCCGCAACTGGTGAAGTTGTTGCAGCATCCGAGTCAGAAAATCCAGATCCGTAACGCCAAAAAAGGCGCGGTGACGGTGATGCCGTATTTTGCGCTGGAAGAAAACAGCCAGAGTGCCATCGACCAGAACCGGTTTTTGTCGAAAACCAAAGCGGCCCTGTCATATTACCAGACGCAGGTAAACATGGATGCGCTCTATTACATCGGCGACCGGCCCGGCAGCAAGCTCTATCCCAATGTGGAAGGCGGTTCGAAGCAGACCAACAACGCCCACGTGGTGGAGATGCTGGCGGCTGCGGCCATTCTGGATTTTGCCAATAAACCCGAAGCTGAATTCAGCGATGCCAAGCGGTATTTTGAATACGGCCTGAAGCGCAACGACCGGACGCTCGACCTCCCGCATTTTCACGACCAGACTTACAACGGAATTCTCGAGCCGCTCATCCGGTTTGCCTACGCGACGAAATTTTTTACCGACTTTGTGCCGGCCAACCTGGGCGAAGCGTTTGCCAAAAACCTGGCGCTTTCGCAGAACCTGCGTACCAACACGTTTTATACGTCGCTGGAAAATTTCATGACCCACCATTTTAAAAACTGGCTCAACGAAATGGCGCAGAATGACCGGGCGTTTTATCCGTTCGACATGCTGAACGATTTCAATGCGATGGTACGCTCGAAGCGGATCGAAACCGGTTTCTTCGACAAAGGGCTCAGTGAGAAGTTTCTCCGGGACCAGGCTGGGAAAATCGAAAATACGTTCCAGACGCCCTTTCCGGAGCCGGAAAAGCGGTTTATGCAATTGCTGATTGAAATTGCGGAGAAAGCCCGTGAAAAACTCGGCCCATTGAACCGGCAACTGTCGGATGCTGCTGTTTAAAAAAGTTGTTTCGCGGAGTTGAGCGGAGGAATTCTGAGTTAAGCAGAGCTTTTTATCTTTTTTCCTCCGCTTAACTCTGATTTCCTCCGCTCAACTCCGCGAAACAACCCCTCTTTGATCTTTCGAAACTCATGCCACATATTCTCAGAATTGATAATGACCCCAACGTCAGCCAGCAGAACCACCAGGATTGGACGGGTTCACACACGGGCCTGACGGGCAACCGCATTGAACACATTCCCGACACGCTTTCCGGGGCGGCTGGAGGAGCGGCCGGAGCCGCTGCCAAAGCCGGCACGTCGATTCCGTCGCCGTTTGCGCGGCTGTATCTGTTCGATACGGCTTTCCGGATGATTAAAAACAACCAGCTTCCGCGTGAACTGTCATTGTACCACGTGCTGGTTTCGCACGCCCTCGACATGCTCGAACTGCTGTTTCAGGCCGGGAATAGTGCCGATCTGACGTACCGGGTCTGGAACCGCGCCGAACGACTGGACGCCCTGCGGAAAAAAGCCAACCCCTCGACCACTGTTCGCCATGCGCACCAGATTTTGGCCAAAGCCCTGGAACTGGATTTTCGCAACGAATTGGGCACCCTGCAACAGTTTACGCTGATCTATTACAAAGGCGCGCTGCTGGGCGGGACGTCGCCCTTGTCGCTGGTTTTTACGTCGCCCAACTGGGAGCAGGAACGCCAGAACAAGTTCATCGATCCGCCCAAAAGTACGACGGGCCGAATGCTGTTTCAGAACGAATATGTGCCTTTGCAGGACCGGGACACGGCTTTTGTGACCTACCTGCGACGGCTCTATGATCAGTATAAAGATTTGCTGCCATCGAAAGGTGGTTTTTCCGAATTCCTCTACAAGGCGTTTTTTGACAATACTACCCAGCTTCCGGTTGAAGCGAACACGACGCTGGCAAACTTCGAACCGATTCAGATTGGGGGAGAAGGCAACTCGACTTTGCAGGTGTTGCCGGGACTGGCGCTGTATAAGGTGCGCGAGAACGATGTGCTGGATGATATTGAAGAAAACAGCGATTTCGTCATGCAGCCCACGGTTTCGTATTACCAGCAGGAAAGCCGCAACGGCGCACCCACCAACGTTCGGAAACCGCTGGCACTGGCATCGCGGATGGATGTGGCCGGGCGGTATGTGAAAAATACCAATTGGAATCCCCAGACGGTCATCATGCGCTCGCTGCTGAACAACCTCAGCGAAGGCGGTTTACTGGCCGAACGGTATTTGCCGGGCGTCGATAACGTGCGGTATCCATTCCTGACGACCGACGATTTTCTGGAAGATTTTCTGATTCAGGTTCCGTTTAAAATCAATAACAAGCGCTTTTTTACCGGCACGATCGGTGAATGTGAGTTTTTGCTGCCCGTTCGGAAAGAATATTTCAATTTCTTCCGAATTGAAGATTTGCAGAAGCAGTTTGCCTTTTCGGCGGAACACCGGGGAACCGATAAGATTATAACTGCCATCCTTCGCATTCCGATTCGGAACAACCGGACGATTGAATTCCGGAAAGAATACAATTTGGCCCGCTCGGAAACCGTGATCGATTTCCGGGCTGGTCTGGCGTTTTTTCCGTTCTACCGCGTTACGGTTCCCGATTTGCAGTCCCTGAACCAGTATTATGTGATGCTGGCCGATGTGAGCGATCCCAACATCGGATTTCGGGCGCACAACTCGGTGCATTTTTACGAACTACCGAATATTATTGCGGGAAAACCGCTCAATGTTCCGGCTCCCGAGGCCCGTTCTCCAAAAGTCGATCCGTTACCGGCCTCGTATTATTACAAAGTTCCGCAGGCATTCGACGTCATGGAAATCCGGCTGGAGCGGAGCGGTATTCCGTACCGGGGGCTGGTGTTGCCGCAGTTTACGACCATTGCTGAAAAAGGCTACAAAAACTTTACGTTTGCCATCGACTTCGGAACCTCCAATACGCACATCGCCTACACCGATGCCGCGATGGGCGATGTGGAGCCGAAAGCCCTGACGGTGAGCGATCAGAATACGTCGCTCAACAAAGACGAGCTGCAAATGGTGCTGTTTAACAAACCGTATGAAGGCTACGAAGCGCAGACGGTGTACGACAAATACGAAAAACGGGTCAGCTTTGGCGGCCTTGTGCAGCTTGATCAACTGGTTCGGCGTGAGTTTATTCCGGCCATCATCGGCAAGGAATTTGGCTCGCCGTTCGCGTTCCCGCTTCGGACGACGGTGTACGAGAAAAGCGGTTTTACCGACAGCGGTAACAACCTGTTTTCCAAAGTCAATCTGGGCTTCAACATTGATCTGGAAGAAGGCAGCACGGGCGTCAATCACTACGTAACGAACCTGAAATGGCTGTTTGAAAACCAGCCGGGCGACACCTTAAACCGCCCCCGGGTTCGGGCCTTTTTTGAAACGCTGTTGCTGTTAATCCGGAATAAAGTGATTCTGAATCAGGGCAATGTGCAGCAGACGAGCATCGTGTGGCTGGCACCGTCGAGCATGAGGGCCGTCACGGAAGACAACCTGGTGCATGAGTGGGAACAGGCCGCCCGGAATGTTTTTGGCACCACGAGTAACTTTCGGGTCAAACCGGTGCCGGAGTCGCTGGCTCCGTATTTTTACCTCGTCAAAAACGGCGTCAAGTCCTTTGCCGACACCGTCAACGTGGACATCGGTGGCGGAACGGCCGACATCATGCTGTTCATGAAACAGCAGGGGCGGTATCTGAATACGTCGTTCCGGTTTGCCGGTTACGACATCTGGGGGGGCGGTCTGGACGAACAGGGCCATCCGTCGCACCGGAAAGACAGCGGTTTCGTCAAAAATTACCTGGCCTATCGCCGAACGCTGAATCAAACCCCCGCCCGGGAAGATTCGATTCTCGACACGTTCCTGAACAAACCGGAGCTGACCGCCGAGGATATTGTTAGTTTACTGTTCAAATACGACAGTCACTTCAAGTTTACGCAGTCGATTCAGGACGGAAAACCGGCCCTGCGGATCGTACTCTACCTGCACTACAGCTCGATTGTCTATCACCTGGTTCAATTGCTGGAGTCGCACAACCTGGCCTTACCGCGCTACCTGACGTTTACGGGCCGGGGTAGTCAGTATCTGGCGATGCTCGGGTCGCGTTCGCGCCTGATTCAGTTTACCAAGATGCTGTTCAAGGCGTATTCCAAACAGTCGGTGCCGTCGGATTTTGAGGTGATTCTGTCCGACAATCCAAAGGAAACCACGGCCAACGGAGCGGTTTTGTACGAAAACGCCGGTGGCGAAAAAGCGCAGTATGAAAACCGGGAAACGACCTGTTACTGGGGCAACGAACCCGCAACGGCCGACGAAGCAGGGCAGGAGCAGGCAAACCCCTTTGCCTTTGAATACCGCCGGACGAAAATTGGGGAAGTCAGCCCGCAGCAGGCTTTTCACCACTCGGTTTTACACAACATGCAGCGGTTTCTGGAACTGACATTGCACGACCGCGACATTGCCTATTTCCTGAGCGAATACAACATTCAGACGCCCGAACGGTATGTCGATTACCTCGTCGGCGCGGACATTACGCGCGGGGGACGGCTCTACGACAGCTACATGCTGGCGCGGATGGGTTTTGAACAACGGCCGAATGATGCCCTGGGTGAAACCTACTTTTTTCTGCCGCTCAAACACGCGTTGTATGAGCTGTCGAAGTTCATTGCCGAATCGTAATCCTCAACTAAACTTTCTTTTCAAAGGATGATCTGTCAAACTACCCGCTGGATTTTGTTGCTTGGCGTGTTGCTTCTAAACAGACCGGCTTTTGCCCAAAATGATGCGGAATACCGGCGAAAACTCGATCAGGCAGCTTTTCTGATGACCAAAGCGACGGTGGAGTTTCTGGCAACGGATGCCCAAACTTTTCCGAATGTCAAGTCGAAACAATGCAGTTGTGACTCCTATGACGGCCTGAAGGAGTTCATCAAACAGAATGACCTTGTCGGAGCGGATAAACTGACTGATGATGCTAAAAAAAGAGCAGCTCAAAACATTGCCCAGATCAACCAGCCCCGAACGGCCCTGGAAGGCGTCAAAGATTTTCTGGTCCAGAAAGTAGCCACTGGAGACCGGATAACCCGGCAGACGTTGCCAAGTTATCCGGCTTTTCAATCCGCGCTTGACGGCATCATAACCAGTGCTTTAGGCGCGGGGCCTGCCGTTGTTGCACCCCCGCAGCCGGTTGCTGCTGCGGAAGAAAATGCGCCCGCCGAGTCGGCAGAAATGGCAGAAAAAACACCGGTAACCACCCCATCACCCACCCAATCAAACTGGAATGCTATGGATAGTTTTGCGCTTATTTTATCAGTACTGAGTCTCTTTGCCGTCGCTTTTCTGGCGTATCTCGTCATAAAAAACCAGAAGCCGCAGCAATCGGCCCGCGATGTGCAGTTTGACTCCCAATTGGCGAAACTTTCTGACCGGATCAGTAAACTTGAAGTACGCAAAAATCAGACGAATGAAAATTTTCAGTTGAATGCGCAACTGGAAGCACTCGAAAGGGCCGTCCGGTTACTGGAACAAAACCGGGCTGAAAAACCGGCTGCTCCGGCCGTTAAAGTGCCGCTTGAAGTGGTAACACCGGTTCAGGAAGCGCCAATTGAGCCGGAAACAGCGCGTCCGTCCAATCGTTTTCGCACGCCGACCCTGCCCTCAAAACCCACGGCTCTCTATGCCCGGACGGCGGATTTGGGCGACGGTTTCAGTGCCGGCGGTTTGTTGACCACCCCCGAACGCGATACGGTTTTTGATATTAGCCTGCAAGGCGATACGCAGGCTACTTACCAGGTTTCGGAGAATGCGGATGCGCAGAGGCTGGCACTAAGCGACCCGTATTCGTACCTCAATGATGCCTGTGAGTACCTGACGCAGCCCAATCCGAACAGCCGGATTCGGACGGAGCAGGTAGGTCGGTTGACGCTTCAGGGCGACAAATGGAAGATTACAGAAAAAGCAAAAATTAGATTTATTTAGTAATTTAATACCCAGCCCGGATTATTTGGTAACAAGATAGTATTTACTTTCACTATTCTGATAGCCGCTTGCCTTGTAACCGGTCTTCGCTACAATGAACAGGGATTTACGGAGATCATGACACTGGAAGAATTACGGGATCGTATTAAAAATGAAGTCGTTCTCTATGAAGGAGAATTGGCCGACTGGCAATGGCGACAGAAAGGGCTCGTGGCGGAGGCCAATGAACTGGGAATTACGGATTTTACCCGCCTGGTCAACGACATCAGCCGTCAGGTAAACCGTGATTTCGGGAAGATTCTGGATCTGAAAAAGAAGATGGTCACAGTGGCCCTGCAACGCCAGAATCAGTTGTCGGAAGCGGACATCAACCAGTTTGTCGCCGAAGCTGAACGGGTTCAGTTGTCGCGTGCTTTTGTAACCGAACAGTGGATTCCGGCTATTCTTGAAGCCCTTCCGGTTTCGTCCGCAAGCGAGGAACCCGTTGCGCCCACCAGTCACGGATCAGGTTCGGTTGCTTCGCAATCAAACCCACAGAACCCACCCATCCCGGTGCCGGTCGTTGAAAAAGTGGAGTCGGTCCGGCGGAAAATCAAGAGTATTCTGGACGATTATGACAAGCACATTCAGGCGCAGAGTCTGAAATTTCTGTTCAAAGCCGTTGATTATGACGAAGCGGCACTGGCCGAGGAAATCCGTCTGTATCTGTCGGCGCATTATTACGCATCGGTGAACCCACCCCGGGGGAACAGCCTGAAAGAAAAACTGATTTCGACCGACTGGCGGCACCTGAGCTGGTGGGAAAAGGAGCAAGCCAAACCACAACCGGCCGACTATGTGAAAACCCAGACCGGATATACCACAACGCCGACGAATCCGGCAAACCGGTTTCCAGCGAATGGAGGGACGTTACCCGGAACCCAGCCGGTTTTGCCACCCCAGGTTGTGTCGCCGGAACCGCCTAAAAAAAGCAGCTTTTCGGATGCCGCTCTGATTGGCCTGGCCATTTTATCGGCTCTGGTGCTGATCTGGGTGGTGTTGCGGATGACGCGGGGCGAAGAATCTGAGCCGGAACCGGTTCGGAAAGGCTCAAAAAAACAGACAAGCCAGCGGGTGGATCTCTACCAATACCCCAGGGCATTCCTACGGTGATAATGACCTGGAGACCCTGAAATCGTTTCCGGGCGCGATTGGAATTGGATACCGAATGATCAAAAAAATAAACAGACTCAGGCTGTATGTGTTGACTGACTGAACGATCGCAGCCGATAACGTAAAAAATTAGGAAGATTAGTTTGACTTTTCGTAACTTTTGAAGGTCTAAAAGAATGGCTTTCCTCGTTTACTAACTGAAGCATGAAATGATCGATACCATTCGTCAGAAAATACAGGAGGTTTTTGGGCCTTACGACCGGCACGTTCCAGCCCACGTGATCAACCGGTTGTTTGTTGCCATTCCGTCCGATGAAACCACATTGACGCAGGAAATCATGGGGTACCTGCTTGAGCATAATTACGAAGCTCTCGAAACGCCCAAAGGTCAATCGCTTCGGGAACAGCTTATTTCGACCGACTGGCGGCAAAAAGAGACAAAAACGTGGTTGGTTGAGCCCCAGCAATCCGTGGCTGCGCTAACCGGCGATGTGTCGGTTCACCCCATATCCACGCCATTCAGCCAGTCTAATAAGGTGCTGATTGCGCTGGTGATCGTTTTTGTAAGTATTTTGCTGTGGCTCTGGAAAGGAAAATTGACGGAAATCGATAGCGGAGCCGGACGCGATGAGGTGTCTGAGCTGGAACAAACCCGGAGCAGTGGTACCGTTCAGGTCAAAGAGACCATTCGCCAACCCAATGCAGGTAAAACGGAAAAGAAAGTCGCATCGTTGCCCGCCGAGTCCGTTGCAAAAAACAACAATCCTCTTCTTACACCCACCGAAATTAGTCCGTCTCCCGTTCCCGCTGCTTCAGGAACGGTTGAACCGGCAACGGCTGTTCAAACAAAACCGTATGATTCGGTCGATAATCGAGTGGGTGATTTTGGGTTACGGGCTGCCCGCAAGGGAGGAAAATGGGGCTATGTCGATCAAAAGGATAAGTGGCACATCGACCCGGTGTATGACGACGTGACGCCTTTCCTGAACGGGAAGGCAACGGTAGTTCTGGATGGTCAGCAAATTGTCGTTGATCGGGACGGAGGGCGTATTCGGGACGACAACTAACGCGGACCCGCTCCGGCGCTCACCGTCAGGTTCTGAAACTGTGTGCCGTCGGTCATCGAAACAAAGCCAACTCCGTTGCCCTGATACTGCCGGAACTGGTACGGACTGGTCGGTATTTCCCGCCCGTTGAGGTAAAAATGAATCTGCTCCCCTTTTTTACGAACCGTCAGCGTATTCTTCGTCGTTGAGAGCGGGATGCCCGCCGGAACATAATCCCCCCGCATATAAATGGTGTAGCTCAATCCGTTGATCACGTATTTGACGGACACCTGGTTTTTGTTGTTGATCCGAAAGTGGCAATAATTTAACGAGTCTTTGACCCCGATCAGCAAGCCGGCGTCGGGAATGATGCCGCCGGGACCAGCCAGATCGACCTGGACCATGAAGGTGTCCAGTTTGTTCAGATTGAGGGCCGTCGGAATCGAGACGTAGCTAAATGCCGATGTCGGTGAGTCATCTGCCTGTTTGTAAATGTGGTAGGCGTTCTGGGACATGTCGTACCCGTAAGCCCCCCGTCGGCCGATGAGCCAGCGATTCCGGTTATCCGTGAAGTTTTCCGTGAAGAGTCGGTTGGAAGCGGAAGCCGGGTTTTTCGACCTGACTTTGACGTGGACCCACGAACCGGATGCCGAATAGACCCCAACCTGCGCCTGGCTTTCTCCCAGCAGACTGAACAGAACTCCCAAAGTGAGTGCAAAACGCATCATGCCGTAGTCGTTAAAATTTGTAGTTGAACACCGCAACCGGATACCCGGACTGGTAACCGGGTTTCAGACTGACCTTCGGTTCGACGGTCTTGGTGCGTTGCTTCTGATTACGCACGCCTTTGACCAGCGTGGCCACAATGTCCGTAATCCAGATGGCTCCCGACAGGCGGGTGGCAATCATATACCGGTGGTGGTGGTCGTTAGCACTGTCGTAAAACGGTTGTGCGGCTGTGCGGTTGCGTTGCTGTTCATACAGCGCATAGTCGTCGCGCGACTTTTTGCGTTCCATAAAACCGTAGAGCATCAGGCCGTAGCAAGTAGCCGTAATGCCCAGCCGGTGGCCAATGACGGGTTTGGGCGATTGAACAAAAATATTGCCAACTCCGGGGGCAACCACCGAGAGCAAGGCGAATTCGGGGCCGCCGGGCCGGTATTTCTTTTTCGGAAGAGCGATGGGTGTTTCTGTTACGGACTCGGCGGGTTTTCGACCGGCCCCCGGAATGACTTTGACCAGCAGGGTAGCCCGAATATTTTCATCCAGCTCAAATCCGTTTTCCAGGGCTCTCCAGACGATGCGCCGGTTGGTACCCGGCGAAACATCCTGCCCCCAATCGCCGGAAATAAACTGCGGAGCGGGGTTCAGGACGCCGTTAATCTGGCTGCGAAGGCGGAAATATACGGAATCGGCGGGTTGGTTTCCGGTAATGTCGTACAGGATTTCGACCGACGACTCTTCGATCACATTGATGCGAATATTGGTTACAGCAACCTGACTGACAGCGGGTAACGCAGACAGCATCAGAAAGAAAGCAACCCATCGTTTCAGCCAGAAAAGAGCATATTGCTGATGCATAACGGAGAAGAAGGCTAATTGGTGACTGTAACCAGGCGCGAAACGGAAAGCTTATCGTCGCATTGGTTCGCAAGAACCATTGTAACGTTGTAGGTGCCGGGTTTGTCGTAAAAAACCGTGAACTGATTCCCGGAACGATTGCGCCCATCGCCCAAATCCCAGCCTACTGCTCCAATATCACCTTTCTTATTTTCCAGAAAAAAAGTAACTTCCAGTTTGGCGGCCGTAAAACCGATGGTTCCTTCGGGTTTTTCACAGATCGGAAAATTCTTCTGATCCAGGTCAAACGGTTCGCAGGCGGCACAGCACAGGCTGATCAGTACCAGCGCAATAAAGACTTTCATCATGGTCGTTCAAAAGGCTTGCGAAACTAATCAAATTAAGAGAAATGCCCTTCCAAAATAATGCCATTCCGATAAGCAAACAAACGTTTATCACATTGCCGGTATTTTTTTGTAAATTTATTCTGTATTGTTGCCGTCTTTCAGGGATAACCGCCTGTCTGGAAACCGCGTTTCGAGCGGGGCCGGAAGCCTGAAATATGCTGAATTCCAAACACCCACACATTGATAATGTCCTGGACTGCGAAAACAAAAAATGAGCTGGTCGCCGAGATTCGGCGGCTGAGTAAAGAAGTCGATATACGGAACTCCCTGGACGGAAGTTCGCAACTGTCGCACGCGTCGGTTTTCGACGTCAGCAAAACGGTTGATCAATTGAATCTCATCGGGTTAACGATCGAGAAAGACGGTACGGTGACATTTTGTAACCAGTATACCCTGCGGATTACGGCCTGGCAACCGACCGATGTCATCGGAAAAAACTTCTTCGAGATTTTTATTCCGGCGGGCGAGCGGGTGCAGATGCAGCGGGATTTCGACGATGCCATTGCACGCGGGGGGGTGGTGGAGCAGAAAGAAATCAACCTCCTGGCCAAGAGCGGTGCCGTGCGGAATGTTCAGTTGAATTCGTTCATTATCAATACAGTAGCTGACCATACCTCTGTGCCGTCCTATACCATTATTGGGGAAGACGTCACCAATAAAAAACGCGTCGCTTCCGCCCTGTCGTATTCAAACTCGCAGTTGCAGGATCTGGTTGACAACACCAGTGACCTGATTCAACTGGTGACGCTCGACGGCAAATTCATGTTTGTCAACCGGGCGTGGCGCGAGGTGCTGGAATACAGTTCCGACGAAATTGCTTCGCTGACGTTGCAGGATGTTTTGCATCCCGATTATGCCGAAAGTACGCTCATGCGGCTGCAACGCGTGCGGGATGGGGAGAAGTTTCCGTATTTCGAGACGGTTTTTCAGAGTAAAAAAGGCAAAACCGTCTTTGTGTCGGGCAGCGTCAACTGCCGCTACGATCAGGGAAAACCGACCGCGTACCGGTGCATTCTGCACAACATTACGAGCCGCATCCGCGCGGAAAAAGCCCAGAAACTCTACTACAGCATTGCCAACTGGACGCTCAACGCGCCGAATCTGGATGAGCTGTACCAGAATATTCACGATGAACTGAGCAACATCATTGATGCCCGGAATTTTTTTATTGCGCTGTATGACCAGAGCAAAAGCTTCCTGTATTTCCCGTATTACGTCGATGAATATTTTACGGGAATGCGGTTTACGAAACGGAGGCTGGGCAATGGTCTGACTGAATACGCCATCCGCGCCAACCGCCCGCTGTTTCTCTACGAGCAGGATATTCAGCAACTGGCAGACACGCAGAATCTCTACCTCTACGGGCAAATTCCGAAAGCAATGCTTTGCGTTCCGCTCCGGATTGGCGACCGGATTACGGGAATTATTGGCGTAAAAGCGTACGACAAAGCCGATACGTACAACATCCGTGACCTGGAATTGCTCGAATTTATTTCGGGACAGGTGGCACTGGCCATTGCCCGGAAGCAGGACGAAGCCGCCATCAACAAGCAAACCGCCCGACTCAATGCGATTTTCGACAGCAGTTCCCACCTGATCTGGTCGGTGAATAAAAGCTTCCAGTTGACTTCATTCAACCGGAATTACACGCGCCTGATCGAGAACCAGTTGGGCGAAATTCCACAGTTGAACGTGACGACCGAAAAGCTGGGCTGGCGGATCATCGGCGCCGAAAACCGGCGGTTGCTGGAAGAAAAATACCGGCTGGCGTTTCGGGGACTGCCCCAAACGGTCGAACTGCATTACCAGACCACCAAAAGTGAAGCCTGGCTGGAGGTACATCTGAATCCAATTCTGCTGTCGGGGGGCGTCATCGAGGAGGTGTCGGGAATTGCCCGCGACATCACCGCCCGGAAACGGACGGAACTGGAACTGCGCGGCAGCGAAGAAAAATTCCGGGGTATTTTCGTCAATCTCCAGGACATTTATTGCCGCGTCGACCGCGAAGGACTCGTGACGATGATCAGCCCGTCGGTCTTGAAACGAACCGGCTATACGCCGGAAGAAGTTCTGGGTCAGCCGATTACCAATTTTATCGATAAACAGGATATCCGCCGGGCGCTCGTCCGATTGATTCGCAACAAGAGCCTGCGAAATTTCGAAGCCACGCTGCACCGGAAGGATGGCACGATCCGGCAGATCATGCTCAACATGCTGACGCTGAACGATAAGAACGGTCGGGTGGACGAAGTGGCCGCCCTGGCCCGCGACATCACCGAACTGAAGCGCAACGCCCAGGAACTGATGAAGGCCAAAGACGAAGCCGAGCGGTCGCTGAAGGTGAAGGAGCGGTTTTTGGCCAACATGAGTCACGAAATCCGGACGCCGATGAACGGCGTAATCGGCATGATCGACCTGCTGAATGATACGCCCCTGGATCAGGATCAGAAGGATTATGTGCAGACCATCAAAAAATCGTCGGAAACGCTGCTGAACATTCTGAACGATATTCTGGATTTGTCGAAAATTGAAGCCGGGAAGATGGTTTTGCATGAAGCGCCGATTCTGTTCCGGGAGGTTTTTGATAAACTGGTGTCGCTTTTTGGGCAACAGGCCAGCGTGAAAGGGAATAAACTGAGCTACCATCTGGACGACAAACTGCCTCAGTTTGTGATTGCCGACCAAACGCGACTCTTGCAGATTTTGTCTAATCTGACCTCAAATGCCATCAAGTTCACGGAGAACGGCGCGGTGACGGTCGAGGCTTCGCTGGTCAGCAGGAAAGGCAAGTTCAACCGGATCAAGGTGGAGGTGAAGGATTCGGGCATCGGGATTGCAAAAGACGATCTGGGCCTTCTGTTCAATTCATTCAGCCAGGTCGAAATGTCGTCGCGCAAATCTTTTGGCGGAACGGGCCTCGGTCTGGCCATTTCGAAGGAATTGGCGGCCCTAATGAAAGGAACGATTGGTGTTGAATCGGTGACCGGGAAGGGGAGTAACTTCTGGTTTACCATTGAATTGAAAGAAACCCTGATCAGCCCGACGAATCAGAAGTCGGATCAGGCCGAAATTTCGTTGCAGAATGTGTTCATCGACCATCATCCCTATTTATTGCTGGTCGATGATAATGCCGTAAACCGCAAGGTGGCGACCGAAATTCTGAAAAAATCGGGCTGTCAGGTCGAAACCGCATCGAGTGGACAGGAAGCCATCGATAAAGTGACGGTGGCTATGGCCGAAAACGGCAAACCGTATGAGTTGATTTTCATGGATATTCAGATGCCGGATATGGACGGGGTGGAGACAACGGTGAAACTGCGCAGTCTGTTCGGCCCGCAGTTGCCGCCGGTGATTGCCATGACGGCTTATTCGATGCGCGAAGACCGGGACCGGTTTTTGAGCCAGGGCCTCGATGACTACATCGCCAAGCCGATTCGGGCCCAGAGCCTGATTTCCAAAGTGAAGGAAACCGTAGATGCCCGTAAGGATTTCAGGGAAGCGGCCCAGATGCGCTCCAAACAACTGGAAACCATCCGCGAACTGGAGATGCCGATGGTCGACACCGAAATTATTGGTCAACTGGAGCAGGTGGGTGGCTGGGATCTGGTGACGTCGATTTACGAAGATTTCGAAATCGAAGCCACCACCCTGGTGCAGGAATCGCTCGATGCCTTTGCCATTGGCGATATTCCGACCGTCAAAAGCCATCTGCATACGCTCAAAGGCAGTGCCGGAACGATTGGCGTGGCCCGTATTGCGCAGGTAGCCCGCGAAGCCGAAGGCAAATTAAAGTTGAGCGACAGCAGCACCCTGGCGGATGATTTGCACCTGCTCGATAAAGAATTCAAATTATTTTTAAGCGAATATAAAAATACACTGGAAAAGCTGGTCGCCGAAAAAGCCGGCTAAATGATAAACTTATGTCTTCTCGTCAACTCATTTCTTCCGGCACACCCTGGGAGCCGGTGGTCGGTTACAGCCGTGCCGTTCGCGTCGGCAATCTGATCGAAATTTCAGGTACCACCGCCATGAACGGCGACCAATTGATCGGTCGTGACAACATTTACGAACAAACCCGGTTTATACTGCAGAAAATCAGCCTGGTGCTGGCGGAGGCCGGTGCAACGCTAAACGACGTTGTGCGTACACGGATGTACGTTACCGACATTTCAAAGTGGGAAGATGTGGGAAGGGCTCATGGTGAGGTCTTTAAGGATATTCGGCCCGCAACTTCCATGGTTGAGGTTAGCGCTTTAATCGATCCTGATTTGTTGATCGAGATCGAGGTAACGGCTTTTTTAACCCCCGTAAAATGACTTGATTCCAAATTAAAAATCATTTTTCAGAACCCATTCCATCTTAGTTGTTAATGCTGTATTTTTGTTTCGGTTGCACATAATAATCTCTTAATCAGTGGGTTACCCACCAAAAGGTAAGTACTATTAACCAATGACACCCGAACTAAAACAAACAAGCGAACAAATTATCTCTACCGAACTGATTATCAAGAAAGCAGTTGAAGTTATTTGTGGAAAATGGCGGCTGATTATCATCCACCTGCTCCGCGAAAAAACCCTGCGATACGGAGAAATTAAGCGTGGGGTTCCCGGAATCAGTGAGAAAGTGCTGGTTCATGAATTAAAACAACTGGTCGAACTGGGAATGGTCGACAAGCAGTCATTTGGTGAAGTTCCGCCCCGGGTGGAATACAGTCTTAATGAAAAAGGGCGTACGGTTTTGCCCGTCATCGATCTCCTCCGCGAAGTAGGTCAGGCCTTTATTTGAACACTACCCCGGACGCAGAAACACCTGTTTTTGCGTCCGGAATGGCATATTTATCAGAAATGAGCCAGTTTATACCCCAGCGTTAGCGTAGCATATCCGATAAAACCGGTAATGCCGCTGTCGTTGAACACGCCCCCAACCGGCAATCCGTAGCGGACATCGACTTCAAGCCGTTTCAGGAGCGTGACGCCCGCGCCAAATTCAGCTCCAAAATTGAACGTTTTTACCTGTAGAATGCCAGCCTGATCCGCATTGGTCAGATCGACCTGATCGGATATTTCTGAAAGGGTAAAGCTTGGCAAACTGGCGCTGGCTTCAACCTGCCCCGATGCGGTTCGGGCCGCTTCGGCCTTGATGGTGAACAGAAACGTAGGGCCGCCATAGACGCGCCATTTTCCTTCATGCCCTCGTTTGCCAATAAATAGCGGGATATTCAACGAAGTCAGGGTGGGTTCAGTGGTGGTATTCAACCGGGCGTAAAGCGTTCCCGGCTGAATGTTGGGCAGGTTGACGCCAAACTCCTTTGCTGCGGCAACATCGATGCGTTCGATGGGGGCTTTCTGTTTCAGCACCAGCGAGGAATAACTGATTTCTGCCTGCAGGAAAAACCGGTCGTAGTGTTTGCGCACCCATAGGCTTCCGAAATATCCGATGCCAATGCCATTGTTGGAATTTCGGATCCGGGGAAGTTCCAGACCCGGCGACAGCGTCTGGGCCGGAATGACCGTATACCCATGTGTAAAAGTGCCTCCCCCCCTGATTCCCAACTCCATACCGCCCTGAGCTTGTGCTTTGATGACTACCAGAAAGACAAGACAAGCGACCCCAATTAATTTCATCCCGAATAAAGCCGTTACGGTTTTGGTGCTCCATTGCGCCACTCCTTGTCACAAGAACGGAAAACTCTGCCAAGTCGTAAATAGATTTTAAAATAATTTGTCGACAATTGATTACTAACTGATACATTTAGCGTCTAAAATAGGATCGCGAGGCTTGGCAGACAAACAGTTCCGCCCTGTTCGCAGTTGTTCTATTCAAACCCAATTCATTGTTAATCAAACACACAAAATCCATGGGACTGCTCAGTTTTTTCAAAGGTGTAGGGGAAAAAGTTTTCGGTAAAGAACACGAAGCACCGGCTGCCGAACCGGCCAAGGCTGCGGAAGTAGAGCCGCTCAAAGCGAGCGCGTTACTCAATCACGTCAAGCAACTCGGTTTGTCGTACAAGAAGTTGACGGTGAAAACCGCCGGCGACACGGTGGTGCTGGAAGGCGAAGTGGCTACCCAGGAAGACGCCGAAAAACTGGCGTTGGCGGTTGGGAACGTCGAAGGCGTTCATCAGGTCGATAACCGCCTGGTGGTGGAAGCCCCGGAGCCGGAAGGTCAGTACCACACGGTCGAATCGGGTGACACCCTGTCGGCGATTTCCAAGAAAGTCTATGGCGATGCCATGAAATACGGTATTATTTTCGAAGCCAACAAACCGATGCTGAAAAGCCCGGACCTGATTTATCCGGGTCAAGTGCTGCGGATTCCGCGGTTGTAGGGTTTCTGAATACACTAAAAAGCCGTTTGCAGACATCTGTAAACGGCTTTTTAGTGTAATTCAAAAATCCGGTCAGCTCACTCCGCCTTGAAATGCGGATTTTCAATAATTCCGAACACGTTGCCAAACGGGTCCTTCACACTGGCGACTTTAATGTCGCCACCCACTTCTTCAATACCGGAATGGACACTGGCACCGTGGCTGATCAGGTGTTCCCAGGCCTTTTCGATGTCCGGAACGCCCCAGTATGTAATCGTACTGCCATCGGCGGGTTTGGCCGCCGGATCGAGCCCGAGTTCATAGCCGCCCACGGAAAAACCAATGTAAAAGGGTTCGTCAAAATACGGATCAATGCCCAGGATGGTTGAGTACCAGTTTTTCGCGTTGAGTAAATCAGGTGCCGCGTAAATTATAGTCCGTAGGCCCAGAAAAGCGGATGCCATATAAAACAGATCAGTTGCCCAACTGGCAGGAGCCGGATGGAAATGAAATGGAAAAATAAGAAAAAAGATCAAATACCGTCCATAGAATTTCTTTTCCGGTTTATACCCATTCCGGGAAATGGACAATTCCGTCAGGTTCGGGAGCAGGGAACCAACTTCCGAACCTCGCCCGGCAAGGTATTTGCAGGATACTTAGTGTACTGGTTTAACTGACTTTACCAATCAATTGTTGGGATTCGACCAATATCCTTCATTGATTTTTGGTGGAATCTTGCCAATTTTACAAATAACTATCGAGATAAAAGATTGCTTTACTAAACAAACGTACCATCGCTACAAAAAACTGACCTGACCCGTTCGTATGTCCAAGAAGAATCAATCCTCGTCGAGTCAAAAACCCCTCATTCGGCCAACATCCAATGGGGGAACCAAGCCCACACCCCGCCCGGTATCGGCGGCTTCGCGCCCCGCAGCTTCCCCGACTAAACAGGCGTCTCCAACCGTCCCGGAACCATTGACACCCCGGCCCATTCAATGGCCCTGGGCTTTGCTGGTGGCCGTCGCCGGATTTGCCCTCTATGCCAACACGTTCAACCACGGACTGGCGCTGGACGACATTGCGGCCATTACGCAGAACCTGTTCGTTCAGAAAGGCATCGAAGGCATTCCGGATCTGCTCAAGACCGAGTTCTGGCACTTCAGCAACATTTCACTCGGCTATTACCGACCGCTGGCACTCATCACCTTTGCGCTGGAAAAGGAATATTTTAACGGTGATCCGCACATCAGCCACATGATCAACGCGGGAATCTATGCCCTGACCGGTTTGTTTCTGGTGATTCTGTTGCAGAAATGGTTGCCGGGCCGCACCGTCCTGACTACCCTGATTGCACTGCTCTTTATGGCACATCCGCTTCATACCGAGGTGGTTGCCAACATCAAAAGCCGGGATGAAATGCTGAGTTTTCTGTTCATCACGCTGGTCATGCTGACCTACTGGAAATACCTGGAAACCCAGCAAAAGGGCTGGGTTGTCTTTTCGGCCTTCTGGATGTACCTGACGTATCTCTCGAAAGAATCGTCGCTGGTGGGATTGGGGCTGATCGTAATTATGCAGTATACATTCGCCAAACGGAATTTTTTCCAGTCAATCATCAGCATCTGGCCGTATCTGGTGGTGACGGCCCTGTTTTTCTGGCAGAAAAAGGAAATGATCGGAACCCTGAGCGGGAATCCGCCGGTCGACTGGGCCAACTATCCGTATGCGCTCGAAAACACGAAATTTTTGACCACCTTCAAATTCTTCGCGCAGTACGCCCGTCTGCTCATTTTTCCGCTTCATTTGTCCTACGATTATTCCTACAACGTCATTCCTTCCGGCAAACTGAGCGATTGGGAAACCCTGCTGGGGCTGTTTTCCTTTGGAGGACTGGTTTGGCTGGCCTGGAAAGGCTTCTGGCAACGATCACTCTGGGGCTTTGGCCTGACGTGGATGTTCATCACCATGACTCCCGGTTTGGGCTTTGTGCTGTTCCGGGGGGGGATTCTGGCCGAACGGTTTCTGTATTCCCCGATTCTGGGCTTCGTCATTGCTGCCATTGCCGGGCTGGATCTGTTGCTGGCCAAACGGCTGAACCTGTCCGACAGTGCGCCCATGCTCAAACGATACGGTGTTTTGATCGGCCTGTGTGTGGTGGTTGGCGGGTTGTTCAGCTTCCGGACGGTGGTTCGGAATGAAGACTGGAAGGATAACTTTACGCTCTTCAACAGCGGGCTGGAGTATGCTTCCAACAGTTGTCAGGTCAACCGGCACGTAGCCAATGAGTGGATCAACAAGTGCGCGGAGGAAAAAGACCCGAAGCAAAAGCGGTTTTACTTCAACAAAGCCATTTATCACCTACAGCGGTCGACGGAGATTTACCCCGGTTTCGGGGAAGCTTTTTTCTCGATTGCCTATTCGTACCAGAAGCTGATTCCAAACCGGGACTCGGCGGTGTATTTCTACAAACAGGCGATTCGGGCGTCCTCCAATTACGCACCGGCCTACAATAACCTCGGCGTGATTTACCAGAACGAACGTCGCTATCACCTCGCTTCGTACTTCTACAACATGTCGATGATGGTAAACCCGGCCTATCAGGATGGTCGGAATAACTGGGAAGGTCTGAAAAAACAGCTTGGACTGGATGTGAAGATCTTACCGGATAGTCTGAAAAACGAAGCTGTGTTACCCGGCGCTCCCGCGCCAACGGCAGTTCCGGCCCTGCGGTTTCCGGTGAGGTAAAAAGTTTAAGGTTTGAAGTTTAAGGTTTAACGGAAATGAGCAACGTTAAACCTTAAACTTCAAACCTTAAACCTATTTAGCGTATGCCACCGACCGCATTTCACGGATAACCGTGATTTTGATCTGACCGGGATACTGCATTTCCTTCTCAATTTTCTGCGAAATATCGAACGAGAGGGTGTTGGCTTTTTCGTCCGTAACATTCTCCGCATCCACCATCACCCGCAGCTCGCGACCCGCCTGAATGGCGTAGCACTTGATGACGCCCTGGAAGTTCATCGCCAGTTCTTCGAGTTCTTTCAGTCGTCGGATATACGACTCCATCATCTCCCGACGTGCGCCCGGGCGAGACCCCGAAACGGCATCACACACCTGCACAATGGGCGAAATCAGGGTGGTCATCTCGATTTCGTCGTGGTGAGCCCCAATCGCGTTACAAACTTCCGGGTGTTCCTTGTATTTCTTGGCCAGTTCCATTCCCAAAACCGCGTGCGGCAGTTCAGCTTCTTCGGGCCATACTTTCCCAATGTCGTGCAACAACCCGGCGCGTTTGGCTAATTTGGCGTTTAAGCCCAGTTCGGCCGCCATGGTGGCGCAGAGTTTGGCCACCTCGCGGGAGTGTTGCAACAGGTTCTGACCGTAGCTGGAGCGGAAACGCATCCGGCCGATCATCTTGATCAGTTCGGGGTGCAAACCGTGAATTCCGAGGTCGATCACCGTCCGTTCGCCAATTTCGACAATCTCATCTTCGATGTTCTTGCGGGTTTTGGCCACGATTTCCTCAATCCGGGCGGGGTGAATCCGGCCATCCTGAACGAGCCGATGGAGTGATAAGCGGGCAATTTCGCGTCGGACAGGGTCGAAACCGGAAATGATGATGGCTTCCGGCGTGTCGTCGACGATGATTTCAACGCCCGTAGCCGCTTCCAGCGCCCGGATGTTTCGCCCTTCGCGACCAATCACTTTCCCTTTGATGTCGTCGCTTTCGATGTTGAACACCGACACGCAGTTTTCGATGGCGTGTTCCGTGGCCGTCCGCTGAATGGTTTCGATCACCACCTTTTTGGCTTCTTTCGTTGCCGTCAGTTTGGCTTCTTCCACCACACTTTTGATGTAGGACGATGCGCGCGAATCGGCTTCGGCTTTCAGGGCATCCACAAGTTGTTCGCGGGCCTGTTCGGCGGTAAGGTTGGCAATTTTCTCCAGGGCTTCGACCTGTTGCAGGCGCATGCGCTCGGCCTCTTCCCGGCGTTTGCCGATGGCTTCCTGTTGCTGGGCCAGTTGTTGCTTCTGCTGGTCGAGTTCGGCTTCCTTGCGTTTGCTCTGGTCGGCTTGTTGCTGAAGCTGTTGCTCGCGTTGTTTGAGCTTGTTTTCGTTGGTAATCAGAATGTTCTTCTTCCGGTTGGTGTCTTCTTCAAACTCCGCTTTTAATTTGAGGTACTTTTCCCGTGCTTCGAGAATGCGATCTTTCTTGATATTCTCAGCCGTCAATTCGGCGTTTTTGATGATCTCTGCCGATCGGGTTTCGGCATCCTTCTCACGCTGGGCAAACAGGCGGCCTAGAAGCCTTCTGCCAATGTAGACGCCCACTGCAATCGAGATTATATCCGACAGGAGCATCACCCAGAAATCAATTTTATTCATGTCCGTAGACGTTTGTGTGAAAAATATAGTTTTCACAGACAACTACAGTGCCGAAGAAATGAAGCAAGCCGACTGTTCAGGCAGTCAGCGTCGGGAGTACGGGAAGAAGGCGGTTTTCGCGTTTGGTTTTCTACTCACTAGTTAAGTAGTTAACGTCGAGTCAATTAACTCGTCTAAACGGGTTATCCGTTGCGTTATCTTTTCTTGCAGCGCCAGTTTTTCACTGCGAGCGTTTAGCCATCGTACGGTATTCATGACGGCAATTACCGCCAGAATATCCATGTCATCGCGCTTTTTTTTCTTATTCTTCTCCCCTAAAAAGCGTTCATTGACGAGACGTCCGGCTTCCCGGGCGGTTTCTTCGTCTTCTGGAAGAACGCTAAGCGGGTAGTTCCGGCCTGCAATTCGGATATTTATTGACAATAACTCTTCCATCCGTACAGCTTGTCCATCCGGTGCCAGAAACGCATCAGACGTTTCTAACCTTCCGGCAAGTGATTTATGACAAGTCACTCAAATAGGCAATACAACGATCCAATTCTTCGATGTAAACCGTGAGCTGTTGCTTCAATTCGGCAGTAGTCTCTGCGTCATTGTGTTTGTTATTTACAATCTTAGGAATATTTGTTGGTTTAGAAAACTCTTTTGATGAATTATTCACCATTTTTTCCAATTGCCTCAGTTGATTTTGATGTTTTGTTACCTCATTGGTCAATTTGGCCTTTTCACGCTCCAGGGCGCTGTTCTCCTGCTCCAGTTCGCTAATCCGTTGCCGCCCCGCTTTGACCAGTTCGACCAGGCGATTCGCCTTGTCCTCGAAGGAGTCCAGTTGCGATAAAACCGACGACGTATTGCTCATGGTTGCGTTGAAATTTCCGGGCTAAGGTACCAGTTGGAACGGATTCTTTTCTGAATCAGAAAGGAATCACCCATCAAATCTTATTTTCTGATCACGGCCCCCAGTTCCCGCTCAAAAGCCGACATCAGCCGGTTCATCGTTTTGTCGATAACCGCATCGTTCAGCGTCTGCCCGGCATCCTGCAGGATGAAACTGACCGAATACGATTTTTTGCCGCGCTCCAGATTTTCGCCCTCATACACATCGAATACGTTCAGGTCCCGAAGCAGCTTCCGCTCGGTTTGGTAGGCCAGTCGGCTGATTTGTGCGTAGGTGACGCCGGTATCCAGCACCAGCGACAAATCGCGCCGAACTTCCGGAAACCGCGACACTTCTTCGAAAACCACTTTGGCGTTATACAACTTCAACAGGTATTGCCAGTCGAAATCTGCGTAAAAAACCGGGGTGTTCTTCAGTTCAACCCGTCTTGTTAAACCGGCCTTTACCAGACCCAACGAAACCAGCGGTTTTTTGTTAACCAGCAAAGTCAAGCCATACTGGAAGATAGCCGGGTCAGCGGGTTGGTTATCAGTCGTTTTAACCCGAAACGAAGTTAAGACTTTTTGTACAACACCCGCAAGGTCGTGATAGTTTAAGGCCGTTTCGCCGGAACGCTGGTTTCCGGTGAGCCAGCTTTCCGGTTGCAGACGACCGGCCATCCAGATTCCCAGCCGGGGTCGTTCGAAAAACCGCTCGCCGTCGCGGCTGTAGGTCTTGCCAAACTCGAAAATTTTCAGGTCTTTCTGCCGCCGGTTGATGTTGTATACCAACGTTTCCAGACCGGAAAACAGCAGCGTCTGCCGCATCACCGAGAGTTCTTCACTCAACGGGTTCAACAACTGTACATCCGCGTTCGGCAAACTCGCCCGAATGGCTTCGTGGTAGGCCGGGCGGGTCAGCGAGTTGCTCAGGGTTTCGTAAAAACCGTTGGCCGCCAGAAGCTGGCTGGCGCGTTCCTGCAATTGGTCAGGATCGGTTTCGGGAAACTCCGAAAGGAAATCTGAGGAAAGATGGTCCGAAAGCGGAACATTGCCGAGACCGTAAATCCGCAGAATTTCCTCGATCACATCCACCTCCCGTTCCACATCGACGCGGTAGGGCGGCACCAGCGCCGTGAAGCCCAGGTCGGTTTGGTCACTGATTTGAATATCCAGACTTTCCAGAATCCGGAGGATTTCGGCCCGGTCGATTGGAATGCCGATGAGCCGGTCAACATTCTTGTACCGAATCGCAACCGTGCGGTCCGAAACCGGGGTAGGATAGAGGTCGATGATTTCCGAACTGACGGTTCCGCCGGCCACTTCCTGAATGAGCAGAGCGGCCCGTTTGAGCGCAAAAACCGGCATGTTCGGGTCGGTGCCGCGTTCAAAGCGGAACGACGCATCGGTTTTCAGGCCGTGGTACTGCGAGGTTTTCCGAATCCAGGCCGGACTGAAATAGGCCGATTCCAGAAAAATCCGGGTCGTCTGCGCTTTCACGCCCGATTGCTGACCGCCAAAAACACCCGCAATGCACATCGGTTCGCTGGCGTTGCAGATCATCAGGTCGTTGGCCGACAACTTCCGTTCAATTCCGTCGAGGGTCACAAACGGCGTGCCTTCGGCCACGGTTTTAACAATCACTTGATTGCCTGTAATTCGATCAGCGTCAAAGGCGTGCAGTGGCTGACCGAGTTCATGGCAGACGTAATTCGTTACATCGACAATGTTGTTGATCGGGTTCAGGCCGATGGCCCGCAACCGCTGTTTCAGCCAGTCGGGCGACTCACCAACGGTCAACCCGTCGATGGTCAATCCGGCGTAGCGGGGAGCGCCTTCCGGGCTTTCGACCGAAACGGAAATCGGCAGATTCTGATTGTCAATTTTGAACGCATCGACCGACGGCCACTGAACCGGTCGTTTCAACACGGCTTTCAGGTCGCGGGCCACGCCAAGGTGGGAGGCCGCGTCGGCGCGGTTAGGCGTCAGTCCAATTTCAATCTGGTAGTCGGCTTCCAGGCCAAAATAACGGACAGCGGGCGTTCCGTTTGGCAGGTCCGTATCCAGCACCATCACCCCGGCGTGCGAGATACCCAGCCCGATTTCATCTTCTGCGCAAATCATGCCTTCGGAAGCGGCACCCCGAATCTTCGCTTTTTTGATCGTAAACGGCTCTCCGCTGACCGGGTACAGGGTGGCTCCCACGAGTGCCACGACCACTTTCTGCCCGGCCCGCACGTTGGGCGCCCCGCAGACGATGTGCAATGGCGCTCCCTGACCGGCATCAACCATCGTCAGGCTCAGTTTATCGGCTTCGGGGTGTTTTTCGCAGGTTAGCACTTCACCGATCACGACCCCTTCCAAACCGCCCGGAACAGACTCTATTTTCTCGATACTTTCAACTTCTAAGCCCGTATCAGTCAGGATTTTACCAACGTTTTCCGGGCTTTCACTCAGGCTAATCAGTTGATTGAGCCATTTATAGGAAATCTTCATACAGTAACTAAAAATGAATGACAAAGATAACGAGTCTTGAACCTTGATGAAGCTGATTGGCCTGATTTTAATGATGGATGATGAATGATGAACGATGAATGGATGGTTGTAAAGCATTCATCGTTCATCATTCATCATTTAATTTCAACATATTTCTCCCCCGCCCGAACCGCAACCGGAAGGCTGTTTTCGGCTGGAGGCAGTGGACAGGCATACTCGTGGTTGTAGGCGCAATACGGATTATAGGCTTCATTAAAATCGATCACCAGGCGGTTTTCCTTCACGTCGTCGGGGCTGAAATCCAGGTAGCGACCACCGCCGTAGGTTTCTTTCCCACTCGTTTGGTCTTTGAAGAGAACCGACAGCGTGTTGTCGTGTTTGAGCACCAGCAAACGGCACAACTCGTCGTTGATCGTAAAAACCGCATGGGCGTATTTTTCGTAGACTTCCTCACTGCCATCGGTCAGGGGAACCACCAGCTTCTTTTTGTCGGCGAAAGGCTCCAGCCGGGCCGCAACGCGGTAGGCTGGATCGGGGTTGAAATAGACCAGACTTTTGAATTTGGTTTTGTCGGTAAACGGCGACTCGCTGCTCGTTCGGAAGAATTCCTCTTTGTCTTTCCGCTTCTGGAGGACTTCCAGACGATAGGATTCCGGATTGGTCACCGACGGCGTGTCGGTATTCCCCGCGTCGAAAAAAGAATAGTAGATGATCGCCAGCACAATCAGAAACAGACCCACCAGCAAAAAACGATTCCGAAGCATAACAGGATAGTTTTGAACCGTGAAATTACAGATTCATAGCGTGTTTTTGCAGGAAAATTGCAGTAGTTTACCGCCAAATTGACGCGAGTAAAGGGAAAATATGGCTCAACTTTTGTTTTTGGATACGTTTGAATCCGATTCCGGAAATCTGACCGTGATTGAAAAAATTATGCCGGGATCGATCAAACGCGTTTTTTATATCTACGAAACTGAAGAAACGCTGCGGATTGGTCGGCGGTATCACCAGGCCTGGCACGCCATTCTGTGCCTGAATGGGAACTGCCGGATTCAAACGCAGAGCGGGGCGCAGTCGACCCGGTTTGTGCTGGATGATCCCCGGAAATGCCTGCTCCTGGAGCCGGAAGACTGGCATCAGATTGAGGAACTGACGAGCGGTGCTTTCCTGCTGGTGATCTCCAATGAATATGAAGACCCCGCCGACTTTGACACCGGTAGGTGAAAAGGAATTCTTCTCCTCCACATCCTGTTAGCCGTATTGAGTGCATTATCCAAGATTAAGCGTACTATGTTTACCGGAATCATTGAAGCGACCGGCGAGGTGACCGACATCACCGCCGAGGGTACCAACCTCACTTTCCATCTGCAATCCCGAATTGCCCCCGAATTGAAAGTTGACCAGAGTTTGAGCCACAACGGCGTTTGCCTGACGGTGACATCGGTGAGTGGGGACGCCTATACCGTGACGGCGGTGGAAGAAACGCTGAAGAAAACCAATCTGGGGCAGGTCAAAACCGGCGACCGGGTCAATCTGGAGCGGTGTATGCCCGCCAACGGCCGGTTCGACGGCCACATTGTTCAGGGCCACGTCGACCAAACGGGAATTGTTACCGGCATTGCCGACCAAAATGGAAGCTGGCTGTTCGATTTTCAATACCGTAACTTCTCTAATGATCCCAAAGAGAACAATATTACCGTTGAGAAAGGCTCCATTTGTATCAATGGCGTGAGTTTGACCGTTTTTAATTCGGCACCGGATTCGTTTCGGGTAGCCATCATTCCCTACACCTACGAACACACGACCTTTCGCGACCTGAAGGTGGGCGATGTGGTCAATCTGGAGTTCGATGTGGTGGGGAAATACATAAAAAAAATGCTGGGCCTGTATCAATAACCGCCCGGCAAACCGCTAATATTGTGGTTTATCCCAGCGTTCATACCTTGATTTCATGACGAAAATTAGCACCCGTACGACGACCGACCTGCTCACCCATATCGGGATTATGATCGGATTGGTGGCCGTTCTGTTTTTAGGCTTTTTCTTCCTGTATCTCCCGTTTACCACCCACCACGGCCAGACGATCACGGTTCCGGATCTGAGCCGGATGAATACGTCGGAGCTGGAGGATTTTTTAAGTGATCACGACCTCCGGTTTGAAGTGGAGGATTCTACTTATATAGCCGGTGCCGAGCCGCTGACGGTGGTTTCGCAGTATCCCAAAGCCGGTTTTAAAGTCAAAGAAGGACGGAAAATCTACATCACCATTACAACCGAAAATCCGCCGATGATTCCCATGCCCAAGCTGGTGGATCAGACGTACGTTAGCGCGCAGTATGCGCTGTCCAGCAACGGGTTACAGATGGGAAAACTGAAATACGTTCCCGACTTGGCGCAGGGTACGGTTTTGCAGCAACTCTACGAAGGAAAGGAAATTTTGCCGGGTACGCGGATTGCCAAAGGATCAAAAATCGACATTGTGGTGGGCGACGGCCTGGGCAATACTATGTTTGCCGTTCCTGACGTTGTAGGTAAACCACGCGACGAAGCCGAAATGTTAATCCGGGGGTCTAATTTGCAGGTTGGCACGATTCTTCCTGTAGAAGATCCTGAAAAAGAAGTCGGCACGGTGGTTCGCCAAAACCCGGCTGCCCGACCCGGTGCGACCATTCGCGTGGGCGATGTGATTGACCTCTGGGTGGTTGGGCCGGTCGAAAATGATGATACGCAGGAAGAATGAAGCACCTTATAGCAAGCAACAGGCGGGTTTTTTGTCATCCATCGGCTGTTGCCGGCTGGTTACGGTTGGTTAGTCATGCATGTAGTCCGGCGGTTTTCTATAGTCTGGTTTTTGCGGCTTTTGTCGGCCTGCCGACCGCTTCCGCGCAGATCCGGCTTGTCCCGATTGAATCCTTTCCAAATGCCCTCACACCCGCCAAACCGGCAACCGCCGGAGCCCGGATTCAGGCGCTGAAACTGCCTTTTTTCGACGATTTTGCTACGTCGGTCGACCGGCCTGACCCGGCACTGTGGCAACCCAGCAGCGTTTACATCAACAACACACTCCCCATCAACCACCCTTCGCTGAACGTCGCGACCTTCGACGGACTAAAAGCCAACGGGATGCCCTACGATTTTCTGGATCAGGACGCGAACGGGCCAACCGATACGCTGACGGCCAACCCGATCGATCTGGCGGGAATGTCGGCTGCGGATGCGATTTTTCTCAGTTTTTACTGGCAACGAAAAGGGCTGGGCGAACTGCCCGATGCCGAGGATTCGCTGCGGCTTCAGTTTCTGAACAATGCCGGCACCTGGGAAACCGTCTGGAGACAGGAAGGCGACACGGCCAACAATAATTTTACGCAGTCGTTCGTCGCCGTCAACCAGGCCCGGTTTCTTCACGCGGCTTTTCAGTTCCGGTTCGAGGCTTTTGGCCGGACTTCGGGCGCGTTCGATACCTGGCACCTCGATTACATTTATATGGACAAGGGCCGGTCGGCCACCAATCTGTATATCAAAGACATTGCGACCCGGCAACCGGTTTCGTCGTTTCTGAAACGGTATTCGGCCATGCCGATGAAGCAATACCGGCTAAACCCCGTGGGTGAAACCGCCGATACGATCCGAACAGACATCGTCAATCTGTTCAATAACTTCAACTTTACGACCTTCCGCACGGTTGTCAAAGACCAGCTAACGGGTACGGTTTTTCAGCAGTACCAGTCACCGTCGGAAGGAATTGCGTCGCTGAGTTCGCAGCCCAAAACCATGAAACCGCAACCACTGCCCGGTAGTTTCGCGGGAGAAAAAGCGCAGTTACAAACCCAGTTTGCGGTTCAGACCACAGACACGATTCCCGGCGTCAACCTCCGCCGGAACGACACGATCGCGTCGGCAACGGTTTTGGACAATTATTATGCCTACGACGACGGCACCGCCGAAGCCGCGATTCAGAATACGCAACGGCAAGGGCGGGTGGCCATGCGGTTTTTGCTGAACAAACCGGATGCGGTGTCTGCCCTTCAGGTCTGTTTTGCGCCGGTGAAAACGAACCTCACCGGGCAGGTGGCGGTTTTTAGCCTGTATGCCGACGACCGGGGAAGACCGGGTCGGGTACTGTATCAGAAGGCCGCCGTCATCAGTTACGCCAATTCCCGCAGCGGTTTTGTTGAAATTCCGTTCGAGTATAGCGTAGCTGTTACCGACACTTTTTACGTCGGCTGGACACAGGTGAGTGAAGACTATATTGTGGCCATCGGTTTCGACAAAAATAGCCCGTTCGGCAATCAGGTTTTTGAAGGTCGGGGATCGTCCTGGGACCCCAACAATCCGGGCGGGGTGCCGATGATCCGGCCCGTGATGGGAACCGGAAAAGATGCTCCCATCACCGGAATCGACGACGACGTGGAAGCCATAACCCAACTGCTGGTGTTTCCGAATCCCAGTTCCGGTATTTTGATCTGGAAAAACCCGGCCATTCAGCAGATTGAAATCCTCGATCTGAACGGTCGGCTGTTGGTCAATGCCCGTCCGGCACTTGGGCAAAATCAGCTAAACGTCAGTCAGTTAGCGGACGGTTTTTACCTCGTTCGGCTGTCAGACGGTAAAAAGACCGTGGTCCAGAAATTAATTGTCAGAAAGTAACCCTACTTTTGCCTTTCTGATGAATGACAAAACACGATTGACATGGACATTACCGTACAGGAACTGAAAGAACGATTAGACAAAGGCGAAAAAATCAACCTGATCGACGTTCGCGAAGAATACGAATTTGATGAAGATAACTTGGGCGGGAGACTGTATCCGCTCGGTAGTCTTCCCAGCCAGATCGACGAACTGGAAGACCTGCAAGACGAAGAAATTATTATCCACTGCCGGTCGGGAGCCCGCAGCGCCCGCGCGCAGCAGTTCCTGGAGCAGAACGGTTTTTCCAACGTCCGCAACCTGATCGGGGGCATTCTGGCGTATCGGGAAAATGAGCGGAAAGCGCAATAAGCCCAAAAGGAAATTATAAATGTAAAATATTGAATGATAAATTATAAAGGACGGCCAGTTGGGCTTTTTACTTTATCATTCATCATTCGATATTTTACATTTTTCATTAGCAAAAAATAAGATTTCTTCTTCTTCCTCCGCCCCAAACCACTGGTAATTTCCCTGATTTCGGAACCACGTCAACTGGCGTTTGGCGTAGCGCCGGGAGTTGCGTTTGAGCAATCGCTCCATTTCGGCCATGTCATACGCACCATCCAGATACCCGAAAACTTCCTTATAACCAACAGTTTGCAAAGCCGTCAAATGCCGGTAGGGCAGGAGCGAGCGCACTTCTTCGATTAAACCGCTGGCGAGCATGGCATCCATCCGGCGGTCGATGCGGTCGTAAAGCTCCGCCCGCGGACGATCCAGGGCGATGAAGACCATCTGAAACGGCCGGGGCGATGACGGACCCGCAACTTCCTGTTTTCGGAAAGACGAATAGGGTTGGCCTGAACTTAAACTGACCTCCAGCGCCCGGATCACGCGCTGCGAATTTTGCAGATCGGCGGTTTCGGCATACGTCGGGTCCAGCAGCCGGAGTTGCTGCTGCAACGGCTCCAGCCCTTCGGTTTCGAACCGATTCATGAGTTCGGCACGCAGGGCCGGATCGGCTTGCGGAACATCGTCGAGGCCAAAGCAGACCGCGTTGATGTACAGTCCCGTTCCGCCCGACAAAATCACCACGTCCTTTTTCTGAAACAGTTCATCCAGCACCGCCAGCGCTTCCCGCTCGTATTGCCCGGCACTGACCGGGCTCATAATGCTGTGGGAGTCAATGAAATGGTGCCGGACGCCCTGCATTTCTCCGGCGGTCGGTTTGGCGGTTCCGATGTTGAGTTCCTGGTACAACTGCCGCGAATCCGCCGAGACGACGTCGGTTTGCAGTACCTTCGCCAACCGGACGCACAGGCTGGTTTTTCCGACGGCGGTGGGGCCGGCAATGACAATCAATAATTTATTCGTCATGGAGTAGAAACCAATTCCCTTTTTTAGCGTCTTAAAGGAAAGCAGGCCCTGTTTGGTAGAACTGCAAAAGTCTGTACCTTTCGTCAACTATCCAACTCTTCTATGGAGTCTTCGAATACGTTATTCATTCTCATTACGCTGCTGTTGGGCGGTTTTGGCGGTGTCGCGCTCTCCAACTGGTGGCGCAAAAAAAAGGACAATCCGATCACCGACGTTCGCAAAGAGTCCACGATTTTGCTGGACCGGATCGAGAAAGTCTTTAAGGTGGTGATGGCCGAAGGGTATTTTACAGAAATTCTGAGTTATCAGGATGATAAAAAGTTTCTGTATTTCATAAATGATCCCAAAAAAGCGTTAATCATTGCGAAGGCCAAAGTGCTGGTCGGGTTCGATTTTGCAAAGATCCGGTTTCGGCAGCCGGAGTCGGGCGAGAAAAAGCTCATCATCGAATCGTTTCCTGAACCGCAGGTGCTGTCGATCGATACCGACTATAAATTTTACGACATCGATCCGGGCTATCTGAATCACTTCCGGAGCGAGGATTACACCCGGCTGCTGGACGAATCCAAACAAACGATGCTCGACCGCGCGATGGAGAGCGATTTGCCCCGGATTGCCAACAACCAGATTCAGTTTATGATGTACCAGTTGGCCGAAACGATGGGCTGGCAGCTCGAATTACCCGAAGCGGAACATCGCAAACTGACGGAACTGACGCAGCAATACGACCAACTGAAAGCTGAGCCCAAAGCGTTGCCGGGGGATATCCTGGATGAAGAAAACTAGTTAGGACTTACATCTGATAATTCTTTATACTTTCGCTTTTGCCCCGTTCTCCTAAAGGGGACTTTTTGCATCCGGTTGAAGCGGTGTCCAAGTCCCCTTTAGGGAATTTAGGGGTAAAAGCGAAAGTCCTATTAGTATGAAGACACATTTCGCTGAAAAAATGATCCGGAAGCAGGTTCACACGCTGGGCCTGCTTTTTGTTTGCCTCACCGCGTCCGCTCAATTACCCGACGATGGCGTTGCAACGTGCCAGCACACGCGCCTGAATTACTTTGGGTCGCTGGCAAAAACCAGCCGGTCGGCGCGCATTCAATACCCTGGCGATGCGAGCATCGACGTGACCTATTACAAACTCGACCTGAACATCACCTATACGCCCAATTACCTGCGCGGGGCCGCCACGATTGGCCTCACCAGCACGGGCGACAACCTGAGCCGGTTTTTCCTGGATCTGGCCAATGAAATGAAAGCTGATTCGGTGAAAACCGGTGCGCAGAAACTCGCGTTTTCGCAGGAAAACAACCAGCTTTCCATTACGCCCACCCAGCCACTGGGCAAAAATCAGAGGCTGACCGTAACGGTTTATTACCAGGGAAAACCGGGTGCAACGGGATTAGGAAGCTTTACGTTTGGTACGCATGGTTCTCAAAATCAACCCGCTATCTGGAGTCTGAGTGAGCCGTATGGTGCCCGCGACTGGTTTCCCTGTAAAGATTCCCCGGCCGACAAAGCCGATTCGTCGGATGTCTGGATTACCGCTCCGAAGCAATTTGTTTCGGTTTCCAACGGGCGGCTGGAACGGGTCATCGACAACGCCGACAGCACGCGTACGTACCGCTGGCGAAACCGCTATCCGATTGCCAACTACCTGATTTCGGTAGCGATGTCGAATTATGCGCTCTACGAACAAACCTTCCGTTCATCGCCCACGGACTCGATGCCGGTGACGCACTATCTGTACCCCGAAGCCCTCACCGACAACGTGCGAAGAACGCTGGACCAGACCACGGCCATGCTGGAGGTGTTTACGAATTACTTTGGGCCGTATCCGTTTCTCAAGGAAAAATACGGCCACGCCCAGTTTGGGTGGGGCGGAGGCATGGAGCACCAGACCATCAGCTCGATGGGGGCCTTCAACACCGATCTGATTGCGCACGAACTGGCTCATCAGTGGTTTGGCAACAAGATCACCTGCAAAACCTGGGAACACATCTGGCTCAATGAAGGCTTTGCGTCCTACGCGGAAGTGCTGTACCGGGAATCCGTCGGGGGAACACCCTTGCTTCGTTCCTACATGAATTCGTATATGCTGCTGGCCCGTCGGGCACGCGGGACGCTGTTTGTGCAGGATCTGGCCAATGTGAACAACATCTTTGATTCCAACCGGACCTATTACAAGGGCGCTACCGTCCTGCATATGCTTCGGGGCATCGTGGGCGATCAGAAATTCCGGGAGATTTTGCAGAAATATGCCGCTTCGGAGTTTGCCTACAAAGCCGCTACCACGGAGGATTTTGCCGCCATTTCGTCGCAGGTCTACGGAAAACCGCTCGACTATTTTTTCAAGCAGTGGATTTACGGCGAGAATTACCCGACCTACCGCGTGAAATGGAGCAGCGGAGCCCTGGCGGGACAAGCCAATCAATACCGGGTGAACCTGCGGCTGGAGCAAACCACCGGCACGGCCAACCCGGCTTTTTTCACGATGCCGGTGCCGGTTTTGGTGAAAACATCGGTGGGCGATACGCTGATTACCGTCGTGAACAACAGTGCCGATCAGACGTTCGAGCTTACCGTAAAAGGGCAACCGACTGAAATTCAAATTGATCCGAACAACTGGATTTTGAAGCAGGTTGAAGTAACGGAAGTTATTACGGCTTTGAACGACCCGGTTCCGGCGACGCAACTGACGGTTTTGCCCAATCCCGCCCGCGATCAGTTAACGGCCCAAATCGATGTGGCCGGGGCGTTTACGGGGCGGCTGGTGTTGACCAATTTGGCGGGGCAGGAAGTAATTACCTTATCCGACCGGCCTTTTACCAGCGGACGGCATACGGTTACCTGGCCGGTGCTCCACCTGCCGGCCGGACGCTATAACCTGACGCTGACCACCGGCGACCGGCGACTGACGAAAGCGGTTTTAATCGCTAAATAAAAGGAATTTCAAATATCAAATGATGAATGCTAAATATAAAAGTGAATAGCATCAGGCTACTTTTATATTTAGCATTCATCATTTGATATTTGAAATTAATTCCCTCCCACCAACACCGGTTTTTCCATCTCCGCTTTCATTTCCGCCGGTAATTGAAACACCTGGCCTTCCCGGTTGCAGAAATAGAGAAAAGAGGCCGACGGTTTTCGGGCGTTGCCATCGGCCCAGAAAGCGTAAAAACCGGGATGGGCTACCACGGGTCGACGGGGATAGGCGTGGTTTCGTACGCTGTTTTGCGTGACGGCTTTCACGGTTTTCCAGGACTTTCCGGCATTCCGGCTTTCCAGCAGCGAGAGTTCACCGCCCGTGCCGAACGGCTGTGGCCCGGCATCGAAGGAGCCGATGATGCGCCACGTTTTTCCTTCCACCACCAGCGACGCCATGTCGTAGTTGTGATCCGATTGCGCCACGGTGTGGATTGCCCACTGCTTGCCGGTCCAGTGGGCTACGTGCCATTCATACGGGCCGTTTTGAGGTCCCGGTTCCGGGCCTTTGCTGCTGACATACAGAATGATCGGTCGGTTGGCGGCATCGTAGTTGACATCGCTGATGTATACATTCCGGCCCAACTTCCGGTAGTCTTTCACCAGGGCGGCATTAAGCGTGTCTTTGAGGGGCAACTGAACCGGTTTTCCGTCGGCGGTATGCCAGCTTTTGCCAAAATCGTCGGTTTCCACGTAATAGACATTGGTGCGGTAGTCGAGTCCGGCACCGACTTTGGTGTTGGGGTGGTAATTAAACGCACTGCCAATCTTGCGGCCCCGCTGCCCGCTGCTTTGGTAATGGCCTTCCTCGATGGTCGCAATATCCTGCCAGGCCGACCAGGTGATGCCGTCCGGGCTGGTGATGTAGGAAATCGTTCGGCGGGGTTTCTTGGCGCCGTAGGGCAAAACGCCCCGGTCGTAATGGGTCATCAGGTTGAAAAAACCGCTACCGGGCTGGTAATACGTTTGCAGATAGGAGAAGTTGTTGAACGGAATGGTTTGGCCATTTTCATCGCGACGCGTGGCTTCCATCCGGTCGAAGGCGCTGATGTCATACGGTTTCCGGCTCCGGTGAATAAACGACGGGCGTTCGGTGCCGTGCGAGGTGGAGAAAAGCCAGATATACCCCTGACTATCCAATTGAATAACCGGGTTGTCGTGTGCATCGCCGGTTTGTTTGTTCAGCACCAGCGTGGGGCGCGACACCATGCCGGTTTTGTGATCGAAGAAACCGACCATGTGGCATAACTCCCGCGAACTGGAGTCGGTGACGCCCCCGTAACAGAAAAACGTCCGCCCGACCGCCGGGGCATAGACCGAAAACGGGTAATGATTGGCCGGATAGGTTCCCAAACCGCCACTGTATTTGTACACATAGTCGTTTTTGGTGTCGCCGATAAAATACCAGATGCCCCGGTAGCCGGATGCCTTCCGGTTGAGGGTTTCGACCTGAGCGTAAACGGAAATGGAAGCCAGAAAACTGGTGATAATCAATATACTACGGAACATCATGGGGTTAAGCGGTTTTGAGCAGTCCTTCATCTTTCGGTACCACCAGAATTACTTCTTCTTTTTCTACTTTCACCTGACCGGCCGCCAGCCCTTTGGGTTTTCGGACGAATTTTTTGGGTGTGTAAATAACCGGGCAAAGCGAATCCGTCCGGCGTTTGGAATACCAGGCTGCCAGTTCAGCCGCCCGTTCGATGACGGTTTTCGGAAAAGTCTTTCCGGCTTTGTATTTAATGACGACGTGCGAACCCGACACGTCGCGGGCGTGCAGCCACAAATCGTCTTTGTAGGCGTATTGCTGCGTCAGCAGATCATTGTTTTTCGAATTGCGGCCAATCAGAATGACATACCCTTCGTGCATCACCTGTTTGAACAGAGGGGCGGTTCCATCGGCGGCTTTTTCTTCTTTGATCGGATTCTTTTTCAGGTATTTCCGCAACTCCCGCAGCGATTCCACCGGCTGAATCAGTTCGATTTGTTTCTGAAGTTGCTGAACTTCCAACTCCCGGTTTTCGATTTGTTCCTGAAGAATACCGGTTTCAATTTTCTCGTTTTTCGCTTTCCGGTAATAGTGTTCGGCATTTTTCTGCGGACTTAGGTCGGTTTTGAGCTTGATCTTAATCGGTTTGTTCCGGTAAAAATCTTCCAGTTCTACCACCTCCGGCGAACGCGCCCCCGGACTTTCAGGAATCTGGTGCAGATTGGCCATCAAGATGTTCGCAACTTCCTCATTCTTAACCGATTCGTCCAGGCTAATGAGTCGTTGCAGGTTGGCGTCGATGGACGCTTTGGTGCGTTTCAGTCGCTTTTCCAATAACCGGAGGGCTTCGCCTTTCTCGCGTTCCAGCGTATTTTGACCCATGAAGCTGGCGAAAAACCGGTTGCTGGCTTCGAGCGGATCGGTAAATTCCTGCCGGATCGGTTCGCCGTACAGCATCAGTGAAAGCGCCGGTTTGTGTTGGAAGGTCGTGAGGTAAAAGCGCGGTTGTTCCAGTTGCCGAACGGTTTCCTGAATCAACGCCCACTTCCCGCTTTCGTCTTTCTCTTTAATGCCTTTTTCCTCCAGATACGCATTGACAAGTTTCCCGAAGGTCGGAAACAACTTCCGGTGGTCGAAACCGCTTTGTTCGTAAGCTTCCCACGATTGATTGAGCGGTCGGTCGAGAGCCGACAGAACGAGTTGGGTGTCGGCCGCCAGTTTGTTGTTGAACAGGTCGATCACCGCATCGTCCGAAAAGATCAGCAGATTGGGGCGGTTTCCGAAGAATTTGAACAGCAGCGTAAAACCGCCTTCCAGCGTAATAGCCAGACAGCGTTCGTTCAGAAACGAGCGGACATCGATCACCGGCTGGTCATACAAATTCTCGAACAGATCGACGCTGTTGATGCGGGCGCGCTGAATGGTTTCGGGAAACAGCAGGCCCGAAAAATCGGGTCGGAGGGTGGCTTTGATGAAAAACGGGCGGTAAAAATTGACTTTCCCCCGGGCGTGAGCAAACACCAGCACCAGTTCGTCCCGATCCTGACTGAAACATTCCATGAGTTTCAGTCCGATCAACTGCGGTTTCAGGGCAGGAGCAAGCTGACGGAGAAAATAGTAATTGGTGTGCATAGGATGCAAAAGTACCGCTCCAAACAATTTTCCCTACTACCTGTTCAATTCTTATTACCAAATTATCTGTACTCATGGCACACAACAAAACCACGAACCTCCCCGGTTCGAACGACAAGCAGCCCGGTTCCGATAATAACCGGAATTACAACGCCCGCGATACATCGGGCCAAACGCCGAACATGGAGAAATCCCGGTCAAATCGGGACAAAACCAAGCAGGAGCCTGAAGAAGACCACACTGGCAAAACGAAAGCCGAATTGCAGGAGGAGCGTGGAGGACATGGACACAGCGGTCATAGTAAGTCCCGGAGCGGAAGTGATTCAGGAAATTAAAAGAAATATCGAATAACGAACACTGAATAACGAATATTGAATAGCGAAGTAGGATAATTCACTTCATTATTTCGATATTCGTTATTCAATGTTCAGTATTCGATATTTCTTTATACTTTCCTAACCTTGTTATGGTTGACCTTCGAGCGATCCGTCAGGAACTCAATCAGGAATTAAAAGACATTCTGGCCTATTGGCAGAAATACGGCCCTGATCCGATTGCGGGGTATTATGGCCAGGTCAATTACCAGAACGTGCCGAAAACCGATGCCGCCAAAGGCATTGTGCTGAACAGCCGCATCATGTGGACGTTTGCCGCTGCCGCCCGGCACATGCAGCATGACGAATACCTGCCCTACGCCGAACGAGCCTACAACTACATCGAAAAATATTTTCGGGATAAGGAACACGGCGGGGTATACTGGGCCGTCGACTACAAAGGCGAGCCGCTGCAAACCTTCAAGCAACAATATGGTCAGGCGTTTGCGATCTACGGATTGAGCGAATACTACCGGGCCACCAAACACCAGTCCGCCCTGGATTTTGCCAAAGATATTTACGGACGCATGATCAAACACGCCTACGATCCCAAACGGGGCGGTTTTTACGAGTCGATGACCCGCGACTGGTCGGGCATGGCCGACGACTACGTAATCAGCAAAAAAGACAATCACGAAAGCAAAACCATGAATACGCACCTCCACATTCTGGAGGCATTCACCAACCTCTACCGCGCCTGGCCGGACAAGGGTCTGAACCAGCACATTCACGGATTGATCGGCAATTTTGAGAAATACATCGTCGATCCGAAAACGTACCGGATGAATCTGTTCATGGACGATGACTGGAAGGTCCGGAAAACCGCCATTTCCTACGGCCACGACATCGAAGCATCCTGGCTGCTGGTCGAATCGGCCGAAGCCCTACACGACGAAGCGTTAATCAAACGCATCAAGGCGCTTTCCGTGAAAATGGCGCGGGCGGCTGCCACCGGCCTGGAAGCCGACGGCGGGATGAACTACGAATATGATCCCAAAGAAAACCATGTGAACCGCGAACGCTCGTGGTGGGTCATGGCCGAAGCGATGGTCGGTTTTATGAATGCGTATCAGCTAACCAAGGAGCAGCAGTTTCTGGATAAGTCGCTGAAAAACTGGGAGTTTATTAAAACCTATATGCTCGACAAGAAGAACGGCGAGTGGTATAGCGGCATCGATGAAAACCACAAAATACTGGGAAATACCAAAATTAGTATGTGGAAATGCCCGTATCACAACGGCCGGGCGTGCATCGAAATGGTGGACCGGTTGGGGTAAAAAAGAGGGGAAGAAAGGAGGAGGGGAGTAAGGGAAGAAGTAGGCGGTTTTCCTTTTTTCCCTTTCTCCACTCCTCCTTTCTTCCTTCTCTTTACATTTCAATTTTCAGTCCATCGTAACCCAGTCGGATCGACGGCGGCAGTCGTTTTTCTATTTCCCGGTGAAGACCAATTTTGTGGCTCATGTGGACAAAAAAGGTTTGTTCCGGCCGAATTCGTTCCACCAGAGCGAGGGCCTGTTCGAGGGTAAAATGGGAAATATGGGGTTCGATTTGCAGGGCATCCAGCACCAGAATCTGCGTTCCGTACACCTTTTCCAGCTCTTCGTCAGAAATGTAATTGAGGTCGGTCAGGTAGGTGAAGTTGTGAATGCGGTAGCCAAAAACCGGTAACCGATGGTGCAATACGTCGATCGGTGTGAATAGAACCCCTTCAATTTCAAATGGTTCGTTCCTGATCTCATTCAACTGGAGACGCGGAATGCCGGGGTATTTTTTTTCGGCGAAGATGTAGGCGTATTCGGTCTGAAGCTGGTTCAGGACGCGCTGGTGGGCATAGACAGGAACATCCTGCCCCTGTAGAAAGTTGTAAGCCCGAACTTCGTCCAGCCCGGCGGTGTGGTCTTTGTGTTCGTGCGTAAACAGCACCGCATCGAGTCGTTGGATGCCGGTGCGCAACATCTGTTGTCGAAAATCCGGGCCGGTATCGACAACGAAGCTTTTTCCATCAATGTCAAGATGAACGGAGGTCCGTAACCGTTTGTCCCGGAAGTCAATCGAGCGGCATACGTCACACGCACAACCAATCAGCGGCACACCGGAGGATGTTCCTGTTCCGAGGAGCGTAACAATCATAAGGATTGAAGGAAGGAAAAGTGGAGGAGTGATTTAACGGACACTCCTCCATCTCTTCACACCTTATTTATCCGTTAGCTGATTCACGACTTCGACCAGCCGGTCGAAGTTCAGCGGTTTCACCAGCACATCGTTGAAGCCGGCGGTTTTAAATTCTTCCTCCGTATAATTTTTCGCGTTTCCGGTGATGGCTACAACGGGAACCGCGGCTTTCTCCTTGTCGTCGAGCGCCCGCACCCGGCGTACGCACTCCATGCCATCCATCACGGGCATGTTAATATCCAGCAGGATGATGCTGAAATCTTCCTTTTCCAGAATTTGCAATACCTGCTCCCCGTTTTTAACGGAGGTGATGTCGTAATTCTGGAATTCAAGAATTTTACGGGCAAGGTTCTGGATAACGGAGCTGTCTTCGGCAATCAGTACTCGTTTGGTAGACATAAAGTCAATGGCTTGTGGTGAACTGTATCTTCACAGGAAGTTTGGACAGGTGAAATTAACGACTATTCCAATAACACAAAAAAAATGTTCGTGTACAGTCCCTACTTAATTTCGTTTATCAGACGATAAAGAGGTGACTTTGAATTATTTCTTGCCTAGTTAAATTTTTTAAACGGAAAATGCTATAAAATTCTATCCCTTTTGTATTTTTACTTTACGTTTATACCTACGTGTTGGTTGTGTTTGAATGGCTATTGGCTTTCGGTTGAGACCCGGTTTTCCCTGGTTCTGTTCCCCGATTCGCTTTGGCTGCCCCGTGCCTGAACTGCGCTGCGAGATTGTGTTGATTGTACTTCGGCCTGCCTTGAACAGACCGCCTGATTGTCTAACCCATGAAACTGACTGGCCCCGAAGCTTCTTTTGAATTGGATATTCTGGACTATGAATACAGCGATTCGCAGTACTTCATGGATCGTAACTGGCTGTTGATCAGTTTGAAAACCCGCTATCGGAACAAAGAGTATACGACAACGGCGCCCCTGTTATCGACCTGGGAAATTGAGTTGCTGATCAACTGGATGCGTTCGGTGGCTTCTCAGCGGGAGCTTTCGCCCCGGCTTTCGTTCGTAGAACCGTGCCTGGGCTTCAGCAATTCGTCGAAAGGCTTGAGTGGGTATTCATTCGGGATTAAACTGGATCAGGAAGCGGCCCCGGATTGGTACAGCGACCCCTACAAACCGTTCTGGTTGTCGGTCAGTCCCAACAACGACGAACTGGAGCGGGCTATTTCGGACCTGGAAGGGCAATTGGGGCGTTTTCCGGTGCGGGATTAAGAACCTATTACTTCCTGATCAATTCCTGTAAGGTGTGCATATTGACGGTTTTATCGAAAATGGCCCGCACCGGAATCCGGAATCCGGGGATCGTCAGACTTTCGAGGGTGTCATCCACAAAGAGAACCGCATTTTCTTCAAAAGCCATCAAATCTTCGTCCAGTTTATATTGCTCCAGTGACTGCCGAACCGGATCGATCATCCAGTATTCCCGAACGCCGTGCGCGGCATAGTCTTCGAATTTAATTCCCCCAACGGACGTTGCGCGATCGCGCCCGGTGGTGGTTCGGGAAAGAATTTCAACAATAAGATCCGGGGCGGGATGTTCCATCTGATCGTCGTGGAACGATGCCGCTATTTCTTTGTTCCAGTAGCAAATGTCGGGTTCGTAATCGTTTCGGGACAACGCAACCAGCGCTTTTTCAGTATTTACTTCACCTAAATCCTGTTTGTTAACATATACTTTTAACAGCATCAGGAGGTTTTCACTGGCATTTAGATGTTGTCGCTTAACCGGCGAGTGCATCACAACCACACCATTGATAAATTCCGCTTTTACATCATCGCGCAGCCACTCCCGGAATTCTTTACGCCGTTGTGCTTCGTCGTTCAAAATAGCCTGTGCCCGTTCGATAACCAGTCTGGCATCCGGCGCTTCCAGTAAATCAGCAACGCGGCTTGTGATCATAGTGAAAATCTATTTTTATAAAAATACGAAAAAACGGTTTACGATCTAGGGCTGGCCCAACTCGGGCATCAGTTCTTTCAGGATTTTCTGAGCCGCTATTGAAATAACCGTTCCCGGCCCGAAAACGCCTTTGACACCCGCATCATACAGAAACTGGTAGTCCTGCGCGGGAATGACGCCCCCGGCAATGACCATGATGTCGTCGCGGCCGATGGTTTTCAATTCTTCGATCAGTTGCGGCACCAGCGTTTTGTGTCCGGCGGCCAGGCTCGACACGCCCACGAGGTGAACGTCGTTTTCGGCAGCTTGCCGGGCCACTTCTTCCGGCGTCTGAAACAACGGCCCCATGTCGACGTCGAAGCCCAGGTCGGCAAAGCTGGTGGCAATGACCTTGGCTCCCCGGTCGTGGCCATCCTGACCCATTTTGGCCACCAGAATCCGCGGACGGCGGCCTTCCCGCTCGGCAAACCGGTCGGTGAGCTGCCGGGCGAGCCGGAAATTTTCATCATCCGACACCTCGGCGGAATAGATGCCCGACACGGAACGAATCGTGGCCTTATGACGGCCAAATGCCTTTTCCATAGCGTACGAAATTTCTCCTAACGTAGCCCGTTGGCGGGCGGCTTCGATGGCGAGAGCAAGGAGGTTGGTTGCCCCCCAGCCCCCTAAAGGGGGAGTCTCCCCCTTTAGGGGGCTGGGGGGCATTTGAGCGGCTTCGGTAATCGCTTCCAGCGCGGCTTCCACTTTTGCCTCATTCCGCCTGGCTTTTACCTCGTTAATCCGCCGGATCTGTCCTTCCCGAACGGCCTGGTTATCGACTTCCAGCAATTCAAGTTCCTTTTCCGAATCAGGGCGGTATTGGTTAACACCGACAATCACATCTTTCCCGGAATCGATCCGGGCCTGTTTTCGGGCGGCCGCTTCCTCGATGCGCAGTTTGGGCAAACCGGTTTCAATCGCTTTGGTCATGCCACCCAGCGTTTCCACTTCCTGAATCAACGCCCAGGCTTTCTGAATCAATTGATCGGTTAACGATTCGACATAATACGAACCGCCCCACGGATCGACAACGGCGGTAATATCTGTTTCATATTGCAGATAAAGCTGCGTATTTCGGGCAATCCGCGCCGAAAAATCGGTGGGCAAGGCAATGGCTTCGTCCAGCGAATTGGTGTGCAGCGATTGCGTATGCCCCAGCACAGCCGCCAGCGCTTCGACACACGTCCGGGCTACATTGTTGAACGGGTCCTGTTCCGTCAGGCTGTAACCGCTGGTCTGGCAATGGGTTCGCAACGCCAGCGATTTCGGGTTTTTCGGCTCAAATTGCCGGACCAGCGTCGCCCAAAGCACCCGGGCCGCCCGCATTTTGGCAATTTCCATGAAATGGTTCATGCCGATTCCCCAGAAAAACGACAGACGGGGCGCAAAATCGTCGATACTCATCCCGGCTTTCAAACCGGTTCGGATGTATTCCAGGCCATCGGCCAGCGTATAGGCCAGTTCGATGTGAGCGGGAGCGCCCGCTTCGTGCATGTGGTAGCCGCTGATGCTGATGGAGTTGAACTTGGGCATGTAGCGACTCGTATACGCAAAAATATCGCCGACCAGCCGCATCGACGGTTCGGGCGGATAGATATACGTGTTCCGTACCATGAACTCCTTCAGAATGTCGTTCTGAATGGTGCCCGACAATTGCTCCGGCCGGACGCCCTGTTCCTCTGCCGCCACGATGTAAAACGCCAGAATGGGCAAAACCGCCCCGTTCATGGTCATCGATACCGACATCTGATCGAGCGGAATCTGGTCGAACAGTGTCTTCATGTCTTCCACCGTGTCGATGGCAACCCCGGCTTTGCCCACATCACCCACCACACGCGGATGGTCGGAATCGTAGCCCCGGTGCGTCGCCAGATCGAACGCGACCGAAAGCCCTTTTTGCCCGGCCGCCAGATTCCGGCGGTAGAACGCATTGGACGCTTCGGCGGTCGAAAAACCGGCATACTGGCGGATGGTCCACGGCTGGGTCAGGTACATGCTGCTGTAGGGGCCGCGCAGAAAAGGCGGAATCCCGGCGACGGAACCCAGGTGCTGGGCGTCGGCAAGGTCGGCGGCTTCGTAATGCGGTTTTATTTTAATGCCTTCGGAGGTTACGAAAGGGCGCGAAGACGTGGCTGACGAGGGAGGGTTGTCAGGTGTCGTTTGATGAAGTGGCGTATTGAAATCAGGTCTCATACCGGTTTTCTCTTCTGGAAATTACTCGAATTCTTGGGACAACCGTAAAACCGGTAAGGTTTTTTGAACCCTTGCCGGTTTGGCCAGCAGCACTTCCTCATCAACCCGAAACTTCGTCACGCCCACCAAAATCCGGCCGTTCTTCACCGCTTCCACTTTGGCCTGATACGCTTTCTCCAGTTCGCTGGGAACAAAACCGCTTTCGGTTGCTTTCAATAAACCGCCCTGCTTTTCGACATCCAGAAACAACGCCCAGGCCGATTCGACCAGCTCGTTCGTCAGGGTTTCGAGGTAATACGAACCCGCCGAGGGGTCGAGCGTTTTGTCCAGATGGGCTTCCTCTTTCAGCAAAATGGAAATATTCCGGGCAATGCGGGTAGAAAATTCATCGGGTTCGCCGAAAACCGCGTTGTACGGATGAACGGTCAGCGCATCACAGCCCCCGATGACGGCGGACATGGCTTCCGTCGTGGCCCGGAGCAGATTGTTGTAAGGCGTGGCCGTAGTGTCGTAGAAGGTGGAGGTTTGGGCGTGGATGAATGATGAATGATGAATGATGAATGATGAATGATAAAATGTTAACAAGCGTTGCCAGAGGATGCGGAGGGCGCGGAGTTTCGCGATTTCGGTGAAGTAACTGGTTCCGACCGAGACCACGAAGCCGGTTTTGGGAATCAGTTGTTCCATCGTTAAACCGGCGTTGGTCAGGTGATCGAAGACGTCCACCACGGCGTTGAGCGTGAAGGCCAGTTCCTGTGTGGCGGTGGCCCCGGCGTTGTGGAAAACCGTGCTGCCGACCGTAATGGTCCGAAAGTGGGGTGAGTCCAACGTTAGGCGCGTCGCTTCCGCCATTTGCACCAGAGCCGCGTCGGGATGGGTGCCAGACTGGAGGGAACGGGCCACTGGTTCATCAAGAATACCGCCTTTCAGTTGATACGGCAGAATCTGCTTCAACGCCGTCGCCACGTTTTCCGACTGTCCATCGACGCAAAACCAAACCGGCGTGTCGCTCAGTTTCAGGCCATTCAGCAGCCGACTCCAGTTAATTTCTTCGATTTTTGCCTCGGTCAAATCAAGAAGAAAACCGTCGGCCCCTTTGGTAAGACCCGTACGCAGACCCGTATTAGTCTCACTTTCCGTTGAAAACCGCACCTGCGGCACGTTCAACCAGCCCAGCGACTGGCCCGTTCGCTGACTTTGCTGGATTGTGGCAAGTGGCAGCTTCGCCAAGTCTTCATTCGTATAAAATGGCTCCGTCTCCAGGCCATCGGGTGTGGGCCGCTTCAGGGATTCAAGCGGTTTTCCTTTCAGGTCGGCCACCACCTGCCGGGTCCACTCCGCTTTCGTAACGGCGGGAAAGAGCGATTTTATAGAAAACATAGTATCAAGGGCTGGAGGGTTAAAAAGGGTTGAATGGTTGGGATGGTTAAATGGTTTTACGGTAAAAAGGATGGTCTTCACAAACAGCCATTAGCCATTTAACCATCAAACCATTTTCAACCATCGAATCCATCAAATCCATTCTTTTCCAAAGTTAGGTCTTTTCGGAGTAAAGCCACAGCGGAGGCTTCGCCGTTCGCCGTTGGGTTGTATTATTTTGATAATCTATTTTAATGTATTGATAGATACAAAATGGGGCCGTATTTTTATCCGGCCGGAGTTTGGCAAGTCACCTTGTCTGCTCTAATTTTTTTCCTACTTTTGTCTCCCTTTTTTCACCCACCGGGCTGATTGTCTTGGGCAATTTGGCTTTATGATTAGGCAAAATGAAATTGTGAACATACCCGTACCCGGCATACAGCGCGAAGCAGTGACGGTCTGGAACCGCTGCCTGCAGGTGATCCAGGAGAACATTCCCGACCAGAGTTTTCGGACCTGGTTCGAGCCGATTGTTCCCCTGCGCCTGAATGGGAGCGAACTGACCATCCAGGTACCCAGCCAGTTCTTCTACGAATGGCTGGAGGAAAACTATGTTCATTTACTTCGAAAAGCGCTCGACTTTGCCATCGGTCATCACGGTCAATTGCAATATTCAATCATTGTCGACAAAGGCGACGAAGGCAGTAAGCCGTTGACGGTCAACGTACCGACTTCAAAGTCGCCCCAGAATGCCAAACCGGACAACGTCGACGCCGATATTTTGAAGAGTCCATTTGAAATGAAAGACCTGGACTCGCTGCAACTGGATTCGTACCTGAATCCGGCCTATACATTTGATAATTTTATTGAAGGCGACTGCAACCGGCTGGGCCGCTCGGCGGGTTTCGCCATCGCCCAGAATCCGGGAACAACCGCCTTTAATCCGCTGATGATCTACGGCGGGGTGGGGTTGGGCAAAACCCACCTGGTGCAGGCTGTCGGCAATTACATCAAAAATAACAATCAGGATAAATTCGTCCTGTACGTGTCTTCCGAAAAGTTTACCACCCAGTTTATCAACTCCATCCGAACCGATTCGCTGCGGGATTTCATGGGTTTTTACATGCAGGTCGACGTGCTGATCATCGATGATGTGCAGTTTTGGGCGGGAAAAGAAAAAACCCAGGAGACATTTTTCCATATTTTCAACCACCTGCACGGCGCCAAAAAGCAGATCATCATGACGTCCGACCGCGCCCCCCGCGATTTGCAGGGCATGCAGGACCGGCTTCAGTCGCGCTTCAAGCAGGGCCTGACGGCTGATCTGACCCAACCGGATCTGGAAACGCGGACGGCCATCATTCAGAAAAAACTGCTGGCCGAAGGCATCTTCATCGAGCATAACGTCATCGAGTACCTGGCGCACAGCATCAATACGAATGTGCGCGAACTGGAAGGCGTCATTGTGTCGCTGATGGCACAGGCGTCGCTCAACCGCCGGGAAATCGATCTGGATCTGGCCCGGAACACCCTCCGGAACCTCATCATCGACTCGGATAAGGAAGTGACCATCGATACCATTCAGGACGTGGTGGCCGATCATTTCAAGATTGCAGTTTCCGATCTGAAAAGCAAAAGCCGAAAGAAAGAAGCGGTTTTTCCGCGCCAGATTGCCATGTTTCTGGCCAAAGATCTGACGGAACTGTCGTTGAAATCGATTGGATATCACTTCGGAGGACGTGATCACAGCACGGTTATTCACGCCATTCAAACGATCAGCGACATCACCAACACCCATCCGCAAATCCGCGAAACCGTCGAAAAGCTGAAAGGAGCCTTGAAATAAGTTAAGAGTGAAGAGTTGGCTGACGCATTAACTCTTCACTCATAACTCTTCACTCATAACTCTTCACTCCAAACCAGAAACTCGGTTGGTTCGCCTGCTCTCCCGACAACAGATCGACGATGCCGCGTATGATCGGTGCGTGGCGCTTTCTCCACAGCGGCTGGTCTACGCCTTTTCGTGGTATATGGACGTCGTTTCGCCCGGTTGGGAGTTGCTGGTGGAAGGTGATTATGAGTACGTTATGCCGTTGCCTGTTCGCCGTCGGTATGGCGTCAAGTCCGTTATTCAGCCTTTGTTCTGCCACCAGCTTGGTGTTTTTTCGGCTGGTGAAACGCCGAATTCTTCGGTTTTATCCCGGTTTTTGGAAGCCCTCCACCAGCACATTCGCTATATTCCTTCGTATCAGTTCAATACTTTCAATTCAGCCGGGTTGGTGGCGGATTCAGTGCATCCGATTCCCCTGACAAATCACGTATTGAATCTTCAGAAACCATACGCGGAACTGGCTGCGGGCTATTCGAAAGATCGAAAAAATAACCTGAAACGCGGTTTGCAGCGCGAATGGGCGTTTGATGATACCACCGATATTGCTCCGCTGATCGACTTGTTCCAGAAGTATAACACCGCCGGCATCGGTCGCGTGGCGCCACAGGCCTATGATCAACTCCGGCAACTGGTTGCGGTTTTGCAAAACCGGCAGCAGGTAACCATCCGCGTGGCGATGCAAAACGGGCAGATCGAAGCGGGTTGTCTGCTGGTAACGGATGTCAACCGGATTATCCACCTTTTCTGTGCGGCCAGTCCGGAAGGGCGGAAAGGCAACGCCCGAACCGTTATTCTGGATCAATTCATTCGGGAATACGCCGGGCAGCCGCTCTGGTTAGATTTTGAAAGCCCCGAAGTTGAAACACTGGCGGCATTTAACCGTAGTTTCGGGGCCGAACCGGAACCATATGTTCGGCTGGTGAGCAACCAACTGCCGGATTCGGTGCGGTTCTTGCACCGGATGAAGCAATGGCTGCAGCAAACGCTTTTCCCCCGATAAATGTCCGGTATCTTGACCGCGCCGATTTCGACGCAGTTCGCTGGGATGATTGCGTTGCCGAATCGACCCAGCGACTGTTCTATGCATTTTCATGGTACCTGGATGCCCTGACCACGGGCGTTGGCGCTCCACATTGGGGCGGCATCGTGGCCGAACAGGCCGGGCAGTATGTGGCCGTGATGCCGGTGGTTTACAAACAAAAATACGGGATTCGGTATGCCTACCAGCCCGATTATTGCCAGCAACTGGGAATTTTCAGCCGGGCCGCAATCGATTTAGCGGTATTGTCTTCCGACTTTTTCGATCGATTAAACCGGTCTTTTCGCTGGGTGGTTTCGTACCGGTTTAACGAAAAGAATGAAAACGAACTGCAATTTCCAACCGAATTTTCCGTGATCAAGCGGTATAACCACGTTTTGCCGCTCAATAAACCGTATGAAGAAATCTATCGGCAGTATGCAACCGACCGGAAAATTAACCTCAATCGGGCGCGTAATGTGGGCTGGGTGGTGGAAGAAAAACCGGACATACGGCCGTTGATTCAACTGCATCGGGAGCACAATGAAGAGAAGGCAGTTGGCGGTATTCAACTCGATTTAACGATCTACGACCGGTTTGTAAAAGCCGTCGATCAACTAAAAAACCGGGGAATGGCGCGCATCTGGCTGGCTCGGAAAGAAGGCGAAAAAAACGCCGAAGCGGGTGGCTTGTTTGTGGCGGATCGCGACCGGATTACTTATCTTTTCAACGGCGCGTCACCCACCGGGCGGAAACAACAGGCGCGTTTGTGGATGATCAATCAACTCATCGAAGCGTTTGCCGGACAACCGCTGGAGTTTGATTTCGAAAGTCCGGCAGTGGGAGCGGAGTCGGTGAAAGCGTATTACCAGAGTTTCGGGGCCGAAAGCCGCCCCTATACCGAAATTTCATACGACCGTCTGCCGTGGTTTATTACCTACGCCAGAGCTTTCGTTCGTACTATTCTTGAATGGAAAAACCGGACTTGACGGACCGGTTTGTAGGTCTGTTACTGCTTGAAAAACTTCAGATCGTTTCGTAAGCCAGAGTGCTTTTTCAGGTCCATTTCCATCGAACCTACCCACAACTCCACTTCGATTTTCACCGGAACCTTGTTGGCATCGTCCGACACCCAGATTCGAATCGCATCCTCGCCTTTAAACAATTTATTCTCCGGCAAAACCGGGTTGAGCTTGATGGCGTTGATATGACCAAACCGGGTTTTAACCACCTCCCGGCCCCGATACCGTACCTTCATGTTGTAGACCTGATCGTCGAAAAAAGCGGGTACTTCGATGGTTTGGTTCGTGTTGACCCGGCTAAAGTCGATGGTTCGTAAGTAATAATAGCCGCTGATGACGTCGTGGACGTTATCCGGCACTTTAAAAACATCCTTCTGGTTTTTTTCTTCGGCCCGAACGGTATTGGCAAAATGATTGAAGGTCACGTTCTCTTCCTTGCGGTGGTTTCCCTCTTCGATGTGGGCGAAAAATTTCTGTGGCAGAATCGCCGTCGTATCGATGTACGACCGCCAGGTGTTGCGAATGCGAGTGATGAGGTCGAAGGCACCGACGGTTCGGCCATACACGTTGACGCGATAGCAAGGCCGTTCGTTGACTTTATAAAGCGTCGGAGCCACATCGACAACCGCTTCCGCAGCGTTGAAAATGCCGTAATGGACTTTGTATTCCAGGTGCTCACCGGCCCCAAAACTGGAATTGGGTACGCGACGGTACGCATTTTCCGGTTTCAGCGCCACCTGCGACAGAGCCGCTGTGGTTAGGATGGATAGGATAAGGACTACTTTTTTCATGATCGCTTGACCCTTGGCCCCGCAAATGTCAGGATTAGAGATAGGTACTTCCAACTGGAAACGGGTGAACCGCCATAAAAAGTGGCTCAACCGTCATCAAACTTACAAGGACGGATAGGTCTTTTTTAAATACGCCAAATACTGACTAAAATTGCTCTTAAACTTCTCTTCAAATTCGCGCCGGAAGCGGTTTTGTTGCTGCCGGTAGGTTTTATAACCCACGAAGTACGCGTTATTCGGTAAATTCTGCGGGTTAAACCGACGCTTTTTAGGAACCGGCGAACCCGTCAGCGGCTTCGTTTCCAGGGTATCGACGGTTTCGACAATCTGGTCGATCAACTGCCACTTCTTTTCTTCCCTGACCCGTTCGGGCGTTTGAGGGTTGTAAGTCGCGTATAAACTATCGAGTTTCCGGGTTCCGCGCAAAATGTGTTCGTCGTATTTTTCGCCGTATTGTTTCGAATCCAGATAGCCAAGAGCCGCCGGTGAGCTGGCTCCGTATTTCTGGGTCAGAAATTTCAAGGCCCCATATTCACCGACAAAATCCGCGAGGTTTTCGTTGTATTCCAAATTATCTTTTACAAACAGCGTGCCATGCGTCAGTTCGTGAATGATCAACTCGGCCAACTGCCCTTCCGATCGTTTCAACATCGACGACAGAATGGGGTCGCGGAAAAATCCTAACGTCGACCAGGCTGATACTTCATTTAAACGCGTATCGTAGCCCAGTTGTTTCAGTTCGTCCTGTTCCTGATTGGCGCGGTCGCGTTCAAAAAATCCTTTATACGCAAACGTTCCGATGACCGGGAACTCCCATTCTTTGGCCACAAGCCGGTATTTTTCCGAAGCTACCACGACCCACAGAATCGGTTGCCCGTGCTGGTCGTAAAATGTCGTGTAGTTTTTGGAAGGATTAATACCCAGAGAATCAACGGCATAACGCTTGATTTCCTGAATAAGTTCAATTTTCTGCTTCAATGAATCCGGAAACGACGCATCGGCCAGCACCTCCTCGACCGGCCGCGTGTTCCACAAAATCCGGAATTGCCCCTTTGCCTGCATCCAGCCATAGCCGATCAGGTCGCGGTACCAGATTCCCAACACAATACATACGCCCAAAAGGGCCAGCAGGATTTTACGAACCATAGACAAAAGTAGCAGACTCTCCCGGTTTTCTAGTGCCGGAAGTTGATATAAACCCCCTCCGAATGCTCAAATTTTCCGTTTCCTACGTCATAATGGGGCTCTAAACGGACGGTTACCGAAAGGCCATTGGCAATCGAAATATCCTTTAAAAACCGCAGCATCAACAGTTGTCGGTTGCGCTCCTCATAGGTGCTGTTATACCGGCGCGTGTAGCTCTGGTACAAATCCCCGCCCAATTCGGCCCGATAGGCGTTTCCGCGCCAGTAGCTAACCAAAACTGTCAGCGGTTTTAGGTGGAGCGTTAAATTGGGATAAAAAGCGCTACCGGAATAAGACTTTTCCGCATTTTCAGAATAACCGGCCACATAGGTGTCCAGCCGGGCCGAGCGCAGAAAACCAGACGCTGCATTCTGCCAGGTCAAACTCAGGCTACCGGCCGCGTTCAAGGCCGTTCGGACGGGCAGCGGGCTGTTGATGTTTTGGCCGCCAGCGTGAAAAACCGTGAATTGCAGCGGCACGCTCAGCCGAAAACCGGGGGTATGCAGCAGCGAAAATTCCGCCGAAACACCACCCCAGAACTGTTCCTGACGCGTGTAGCCGGGCCGGGTATTCTGGAGGTAGCTGATCCAGCCGTCGAAGAAGGTGCGGTCGGTTTGGTGATTGATTTGCAGGCCGTTCTCGATGCGCTGTTGCAGCAGCCGTTCAAAATTGTAGAGTGGCTCAATCAGGTTGTGACTTACTGAGCCTTCCAACGTCCCAAAGAGGTAATTCCAGTTGCGGTGACGAAACTTTACGGTGAACGTCGGCGCGATTTGCGTGATGCGTTCCTGGCCAAAATCGCTCTTGAAAAATACACCAGCTTCCAGCACAACGTTCGGCGCAGGCTGGTAGGCAATCCGGGGATTGAGCTGGTAGCCAAAGAGCGTATACCCGTCGGCGATGGGGCCGAAAAACTCATTATTACGGACAAAACCCAAACTAGTGAAGCGAAAACTCAGTTTTTGAATGCTGTCGAGTCGAACGCGCTGATCGAAGGTCCGGTTGTTCAACTGGGCGCTGATTGTGTGTGTTGTAAAACATAAATACCATACAACTATAGTAGTAATCGTCCGGCTACACGGGGATATTCCTGGAAAATATTTAACCTGTGTTAGTTTTTGTCGGGTTACCGAGCGTATACTACGCTTCATATATTTTGATTATTTTACAAACAGGGCTTGCAAATCTGACTGCAAAATCGTAATTTTATAAGGCTAAACATACTAAAAATCATTTTTTGAGGAAAAACACATCACATGGCACAAGCAACCGCTAGTACGGCTACTGAGAACAAACTGAAAGCCCTGCAAACGACCATCGAAAAGTTGGACAAAGCCTATGGCAAGGGCACGGTCATGCGGCTGAGTGAAAGCAAAGTCGTTGATATTCCGGTCATTTCGACGGGTTCGCTGGGGCTGGACCTGGCGTTGGGAATCGGGGGTGTTCCACGGGGCCGGGTCGTTGAGATCTACGGGCCGGAGTCGTCGGGAAAAACCACGCTGACGCTGCATTGCATCGCCGAAGCTCAAAAAGCCGGTGGTCTGGCTGCGTTCATCGATGCCGAGCACGCGTTCGACCGCTCGTATGCTGAAAAATTAGGAATCGATACCAAAAACTTACTCATATCGCAACCCGACAACGGTGAACAGGCACTCGAAATTGCCGAACACCTGATTAGCTCCGGGGCTATCGACATCATCGTCATCGACTCCGTGGCCGCGCTGGTTCCGAAAGCCGAACTGGAAGGTGACATGGGGGACAGCAAAATGGGCTTACAAGCCCGGTTGATGTCGCAGGCGTTGCGGAAACTGACGGGCGTGATCAACAAAACCGGTTGCTGCTGCATCTTTATCAACCAGTTGCGCGAAAAAATCGGGGTCATGTTTGGAAATCCCGAAACGACCACGGGTGGAAATGCCCTGAAATTCTACTCGTCGGTTCGGCTGGACATTCGCCGGATCGGACAGATCAAGGACGGCGATGAAATCATGGGGAACCGCACGAAAGTGAAGGTGGTCAAAAATAAATTGGCCGCTCCGTTCAAAGTGATCGAATTCGACATCATGTACGGACAGGGAATTTCGAAAGTCGGCGAGGTACTTGACCTGGCGGTTGAGCTGGAAATCGTTAAAAAATCCGGTTCCTGGTTCTCCTACGATGGCAACCGGCTGTCGCAGGGACGCGATGCCGTGAAAAATCTGTTATCCGACAATCCCGAATTGATGGCCGAACTGGAAGCTAAAATTCGTGCGATGGTGAATGCCAACGAAGATGCGCTGGTCGATCCTGTTGGCGCTGCCGTAGAAGGCGACGAGACACTCGATTAACAAGATACCGTAAAATACCGTGGTGAGCCGGTTTTGCGGCTTCATACCGAAAAAATTTTCAGTATTGTTTGACAAATGAAGAGGTGGTTGGCCGTTGCTGACCACCTCTTTTTTGTTATGTTGCCGAAAAAACAAAGAGCCCCGAATAAATCCGGGGCTCTTGTCGTAGAATTAACGTTCGTAAATACTAACGGTCACCGATGGCTTTAAACTCGCGCAGCGTCGGGCCGGTATAAATTTGACGTGGACGACCAATCGGCTCTTTCTGTGCCCGCATTTCGACGAACTGGGCGATCCAGCCGGGTAAACGACCGATGGCGAACATCACCGTGAACATATTGGTCGGGATGCCGAGGGCGCGGTAAATAATTCCGGAATAAAAATCGACGTTTGGATACAGTTTCCGCGAAACGAAATACTCATCGTGGAGAGCCGCTTCTTCAAGTCCTTTGGCAATTTCGAGCACCGGATCGTTCACGCCGAGTTTACTCAGTACATCATCGGCGGCTTTCTTGATAATACGCGCCCGTGGATCGAAATTTTTATAAACCCGGTGGCCGAAACCGAAGAGCCGGAAACCGGTGGTCTTCGCATTTTTCGCCATGTCGACGTACTTTGCCACATCACCGCCATTGGCTTTGATTTCTTCCAGCATCTCGATCACTTCCTGGTTGGCACCACCGTGGAGCGGCCCCCACAGCGCGTTGATACCGGCCGAAATCGAAGAATAAATATTGGCGCGTGACGAACCAACCAGCCGCACCGTCGAGGTCGAGCAGTTTTGTTCGTGGTCGGCATGAAGAATCAGTAATTTGTTCAGCGCGCTGGAAACCACCGGATCGATCTGGTAGTCTTCTACCGGCAGCGCAAACATCATGTGCAGGAAATTCGAGCAGTAGTCGAGCTGATTTTTTGGGTAATTAACCGGATGGCCCTGCGATTTCTTGAACGACCAAGTGGCAATCGTCGGCAGTTTGGCCAGCAGCCGGATGATGTGCATCTGCGTCTGATCCGGCGCTTTGTCGTCGTATGAGTCCGGATAAAACGCACTCAGGGCACTCACCAGCGACGACAATACGCCCATCGGGTGGGCATTATTGGGGAAACCCTCAAAAATTTTCCGCATGTCCTCATTCACCATCGTATGACGCCGGATGCTGTCTTCAAACTCGGCGTATTGCTGCTGAGTCGGCAAGTCACCGTAAATCAGGAGGTAAGCCACTTCCAGGAAACTGGCTTTGTCGGCAAGGTCTTCAATGGAATAGCCCCGGTACCGCAGAATGCCTTCTTCACCATCCAGGAAAGTGATCGCGCTCTGGGTCGCACCGGTATTTTTGTATCCTTTGTCTAACGTAACATAACCCGTTTGGTCGCGGAGATTGGAAATGTCAATGGCTTTTTCTTGTTCGCTACCAACAACGATTGGAAATTGGTAGGTTTTACCATCGACAGACAGTTCGGCAGTGTTTGACATACGTATTTGGGGTAGAGTAAATCGGTTATGGTAAACTTAATCGTTCAGGTTGGCTATCTATCCTCCATCGTGACGACCCTGCGCAACGAATGGACAATGCCGGGCGAGGAGTCGCCGGGCGAAATTAGCCAAAAACCACTAACGACAAGTGATTACTTTGGTAAAAACGCAAGGATTATGCAAAATCTACTTGTTTAACCCGAAATGGATGCCAATAGTTGCGACTATAAATGGATGGATTCATCATTTTTGACCACCAGCCGCACCTTCCGAATGGCCCCGGTCGACGGGATCCGATTAGTAAGTTCGTGGAAGATATTCTAAATTTAGGTTCAAACCACCGACGATGAAAAAAAACCTTATCCTCCTGTTAATCTGCGGATTCCTGACTTCGTTTGTATCGGCCCAGTCGACCAAAACGCTGATCGAAACGACCTCGCAATTTCTCAGTACGCTCGATGACGGAGAGTTGCAAAAAACGCAGTTTTCCTTTGCCGACAGTCTTCGAAAAAAATGGACTAACCTGCCGGTTGGACTGGTGCCCCGGCCCGGCATTGCCTACGGAACCTTATCCGACCAAAGCCGCCTGGCTTTTCACCGGGTCCTGTCGGCGATGCTGAGCTCGCAGGGCTACCTGAAAACGACGAGTATCATGCAGTTGGACGACATTCTGAACACCCTCTACCAACAGGCATTCGATCAGGGCAAGATCGACCAGAAAACGCTCACCATGATTCAGAATCTGAAGTGGTCGCACGGTAATTACTACATTTCGGTCTGGGGAAAACCGCAAACCGCCGAACCCTGGGGCCTCAATTTTGGCGGACATCACCTGGCGCTCAGCCTCACCGCCGACGGCGAGAAGGTGTCGATGTCGCCCTATTTTATCGGTACCGATCCATCGGAGGTGAAATCCGCCAAATACGCCGGACTACGCGTATTGAGCAAGGAGGAAGATTATGGCTTTATGCTCATCAACGCGCTGACCGACAAGCAGAAAGCCCTTGCTACCCTCAAGCAGGACGTACCAAAAGACATCATAACCAGTCCGCAGGGCAGCCAGCGCATTACGCAGTATTACGGCATTGCCGCCCGGCAATTCGACGAGGGACAAAAGGCGTTGCTGACGCTGCTGATTCAGGAATATACCCACAATTTCGAACACTGGAAAGCCCACCAGCTTTTCAATAAAATCGTGAAATCAGGCATCGACAAGATTTATTTTGCCTGGATTGGTAGCCACGAAAACAACAAACCGCATTATTACATTATCAACGGCCCCGATTTCCTGATCGAATACGATAACGTTGGTTTTCAGAACGATGGCAACCACATCCACGCCATTTTACGGGAAAAAGGGAACGACTTCGGCGACGATGTGTTGAAACAACATTACCTGGAAAGCCACAAATAACCGGCAGTATCCCATCGAAAACCGGTGTGATAAATCGATTCGGTTATCGCCGTTTTTGGGGCTTTTTCGTTGTTAAAACATCATACGACGTTTTTCCGAAGATAATCGCCAGAATCACGGGAAGCAAAACCGCACCGGTTTTGAATCCTGAGCCCATCAATTGGTAGGTACCGGTCGAAAACCGGGTATAGGTTTGGAAAATCGCAAACAGACAGACCACAAACAACGTGACGGCCAGCACTGCCGCCAGCGTACCGCTCAAGGCCCGGCTGATGAGGAAGCTGAGCAGCAAGGCCACCAAAACCGTGACCGCCACGGTGGCCATCGCTTTGGGCAATGTTTCAAGGTAATCATGGTCGTACCAGAAAATACTGATCTGGCCAATCAAATTCGGATGGGCCAGCAGCCAGGCATCGACGATAACTAAAACAAACAGGACGAGGTAATAAAACTGGTTGTTGCGCATTGGAGAGCAAAAGGTGATGAAAACCCAATCTTCGGGAGTTTTTATGAATAAAAAAAGCCTCAAAAGAGGCTTCTGGTTAGAAATAATCCCGCGACCGTTTCAGGATAACGCTGCTGCCTGGTCATTTTGTGTGTGAAGAACGGAAACCGCTACCGATTCATAGCGAATCGTTTCCAGATGTGCTTTTTTAGGAGCAACGGTTTTGGGTCGGCTGGTGTGAATCCAGTGTAATAGCGGTTTTTCGACCCATCGGTGCGCCAGCCAACTAAACCAGGCCAGGAACGCAACCAGCAGGACATTCGCTACGACCACGTAGTTTGCAAGCCCCAGAATCATCAGCGCCTGGGTAAGCATCATGATGGCAGGAACGTGAATCAAATACAGCAGATAGGAAGCATCCCCCAGCTTTGTCAGCCAGTCCGGATACGAAAACCGGTTCGATGCCTCCCAGCGGATCAGACCCAGCAACAGAACCATTGCCGGAAGACCGAATCCGCCAATTCGGAGCCAATAGTCGGCGGGGGTAGCCCACTCTCCGGTGAGGAAAAAAAGCCCGGCGGCCAGACCCATCAACAAAGGATGAATGTCAAAGGCATTCCGGCGGGCGAGATGGTAGGCAACCACGCCAAAGCAAAATTCCAGCGTAAAGGGACTCAACAGGAAAGGGTGGTAACTGAATGCAAACAGCGGGGGCTGTCCGGCCCCGGTTGCCAAACCGTTGAGCAGGGTTGCGCCCAGGAGCAGAACGGGGATGATCAGAAAGTACCGCGAGACAATCAACAGTCCGAAGAGTACATAAAAATAAAGCTCGTAGCTCAAGGTCCAGGTAACTGGCAGCAGGCTCTCGTGAAAGGGAAGAAGCGTGAGCGCTTTTGCAATTTCGACGGGATTGAAGCCGTAAGAAAGCCATTTTAATGAAGGGGCAAAGGCATTGAGCCACAGAAACAGCACACTGGCTGCTACCAGAACCAGCCAGTAGATGACATAAATGCGTCCGAAACGTTTTTTTAAATACGGAATCAATTGATCGGGTCGGTTTATTTTCGACCCGTTGGTGTGGGTAATGATGAAACCGCTGATCACAAAAAACAGATCGACGCCACCAAAACCGGCTTTAAAACATCGCAAGAGAGGGGAATAAATCGCGACATCTTCCATTTTCATCGATACGTGGAAGAGCGTGACAAGGAGGGCCGCCAGGGCGCGCAAAGCCTGGACGGATGCGAAGGATTTTGGTAAGGTGTTGGTAGAACAGAGCTGCATGAAAAGGAAATGTTGGTTACACGTTTCGAGTTGAAAGGCCCTTACATTTCCCGTTTGCGGGCATAGGCAGTGAATAAACGAAGCGATCCCGTCAGGTCAAATGCATAAGGTTACTATTAAGATGATGATATGGCTAAATGGTAACATGTTAGACATAAATAAATATCGACACGGCTGATAAATGGCTTAAAATCAGTAGATTATTGAAGTATTTTCTGTTTTAGGATGTATAATACCGCCGGGCAAATGTCATAAAACCGGCGGCTAACCCTTCTGGTAAACCCTGTAAATGGACGAAACTGAACGTTCGGGGCAGGCGAAAATCCTTGATGGTGACAATTTTGAGCACTCCGCTCTTTACTTCTTTTTCAATGGCGCGGGAGGACAGAATGGACAGACAATTGGCGTGTTCCAGAAACGATTTGATGCTTTCCGAACTACCCAGGTGCATGACCACGGTCAGCGTGGAAGGCCGGATGCCCCGCGCCTGGAGTGCCGTTTCCAGCACTTCGAGCGTGCCGGAACCGCGTTCGCGCAACACCATCGGAATGGCACTCAGTTCTGCCAGCGTAATTTCTTTCAGACGGCTGTAGCGGCTGTTGCTATGCACGACGGCGACCAGTTCATCTTCCAGAAAATCGTGGTATTTCAAGCCGGCATGGTGTTTTTTGCCTTCCACAATGCCCAGATCGATCTCTTTGGCCGAAACCGCGTGTTCGATCATCTCGGTGTTGCCGGTTTGCAAACTGAGCTGGATGGTTGGATACCGTTCGTAATAGGAAGCCAGCAGGGGAGAAATCAGGTATTGGGCGATGGTGGTGCTGGCACCGAGCCGCAGACTGCCTTTCAGGTCATTTTTAAAAGTATTAAGCTCAAAAAGGGCTTCCTGATACAGATCGAAGATTTGCCCGGCATACCGGAACAACACCTCACCGGGGGGCGTCAGCACAATGGTGTTGCCTTTCCGGTCAAAAAGCCGAAGGCCGAGCATATCCTCCAGGGCCTTCACGTGTTTGGTAACGGCAGGCTGGGTGATGAATAGCTCCGAAGAGGCTTTCGTGAAACTGTGGTGACGGGCAACGCTGTAAAATACTCTCAACCGGAAATCTTCCATCGGAACAATCAATAAAGCTATAGTTATAACCAAAGGTAATAAAGCTACGAAGAAAACAAACCAGGAAATTGCCAACAAGCCCTGCGGGCTTATTGGCCGTGAAGTTGCATGAAAATAACTACCAGACTCTGCTTACCTTTGCATTTCTCCGCTAAACCGCACGGGCGATCCCGTCTGCGAAACAACTCGATTATGCAGCGCAACGACCATCTCAAAGAAGCCGAAAATCAGGAATTTGACATTTGCATCATTGGTGGAGGTGCCACCGGCGCCGGGTGTCTGCTCGATGCCCAAAGCCGGGGTCTGAAGGCCATCCTCATCGAGAAGCACGATTTTGCTTCCGAAACCTCCAGTAAATCGACCAAACTGATTCACGGCGGGGTGCGGTATCTGGAACAGGCGGTCAAACAGGCCGATCTGAACCAGTATCACATGGTGAAAAAAGCCCTGCGCGAACGCCTGACGCTCATCCGGAACGCTCCGCATCTGGCACATCCGCTGGCGCTGCTGACGCCCTGTATGAGCTGGATGGAAGGCATTTACTATACCGCCGGACTGAAAATGTACGACACGCTCTCCGGCGACCTGAGCATCGGAAAAAGCGAGTGGCTGAACAAGGAAGAGGCCCTGAAACGCAACCCCTCGCTCACCCATAAAATTCATAGTGCGGTATTGTATTACGACGGTCAGTTGAACGATGCGCGGTACAACATGTCGCTGGTCAAAACCGCCATGCAATACGGCGCGGTGGCCCTCAACCACGCCGAAGCCCGCACCTTTGAGAAGGACGCGGCCGGTCAACTGGTGGTTTTGTACGTCCGGGATTCGCTAACGGGGCGGTTGTTGCGGGTGAGGGCCAAACGGTTTATCAACGCCACCGGCCCGTTTGCCGACCGCATCCGACTGCTGGCGAACCCCGAAATGGGCATCCGGATGCGGGTCAGCAAGGGCGTTCACATCATTGTGCCGGGCGAGTTGATGCCGTCGGATGCCGCCATTCTGGTGCCGAAAACCGACGACGGACGTGTGGTTTTCATCATTCCCTACAACGGAAAACTGATGATTGGGACGACCGAAACCGAGTCGGAACTGGGCGAGTCGGAGCCGGTGGTGGAGCGGGCAGAAGTCGATTACCTGATTAGTTACGTCAACCGGTATTTTGAAAAACCGATCACCGCCGATCAGGTCATTGCCGGTTTTGCCGGATTGCGCCCTTTGTTGCAGGCCGACCCCAACGCCGATACCAAGCAACTGGTGCGCGATCACGAGGTTGAAGTGGATCCGGCATCGGGCCTCGTCAGCATTCTTGGTGGCAAATGGACAACCTATCGACTCATGGCGAAAGACACCATCGACAAGTTCTACGAATTGCAGCAATGGCCCGAACAACCCTGCGTTACGGATCACATCAAACTGGTCGGGGCTGAAGGCTACGCGGATGATTTCTGGAAAGTGCTGGTTAATAAATATGCGGTTCCGGAAGCCATTGCCAGACACCTGAACCGGCAGTATGGCACAGAAAGTCTGGAAATTGCGCAGCTTATGCACGACCGGCCCGACTGGGCCGAGCGGCTTTCGGATCGTTTGCCACACACCAAAGCCGAGGTGGTTTTTGTGGTACGGGCCGAAATGGCCCAAACCCTCAAGGATGTGCTGGCCCGGCGGTTTGGGCTGGAACTCACCGACTGGGAATCCACTGACCAGATTTCCGAAACCGTTGCCGACCTCATGGCCTCCGAATTGGGCTGGACCGAGGACGAGCGTCGGAAAGCCGTGTCCGACTACCACGCCGAGATCGACTGGTTCCGGAAATCGGCGGGGCTGGTGCTCTAATATGAAGTAATTAAACGAGTGGTCTGGCCGGTGGTCTCGGGGAAATAGGATTGATCAGAGGTTAATCCTATTTCCCCGAAACTACGGGGGTCAACGTCACCGGACCGAGCAAGCCGGATGCCAGCGGTTTCCATTTTTCAGCGGTAAAATTGCCATCTTCACCCCGGTTCTCGCGCAGTCGGGCCGACATGTTGATGTTGTAAAATTTCTTCCAGTTGATGTGTTCCCGGTCCATGTCGGCAATCCGGTTGGCCATGCTGTTCGACACAAAAACCGTCAGCGTATTGGTCGGTTTTAGCTGGTCTTTGGGAATAAAAACCTGATACGTCGGCCCGATCAATGTTCCGATTTCTTTGCCATTCAATTGAACGCGGGCACTTTCGGCCACTTTTCCCAGATCAAGCAGCCAGCCATCACCGGTTCCTTCCGGTTTCGGAAAAGAAATCGTGTAGGTGGCCGTTCCCGAAAACTTTTTCACATCATCGCCATCCAGTTCCGTCCATGAAGCCAATTGATCGGTTTCTTTTTTAGTCGGCAATTGTGGTCCTCCATTGACGAAGTTGATCGCCCAGGTTCCCTTGATTTCAGTCCCGGCGGCTGACGGTTTCAGATACGCATACGCCGGACCACTGACGGCCGTTCGCGACGTTTCCAGAATGCAGGACTCGCCGGGCGCCAGTTGCAGATATACCTCCCCAACTCCGCCGGTTGTCCGAAACCGGGCCAGTCCCAGCTTCTCCGTCATCGGGTTATACAACGCCACCGACTTCGCAACCACACTGATCGGCACCCAGCCGTCTACAGCCTTGTTGCCCCAGTTGGCAATGAAATAATAGTTGCCATTGGCGTGGCTCCGGCGCACCACCTGCAGCCCGGTATCGACCATTTTCTCCCGCTTGACGCCCGCAGCCGTCAGCATAGCCTCCAGATCACTCGCCACCCAGAACGCGCCTTTCCCGACCCGCGCTTTCTGCACGCCATCCTCGGCATCTTCAAAATTGATGGACGTAATCAGCGCATTGAACGCGTTCTGGCGAATGGCCAGTTTACCCCAGCCGGGAACATCCTGCGGCAGTTCGTTGGCAAAAACCACCTTCGCCCCACTTTGCGCCAGTTTCATCAACTGCTGAAGCGTTTCCAGTGGAATCAATTGCGCTTCGGGTACCAGAATCGTCTGGTAGGTTACACCGCCCGTTTGCAATTTCCCGCCGATGGCCGTCACCTTCATCAGTTGTTTGTCCGATATAAAGTCGAAACCGTATCCTTTTTTCAGGAGAGACTCGGCGTGTTTCTCTACCGGCAAGCCTTTAAAACCGTGTTCGATGCCGTCGAAATGTTGCAGCAGTTCCCGGGCGGGGCGGGCAAAGGCATCGTAGATCGGCAGGTAGACCAACACGTCGTTGTTCGGCTTTCCGGCTTGTAGAAACGACTGACAACGAGCCACATACTGGTTCAATTTGCTAAAATCCGTCCAGAAGGAATTGTTCGGATTGAAATGCACGGCGGCATAAAACAGCCAGCCGGGCCAGGCAGCTTCCTGCGGAGAATAGTTGGTGCCGTGGTAAAACGTGTGGTTCACCCCGCCGAGCAGAAACCGGTCCATATCCTTTTTGATGTCGCTCAGTTTCGACAGGAAATGTTCGTTATCCCAGGTCGCCGACTCCGACGAGGTCAGCTTTTTGCCCGTCACATTAGCCGCCGACGACGCAAATTTGATGCGCAGCATCTCCGTGCCTTCGATTTCGGGAATGTCGGTGATGGCATACAAATCCAGAATGTTTGCGGGCGAACCGTGCGCCTGGTTCCGGATGATTTTGCCTTTCCCTTTGGCCCAATCGCTCCAGGTTTTCGTGTAATTTTCGAGCAGCAATTCCGAAATGGTTTCCCGGTAATCGGTCAGCACGCGCTGGTAACGGTCATTTTTCCCTTTTGCAAAGAACGACACCAGTTGGTGCCGCAGGTCGTAGCCGCGCCGTTTCACAAACTCATTGAACAAGGCCGGGGTCCAGTTGCTTTCGCCCTGGGCGTCGTCCACCTCATACGAATCGTTGAAAAACGCCCGGATGTTTTTCAGGTCGTGTCCTTTAAAAGCCGTATCGAATCTTTTGAGGTAATTCTGCGTGGCGGTTTTGGAAAAGTGATCGATGACGTCACCCTCGCCCCCCGGTCCGGCCCGCTCCACCATCTTGCCGTGCCAGCCCTGAAAAACCGCATACAGAATCCAGGTGCCGTCCGGTGCCGTCCAGTTCAGTTTCCCCGTACTGTCGACGTTCGTAGTCAGGTTGATGACCCGGCCATTGTCCGAATACGCCATCATCGTAACCAGTGGCAACGGTTTTTCAAACCGCACCTGATCGAACGCGTGAAGTTGCAGGTTCGGATTTTTCGCAATCGGTTCGACTAACTCTTTGATATCAATCTTCTCGCCCACCGTCCGCATAATCGGCTTCTGGATGTAGGTAACGGGCTCGTTGAGGGTCTCGCCACTTTTCAGCGTGAACGTCTTGTGAACGACGTACTTACAGGCATCTTCCGGCGTCACCCACGGACCGCCAAACGGCCAGCCCGACGCCTGCGCCAGATCGACCCCCAGACCAATCCGATTGGCTTCTTTCAGCGTATGATCCAGCATCGACATCCACTTCGGTGACAGAAAGTCGATGAACTGTTTTTCTTCCCCTTTGACCCCGTAAATGGGGGTAATTTCGACCCCGCCCAAACCGGCTTTCTGGTATTGGGCCATCAGGCTCGTGAGGTCTTTCGGGTTCACCGCGCTCCCCATCCACCACCAGCGGGTCCAGGGTTTGGCCTGCTGCGTGACGGCTGGCCAGCGGGGTTGGGCCAGTAATGCGTTGCTGAGGAGAAGTAAAAAAAGTAATTTTTTCATGTGTTTTAAAGGGCTATTTCGCAGAGTTGAGCGGAGGAATAGGAGCTAAGCGGAGAGAAATAATAGAATCTCTGCTTAACTCTTTTTTCCTCCGCTCAACTCCGCGAAATAACTTCAATTTCTCTTTACCACGTCAGTGTATACAACGAAATCCCCTGCCTCGGCAGGTCGGTTTTCAGCCGGACGGTGCCGTTGGTAACCGCCACCTGCGTCGGCGCTTCGAATTGGGCCAGCTTCCCGGCTTTTTCCAGCGTCGCAGTTTGTTCCGCCGTCGGTTGCTTTGGCGAACCCATTTTTAGCCAGACCGCGTAGGAATTGCTGTGATTTTCGTCGATCCGGTACTGCGTCACCGTCACCTGTTGGGCCGGTAAGCCTTTGATAGTCAGATCGACCAGCGAAGCGGCCGCCGGAACGTTGTCGTCGTGGTAGTTCCAGACCATCACGGCTGCGGTATTGGAAGCCGTATCGCGGGTTGCCAGGGCGTTGACGTCCGGTTCGGCCCGCCGAACGCTGGAGTCCCGAATTGCCATCGTGTGGTAGGCCATGTTACCCGTTACCTCCACCCGGTTTCCGCGCATCATGCCGTACATCCGAAACACGTTCAAAACCGGTTTATCGACGCCGTTGGTCGCCAGATCGCGAAAACCGTAGAACCAGGGCTGGTCTTCAAATTCAAATGACCAGGAAACCGCGCCTTTGAAGTTCACCTGATGCGCATCGGCCAGTTCATACTTCCGGGCAAACGCGGCCGCCGTGTAGCTCGAATACATCGTGCCGTTGCGGTAGGCGTTCTCCGGGTTGGTTTGCATCCCGCAAGCCGCACAGCCTTCCGGGTCTGACTCGCCAATGATGATGGGCAGTTTGCTGAATTCGGGATACGAGGCCACAATCTGAAAACCGCTCGAAATGTCGCGCAATTGGGTTCCCAGATTCATCCGAACGTGTCCATCGACCAGTTTGGGCGACCCTTTCGCGTGGAAAGCTACAAAATCGAGGGGAGTGCCGGTTTTGCCGGTGACATAATTTTTCCCGCTTCGGCAGTGTTCCAGAAACGCTTTCAGGAACGTAGCACCCCGCTTCCCCTGCGGCCCCGTGACGTGCGGACCGCCTACTTTGGCCGTCGGTAAGGCCCGCCGGACAGCGTCTACGGAATAGTCATACAGTTTGTTGTAGTCATCGACGGTACCGCCCCAATACGGGCTGTCGGGTTCGTTCCAGAGTTCCCAGTACCAGCTTTCGACTTCTTTTTTGCCGTAACGCTTCACCGAATGTTTGACCCACTGATAGATCAATTCGCCCCATTTCCGGTAATCTTTCGGTGGATACCGCCAGCCGGTGTAAATCTTGTCGTACGGTTGTCCGGGTTGCCAGTCATGCCCATACGGTTGCGGTTTGGAGGATAATGCTTCCGGCATGAACCCCATCTGCGCCATCGGTTTCATCTTCCGCTCGACGTAGGTATCGAAAATCTTGTCGACAATCGTCCAGTCATACACCGGTTTTCCTTTGGCATCTTCCGTGTAGGCGTTGGTCGAACCCCATTTCAGGGCCGGTTTTCCGTCGCCGGTCACCAGCAGACTGTGCGCCCGGACATACACCGGAACCGGACTCAGTTCCGCCAATTCAGTCAGCAGTTTTTTGCCGTCTTTCATGTAGGTGTAATTCGGCTCATCGTAGCCAAACCACGCCCAAACCGGCTCCATTTTGCCTTTGGGTTTGCTCAGATCCACCTGAATCGAAACCGGGGGAGGGGGTGTCGGAATGGTTCGCAGGGCCTCTTTGTAGTCAACGTATTGCGCCAGATCCCGCAGCGCGATGACTTTGTAATCGTTATCGTGCAGGTATTTTAGGTAGGCTTCAAAAATAGCCGGGGGCGTGGTCACCCAATCATGCGCGTAGTCGGGAACACCGTGGATCGTCAGCACGACAACCTTGCCGTTTTTAGCTTCCTGAAAGGCCTTGAAAATGCGCTCTTTGTCGAAATTATTGGGTTCGGTGGTGCTGAAACTCGGAATCAGGTACGGATAATCAGTCGTCGGATCGTAGGCCCGCGCCCCGCCAACCCGCGCAAACTGGTAGTTTTTTTCTTTCAGAACCTCAAAAGCAACGGGGTTGGTGCCGTAGCCGGGATACGCAAACGTGGTGAGTGGCCGGTCGATGCCATACGTTTTGCAACGGGCTTCGAGGGAATCGAGCTGCGCCGTAAACTGCGCTTTCGACAGTTTCGTCACGTTGCTGTGTGTCAGCGTATGATTGGCAATTTCGAATCCCATGCGATCAAGCTCCCGCATCTGCTCCCAGCTCATGTATTTCTGCTTGTCGGCAAAATCGGGCGGGAATTCGCAGACGTAGAACGTACCGCCAAACCCGTATTTCTTCAACAATGGAGCCACCACCGTCGCGTGGGTAACGGGGGCATCATCAAACGTCAAAACCACGAGTTTATCCGGAATCGGTTTGCGGACAACCTGAGCAATGGCACCCGGCAATAGACTGGTTATCAGCAGAAAGCCTAGAACGATGCGCCGTTTCATCTGGAAAACTTAAGAGATGGGAAGAGTGGAATTCGGTTGGATGGGAACGCGGATTGAACGGATAAAACAGATTTTTATAAATCCGTGAAAATCCGTTTTATCCGTTCAATCCGCGTTCCCATCCCTTTCAACCTAAACAACCGGTGTGCCTGTGGGGGTGTTATTACTGGAAAGTTCGATCAGCTTATAGCGCGGAACCAGCAGGTGCATGATCAGCCAGGCCAGCAGGTAACCAAACCCGCAGATCAGGAACATGATGTAATAGCCCGTTTCCAGGTGCCCAAGTTCCTTGTAATGGTCGAACAGTTTTCCCGCCAGTTTGGAAAAAGCCATCCCACCAAGTCCACCCGCCATACCGCCAATTCCGATGACGGAGGCCACAGCTTTTTTCGGAAACATGTCCGAAACCGTCGTGAAAATGTTGGCACTCCAGGCCTGGTGGGCCGAAGTAGCAAACCCGATGCTCAAAACCGCCAGCCAAAGGCCCATACTGCCCAAATACTGGATAAAAACCGCCGGAATGGCACAAAGGGCATAAATGAACATCGACGTTTTCCGCGCCCGGAACACCGGAAACCCTTTTTTCATCAGGTTCAGGGGCAACCAGCCACCAAAAATACTGCCAACGCTGGCAATCGTGTAGACCACGGCCACCGGCAGCGAAGCCGCACTGCCTTCCAGTCCGTACTCAGCTTTCAGGAAGGCGGGCAACCAGAACAGATAAAACCACCAGATGGGGTCGGTGAGCATTTTACCGATCACGAACGCCCAGGTTTGGCGGAATGTCAGCAGTTTAAACCAGGAGACTTTTTCTGTCGAAGTTTGATCTTCTGTTTGCTCATCCTGATCGCTGTTGATGTAGGCCAGTTCTTCCGGGCTGACTTTCTTGTGCTTCGCGGGCGTGTCGTAAATGGTAATCCACAGAATCAACCACAGAAACCCAATCGCACCAGTAATGATGAAGGCCCATTGCCAGCCCCAGAATTCGGCGATGAACGGGACGGAAAGGGGTGCCAGAATGGCCCCGACGTTGGTACCGGAGTTGAAAATTCCGGTGGCCAGCGCACGTTCTTTTTTGGGAAACCACTCGGCAATCGTTTTCACAGCCGCCGGGAAGTTGCCGGATTCACTCAATCCCAAACCGGCCCGGGCAATGCCAAAGCCGAAGGTTGTTTTGGCAAAAGCGGTTAACACACCCACAATACTCCAGGCGGTCAGCGAAATGGTATAGCCTATTTTGGTTCCGAATTTATCAATCAGACTTCCTGCGCCCAGCATCCCGAAGGCATAAGCGAGCTGGAAAACCACCACCAAATCAGCGTAGTCCGATTCCGACCAGTTAAAATCTTTTTCCAGGTCGCCTTTCAGCAAACTGATGACAACCCGATCCAGGTAATTAATCGTCGTTGCAAAAAACACCAGAGCACAAATCGTCCAGCGGTACCTTCCAATGGCTTTATTCATGAGAAAAAAGAGTAATATTCAGCTATAGAAAGCAGATGGTGTAGTTTATCTACCTTAGTTTAAAAGTTGTATCGCGGAGATGAGCGGAGAAAAAAGGAGTTCCGCAGAGCTTTTTTCATAATCTCCGCTTAACTCTTTCTTCCTCCGCTCATCTCCGCGATACAACTTCTGAACTTTCACACCGTTTTTCGATACCGCCACGACGCCAGCAGCAACAGCCCGACGGCCATGCCGCCCAGCACGAAGAACTGACGGCTGACATCGGCGAAGGTGCTGCCTTTCAGCATGACGTTCCGGCCTACTTCAATGATGTATTTCAGCGGGTTAAGCCAATTGAGCCACTGCGCCCAGACCGGCATATTCTCGGTCGACGCAAACAAACCGCTCAGGAGAATGAAGAGGACCAATACGAAAAACGAGACGAACAATGCCTGTTGCTGGTTTTCGGCCAGCGTGGAAATCAGGAGGCCCAGCCCCACGCACAAAATCAGAAAAAGGAGGGCGAAAACGTACATCAACGCAACGCTGCCTTCAATCCGGATCTGAAATAAAAACCGCCCCAACAGCAAACCGACCGTGAATAAACCCAGCCCGACGATCACAAACGGAATCGACTTGCCCAGAATAAACTCGTGCTTGCGGATGGGCGTTACATTCAACTGCTCCATCGTCCCGATTTCCTTTTCCCGCACGATGTTCAGGGCCGACACCAACCCGCCCACCAGCAACAGGAGTTCGAATAGAACGCCCGGTACCATGAACGTTTTGTATTCCAGTTTCGGGTTGTACCAGTACTGATTTTCAATCGTTAACTGCGACACCACACCCGGCGAAACCACCTTCGTTTCTGCCAGAATATCAGCACTGAAATCCCGGATGATGGCCGTTGCGTAGCCGTTGGCAATCCCGGCTTTGGAACCGTCGATGGCGTTGAGCAGCAACTGAACAGTGGTGCTTCCTGCCTTTTCCAGATCGCGCTCAAAATGGGGCGGAATCACCAGAACCAGGTCGGCATCACCCGCCAGCAGCGTTTGCCGGGCCTTTTTGTCCGATGATAGATAACCGGTTAGGTTAAAGTTATCGAGGTGCCGGAATTTGCCGACGAGCCGTTGCGAATACGTCGTATGATCGCCATCGACCACGGCAATGTTCAGGTTTTTTACCTCATAATTGGCCGCGTACGACAGCAGAATCAACTGCATGATCGGCGCCAGAATCATGATCCGGAGCAACACCGGATTCCGGCGAAGCTGGCGGATTTCCTTTTCAACCATGTAGCGAATCCGGTTCATGACAGGCGGGTTTTTAAGTTGCGTAAGCTCAATCCCATGAAGAATACCGACATCCCGACCAGCACCAGCGTGGGTTGCCACAGATACCGCAAACCGGCGCCTTTGATCATGATGCCTTTGACAATGTTGATGAAATATTTTGCCGGAATGAGGTTGGAAACGAGCTGAAGCGGTTTGGGCATACTTTCGATCGGAAACATAAAGCCTGACAGAAAAATGGTCGGCAGCAACATCGCCATCAGCGACGCAAACATCGCAACCAGTTGGGTGTCAACGATCGACGAGATAAAAATACCGATCGATAACGCCAGAAAGATGAACAGCAATGTTTCGGATAATAACAGCAAAAGACTGCCATTCAGCGGCACTTTCAGGACAAAAACGCCGAGTGCGATGATGATGCAGCCATTCAGAAATGACAGCAACAGATACGGCACAACCTTCCCCAACAAAATCTGTCCCTGACTCAACGGCGATACCATCAGCACTTCGAGCGTGCCGGTTTCGCGTTCGCGGGCAATGGTCACGGAGGTCATCAGGGCCGACACCAGAAGCAAAACCATCGCCATTACGCCCGGCACAAAGACGAACGCGCCCTTGAGTTCGGGGTTGAACACCATGCGGCTGCGGACATCGATGGTCAACGGCGGCTGAACGTTCGGGTTGAGGTCGGTAACATAATCCCGAATGATTGCGGTCGCGTAATTGGTCAGGCTGATGGCGGTATTTTGCTCGGTGGCGTCGGCCAGCAATTGAATCCGGGTGCTGTGGCCGTGTTCGTAGTTTTCCGTAAAACCGGCCGGAAACACCACCGCCAGTTTGATTGTCCCTTTCCGAAACGCCCGTTCGATGTCGTCGTTCGAGCGCAGGTTTTTCCGCAACTGAAAATAGCCGGAAGCCAGTAACTTGTTGGTAATCTGCTGCGAATGCGGGCTTTTGTCGTTGTCGAGAATCGCAATGTTGGCGTTTTTGATTTCGTTCGTAAGCGCAAATCCAAACAGCAACACCTGCACCAGCGGCAACCCGAACAGGATTAGCAGCGTCCGGCGGTCGCGCAGGATGTGGAAGAATTCTTTTTTGACAAAAGCAGTGAAGCGGTTCATATTTCTTTTTTCGACAACCGCCCGGACAGCGGTCGAAGACCCTGTCAGCGGCATTATTAAATCGGTTATAAACGTCAAAACCAGCGACGGAAAATGCCGCTGACAGGGTCTTCGACTGCTGTCAGGGCAGGTATCTTATTTCGTCGACGTTCCTCTGGCTAAAATCTGAAAAACTGCATCCATTGAATCCACGTTGTAGGCGGTTTTCAAACCCGAAGGCGTATCCAGGGCCTTCATTTTCCCGTCCACCATGATCGACACGCGGTTGCAATACTCGGCTTCGTCCATGTAGTGCGTCGTCACAAAAACCGTCGTTCCGCCGTGGGCGGCTTCGTAGATCAAATCCCAGAACTGTCGGCGGGTGATGGGATCGACCCCACCGGTCGGTTCGTCCAAGAACACAATTTTTGGTTCGTGAATCAGCGCCACCGAAAACGCCAGCTTCTGCTTCCAGCCCAGCGGTAGCGAAGCCACCAGCGAATCGGCAACGGATTCAATACCCAGTTTCCGCAATATCTGGTCAGTTTTCACCGGAATGTCCGCCCGGCGCAAACCGTAGATGCCGCCGTAAAACCGGATGTTTTCGCGAACGGTCAAATCTTCGTAGAGTGAAAACCGCTGACTCATGTAGCCAATGTTCTGTTTGATCTTTTCAGACTGCCGATAGACATCAAAACCGGCTACGGTCGCTTCGCCCGACGACGGTTTCAGCAAACCGCAGAGCATCCGCATTGCCGTGGTTTTTCCGGCTCCGTTTGCCCCCAGAAAGCCAAAAATCTCACCCTGCGCCACATCGAAGGTGATGGCATTCGTGGCAATGAAACTGCCAAATTTTTTAGTCAACTGGTGGGTATGAACTGCGTTTTCCATAATCGTCAGGCCGTTGGCTCCGGTTGGGTCATCAATGCCATAAACGTGTCTTCGATGCCCGGTTGAATGGGGTGGATTTTAATATTCCGATGGTTATTATCCAGCAAATACGAGTCTATTTGCCGGTCAGAAACGGCTGCGGATTTCACCGTCAGGTGCAGAAATTCACCGAACGCGTAACAGGATTCCGTAAACGGAGCCAGCCGCAAATCCTGAATGAGTTGATACGTATCGGTTGCCCGAACGGCGTACAGCGGTTTGGTAAACCGGTTCGTAATCGCCGACGGTGTATCGACCGCCAGCACGGTTCCGGTCTGCATAAAGGCCACCCGGTCGCAGCGGCTCGCTTCGTCCATGTAGGGCGTGGAAACCAGCGTGGTCAGTCCGCGTTCGTTGAGTTTGCGAAGCATATCCCAGAATTCCTTGCGGGAAACCGCATCGACGCCGGTGGTCGGTTCGTCCAGAAACAGCACTTCGGGCTTGTGAATCAGCGCGCAACAGAGGGCCAGTTTTTGTTTCATGCCCCCGGACAGTTGCCCGGCCCGGCGATCTTTGAACGGTTCCAGTTGCGAATAAATCTCCTGAATCAGGGGATAGTTTTCCGGGATGGTGGTTCCGAAAACCGTAGCAAAAAACGCCAGATTTTCCTGTACGCTTAAGTCAGGATACAACGAAAACCGCCCCGGCATATACCCCACCAGTTGTCGCAACGCTTTGTAGTCCTTCACCACATCATACCCCGCCACCGTCGCCCGGCCCTGGTCGGGCAGCAACAACGTCACCAGAATCTTGAAAAGCGTGGTTTTTCCGGCGCCATCCGGCCCGATCAGCCCGAACAGTTCGCCCGGACGAATCGACAGGGAGATAGCGGAAACCGCCGGCGTTTCACCGTACGATTTAGAGACGTTTTCAATGATGATGGCATCCATGTTTTTTACGGTTTACAACCGAATTTCCCCCGGCATCCCGATCTTCAATCCGCCGTCGTTTTTTACCTTCACTTTCAGGGCGTACACCAGGTTGACGCGCTCGTCTTTGGTCTGGATCACCTTGGGCGTAAACTCGGCTTTGCTTGAAATCCAGATCACGGTTCCGGCATATTCCTTAAACTGATCGTTCGGCGCATCGACCAGCACCTTCACCGGCTGACCGGTTTTGACCCGCACGAGTTGGTCGCCACTGATGTAGGCCCGAAGCGTGATCTGGTCCAGATTGGCCACTTTGTACAGCGGTTTTCCGTAACTCGCCACCTCCCCGGTTTCGGCAAACTTAACGGTGACCGTACCCGCCGACGGGTTCACAATCGTTGCTTTTTTGATCTGGTCGTCGATCTGCCGGATTTGCGCTGCCAAAGGGGCTTCCTCCGACAGCGTTCCGCTCCGCTGGGTCGTCAGGGCCGACTGCTGGGCCGCCCGTTGCTGGCGAATCAAGGCAATCTGTCGCTCGATGACGTCGATCTGGGCAACGATGTCATCCAATTGTTTCGTCGGGGCCGCTCCGGCGGCAATCAGATTTTGGGTGCGTACTTTCTCGCGCTGGAGTGTCTTCAGTTGCTGTTCCTGAACGGCAATCTGTTGTTCATAGGGTAACAGTTGTGCCGGAATGTTCGGGGAGCGGCTGGAAACCGCCCGCCGACTGGCCAGCAACTGCGCTTTCCGAAGCTGGAGTTGCAGCGGATCGATTTGCCCGACGGTTTGCCCGGCTTTCAGCGTCTGGCCTTCCTCGACCGACAATTGTTGCAGCGCGCCGGTGGCTTCGGCGGAGACGATGGTTTCGACGGCTTCAAAATTGCCGTACGCGTCTGATTGCGGCTCGGTTTTGCAACCCAGCAGACCGATCAGAAAGGCAGAAGTAATCAGAATGGATTTCATGGAATGGCTGGTTTGTGTGGTTAATTTCCGGTCAGCGTTCGGTACTGGATTTTCGCCAACAGCAGTTGTAATTCGTGGGTCTTCTGGTTCAAAAGGGCCAGACTTTCGGCGTTGAGTTCGGATGCATAATCGCGGGCGGCCAGGGTTCCGTTGTCGAGCTGTACGCTGGCGGCTTGCTGGATTTTAGATCGTAAGTCACTGATTTCCCGGTCTTTCTCCAGCAGGGTGCCGATGCGGTCGATCTCGGTTTGCTGTTGCCGCAGTTGCAGCGACAGGTTCCGGTCGAACACCTTCTGCTGAACGCCGATCTGCTCCCGGTTGAGGGCCAAAACCGTCCGGTCGTTGCGAAGCGTATAGGCCGACGACAGGTTCCAGCTCAACCGGATGCCCCCGATAAAAAAGCCCCGAAAGTCGTTGTTGAGAAAGTTCAGTGCCGGTCGGCCCGCCCCGCCCTGGGCAAACGCGCTCAGCCGGGGTTGCAGGCGGTTGTTCATCAGCCGCAGTTGCGCATCGAGCAGCGTCCGTTGTGACTCAAAAAGTTTTTGCTCCGGGCGGTTTAGCGACAGATTTTCCGTGGTGGTTTGGGCCTCTTCCACCACCAGCCGTGTGCTGTCGGTAATCGTTAAGCCGGTCAGCATGGCAAGTTGATCGCGCAGGCCCCGGCGGGTGGCCGCCAACTGGGCCAGTTGCTGTTCGGCGTTCAGCACTTCGGCGTTTAAAACATCCACGGTAACGGTAGCAACGGTTCCAAACTTTACGCCCGCTTCGGCTTTCATGATGCGGTTTTGCAATTCTGCCAGGCGGTTTCGGGTCAGGCGGGTGTTTTCGTCGGTCAACAAACTGTTTAAAAAATAGGCGTTAACCTGGTCTTTGAGCCGGTTTTGATCGACGGCCACCTGTTGCAACCCCACCGCCGTACTGGCCCGCTGCACCTGTTTCTGGAGCGTCGTCTGCTGGCCGTCGAACAAGGTGTAACTCACATCGGCCGTCAGCTTGTACTGGTCTTTACTGAGTTGCGGAACCGATATGTTCGGCAATTCGATGGGTAGTTTGGTCACTTCCGATTGCCACGTCGCCTGTCCGTTGACACCCACTTGCGGGAGTCGCCGGTTTTTGTCCAGATTCACTACATTCAGATCACCGGTTTGCTGCACCAGTTCGCGTTGTCGGCCCAACGGGTCGTTGGACAGGGCAGCGGCATAGCCTTGTGCCAGCGTCACCACCGACTGCCCCCGGGCCGTCCCCATCAGCAGTAGTCCCAGTAAAAGTGCGGAGATCGATTTCATAAAAATCCGTTTAAAAATTCATTCTAAATTGTTTTTCTAAAAATATTTTTAATAAACTATCAAAAAAAATCAGACGGGTTTCAAATACGCCATGATCGTCTCAAACACAATTACTTTCCGTTCTTCCAGAAAAGCTTTGTAGGCGACATCGTCCATACCACCGATGTAGAGAACAATTGGTTTTGCCATAAACGGAAATACCAGACTCCCCAACAGACTGACGATTAACTGCAGTGGTTTTACGTTCCGAATGGTCCCTTTCTCTCCTTCCAACTGCAACTGCCTGACAAAACTAGAGGACTGAATAATATCTTTTGCCTTGAGTTTTTCGAATACTTCGCTGCTATCCTTCTGTAATTCAGACAGTATAAAAACCGGTACGTGCGGATTCGCACACAGGAAATCCGTATAGTTATCGACTACTTTCCAGATTTTAATTTCCAGGGGCACTTCTTCATTTAGGATAGACACGACTCTGCCTAAGAACGAACCCATCGTTTCCATGAAAATGCTCTGAAAAAGCTGCTCCTTGCCCCGAAAGTAATAATTCACCATCGCCATGGTCGTGCCGGACTCTTCGGCGATGTGACGCAGTTTCGCCCCGTCGAATCCGCGCTCCAGAAATACCTTCTTGGCGGCTTCCTTGATCTTCTGCTCGGTGTTCTGCTCAGTCTGTTTCGGTTTCATCGGGGCAAAGGTAGTGGTAGAATTGATTTATTAAAAAGTTTTTTAATAAATATTTTTAATAATGACACAGAGTTGATCAGAGGACATCAGAGTAAATTTCTGTATACCGCCGGGCGGCCCCGTTTGTGTAATAACCGGTTCAATCGGTTGTCGCTTGCGGCAAGTGGACTATATTTGTAGTACGCCATGAGCTTATATGGTAAGCTAAACGACATTCATAGTCGTATTTAGTCATGTCAAAACTGTCGGCATTCTGTATGATACGTCCGTACTGGCTCATCCTTTTAGTCATACCGCTCCTGCGTTCCTACGCCCAGTCGAATCAGCCCCCCCGTATTTCTGGAAAATCCCCGATTGCCAATCAATTTGAGCATCTGTCGGTTGAAGATGGCTTGTCCAATGACTTCATAACGGCTATTCTCCAGGATCGGGACGGTTTTATGTGGTTTGGAACGGGGGAGGGCCTCAATAAATACGATGGTTCTGCCTTCACGGTTTTTAAACCTGACCCCAGTCGGCCAACCCGCAGCTTTCAGAATGGCTACATCATGGGCTTGTGCGAAGGCGATTCGAGCCAGCTTTGGGCGGTTACAAGAGGGGGAGGATTGCATGAAATCAACCGGAAAACGGGGGTCGTCATTCCGCATCCTATTCATGCCAACCAGGCCAACCGGTGGAATAACCAGCATTCTATCTTCATAGACCAGCAGCGCATCATCTGGATTAGTGCCTATGCGGGTCTGGCCCGCTACGACCCGGCCAGACACCATTTCACCCTCTATCCGTCCCCCGTTGCCGATGTGCCGGTAATCACGGCTTTTGAAGACCGACAGCATCGTTTCTGGGTCGCCACCCACCAGGGATTGTACCGCTTCGACCGCCCGACCGGAAAATTCACCCCGGTGATGGTTCAGGGATTGAAGGGTCCTCAGCCCTCCTTCCAATCGTTTTACCTCGATGAAAACGATGTGCTCTGGCTGGGTACGGCCCTGGCCGGCTACAGTCTGTTCAAACTCGATCTACGCAGCCAGCCGTGGAACCTGGTTCCCTACAACCCGCGCGGAGAACTTCATTCCTTCGTTTGGCGGAACACCATCCACCGGGATTCCACGGGGATTATCTGGATCGGAACCACCAACGGTTTGCAGGGAATCAACCCGGCCAGCGATCAGGTTTTTACGTACCAGTCGGACCCAGGCCGGTATAAAGGACTGGCCAGCAGTAGTATACAGGCGCTCTATCACGATCGGTCGGGTATGTTCTGGATCGGCACCAACAACGGAATCGACCGGCAGGCCGTGAATACCAAGCCTTTTTCCACCTACCAGGTAAAGGCCAATGAGCGGAGGGCCCATGTACCCGAAAACAGAGTGTACGCCGTCTTCAAGGATACGCGCGGTCAGCTCTGGTTCAACAATTCACCCGGAATATACCGACTCTCCGCTGATCAACAACGGCTTGACCCCATACCGCCCGAAAAGCTGGGGGCCGTGGGAGACCACTACAACGAGGTGAGATCGTTCCTGCCCGACGGGAAAGACGGCATCTGGCTGGGATCGTACGATGGTTTATACCACTTCGATCAGACATCCGGACGGTTTACCGCATACCCGTCGGAAATGCCGGCCCAGTTTATTGCGGTTCGGCAAAAGGCGGGGAAACCGCAGGGCGACGTCTGGATTGGGGGAGATGGCGGTTTTGCTTCTTTCAATGTCCGCACGCATCGATACACTTATTACCGCTATCAACCGGGGAAACCGGGGGGCATCCCCGACCGGTTTGTGTATGGGCTTCTGGTGAGCCAGAGCGGTGAGGTATGGATTCTGATCCACCGGTTGGGCCTGTGTCGGCTGAATCCCAAAACGGGCCAGATAACCCGCTATTCGGCCGGCCCCAAAGGACACCTGAGCAGCAACGACGTTCGAACCATTTACGAAGATTCGAACGGAATAATCTGGATCGGCACCTACCTGGGTGGTTTAAACCGGTTCGACCCGAAGACCGGCCTGTTTTCGACGATCACCCACCAGGATGGCATCCCCGGCAACACCATTGTCGGCATCACCGGGGATGCGTCGGGGCATCTCTGGCTGAGTACCAACGACGGTCTTTGCCGGGTCGATCCCCGCACCAAAGCCATTCGTACCTACCAGGTTTCGGATGGTTTACCCACCAATAACTTCAAGCAAAATGCTGTCTTTCGACACGGCAATCAACTCATTTTCGGCAGCGAGAATGGCATTGTTCAGTTCGACCCCGACCAGATTCGCGATGACAACCGTCCTTTTCCGGTTTATGTTACCGGGCTGACGGTCATGGACAAACCCCGGAAAATCACCGGTAACGTTATTCATCTGCAACACGACGAGAATTTTTTGTCGATTGCCTTTGCCGCCCTGGCCTACGATCAGCCCCGGCAAAACCAGTATGCCTACCAACTCGTCGGGATCAACCCCGACTGGGTCCAGAACGGAAACCGCACCGTGGTCAATTTTACCAGCCTGCCACCGGGCCATTATACGTTCCGGGTAAAAGCCGCCAACAGCAATGGGTTCTGGAGCCCGCATGAAGCCGTCATTCAGGTGATTGTTCAGCCGCCCTGGTGGGCCACCTGGTGGGCGTATGGCCTGTATGGGCTGGCGATTGCCGGAGTGATATGGGGGTACATCCGGTTTTCTACCAGCCGGTTCCGGCAACGCCAGGAGCTTGAGTTGAATCGTCGGCAGGCCGAGCAGCTCAAGGCCGTCGACGAGCTGAAAACCCGTTTTTTTTCCAACATGACCCACGAGTTTCGAACTCCCCTGTCGCTGATCATCGCACCGGTAGAAAAGTTGCTCCAGGAAGGCCGGTTCGATGGGCCGATGCTCCGCCTGATTCACCAAAATGCCGAACAACTCCTGCGGCTGATCAATCAACTGCTGGATATTGCCAAACTGGAGGGGAATCACATGACGGTTTCACCCATGCAGGGCGAGGTCAGCGACTTCATCCACCCGATCGTCGCGGTTTTCCAGCGGGCCGCCGAGCAAAAAGGCATCACCTTAACCTGTACGATGGACCATTTTCCCGCCCAGGCGCAGCTTTTCGACGCGGATAAGTGGGAGAAGATCCTGACGAATCTGCTCGCCAATGCCCTCAAATTTACCGGGGCGGGTGGAAGCATCACCCTGACCGTTGCGCCCGTTTGGGTAGCGGACGAAATGACGGGGGTTCAATTTCAACTGGTCGATTCGGGCATTGGCATGGCACAACACCATATTCCGCATATTTTTAACCGGTTTTATCAGGCCGACACCTCCACCACCCGCGCCCATGAGGGCACCGGCCTCGGGCTGTCGCTGGTTCACGAATTGATTCAGTTACTGGGCGGCCACATTGCCGTGGAGAGCGAGGTAGGGGTGGGAACCCGCTTCAACTGGACCCTGCCTGTCAGCCCGGTCACCAACGTCGATCATCCCCGGATCCGTGTGTCCGGTGCGCCGTTGCCTGTTGCCGACCCACGGATACCGCTCGATCTCATTCCCGCTACGAACCCGTCACCGGAGGGAAATGCCGCTCCCCGCATTTTGATCGTGGAAGACAATCAGGAGTTAAGGGAGTTTCTGGTGGGCGAATTGACCGCTTCCTACCAGGTTTTACAGGCGGTCGACGGGCAGCAGGGCTGGGAGGTAACCCAGGCTGAACTGCCCGATATTGTCCTGACGGATGTGATGATGCCCCGGCTGGATGGCCACGAATTGAGTCGGCTGATTAAGAACCATGCGGATACCGATCATATTGCCGTGGTGATGCTGACGGCCAAAACCGCCCAGCCGAGCCGGCTGCGGGGGCTACAGGAAGGAGCCGACGATTACCTGACCAAGCCCTTCAGCATGGCCGAACTGCGTCTCCGGCTTCAGAATCTGCTCAATCGCCAGCAACGGCTTCGCGAACGCTACCAGCAACAGTTTTTGGCAACCGCCAACGCTCCATCGGCGGAAGCGGAGGTCATACACCCCTTGCTGGAACGGATTTATGACCTCATGGATGAGCGACTCGATGATCCGCAACTGAGTGTCGAGTGGCTGGCCGATCAACTCGCCATCAGCCGTCGTACGCTTCACCGGAAAGTTGTCAGTTTGACGCCCTGGGTTCCCAACGAACTCATCCGGCAGTATCGAATCCGGAAAGCGGCCCGGTTGCTCCAGGCGGGGCATACGGTGTCGGAGACGGCCGACCTGGTCGGTTTTAGCACTCCTTCTCATTTCGCGATGGTTTTCAAAGAGGTGTATCAGCAAACCCCCACCGAGTTCATGACCAGCCCTTCAAAAAGCCTTTAATGATGTAATTTTCCGGCCTTTTCCGGGTAAATGTCCCCAATTCGACAGCATCTGTCTCCAATCCGACAGCCTGCCAGCCGGTAAAACAGCACCTTTGTGCTGTTGATAATGTGTGCTATCCACACCATTTTTTTAAAACCCACCGTACCCTTTTAGTCTGTGCTGCCCTTGCGAACGGTAGACCGTAAAGCAAATGTTACTGCTGCACCTGCCCCAGCAGCCACGCTCCCAATTCTTTACTCGCTTTGTAGTTTTCGTAAACCGTCGGAATGATCCGCCCATCGGTGTATTCATTGTAGAGCCAGGGGTCGCCGACGGCGAAAACCGTCCCTTTACCCACTTTCGCCACCGCCATAATCACGTCGCCGTCTTCCGAAACCAAGGCTTTGGCCGGCGCTTTCAGATCGAGCGTCGCCAGTTCCTTGATGTAAACCGCTTTCGTTTCCCTGAAAACCGGGTTGCCGGCCGGAATCGTCACCTTGCCCTGCTCCCAGTTTTTGCCCTTCACCATGTTGCGGTTTTTGTCGGTAAACCGGATGCCGAAGGTCTGCGCCAGTTCGTTGAAGTGTTTCGTTTCGCAATTGGCCGTATCATTCGCCATCATCACCAATACCCCACCGGCTTTCACCCATTCGTTAATCGCCTTGATATCAGACGACTGAATGTAATTCGGTTTGGCGGTTTCTTTCGGAGAATCGGGATCGACAATGATGTACACGTCGATGCCTTTCAGCGATTCGGCGGTCGGCGCGGTCCGAACCGGGACGGTTTTGGCGCCCAGTTCACGGAAGGTGTTGCCCCAATGCCAGAAACCTGAGTGCATCCGATCCTCCCAGGTGTAGTGAAATTGTTCGGTTTGGCCCAGCAAATCCTTGCGAAATTCGTGGTTGAAGTGGTAATCGACGGCCACGGTTTTTCCGGCACCAACCGCCAGTTCCGGCGCGATTTCCATTTCCAGACTCGCCATTATAAACGGCCCGACGCCCTTCAGATCGTTTTTGCGGATCGGTTCGCTCAGGTAATACGCGTAGCTGCCGTCGCGGTAGGGCGTGCCTCCCAAGCCGCCCACGCTGACGGTGCCGTTGAGGTTGATGGTTCCGTTCGGCTCTTCTTCAATGAAATTTTTCAGAATTCCCTGATAGCCTTTCTGCGCCGAAGCCAGAAACGACTTGTCCAGATAGCCCATCCGCACGGCTTTCGCCAGCGTATACACAAACATGCACGACGCCGAAGCCTCGATGTAGTTGCCTTTCCGGGCTCCCTGCGTGGTCATCTGGTACCAGCAGCCGGTTTTCGAGTCCTGATATTTTACCATCGGGGTTGCCAGCCGTTGCAGGTATTTCACCAGATTGGCGCGTTGGGGGTGGTTAGTCGGGAAATAATCCAGCACATCGACCAGCGCCATGCCGTACCACCCAATCGACCGGCCCCAGAAATGGGGCGACTGTCCGGTTTTTGGATTCGCCCATTTCTGCTCGCGGCTTTCGTCGTAGCCGTGATAAAGCAATCCGGTTTTAGAATCCACCAGATGTTTTTCAATCAGCGCAAACTGTTTGGCGATGTCGTCGAAGTTTTCCGGCTGGTTAAAAACCCGGCTGAATTCGGCGTAAAATGGCTCGGCCATGAACAACCCGTCGAGCCACATCTGGTTCGGATACCGGTTTTTATGCCAGAAACCACCTTCCTTCGTACGCGGCTGTTTCGCCAGTTGATCGCGTAATAAAAATGCGGCTTTCTGAAATTTCTCCTTCCCCGGCAGCGACTGCTGAGCCAGCATCAGGAGCACCCGCCCGGTCGTGACGTTGTCGATGTTGAACTCGTCCATTTTGTAGGTGCGGATGCTGCCATCTTCGCGCACAAACTGGTTGATGTCATTCAACGTATAGATAAAGTATTTGCTGTCACCGGTGCGGTACCAAACCCGTTCGAAGGCTTTCAAAACCAGTCCCTGTTCATAATCCCAACGGGCGGTTTTGTGGTTTCCAATCAGAATCGAATCTTTGTGCCACGTCATGAACGAATCGGCCATGCGCTGGGAATACGGTTTTTGCTGGGCGAGCGCGCAGGTAGTGAACAGGATCAGAAATAGATATTTCATGGCATGTTTAAAATGAGTTGTATCGCAGAGTTGAGCGGAGAAAATTAGAGTTAAGCGGAGAAAATTATAAAACTCTGCTTAACTCTAACTTTCTCCGCTTAACTCCGCGATACAACTTAAAGTAAATTCTACGACTTTCTACCAATTCAAAGCGGTGTTAATTTGGCGGTTTCGCCGGAAAGTCAGTAATTACTCAAGCCTCATTTCCCTATCCACGGTATGCCAACGATTTCAACCCCCGAACATCCGCATCAACTTCCCATCGACCAGTTGCTGAAGGATCTGAACGTCGATCCCAAAACCGGGCTGACCGCCGAAGAAGCCAAAAACCGCTATGATGAATTGGGACCAAATGCCTTGCAGGAAGTCAAACGCGAAAGTGCCATAACGATTCTGCTGCGGCAGTTTACCGGCGTCATCGTCTACATTCTGGCGGCAGCGGCCGGCATTTCGTTTTTTCTGGGCGAAACCGTCGAAGGCTTTGCCATCATTGCGGTTTTGCTCGTCAACGCCGTAACCGGTTTTTTGCTGGAATGGAACGCCCGGCAGTCGATGGATGCGCTGCGAAAAATGGACACCACGCCCGCGCGGGTACTGCGCGACGGCCGCATCCGGGAAATTTCGTCGGAAGAAGTTACGCTCGGCGACATCCTGGTCGTTGAAGCTGGTGATCTGGTCGCTGCTGACGGCAACTTATTCGAGGTCAGTCAGTTGCAGATTGACGAATCGGCTCTCACGGGCGAATCGCTGCCTGTTGACAAAAACACGGAAATCCCGCCGGACGAATCTCCCCTGGGCGATCAGCACAACCGCCTGTTCAAAGGAACACCCGTGACGGCGGGCAACGGCCGGGCCATTGTGACAGGCATCGGGCAGCAAACGGAGTTGGGCAAAATTGCCACGATGGTGAAGGATGCCAAACGCTCGGCCACACCGCTGGAAGCGAAGCTGGATTCGCTGGCGAAAGTGCTGATCTGGGTGACCGTCGGACTGGCGGCTCTGTTTCTGGTCGTCGGATTGATCCGGAAAGAAGAACCGCTGCGGCTGATCGAAACCGCGCTGGCGCTGGCCATTGCGGCCATTCCGGAAGGCATGTCGGTGGTGGCTACCATTGCGCTGGCCTACGGTATGTTGCGGCTGGCGGAGAAGAAAGTAATCGTCAAGCGGCTGTCGGCAGTCGAGACGCTGGGCGGAACCAACGTTATTTTTACGGACAAAACCGGCACGCTGACCCAAAACCGCATCGAGGTCAACACGCTCGAACTGCCGGATTTTCACGCCGAGATCCGGGCCGATGCCGAAGCCAAAAAACTGGAAGTGGTGGAAGGCAATCAGGCCGTTACAGAATCCGATGCCTACCAGCAACTCATCCGCGTGGGCGTTTTGTGCAACAATGCGGATTATGACATCGTGAAGGGAAAGCCCAAGGAAGTGGGTGATCCGGTGGAAGTTTCGTTGCTGAAATTTGCGATTGCCGCCGGTCACAATCCCGACCGCATCAACCAGAACTTTCCGCGCAAAGCCGAACAGGCCTTTAGCTCGGACACCCGGATTATGGGCACGCTCCACGCCCACGACGGCGGCTTTTTCGTAGCGGTGAAAGGCGCGGCAGAGGAAGTGCTGGAACGTTGCCGGTCGCTCAATGAACAAGATCGAAAAGCCTATTATGACATTTCCGAGAAAATGGCCGTTGACGGTTTGCGAACGCTGGCGTTTGCGTTTCGGGAAACCCGCGAAAAACCGGGTGACGATTTTATTGACGGTGATTTGACGTATGTCGGCCTGATCGGTTTTCTCGATCCACCCCGCACTGAGGTAACACCCGCGCTCAAAGCCTGCCGGGCCGCCGGCATCAAGGTCATCATGGTGACCGGCGACCACCCGGCCACCGCCCTCACGATTGCGTCCAAAGTGCATCTGATCGAACCCGGCGAAGAAGTTGTCCTGACGGGCAAAGACCTCAAACCGCTCGATCAACTGACCGAAACCGACAAAAAGAAGCTGCTGGCGTGCCGGGTGTTTGCGCGGGTCAGCCCGGCGCAGAAGCTGGATATGATCGATCTGTATCAACAGCAGGGCGACATTGTCGGCATGACCGGCGACGGTGTCAACGATGCGCCCGCGCTGAAGAAGTCGGACATCGGCATTGCGATGGGATTGCGCGGCACGCAGGTGGCCGCCGAAACCGCCGACATGGTGCTGAAAGACGACTCGTTTGCGTCCATTGTGGCCGCCATTGCCCAGGGGCGCGTCATTTTCGAGAACATCCGCAAGTTCGTCCTCTTCCTGCTGTCATGTAACCTGAGCGAGATTTTCGTGGTGACGTTTGCGGGATTCCTGAATGTTGGCAACCCGCTGTTGCCGTTGCAGATTCTGTTCATCAACATCGTCACCGACGTTTTTCCGGCTCTGGCGCTGGGGGTGGGCCGCGAGAATACGAGCCTGATGCACCAGCCGCCCCGCGACCCGAAAACGCCGATTATGGATATGCGAGACTGGCGCATGGTGGTTTTTTACGCCCTGGCCATGACGGTTTCGGTGCTGGGAGCCTACTGGCTCGGCACGCGCGAATTAGGTCTGACGGCAAAGGAAGGCAACAACCTGACGTTCTATGCGCTGTCGTTTGCGCAATTGCTGCACGTTTTCAATCTGCGGTCCGGCCATTCGTTTTTTGTCAACGAAATTACGCGAAACCGGTATATTTGGTACGCCTTGCTGTTGTGTCTGGTGATTCTGGTTCTGACCTATTACGTGCCATTTTTAAACCAGGTGCTCAGCATTCAGCCCATGACCAGCACCGAACTCTGGCTTATTGCTGCAGCCGGTCTGGCACCGGTGGTGTTGGTGCAGTTGGTCAAAGGAATAATGCGATTAGCAAAATAGCATAACGCAAACGAATTTCAAGTCAACCAGGGGCCGCAAACGCAAAACCAGGACTTTTCTAACCCCAATTAAAATGCAGGAAGTTGCTTTTACCATGAAACTCAAACCCGGCGTGGAGGCTGAGTACCAACGCCGTCACGATGAAATATGGCCGGAATTGTCGCAGGCACTGACCGACGCCGGTATCCGGGATTATTCCATTTTCCTCGACCGTTCGAGCGGGATTCTGTTCGGTGTGCAGAAGCGCGAGGAGAATCATACGGCCGATCAGTTGCCGGGTTTGCCCGTGATGAAACGCTGGTGGGCGTATATGGCCGATTTAATGGACACCAATCCGGATCAGTCGCCGGTCGCGGTTCCATTGGAGCGCGTTTTTCATATGGATTAACCATGCCGTGAATCAAATCATCCCCAGTTCAGGATACCATCCCGTAGGGATTCAACAGCGCAGCGTCGGTAGAAAACGAATGGGTATATCATGCTTCCGCGTGCCGTCAGGTATGCAACGAATCGCAGAAATCCAACGGTCGCGTACCTGACGGCACGCAGATGTGGAGATAACCGGACTTCCTCCTACCGACGCTGCGCTGTTGGATCCCTACGGGATCATGGACTGGTCCACGAACAGGAAGTTGGGGAATGGGATCGTTTTACCTTTTCGGTCAATTAAAATGAAAAAATGGATTGCCGGTGCTTTTTTGGTAGTCATGGCCGTAACGGGTTTTGCCCAGCCGAAAGATCCGGCGGCAACCGTCCCGGATGAAAAGATGCGGGCGGTTTTTGAGGAGGTGAAAACGCCTTATAAATACGGGATTGTGCTGCCCCAACCCGACAAAGGCCGGATGGTCGACAGCCCCACGATTTTTCGTAAAGGCGACACCTGGTACATGACCTACATCATTTTTGATGGCAAAGGCTACGAAACCTGGCTGGCAAAAAGCGTCGATCTGCTGCACTGGAACACCCTGGGAAAACTGATGTCATTTACCGATAAAGACTGGGATGCCACGCAGAAAGCCGGCTATGTTGCTTTGATCGACACGGACTGGGGCGGTTCCTACGAACCCGAAAAATACAGGAACCGTTACTGGTTGTCGTATTTGGGCGGCTCCGAAAAAGGCTACGAAGCGGGCCGTTTGGGGGTGGGCATCGCGAGCGCAAACGATTTGTCTAAACCGGAGGAAGTCACCCGGTTGTCGAAACCGGTGCTGTCGGCGGTGGATCAAGATGTGCGCTGGTACGATAACCAAACCATCTACAAGAGTCTGATAATTCGGGACAAGGCGAAGAAAACCGGGTATCCGTTTGTGATGTATTACAACGCCAAAGGCGAAAAACCGGACGCCAGAGGAGCCGGTTTTGAAAACATTGCGATGGCGGTTTCCAACGACATGACGCACTGGAAACGCCACGGGCAGGAGCCGTTGATTACCCGGAAAACCGGCATCTGTGGTGATGCACAGATCGCTAAAATCGGCGATCTGTACGTGATGTTTTACTTCGGTGCGTTCTGGAAACCGGGCGCTTTCGAGCGGTTTGCGTGTTCCTACGACCTCGTCAACTGGACCGACTGGCAGGGGGACGATCTGATTGCACCCTCGGAACCGTACGACAAAACTTACGCCCACAAACCGTGGGTCATCAAATGGAAAGGTGTCGTTTATCATTTCTACAATGCCGTTGGCGACCAGGGGCGCGTCATTGCCGTAGCTACTTCTAAAGACTTGGGCAAGAGTGTATTAGGGCAGTAAAAACTGTTTTTACTGTTTTTGCCGGTAGTTTCTCCTGAAAACCGAAGCCGTATAGAGTCATGACTTCTACAACTTTTCCAGCTATTTATGTCATTGGTAACTATAAAGTTAATTTTATAACTAATTTATTAGTTATTTTGCGTTGAAAAACGAACTTTATATGGGAAAGGCGTTATACATCGGTTTCTGTCTACTAACCTACTGGTCAATCTATAGCCCCATTGAACTGCAAACAAAGCCATTGAGTTACGGATTCTATCAGGTTGGATTCAGGACTGAGCAACAGGTTGACAGCACCCGGAGCTATCAACCGGACAGGGGCATACCGTACCGACCATTGTCTATTCATATTTGGTACCCTGCCCGGAAAGCATCAACGGAGAATCTGATGCCTTACAGAACGTATATTGGGCTGGAAACGCAACGGGAAGGGTTTGTCACTACCGATTCTAACCAGGTTCGTGCGTTTTGTACCAATCTAGTGGGGGGATATCGCCAATACGCCACCACCTTTATGAAAAATCTCACCGTGAGCGTAGATGACATTCTACTGGCACCGACGAAGGCGGTTTATAACGCAGCGCCGGTTCATAGAAAGTTTCCGGTGATCCTCTATGCACCTTCATTGAGCAAACCAGCCAATCAGAACCATATGGCCTGTGAGTACTTAGCCAGCCACGGCTATGTAGTCATTTCAGCCGCGTCAGCCGGGAAACATGGGCAAACAATGACCAAAGATACGGCGGGTATTATGGCTCAGGTTAGGGACTTGGAATACATCATGGCTCAGGCTTACCAACTCCCTGCTGTGGATACGTCCAGAGTAGGTACGTTTGGATTCAGTTGGGGAAGTATGGCTACTGTCATTTATCAGATGCGGAACCCGAACGTAAAAGCGTTGGCCTGCTGGGATGGTAGCACCGAGTACCAGGATTATGATCTGATCAAAACCGTTAGCGGCTACAACCCGGCCCAATTAACAGGGCCTTACCTGTATCTTTGCAATCAAAATGAAGACTGGTCTACTTTCCCTTTCTTTCGTTCGTTAGCCAACACCACCAAGCATTTATATCGGCTTAAGAAGCTAGAACATGCGGAATTTACGGCCTATTGGTCTTTCTACGCTTCCATCAAGCCGACTACCAATTACCAAACGGATAGTTACCGGGCCGTATGCCACTATACATTATCTTTTTTTGATGCTTATTTAAAGGATAATAAAAAAGCCAAAAGAGTGCTTCAGAATTCAAGTGAGGAAAATGGTTTCAGTTCTAAGACAATTGCTAAACTGTCGATTTAATGGGCTGATGGGGTAGAAAAGGTGTTTTTAGTTTTATAACGGGTAGCGGTTTATGAGATGCTTTAGAATCAGGCAAGCACTTGTCGAATTCTATTTTACCGAGTAGGGACGATTGCGACTATAATACAGGTAAACCAAGGTGCCCAATACTGGAGCACAGACGATAATGATGATCCAGATAATTTTAGCAAGATCATTCAGATTCCGGTTAGATATAATGTCCACTACTGATCCAATCACAACTCCCAAAAAAACGAAGGAAAGCAGGATTAACAACAATTCGGTGGAGCCGAACCCTGGGAAAGCAGCTAATAGTGAATTCATGGGAGTTTTGAATTGGTGTGAATGTCCACCAAATATATAAAATAAATTGAACTGATGAGGAAGGTATCATCCGCCAAAGAATAGCCCCAGCTTCAGGTAACGGACAGGGCATCTTGGCGGTAAGTTGAATGGCTTCCACGAGCAGAGCGTTATGTATCAATTGGAAGCCAGTCCGAACTGAAAAAAGAAATTACGCTGGTGCCGTATGGCTGCAAGAGTTTGCGGATTTTCCAGTTTCCAGTGGTGAAATAAATGGGTTCGGCAAAGAATTCGTGGGTAGTGAAAAATGATTATCTTTAGGGCATGGACATCAAGGAACTGATAACCGTAGACGCCGATATTTTGGGAGGACAACCTGTCTTCACCGGAACCCGGGTTCCGGTGGAATCGCTTTTTGATCACTTAGAAGCAGGGGTTTCATTGGACGAATTTTTAGACGACTTTCCCACCGTGACAAAAGAGCAAGCCGTTGCCATTCTTGATCTGGCAAACCGGTTGTTGACTTCACGGAACGTAAACCAGTTTTATGCGGCTGTTGCTTGACGAAAATCTGCCCAAACGATTAAAATTGGACTTTCCCGATCATGACGTTTTTACGGTTCGTGACAAAGGCTGGCAGGGGATCAAAAATGGTGAATTACTGAAGTTGATGATTGCTGATGGATTTCATGCTCTGCTGACTTTTGATAAGAATCTGCAACATCAACAGAACTTTGTGAAATACACTCTGACAGTATTTGTACTGCACGCAGAAATTAACACGTATACGGTACTGACTACGTTATCATCCAAAATTAAGCCTCTTTTAAATCCGGACACCCTGCCCGCTGGTCCTGTAATCATAACCCAAGAGTAGAGCTTCATTCTATAATCTTAAAGCATCATCCCAAACCGGCGTGGTGCTTTTTTTGGTTAGCCGAAAAAAGTTACCCCATTCCCGCAGGTTTTTTCAATCTTTCGTACCTAATCCCTTGTGTTCACTTTTAACGATACCGCCCGTTTGCAGGAATCCGAACTGATTGCTGAGCTGAAAGCAGGCCGTGCGTCGGCTTTTCGGATGCTGGTCGAACGGCATCAGGACAAGGTCTACAACCTGGCGCTGGCGATTGTGCAGCATCCCGAAGAATCGGAGGATATTGCCCAGGAGGTATTCATTGAAGTGTACCAAACCATTCAGAATTTTCGGGAAGAAGCCAAACTGACGACCTGGTTGTATCGCATTACGACCACCAAAGCCCTGGCGCACCACCGGAAACGGAAGGCACAAAAGCGGTTTTCGGTCCTGACCAGCTTGTTTGGGCTGAACAACGAAGTGCTGCACGATCCGCCGGATTTCCACCATCCGGGGGTTTCGCTGGAGCAGCAGGAGGAGATGCGCACCCTGTTTAAAGCCATTGACCAACTGGCTGATACGCAAAAAGTAGCATTCATTTTACATTACATCGACGAACAAAGCCACCGCGAAATTGCGGAGGTGATGCAGGTCAGCGTGTCGGCGGTCGAGTCGCTGCTGCACCGGGCGAAACAGAATCTTCGGAAACTGTTGGGCCCGTATTATAAAGAAAGAAATAACCCGTGACAAGCATGAACACGAACGAAGAAGATCAACAGTGGGAAGACCGGTTTCGGAAGTTGGGACACCTAAAGCCCGCCCAGCCCCGGCCTTTCTTTTATACCCGACTGGAGGGCCGGTTGAAAAACCGCCTGGACCAGTTGGAAGGAGCGGGCAGTCTGCCGTGGTGGTTGCAACGCCCGGCCTATGCCCTCGGAACGCTCGGCATGCTGGTGGCACTCAATGTGTCGGTGGCGCTCTGGCAAACCCGCCCCAGCCCGTCCATGCCGGAACCCGATGCCGGAACCTACGAAGCTTTTGTACAGGATTATCAACTGGACCACCAAACTGTTTACGCCGATGAATGACCGGAATCGAGTTCGAATGCTGATCGGCATCATCATCGCGCTGGTGCTGCTCAACGCCGGTTTGCTGACCTGGATGTGGCTGGGTTCCCAGCGGCACCACCGGGAGGGTGACGGTCGGTCGTATCTCTCCAAAACCCTCGGTTTTTCGGAAGAACAACGCACCCAATACCGGGCCATGCGGCAAAGCCATTTCAAAACCATCCGGCCCCTGCTGGATTCGATGCGGCAGGAACGCCAGCGGTTTTTCCGGCAGGTCAATGATTCGACGCAGACCGATGTGCAGTTGACGCAACAGGCCCGGCAACTGGAAGAATACAGCGTTCGGCTGGACGTGCTGACCTTGCGGCATTTTCAGCAGGTGAGCGCCCTGTGTACGCCCGAACAGCGGCAGAAATTACAGAAAGTTCTGGCCGAACGGCCTGGTTTTGGTTCTTTCAGTGGATCGGGCTGGTCGGGAAAACACCGCTCGGATTCCAGCCGCCGGGACCGTTCCGAAAAATAAATTCTTTTTTGGTCCGCAGCCCGCAGGGTTTCCGGGCCATTGACATCTAAGCACTACAACTAAACAGCAATCGATCATGAAAAAAGGAATGTTCATTGCCCTGCTGCTGGCCGGGATGACGGTTTTCGAAAGTAACGCGCAGAACGGACAGGGGGGCGGACGCGGTCAGATGCAGGGAATGACGCAGGTGGAAGAAAGCGCACTGCCCGCACCAGTGATGGCGTATGTGAAAGATAAATACCCTGGCATGACGGTTCGGCGGATCATGAAAGACAAAGAAGACAACTATAATGTGGTCGTGGCGGCCGATACCACCCGGAAAATTGTGGTCTTCGACGCCAAGGGAACGTTCAAGGAAGAACGGGCCATGCGCGGTCGTCGGGGTGGAAACCGGTAAATTTCAAACAAATAGTCAGAACAACGTGTCGTTGTGGTAATCCGGTCTCGGGATTACACTTCATCAAATTTTCAGTTCAGTCGTTCGCAGTATTTGTCACCGTCCCGGGATTCCCGTGCGGTGACAAATCTGTGAAAATCCGCACTTACGCACTTGCACCATGAAGGTAAATTTTCTACGTTTTTTTCGTTTGCTTCCGGTTTTGGCTTTGTTGCTGATTTCGGGAACATCGCTGTTCGCCCAAACCAACCAGTTGACCGGAAAATTTGCCGATGTCAACAACGGCGTTCTGATCGGGGTACCCATTATTCTGACGTCGCAGCAGGATACGACCCAGGTTCAATACACCGTTACTGATACAAGTGGCGTCTTTACCTTCATGAACCTCAATCCGGCAGCCTACCGGCTGAAAGCCACCTACCTGGGTTTTACGGATTATGATAAAGTGATCACAATTACCGAATCGGTCCAGAATCTGGGCACCATCACGCTGACCGAAGACGCCAAAACGCTCAAGGAAGTCGTGATCAAGGGGCAAATACCGCCCGCCCAGCAGAAAGGCGATACGCTCCAGTTGAATGCCGAAGCGTTTAAAGTCACCCGTGATGCGACCACCGAAGACTTGATCAAGAAGATGCCGGGGATTACGGTGGAAAACGGAACCGTGAAAGCCCAGGGCGAGGATGTGCAGCAGGTGCTGGTGGATGGGAAAATCTTTTTTGGCGACGATCCGAGCATTGCCCTCCGCAACCTACCCGCCGAAGTGGTCGATAAAATCGAGATTTTCGACCGCATGAGCGACCAGTCGCAGTTTACCGGTTTTAATGACGGGCAAACCTCAAAAACCATCAACATCGTGACGCGGGGCGACCGGCAAAACGGCGTCTTTGGCCGGATTTATGCCGGTTATGGAACGGACGATACGTATTCGGCGGGGGGAAATGTCAATTTCTTCAACGGCGCCCGGCGGTTTTCGATCGTTGGGCTGAGCAACAACATCAACCAGCAAAACTTCTCCTCGCAGGATTTAACCGGCGTCGCCAGCAGCAACAGTGGCGGAGGTGGTGGTGGCGGTGGCCGGGGTGGAAACCGGGGCGGGGGTGGCAACCGCGGTGGTGGAGGAGGTGGCAACGACAGCTTCCTGGTGGGTCAGCAGAGCGGGATCAACAAAACGAACTCCATCGGGCTCAACTTTTCCGACGACTGGGGCAAGCACGTTACCATTCGGGGGAGCTATTTTTTCAACAACAGCAACAACGCCAATTCCCAGACGGTTTTTCGCCGGTATACGCTGACCGAAAATGCCAGCCAGAATTACCTGGAAAATAGCAACACCCGCAGCGAAAACTACAACCACCGGCTGGATTTTCGGCTCGAATACACGATCAATTCCAACAACTCGCTGTTGATTACGCCCCGGCTGCGGTGGCAAAACAACAGTTCTTCGAGCAGCACGCAAGGGATTACGTACCTGGCTGGCGACAGCACCTCCCAAAACCAGACGCTGGGCAACAACTTCAACCCGGTTTTGCCACCCGACAGCCTGCTGCTGAACCGGAGCAATACCGACAACATCAGCCGAACCAAGGCTTTCAACTTCAGCAACAACATTCTGTTCCGGCACCGGTTTGCCAAACGCGGACGGTCGCTCTCCCTGAATTTTGGCACCCAGATCAGCACGCAGGACCGGGACAATTCGCAGTTGTCGCTGAATGAATATTTTACGGGAGCAACGCCGGATCAGCGCATTCAGCAGGAAACCAATACCAATACGCCGAGCTACCAGTATTCGCTCAATGCGGCTTTTACGGAACCGCTGAGCAAGCTGAGTCAGTTGCAAATCAATTATACGACGACCTACCGCTATAGCGACGCGACCCGGCGGACGAACCGCTACAATCCGGCCACGCAGCGCTACGATCAACTGGATTCGCTGTTGTCGAACACGTTTCAGAATGATTATTTTACCAACCAGGCGGGCGTGGGCTACAATTACCGGTCACCGAAAATGGGGCTGAACGTCAACCTGAACTACCAGCGGGCGGATCTGCTCAGCGACCAGACATTCCCGATCAACAACGACGTTCAGGCGCATTTCAACAACCTGCTGCCATCGGCGATGCTGGATCTGAAACTGTCGACCGACAGCCGCGTTCGGTTATTTTACCGCACCAATACACAGGCACCGGGGGTCACGCAGCTCCAGAATGTGCTCGATAACTCCAATCCGCTGTTTCTGACCACCGGAAATCCGGATTTGAAGCAGTCGTATAGCCACAACGTGTCGGTTCGGTATCAACTCACCAAACCGGTCAAAGGCCGCAGCCTGTTTGTGTTTGTCAACATGGGTTCGACCAATGACTACATCGGAACGTCTACCGTCATCAGCAACGGAACCGCCACCCTGCCCGACGGCACGACGCTGGGGCAGGGCGTTCAGTTGACCCGCCCGGTCAACCTGAGCGGTTTGTGGAACCTCCGCACGTTTGTTACCTACAGCACCCCGCTCAAATTCATCAAGAGTAACATCAGCATCAACGCCGGAAACAGCTACGGAACGTCGCCGAGTCTGATCAACAACCAGATCAACAACGCCAACACAACCACCTGGTCGCAGGGCGTCAGCCTGAGCAGCAACATCAGCCAGAAGCTGGACTTTTCGTTTTCGTATTCGGGTAACTTCAACGATGTGAAATATTCGCTTCAGGAACAGAACAACAACAAGTATTATTTTCAGGTGCTGAGTGGCCGCATCAACTGGATATTCGGGCCGGGTCTGGTGTTGCAGTCCGACATTTCGAACCAGAAGTATACCGGTTTCAACGGCAGTGTCAACCAGCAGTATACGCTCTGGAATGCGGCCGTTGGCAAGAAATTCCTGAAAGACCAGCGGGGCGAACTCCGGTTGTCGGTTTTTGACTTGCTGAAGCAGAACAACAGCCTGAATGTGACCCAAACCGATACGTACGTGGAAAACAGCCGGGCGCAGGTGCTGCAACGGTATTTTATGCTGACGTTCACCTACAACCTGCGCCAGTTTAAAGCTTCAGCCTCTCCGGCGCGCGGCACCGACCGGCCCGACGGCCAGAACTGGCGGAATGGTGGCGGAGGAGGGGGGCGGTTCCCCGGCGGTGGCCGTCCGGGGAATAATTGATTTGTTTGCCCCGTTCCCCTAAAGGGGACATTGGACGTAGCTTAATCCGGATTCAAAAAGTCCCCTTTAGGGGAACGGGGCGAAATGGCTCAAGCCCCCGCTTTTGTTGATGCCCGGATCACCAGCCGGGTGGGGATTTTCAAGGAGTCGGTCGTGACCGCATTTTGTTTTCCTTCAATCAGATCGATCAGTCGCCCGGCGGCCACCTGACCAATTTCCAGGGCCGGTTGCTCGACGGTCGTCATCGGTGGGTCCAGCAAATCGGCTACGGTGATGTTGGTAAAACCGATCAGGGCTATTTGTCTTGGAATCAGAATGTTTCGTTTCTTCAGTGCCGTCAGACAACCGATGGCCAGCCGGTCACTGGCCGCAAAAAACGCGTCTGGTTTTTGTTGGAGCAGATCATCGACAATAGGGTCCACCTCGTTCGGGCCGAAACCGGCGTGTCGCACCAACTTCTCTTCATACGGAATGCCGTACTGTTCCAATGCTGCCCGGTAACCCGCCAGCCGTTCCTGGGCAATGGAGATCGTGGCCGGAATGGCGACGTGCGCAATCCGCCGGCGTCCCGTCTGGATCAAATGTTCCGTGGCGGCAAAGGCTCCCGCAAAATTATCCGCCGTTACGCTCGGCACCTCCAGGTCTTTCGACACGCGGTCGAACAACACAATTGGTAGTTTTTTCTCCTGAAGCTGACGCAGATAGGCGACGTTGCAGGTGTTGCTCGAGAGCGAGATGAGCAGGCCGTCGGCCTTCCGGGCCACCACCTGCTGCACCGTGGCCAGTTCCCGTTCGTAGGATTCGTGACTTTGAAAAATGCTAACGTGATAACCCCGGTTGTAGGCGACGGCTTCGATGCCATTGATGACCTGCGAGAAAAAGAGATTGGCAATCTGGGGAACCACCACACCGATGACCCGGCTGCGGTTTTCTTTCAGGCTCAGCGCAATCGGATTGGGTCGGTACTGAAGCCGTTCGGCGTATTCGACAACCAGCCGCTTGGTTTCGGTGTTGATTTCATAGCTGTCCCGCAACGCCCGGGATACCGTCGAGGTCGAGAGATTTAAGGCGCGGGCAATATCTTTGATGGTTATGGTGTCCAAGGTGCATTATTGGTAAAATTCAAAAAATAACCCAGCCCTTCTCCGAAGAATTTAATTTCTGGCAACGTTCCCGGTAACGATTGCGTGAATAAATATGCGGTAAAATTTTAAAATAAAAAACATCCTGCCTAATCTTATCGTAATAACCGAACCGTTCAGGCTATTTCCCCGGTTGCTTCCATTCTGCGAAAAAGCTAATTTTTGTTTTGCGCGGGCTACGTCGGCCAACAACCGATTTTCTCTGTAAACAATCTATTCACCTATAACGATTCTCGACGATTATGAATGTTCAGCAGATGGAAATAACGGCCTCGCACCCGTTGGCGTTGCCCGTTGGCGTAACCCTGGATCGGTACATCATGCACCGGCAAACGGCTTTCCCGTACGCAACCGGTGAACTCTCGCAATTGTTACGCGACATTGCACTGGCCGGTAAAATCATCCATCGTGAAGTCAACCGGGCAGGTTTGATCGACCTCACCGGCGGCATGGGCATTCAGAACGTACAGGGCGAAAGTCAGCAGAAACTCGACATGATTGCCAACATCCGGTTCAGCCGCGCGCTGAAAAACGGGGGTGAAGCCTGCGCGATCATTTCGGAGGAAGAAGAAGAGATTATTTATACCGGGAACAACCACGCCAAATACGTCGTGGCCATGGACCCCCTCGACGGCTCCTCCAACATCGACGTCAACGTGTCCATCGGCACCATCTTTTCCATTTACCGGCGCGTAACGCCCATCGGCACGCAGCCCACGATGGCGGATTTTTTGCAGGGCGGTCGCCGGCAGGTGGCGGCCGGCTACATTCTCTACGGTTCTTCAACAATTCTGGTCTACAGCACCGGACATAACGCCAACGGATTCACCTACGACGCGTCGCTGGGCGAATTCATTTTGTCGCATCCCGATATTCAATGCCCGGCCGATGGACAGATTTATTCCTGCAACGACGGCAATCTGGACGACTATGAACCGGGTGTGCAAGCCTACCTGAGCGCGTGCCGCCGGAAAAAATACACCGCCCGCTACATCGGTTCGCTCGTGGCCGATTTCCACCGGAATCTCCTCAAAGGTGGTATTTACCTCTACCCGCCGACCAAAAAGAACCCCGATGGCAAACTCCGGCTGTTGTACGAAGCCTTTCCACTGGCTTTTCTGGCCGAAATGACCGGTTGCGTCGCCACCACCGGACAGCAATCCATTCTCGATATTAAACCGGATAGTTTTCACCAGCGTACCCCGCTCTACATCGGGTCGCCGGTGATGGTGGAAAATCTGGTCGGATTTCTGGCATAAACCGCTCCTGCCCGGCTGGTTCGGAACGTTTGGCAAACTCCGGCTGTTGTACGAAGCCTTTCCACTGGCTTTTCTGGCCGAAATGACCGGTTGCGTCGCCACCACCGGACAGCAATCCATTCTCGATATTAAACCGGATAGTTTTCACCAGCGTACCCCGCTCTACATCGGGTCGCCGGTGATGGTGGAAAATCTGGTCGGATTTCTGGCATAAACCGCTCCTGCCCGGCTGGTTCGGAACGTTCAATGTTTTCCCGGATTCCCTATAAACTTTCAACCGTTTTCCGGGTTAGGAGTGTATAGGGAATCTTTGTTTCCAGAACGTTGCATGATGGAAGACCACAACGCCCCGGATCTGACCGAGGACGAAAAGAAACTGTTCGAAGATCTGATGCCGGAAGATCTGGACGAAATCCTCGATACCGGCGTCAACCGGCGTCATTTTTTGAAACTGATGGGGCTGGCTGGTGGCGGCATTCTGGCCTGGCAGTCAGCCGCTGCCGAGCAGGTTTTTACCCGATCTCCGAGCGGGCCACTGCCGGATGAACTTTCGTCGGCAACCATCGAAAACGGTGTTGCGGTGTCGTTCAAAGTCAACGGGACGGCCCGAAAACTGACGGTGGATTCCCGCATGACGCTGCTCGATACGCTCCGCGAACGGCTGGAACTTACCGGTTCTAAAAAGGGCTGTGACCACGGCCAATGCGGTGCCTGCACGGTGATCGTGGACGGACGCCGGGTGTTGGCCTGCCTGACCCTGGCCGCAACCTGCGAAGGCCGGTCGGTGCAAACCATCGAAGGACTGGCCAACGGAACCGCGGGAGCGCCGGATCGTCTCCACCCGATGCAGACTGCTTTTCTCAAACACGACGGTTTTCAGTGCGGTTTCTGTACGCCGGGGCAAATTTGCTCGGCGGTGGCCCTGCTCGATGAAGCCAAAAAGGGAGAGGCCAGTTATGTCACGGAATCGATTCGTTCGAAACCGGGGCCGGTCCAGCTTTCCAACGAAGAAATCCGGGAGCGGATGTCGGGGAATCTGTGCCGTTGCGGAGCGTACCCCAACATTGTGGCTGCAATTCAGGAAGTACACAGCGGAAAACCGGTGGAACAAACCTGGCAGTTGATCGGCTAATTGGACAAACCCCGTACCCATGAGACCTTTTAAATTTACGACTGTTTCTGATATTTCTTCGGCAACCAAAAGTGTGGCCGGAAAACCCAACGCCCGGTTTCTGGCGGGCGGCACCAACCTGCTGGATCTGATGAAGGAGGATGTGGAGCGGCCCGAAGAGCTGATTGACATTACCCGGCTCAGCCTCATCCAGATCAAACCGCTCACCGAGGGCGCGAATAAAGGCGGTATTTCCATCGGAGCGCTGGGAAAAAACACCAACGCGGCCAATCATCCGCTGATTCGCCAAAATTACCCGCTGCTCGCTCAGGCCATTCTGGCGGGGGCATCCGGGCAGATTCGGAACATGGCCACCAACGGCGGTAACCTCCTGCAACGAACCCGCTGTCCGTATTTCTACGATGTGGCCATGCCCTGCAACAAACGCGAGCCGGGCGAACAGCCGGGCTGTGGTGCCCGCGAAGGCATCAACCGGATGCACGCCATCTTCGGCTGGTCCGAAAAATGCGTTGCCGTTCATCCGTCGGACATGGCCGTTGCGCTGGCCGCGCTCGATGCTGTCGTCAAAGTCCGGAGTGCCAGCGGACCGGAGCGGATCATTGCGTTGGCGGATTTTCACCGCCTACCGGAAGACCGGCCCGAAATCGACACGAACCTCCGGCCGGGCGAACTGATCACGGCCATTGAACTGCCCAAAAACCGCTTTGCCGAAAAGTCTTATTACCTGAAAGTCCGGGACCGGTCTTCGTATGCTTTTGCCCTAATTTCGGTGGCAGCCGCGCTGGAACTGGACGGCAACCGGATCGTGCAGGCCCGGATTGCGTTGGGCGGGGTGGCTCACAAACCCTGGCGGGCGTTGAAAGCCGAACAACTCCTGGTGGGTCAGGAAGCCACCGAAGTGAATTTTAAACGGGCCGCCGAAGCCGAAATGGCGGATGCCAAACCGCTGGAACACAATGCGTTTAAGGTTGAACTTGGAAAACGAAGCATCGTCCGGGCGTTGCAAGTGGCCTTCACCGGAAACCGGTCCTGATCGTATACTGAATCAATTTCATGCAGGAAAAAAACAAAGTGACCGGTACGCCGGTCAGTCGCATCGACGGGATTTTGAAAGTGACGGGAAAAGCCGCGTATGCGACCGATTACCCGGTGAAGAACATCGCCTACGCTGTCCTTTTTAAAAGCACCATTGCCGCCGGAACAATTCGCTCGATCGACACCGGTCCGGCGGAAAAATCGCCCGGTGTGCTGGCGGTGATTACCCATAAGAATGCGCCAAAGCTCAAAACCGATGGCGGTATTCGGGGCGGAGCGTTACTGCAAAGCCCAAAAATTGAGTTTCATGGACAGCACATTGGACTGGTGGTGGCGGAAACCTACGAACAGGCCCGGCACGCGGCCCGCCTGGTGAAGGTGGAGTACGACAAAAGCGAAGCAAAGGTTGATTTTGAGAAGCTTTCAAAAGAAGCCGTATTACCGGAGGACAAAGAGAAGGCCGACGCAAAACGGGGCGATGCCAAAGCGGCTTTGCAGAACGCGGAATTCAAAGTGGAAGCGGTCTATGGAACGCCGATCGAACACCACCACCCGCTGGAACCCCATTCCACCATTGCCGAATGGCAGGGTGAGAAGGTGATTCTGTATAACAGTTCGCAAATCGTAAACGGTGCCCAAAATGCGGCTGCGGCCACGCTTAATATTAAAACGGAAAATGTCCGGATCGTTTCGCCGTACATCGGTGGTGGATTTGGATCGAAGGGTGGTCAATGGGCGAATCTGGTGCTGACGGCGGTGGCGGCCAAAGTGGTGAACCGCCCCGTCAAACTCGCGCTGACCCGCCAGCAAATGGTGAACTCGGTGGGCTTGCGGCAACAAAACCACCAGAAAGTGAGTCTGGCCGCCACCAAAGACGGTAAGCTGACGGCACTCGCCCACGAAACCACCACCCATTGCGCCATCGAAAACGAGTTTGTGGAACCGTGTGGCGACTGCTCGAAAATTATGTATGAGGTTCCCAACTCGTTGATTACCTACCGGGTGGTTCCGATGAATCTGATTCTGCCGACCTATACGCGCGGTCCGGGGAAATCCACGGGGAGTTTTGCGCTGGAGTCGGCGGTGGACGAACTGGCGTATCAGCTCAAAATGGACCCCATTGAATTGCGGCTCAAAAACGAGCCGACGCGCGATCCGTCCAATGGCAAGCCCTGGTCGTCGCGCACGACAGTGCAGTGTTTGCAGGAAGGAGCCAAAGCTTTTGGTTGGGAAAAACGCAAGGCCGAACCCCGCCAGAACCAGCAGGGCAATTTCCTGATGGGACACGGCGTCGCCTGTGGCACCTACCCGGCCCACCAACGGCCGAGTTCGGCGCGGGTATCGCTAAACCGCAAGGGCAATGCCATCACGGCCCGCGTTGAACTGGCGGCTGCGGATCTGGGCACGGGAACGCACACGATTCTGGCCCAAACGGCGGCCGATGCGCTGGGTTTGCCGCTGAATCAAATTACCGTAAAGCTGGGCGACTCGGATTTGCCGCCAGCCGCCGGTTCGGTGGGTTCGGTGGGCGCGTCGAGTTATGCCAATGCCGTGCATGATGTCTGCGTAAAACTAACGGATGAACTGATTGCCAAATCCGGCAAACAGTTTTTTGTCCGCCCAACGGCTGCGCAATTGATGGTGTCCGAAAACGTAGCTGATTATCAGACCCGGGTCGATGCCAAACCGCCCGCCAATGCCGATCAATATTCTTCCCACAGCTTCAATGCCAATTTTGCCGAAGTGCGGGTCGACATTGCGACCGGCATGGTGCGGGTGACGCGGTTTCTGGCCGTAACCGGTGCCGGTAAAATCCTGAACCCCAAAACCGCCCGCTCCCAGATCATTGGCGGTAATGTTTGGGGCATCGGGATGGCGCTAACCGAAGAGTCGGTGGTTGATCCGCGCTGGGGGAATTTTGTCACCCGCTCGTTCGGGGATTATCACGTTCCGGCTAATCTGGACATTGGGGCGATGGAAGCGATTTTTATTCGGGAAGACGACCGGGTTTCCAATGCACTGGGCGTGAAGGGAATTGGCGAGGTCGGTATTGTTGGCGTGGCTGCGGCCGTGGCCAATGCGGTTTTCAACGCCACCGGCAAACGCATCCGGGAACTGCCGATTACGCCGGATAAACTCCTGTAAGAAAAACCGCAGGCTCCCGGACGGTTTTCAAACGGTTCGACCACGGATGCGAAGTTTTCTGTTCTGATTAAACGGCGGTCTTGCAAAGCGTCGTTTGGTCTTTTTTGGGGATGATAATATCCTATACATTGCCGAGAAAATGATATAGGGATGGCTGGTTTTTTTAGCCTTATTTTGGGAATAGGTATAGAATTTAGTCATAGCGTAGTCAAATTACAGTCAATGTTCTGTATTTGAATACGATAACGACCTGAAAGAAACCCTTTTCCATGAAAAAACGACTGATTCCGGTAATTGTTTTAGGTGCGCTGTTTTTCAGACAGTCACTGGTATTTGCCCAATATCCCACCATTCCGGCGGATGTTCAAAAGCAAAGTGACGAATTGCTTAAGGAAGCCAACCGGCAATCCAATATTGCCTGGCAGAAAGCCCTGCCGATTATTGAGAAAGAGGCCAAAGAGGGAAAACCGTATATTCCCTGGGCGGCCCGACCCGTCGATTTGCCCCAGGCCAGTATCCCGGCTTTTCCGGGTGCCGAGGGCGGAGGAGCTTTCACGTTTGGCGGACGGGGCGGCAAGGTGTACGTGGTGACCAGCCTGGATGACCAGGGCCCCGGCACGCTGCGGGAAGCCTGCGAGCAGGGGGGAGCGCGAACCATCGTTTTTAACGTTGCCGGGATTATTAAACTGAAAACACCCCTGATTATCAGAGCGCCGTATATTACGATTGCGGGACAGACGGCTCCGGGCGACGGGATTTGCGTGGCCGGTGAATCGGTCTGGATCAACACGCACGATGTCGTCATTCGGTACATGCGCTTCCGCCGGGGCGAAACCTACGTGGGGCGTCGCGACGATTCCATTGGCGGCAACCCGATCGGAAACATCATGATCGACCACGTTTCGGCCAGTTGGGGGCTGGACGAAAACATGTCGATGTACCGCCATATGTACAACGACAGCACCGGAAAAGCGGCAGAAGACAAGCTGCCGACGGTCAACATCACCATTCAGAACTCGATTTTCTCCGAAGCCCTCGACACCTGGAACCACTCGTTTGGCAGCACGCTCGGGGGCGAAAATTGTACGTTCATGCGCAACCTCTGGGCCGATAATGCGGGCCGGAATCCGTCGATTGGCTGGTATGGAATCTTCAACTTTGCCAACAACGTGATCTTCAACTGGGTGCATCGTTCCACCGACGGGGGCGACTACCGCGCGATGTACAACATGATCAACAACTACTACAAACCCGGCCCGCAAACGCCGAAGGATTCGCCCATCGCCCACCGGATTTTGAAACCCGAAGCGGGGCGGAGCAAACTGGGTTATCTGACCTTTGGCCGGGCGTATGTCAACGGAAATATTGTGGAAGGAAACGACAAAGTCACGAAAGACAACTGGGACGGCGGGGTTCAGGTGGAAGACCTGGCGAATGCCGGAAAATACACCGCCAGTATGAAATGGGACAAACCGCTTCCCATGCCGGAAATCACCATTTTGCCGACGGCGAAAGCCTACGACTACGTGCTGGCCAACGCCGGAGCAACCTTGCCCAAACGCGACCCCGTCGATGTTCGGGTGGTGGAACAGGTCAGAACCGGGAAAATTACGTACAAAGAAGGCGTGAAACTTCCCGAAACGCAGTTCAAACACCGTCGTCTGCCCATCGATTCCTATAAAAATGGCATCATTACCGACATTAGTCAGGTAGGCGGCTATCCCGAATACACCGGAAAACCGTACCTTGATTCGGATAAAGACGGTATGCCGGACGAATGGGAAACCAAAAACGGCCTGAACCCGAAAGACGCGTCGGATGCCAGCCTGGACAAAAACAAGGACGGTTATACGAGCATCGAAGACTATTTGAATAGCGTCGTTCCGGTGCAGCAGGTACGGCCAAGAACGTAAAGAATGCCCCCAACCCCCTAAAGGGGGCTTTGAGAATCCGGATTTATATAGCCCCCTTTAGGGGGTTGGGGGCAAAATTCCAATACCGTGTATAAACCCAGCCTTTTCATCGCTCTTCTTTCCCTTCTCTTCGCCTTTGGGCGAATCGGGGCGGTGTGGGCGCAGGGTTCGAAACCGGTCAAAAAACAGCCGGTTGCACCGGGACCACAAGGGCGGTTGGTTTACGAGGCTGACAAACGCGGCAACCGCCTTCCTGATTTCTCGTATTGTGGGTATCAGGCTGGCGAACAGGCTATTCCAAACGTTGAAACAAAAGTCGCCGTACCTTTCCGAAAAGGCGATGCTACCCGGCGAATCCAGGCTGCCATTGATTATGTAAGCACATTGCCGATCAATGCGAACGGTTTTCGCGGGGCGGTTTTGCTTGATAAAGGCGTTCATGAAGTGTCGGGCCATTTGAAAATAACCGCTTCGGGCGTTGTGCTGCGCGGCAGCGGCATGGGAACCGGTGGAACGACGATTTTGGGAACGGGTTTCAGTCGCGATAACCTGCTGACGATTTCCGGGAAAAACGATCGCAAAACCGCCGAAGCCGTGCCTGTTACGGACCGCTACGTACCGGTCAACGCACAGAAAATGAACGTTGAAAAACCGGCGGTTTTTAAGGTCGGCGACTTTGTGCAGATTCGACGGCCGTCCACCAAAGCGTGGATTCAGCAACTCGGAACGGACCATTTCGGGGGTGGAATTACGTCGCTGGGCTGGAAACCCGGCCAACGCGATCTGTTTTGGGACCGGCAGATTACGGCAGTCAACGGTTCCGAAATCACCCTCGATGCGCCCCTGACCACCGCGCTGGATTCGGCGTTTGGCGGAGGAACGATCACCCGCTACACCTGGCCCGGACGGATTGCGCACTCGGGTGTCGAAAACCTGCAATTCATCTCTGCTTACGACAAAGCGAATCTGAAAGACGAGGACCACCGCTGGATGGCGATTGTTCTCGAAAATGTACAGGATGCCTGGGTGCGGCAGGTGGTTTTTCGGCATTTTGCCGGTTCCGCCGTCTTCGTTCAGGAAACCGCCAAACGCATTACGGTGGAAGATTGCCAGTCGCTGGAACCGGTTTCGGAAATCGGGGGCGAACGGCGCAATACGTTCCTGGTTAGGGGGCAACAGGTTCTGTGCCAGCGGCTTTATGCCGAACACGGCTACCATGATTTTGCCGTCGGCTATTGCAGTGCCGGGCCGAATGCGTTTGTGCAATGTGAGTCGCATTTGCCGTTCAGTTTTAGCGGCAGCGTCGATAGCTGGTCATCGGGTGTGTTATTCGACCTCGTCAATATTGATGGCAATGCCTTGCGGTTTGCCAATCTGGGGCAGGACGGACAGGGTGCGGGCTGGAATACCGCCAACAGCGTTTTCTGGCAATGCACAGCCGCGCGGGTCGATTGTTACCAGCCGCCCACGGCCCAAAACTGGGCGTTTGGCACCTGGGCGCAGTTTGCCGGAGACGGTTTTTGGGACATGTCGAACGAGCACATTCAGCCCCGGAGTCTGTACTACGCCCAACTCAAAGACCGGCTGGGTGACGGCATTTTGGCCCGAATCATTCTATTGCCGGTCGAATCCGAAGCCTCCAGTAGCCCAAAGGTGGAAGTGGCCGCAGCCCTAACCAAACAAGCCGTGAATCCGGCTCCGACATTGTACGATTTTATCACGGCAGCCAGTCAACGGCAACCCATTCCGACGGCTACGAATGTGAAGTCCATCGATGCGATTGGTATACCGAAAGAAACCGCGATTGCCAAAGCCGAGCCGATGCAGATTCAGCAGGGAAAACTGCTTCGCGGAAGTACGTTGGTAGCTGGTCGGCGGCAGGAAGTGCCCTGGTGGAACGGCAGCGCGCGGCCCCACGGACTGGCGAATGCTAAACCGCACATCACCCGCTTTGTGCCGGGCATGACGGGCCGTGGTCTGACGGATGATCTGGCGGTTATGACGGATTCCATGAAGGCCGAAAATACCGTGGCCATCGACCACAATTACGGGCTTTGGTACGACCGCCGGCGCGACGATCACGAACGCATTCGGCGGATGGACGGCGAGGTGTGGCCGCCTTTCTACGAACTGCCGTTTGCCCGCAGCGGCCGGAAAACCGCCTGGGACGGACTCAGCCAATACGATTTGACGAAATACAACCACTGGTACTGGAGCCGATTGAAGCAGTTTGCCGATCTGGCCGATCAGAAAGGGTTGACGCTGATTCACGAGAACTATTTCCAGCACAACATCATCGAAGCGGGCGCTCACTACGCCGATTTTCCCTGGCGACCTGTCAACAACATCAACCAGACCGGTTTTCCGGAACCGGCTCCTTATGCGGGAGACAAACGGATTTTTATGGCGGAGCAGTTTTACGACGTCTCACACCCCGTTCGGCGGGCATTGCACCGGGCCTATATTCGCCAATGCCTCGCCAATTTTGTGGGCCATTCGGGAGTCATTCAGCTCATCGGGGCCGAATTTACCGGGCCGTTGTCGTTTGTGCAGTTCTGGATCGATACCATCAGCGAATGGGAAAAGGAAACCGGCCAGAAAGCCGTTGTCGGTTTGAGCACGACCAAAGACGTTCAGGATGCGATTCTGGCGGATGCCAAACGGGCGTCGGTGATTGATCTGGTGGACATCCGGTACTGGCATTACCAGGCCGACGGAACGGTTTACGCCCCCGCTGGCAGTCAGAATCTGGCCCCCCGGCAACACGCCCGCTTGCTACATCCGAAAAAAAGTTCGTTCGAACAGGTCTACCGGGCGGTGCGGGACTACCGCCGGAAATTTCCGGAAAAAGCCGTTACCTACGCGGCTGACAATGCCGATGCTCTGGCCTGGGCGGTTTTGCTGGCGGGCGGCTCCATGCCGAATCTGCCAGCGGTGGCCGACCCGCAGTTTCTGGCGGATGTCGCTCAGATGCAACCCGTTGACGTACCGCAGAAACCGGCCAGTCAGTGGGCGATGGGCAACGAAAAAACCGGCTATATCCTCTATACCGAATCGGCGGGGGCGGTTCAGCTTGATCTGACCAAAGCCGCCGGTTCTTTTTCCGTACATTCCATCCACCCGAAAACCGGTCAGATCGTGAAATCAAAAGAGGGCATCAAGGGTGGGAGTGTGGTTAGTCTGAGTAAAATGATGGAAGGCGCGGAAGTGATCTGGGTTAAAAAGAGCAAGGGATTATGAAAAGTAAAATAGCCCCCATCCGTGCGACGGTCCGACCCCTAAAGGGGGTTACAAAATCCGGCTTTTTTAAAGACCCCTTTAGGGGTCGGACCATCGCATGGTTGGGGGCTATTTTGCTTTTTCTCACCCATGTTCACGCGCAGGACACGGTGCGCTACGTGGGGCAAACGCTTACCAATGTCGATTACCACCACGGACAGTTGAGTCCGGCGGTGGGCGTGCATAATATTCAAGTGTTTCGGGCCAACCGCGAGCATCCGGAGCTGGCCGGTGGCACCCCCTGGACGTACAACCACGCGCCCATGCTGGCCTATTGGAACAACACGTTTTACCTGCAATACCTCAGCAATCCGGTGGGCGAACACGAACCGCCGGGCCAAACGCTGCTGCTGACCTCGAAAGACGGTTCCAACTGGACGAAACCCACGGTTCTTTTTCCGCCGTATAAACTGCCGGATGGCTGGAGAAAACCGGGTCGCCCCGAGGTGGCGAAAGACTTGTACGCGGTGATGCACCAGCGCATGGGCTTCTTCGTGGCGAAAAACAAACGGCTGCTGACCCTGGCTTTTTACGGCATTGTGATGGGGCCGAAAGACGATCCGAACGATGGCAACGGTATTGGTCGCGTGGTTCGGGAAATCTACGCCGATGGAAAATTTGGCCCGATTTATTTCATCCGGAATAATGCATCCTGGGACCAAACCAAGTCAGGGTATCCGTTCTATACCAGCTCGAAAGACAAAGGCTTTGTGGAAGCCTGTAACGAGCTGCTGGCCAACACGCTGATGATGCAGCAATGGGTTGAAGAAGCCGACCGCAATGACCCGTTGGTTACGCTCAAAAAAGAAGTGAAAGCCTTCAGTTATTACCATTTGCCGGACAAGCGCGTCGTGGGATTGTGGAAACACGCCCTGACCACCATCAGCCCGGACGAGGGGCAAACCTGGTTGTATAACCCGCTGCGGGCACCCGGTTTTGTGAACAGCAACGCCAAAATCTGGGGGCAGAAAACGACGGATGGGCAATACGCGACGGTCTACAATCCCTCGGAATTTCGCTGGCCGCTGGCGGTTTCGACCAGTAAAGACGGGCTGAACTACACCAATCTGCTGCTGGTGAACGGCGAAATATCGACCATGCGTTACGGCGGAGCCTACAAGTCGTACGGGCCGCAGTACGTTCGGGGCATCGAGGAAGGCAATGGCACCCCGCCCGACGGCCATCTGTGGGTGACCTACAGCATGAACAAGGAAGACATCTGGGTATCGAAAATACCGGTGCCAATCACCGACCAGGTGACAACGCACCCCAATGAAATCTTCGCCCAATTGCCGGCCGGTGACGAACTGAAATTCTGGAATATCTACAGCCCGGTTTTCGCTTCGGCTAAAATAGAATCCGTGGACGGAAGTAAAGCGCTGGTGTTGCGGGATAAAGATCCTTTCGATTATGCCAAAGCCGAGCGCGTGATTCCTGAATCGAAGAAGCTGGCGGTCGAGTTTACGATTGTTCCGCAACAGGCTGATCAAGGCAGTTTGCAGATTGAATTTCAGGATGGGAAGGGGAATGCCGCCGTCCGTTTGCTGTTCGATGCCGACGGTTTTTTCAAAGCCAAAGTCGGCTACCGCGATTCGCAGATTCAGAAATACGAAGCCGGAAAACCGGTGGCGGTGCGCATCGAACTGGACCGCGACAAGCGGATGTTCGTGGCCTTTGTCAACGGTCAGCCGAAAGGAATCCGCCTGTTTTTTGCGCCGGTCGCTTCGTTTCAGCGGGTCGTTTTCCGAACCGGCGGGGTGCGTCGTTTCCCGGATGCCGACACGCCGACCGATCAGAATTTCGATGTACCCAAAGCGGGCGAGCTGGACCCGGAAGCTGTTTTTATACTCAAAACCTTTAAAACGAGTGTATTGCAAAGCCGGAGTGAATGACCGGAAAATACCGTTTCAACAGTTTCTACTGCCTGGAATTAACCAAAAAACAAAATGAATAAAATGCTAAAACGCTTTTTTCTGGCCGTTGCTATTACCGCTACAGTCCAAGCGTTCTGCCAGGAACAACCCGCCAAACCAGCGGTTTCCGTGGCCGAAGCAAAGGCGAAAGCCGACGCTGAGCAGGAAAAGAAAGCTACTGACTGGGTTGCGTCCCTGAACCTGAACGATGCGGAAAAAGAAAACCGGCTGACCAAGGTCGTGGCAACTCATTTAAAAGCCGTCCGCGACTGGCACAATGAGCATCCGTTCAGCACGGTTCCGGCGGGCATCAATCCGGTAACCGGAAATCCGCTGACCGAACTCGACCGCCAGCTTATCGCGGATTCGGCCATGCCCGCAACGGTTCACCAGAACCTGATGAGCGGTTTGCAAAAGGACCTGGACAAGAATCAGGTAGCGGCTATTCTGGATAAATACACGATTGGAAAAGTGGCCTTTACGATGAAAGGATACCGGGCCATCGTGCCGAACATCACCGAAAAGGAAGAGGCAACGCTGCTGGGATTCATGGAACAGGCCCGCGAACAGGCCGTGGATTACAAAAGCATGAAGGAAATCTCGGCCATTTTCGAGATCTACAAAACCAAGTCCGAGCAGTATCTCAATGCCAACGGCCGAAACTGGCGGGAAATGTACAACAACTATACCGCCGTGCTGAAAGCCCAAAAAGCCGCCGGGAAGAAGTAAACGGCTGGTGTAATGCTGGTCGGGATTTGCTGTAAAACATCCGATTATTGCCCCTAATATTTGCCCCGTTCCCCTAAAGGGGACTTTCTGAATCTGGATGTTGCTGCGTCCAAGTCCCCTTTAGGGGATTTAGGGGCAAATAGACGTAATTTTAAAATGATCAAAAAGAGCTTATATCCCATCCTGCTGGCCACTCTGACCTTGTTCAGTCCGGCGGATGCGCAAGTAGCCAAATGGCAGTCGGGTTTGCTGGTCGATGAATTTGTGGTTGAAAAACCGCCTTTCCCGGAAAGCCACGCGGCCACCATTGCCGAAACGCCGACCGGTTTGGTGTCGGCCTGGTTTGGCGGCACCAAAGAGCGGAACCCGGATGTGTGCATCTGGGTGAGTCGGCAGGAAAAAGGCAAGTGGCTGGCTCCGCAGAACGTGGCCAACGGCATCCTGAACGACTCGCTCCGGTATGCCTGTTGGAACCCGGTTTTGTACCAGATTCCGAAAGGCGATCTGCTGCTGTTCTACAAAATCGGTCCCAGCCCGTCCAGGTGGAAAGGCTGGCTGAAAACCTCATCCGACGGTGGCCGTACGTGGTCAACTGCAAAACCGCTGCCCGACGGTTTTATTGGTCCGGTCAAAAACAAGCCGGTTTTGCTCGCCAACGGCAACCTGTTTTGCCCGACCAGCACCGAAGGCGACGGCTGGAAACTGCACTTCGAAGTCACCCCGGATTTTGGCAAAACCTGGCGCAAAGTCGGGCCGATCAGCGATGGCAGAACCCTGAACGCGATCCAGCCCAGCATCCTGGTCTACGGCAATGGTAAACTTCAGATTCTGGCGCGTAGCAAAGACCGCGCTCTGGTGGAATCCTGGTCGACCGATAACGGCGAAACCTGGTCACCTTTGGCCAAAACGGCCCTGCCCAACAACAACTCGGGCACCGACGCCGTCACGCTGAAAGACGGTCGGCAGGTGTTGGTGTATAACCACGTCCTGCCACCCGGCGATCTGGCCAAAGGCCCCCGCACGCCATTGAATTTGGCGGTTTCGAAAGACGGCAAAAGCTGGTCGGCCGTCGTGATTCTGGAAGATTCACCCATCAGCCAGTATTCGTATCCGTCGGTGATTCAGACGAGCGACGGCCTGCTCCATGTCATTTACACCTGGCGTCGGCAGAAAATCAAACACGCGGTGATCGATCCGGCCAAAATGAAAGCAATACCGATTGAAAATGGCGTCTGGCCCGCGCTGGAGGGGTATGCCGCACCCGTCGCAAAAGAGAATACGAAAGAGTAGCAACCTGGAACGAATGACGCAGGAATTAACCATACACTTTCCGGGAAAACTGGTTTTTGGCAGAGGTTCGCTGGGGAATCTGGCCGGTGAGGTGATCCGGTTGTCACCCCGCAATGTGTTACTGATCACGATTGCCCCGCTGTTGGGTGCGCTGAAAAATCTGGTGGAAACGCTGGAATCAAGCCAGATAGCCGTGAAAATTGATGCCAGCATTGTGCAGGAACCGTCGTTTGCAGATTTTGAGATGCTGATGAAAACCGCATCGCCGTTCAATCCCGATGTGGTGCTGGGCATTGGTGGCGGCAGCGTGCTGGATGTGGCCAAACTGGTGGCGGCTCAACTGGAAAATGATCAGACGCTCCCGGATATGCTGGGTATCGGCAACCTGAGCGGACGACGGAAGAAACTGATTTGTGTTCCGGCGACTTCGGGAACAGGCAGCGAGGTGTCGCCGAATGCGATTTTGGTGGACGATGCGGATAACCAGAAAAAAGGCATCATCAGCCCGTTTCTGGTGCCGGACATCGTGTACGTCGATCCGTTGCTGACGCTAAGTGTTCCCCCGGCCATCACGGCGGCTACGGGCATCGACGCGTTGACGCACTGCCTGGAAGCCTATACGAACAAATTTGCCCAGCCGTTCATCGACCTCTACGCGTTTGAAGGGATGCGCCTGATTGCCGCCAACATCGTGCAGGCCGTGAAAAACGGCGCGGACGAAGAAGCCCGGACGCAGGTGGCGATGGGCAGTTTGCTGGGCGGTTTTTGCCTGGGACCGGTGAATACGGCGGGTGTTCATGCGCTGAGTTATCCGCTGGGGAGTCAGTTTCATTTGGCCCACGGCCTTTCCAACGCGCTTTTGCTGCCCTACGTCATGGCGTTTAACAGCCCGGCTGCGGTTTCGCGATACGCGCAGGTGGCCGTGGCACTGGGGTGCGAGCGGGGGCGGGATGAGGCCGAAACGGCCGCGAACGGGGTTCAGAAAATAAAAGAATTGATCCGGGAATGCGGGATTCCGGCCCGGTTGCGGGACGTCGGTATTCCGAAAGAAGCCCTTCCGCAACTGGCGCATGATGCGCTGAAAATTACCCGCTTACTGAAAAATAACCCGCGGGAGATCACCCGCGCGGATGCGATTGCGATCTATACAGCCGCTTACTAGCTATGAGCATGAAAAAGAAATACCGGGGCGTGGTGGTTCCGCTGGTGACGCCCCTGACCGAAGCCTATCGACTGGATGAAGCGGCTGTCGAGAAAATGCTGGCGAACCTGCGAACCCATGCCTCCATGCCGTTTGTGCTGGGAACCACGGGTGAAGCGACTTCCCTGGCAGCATCGGTGAAAAAAGCCTACGTCAAGGCTGCGGCCCGGTTGAAAACATCGGATACGGTTTTGTACGCGGGGATTTCGTCCAATTGCCTGGAGGAATCGGTCGATTTTGCCAACTATTGTTTCGATCTGGGCGTCGATGCGGTGGCCGCTACGCTGCCCTGCTATTACACCTTGACCGACGACCAGATGAAGCGGTATTTCGAGCAGTTGGCTGACCAGTTGAACGGGCCGCTGATCATGTATAACATCCTGGCTACCACCCGGATGTCTATTCCGGTTGCGGTCATTGATGAATTGAGCTACCACCCGAATATAGTCGGCATCAAGGATTCGGAGCGGAATGCCGATCGCCTGGCCGAATCCCTGGCGTTGTGGACTGGTCGTCCGGATTTTAGCCATTTCATGGGCTGGGCAGCCCGGTCGGCCGACGCTTTGCTGGCGGGCAGTGATGGACTGGTGCCGAGCACGGGCAATCTGTTGCCGGGCATTTATCGCGACATGCTGAAAGCTGTTCAGGCAGGTGATGCGGAAAAAGCGCAGTATTACCAGAACCAATCCGATGTGTTCGGCCATCTTTACCAGGGTGGTCGCACGCTGGGCGAGTCGTTGTGGGCACTGAAAGTGCTGATGCAGGAATACGGTTTGTGCGGAACCACCGTGATGCCGCCGTTGCAAGCTCTTTCCGAAGCCGAAGAAAACCGGTTGAAAGCCGCGCTGGCCGAGGTGCTGGTGAAAGAGGAGATACAGCTTTAACCGTAAACTTCTACAAATGAAGAACGAACACAAACCAATCATCGGCATTACGATGGGCGATCCGGCGAGTATTGGCCCCGAAATTGCGGTCAAGGCGCTGTTGAACCCGGTTATGTACGACATCTGCCGTCCTATTCTGGTGGGTGACGCCCGGGTTTTTGAAGACATCACATCCCGGTTAAAGCTGAATGCGGTTATTCATCCGGTTGCCTCCGTTCAGGACGCCAAATTCCGGTTGGGGACGATTGATGTCTATGACCTGGCGAATGTGGATCTGGCGACCCTGCGATTCGGCGAAATTTCGGCGATGGCGGGGGAAGCGGCCTTTGCTTCGGTGAAAACCGTAATCGATCTGGCGCTGGCCGACGAAATCGACGCGACGGTGACCGGCCCCATCAACAAAAAGTCGATCAACGAAGCCGGGCACCACTTTGCGGGGCATACCGAAATCTACGCGCATTTTACCAACACCAAGAAATACGGCATGTTGCTGGTCGAAGACAACCTGAAAGTGATTCACGTCTCGACGCACGTGTCGCTGCGGCAGGCCTGCGATCTGGTCAAGAAAGACCGGATTCTGGAAGTCATCGAACTGTTACACAACGGCCTGATTTCGCTGGGCGAAACGAATCTGAAACTGGGCGTTGCGGGTCTGAATCCCCACGCCGGTGATTCGGGCCTGTTCGGAACGGAGGACGACGAGGAGATTTTGCCGGCCGTTGAGGAAGCCCGACGACGCGGTTTCGACGTGGAAGGCCCGGTGCCGGCCGACACGCTGTTTTCCAAAGCGGCCACGGGCTATTACGGGGGCGTTGTTGCGATGTACCACGATCAGGGCCACATTCCGTTCAAACTGACCGGTTTTCAGTGGAATGCGGCTAAACAACAGATGGATAGCGTCAAAGGCGTGAACATTACGATGGGATTACCCATTATTCGCACCTCGGTGGATCACGGAACGGCGTTTGAAATTGCCGGAAAAGGCGTGGCGAGTCCGGATGCGATGGTGCTGGCGATTGAGTCGGCGGTGCAACTGGCGAAAAACCGGCGCAAGAGTTTGCTGCCCGCGTAAGATGATCGCCGTCATTGCCGATGATTTAACGGGAGCCGCCGAACTGGGCGGAATTGGCCTGGCATATGGGTTGGAGGTCGAACTTTCGGTGTCGGTCAATCCGCAATCGAAAGCCGATTTGCTCGTTATTGCTACCGACGCCCGCTCGGTTTCGGAGCCGGAAGCGGTGCGGGAAATGACCGAAGTCAGCCGGGCTTTGCGGGAATTGAAACCGCTACTGATTTACAAAAAGATCGATTCGGTGCTGCGCGGGCATATTCTGGCGGAAACTCGCGCACAGTTGACCGTGCTGGGTTTGACGAAGGCGCTGCTCGTTCCGGCCAATCCGGCGCTGGGACGAACGTTGGTCGGTGGTCAGTATTTCGTTGATGGAAAACCGCTCCACCAGACGCATTTCGCCCATGATCCGGAATTTCCGGTGACGGATTCCGACGTCCTGAAGCGGTTCAAGATCACGACGGAACCGGTTTTTGTTCGCAATCCTTCGGATGCGTTACCGGATCGGGGCGTTGTTTTTGGGAACGTTGAAAAATGGACGGATCTACAAGCCTGGGTCGAACGGATTGACCACCAGACTCTACTGGGGGGTGGTTTCGGGTTTTTTACGGCCCTTCTGGATTCGCGGTTTCCGCCAAAACAGAAAACCGCGACGCTGGTTGCGCCGGGTAACACCCGCCTGTACGTCTGCGGCAGTGCGTTTAAAGAGAGCGTGGATTGGGTGAAGAAAGCCGTACATTCCGTGCAGTATATGCCCAAAGCACGGCTGAAATCCGGTGCGTTGGACGAATCGAACCGAACTACGTGGGCAACCAAAATCGCGGAACGTCTGCAACGGCGGAAGCCGGTCATTATGGCCATCGACCCCACCGCAGTTGAAACCAGCACGACGATTCAGTTGCGAACCGACCTGGCAAAAACCGTCCGGGACGTGCTGAACCGGACGCACATTGACGAACTGATCATCGAAGGCGGTTCTACAGCGTCGGCGGTTTTGCGGGAAATCGGCGTTAGTCGGCTGGCTCCGGTTCATGAACTGGCGACGGGCGTGGTTCGCAGCAAAGCCATTGAAATACCACAGTTGCATGTTACCGTAAAACCGGGAAGCTATCGCTGGCCCCCGGAATTGGGCCTATTTTAATAAATTCCTGAACCGAATGCCAAACCCGACCTTAAGCGTAATCGATTACCTGATCATCATTGCAGTATTGCTGATCAATCTGTATTTCGGATTGCGGTATGCCCGGAATCAGCGGACGACAGAAACCTATTTTGCCGCCAAAGGCCGGGTTCCCGCCTGGGCCATCGGAATGTCGTTGCTGGCGACGCTCATCAGCAGCGTGACGTTTCTGGGTTACCCGAGTGAAGGCTTTTCGTCGAACTGGATTTTGCTGGTGCAGGGCCTGATGGTGCCCATCGTATTGCTCGGAACCATCTGGTTCATCGTGCCGCTGTACCGCAAAGTGATCGGCCTCAGCACCTACGAATATTTCGAAAAACGCTTCGGTACCTTTGCCCGCTATTACAGTTCCATCGCCTTCGTTCTCCGGCAGTTTTCGTCAATGGGAACGGTTTTTTTCCTGCTGGCGGTCGCGCTGACCAACATGACCGGCGTCGACACGTTCTACATCATCATCGTCGTCGGACTGATCATCATTGCTGTCAATCTGCTGGGGGGCATCGAAGCAGTAATCTGGCTGGATGTGTTTCAGGGCTTCATGCTGTTTGCCAGTGGTATTCTCTGCGTTACGGTGATTATTTTTTCCGTTAAAGGCGGTTTTTCTGAAGTCATCGACGTGGCCTCCGCCAACGGTCGAACCGGTTTTGGCCCGTATGATCTGGATCTGACGAAGCTGACGTTTTTTGTCATGGTCATCAACGGCATGTTCTACGCGATCCAGAAATACGGCACTGACCAAACCGTTGTGCAGCGTTACCTGACAGCCAAAACCGATAAAGCCGCCATCAAAGCATCCATTCTTGGCATCTCGCTCACGGTGCCGGTCTGGGCGCTGTTCATGTTCATCGGAACCGCTCTGTTTGTGTATTATAAACAGCAACCTTTGCCCGCGTCCATCCGCCCCGATGCGGTTTTCCCGTATTTCATCATGACCCAATTTCCGACGGGTGTGGTGGGGTTCATTCTGGCCGCCATGATTTCGGCCGCCATTTGCAGCCTCAGCGCCGATCTGAACTCACTGGCGGCCGTCGGCCTGGAAGATTTCTACAAAAAATCACGCCCGGCCCGGCCCGACGCCGAATACCTGACCGTTAGCAAAGCCATTGTGGTGGCTTCGGGCCTGACTGCCATTCTGATTGGTGCCTTCTACCTGAGGGCTGGGAATGAGGGCGTTCTGGGCATTGTCTTCACGCTCTACGCCATTTTTTCGGGCGGCATTGTCGGTATTTTTCTGCTGGGGATTTTCAGTGCGCGCGCCAACCGGCAGGGCGTCAACATCGCCATTGTGGTGTGTATTCTGTTCACGGCGTATGCCTTTCTGACCTCCACCAAAATCGGTTACGGCGACGACAAAACGCTTTTACTCGACTTGGGAAGCTACAATTTTACGCACCATAAACTGATGCTGGGCGTCTACAGTCATCTGATTGTGATTGGTGTCGGGTACATCGCCAGCCTGTTTTTTCCGAAACCGACCCTGGATAAAAACCTTTTGTACAGCGGCTGGCGGGATGCTAAAACGGCGATGGCTAACGAGAGATCAACGGGAAAGACGGTCTTGTTTTGAATGTCCGAAATGACTGAGAAATCGCAATGCCGGATGCGCTCCATTTTGTAGCGGTGGGTTTTAACCCGCCGAAATTCGGGGAAGATCGAATGTCCCAGAATCCCGTAGGGATGATCGATTTTGTAGCCCCGGTTGAAACCGGGGTGTAGATAGACAAGGAGGCTATAATCCCGTAGGGATGACCGATTTTGTAGCGATGGGTTTTAACCCGTTTGTGTTTTTAATTTTGAAATTATAAACCCGATGAAATTAACTCGATTTTTTTTAATCCGAATATTCACTTGCTTCACGGTCGCACTCATTAGCCTCACCGCCCACGCTCAACCCAAAGCCCTGGTCAATACGGCACAAAGCCGGTTTGTTCGCTTACAGGGCGTCAACCTGAACGAAGTGAGCTGGACAACGGGCTTCTGGGCCGACCGCTTTCAGGTATGCCGAGACTCGATGGTGCCGCAACTCTGGAAAACCTATACCGATCCGAACCTCAGCCATTCCTACGAGAACTTCAGAATAGCCGCAGGACTGGCGTCGGGGAATTTCAAAGGGCCGTCGTTTCACGATGGGGATTTCTACAAAACGCTGGAATCGCTGGCGGGCATGTACGCGATTACCAGGGACAAAAAGCTCGATGCGTTGATGGATGAGGCCATTGCGGTCATCGGCAAGGCGCAAACGCCCGACGGGTATATTTACACCAAAGCCATCATCCAGCAGAAAAAAAACGGTGAGAAAAAGATGTTTGATGATAAGCTGAGTTTTGAGGCTTACAACTTCGGACACCTGATGACGGCGGCTTGCGTGCATTACCGCGCCACGGGCAAAACAACGCTGCTCGACATCGCCCAAAAAGCGACGAATTTCCTGATCGGTTTTTACAACAACGCCAGCCCCGAGCAGGCCCGAAACGCCATTTGTCCCTCGCATTACATGGGCATCATCGAGATGTATCGCACCACCCGCGAACCCGCCTATCTTGCCCTGGCGCAAAAACTCATCGACATTCGTGGACTGTCGGAAGGAACGGATGACAATTCCGACCGGGTGCCGTTCCGGAAAATGACCAAGGTGATCGGTCACGCCGTTCGGGCCAATTACCTCTTTGCCGGAGCCGCCGACGTCTTTGCCGAAACCGGCGACAGCACGCTGTTGTCGACCCTGGATCTGATGTGGGACGACGTGATCAACCACAAAATGTACGTCACTGGTGGTTGCGGGGCTTTGTACGATGGCGTGTCGCCCGAAGGCACTTCCTACAAACCCGATACGGTACAGAAAGTCCACCAATCCTACGGCAAAGCCTACCAGTTGCCGAACCATTCGGCCCACAACGAGACCTGCGCCAACATTGGCAATCTGCTCTGGAATTACCGGATGCTGCAAATTACCGGACAGGCCAAATACGCCGACGTGATGGAACTGGAATTGTACAACGGCATCCTGTCGGGCATCAGCCTGGACGGAACCAAGTTTTTCTATACCAACCCCTTGAGCGCGTCCGACGATTATCCGTATGCCCTGCGGTGGATGGGTGGTCGCCAGCGGTACATCAGCAAGTCGAACTGCTGTCCGCCCAATACAGTGCGAACGCTGGCCGAAGTGAGCAGCTATGCGTATAGCGTGTCGGATAAAGGGTTGTGGCTGAATCTGTTCGGTGCCAATCAACTGGCGACGACGCTGAAAGATGGCTCGGCGATTCGGCTGACGCAGGAAACCGCTTATCCGTGGGACGGCCTGATCAAACTCCGGTTGCAACAGGCTCCGGCGAAACCGTTTTCGGTCTTTGTCCGCATTCCGGGCTGGTGTCAGGGCGCGACGATCAAGGTGAATGGTGTGGCGGTTTCGGCCGTGATCCGATCCGGCGAATACGCCGAACTGAACCGCTCCTGGAAAACGGGCGACAAGGTCGAAATCAACCTGCCGATGCCGGTGAAATTGATGGAAGCAAACCCGCTGGTAGAGGAAACCCGCAATCAGGTGGCCGTGAAACGCGGGCCGGTGGTGTATTGTCTGGAATCGGTCGATAATCCGGGTACCAAACTGACCACTCTGGCTCTTTCCGCCAAAAACGACCTGAAACCGAAGGTGATGACCCTTGAAAACACCGAACTGATGGCGTTGGAAGGTACGGCGCAACAGACGGAAAACCGATCCTGGACGAATCAATTGTACCGGGAGGTGTCGGAAAAAGCACCGGTTGCCAAAACCATTCGCCTGATTCCGTATTATGCCTGGAGCAACCGGGGCCGTTCCGAAATGGCCGTCTGGATTCCGTTGATTCGGTGAAAATTGCCCCCAACCCCCTGAAGGGGGCTCAAAATCCGGATGCTTTAAGCCCCCTTCAGGGGGTTGGGGGTAACAAATTCACCACGTCACCCCGGCGCGATTCCGGCGTCACAATCAACGATTCCAGTTTCCCATTTTTCAAAACCGCTTCGACGGTTGTGTTGTAGGGCGCGTGGAGTTTAACGTGGACATCCCAGGTTTTGGGCCAGGCCGGAAACAGGTATATTTTTTTGCCATCGGCTTGCAGCAGCATTTCCTGAAGGCCAATCATCCCCGAACCGCCCCAGTTGTGGTCGGGCGTCCAGTCGAAACCGGGCCCCCAGAACGCCGGAAACCGCCGGCCGGCGTTGGCCAGTTTCAGGAGCGTGAGCCGGGCGGCTTCGTCGGTCAGGCCCAGTCGGGCGGCAAAAATATTGTCCTGCTTCCAGCCCACGTGGCTGCGGAATTTCAGGGCGTCTTTGTCGTAGCGGTAGGTGTTGATGGCCGTATCCAGACCCGGTTTCCCGATTCCGTAGATTCCCCACGGAAAAACCGAGTAGAGTTGGGGCGTTTCGACGTTGTTGATTCGCTCCCACAATTTGGCGGGTGCAATCGTCGGGTGGCCGTCAAAATCCCGGAAACTAATCGGCGGAATCCGGTCGAGCATCTGCTTCCAGGCCGCCCGTTTTTCGGAGGTCAAATACCCGCCCGGCAATTCCAGCAAACGCGTCAAAACCGTTCGCAAAGCCGAAACCGTCGAGGTGGCATTATACGTCATTTTGTAGGTTTCGGCGGCTGATCCCGGATACAGAACCAGCTTGTTTTCGCCGTCGAACGCCTTACTGCCCCGGCGTTTCGCCAGATGCTGATAATGCTCGTTGAAGAACGTCAGGCAACTTTCGATGAAGGGAATATCGCCGGTTATATCCTTTCCGGCGTAACGTTCGGTTTCCAGCATCATCAGGCAAAACTCCAGAACCGTGTCCCACTCATACTCCAGCCAGGCGTTGTATTCCATGCCTTTATCATAGCCAACGGGCCGTTTCCAGCCGTATTCGGCGGAGTTAGGCAGGCCGAAGTTTTCAATCTGCTCCGTAAAGCTCGCGCCTTTGTGCTGCCAGTAGACGGCGGTTCGCAACTCGGCGGTTTTCAGCAGGTTTCGGTAAAAATCAAACTGCGGTTTCATCAAGTCCCAGTCGCCACTTTTCAGCATCGGCCAGTAGACCAGCCGCTGGTTCTGGGCCGTGTGAATACCGCCCCCCCAATTGCGGAAATCGGGCGTAAACTTCATGGTAGAGTCGGTGAGCGAGGGGTCGAAGGTGAACAGTCCGCCGTTGAATTTGGTCGGGTACTTTCCGAACGCATTGCAACCCAGCATGTAGCGGAACAGTTGGTAATTCCGGGCGACCTGCCATTCGGGCGAATCAGCCGGAGCATCGATGTAGATGTAGCTTTTTTGCCAGTAGTCGTTCCACCAGTTTTCAGTCTGGTGCTGGGCGGTTTTTGCCGAGGTCGCGGCTTCTTTTATTTCAGCCTCAAGACCCTGGTGCCAGTCTACCACGCTGACGGCTTGATCCGTATGCAGGTGCAGAACCAGTTCGTGTTGGCGGGATGCGGTTTGACTGACCAGCTTCCAGCCCTGAAAATCCGTATCAAGGTACTTGCCCCGGTAGGTCCCGGCTGGTTTTAAGCCTTTTCCCGAGAAGCGTCCGCCGAAGGTTAGGTTCGCCAATGGGTTAAACAATTGATTTTTAACGCTATCCAGCCCCTGTTGCTGAACGGTAACGTCAAACACCGAGCGTTCAGCCCCGTTCCGATGATAAAATAACACCGCATCGTCGGTAAATTGAATCGAGTCCTTCAACGTTTTGACTTCGCCCTGGGGTGCCCATTTGTACGAATTAGCGTTGTTTTCCTTGCCTTTCGTAATCCGGTCCACATGCCGCCAGCTTTCGAAAGCCGCTTCGGCTTTGACGGCCTGGTTACTGGAAACCGCTATGTGAATAACCGGCCGGAACACATCGACCCAAACCGTGATTTTTGCCGACAGCCCGGCTCGGGTGCCGGTGATCTCCACCTGCCCTTTGTCCAGCACCAATTCCTGTTTAAAAGTTGCTCCTTCGGAAAACGGATTGGGGGCCAGTTTCAGGCGAATCCGACCCAGTTTCAACACCGTATTGTTGTGGTCGAAGGTCCCGCTTCGGGCCACATAAAAGAGAAGATCACCATTTTCGACCCAGACGTTCAGTCCCACATCGCCCCCGCCACACGGCATCGATTCCGAAGAATTTTTGCTTTGACTAGTCCAAACCGTGTTGTATTGATTTATACCGGTTTTTTGTGCAAATACATTGGTCAACGCGCTAAAAAACAGCAGGTTAATCAGTAGTGTAACGGCTAATGGCCGGTTTTTGGAAAGGCAGATTGTTGGCTGACGCAAAGCTAATATGGTATAATTATGGGAGAAAATTGTAGAGATACCGAGCAAATTTACAGAGTATATTTGTGAAGCAACGGGCATAAAACGGCTAATGATAAAATACAGAAATACGATCGGAGTGGTGTGGTTGATCGGGTTGTTGCAAACCGTTGGGTGCCTCGCGCAGTCGGCCACCGTGCTATCGACGGAGAAGCTGAAAAACTACGTAACTTCCTTTAATTCCATCGATGACGAAGCGGTCATAAACCACGTTCCGAATGCGCAGTCGTTCGACTGGCTTTCCCGGAACATTCCGCTTTTTGACTGCCCGGATTCGACGCTTCAAACTGTGTATTATTACCGCTGGTGGTCATTTCGGAAACACCTGAAGCAAACGCCGGAAGGCTATATTTTTACGGAGTTCATCACGAAAATGAACCACGCCGGCAAATACAACGCCATCAGCAGCGCGTTGGGCCATCACATTTACGAGGGGCGCTGGCTGCATGATCCGCAGTACATCGATGACTACATTTCGTTCTGGCTCTACGTCGATCCGAAACACACCGCCCCCCGGTTTCACGCGTTCAGTAGCTGGGTCGATGACGCCGTTTACAACCGGTATCTGGTCAATCTGGATAAACCCTTTATTCAAAAGAACCTGCTGGCGCTGGATGTTGATTACCGCAAGTGGCAGCAGGAGAAGCAGTTAGCCAGCGGTTTGTTCTGGCAATTTGACGTTCGGGACGCGATGGAAGAATCGATCAGTGGTTCACGGAAAGATAAAAACCGGCGTCCGACCATCAACAGTTACATGTATGGCAATGCCAAAGCCCTGGCCAACATGGCGGCTCTGGTCAACAACGATACGCTCCAAAACCGCTACCGGCAACTGGCTGCGTCGCTGAAAAAACTGACGCTGGATAGCCTGTGGAACGCGGAGGATCGGTTTTTTGAGGTGAAATCCGCAAAAGGCGGTTTTGCCAACGCCCGCGAAGCCATCGGTTTCATTCCCTGGTATTTTGACCTGCCCAACGACACTCCGGCCTATGCCCAACAATGGGATCAGTTGACCGATACGACCGGTTTTTCGGCACCCTGGGGGCTGACCACAGCGGAACGTCGCCACCCGCTTTTCCGGACCCACGGTTCCGGTCATGGCTGCGAATGGGATGGCGCGGTCTGGCCGTTCGCGACGACGCAAACGCTGAAAGGGCTGTCGAATTTGCTGACGAAGTACAAAAATCAGGGGCGCATGACGAAGGCGGTTTTTTACGATGAATTGCAGAAATACGCCCGGTCGCACACGATGAACGGAACGATTTATCTGGGTGAATACCAGGATGAAAAAACCGGTGAATGGCTAAAAGGCGATAATCCCCGCAGCAAATTTTATAACCACTCCGGTTTTGCGGATTTGATCATCAGCGACCTGGTTGGGCTGAAACCCCGCGCTGATCACCTGCTGGAGATTCATCCGCTGATTCCCGACCACTGGGAGTGGTTTTGTCTGGACAATGTGCAATACCACGGAAAAATCCTGACGATTTTGTACGACAAATCCGGAAAACGCTACGGCAAAGGCAAAGGGTTTCGGGTATTTTCGAATGGAAAGGAAGTGATCCGGGCGGGAAAAGTGGGGCCGGTGACGGGGAAGTTTTAATCTTGGAAAATAACGAATATTGAAGTGTTGCCCCTAAATCCCCTGAAGGGGACTTTTTGCATCCGGAAGGTTCGCGTCCAAGTCCCCTTCAGGAGATTTAGGGGCAACACTTCGTTATTTCAATTGGATTTCAAACAGTCGCCTTGCTCAGCAGCGATTTCGACTTGTTGAGATACTGGCGTTTGTATTCCAGAGGGGTGACGCCGGTGACTTTTTTGAAATGGCGGTAAAAATTCGATACGTTGTTAAAACCGCAGTCGAAGCAGATCACTTCGGTGAGGGTTTTGCCCTCGATCAAGGCCCGACAGGCGTGGCTGATCCGGATCTCGATCAGAAAATCGTAGTAGGTTTTGTTGGTCATCAGTTTAAAATACCGGCAAAACGACGTTACGCTCAGGTTGCTGATGGCTGAAATCTCTTCCAGCGAAATCTCTTTTTTGTAGTTTGCGAGCGTGTAGTTGCAAACCGTATTCAGCCGCTGGGTATCGGTTTCGTCGGATTGGTAAAAAACCGCCCGGCCATTGACAATCAGCTCATATTCTTCCGTTTCCGCGAGGGTTTGCAGGATGGAGAGCAGGATGATGATTTTGTCGAGATTGGTGGCGTCGAGCGCCCGGTGCATCAGGTTCGCGAGTCTGGCATTGGCTTGGCCGGTGATGACCATACCACTTTTTGCTTTTTCGAACAGCCGGGGAATTAAATACGCTTCCGGCAATTTTAAAAGATCGTCGCCCAGGCAATCAGGCAGAAATTGAATAACAATAACTTCGATGGTTAAATCCGGATCATTGCTGTAATATTCTTTCCCACTGCGCCAGGTATGCGGTAGGTTTTCGCCGACTAATACAATCTCTCCCGGCGAAAAGTTAGCGATTTTGTCGCCAATAAACCGTACCCCTTCGCCCTTAATAATATAATGCAATTCAAGCTCGGGATGATAGTGCCAGATGTTCTTGAAATGCGGTAGAATATCGTGCCGGACAATGTAGGAGTTTTCCAGCTTATCCGTCACTTTTCGAAATAATGGCTTCATACGTATTGCGTACTAACGTGTCTACTGAATTCGGACCGGGTCGGTAGGCTGACCCCTCTTCTTTATAAAGAAGAATCCCGGCTGATCTACTGAATTGGTGCGGGGTTCACTCATTCCGCCGGATCAGGACGGAAACCGTTCGGGCCACACCGTTCGTTTCCGGTTCATTTTGTTTTCATTCTATGTGTTTCGGTAACCGATATACAAAAATAAACGAAATAACTCCAATTATTTATATTTATTCGATGATAACTTCCTATAATAATTTGGCAAAAAAATGCAGCTATGCCCCTGAAATGTACTATATTTTTGTAATCAGTTGTAGAATAGTATTGTAAAATCCTGATTTAGTCTTCTTTTAGTGTCTGGTTTCGAAGAAAATGGCAGACACAAGCTACTCAGACGAGAATCAGTGAATCCGAGTCCATAATCATCCTGTTGCGTTGTTAATTTCCGACTGCCATGACACCAAAAACCTTTCTTTTCAGTGGCTTGATTGTGCTAATGGGCGCTCTTTCGACCCTGGGGCAAGCTTCGGCTCCGGCCAGTGTCGACACCGCGTATAACCGGGTGGTTACCGAACGGGCTGCGAAGATTGTGGCCACGCTGAACCTGAGCGAGCCTGCAAAATCGGCTCGGGTTCAGGAACGTATCGCGCAGCAATACCGGGATCTGAACGCAATTCATGAACGGCGGAAAGAAGCGATAAAAAATCGGGTTGAAATGGCACCGACAGCGACTAAACTTGCCGAAAAAGAGAAACTGGAAGGTGAAATAACTGGCGAATTAAAAACACTGCATACGGATTTTCTGGCCCGTTTAGCCGCTGATTTAAACAGCCAGCAAATCGATCAGGTAAAAGACGGTATGACGTACGGCGTCCTGCCGATAACCTACAAGGGATATCAGGCTATGTTGCCTGATTTAACGGAAGCGCAGAAAAAGCAAATTCTGGCCTGGTTGACCGAAGCCCGGGAGCGGGCGATGGACGAAGGGACATCGAAAGAAAAACACGCCATGTTTGGCAAATACAAAGGGCGGATCAACAACTACCTGTCGGCGGCCGGAATCGACCTGAAACAGGCGGGCAAAGCCTGGGAAGAACGCATTGCGAGCGAGGCCGAAAAGGCCCGGAAACAGTAACCAAGTCAATCCTTTCCAACCAACCGGGAGGTTCTCTGCACCTTCCCATCCTTTCAACCCTATGACATCGGTTTTACGAACGAAAACAATCCTCCTGCACACCGGCAGGTTGCTCTGCGTGCTGACGCTGGGATGGCTCTCTGATGCGGTTTGTTATGCCGCAAACACCGGAGGAAATGTTGCGATGGCGGCTTTCAAACCGGCGTCTCCCCTGGAAAACATTACGGGTGTTGTGAAAGACGCCAAAGGCGAACCGCTGCCGGGCGTGAACGTCCTGATCAAAGGCACCAAAACCGGTACGGTTTCGGACATTAAAGGAACGTTTCGGCTCAATCTGCCGAAGGGCGACGAAACATTGATTTTCAGTTACATCGGTTTCAAAACGCAGGAGGTTCCGGTCAGAGGGCGCACGACGTTTGCGGTGCAACTGGAAGAAGATGCGGCCGCGTTGAGCGAAGTCGTGGTGGTTGGCTACGGCGTTCAGAAGAAGGTCAGTCTGACGGGAGCCGTTGCCACCATCGATATGAAAAGTGTTCAGGATCTGCCCGTTAATAGTTTGTCGGCCGCGCTGGTGGGCCAATTGCCGGGCGTGGGCGTTTCGGGTGGAACCAGCCGGCCGGGTGAGAATGCGCAGATTACCGTTCGGAATCCGATCGTTTTATCGAAAGACGGCGGAACGCTGCGGCCTTTGTATGTTATCGACAACGTGGTGCGCTCGGAGGATGATTTCAACGCCCTGGACGTGTCGGAGGTCGAGGCCATTTCGGTATTGAAAGACGCGGCTGCGGCCATTTACGGGGCGCGTTCGAATCAGGGCGTGGTGGTGGTGTCGACCAAGCGCGGAAAAGCCGGGACGCCCAAATTCAGTTACAGCGGTTCGACCGGTATTTCGGATGCCCAACTGCCGACCATGATGAACGGATTTGAGCACGCGACCTACCTGAACGACGTCAATTATGCCGCTGGCCGACTCCCGACCGACCCGCTCATTTATACGCCCGACGAACTGGCGCATTTCAAAAGCAACAACACCGACTGGCTGCGGCAGGCCTGGAAACCGTCGACCGTTCAGCGCCACGCCCTGAATGTGAGCGGTGGCAATGAGAAAGCGACGTATTTCGCGGGTGCTTCCTACAACGCCCAGAATGCCAATTTCGACAACATCAATTCGGGCAAGTGGACGTTCCGGGCGAGTGCCGATATGCAGGTGACCAAAAATCTGAAAGCCGCCCTGTCGTTGAGCGGGGATCTGTCGGACAAGAAAATGTATTACCTGAAACAGGGGGGCGAAAACGCGGAAAACGACATGCGCAGCCTGTTGTATACGCCCCAGTTTGCTCCGCCGTATGTGAACGGCCTGCCGGTTTTGCTGTCGAACGGCGGTTCCAACGATTTTGGCGCTTTTCACTTTTTCGAGATTCAGAAATCCAACAACTACACCCAGACCCGCAGCAGTGGCCTGAACATCACCGCCAACCTGGATTATTCCATTCCGTTTGTGAAAGGGCTGAAAGCCCGGGTGCTGTATAGCCGAACCGTCGATAACAGCTTCGGGAAGCAATACGGAACAAAATACAATGTCTACAACTTCTCGATGCTGGGCGACCACAAGCACATTTACGGGGGCGATGTCCTCAAAATCGTTACGCTGAACAACGGCGACCGCGTGCGGGCCAATCCTGGTTATACGGATACCTACCAGCTCAACGGGTATCTGAATTACGACCGGCAGTTCGGGAAACACCAGATTTCGGCTATTGCTTTCTTCGAGCAGTCGGAAACCCACGCCGACAACATTGCGGCCATGGCCGAGGGCGTCATCATCGGCGGGCTGGACAACATGCGCTACGCCACCGGCACGCAGACCACGACGGAAACGCAGTCGGAAGTCGGTTTTCTGTCTTACGCCGGTCGGATCAACTACAATTACGCCAACAAATACCTGTTTGAAACCGCCATCCGGTACGATGCGTCCACCAAATTTGCACCCGAATACCGTTGGGGACTTTTCCCGTCGTTCTCGGCTGGCTGGGTCATTTCGGAGGAGCCTTTCTTTCGGGATGGCGTTCGCTGGGTCGATTTCCTGAAACTGCGCGGCTCGCTGGGCTTTCTGGGCGGAGATGCCACCAAACCGTATAACTGGCTGACCAGCTACTCGATCCAGACGGGAAAAGGGGCGGTTTTTGGTGGAAATGCCGACCGTCCGCTGATCGTAGCGCCCAACAACGCGATGGCCAACCGCCAGGCTCGCTGGGACGATAACACGAAGTACAACATCGGGATTGATGCGCAATTCCTGAAAAACCGCCTGTCGCTCGGTCTGGATGCATTCTACGACCACCGCTACAATATGCTGACCTCGCTGACCTCGTCGGTTCCGCTGCTGGTCGGAGCAACGTTGCCGTCTGAAAACTACGCGACCGTCGACGGTTTCGGGACGGAAATTTCATTGGGCTGGAGTGATAAAATTGGCAGCGACTGGTCGTACAAAGTCAACGGGTTTTTCACCTGGAGCGACAATAAACAGATCAAAATCGATGTCGATAGAGGCAAAATCGGCACCTTCGAAGACCCCCTCGGCAAGTCGTCGGACATGGGCTTCAAGGCCTACAACTACCTGGGCATGTTCCGAACCCAGCAGGATGTGGACTCGTATCTGGAAAAATACCCGGGCTACACCATTTTCGGCGCGGTTCCCAGACCGGGCATGTTGTATTACGAAGACGTGCGCGGCCCCAAAGATGCATCGGGGCAGTTCACGGCTCCCGATGGGAAAATCACCGATGCCGATATGCAGTTTCTGACGAAAAAAGCCAATAACCACTACGGTTTCGGGTTTAACTTCAGTACTTCGTACAAAGGACTTTCGGTGGCTGCTGTCATCAGTGGGTCATTTGGTGGCCAGAGTTCGGTCGAATCGTCGGCCCGCTCACAGGCCACGCCCACCGCCAACCGTCCGCAGTTCTGGGCAAACCACTGGACGCCCGAAAATCCAAATGCCGCCTACCCCAGTCCCTATTATCGGGATAATTACAACGTTGAGTCCGACTTCTGGTTCCGGAGTTCCACGCAGGTTTCGGTGCGTAACGTCAATATTTCGTATGGCTTGCCGACCGGTTTTACCAGTCGGCTGGGTCTGAGCAATGTCCGGGTCTATCTGGTGGCGACCAACCCGCTCAATCTGTACAATCCGTTCGATTACAAAACGTATGCGGGCAATTACGACGCCTATCCGGTGCTGCGTTCTTTCTCATTAGGTCTCAATCTTGGCTTGTAACCTTCGACACCATGAAACTCTTTCCTAAAATTGTTGCCGTTTGCTGTTCGTCGCTGGTGCTGACCAGTTGCATGGAGGTACTCGATAAAACCGACCTGGGTTCGACCAGCGGGGCGTTGATCTTCAACGATTCGACGCTCACCCAGATGAACCTCGATTTCGTCTATGACCAGAATTTACCCACCGGTATTGCGACCCTGGGGCCGGGGAATCCGAGCGTTACGACCCTGTCGGATGAGTCGTTTGGCGAAAGCAAACTGCTGGAAGGCTCGCTGCTTATCAATGAAGTGGGGGATTTTGGAACGGCGCTGAGTGCGACCAACAACTACGGCAAAATCCGGGTCATCAACATGTTTCTGAGCGATGTCAACGCCGGAAGTTTGCCGCAATACACAAAAAACAAACTCCGGGCGCAGGCGCAATTTTTCCGGGCCTGGCGGTATTTCGACCTGGTGCGGTTGTATGGGGGTGTTCCGCTGGTGCTGACGCCCCTGGCGGCTGTGGGCGTCGAAGCGCGCGACAAAGCGTTTTTACCCCGCAACAGCACGACCGAATCCTTCGCTTCCATTGTGAAAGACCTGGATTCCACCATTGCGTCGGTGCCGGGGCGCTGGAGCTCGTCGGCCGACTGGGGCCGGATTACGAAGGGAACGGCAGCGGCTCTGAAGGGGCGGGTGTTGCTGACGGCCGCCAGCCCGCAGTTCAATCCGGGGGATGCGGTGGCGAAATGGCAGACGGCGTATGACGCCAACAAACAGGCATTCGATCTGCTGACGGCCAACGGCTACGGCCTGCACGCGTCGTTCGATCAGTTGTGGTTTCAGGAAGTGAATAACCCGGAAGCGGTTTTTGTGACGGGTTTCAATACGTCGACGGGCGATCAGACCCGGAAGAACAACGGTTATGACAACGCGACGCGCCCGTCCTATACCGGCACAAGTGGCGGGTCTAACCAGCCGTCGTGGGAGATGGTGAAAGCCTTCCCGATGCTGGACGGAAAAAAACCGGGTGAATCGACGAAATACGCGTATACCGACCAGTTGTTCTACAAAAACCGGGATCCGCGGTTCAACAAAACCATCGCCTACAACGGCGTTAACTGGCCCCTGAACGGCAACAATTCGTATAAACTCTGGACGTATTTTGCGGGCGGAAAAACCGTGGAGCCGAGGGCAACAAACACCGGTTTTTATACCCGCAAGGCCGTCAACCCCACCCCGGCGATTGGCGACGTGCAGTTTTCAGGCACCGACTGGATCGAAATCCGGTTTGCGGAGGTGTTGCTGAATCTGGCCGAAAGTGCCGTTGGCATCAATAAACTGGACGAAGCGTATACGCAATTGAAAGCCATTCGGAAACGGGCGGGCATCGAAGCCGGTACCGACGGTTTATACGGGTTGAAAGCCAACATGACCCGGGCCGAATTGTTCAGCGCGATTCTGGACGAGCGGCAGATCGAGTTTGCGTTTGAAGGCAAGCGGTTCTGGGATTTGCGTCGGTGGAAACTGATCGAGAAAACCCTGAACGGCACCCGGCGGACGGGCGTGACGATCAGCCTGAAAACGACGGGCGTTCCGGCAGATTTCGCCACCACCCGCGACAACATCAACCTGGATCTGGCCTACACGAACTATTTCACGCTGGAATTCAAGCCGTTGGATACGAAATATGCTATCAACTGGAAACCGGAATATTACTTCTTCGCCATTCCACAGTCGGCCATCGACAACAACCCCAAACTGATTCAGAACACCACCTGGGGCGGGGCGTTTGATCCGTTGAAGTAACAACCGCCGACCGGGGCCGAAGCCCCAGTCGGCGGTGATCGTAAAGCAGGAAAATGAGTTTGATGAAATTTCAATGAGAAAAAAACGCCTGTTCCTAAGCATTTGTCTGACGGTTTTCACCGCCATCGGTACGTTGGCTGAGTCAGGAATTTACCACAATGTGATGGCCTACGGCGCGAAAAATGACAGCAGCCAACTCGCGACAACGGCCATTAAGAAAGCCATCGATACGGCGGTGAAAGGGGGAGGAGGGACGATTTATTTCCCGCCCGGCAAATACAAAACAGGTCCGATTCATCTCAAAAGCAACATCACCATTTTGATCGATGCCGGGGCCGAACTCCATTTCAGCGACAATTTCGATGACTACCTGCCGATGGTTTCTTCACGTTGGGAAGGGACGGATGTGACCAATTTCTCCCCGCTTTTCTACGCCTATAAAGCCGAGAATATTGCCATCCGGGGGCGGGGGCTCATCGACGGACACGGCAAAAAATGGTGGAAGTATTCGGAAGTGACGGTGAAAATCTCGCCGGGGTCAAAATGGCAGGACGAATTTCATCGACTGAACAAAGACATTCTGCGTCCCGACTTGCCGGGTTGGGTGGAACGCGGTTTTCTGCGGCCCCCGTTCATTCAGCCCATGCACTGCAAAAATGTACTGATCGAAGGCATTACCATTCGGAATTCACCGTTCTGGACCGTTAACCCCGAGTTTTGCGAAAACGTGACGGTCACCGGAGTCACGATTACCAACCCGCCTTCACCCAATACCGACGGCATCAACCCCGAATCCTGCCGGTACGTACACATTTCCAACTGCCACATCAGCGTGGGCGACGACTGCATCACCATCAAGTCAGGGAAGGACCGGGCCGGCCGGAAAATGAATGTGCCAGCCGAAAACTACACCATTACGAATTGCACCATGCTCTCCGGACACGGGGGTGTGGTCATCGGCAGCGAAATGTCAGGAGGTGTTCGCAAAATCAGCATTTCCAACTGCATTTTCGACGGTACGGATCGCGGCATTCGCATCAAAACCGCCCGGGGACGCGGGGGTGTAGTCGAAGAAATCCGCGTCGATAACGTCATCATGAAGAACATTCGGGAACAGGCCATCGTTCTCGACATGCACTACGCCAAAACGCAACCGGAACCCGTTTCCGAACGGACACCCGCATTTCGAAACATCCATTTCAGTAACATCACCGCCGAAGCCAAACAGGCGGGGTATCTGAGTGGCCTGGAAGAAATGCCGATCGACAACATTACGTTTACCGACCTCAATGTGACATCCGAAACCGGCTTCTTGATCAGGGAAGCCCGCAACATCGAATTTCATAACGTCTCCGTCAGCACGAAGAGTGGCTCCGCAATGATTGCCGAGAAGGTAAAAACGCTTGAACTGGATGGGCTAAAAACCGCCAATCTGCATCCCGGTACGCCGGTGGTGGAACTGATCAATGTGGAAGATGCTTTCGTCCACAACTGCTTCCCGAAAGCGGGTACCGAGGTGTTTCTGAAATTGACCGGGGTGCAAAACCGGGACATCACCGTCAGCGGCAACAACTTCCGGCATGTGAAAACGCCGGTGTTGAAGGAAGGAAAACCGGAGAGTTTGAAGATTGATTAAAACCGGTTTTCCCGAACATTTATCGTAGAAGAAAACAAGGATAGAATGAAAATAGCAGCCCACGGTTGAAACCGTGGGTTCAAAGCAATTTTCCAATTTTCACAAACTGTTTCAACGGTTTTGGCATCCTGAAACCGTTGAAACGGTTCTCACCAATTTTAGGATGTTTTCCCGTTTCCCCGGATTAAAATCCGGGGCTATTTTTTCAATCGTCTGATTTTTTTGTTTCAAATTATCTTCAACTCGCCATTCAACCGATACGTTTTCCCTTTCCCGGTAGTCAGTTGCACCTGTTTATCGCCATATCGAAGCACACAGGGCTGTCCGGCTTTGGAAGTAATGTCAACCCCGCTCAGTTGCCCATTTTGCCAGCGGATGTTCAGCACAAAACCGCCTTGTGCGCAAATGCCATTGATGTAGCCCGTTGAAAAGTTAGTTGGCAGGGCCGGGAGCAGATCGATCGTTTTACCCTGACTTTGCAGGATCATTTCGCCAATGCCGCTGGCACCCCCAAAATTCCCGTCGATCTGAAACGGTGGATGCGCGTCGAACAGGTTGGGGTAGGAGCCGCCACCCGTAACCCCTTCGGGCGAAATGGCGGGGCGAAACAGCAGTTTGAGCATGGTATACGCGTGATTGCCATCGCGGAACCGCGCCCAGAAATTGACTTTCCAGGCCAGACTCCAGCCCGTTCCTTCGTCGCCCCGCTCCAGCAGCGACTGCCGGGCGGCTTTCATCAGCCCGGGCGTTTCGTCCCAGGTGATGTCGGTGCCGGGGTGAACGCCCCAGAGGTGCGACACGTGCCGGTGGTGGTCGTTCGGATCGTCGATGTCCGACAGCCATTCCTGCAACTGGCCGCGCTTGCCAATCTGGTTGGGAGCAATTTGCCCATACATCGTTTTGAGCGTGTCGCGAAAAGTCGCATCGGTGCCGAGGATTTCGCTGGCGGCTATGCAGTTTTTGAACAGGTCGCGGATAATCTGGTGGTCCATCGTCGGTCCGGCGACCAGGCCGAGGTGTTCGGGCGAGTTGGAAGGTGTGCTGATGAGCCAGCCGGTTTTCGGATCTTTGACCAGAAAATCCACAAAAAACTGAGCCGCTTCTTTTAGAATCGGATAGCCCCGGTTTTGCAGAAAATCCCGGTCCTGCGTGTAGCGGTAATGCTCCCAGAGGTGCCGCGACACCCAGGCTCCGCCACTCACCCAGATGCCGTGGTTCGACGCGTTGATGGGGGCCGTTCCGCGCCAGAGGTCGGTGTTGTGGTGGAGCACCCAACCCCGGGCGTTGTAGTGTGCTTTGGCGGTTTTGCGACCCGATTCCACCAACTCATCAATGGCCGCAAACATCGGTTCGTGGCAAGTCGACAGGTTCAGCATTTCGGCGGGCCAGTAGTTCATCTCGAAGTTGATGTTCGTCGTGTATTTGCTGCCCCAGGGCGGGGTGAGCAAATCGTTCCAGATGCCCTGCAAATTGGCCGGGCGGGTGCCGGGGCGGGAACTCGAAAGCAGCAAATACCGCCCGTATTGCACGTAAAGCGCGATCAGCGCCGGATCGGCGGCTTTCTCGAAGCGTTGCAATCGTTCGTCGGTCGGGAGTTGTTCGCTGACGGTGTGGCCCAGATCCAGCGAGAGGGTGTTGAAATAGGATTGGTAGTCCTGGGTATGAGCGGTTTTCAACGCGGCAAATGGCTTGGTACGGGCGGTTTGCAGCGGTTTCTGGCTCAGGGTTGCCGGGTCGCCGGAAACGTCTTTGAAGTTCTTGAAGTTGGTCCCCGCCGTCAGCAACAGCGTGGCTTCGTCGGCTCCCGAAATGACAAGTTTGTTACCCGATACGGTGATTTGGCCTTTTTTCGTCTGAACATGGAGTAAACTTTCGCCTTTCAAAGCCCCATTTTGTACCTGAACCGACAACGCAAGGGTCTGGTTATCAATCGTACGAACCGCTGCGCCTTTGTGCGGACTAGTGAGTGTGGCTTCAAAACTGATTTTCCCCGGCTGGCTGGCGGTTAACTGAACGGCGATGACCTGATCGGGGGCGCTGGCGAGGTATTCACGGGTAAACGTTACGCCCTTGGCCGAATAGCTAACGCGGGAGAGGGCGGTTTTTAGATCCAGTTCCCGGCGGTAGTTGACCGGTTTTTCGGAGCCTTTAAAATGGAGCCACAGGTCGCCAAAGGGTTGATAATCGGCCTGATAGCGGGGTGATGCCGGGGGCGCGTCATCCTGAACCCAGTATTTGAACGGTCTGGAAAGGGCAACACCGTCGGCCGGTTGCGAGCCTTCGGGATAAACGACAAACGTGGGTTGAGCGGTTTTGACACCGATAAAACCGCCTTTGTCGAACCAGTTGATGACCTGAATCGCCAGTTGATTTTTGCCTTTTCGCAGTTTTGCCGCCGGAATTGTATACCGCCGGTTTTTGGCAATGCCTTCGTCTGAACCGACCAGTTCGCCGTTCAGATACGTAAAATCCTGATCACGGATGCGGCCCAGATCCAGAATCACGTCCTTGCCCGCCCAGGCGTCGGGCAAATCGAACGAGGTGCGAAACCAGACTGCGCCATCCAGGCCCTCCAGTCCGGCCCGTTCCCAGCCTTCCGGAGTGGGAACGGACATGGTTTTCCAGGAACGGTCATCAAAGGAAGCCGATGCCGGATGTTGCGCACCAGTCAGCTTGCGGACGTTGGCGAGCCAGGCGGTTTTCTTCGGCGCATAATCCGATTCGTTGCTCTGACGCCCCATGAACTGTTCCTGCGCCAGTTTTTCGGCTTCGGCCTGTTTGCCATCAGCGAGTAATTGACGAATCCGGGTTAGGTATTGGGATGCTCCTTCGCGCTGGTATTCCCGCGGTTCGCCGGTCCAGAGCGTTTCTTCGTTGAACTGGATATGGTCGGTTTCAACGCCCCCGAACACCATACCGCCCAATCGTCCGTTGCCGATGGGCAGGGCTTCCACCCACTGACTGGCGGGTTGTTTATACCAGAGCGTAAGCGGTTGTGGACTAGATTGCTGAGCCTGAGTTGTTCGTGAAAAACAAATAGCTAAAAGGAATAAGAAGGCGGTTTTTTTCATAACTGGAACGGTTGACCGCTAGTGAAAAACAAGATATAGAATCCCCATCGTGATCATCAGTGAAATCCAGGCAATCCAGACGCGTCGGGTCGGTTTGACCCGGATCTCGGCAGCGAGGGGTACGTAGATGGACGGATTTTTATCGAATACTGAAATCAGAGTGGCTGTGAGCAATAATACCGCAAAAATAGAAAAGGAAACCAACAAATAGTGGGGCCAGAAAGGGTATTGGTCGGGCGGTAACACCCACAAATACAGAACACCAACGACCAGACTGAACGCTGAACCGACTGACAAAATGGCGTTGACGGCGGTGCGCGTAGTGCGTTTCCAGAAAACCGTTAGCAGAAAAACCACCGACAGGGGCGGGGCAATAAACCCCAGCACCGACTGAAACACGTCGAACAGATTCAGTCCCTTGATGCTGTCGATCGCCAGGGCCATCAGAACGGCAAACCCGCAACCCACCACCACGGTCAGTCGCCCGACTTTGATCAGTTGCTGCGTGCTGGCGTTGGGGTTGATTTTCTTCCGGTAAACGTCCATCGTGAAAACCGTACTCAGCGAATTGAGCGACGAGCCAATCGTGCCGACCAGAACCGCAATCAGCACCACAATCACCAGCCCGTTCAGGCCGGGCGGAAACAGGTTCGTGACCATCGTCATGTAGGCTTCGGCGGGGTCTTTCAGGTTCGGAAACAGAATGAAACAGAGAATGCCGGGCAGAATGAACAGCGGCAGCGACAGGATTTTGAGCCAGCCGATGAAGTTGACGCCCAACTGCCCCTGCTCCAGATTTTTGGCTCCCAACACCGATTGCACCATCGCCTGATCGGTGCAGAAAAAGGCGATGGCGGCCACCGGATACCCCAGCAAAATAGCGGGCCAGGGATAGCTCGGATCGCTGGCCGGGTGAATCAGACTCCAGTACGAAGCGGGTGCTTTCTGAAAAACCGCAGCGAGTCCGCCGACTTTGTTGACGCCGAGAATCGTGAGCGTCAACGAAACGCCGATGAGCAGAATCATCTGGAAGATATTCACGCGGGCAATGGCTTTCAGGCCACCCGAATAGGCGAAAAGTCCCGCAAACAGCACCAGCACTGTAACCGACTGCACCATGGGAATGCCCAGAATCTGCCGCACCAGAAAACCGCCCGCGAACAGGCCCAGCGATAGCCACGAAATCAGGATTTTGATCAGGGCATACCACGCCAGAATGGTTTGCGTCGATTCGCCGTAGCGTTTCCCCATAAACTCGGGCATGGTCGAGACGTTGGCGCCCAGGTACTTCGGGGCAAAAACGATGGCGAGCAGGAATAAAAACACGAACGCGTACCAATCGAAATTGATGGCGACAATGCCCGTGCTGTAGCCGATGCTTGCAAACGCCAGCAGCATCGAAGGCCCCACGTTGGTCCCCCACATGTTGAAGCCAATACTGGCCCAGCCCAGCGATTTGTTCGCCAGAAACAGCGTCTCGTCTTCGCCTTTGTTTTTCGGCACACTGGCGCGGTACCCAATCACCGCCAGAATCAGCAGGTAGGCCAAAACGATGCAATAATCCAGGAAGGTCAGGCGGTCGATGAGGGAGGTCATGGGGAGGAAAGATGTTAGGAAAGTCCAAACGGTACCAATACATTTGAAAAGACCTTTGGAATTCTTAAATTCGTATAAGTGAAAAAACAACGCAGATCAGGCCTTGATTTTGAAATAGACAGACTAACAAATTCGATTGAAAACACCCTGACTGGCGAGGTTTTCGATACATAAATTAGTAGGCTGACTGACAAGGATACAAGACAGATTAAGCGGGCGGACTGGCTTTTTAATTGGCATAAAGAGCTTAGGGATAAGGCTAAAGAAGTTTATAAACTAACGACCGTAAATAATCCTACCATCATTCAGGGGCTTGTTAGTATTGAAGACAAGCAAGACCATGTTTTCATGCATTTGATTGAGAGTTCCAAATTCAATAAAGGGAAAAACAAAGTTTATTTTGGGGTTCCGGGAAATCTCGTTGCTTATGCCTGTAAAGTTTCAGTTGACAAAGGCTATGAAGGCTTTGTTGCTTTTGATGCGAAGTCCGCTTTAATCAAACACTATCAGGAATCGCTTCTGGCTACTCATTTTCGTGGATTACGAATGTTCATAGAAACTAGCGCAGCCTTGAGACTTATTGCACACTATTTTAAAAGTTAAGACGATGGGACTGATAAAAGAACCAATAGATATTGATCTGTCAACCAAGTCTGAACCGTGGACGGAGCAGGAACTTGTGGAATTTCGGGAAATCATGCAACAGATTAAGACTCGAAATGCCAAGCGAAAAAAACGAGTGTTACAGCTTAAAAACACGGGTAGACAAACTGCCTAAATAGCAGACCTACAACCCATATTCGCTCAAAATGTCCCGTATTTTCACCGGTTTTCCGGTTTGCAATGATTTATCCATGGCCTGAAGCAGGGCCACTGTGCCGATGCCTTCGCGGATGTCGGGGTAGGCCGTTTGCCCGGATTCGAGGCAGGTCGCGAAATAATCGAGGTAATTCTGGTACTCACCCGCGTGGTGGCTTTTGCCCTCAAACCGGAAATAGTGTTTCAGCTTGTGTTCCCAGGTCTGCACGATTTCGTCGCCGGTGTTGGTCGTGATCGCGTAGCGCAAATCCATGTAGTCGGCCTGACTACAGCCTTCCGTACCGCGCAGGATGCAGCTCATTTCGGAGTCACGCACAACGGGTTGAACAGGGCCGGTGTAGGCGCCACTCACGCGGGCGATGCGTCCGTCGGTGGCTTTGAAAATGAAGTGCATCGTGTCGTCGTTTTTCAAACCGCCCTTCCGGCCGTTGGCGCTGAGCATACCGTAGCCCATCACTTCCTCAATGTCGGGCAAATACCAGCGGATGAAATCGACCGGATGGCTGAGACCGCCATACAGCCATTTGAAGGTATTTTCGAGCGACCAGCCTTTGGCCAGAAACCAGCGGTGGTCGGCGTGGTAATAGCCTTCGATGGTGATTAATTCGCCGATCAGACCCGCTTCAAAATCCGCCCGCTGCTTTTTCATCGGTTCGAAAAACCGGGAACTCTGCCCAACGAACACTTTTTTGCCGGTTTGCTCGCTGAGGTCGATCAACGCTTTGGCTTTCGACAAATCATCGATGAACGGTTTGGTGCAGACCACGTGCTTGCCGTGCAGGAGTGCCTGTTTGGTGTGTTCGGCGTGGAACTTATCGGGCGTGTAAATCGCGATGACGTCAATCGCCGGATCGTCGAGTAAATCCTGGTAGTTGGTCGTATAGTGCTGAAAATCAAATTCTTTGGCCCGTTGCTGGCACAGTTCCAGTTTCTGATCGCAGACGTTTACCAGTTCGTAGTTCGGGCTCGATAAAGCCGCCGACATGGTGCTGCGTCCTTCGCCTAATCCTAAAATTCCTAATCGTAGCATGGTTTACGGTTTCTGAAAATTGACCCAGACTTCGCCCGGTTTTGTGCCGGGAATGCCTTCCTGATAGCGTTTCATGCGGGCGTTCCAGGCATCGACGCGCGGGTTGTTTTCGGTGGTTTTGGGGTTGAGTTTGTCGAGACTTTCGCCTTTGGGAATGCTGATAACCAGCATCAATTGCCGCCCGTTTTTAAACACCAGCAGTTGCTGAAAACCGGCGTTACAGAAGCCTTTCGCTACCTCAGGCCACTTCTCAAACTGCGTGGCATGGTCGGCGATGTATTCTTTCTGAAGCGTTTCATCAGCCACCAGATTGGCCGTCAGAATCGTATGATCCCACTCGCCAGCCGTCGGGCCGGCATCGCAACGGGTTCGGTTGAACTCGTAGACCAGATCGTAGTACGTCCTGATCGTCGCTGTTGGAAATGCCGACTTGAGCCGCCCGGTCAACACCGAAACGTCCTGTATCTTGTCGAAAATAACCGAACGGTTTTGCCATTGGTACAGCGCTTCCGGCCGGATTTTCGTACGAATCAAAACCGCCTTCAGACGTTGTGCATCGACCGGTTTGCTGTCGTTGCTAACTATCTCGACAAGTGCTGGCATTTCTTTGGTAATCAGCCAGTTGGAGTCTGGTTGCACGTTGTCGTTGAGCAGATACCAATACGGTTTCTGAATCCCCGCTTTCGTTCGAATGCTGTCCGAAACCTGCGACCCGTTGTGTTCCCAGACGTTGTTCGGCCCGTTGGCATTTTGCAGAAATTTTTCGGACGGCGTCCAGTTGTTTTTAATCGTGAAATACGACGATCCTTCGTCGGTGTAGAGGTAAAACCAGTGGTGAGGCAGGTGCGCGTAGGGGGCTTTGTATACACTGTCGATGGCATTTTCGGCGATCAGCGAACCCGGTTGCGCCGACAGCGTGTAAATGGCCGCGGCATCGTACAGGTGCTTGGCAAAATGGTGAATCCTGTTGGCAACCACCGCATTGTTCCGCATCGCGTTGATCGTTGGCGTCCAGCCCCAACCCAGACTAATACCGCTATACGACACCTCGTTGATTTCGTTGTGCTCGATTCGGATGCCCCGAACGTAGCCCGCGCCAATGCCTACACATCCCCAGTCTTCGTTCGTGACGTTGGTAATCAAATTATTGCTGATGAGTAGGTTACTGCAAATCTCCCGTTCGTCGTCCGGATTATAGGGCCGGTGAATTTCCGTGGCTTCGTCGGAAAAAACACCCGCCAGAATGCCCGTTCCGCCGATGTCTTTGAACAGATTGCCCCGGATCACATTGTTACTTCCGCCTTTGTGGTAATCCAGTCCGGTGGCCGCCAGATGCTCAAACCGGCAATTCTCAAAACCGGTCTGCTGGGCAAACGACACCTCCACAGCCGCAGCCGGACGGCCGACCCACGCCTGATTTTCGAGTGTTTTTTTGTCGGGCGTCCCCGGTATTTTCAGTTTGTAGGCATCGAGCATAAACAACCCGGCCTGGTGCGGCACGTGACCCTGCTGCGACGGGCGGAGCCAACCCGTATGCTGGAACGAAATCCCCTTGAACAGGACGTTTGAAACCGGGCTGTCGGCGGTTCCGATCATTCGTACCAGCGTTTCGAGCGATGGCGCGATGACCTGTGCCGTGGCCAGATTTTCGGTCGGTCGCGGGATGTAGTAGATTTTTTCGGCTTTGGTGTCCAGAAACCACTCTCCGGGTTGATTCAGGAACTGAACGGCGTTGGTCAGGTAAAATGCCGAGTTGCCGGTTTCTTTCGAAATCCAGGGTGCGGGCCAGGGATGTTCCGATTGAATGCGACTTTCGGGCTGGTGAAAGGATAATTTGGCACTATCGCCCTGTACGTCAATGTGTTTTACGCGCAGATTGGCAATCGCCCACCACTGGTGAATCAGCATTTCCAGACCGGCGGCTTTTGATAAATCGCCAAACTTTGGGGTCGGAATCCAGCAGGTTTGCTCGGCTTTGTTCCACGACAGAATCCGGTTCATCAGCGGATACGGCGTATCTTTGGCGCGGGTCGCTTTTTCGCCGTTCACCCACAATTGCCGGAATTCAACCAGCCGCCCACCGACTTTCGGCGCATCGGCCACCCAGACTTTTCCGACGGCTTCTTTGGTCAAACCGGCAACGCTATTTTTCAACTTCTGCCAACCGCTTATCGAAACGCCACCGCTCAAAACCGGTTTCGCATTCGGAGCCGCTTCAATCACCGTCGGACTCGCTGGCGTCCCCGAATCCTCCGGTCGAATGAAAACCGGCTCGTTTAACGCATAAACGCCACTTTTTAGATAAATATGCGCGCCTTTCGCCACGCTCGGGTCCGATAATCGACGCAATTCCCGCACCTTCCGAAGCGCCAGTTGCAAACTGGCTACCGGTTTTTCGTTCGTTCCCGCATTCAAATCCGAGCCATTTGGCGACACCCAGATTTCAGCTTGCTGCGCGAAAATGAAGTTCGGTAGCAGGGAGAGGATGAATAGGTTTATGAGTCGTTTCATAAAGCCAATTGCCCCTAAATCCCGATCGTCGGCCCGGCCTAAAGGGGACTTGGACGCCGAAACATCCAGATGCTTGAAGTCCCCTTTAGGCCGGGCCGACGATCGGGATTTAGGGGCGTTCTTTTTCATTTCCCGGAAAAATCAAAATACAACGTCAGCTCTTTGGCGCGCGCGGGTTCCTTTTCGTAGTCATAAAAAATATGCTTCATGCCCATTGGGCCGGTGGTTTCGTTGCGCTGCGTTTTGCTGCCAATGCTGCTGATGCCCTGCATGAACGACAGATCGCCCGTCGGGAAGAGGGGTTCGTAATTGTGCCATTGATCGGTTTTCCAGGCGGGGGTGAACAGCCGGAAAAAAACATCTTCGTTTTCCGTCGCCACCGTAAAAGGCTGGCCAGTGGTTTCAAACCGGCACCAGTACAGGTTGGCGTGATAGCCTTTGAATTCGGGGTATACCACCGGCGATTCACCGGTTTCGGTGTTGTTATACGCCTTGTTCCAGACGCCCAATGTGCCGCCTTTCATCCGGTTTTTCCAGACGCGATACGGCCCTTTGCCCATCCAGTTGACGGCCTTCATCTCGCGTTCGGGGAACGAGAAATTGACGCCCACCAGCGTCGTAAAATAGCCATCTGGAAAATACCGCACCCGCATTTTGACCCAGCCCGATGGGTAAATGGTCCATTGCAACGTGTTGTAGCTGCTTTTTCGGTCAAAGGTCGATTCGATGACGACGGTTTTGCCGTCCATGCGGTGGGTGAAATTTTTGAAATTGTTGACACCTTCCTGCAACACCGGGCCGTTGGTGAACGGGATCGTTCCGTTCCGGTTGGTCACTTGTTTCAAGATGCCGGTTCGCTTACTAAATGACAACACAATGCCGTTGGCCGAAACGGTATACAAAGAATCGGATTCAGTGAAAGTGACCGGAGCCGAACCGTCGGTTTTGACGAGCGACGCGGCAATTTGGTGGGGTAACGAAATCGGAAAACTCCAGGTAAATAGCTCGCGTCGGTGCGGATCGGTGGCGGTGATGTATAGAAAGTCGTAGTCTTTCCAGTTGCTGGGTAACTGAGCCTTTAGTACGCCTTTTTCGAGCGGTTTCAGGTTCGGTGCCGCAACGGGAAATGATTTTTCAGACGGTTTTACGCCGTCGAATGGGCCACCCACTTTGACTAGTTTTCCGGTAAACGAACAGCGGCTCGTATTGGTAAAGTGATACCGGTTTTCAATCGGAAACGTGCCGTCGAAGGTTGGCGTGATCTCCCGACGTTCCAGCCGAATCGGTGACCAGACTTCTCTGATCGTAAAAAAGCTGCCTTCTTTTTCGCGGTATGGCCCCACAATGCCGTCGGCGCCCCGGTTTCCGTCGGTGTCGATGAGGCCGTTCTGATCCGTTCGCACGACGCCCTGATCGGCAAAATCCCAGAGAAAACCGCCAGCCGCCAGCGGATCGTGCCACATCGCTTCCCAGTAATCTTCCAGCCCCGCGCCGTGGCCGCCGTCGTACATCCCGTGCAGAAATTCGGTGGGCAAGGTGATCGAGTGGCCGTGGTTGTAAGTGCCGATGCCGTAATTATATTCCCGGTAATGCTGCGTGTCAAAACCGCCGAAATCCTCCCAGGCGTGGATGACGGGCCGTTTTTGAAGGTCTTCTTGGGTGAATAACGCATCCAGTTCGACATTGTGACCGCCTTCGTTCCCGTTGATCCAGAAAATAACCGACGGGTGGTTGACATCGTGCGTAATCAGTTCGTGGAGCAGTTTAGTGCCCGTCGGCGTGTCGTAATGGCCGTGCCAGCCCGCCAGCTCGTCGAACACGAAAAGTCCCAACGAATCGCAGACGTCGAGAAAATGATCATCGGGCGGGTAGTGCGACATCCGGACGGCATTCATGTTCATGTCTTTCATCAGATTGACGTCCAGAATGCTCAGTTTTTTGCTCAAGGCCCGGCCCGACGACGGCCAGAACGAATGCCGGTTGACGCCCTTGAGTTTGACTTTTGTACCGTTGACGTAAATACCATCGCGCGGCTTCACTTCGACGGTTCGGAAACCGAAGAATTTCGTCACGGTATGCACCGGTTTTCCAGCTTCCAACAACCTGAATTCTACTTTGTAACGATTGGGTGTTTCCGACGTCCACAAGAGCGGTTTCGGGACGGTTTTTGTCAGGGCAACGGTATGGGTTTCTGTACCGATTTTTGCGCTGAACGGTTCGCCTACTTTTTGTCCGGAAACCGTGTAAATCTGTCCGGAAATTTCAGTGGCTTTGCGGTTTGTCTTCAATTGAAGTTGGGCCGTAAAAGAGCCGTTGGCTTTGGCGTCGATGGCAACGTGTTCGAGGTGTTGGGCGGGGAGAATTTCCAGGTAAACCGGTCGGAAAATACCGCCGAAAATCCAGAAATCGCCCTTGCGTTCGGCTTCGTTGACGGATGGGTTCACCGAGTGTTTCGAGACGGTAATTTCCAGCAAATTGCCCGAACCGTACTGGAGTAAATTCGATACATCGTATTTGAATGCGTAGTAGGAACCTTCGTGTTTTGGCCCCGCCGGTTTGCCATTCAGTTTGACTTCCGTATCGGTCATAACACCCTCAAAAACCTGGTTGATTCGCTTGCCTTTCCACGACGCCGGAGCCTGAAAAGTATGCTTGTAAAGTCCCTGTTCTTTGCCGCGCGAACTGTCTTTGGCAAAACCGTAATTGTACTTCCCGAATCCCTGCAACTCCCAGTTCGACGGCACCGGAATGGTGGTCCACTTTCCCGAATTCCGACCGGCTGTGCAGTAAAATTCCCAGTTCACGGTCTGGTCGTTTCCGGTGCCGGACAAATACCGTTTTTCGGTTTGCTGGGCGGTGGCAACCTGCGCAATCAGAAGAAGAAAAACCGGTATCAATCGGTACATCATGGGTCGGATTCGGGTCAGTTACTGGCCTTTTTTAAGTCGGTTAATACGCGTTTTTTTACCTTGAAAATCGTCCCATGTTTGTGGCCTTCCGGAACGGCAATTTGGGCGGAAACATCCGTAAACGTTTTGAAGTCGCGGGTCTTCACGGCTCCGTAATTTTTGTCCTGATAGGAGTCGAAATAAATCAGCCAATCATCACCAACTTTGGCAACGGAGGGGCCTTCGGTGAATTTTTTGGTAAACGGTGTGGATACGTCGGTGTAGGGTCCGGTTGCCTCTTTCCCAAACGCGACTTTGAGGTTGCGTTCCGGGCGGGTATTATCTTTCAGAACCAGCACGTAATCAGCGGGTTTTCGCTTGACGATTACCGCATCGATCACGCTGAATTTCGGGTCGAGAAACAGTTGGGTAGGCGCGAAGGTCTGGAAGTCTTTCGTGGTCGTGTAATACATCCGGTGGTTGTTTTTCTCCTCTTCCACCCCGCGTTCAAACCGGCTCGGAATGGTGGACGCCCAGATGATGATAAACCGGTCGGTTTCGTCGTCGTAAAACAGTTCGGGCGCCCAGACATTGACCGTTGTCGGTTCGTGTTCCATCACTGGAATAAACCGCTCCGAAGACCAGTGAATGAGGTCTTTGGAACTCGCATAACCGAAGCCTTTGTCGTCCTTCCAGCTACTCGTCCAGACGAGGTGAAACGTGCCGTCTTTGCCCTGCGCAATCGACGGGTCACGCATCACTTTCTGGTTGCCAATTTCGGGTTTCAGAAATGTACGGTTCAGGTCTGTCCATTGATAACCGTCCGTGCTGTACAAAAACCGGAGCCCTTCGTTGGCCGGTTCATGAAACGAACTGAACAGGTAGACGCTCTTCGAACACGAACTGAGCAGGAGCAGAATACTGAACAGGTAATGAATCCGCTTCATGGTTAGGGTGTCAATGCGTTCGGCTAAAAAGCCGGTTTTCGCATCTACAAAGGATCAATTTTTCGGGGTGTGGGATATGTATCATTTTAGCGGGGGTGTGTAGGATTTTGTCAATCCGAGAGTTTGGTGTTCGGTTTACGGTTTTCAGTTTACGCCGGGCCGTCGCTACGGTGGCTGACGCAAGCTTTCTGACGCGTTCCAATTACGTGCGTCAGCCACCGTAAACCGTAAACTGAAAACCTTAAACCGAATACCAAAAGTCAATACCCCGGATTCTGCGTAATGGCCGGATTCTGGGTGCGGACGATTTGGGGAATCGGCCAGAGCAGTTTCGTGGCAGTAATGGCTTTCCCTTTGGCGGTCAGAACCGGGACGGCGCGGTTGGTGCGTTTCAGATCGAACCAGCGTTGAAATTCGATGGCTAATTCCGTCCGGCGTTCGTGTTCGATGGCGAGATCGAGCGTCGGGTATTTGGCGATTGGATACGTTGCCTCGCCAAACTTGGGCAGTTTCGCCCGCGTTCTGACCAGATTGAGGTACATCGGATCGCCGGTCGCTTCGGAAAGCAGCAGCAGCGCATCGGCGTACCGCAGCACCATGAAGTTGTTGTTGGCCAATGGGTTGCCGCCCACCTGCGTCGCTTTGGTATCCGTCCATTTGATGGGGTATTTCTGGGCGATGAACGTCCCGGCATTGTTATACCCCAGCGCAATCGAGGCATCCCGGCGCGGGTCACCGGTTTCGTATTCATTGTACAGATCGTCGGTTACCTGATTCATGCCACCGCCGTAGAAACCGAGGAAGTTGTTGTTCGGGTAGAATGTCTGATAAAAGCGGCTGAATGGAGCCGAGGCATTTCCGCCCAGATACTGAATTTCAAAGATTGACTCTTTGGTATTTTTGACGCTCGGTCCCCACAAATCGGTATAATTGGCGAGCAATGAATACTGATTGCTGTTGTACACTTCTTTCAGCACGGTAGCCGCGGCCGCTTTATCGCCCAGGGTCAGATACACTTTACCCAGCAACGTCTGAGCCGCTCCTTTGGAAGCCCGGCCCGGAATCGTAATGGCCGTCGCCAGTGGTAGTTTTTCAGCCGCAAAAATCAGGTCTTTCTTGATCTGATCGTAAACCGCACTTTGCGGGGAACGCAGGACGGCGTAGCTTTCCTCGCCGGTCAGTGGCGTGGTGACGATGGGCAAATCGCCCCACAACTGCACCATGTTGAAGTAATAAAGTCCCCGCAGAAACTGCATCTGGGCTTTCACGCCATCCTTGTAAGCGGCATCCAGACTGGCCCCTTCAATTTTGTCCAGCACGATGTTTGCGTTGAAAATCGCCTTGTAGGATTCCTGCCAGAACTGGTACACCATTGTGTTGGCGGTGGCCAGACTGTAGTCCTTGAACTGCCATTTATCGGCCTGAATCCCCGAAATATTGAACATGATGGCGTTGTCGCTCATCTGCTCGTTGGCGTACGAAACCGGACCTTCAGGGTGGTAAACCGTGTACAGCGACGCATACGCCCCGTTGACGGCCAGCTCGAAATCGTCCCGGGTTTTGAAGTTATCCGCCGTTGGATTAGACAATGGCGTCAGATCCAGAAACGTGTCCTGGCAACTGGAGGTCAGCAAGCTGACGCAAAGAAAGGTGAGGAAATATCGTATCGTTTTCATGGGTGATCGTTCTAGTGTTCAGCTTACAAATCTACTTTCAGGCCAATCGTGACGACGCGCGGGATGGGGTACGAACCGTAATCGACGCCAATGAAGGCTCCGTTGGGCGCATTGCCCGAGGCATTCAATCCGTTGCTGCCGCCGGCATAATTGCTGGCACCGTAGGTCGTGTTTTCGGGGTCGTAGTTGGTGTATTTGCTCCACAGGTACACATTATCGGCATTGATGTACACGCGGGCCACGCGGAACGGGGTTTTGCGGGTCAGCGACGACGGCAGCGTATACGAAAGCCGGATGTTTTTCAGGCGGGTAAACGACGCATCCTCCACCCACAGGCTGTGAAACTGATCCTGCAAACCGGTCAGGCCGAGGGTCGCGCGGAAGTGTTTGCCGTCGCCGGGATCGGCTTCCGACCGCCAGCGGTTGTCCACGCTCGCAAACATGTTCCGGCCGTTGTTCCAGAAGCCCAGGTAGCGGAAATTCTGGTTCACAATCTCCCCGCCGTAGGTTCCCTGCAACAGAAACGAAAAGTCGAAGCCTTTGTAGGAAACCGTGTTGGTCAGACCGGCGGTGAAATCAGGTTGGAAATTGCCCAGCGAGGTGCGGTCGTCCGGTGTAATCTTGCCGTCGCCGTTCACGTCCCGGATGATCGGATCACCCGGTTTGGTTGAGCTGTAGTGCGGTGCCGCATCGACGGCCGCCTGGTTTTTAAATACGCCGTCGACCACGTAGCCGTAGAAATTGGAAATCGGCTGGCCCACTTCGGTTTTCACCGCCACGACGAAATCGGTGTAAATAATCGGGGCGTTTGTAGGGCCTAACTGCAAAACCGTATTGCGGTTCCGGCTGACATTCAGATCCGTCGTCCAGACGACTTTTCCCGTGGTGTTTTTAGAATTAATATTCAGCTCAATCCCCCGGTTGCGCATCCGGCCGATGTTGGTAAGTTGGGACGAAAAACCGGAAATGTCGGGCACCGGCACGTTCAGGAGCATATCGCGCGTCACCGAGTTGTAATATTCCGCCGACAACCCGATCCGGTCGTTCAGCACGCGCAGGTCAACGCCGATGTTCATCTGGCCGGTGCGTTCCCATTTCAGGTTGGTGTTCGAAATGTTGGAGATCGTCAGACCGGATGCCAGGGCGGCCCCGGAAACGTAGTTGGTCGCCGATAACAGGCTGATGGCGCCGTAATTTGGAATCTGGTTGTTCCCCGCAATCCCGTAGCTGGCGCGCACTTTCAGGCTGTTCACAAACTTGACGTTCTGCATGAACGACTCGTCCGAAATCAGCCAGCCCGCCGAAGCCGACGGGAAATAGCCCCAGCGGGTGTCACGCCCAAACCGCGAGCTACCGTCCCGGCGAATGGCCGCCGTCAGGAAATACTTGTTCTGAAAATTGTATTGCGCCCGGCCCAGATACGAGATCATCGACCATTCGGTGGCCGTGCTGGAACCGCTGGTGACCACCCCGGCATTGAGCGTTTCGACGAGGTCGTTTGGGAAATTACCCGAGGTAACCGTCGCAAATTCATCGCGTTGTTTTTGAACCGAATAACCGGCCAGCACATTCAGGCTGTGGTCGCCGAAGCGTTTGTCATACGTCAGCGTGTTTTCCGACAGCCAGTTTAGCATGTACGACGACTGCACGTTGCCCTCCGCCGGGAGCAATCCCGAATAGCCATAGCCCTGATTTTTAACCCGGTACGAGTTCAGGCGGGTGTTGAACAGGTTGCCGCTGATGCTGGTCCGAAACTTCAGATCGTTGGTAATAAAGTACTCGGCAAAGGCGGTTGCGAGGGTGTTGAACGACTTGTTCTGCTTGTGGTAAAACCGGGTCAGCGAATACGGATGCCAGAGGTTCAGGTCGTTGTAGGCGACGTATTTGCTCCAGACCGAGTTGGGGTCGCGGTAGCCCAGATTGCCGTTTTCGTTGTAAACCGGAAAAATCGGATCGCTCTGAATCGCCAGACTGACGACGTCGCTTTTGCCCTGCGTCCCTTCCGTCCGATCAAAAACCGTCGTTGCGCTCAGGTTCAGCCCCAGCGAAAATTTGTCCGAAACCGTGTGTTTGATATTGGTGCGAAGGGCCAGCCGTTTGTAATAGTTTTCATCCAGAACCGCCTGCTGATCGAGGTATGATCCCGAAAACAGAAACTGGGTTTTCTCGGTTCCGCCCGAAACTGAAAGCTGCGCGTTGTGCGACGGAGCCACGCGAAACATGACGTCCTGCCAGTCGGTGCCTTTGCCAAATTGCTGCGGATTATTGATAAAGTCTTCCGGGATGCGGTACGTCGAGGGCCGGGCACTGTTGGGGTCCGAGGCTTTGTTGACAGCCGGATTCAGGTCGACCCAGGCGTTGTTGTGGGCGTCGATGTAATACCCGATCCACTGCTGGGCGTCCATCATCGGCACTTTCCGGATCACCGACTGCGTGCCGTATTCGTAGCCCGCGCTGATGCTGGTTTTGCCGACTTTACCGAGTTTAGTCGTGATTAAAACAACGCCGTTGGCCCCGCGCGAGCCATAAATGGCTGCGGATGAAGCATCTTTCAGAACATCGACCGACTCAATATCCTGCGGATTGATCAGGTTCAGGTTGAAGTTTTCGAGCGGAACACCATCCACCACGAACAGCGGAGTCGTACCGGCGGTGATGGAACTGACGCCCCGAATCCGGATAATGGGCGAAACGCCCGGCGCTCCCTGCGACTGCGTGATGTTGACCCCGGCAATTTTGCCCGCCAGCGACTGAGTAACATTGCTGAAGGAGCGGTCTTTGAACTCATTAAAGCCCACCGAGGCCACCGCGCCGGTGATGGCCCGTTTGCTTTGCGTACCGTAACCCACCACGACTACTTCATTAAGCGTCTTGTTGGATGGAAGCATGGAAACGTCGATCACCGAGCGGTTGCTGACCGGAATTTCCTGGGTTTCGTAGCTGATGGAGCTAAAGACCAGCGTCGAGTTGTCGTTGGCGGAAAGGGAATAGGCACCCTCCTGATTCGAAATCGTACCGCTGGTGGCGGATTTGATCAGCACGGAAACGCCCGGTAGCGGTTTTCCGTTTTCGTCGGTGACCTTCCCCGTAATGGTAAGGGATTTGGTCTGTGCGAATACCTGAACAAAAGAAAAACAAAGTAAAGTAAAGATCACGCTGGCTCGCCAGGATCTTCGGGAGGTAAGAGTAGAGCTCATCGTACTGGATTTGTTAAAATGTTCATAGAAATGATCAATTGAATCCGAATAAATTACCAGCAAATAGTGAATGGTTTAAAGTACGTTAGGTTGGTATTTTCTTATTTTTTCTTAAAAGTATTTCGTTTTATTTGTTTTACTTTGTTTTTTAAAAATATTTTCTTGAATTATGTCCAGACAAGCTCAATTCCGGCTTTTGTGTTTTTTCTTCATAGGTTCTCCGCTGTATCTGATCGCGCAAGGAACGGTGGCTTCCGAAAACGCCGTTGAAAAATGGGGGGTCTACGAGATTACCTTATCGGGGCCAACGGCTGGCAATCCCTTTACGGACGTTTGGCTAACAGCCGAGTTCTCGTCGGGTGAGAAGAAGGTGAAAACGACCGGTTTTTACGACGGCGACGGCGTGTATAAAATCCGGTTCATGCCGGAAGCGACGGGGCAATGGTCGTACCGGACATCCAGCAACGTCAAAGCATTGAGTGGAAAAAAAGGAAGCTTTACGTGCCACGCGCCTTCTGCGACGAACCACGGCCCGGTCAGCGTCCGGAACATGTACCACTTTCAGTACGCCAACGGAAAACCGTATTACCCCTTCGGTACGACGGCGTATGCCTGGACGCACCAGCCCGAGCCGTTGCAGGAACAGACGTTGACCACCTTGAAAAATTCGTCGTTCAATAAAATCAGAATGTGCGTATTCCCGAAAACGTACAGTTACGTGGAGGAAGAACCGGCCCTTTTTGCGTACGAAGAGAAAGGCCGCACCAAACGCCCCAACGGTTCTACGAAATACGAATGGGATTTTACGCGCTTCAATCCGGCGTTTTTCCGGCACCTGGAAAAGCGCATTTCAGACCTTGCCAAACTGAATATCGAAGCTGATCTGATCATTTTTCATCCGTACGACAAAGGCCGCTGGGGATTCGACAGCATGGGCGTGAAGAATGATTTATTCTACATCAAGTATCTGGTAGCCAGATTGTCAGCGTATCAGAATGTGTGGTGGTCGATGGCGAATGAATTTGATTTCATCAAAACGAAATCGCGTGAAGCCTGGGATGTCTACAGCAAAGCCGTGGTAGAAGCCGATCCGTATCATCACCTTTGTTCGATCCACAACGGCACGGAATATTACGACAACTGGAAACCGTATTTCACGCACGTCAGCATTCAGAACGGTTCGACGGTGGAAGATTTTGGGCGGGCGGTTCTGTTGCGCGATGCCTACCGAAAACCGGTGATCTACGACGAGGTCTGTTACGAAGGGAACCTCCCGCAGCGCTGGGGAAGGCTGAGTCCGGAGGAAATGACGGAGACGTTCTGGCAAGGCGTGATAGCCGGCACCTACGTGACGCACGGCGAAACGTACCGGACGCCGGGCGACACCATCTTCTGGGCCGAAGGCGGCCGATTCCACGGGCAAAGTCCGGCCCGGATCGGTTTTCTGCGAAATCTGCTGGAGCAGCAACCCGGCCCGGTTGAACTGGCGGACCCCTGGAAAGACCACCAGACCTGCCAGTCCGACAGCGCGCATTACCTGATTTATTTGGGGAAACAGATGCCGCCGGAATGGGTGTTCAGTCTGCCGAAAAAAGGCGCACCACCCACCGGAGCGGTTTTCAAAGCCGAACTCATCGACACCTGGAACATGACCATTACGCCCGTTTCGGACACCTTCCGGCTGGGGGAAGCCAAAGATTACCGGGTGTATGACGAAGGATTTAAGAGAATTCGCCTGCCTGCCAAACCGTATCAGGCGATTCGGCTGACGCAGATCAAATAGGAATTGGGTTTCGGTTTTTATGTTTTATTTGTGAATAGTGGGAATGGAGAATGAATTGGAAAAGAGACAAATCCAGCCCCCGGTTTCAACCGTGGGTCTTTGAGGACAAAACCGAATCTGCAAAAACCGTTTTAACGGTTTCAGGATCTCAAAACCGTTAAAACGGTTTCAAAATTTGGGTGGATATTTCGCGAAACCCCACGGTTGAAACCGTGGGCTGGGTAACAAACCGGAACGTTGATAATGAATCGATAGCGAAGGGAAAATTTCTTTTTGTTACTTTTGATAAATTCAGGAAGTTTAGATAAAACCGTATGCTACCGAATCAACGTCGGGATAAAATACTTGAATTGCTGAAGGAAGACGGCTCCGCCAAGATCGTCAACCTGGCCCGAATCTTTAAGGTGACGGAAGTAACGATTCGTCAGGACATTGAAAAACTGGAAAAAGACGGGCTGGTGATCAAGGACCACGGCGGAGCCTACCTGAAAAACGTGGAAGACCAGGTGCGGACGGTGTCGCTGGGAAATCAGGAGAACATCGACAAAAAGGAACGCATCGCGAGCAAGTGCCTGGAATTCATCGAAAGTGGTGACACCATCATTCTGGATTCGGGTTCGACCACCACCGAAATCGCCAAAAAACTGCGCGGCTACCGAAACCTCACGGTGATCACCAACGCCCTGAACATCGCCCTGATTCTGGGCGCCGAAACCGGCATCGAGGTCATCATGACCGGCGGGGAGTTTAAACCGCCCACGCTGTCGCTGACGGGCCAGAAAGCCGCCGATTTTTTCAAAGGCATCAACGTCCAGAAGCTGTTTCTGGCCACAGCGGGAATCTCGCTCAAGGCGGGATTAACCTATCCGAGCATCAGTGACTTAGTCGTAAAAAAAGCCATGATCGATGCCGCCGATGTAACCTATCTGGTGGCCGATTCGACCAAAATTGGCAAAAGTGCCTTCGCCAGCCTGGGGGCCTTGTCGCTGATCGATTACATCATCACCGACGCGACGATTCAGGAAAAATACAAACAGGTGTTCCACGACAACGAGATTGAACTGATCATTGCACCGTAGCGGATCACATCCATCTGCCGGCGGGTGAAGCAAAATAGGTGCAGTTGTTGACAACGTATCCACTATTGTCCTAACTTGGGGGCTCTGTGCCATTCGGTATGGAACGTTCTGTTTCTAAACTCCTAAACTCAAAAATACTCATGTCCGAGAAAAAGATTATTGCCATTTTCGGGGCTACCGGTGCCCAGGGGGGCGGACTTGCCAGAGCCATCCTCCATGATAAAAACAGTGAGTTTGCCGTTCGGGCCATTACGCGGGATACCAGTTCCGATAAGGCAAAGGAACTGGCCCAATTGGGAGCCGAGGTGGTCGTGGCTGACATTGATGATGAGCAAAGCCTGCGCCAGGCCCTGGAGGGGACCTATGGGGCCTTTTTCGTAACCTTTTTCTGGGCGCATTTTTCGCCGGAGCGGGAATACAATGAAGCCCGCAGCATGGCCCAGGCGGCTAAACAGGCCGGGCTGAAGCATGTGATCTGGTCGACGCTGGAAGATACCCGCGAGTGGATTCCCCTGGACGATGACCGGATGCCAACCCTTCAAGGCAAATACAAAGTGCCGCATTTTGATGCGAAAGGCGAAGCCGACCAGTTCTTTACCGATTTAGGCGTACCGACTACCTTCCTCCGGGCTTCTTTTTACTGGGAAAACTTCATCTATTTCGGAGCCGGGCCTAAAAAGGGACCCGATGACAGGCTGTATCTGACCTTGCCGATGGCTGATAAGAAGATGGCCGGTGTGGCTTCCGAAGATATTGGCAAAACCGCTTATGCCATTTTCCAGGGAGGTACGGAATTCGTTGGGAAGACCATCGGCGTGGCGGGGGATCAATTGACGGGTCAGGAAATGGCTGCGAAACTTTCCAAAGCGATCGGGCAGGAGGTCATCTACAACTACGTTACGCCGGAAGTATACCGGGGCTTTGGCTTCCCGGGAGCCGACGATATGGGCAATATGTTCCAGTTCTACCGTGATTTCGACGAGGTGTGCAACAAAGTCCGGGATGTAAGCTACTCCCGGGAGTTGAACCCCGAATTACAGTCGTTTGATGCCTGGCTGGAGCAAAACGCCGGGCGTATTCCGCTGGACTAAAGGCCCGGCTCAGAACATCGACTGGCTATTGGTGTTACTCAAACAGCCAGTCGATGTTCTTTTTATTACCTGCCAGGCCCGCATCAAAAACCGGGATGTCCTGATTGCCGTCCATAAAACCGAGCAGCAAACAGGCTCCTTTTCCCAGATTCAGGGTGTGCGTTCCCGCTTTGAACGAATACGTATGCACATTGACGGGCGGAAAGCCATCCACCAGAACGGCGTTCGAAATTTTGATTTCCGACTGCCCGTAGTCGTTGGCGCTGGCGTCGGTTTCCAGTTCCGGCGCGGGTAGGTAGTTGGGGTTCTTTTCGGTAAAAAAACCGACCAGCAGTTTGACGGGTTGGCTGGCCGTAAAGGTCAGGCTCGTGCGTTCCGACTGCTGTGTCGATTTTGCCAGTTGCAAGCCTTTCAGATTCTTCAATTCCTCCGCTACCGCAGCGATGGCAACGCTGGTATCGGAAAAAATACGCTGCCCTTTTGCAACGGCATACGTCTCCACCGTCGGGCTTTGAATCGTAACAGCGGCCGGGTTGAACAACACGGGCTGTTTGTCCACGGTAGCCGGAGCCGATTTCAGCGAGTCGATCACGGACTTAAACCGCGTCAGTTCTTTTTGGTAAACCGGCAGTATTTCTTCCCACGTTTTGAAGGTTCCATCGACACCCCGCATCGGAATTTTGCGCTGCTTCGTTTGCATACTGTTGGCGTACAGGTACGTATCTTTCGTTAGCTTCACCAGATCCGTATAATGTTCCACACTGCTTTCCAGCAGCGGAACGGCTTTTTCCAGATCGCGGACGTCGGTTGAATACTTGTATTTCAAAACCGCCAGGGCCGCCCGGGCTTTCTGGGCGTAGAAGTTCGCCATCGCATTCTGGGCGTAGACGTCATTTTTCAGACGGTCAAATTCAGCCTTGTTTTTAGTCACTGCACCAGCCGCTTTGTCAATGGCAGCCACGGCTTTTTTGCCGTGTTCAATCACTTCATCCGCCACCTGAACCGGCGTTTCGCCCCGGTGTTTTTCCTGTTTCGATTCCTTCTCGGCGTATTCGATAATCATTTCACCCTCAGGGGCTTCTGATTCATACATAAGCGTAAACAGCCCGTAGCGGAACGGATTGATGAGCTGCGTCATCAACATGCCCAGCGTGAGGGTCTGGCGGTTGCCGTCGGTGATGCCGTAGCGTCGCAACAGTTTCGGTGAAATCTCGCCGGTTTCTTCGTAGGCTTCCAGTACGTCCTTGCCTTTGTCGGACGGCAAACCGTATTGATCCGCCAGTTGGTTGCCCCAGTAGGTGACCTCTGTCGGCCGGTCCCGTTCAGAATTCCAGGCGTAGCGCGCCCAGGTTTTGTACCAGATCCAGTCGCGGTCGAGCTGGAGCAGGCGGGGAGCGGTTTTATCGGCGGTATAGGGCCAGTCCCAGTACGACGCCTGTGGGTACAGATGCAGGCCATTCGCGCCATACACTTTGTGCATCGCCTGAACGGACTTCTGAATAAAATCGGGCGAACCGTACCGGAAAGGCTCCAGATTGGCCAGAATATGCACATTTTCAACGTGAACCGTACCGATGCTGCTTAACGTCCGGTGCAAATCCGCCCATTTGCCGCGGGGCGTGTAGGTCGTCAGGGCTTCGCCATTGTACTTCGCCATCGTGTACAGATTTTTGTAGAGCGGCAGGGCGGCTTTCATCACGCGGGGCGCATCGGAATCGTGGGCGCGTAGCACAATCGGCGGTTCAGCAGTTTGGCCGAGGGCTTTCAGTCCGGCTTTGACGCCCGGAATAATCGTTTTGGTGAACCAGTCGACGTCATCCTGCCCGACACCTTCCATTGCTTCGCCGAGGGTGATGAGCAGGCCGACATTCGGGTATTTCTGAACAAACGCGGCAATGGATTTTTGGGTATAATCCGCGATGAGCGGGGTGATGGGGCGGTTTCGATCCTGGGTTTTGAGGTTGTGTTTTTCGGCAAACGGTTTTGAAAGAATGATGTTGTAGAACATCTGAATGACCCAGATGCCGCGTTTGTCGGCTTCGGCGGTCAGGAACCGGAACATTTCTTCGTTTCTCCGGAACGTCGCGTCATCTACTTCAACGGCGTAGGGATAGTCTTTCAGCCGAACCAGTGACGCAAAGGGGTGGCCGTTCCACAAATACAGGGAGTTATAGCGGTTTTCAGCCATCTGATCCAGGTACCGAATCCAGAGTGCTTTGTCATACAGCCACGGGAAGGTTTCGGGCGTGTACGGATATTCATACACCTCGCGACCAGGGAGATACACCGGTTTCTGAATGCCCACGGCCGTGCCCCGAAGCACCATTTCCGGCTGGTCACGCAGGCTGATCGTTTCGGGAAGCTGGCCGGTTTCGCTGATTTTTTCAGCCAGTTCCAGACAGCCGTACAAGACACCGGACGGGTCGGTTCCCGCAATCAGCAGCGGATTCTGCGCGTCTCTCCGAATGGCAAAGCTTTCTTTGACTGGGTTTGGGTTTGCCGTTAATCTATAACGCAAAGCAACCGGTTTGACGTTGGCATCAGACCATAACCCAATGACAATCTGCTGACTACCCTTCGCCGGAACGCCCTTGAAAAACGTAGTTTGATAACCGGCTTTGGTCAGCGCCTGTTTGAGTTTTTCGACACCAAAGGTGACGCGAACGTGGGCCGAAACCGGCGTGACGATGGTGACTTTTTTGCCGGTTTCCTGCGCAATGACTGATGCGATGCCTGGGAAGAAGAAAAGAATGGAAAATAGAAGAATTTTAGCGTAGCGGTTCATACAACAGGACTTAGGAACAGTACAAATTTACCCTGTTTAGATACCGGTAATCTCCAGCATTTTCTCCAAAAAATATACAATGTTAGCCTGGGCGGATGAATCCTCAAGTCTTCGAAATCGTATCTTCCACTTGAACCGGTTTTGATACCGGTGGAGTGATCTTGCCGCGCGTGAAGGAAATGAGCGCACCCGTCAGTACTAAACCGCTCATCGTCAGGTAGGCGTAATGCATTCCGAGCAGTTGGGCCGCCGTCGATTCGGGCGAGGCATCGTGTGCCAGCGCCCAGCGGTTGCGGGTGCTGTACCAAACGGCCGCAGCGATGGCAATGCCGACGACAAATCCCAGGTTGCGCATGAAGGCAATCATGCTGCTGGCAATGCCACGCTGGGCGATGGGGGCCGCGTTGAGGGCGCTGCTGCTGTTGGGCGACTGAAAAAGGCCAAAGCCCAGACTCACCAGCGAACTCCGCCAGATGACATCCTGCCAGGTCCAGTCGACGTCCAGAAACGAAAACGCAAAATAACCGCCCGCCGTGATCAGCAATCCGAAACTGGACAACCAGCGCGTGCTGATTCGGCTGGACAGATACCCGCCCAGCGGGGCCACCAGGCTGAGGGTCAAGGGACCAGCCAGCAAAATCAGTCCGGCGCGTTCGGGCGGAAGTCCCAGGAGTTGTTGCAGGAAAAAGGGAATGACAAACAAATTACCGCCCGATGCCAGAAAACCGCAAAAGGCTGCGAGAATGGCCGCTGTGTAGGGCCGGATGCGGAACAGGCTCAGTTGCAGCATCGGCTCCCGAACCCGCATTTCCCAAAACAGAAACAACACCAGCAAAACTGTACCGATGGATAGGAGTGTGACCACGAGCGGATGATCCCAGCCATACTGCGGTTCTGGCCCAAAATCCAGACCGGTGAGCAGGGAGATAACGCCGAACAGAAACAGCCCCGCACCCACCAGATCAAACCGTTGCCCGGTTACTTTCGGACTTTCCGGCAGGATGGTCCAGGCCCGCCAGATCGCCAGCAAACCGATCGGGACGTTCACAAAAAAGATGCTCGACCAGCCGAACTTGCCCAGCAGAAAACCGCCGATAACCGGCCCCGCGCTGGACCCGGCGGCCACAATGGAGCCCATCAGCCCCATCGCCTGGCCGCGTTCCTGTGGAGCAAAGGTGTCGCCGATGATGGCCGGGCCCACGGCAAAAATCATGGATGCTCCCAGCCCCTGAACCACCCGAAATCCCACCAGCGACCACAGGTTCCAGGCCAGCCCACACAGCAGGGAACCCAGCACAAACACGCAAAAACCGGTGATATAAAGCTGTCGTCGGCCCACCCAGTCGGACAGTTTGCCCATGATGAGCAACGTGCTGGTGGTGGTCAGGAGGTAACAAAGCACGATCCACTCGACGCTGTCGCCCGCGCCCAGTTCCCGCCGGATGGTGGGCAGGGCAATGTTGACGATGCTGCTGTCGAGTGTCGACATGAATGTTCCGAACATGATGGTGCCCAGAATAATCCATTTATTGGGAGAAGATGATGAAACCGCCGACGTTGTTGATGACACAGGAAAACGAAGTTACTTTGAGAAAGTAACGGGTTGTAGGGAAAGGTTGTTTGAATGAGGTATCGAAAGGATAACTATTATTTGTCATTCCATTTTACTGATGTCTTTACTTCTGAAATATCATCACATGTTGCTGGGGCAGTTTGGTATAGACGCTTTTCAGCCGCAAGCCGACGGTTTTCATTTCCTTCGTGGCCTGGGCGATGCTCATTTTGTGGTGGGGTTTGATGGGCACGTTCGGGTCTTCGGCGCGGTATTCGACCAGCACTACGCGGCCACCCGGTTTAAGCGCCCGGACGATGTTGGTCATCATTTCGCGGGGGTGTGAAAACTCGTGGTAAGCGTCGATCATCAGCGCCACATCGATGCCGTTGGCGGGGAGTTTGGGGTCCGTAATCGTTCCCAGAACCGGCTCGACGTTGGTCACACCTTTCTTCTTTTTGGTGGTATTTAGATCGTTAATCATTTCATTTTCAATATCGACCGCCAGGATTTTACCTTTCGGAACCTTGGGAGCCATCAGAAACGTGAAATACCCAGTTCCGGCCCCCACGTCGGCGACGACATCGGTCGGTTTCAGGTTCAGAGCGTCCAGCAGCAGATCGGTGCGTTCTTCTTGCTCGCGTTCCGGGCGTTCGAGCCAGGCGGCTCCCAAATGGCCCATGACCTGCGAAATTTCCCGGCCCAGGTAGGTTTTCCCGATGCCATCGTAAGCCGCTTTTCGATACTGATACACGCCTTTGGGCGAATCGGTCGTGGTAGCGGGTTGCTGACCGAAGCCTGATTTACAGAAGGACGTAATGAACAAAAGGAAGAGGCTGATGGATCGAAACGGGTTTTTCATGGCGGGCAGGAAATGAGCTATGGGTTGAACAAGCTGCAAAAGAAAGTGTTTATTTAGGGATTATTTTCCATCAATCCCGCTTTCTCATGAATCTAATTTTGCACCTGTTACTCGATGCCGCCGTGATTTTCGGATTGGCTTACATCATGCCCCAAGTGGACGTAAAAAGTTTTGGCACGGCCCTGCTGATTGCGGTTATCCTGGCCGCGCTTAATTTTCTGGTCGGCTGGATTATCCGCTTTCCGCTCAACCTGGTGACACTCTTTTTCTTAACCGGCATTGTGCGGATTGTGGTAACGGCTATTTTGCTGAAGCTGATCGATAAAATGATGGGTAGTTTCACCATTGCCGGATTCTGGCCCGCGTTGGTGATTGCGGTTTCTGTCGCCATTGCCGGTGCCATTGTCGACGGTGCCCTGGCCCCCTCCGAAGCGGTTGTGGAAGAACGTCAGCGGGAAGCGGTGCTGCTGACCCCCGGTGCGGAATTCGCTTATACTTTTAAACGGTAAGAAAACGTTTTAGAAAGTCCTAAAATATCAAATGTCGAATGATCAATGTAAAAGTTTTGCCAATCCGGCACTTTTACATTGATCATTCGACATTTGATATTTTAGGACTTTCGCTTTTGCCCCTAAATCCCCTAAAGGGGACTTATAGGATCCGGATTAAGTCGCGTCCAAGTCCCCTTTAGGGGATTTAGGGGCAAAAGCGAAAGTGTAAAGAATTATCAGACGTAAGCCTTATATTTAAAATTCTTCAGGAAAATTAATCTACAATTTTCAAATCGACCTGAATATTTCCGCGGGTGGCGTTTGAATAGGGACATACCTGATGTGCTTTCTCAACCAGTTCTTCCGCTTTTGAACGTTCTACGCCCGGAATCTGAACTTCGAGAACAACGGCTAGTCCAAAGCCGCCGTCTTCATTTTTACCGATGCTGACCTGGGCGGTGACGCTGGTCTGACCCGCTTCAACTTTCTGCGTGCGGATGATTAAGCTCAGCGCACTATCGAAACAGGCCGCATATCCGGCGGCAAACAGGGTTTCCGGATTCAGGTAGGTGCCACTCGGCCCACCCATTTCTTTCGGTACGCGGACATCAACATCCAATGCCCCATCATGTGATTTTACGTGGCCGTTGCGGCCTCCGGTTGCGGTGGCTTTCGCCGTATACAGTTTGTCCATGCTAAAAAATAAGTCACCGCCGGGGTTCGGAGGTGACAAACTCGGTTTTCAAGACAACTGGCTCCGGGTCGAAATGGTTGCAGAATACGGTTTATTTCGCTTTGCGAATGTAGATGTTGCCGTGCATGTTTTTCATCATCACCTCGCGACCCCCGCCGTTCACTTTCCCCTGAACCCAGTCGTCGATGCTCACTTTATACATGCCGTCTTTGCTGCTTCGGCTGGCTTTGGGCTGGCTTTTGTCAACGTCCACGTCGAAGTCGCTGAAGATTTCGCCCCGGTCGGATTTGAGCTTTACATCAAATTTGGCATTGGCCGGAAAGGTGACATCGACAGTGCCGTTGAGGGTGGAAAAGGCCATCGGTGCTTCGGAATTGACGTTTTTAAACGTTGCTTTCAGTTGACCATTGACGCTGTTGGCAACGGCAGAGCCGGACACGCCGGTCAATGTAATGGGGCCGTTCACGTTGTTGACCTCCAGTTCGCCGTTGACATTTTCAATGACAATATCACCGTTGTTGATCGTACTGACTTTGAGCGAAAACTGCTGGGGAACTTTGATGTTCAGCGTGACGGCCCGTTTGATGGAGCCTGAGCTTAACTCAATTTTATTGTTTTTCTCCGTAGCGCTTAAATCGAGACCGCCCCGGGTCGAAATCCGCTTCATCCCATTGGCTAGCTCGTCGGGTTTTTCATCTTTCTTTTTGCCGGTATTTGTTTCTGCCACGGCGTCCACCACGACTTCTTTTCCGCTGTAGCCAACAACGTGGATGGAACCGTTGATGATGCCGACGTGCAGGGAACCCGGTTTGTTGGGGTCGGTCAGCGGAATGGTGAGTTGTTCCTTGATGTCACTTTGGGCCAGCAGCGGTTGGATTTCTGTCAAAGAAATAAGCATGAACAGGGCGACTAGTATGCGATTCGTTTTCATGGAATTTTAGCTTGTTTTTTACTGGAATATAGAGGTGAATTTTGCCCCTAAATCCCGAAACGTCGGCCCGGCCTAAAGGGGACTTGGACGCCGAAACATCCGGATGCAAAAGTCCGGCAGCGGCCGACCGCCCTTTAGGGGATTTAGGGGCAAAAACCGCTACGATTGTTTTTTGATGTACACATTGCCGTTGAACGTCTCGAACTGGAGCGTTTGGCCACCGTTTCCAATTCGGATGGACGTATCCTTGTTGAGCTTGTAAACCGTACCGTCGCTCCGTTTTTCCTCCGTTTTGGTCACTTTGACGGGCAAAATTTCGGCATTGGGGAAATCGGTGTAGAAGTCACCCTGAAAACTTTTGAAGCTCAGATCGGCGGACAAACTGGCCGGATAACTGATCCTGATGTCGCCGTTCAGCGTGTAATACTTCGATTTCTCGGGCGGACTGACCAGGTAATTGGCTTCCACATTGCCATTGATCGTTCGGGCATCGGTGGCTCCTTTGATGTTGGTTAATGTAATGGCCCCGTTGACGTTATGGGCAAATAAAGAGCCGCTGACGTCTTTCACCGTTACATCGCCACCGTTCACCGTCGAGACGTGCAGGTTCATGGAGTAGGGGACTTTTACGGTAAAATCGAGCTCGTATTTGTAGTCGATCCGTCGGTGGTTGGTGCCATCTTTCCAGTTATTTCGATTCGGGCGCGAATCATAGGGCTGGGCGATGTAGGCAATGACGCTGTCGGCGTCCTGATCGAATTGAAGCAGAAATTCCTTCTTGCCCTGTTCCAGTAGCTCGCTCGTTTTGGCCCGAATGCTCCGGTCTACTTCCAGCACTATTTTTGTGCCCGAATAGCCTTCCACCTTAATAAAACCGCTGATGTTGTAGATGGCCAGCGTACTGCTGCCGGCGTCTTTCGATAGCGTAAATTCCTTGCTGATGTGGTCCTTAAACTCCAGGGTTTGGGCCGACGCAGCGGCACAGGAAAGCCCCAACCCTACCAGCAGGAGGGAGATAAATGGTTTCATATTTGTACAGATTATAGAGGTGAGATGTGAGAGAAAAGAGTAAAGACGTGAGAGTAAAGATGTGAGAGCAGAGAATAAAGAAGTGAGAGCAAAGAAAACGCGGATCGAGTGACAAGTCTTTACTCTCTTGTCTATCCTCTTTTCTCTTCTAGCTCAACTCCTTGATGGTCTGTTCGATTTTCACCTTGACGAAGTCGTTGAGGTTTTCCTGCCGGAGCAGTTGCCGAAGCGGTTTGAGCGATCGTTTTTCCTGGAGTTTCACCATCACGTCGGCCAGCGCGGATTGCACCAGGGGTGAATCCTGCCGGACAATCGAATGCACCAGTCCTTCCCGAACTTTCGGATCAGCCGCGAGTTGGGCCAGGGCTTCCAGCGTCACCAGCCGGACGTTTACATTGGAATCGTTGTTCAGCGTACCCAGCAGCGCTTCGATCACCTGCGCATCCACCTGCTCGATGTCTTTGGTGTATTCCACCGCCCGAAGCCGTTCCGTAGCCGAGGAGTTTTCGAGCAGTGACAGCAAAACCGTCTGCCGCATCTGCTGCACCTGAGCACCCAGGTCGTTGATTTGCTGCTCGTAAACCGGTGCTTTTTTCGCACTCAGCCAGTAGCCACCCGCCAGTCCGACCAGCACCAGCGACAGGCTGTAGGCGACCCGAATGGCGAGTTCGGGCGTCAAAAACCGCCGAACCCGGCGCAGGATGCTCTTCCACGAGCGACGACGTTTTTTAGTCTCTTCGATCTGTACCGTTTCCAGCATGGCGTAAAAACGGGCGCGGACTTTCTCGCCGGTTTCGGGCACCGGGACGTTGCCCATCGCCAGCCAGAGTTGGCGGGTCGCGGCCAGCTCCGTCTGGCAATCCGAACACTCCGCCAGGTGTGCTTCAACGGCGGCCCGTTCGGTGGCCGGAAGTTCATGGCTCAACAGATCGATCAATTGCTCTTTTGCGCTTTCACAGTTCATGTTTGTATGGGTTTCCGTTCGCGATGTCTAAAAATCAAGGACTTAGGCTTTTATATACACGCGTTTCAGTTCATTCATGGCCCGGTGAACACGAACCTTTACGGCTCCTTCGGTGGTGTCCAGAATCCGGGCAATTTCTTCGTATTTCAACTCCTGAAAACGACTTAAAATCAGGACTTCACGGTTTTCGGGACTCAGTTTTCGCAGGGCATCGTGCAGGGATGCCAACTCCTGTTCTTTCTGCATCGATTCATCGGCCGAAGTGCCACCGCCAATTTTCTCGACAAAATGAGCCACGTCATAATGGTGTAGCGCGTGTTTGTTTTTCCGGACGTGATCGGCCAGCACATTGCGGGCCAGGTGATACATCCACGTCCGAAACTCACCCTCGCCGGTGAACGTGTGCCGGTATTTCAGCATCCGGTAAAACACGTTCTGCACCAGATCCTCGCTCGCATCGGTCTGCCCGGTCATGTGATACAGGAAACCGAACAGGGCGCGGTGATACCGCTCGAAGAGCAGGCCCATCTTTTCCAGATTGCCGTCCTTCACCTGCAGCATAAGTGAATTATCCGTGAGCGATTTCAACCGGGCGTGTGTTTCGGGTTGGTCTAATTGGGTGTGGAAACTGCGGGAAGTTGGGAAGGTTACAGCCAGCAATGAAATTTTTTCGCCTTGTTTTTTGTAACTTGCTTACCATGATTTTCGACAACCATAATCGCCCCATCACCTATCTCCGTCTGGCCGTCACCGATCGTTGCAATCTGCGGTGCTTTTACTGCATGCCGGAAGAGGGGATCAAGTACCTGCCGAAGAGCCAGTTACTGACGTATGAGGAGATGGAACGGCTGGTGCGGGTACTGGCCCGGCTGGGCGTGTCGAAAGTCCGGATTACCGGCGGTGAACCGTTTGTCAGAAATGGGCTGATGGATTTCCTGTGGCGACTGAAAGCCACCGAAGGCATTGAAGAACTGAACATTACGACCAACGGCGTATTGACCGAACCGCTCGTGCCGGAACTGGTGCGGCTGGGCATCGGCTCGGTAAACCTCAGCATCGACACCCTCGACCGCGAACGGTTTCGGCAAATCACCCGGCGCGACGAACTCCCCGCCGTGCAGGGAACGCTAAACGCCTTGCTGGAAAACAAGATTCCGGTGAAGCTGAATGCGGTGGTGATGGAAGGGAAGAACATCGAAGACCTGCCGCTGCTGGCCGAACTCACCCGCAACCATCCCGTGGAAGTGCGGTTTATCGAAGAAATGCCGTTCAATGGCGAGGGGAGCCACTACCCGGTTTTGAACTGGACGCACCGGCGCATTCTCCAGGAACTGCAAACCCTTTATCCCGGTCTGGAACGTCAGCAGGATTCACCGTTTTCGACCGCGGCAACCTACCGGATTCCCGGGTATCAGGGAACCATCGGCATCATTGCCGCCTTCACCCGCACGTTCTGCGGTACCTGCAACCGTATTCGACTGACCGCGCAGGGAACGCTCAAAACCTGTCTGTACGACAACGGCGTGCTCGATGTTCGGGCTCTACTCCGGACGGGTGCAACCGATGCTGAGTTGACAGCCGCTTTCCTGAAAGCCTTTGCCCACCGTCCGAAAAACGGCTTCGAAGCCGAACACGAACGCGGTCCGGTTACGGAATCCATGTCGACGATCGGCGGGTGATGGAATTAAGTCTGGCAATTGCCCTTTAAAACCGCTCAGTTTTTTTCAATCCATTACGTTTTGCGTCGAACAAGTCGCGTAGCGACTCAATGTTTGTAGCCCGCAGATTGCCGCTTTGTTCGGTCGCTACGCGACCATGTGCCAGGTTGAAAACCACATGATGCTACAAACATTGGGTCGCTAGGCGACCAAGGAGGCTTTAATACTTTAGGGGATTCTTTTCAATGTAAATAATGGCAACCGGCTTTCACGCAATTCAAGGAACAACTCTATTTGTCCGAAATTTCTTTTCCTGTCCGCAAATGGACACTAGTTGTCCGCTCAGGGACAAGCCAATGCAGTAATAAAACCGGTCATTGCCATTCATCGATCTATGTTGCCTTTGATGTATTAGGTATTACATAGTACCTGTTATTGCCTAAAATTTGTTTGACTATTTGCAAACCATATACGTACTATCTCTCATGCTGCGTAACTACTTCAAAATTGCCTGGCGGAATCTGGCCCGCAACCGCGCGTTTTCGGCCATCAACATTGTCGGTCTGGCGTTTGGGCTGGCGTCCTGTCTGCTCATCAGCCTGTATGTGCTGGACGAATTGAGCTTTGACCGGTTTCACGAAAAAGCGGATCAGATCGTTCGTGTCATCTTTCGGGGGACGGTTCAGGGTGGAAAAATGAACGAATCGCACGTGATGCCACCAACCGCGCAGGCCCTCAAGGCGGATTATCCGGAGGTGCTGGAATCCACCCGCTTGCGACAGGCGGGGTCGCCAACGGTGGTGCTGGGCGACCAGAACTATACCGGTGACCAGATGGCGTTTGCAGACGCCAATTTCTTTCAGGTTTTCACGCTGCCTTTCCGGAAAGGTGACGCCAAAACCGCTCTGGTGGAACCGAATACCGTGGTTATTTCGGAGCAACTGGCGGCTAAATATTTTGGAAAAACGGACCCCATTGGCAAAACTCTGGCGTTCAAAAACGCATCTGCGGTTTTTAAAGTTACCGGGGTCATGGAGAAAATACCGTCTAATTCGCACTTTCACTTCGACCTGTTTGCTTCGATGGCTAGTTTTGAAGACGCGAAATCGCCTTCCTGGATGATTTCGGAGTTTTTTACGTACCTGGTTCTCCCGAAGGGGTACGATTACAAACAACTGGAAGCGAAACTGCCCCAAACCGTCGAAAAATACATGGGGCCACAACTCAAGAAGGCGATGGGCGTGAGCATGGCTGAGTTCCGCAAGGGCGGCAACGACCTGGGCCTGTACCTGCAACCGTTGACAGACATTCACCTGCATTCGTCAGATTTTGCCTACGATTTGGGAAATAATGGTGACATCAAATACGTCTATATTTTCGGAGCCATTGCCCTCATCATGCTGCTCATTGCCTGCATCAATTTTATGAACCTCTCGACGGCGAGTGCGTCCAAACGGGCTCGGGAAGTGGGCGTTCGGAAGGTGATGGGTTCTCAGAAGAAGGAACTGGTCTGGCAGTTTTTGCTGGAATCGGTGCTGTTGTCGTTCATTGCGCTGGTATTGGCCGGTCTCTTTGCATTTGCCGCGCTGCCGCTGTTTAATAGTCTGTCTGGCAAGGATTTAAGCTTTCAACTTGATGCGATTCCTACGCTGTTGCCCGGTATTTTGCTGTTCGGCCTGTTGGTTGGCGTTCTGGCGGGCAGTTACCCGGCTTTTTTTCTGGCGTCGTTCAAACCGGTTGCGGTGTTGAAAGGCCGGTTTACGTCCGGCAAAAAGAGCATTGGGTTGCGGAGTGGGCTGGTGGTCGTTCAGTTTTTCATTTCCATTACCTTGATGATCGGAACCACGATAGTCTACCAGCAACTTAGTTACATCCAGAATAAGAAACTGGGCTACAACAAAGACCAGGTACTGGTTTTACCGGACGCCTGGGCATTGGGGAAAAATCAGGAGGTGTTTCGGGACGAACTGCTCCGGGACCCGCGTGTGGCCACGGTCAGCTCGTCCGGTTATTTACCGGCGGGGCCGTCGTACAACAACAACTTTATGGTGTATCCCGATAACCAGACCACGCAGTTTGTAAAAACGGTGCGGTACGATGTCGATGTCAATTACATTCCGGCGCTGGGGATGGAGATGGCGGCTGGCCGGAATTTTTCGAGCGATTTCGGAACGGATTCATCGGCGGTTATTCTCAACGAAACCGCAGCGGCTCAGTTGGGCTGGAAGGGAAATGCCCTGAACCGGACGATCACCAATATGAACAATGAAGGGAATAAAGGTACGTACCGGGTGATTGGTGTTGTGAAAGATTTCCACTTCAAATCCTTCCACGAGCGCATTTCGCCCCTCGTGATGGTGTTGGGGAAGGGTGCCGGAACGATGATCGTGAAAATAAAAACCGACGATGTTACCGGTTTATTGGCCAGCATGAAAAATCAGTGGGATGTTTTCAAACCCGAACAGCCTTTTTCCTACTCGTTTCTGGACGAACGATTCAACGATACCTACAAAGCCGAGCAGAAAATTGGTCAAATTCTGGGTGTTTTTGCCGGTTTAACCATTTTCGTGGCCTGTCTGGGTCTGTTTGGTCTGGCTACTTTCACGGCGGAACAGCGGACCAAGGAGATTGGCGTCCGGAAAGTGCTGGGCGCGTCGATCGGCAGCATTGTCGGACTGCTTTCCAAAGACTTCCTCAAACTGGTGCTGATCGCGCTGGTGCTGGCTGCGCCGGTTGCGTGGTATGCGATGAGCCAGTGGCTTCAAAGTTTTGAGTACCAGGTGTCCATTGCGTGGTGGATGTTTGTGCTGGCCGGTTTGCTGGCGATTGGGGTCGCTTTATTCACCATCAGCTTCCAATCCATCAAAGCGGCATTGATGAATCCGGTGACGAGTTTGCGGGGGGAGTAGAATAGGAGAGGTGAGACAAGCGACAAGACCGGTATTGATCAACGGTTTTGTCGCTTGTCTCTCATTCTTAGTCAATACAGGGAATATAATATAATGCTTTCCGGTTTTTAATCTTGACAAAATCGATATGATACGCACGCTGGGTGTTCACTTCCAGTGACGTGACTTCGTGGTTGCTTCCACGCTTAAAGAATAGATCGGCTTTGAGATCACACGGAGCGATGAAGCCATCGACAAAGTAGTTGATTAGCCCGCATTCACCCCCCGACGCGAAACGGGCAATTAGCCTTTTATTCTTTTTCCTGATTTTAACCCACCCACCTACTTCTTTGGAGTAGTAGTTGCCCACATAGTTTTCTGAATGAATCGGATTGATAAGGGACATGTCGGTTTTGTGATAGCGCATCGGCTCCGAAGAGGGTGGGTACACGACCAGTTCTTTAGTCGTATCAAAGGACAAAAGAATAGCATGAAAACGAAACAACTTTTCAGTGATCGGTTTCAATAAGGTGCCTGATAATAAGAGGCCCTGTGGTCCTAATGAAATATCCACATCACGGGCACTGTGACTGCTTTTGTAGAGTCCCACATAGCGGTTCAGCTTTTCGATATTGACTACCGTGTTTTCGGCTTTTTCTTTTTCTTGTGGGGGGGAAAGGTAGGTTGGCCCCACCAGTATTCCGGCAACTTCCAGGGCGGGATCGCTTCCCGTCGTATCCAGCATGGAAGTATTACTGAGCCAGGCGATGGATAGTCCCGTATCCGGTAAACAAATCAGTTTGGCGCGGTAACCAGCCGTCGCTCCACCATGTTGAAAAACCCGTTTTGTAGGGCTTCCTTCAATAAATAATCCCGCAGCATACGTATTGAAAACGAGGGTGCTGGTTGAATCCAACTCAATTTGTTTAGACAGTAATGCGTTGCCGCCCAACCGGGCACTCAGGTAAAATTCACTCCATTTTAGCAGATCTTCGGCGGTCGTTAGCAAGCCGCCTGAACCGTGGATATTATTTTCTGGCATCGACTTGCAGAAACGGCCGTCCTTGATGTCATAGGCGGTGCTGCGCATCGGAACCACTTCGGTATAGTCGTTGCGCCATTGGGTATGAGTCATCCCCGCTGGTTGAAAAATAAATTTCCCGGTAAAATCGGCAAACGATGACCCGCTTACTTTTTCGACGAGTATAGCCAGCAGAATATAATTGGAATTGCTGTATCGAAATTGCTCTCCTGGAGGGCTATTCAGTTTTTTCTGTCGGCAAATAATCTCAAACACCCGTCTGTTATCGGGTATTTTTAGAGAATTGGGCCACCCTGCCAGTTCAGCTACATCTCCCCATTCACGCAATCCACTGGTGTGATGAATGAGATGTCTGATTCGAATGGGACGCTGATAGACAGGTAACTCGGGAAGATATAGGTTGACAGGGTCATCTAAGGTCAGTTTGCCTTGTTTCTCCAAGAGTAATATAGCCGCAGCGGTGAATTGTTTGGAAACGGATCCCGCTTCAATCCGGGTCTCGGTTGTCATCGGAACACGATGTTCAAGATCAGCAAGTCCCCAGGCTTTGGAGTAAACCACGCGCCCTTTCAGGCTTATGGAAAGTTGTCCACCCGGCTTATTTGGGCTATAAAAACGAAGTGCGCGGTCAATGCTGGCCACCTTGTCATCGTTAAAACTCACTATTTCCTGCGCATGGATCTGGAAAGCGATAAAACACAAAATGAAAGTCAACCTTTTTGATGACATAGATGCTATCTGATATATAAAAGAATGTTATATAACAAGGATAGTAAATAATTCATCCTTTGCAAAGCAGTTGCAGGCATTATTCATCATCTCCCTCAATAAAACCGCCCGGTTTTGCTGATACAGACGTTTCCCTGCGCCAGTTGTTTCAAAAACTGCCGGGGTGTCAAACCCAGGTAATACTGAAAATCTTTGATGAGGTGGCTGTGATCGTGATACCCAAACGTCAGCACCAGATTGAGCCAGTCGGGCGGTTGTGGATGTTGTTGGGTTAGAAAATTGAGGAGATTTCGGAATCGGAGAAACCGGGTCAGTTCCTTGGCCGAATAACCCAGGTGCGTTTGAAACCGCATCTGAATACGCCGGGCCGAAACCTGCTGCGTTTCGGCCAGCACCTTGATCGGATCGACGACCGCGTCCCGGAAATAGGGAATGCTTTCCCGCAAAGAATCTGATGCGGCATCGGTCGGCGCAACGAACGTTACGGCATACGCATTGAGCAATGAGATCCGGTCAGCTAGTTCAGACAGGGGGGCCAATTGCTCCCACAGTTCCGAAAAACAATTCTTGTTGAGCAAAACGTCCGGATCGTGCCAGTCACCAGCTTTGAGTTCCTGCATCGATACGCCCAGTAACCGGTAGAAACCGTCGAGCGTAAAGTTCACCACCATCAGATCGGTCCCGGCGGGCAGTTCATACGTTAGCATTTTTTGCAGCGGCCCCAGCACGGCGGTTTTCTGAATGACATAGGTTGCACCGCCCAAAGCAATCGGAATGGCCGGACCCAGATTGAACACCAGCAACATCTCGTAGTTGGGCATCAATTGCAGCGTGACCGGTTGCTCTTCCGGAGAAAGCTGTACGCAATAATAATGGCTGAATACCGTCGCCAGCCGTTCTTCGGCATCAATAAGCTGACTGTTCATGCGCGAAGTAAACGAATAATATGGCAAAAAGTGGAAGGAGTCGTCAGATAACGGCAACACCCGTCAGGTCTTGAAGACCTGACGGGTGTTGCCGTTATCTGACGACTCCTTGCGGTAAACCGCTTACGCGTGTTGGCCTGCGTGAGCGCCTTCGCGAATCTCTTCAATCATTTTTCGGTTAAAGGCCGGAATGTCGTCCGGTTTCCGGCTCGTGACCAGACCCTGATCCGTCACCACTTCTTCGTCGACCCAGTTGGCTCCGGCATTGATCAGATCCGTCTTGATGGACGGATACGACGTTACCGTACGGCCCTGCAACACATCCGCTTCGATCAGCAGGATCGGGGCATGACAGATAGCCGCTACCGGTTTGTGTTCCTCAAAAAAGTGCCGGACAAACTCGACGGCTTTTTGCTCCAGTCGCAGATGGTCGGGATTCATGACCCCGCCCGGCAGCAGCAAAGCGTCGTAGCTGTTGGCGTCGGCATCGTCCAGAACAACATCGACGGCGAACGAATCGCCCCAGTCGGTCATGGCCCAGCCTTTCACTTCACCACCCTTCGGCGCGATCAAATGCGTTTCTGCACCGGCTTCCTGCAGCGCCTTCCGGGGCTCCGTCAGTTCGACCTGTTCAAATCCGTCGGTCAGCAGAATCGCCACTTTTTTTCCCCTCAATTTTTGCTGATTTTCCATGATTACGTTGAGAATTGGTTCTGCTTACGTAACCATGAAAAAAGGAGAAGGTTTTATTCTTTCCGGAAATCCATTCCCCCGAAAACCAGCGAATCGACCTGGCCCGAATTGCCCAGACCGAACCGGGCCAGCGCCTTGCCATACCAGGCTTTCTGGTAGGGGCCATAGAACGTATCGAAGTGCCAGTGTGCCAGCGTAGCGTTCAAAGCGTTGTCGTTGATATTGAAAACCAGTTGATTACCAACCAGGGTTACCTCGGCTTTTCCGTATAGCGGACTGGTATATTTTCCGGTATATTCCTTCAAGGGCACTGACGGAGACGTATTGGCGACCCGCTTTTCCTGAAACGCCCGGGCGGCTTTTTTCCCCTGCTCCTTCAAATTGCCATACAATGTTTTAAATTCTGCATTCCAGTCGCGGTTGCCACCGAGCGCGAAGAAGTCGAGGGTTTTGTAGAGCAACACATGCCGCACCTCGGCGTGGTCGTAATTCCCGAAGACATACACGCCCAGTTTTTCGTCGGGCAATTGTCCGGTAATGGCGGTCAGTCCGCCCAAACTTCCGGTATGAAAATTGACTTTGTGGCCCCGGTAATCGTGCTGATACCAGCCCAGTCCGTAGGTCAGCCAATTGGGTTTCAGGATTTGCATGGTCGGGTATTCATCGTCCGGCACCATGGCCTGCGGTTTGAAAATCTCCGCCCACGTTTGCGGTTTTACCAGACGCCCACCGCTGTATTTGCTGCTGTCGAGCATGCAGATGATCCACTTGCTCATGTCATCCACCGACGACCAAACCGCCCCCGCCGAACCGATTTCACTATCCGCGCCGTAGTCGATCACCCGAATGGTGTCGTTGATGTTGTAATGCGGTTTCGTCATGTTGGTGCTTTTGCTCAGTCCGCGTTTGGGCGCAGTTTGGGTCATACCCAAAGGGTTGAAAATGCGTTCCTGCATGACCTCCGACCACTTTTTCCCGGTCAGCCGTTCGATGATTCGACCGGCGGCTGAATACATGATGTTCTGGTAAATGAAGCCCGATCGGAGCGAATAACTCGGTTTGACGTAGACCATTCGCCGGAACATTTCCTGGGCGGGAATGGTCATAGCCCCCGTAAAAAAATCGGTGCTTCCGATGCCGGTATTGTGCGTCAGCAGGTCGCGCACTTTCACTTCCCGCGTTAGATACGGATCGGAGAATTGCAGTTCCGGCAGGTATTTGTACACCGGATCGTCCCACGACACTTTGCCTTCATCGACCAACATGCCCATCAGCGTTACCGTCATGGCTTTGGTGGTGGAGGCACAGGCGAATAAGGTTTGTGTATCGACGGGTTCGGATTTGCCCAATTCCCGGACACCGTAACCCTTTTTGAAAACCACCTGATTGTCTTTCACCACCGTAATGGCCAGACCGGGAACGTCCCATTCCTTGCGAACCGCTTCCACGTAGGCATCAAATTCCTGGAGTTGTTTGGCCGTCGGTTTTTTCTGTGCAAAGGAGATCAGAACGTTCAGGACGAGGGCGGTGATCGCGAAGGTCTTCATTACCGAATGGATTGAACCGGCGGCTGAAACAGGAAATAATCGTAAACCGTGCGGCTCAGGTGCGCGATGGTCTGCTCCCGTTCGGCTGATGCCTGAGATGATGCGGTGATGAAAACCGCTATGACAATGTGGCCCGCGTCGCCCGGCAGGGTGATGATGCCCACGTCGTCGGTGGCGCTGGAATTCAGTGAGCCGGTTTTGTGGGCCACCACGGTGGCAGGAGGCAGATAGCCCTTGATGCGCGCCAGACCACCCCGGCAGCGTTCCATCACGGCCAGCAGCAGATCGCGGCTTTCGGGTTTGAGGGCTTTGGCCTGGTAAATCTGGGTCAGCAGGTTCACCATCGCTTCCGGTGTGGAGGTGTCGCGCGGGTCTTGTTCCAGTTTTAAAGCCGCAGCCCGGCGGGTTTCGGGTGTCGTCGTTGCGCCGAGTTTATCGTAGAATCCGACGGTCCATTGGTCGGAGGGCGGCAGGGTGACGCCCTCCAAATCCGCAATCAGTTCGACGATGGTCCGGTCAACCGACATGCCCTGAATGCCTAGTGCTTTCAGCCGCGCCCGAACCGGTTCGACGCCCCCGACGAGGTTCAGCAAAATGTCCGTTGCGGAATTGTCGCTGATGACCATCATCAGTTCCAGCAAATTTTCTACCGAAAGCTGAACGCCCGGTTTGGCGAACAGCGTTTCCAGCGTGCCGCTGCCCGGATGCAGATCGGACGGTTTCAGATCCACCATCGTGCGCAGGGAAAGTTCGCCTTTTTCGATTTTGGTCAGCAATTCTACGGCAATGGCCACTTTAACGGTGCTGGCCATTGGAAACCGCTCCTGAAGATTCATACTTATTTGCTTGCCGGATTCGAGGTGAACCGCGCAAAGGCCGACTTTGCCTTTCGCCAGTTTGGCGATGCGCTCCAGTTCCTGATTGAGTCGCTGCTCAACGATAGGTGAGGTTTGCTGGACGACGGGCTCCGGTTCTTTTTTTGCTTTTTTGGACTGGCTGAAACCGGGGGTGCTGACCAGGAACATCACCCAGAATAGAAAAAGATGGGTTGGGAAGGATAGCGGTTTTTTCATGAATAGAAAGTGGGTTGAAATTGCCCCTAAGTTGCCCCTAAATCCCCTAAAGGGGACTTTAAGCATCCGGCTTAAGCTGTAGTCCCCTTTAGGGGATTTAGGGGCAACTTAGGGGCAAATGTTGAGTTATATTGTTCGTTCTTCCTCCAAAACCGTCTCCAAAGCGGCCAGGGCTTGGCTCAGATCACCGATCAGATCTTCAACGTTTTCGATGCCGACCGAATACCGGATCAGGCTTTCGGGAATGCCAAGCTGGGCGCGCTGGGCTTCGGTCAGTTCAACGTGACTCGTCGTTCGGGGCGGCCCGGCCAGCGTGCTGACCGATCCGAGACTGGCGGCCAGGTGGACCAATTGTAGCTTGGTCAGGAACGTTTTCACATCCTCATAATTGCCGTGGAGCGAAAAACTCATGACCCCGCCAAAACCGGCCATCTGTTCGCGGGCGATGGCATGACCGGGATGCGTTTCGAGTCCGGGGTAAAACACATCACTGACTTTGGGATGGGCTTTCAAAAACCGGGCAATCTTCAGGGCCGATGCGTTTTGCCGCTCAATCCGCAGTTCCAGCGTTTTCATACCGCGCGCAATCAGATACGCTGGATCGGCCTGCAGGCTGGCCCCGTTGATTTCCCGAAACCGGAATACTTTTTCGACCAGCTCCTTTTTGCCGCACAGCAGCCCGCCCATCGCGTCGGAATGTCCGCCGAGGAACTTGGTGGCACTGTGAAGCACCAGATCGGCCCCCAGTTTCAGCGGGTTCTGGTTGATGGGCGTTGCGAAGGTGTTATCGACCACCACCACCGCGCCGACTTTATGCGCTGCCGCGGCCAACCGTTTGATATCGACCACTTTCAAGGTCGGATTGGTGGGCGTTTCGAGGTATACCACATCACAGCCTTTGGCAATTTCAGCCTCCATCGCTTCGTGGTTTCCGGTTTCGCAGAGCGTCACGTTGATCTGGTAGGAGGGCAGGAAATCCAGGAAAAGCCGGCTGGTTCCGCCGTAGGTATCCTTGATGGAAACCACCCGTTTTCCCGGCCCTAACAGCGCAAAAAGCGTGTTGCTGATGGCCCCCATGCCGGTGGTAAACGAGGTCGCGGCTTCGGCACTTTCCAGAATGCGGATCTTCTCTTCCAGCACATGAACCGTCGGATTGGTGTTCCGGCTGTAGATGTGGCCCTCGGTTTTGCCGGTGGCAACGTCGTACCATTCGTCGAGGTCGTGATAGGCAAATGCGACACTGTTGACAATCGGCGACGTGGTGGCCCCTTGATAGAAACGCTCGGTCTCTCCAGCCCAAACGGAAGCTGTACCTTTGTTTTGTTTAGAAAAATCCATTATTAGTTCCGTAAAGAGCAAAATATTCTACGTTGAATAGCAAAAATTGCAAAATTTTGAATAAATGCTAAACTTGCCATAAGAATAGTTTTTTAATCATTTTTTAACTTATGAGAGTCTATGAAGGAATTATTACGGATCTACCTGGGAATGGCGTTGCTGTTCTGCTCGTCGATTACGCTGGCGCAGCAAGTGGAAGTAAGTGGTCGGGTGACGAGCGACGGAGACGCTGAAGCGCTGCCGGGTGTCAATGTGTCTGTGAAAGGCACGACAACCGGAACCCTGACGGATGCGGATGGTCGCTATACCCTTCGCCTGAGTGTCGGGAATACCGTGCTGGTTTTTAGCTACATCGGTTTTGAAACGCAGGAAATCAAGGTCGAAAACCGCCGGAGCATCAACGTTTCTCTGCGGCAGGACAGCAAAATGCTGAACGAAGTCGTGGTAACGGCTTTGGGAATCAGCCGGGAGAAAAAAGCACTGGGCTATGCCTCGCAGAGTGTCAATTCGGAAGAACTGGTGCAAAACCGGCAACCCAACCTTGTCAATGCCCTGCAAGGGAAAGTGGCCGGGGTTACAATTTCGAGCACGGGTGGTGCGCCCGGCCAGGGAGCGCGGATTCTGATTCGGGGTATCAACTCGATCGATGTTACCCGCGACAACCAGCCGCTGTTTGTGGTCGATGGGGTTTTGTTTGACAACAGCACGTCGACGGGAACCACCAACTCGGGGGCCGAACTGCGGGGGATGTCGAACCGGGCGGCAGACATCAATCCGGACGACATCGAAACGATCAACATTCTGAAAGGCGGAGCAGCCACGGCCCTCTATGGATTGCGGGGCGCCAACGGCGTGGTGGTGATCACGACCAAATCGGGCAAAACCGGGGCGCTGAGCGTCAATTACAACAGCACCTTCGGGGTCGAAAATGTGAATAAATTTCCGGAAGTGCAGGATAAATACACCATCGGGTATTCGGGCGTTTACAATCCGCAGGACTTTTTTCCGTCGTGGGGACCCACCGTGGCCGAAGCCATCAAGATCGATCCGACGCACCCGCAGAAACTCTATAATCATTTCCGGGATGCTTACCAGACCGGGAAACAATACCAGAACAACCTGTCTTTTTCCGGCGGGAATGAAAAAATCACCTTCCTGTCGTCCATTGGTCACCTGAAACACGAAGGGGTGATTCCGTTTACGGATTTCAATAAACTGTCGGTCCGGCTCAATACCAATGTCAAGTTCAGCGACAAATTCACCACGAATGCGAATTTGAACTTCATCAACTCCGGAGGAGACCGCTACAATGCTGATCGCTACAGCGAAAGCCTAAGCTACTGGTCACCCCGCTACGACGTTCGGGATTACCTCAATGCGGACGGTTCTTATAAGACCTACGGCAACGATAATCCCCTGTATGGTGCCATGACGAACAAACTGCGGGACAACGTAAACCGCCTGGTGGGTGGGCTGAATTTTGTATATGCCCCGCTCAAATGGCTGACGCTGAACTACCGCGTCGGCCTGGATACGTACTCGGAAGATCGCAAACGGACCGCACCCGGCCCGTCGGGCATTGCCAATGAGCGGGTTTATGGAGACAACGCCTTGGGATTTATCTACCAATACCATACCAATTTTCGGGCCATCACGTCGACGTTTGCGGCCAGTGCCACGACCAAATTTGGCGAAAACCTGAACGCAACCCTGCGGGTGGGCCATGACCTCTACGACCGCCAGATCCGGAGTTTCGGGGCGGAGGGCAACGAGCTGACGGTGTATAATTACTTCAATCTGCGCAATGCCAAAACCATCACGCCCAGCCAATCCGAAGAAGATTACCGGCTGATGGGCGTTTTTGGTGAATTGACGATGGATTACAAGGATTTCCTGTTCCTGACCCTGACCGGTCGGAATGACATCACGTCGTCGCTGCAGGCACCCAACAATTCGTTCTTTTATCCGTCGGTGAGTCTGGGTTACGTGTTCTCGCAGCAGATGAAGCTGCCAACATTCATCACGATGGGCAAAGTCCGGGCTTCGTATGCCCGAATCGGGAAGGATGCGGCCCCGTATTCCACCATCACCGGCTATTCGGCCTACGCCAACCTGCCCGCCGGATCGAACGGTTTTACGCGGGGCGCGTTGCTGGGTGACCCAAACCTGCGCCCGGAATTCACGGATACGTACGAAGGCGGTCTGGAAATGAGCTTCCTGAACAACCGGCTCGGCCTGGATCTAACCTACTACCACTCGGTTAGCAAGGACCAGATTATACAGGTCGATGTGACGTCATCGACGGGATATGTGAAAGCCGCCATCAACTCCGGGTCGATGCGGAACAAGGGAATCGAGGTGATTCTGCGGGGAACGCCTATCCGGAAAGGCAAGCTGAACTGGGATGTCAACCTGAACTTTTCGGCCAACCGCAACAAGGTGCTGAGCCTGCGCGATGGGTTGACGGAAATCAACTACGCATCGCAGTTTGGGTATGCCAGCTCGACGGTAACCATGAAGCTGATTCCGGGATACGCTTACGGAAACCTCTACGGACGCACCTACAAACGGTATTATGCCAATGCCGCGGACGAAGTTCCGGCGGTTTTCGACAAAGACCGGCCGGTTGTGATTGGGGCCAATGGCTTCCCGGTGATCAGCACGGCGCAGAAGCTGATCGGCAATTCGCAGCCTGACTGGATCGGCGGTATCACCAACACCGTTCGATACGGAGATTTCTCGCTGTCGGCGCTGGTTGATGCCCGTGTGGGTCAGGATCGCTACAACCAGTTGGATAACTTCTTCTCGGCCTTCGGGATTGCCAAATACACCGAGGATCGCAACGATACCAAAGTTTTTGAAGGGGTGCTGGCCGACGGAACGCCGAACACCAAAGCCGTGTGGCTGGGGCAGGGGGTAGGGCCGGATGGCGTCAACTACACCAACGGTTTTTACCGGAATGTACACCGGGGCGTGTCGGAAAACTTCATCGAAGATGCTTCCTGGGTGCGGCTTCGCTCCGTGAGCCTTTCGTATGCCTTACCCACAACGGTGCTGAAAAATACGTTCATCAAAAATGTTCGCTTTACCGTGACGGGGAACAACCTGGCTTTGTGGACCAAATACACCGGCTACGATCCCGAAACGAGTTCATCGAACAGCGGCAGCAATGTCGACGGTTTCACCGGTTTCACGTATCCGGCCGTCCGCAGCCTCCTGTTTTCCCTGAACGTCGGTTTTTAAGCTTTATCTTTATTCCTGATTATCATGAAATTCAACCATAAAAAACTATTTCCGCTCCTGACTTTGCTGCTCATCGGGCTGGGAGGCTGCAAGGATTATTTTGAGCTGAAGGAGAATCCAAACCTAATCGGTAATCCGCCCCTGGCTTCGCTGCTGTCGACAACGACGCACAAAACCGCCCTCAATTCGCAGCGGGTTGCCAACACCACGTCCTACTTCGTGCAGTACCTTGCCAATCCGGGAACGGCGGGCTCGACGGACACCTACCAAAATACGGATTACACCGGCACCTGGGATGCGGTTTATTTCGGCATGGCCGACCTGTATGACCTCAAAAAAAAGGCGCAGGAGCAGGGCAGTTCCGAATACGTCGGTGTCGCCAATGTCATGCTGTCGTATCACCTCACGCTGATTGCCGATGTGTTCGGGGATGCGCCTTTTTCGGATGCGTTTACCGGAACGACGCTGACGCCGAAGTATGACACCGCCGAAACGCTCTACACGACGGCCTTGACGCTGCTCAACGAGGGTATCACCGAACTGGCTAAAACCGATTCCAAGGTGAAGCTGTCGGCCGCCAACGATGTGATTCACAAGGGAAGCACAGCGGCCTGGATCAAAACCGCCTATGCCCTGAAAGCCCGGATGCTCAACAAAGTATCGAAAACGAGCACCTACAAACCGGCCGATGTGCTCGACGCGGTGGCGAAGTCGTATGTCGCCAATGCCGATGATGCACAGATGTCGACATTCCTGCTGCGGAATCCGTGGGCGCAGGTGGCCCGGAACAACGCGCAATTGCTGCTCGACGGCTGGCTTTCCGACCAGTTGGTCAATCATTTGAACGGCGTAACCTACGGCGTTGTCGATCCGCGCATTGAGAAAATTACGGACAAAACCGTGAACAACGACTACAAGGGAACCCGGAACGGTCAGGGCAACGTGGGTGGAAACAATACGGTGAAAGACGAAAATTACATTTCCCTGAACTCCCCGCTGACGGGCGATGCGTCTCCGCTGCTGATTGTGACGTTTGCCGAAATGAAGTTTGTGGAGGCCGAAGCCGCTTTCCGGGCGGGTGACAAGGCTCGTGCTTACGCGGCTTATCTGGCCGGTATTACGGCAAATATGGACAAATACGGTGTGGCTGCGGCCGCCCGAGATGCCTATCTCGCCAATCCGGCGGTTGGCGTCGGTTCGGCGGCTTTGACGCTCGATCTGATTTTTAAGGAAAAATACGTGGCCACCTACCTCAACCCGGAAGCCTGGAACGACGCCCGTCGCTACGATTACAAATACAAAGGGTTCCGCCTGCCGCTGAATGCCGCTCTGCCGACGTTCATCCGGAGAGCCGCCTATCCGAACGGCGAAAATTCGAAAAACGGTGCCAACGTGCCGGATGAAGTGCCGCTGTCGACCCCGCTCTGGTGGGATAAATAAGGTTTACGGTTTATAGTTTACGGTATTCGGTGGCTGACGCAAGCTTTGGAGCGCGTTAGCCACCGAATACCGTAAACTATAAACCGTAAACCACAAACTAAACCCCAACCCGGCTTCGTTTCTAGGAAGATGGGTCGGGGTTTAGTTTATGATATGCAAAATAACTGCGCTATTTCCCGGACTTTCAGAACTTGTTTGCAAATTACAACGTAGTAAAGAAAGCATATGATCTGGATTGGCGTTCTTCGCTCGTTCCATTCCACTCCTCTTCTTTTTTACCTATCAACGGTGCCATCAAAACCAATTCCGGGCATTGTTACTCCTAAAATTGGCTGTAAATATTTTTTTTATATTTTTACGCGACTGTCAACCAAAAGGGTAATTCCGAATAGGATTGATGTTTCCTGTAAGAAGTCTGGCCGAAAGGGTCAGAACACCTTGTCTTCAAATTCGAACAGGTATTGCTTAGCAACAATCGGGATATTCTGAAGCGAAAAACCCATGGCAAAATGCCGTCACGGGTTCACTCTATTGAATCAGGTAAGGGCCGACCATCCTACCTTATTATTTGAAAATATTCTGGAAATCGGCCAAATTTTATAACAAATAGTCTATGGTAACGCCACTCAAGTTTAATACCACCAATCGTTCTCCGTTTTTCTCCACTGTCCGGCAGCGTGTCAATGCGTACTTCAAAGACAATAACCTTTCTCCCAACGCCAACGGCGCGATGTGGGGCAAAGCCATTTTCTTCCTGACCGGCTATGTGGGGCTCTACGCGCTGATTCTGTCGAACCAGTTTGGACTGTGGACGATGCTGGGCATGGCTATTTTACTGGGTATGTTTGCGGCTTTTATCGGTTTTAATGTTTCGCACGATGCCATTCACGGCGCCTTTTCATCGAAAGGCTGGGTAAACCGGTTGCTGGCTTCCAGTTTTTACCTGATTGGCGCGAATCCTTACGTCTGGAAAATGACGCACAACGTCGTTCACCATACCTACACCAACATTCCCGGCCACGATGAAGACATCGAAATTGCACCGGGTCTGATCCGCGTGGATGTCGATGAGCCGCTCCGGCCCTGGCAGCGCCACCAGCAGTGGTATTCGTTCGCGCTCTATTCGCTGGCTTCGCTTTCGTGGGTTTTTCGGAAGGACTATCTGAAATTTTTCAAGAAAACCATTGGCCAATGCGATAACACGAATCACCCCCGGAAGGAATACATCACGCTATTTGCGACCAAATTTGGCTATTATATCGTCTTTATCGTTATCCCGTTGCTGGTGCTGGATCTGACCTGGTGGCAGTTTGTCATCGGATTTTTATTGATGCACATGGCTGAAGGGCTGGTGTTGGGGCTGGTTTTTCAGCTAGCACACGTCGTAGAAGGCACGGCCTTCCCGGTGCCGGTCGAAGGCGTGGGCATTCAGGAAGCCTGGGCCGTTCACCAGATGCGGACCACGGCCAATTTTGCACCCAATTCGCCCATTGCGGCTTTTTTCTGCGGAGGATTGAACCGCCAGATCGAGCACCATTTGTTTCCGAAAGTGTGCCACATTCATTACCCGGCCATTACCGCGATTGTTCGGGACACGGCCCACGAATTCGGGTTGCCCTACATCGAGAATCCGACGTTCACCACGGCGCTGGCATCCCACTACCGGCTGTTGAAGAAACTGGGTCGGGAACCCGTCAAAGCACATGCCCCCGAATCGGTGGGCGTTCCGGTGTAGTTCCGGTAGTTTTCAGAATTTCAAAGCCTTAATTTCTATAATGACCAGTGTCTCACGGACTTTCGTCTGTGGGGCAAACCTAAATGGATTCCGGCGTTTTTTCGCAACGGGGAAGTCGCTTTCTTTGCGGACAAATTGTACGGAAAACTCACCTTTAGGTTCCTTATGTTACACCGGGTTGTTATTACAGGTATTGGCGCATTCACCCCCATTGGCAACGATATTCCCACATTCTGGCAGCAGGTTGTCAAGGGGCAATCGGCTTTTGCCGGCATCACCCGCTTCGATGCGTCCTTATTCCGGACCCGGTTTGCCGCCGAAATCGCCGGTTTTGATGCGTCTCAGTATCTCAGTCGCACCGATGTCAAACGCTCCGACCGGTTTACGCAGTTTGCCCTGATTGCTGCCGACCAGGCCATCAAAGATTCCGGTTTCGATCTCGCCAAAATGGACCCGTTCGAGGTGGGTGTCATCTGGGGATCGGGCCAGGGCGGCACGGAAACGCTGGAAGAACAGACGAGAGAATATGCCCTGGGCGACGGACAGCCCCGGTTTAGCCCGTTTCTGGTTCCCAAGGTGCTGGTCAATCTGGCCTCCGGCCTGATTTCGATTCGACACGGTTTTATGGGCATCAACTACACGGCGGTTTCGGCCTGTGCGAGTTCCAATTCGGCCCTCATGGATGCCTTTAACTACATCCGGCTGGGAAAAGCCAAAATCATCGTCAGTGGCGGTTCCGATGCGGCCATTACACCCTCGTCCTTCGGTGGCTATTGTTCCATGAAAGCCATGTCGACCCGGAACGACAGTCCACAAACGGCTTCGCGGCCTTTCGACGTCGAGCGCGACGGTTTTGTGATGGGCGAAGGCGCGGGAGCCCTCATTCTGGAGGAATACGAACACGCTGTTCAACGGGGGGCAACGATCTACGGCGAGATGACCGGCGCTGCCATGACGGGCGACGCTTACCACATCACGGCCACCCACCCGGACGGTATCGGAGCCACCAAAGCCATGCAACTGGCGCTGGCCGAAGCCCGCATCAACATCGAGGACCTGGATTACCTGAACGCCCACGCCACTTCCACGCCCGTTGGCGACCTGTCGGAGATGAATGCTGTTGCCAAACTGACCGGCTCGAAAAAAACCAAACTGCACATCAGCGCTACCAAGTCGATTACCGGGCATTTGATGGGTGCTGCCGGGGCCATCGAAGCCATCATCTGCCTGCTGGCAATGCGCGATAATGTGATCCCACCCACCATCAATACCACCGTCCGCGACCCGGCGATTCCCGAAAGCCTGCATCTTGTTTTCAAAGAAGCCGTGTCGACGCCCGTCAAAACCGTCATGAGCAACACCTTCGGTTTTGGGGGGCACAACGGAATTGTGGTTTTCCGGAAAGTGTAAGTTAAAAAGACCGTAAGACGGGAATTTTCGGGGTTCCCGTCGAAATACGGGGGAAACCCCGGATCGATACAGGAATTCCCCCCTACCGAATCAGGGTGTCGTGTGTGACTTTTGAGGCAGCAATCGACTGATCACAACGCGCCAACTTGATTGGGTACATCGTGGGTATGGAAACTCCTGAAAAGAAGAAAAAAACGTTACCGGTTCTGAGCGACACGGTTATCGTCTCCCTGTTTTTGCTCATTACGTTCTGCACCGGGATTGCCTTCGTTTGGGCTGGCGTATACGACACAAAAGACGGAAAACCGCTCACCGCCGTTCTGTGGTCGCTGGCCTGTTTTGTGCTGGGGGCGCTGATCGGTTTCCTGTTCGGAATTCCACGCGTGCTGCAAGGCAACCCCCCGCCACCACCACCGCCATCGGGCAGCCCGACCGCCACGCTCACCGCGCCACCATCGCCACCACCCCCGCCGACTCTCCTGCAAACGGCGGGGTACGATCTGCGGGTTAACACCAACCTGGAGCAGATTTCTGACTGGCTCACCAAAATCATCGTGGGGTTGGGACTGGTCGAGTTGCGAACAGCTCCTGCCCGGCTCAAAAGTGCGGCAGGGTATATTGCCAGAGGCATTGGCCCCGGCACCGACTATTTTGCGGCTGGTCTGGTGGTCTATTTCACCATTCTGGGGTTCATGGGGGCCTACCTGATTACCCGCCTGTACATTGCCGGTGCGTTTGGCCGCGCCGACCGGGCCGCATCGAAACAGGAGGAGCAGGATCTGCAACGGGTCGAAAACATCCAACTGCCGACACTGGGCCGGGATGAGGTGTTGTCTGACGACGACAAAAAAGCCGCTAAAAACGTGGCCAGCAAGCCCCTGGCGGAGTTGGAATCCCCCAATGAAATATCGGTTTGGGCCAAAGCGCAACTCTCGCTGGGCAATTATGTCGATGCCGTGAAAGGGTACGGGAAAGCGATTGGCCAACTGGGTGAAGACCCGGAAAAACGGTATGCCTATGCAACGGCTCTGTATTACAGTGGAGCCAAAGACCTGGCCTTCGTGCAACTGCTGGAAGCCTACAAACGACTGACCGCGGCCTCGGATAAAACCCTGCGCCGAAATGTATACCGCTCCCTGACCTATCAGGCGCTGTTTCAGGACCCGCCGAAAGGCTTCGACGATGCCATTCGGTTTGGTGAAGAATACGTTCGGGACCACCAGAACCTGGTTTCGCCGGGCGTTTGGGCCAACCTCGCTGCGGCTTATGGACAAAAAATGAAATGGCTGCTAACCAACAATCCGACCGATCAGACGGCGCTGGAGGCAACCCGGAACCGGGCGCTGGCGGTGGTTCAGCAAACCGCCGGAATGGGCGAGCGATGGAAGAAAAAGATTCGGGAAATGATGGATAAAAACTTCCCGAACAAGGACCCCAATGAAAGCGATCTCGAAGTGTTTGCCGGGGATGAAGACTTCCGCAAACTCGTGGGCCTTTGAGAAACCGGCGCCGTCAATTCAACGTCATTTCGGGGCGGGTTTGGCGCAGTCCCGATGCTGTTTTAAAGCAAATAAACGATAAACCTTTATTTAACCCTCATGCCGATGGAAAGTCTACAGTTATCTTCTGACATTAATCTCGAAATGTACATTGAATTTCACAAGAAGCAATTTGGCGTTGATAAAACGGCGGATGACTTCGTCAAAGATGCTTTCAAAGCGGTTATTCGCGAAGGATGGATTGTGGCCGCCGACCCCCTTTCCGATATTCATGAAATTCGGCAGACCGGGAAATTTGAAGATTCTTTTAGCCAGAATTTTTCGTCCGGCAAGCGTTTTGCGGCTCTTTTTCTCGCAAACAAGTTCCTGAAAAAAGTATTGTATTTTGAGTGGAAGAGTGAAAACGTCTTCTATTGTCCACCGGGGCAAACGATTGCGGATGCCGCTGAAAACCCCAACAGTCTGGGATATGCCAACTACCTGCTGACCAGTACACCGTTTACTTATAGTGATGATGCCGCCCAGAAATGGGTATCGCAATCCTTTGAGCCCATTGGTGAAATTTTAGGGCAGTTTCGGATTGCCGGCACCACATCAACGAACCACAGTAACGCCCCGCTGATCCTATGATTGCGCTGACGGGCTATACCATCTTTCATTACCTTCTGAATCGCCGGTTAGTCCAGCTTGAGGAGTTATTCACCGGTGAGGTGGTGATGGTGGACAATCCATTTCCGTCGACCCGAAATGCCAATTTTGTGGTTTGTCGGCCTGCTGAATCCAGTTTTTTTGTGAAACAGCCCCGGCATCTCAATGAGGTATCGGAAGGCCAGAGTGAGCTTCGGTTTTATCAATTGGTGGGAGAAGCAGACCGGAAATTGGATGAACATTGCCTGCGGGCCGTGAAGCCGATCGACACGCGAAACCGGATACTTATTCTGGAATATTCAGATTTGAAGATTACGTTCGAAGAACTGGTGGCGCAAACCCCCGCTCCGTTCCGGGGTAATCTGTTAAAGGAGCCAACCCACCAGCTTGGTCAGCTTCTGGCGGGATTACGTGACAAGCTGATTCTAAACAAAGGGTGTAACCCGATTCCGGGTCACCGTTTTGGTACATTTGTCCCCTGGTTGCTGAAACTGGGCGATCAGGAAGTGCAGCAAATCGAGAAGGTGAATAACCTCTATTTGTCGGCCTTTGGGCGATTTATAAAGCATCATAGATCACTTTTGGCTTCTCTGCTGGCAAACTGGCAATCTACTCACTTGATCAATACGGACGTTTGCTGGAGGAATGTGCTCACACCACGGGCGGATGACACCGCAATTCCACCGTATGTTTTGATCGATTGGGAGTTTGCCAGTGTCGGGGATCCACTATGGGAAATTGTCAGTTTAGCGGCCGATTATTTGCTGGCGCGTTTTCATACGGTCAGTACGTCTGACGAAGCCGGCCTTTCGAATGAGCAATACCATGCGTTGATCCCTGTACTGCTTCATTCTTCGATGAACTTTTTTGAGCAGCTCCCTACTGAACGCCGAAAAGCGATTCAACTTCTGGGTGTTCTCTTGCTTCAGAAATATTTCCGGTGGGCGGTCGAAGGATCATTGGATAAATTAACAAACTTCCCGGAAGTGTTTACCTATGCCCAGCGGTGTCTTACCCAACCTGAATCAGTAATCCTTGAATTTAACCCATGATCAGGAACGCCATGATGACTGAAAAGGCAACCGATAACGGCACCCTGGAAGCCATTGAACGGATTGTTCGTTCGATTCGGATTTCAGAAGACCGGCAACGCATTTTCCTGGATGGGCAGGACCAGACCGATCTCATTGGTCGGAAAATGCTTGAAGAGGGGTACATCTTTGATACATCGGATCTGAGAGCCGTACTTCAGGTATGGATTTATCGATTGCACTACATCCGTCCGGGTCAACCACCCATCGACGAGCCAACAGACATCGATCGCTTTACCTATGCGGATACGGGAATCAAATTTGACTTTTGGAACACCGGAAGATGGCGGTATACGACCGGGCCGAGCCGCCCCAGCCGGTTTTCGAATGAGGTGGTGTTGTTGAAAGGAAGCAAGGCCCGGTGGGTCAGCGGGGGGCAATACCTTGAAACCGGTATCGCCAATGAGTCAGGCTGGATCGTACTGGAATCGAACGAACCAACGCATCAATTTGGATCGCTTTCAGACGGTGTAAAATTCAATTGGGTATATGGTCGGCATCTGTCGGATGACGATGACCGGGGTTTTATACGGTTTTATTTTAACTTAAAACCCACGAAGGCGGCAGTGGCCTGTCTGGTACGTGAAATCCAGAACTGCTTCAACCTGCATGAAGTTCCGTTCACCCTAAAATTCATCGGAGATCCGGAAAAATGCGACCGGGCCGATTCGTCAGTGCTTTACACCGATCATCGATACCTAAATCTGGTGACTGTTCTGTTGCAGAATATTTACCAGGAATTGCATCGAAATTCCGCTTTGCGGGAAAATGTCCCCCTATTTACCCGGAAACTGGCACCGGGGCTGGGTATGGCCGAAGAGCCGGATACCGGCACCAGCTTTGGCCTCGATCGGTCCTTTCAGCTTGCTGATGCCTTGATAGCGGTTGGTACAAATCCAGAAACCGAAATCAGGAAGAACGCGGTCCTGGATTTTTTGCGGGAAAAAGAATTTGATCCGAACCATTTCTATAAAAACCCTTCGTCTCCCGTTCAATTCCAGTTTCTGTTCGACCATTTTGAAGAACTCGACCGGGTAGCCCGTGGTGAAGCTGAGCCGGGTGGAGGAGATGATGGATTTAGGGTAGTCAGGTTTCGTCTGATCGATGAAACCGACTGGTTTGGCCAGCCCGGCTTCAGCCGAAAACCGTATTTGCTGGCGGCCTTGCGAATTGCCATTCAATTGTGCCGGGAGGCCATCTGGTATTACGATGATTGTACCGGGAACTGGTCGTGTAACTGGCTTACATACCGACCAACTCCCGATCGGAAAAACGTCACATACCGGCTTCTGGATGATTCATTCGAAGAGGGAGTCTGCGGTATTCGATTTTTTTTGAATACCGTTTTGATAAAATGCTACCAGTCTGAATTGCTGGCGTTTGTGATCGCAAACGCCCGACCAGCAGGTTCCGCTTTTGAGAGCTTAGAGGGCCTTTCTGAACCTGTCTGGAAGTTAAAAGACCCGGATCTTGAACAGGGGTTAAAGGTCGTATTTGCAAAGCCGGTGCAAAGTCCTGGCACGAGTCAACACAACCTGAACGGTACGGTTTTTATTTCCTCCAAAGAAGTGAAGGACGTTCAAGATGGGTTGAGCGAAGGTTTGCCGGATGAAAAAGTGGCCGATGCCCTCATCGAGCGCTATCTGAATCAGGGCAGACCCTTGGGGAATGGATATGGAGAGAGTGAACCGGAACGGTCTGATCTTTTCTGTCCCAATTTTCGGTTCGGACTGGCCGGATTGGGTTATTATTTCCTTCACGTGTATGATCCACGGCAATTCAAACCCATTGATCTTTCGAAACAGTGAGCGTGATGATTGTTCCGGACGGGTTGGCGGAGGTGAGGTGGAGTTCTCCCGGAATGGCTGCAGCCCGCTCCCGGATGTTTTTCAGGCCTATTCCATTGGAAAGCAGGTCTGATCGGATTCCGAGCCCGTTATCGGAAACACGAAGGGTAATAAAATCACCTGTCACCAAAATACTAACCTGACCTGCCGAAGCTTTGGCGTGTTTCAAAATATTGGTGATTAGCTCCCGGCTAATGCTGTAGACTTCCATCTCCTGCTTTTTGCCCAATAAGCCTCTGCGATAGTTTGATTCGAATAAAAGCACGATTCGTCCACTCCGGTTTAAATCTGCTACCTGGGTTTCAATGGCTGCGGACAGACCCAGTTTTTCTAACTCGGGGGGCATTAAATTATGGGAGATGGAACGAACATCCAGATACGCCTGGTTGAGCGTGGAGACCAGGTTCGTATAGATTTGCTGCTCCTGAGAAGTAAGGTTTTCGACTTCAAAACCGGTTAGCTGCCATTTTAAAGCCGCCAGGGTACTCCCCAGGTTGTCATGCAATTCGGACGCGACCCGTTTGCGCTCAATCGACTGGCCATTGTAATAGGCTTCCTGAATCTCCCGGTTTTTACGAACCAGTTCGGTATTGGCTTCGGTCAATTCGGAGGTTCGCAGCAAAACGCGTTCTTCGAGCGTACTGTTGAGGTTGTTAAGGTCTTGATTGGAGGCTGCGAGCTGATGTTGAACCTGGAGAATCTGCCGGTTTTTTTTGTTAAGAATATAGTTGTTCGAGATCAGTAAACCAATGAAGAGTAGGAAAATGACAATGCTCCCGACCAGCATAACCTGTTCTACATCTTTTTGGGCCAGGTTGCTATTCAACCGGTCGACCCGAATTTTATTCTTTTCATTTTCATACTCGAAACGCAACGCATTGATTTGTTTTTGCTGCATATCATTTCTGTCTTTTGCCTGGATGGATGTCAGTTCTTCGTGATGAGCAAGGGCAGACCGGTAATTTTCAGTGGCCTTATAGCCCAGATAAAGAACTTCATTTAGTTCGATCATCGCATTACTCATTAAACCCGTATTGCGACGGTAGGCTTTCTTTGCCAAGTTCAGTGCCTGTCTGGTATCGCCTTGCAGGAGCAAAATTCGGGCCTTTTGAGTGTCGGCAAACGTAACTTCGTTGGTATCTTCCTGCTTTAATTTTCGAAATAAGTCAAGATACGTCAGCGCTTGGGTATACTGTTTTTTTTGCCGGTAACAGGCGGATAAATTAATGAGGCAATACCCTTCCACTTCCATGAAATACGGGGAGCGGTTCTTTTTTAAGCACAGATTAAAAAATGAAATGGCCTTGTCATATGCAGCTTTTTGATACTGAATAAGGCCAATATTATTGATGCAAACCAAATGCCGCAGGGTGTCCCCAGCTTCCAGCAAAACCGGCATTGCCGCTTTGTAATAGGCCATCGCTTTTCCAGTTGCATTAAGATTCAGGTAGTTGTCTGCCAGATAGCGCAGGGCAAAACCCCTGTACGATTTGTTGTGTAATTCCTCTGCGATATGTAGCCCCCGCAAAAGGTGTTCGCAGGCCCGGTAATAATAGCCCTTGCGGCCGGAATAATAGCCGTAATAACAATTGGCGATCATGAGTCCCCGGTTCCATTTCTGTTTTTCAGACAGCCCGATAGCCTGCTGAAAAAGGGCCAGCGCAGTGTCGTCCGGCATGGCGAGTTTTCCCAATTCACAAAGCAGTTTTATCCGCGCCGTATCGTTTTCAAACGAATGATTGGCGGAAGGAATTTGCGCCAGTTTTTTTCGTAAACTATCCACCGGTGTAAAGGCGAATGCGTCTGCCAAAGAAAGAATGGGAAAAAGAAAGACCAGAGGAAAATGACGCATGGACAGGATGGGTTTCCGGTATAAAAAAGCTGCTGATCAAGGCGAATCGTGGAGCGGAAATTTCCGGAAAAAATACGGGAATTCTCCCCTTGAATCTACAAAAAACCAACGGCAAATTTACCAATTCCGATCACGGTTTTATCGTGATTAGGTATCGAAAGGTAGTGACCTTCGTTGACCTAAACAATTGAAAATATGGTGAGTCTATTCGGGAAGGCGGAGGAATGCAACAACCGGGGCCTTTATGGATTGTGAAGTTGGGTATCTCCCGGTTTTTATGCTGATGACAGGGGTAATCTGTGCCGGTCTCTTTCTGGTACTGGTTCGGCAAAGGCAGTTGCGCAACCAGCTCCGCCATCGGCTAAAACAAGAATCCCTGGAACGGGAAAGCCTGGCTTCCCGGCTGGAAATGCAGCAGGTGCTGCTACAGGAAACGGCTGACGAACTCCACGAAAACGTCGGGCAATTGCTAACCGTGACGCAATTGGTCATCTACACCATCGAAGAGAAAATTGGCGACTCATCCACTACACCTGATTTCAAAAAGGCCTTCGATTCGCTCCAGACCAGCATTCAGGCAGTGCGGGGTGTTTCGAACACCCTGATGAAGGGCCGGAACCCGGATTTGTGGGATGGGTTGAAAAAAATCGGTGATCGCATCCGTCAATCAGGCCCGTTCGAGGTCAATCTCACCCGGCATGGCGCGACCCGGCCCATTTCGCACCGGGCCGAACCGATTTTGCTCCAAGTTGTCCAGGAACTTGCCAAAACGGTTCTGGAAAAATCGGGAGGACCAAAATTGACGATCCGGTTAAAATACGTTCTGTCATCGTTATACATCACCCTGAGTGATGGTAGTTACAGATTTACCCTTTCTGCTGAACCAGGCAGAAATCAGGAAGGGGTTTCGGCCGCGATCCAAACGATAAACCGGAAAATGGCGCTGCTGGGTGGCCGGTGCCTGATCATCAGCGAGCAAGGAAAAGGAACGTGGGTCGTTATTCGGCTTCCAACGGAGTTCGCTGAAGCCAAACCGACTTCCGTCGGGCCGTGAACGTGTTGCACTAAACCACCATTGAGTGCGCTCCGGGAGGCATAAACCGGATCTGGTACGTATTTTCGTTCTGCGGAAAATCGTCCAGAAACTGCTGGATGAGGGCCGTATGGTTCGACAAAACCAGTTCGATGGGCCGTTGTTGAACCGTTGCTGCCGTAACGATCCATTTCAGGGTGTCGTAATCCGGGTTGCCGTGTTTCCCATTGGCCGAAATGACGTATTGCCTGGCCCGCACTTTCCGGAAAAAATCCAGCGTTACATTGCGGTCGCTGCCGTGGTGCGGAACTTTCAGCACATCGACATCGATGGAGCCGTCGGGCTGCAACAAGCGGGTCTGCTTCAGGCCCTGAATCAGGTGATCGCCCCGGGCGTCGCCGGTCAGTAGCACCCGAACGCCGTTCGATTCGGCCAGCAGGCAGACGCTGCTCAGGTTCGGAATACTTTCGTCGGCCATCGCAAAACTTTCGATGTCGGCGGAGGCAACGGCTTCTTCCTGTTTATCGAGCCACTTTTGCCATTCTTTTCGCAGTTCGGTCAGGTTCCGGGCGGTGGGGCCAACCACCGTAAGCGTTATTCCGCCGATTTGCAGTTTGAAGGGATGGGCCGTGGCTTTGAGCAACCCGCCCGGCACATTGGGGTTAATCGGAATGTTCAATTGTTGCGCCCGGGTTCGCAGTTTGTTGCCCTGATTGATGGATTGAATCGTTACTTCTTCGGTATTCGCCATGCGGACGCCCTGCATACCCGCCTGCTGAAAAACTGCACTGACGCGAACGGCGATGGTGTTATTGTGTCCAATGGCTTTGTCGAAACTGTTGAACCAGAGTTGCGATATCGAGATTTGCGGGCGTTGCTGCAGTTCCGAAAACAGATCCAGCAAGCCCACGATGTGGTCGCCGTCGACGTGGCTCAACACCACCAGATCGAGCTGCCCACCCCGTTGCTTGATGGCGTCCAATTCCCCGCTGAGGTGATTGTCATACGTCCGTTCCGGCCCGCCGTCGATCAGGATGTAGCGGACAACCCCGGCCGTATCCGGGGTTTCTAAAATCAAACAGTCGCCGAATTCGGCCTGAATCATGCGAAATACCATTGTTCTAAGGGAAAAACCGTGTCAAATACGTCCGAAATTCTGGATGGAAGGGGCCGTTAGTACCAGCGCAAAATCCTGCGAAATCGGTTTCGGAATGTTATAGGCACTCACCTTGATCAGATACCGCCCCGGTTGCGCAGTCTCCAGCCGAATGACCTCCACGTTGTTTTTCCGATCCGGCGTTTTCAGCAACTGATTGGCCACGGCGTCCTGATTGCCGACCCATTTGGTGGCTGGCCCGGCCGCCGGTCGGTATTCCAGCGTCAGATCCAGGTCGTTTTGCAGGGAGCGACCGGGAGAATCCGTGTAGACCAGACACAACCGCAGCCAGCTTGCCGCCGGGAGGTTAAACGCAAACTGGAACCGCTGGCCGGTGCGCACAAACCGGAGTTGTGGATCGTTTTTCCAGGAATCGATAAAAACCAGATCAAAGGTTTCCGCAGCGTTTGGAATGGTCCGGCCCATATCGATGCCCCCAAAACCCTGGTGGAAATTGGGCAGGGTAGGGTGTTCGGCCACGGCGCTTCGGCCCGTCAGCCATTTGGTGCCGTTGACGAGCGTGGCCCGGAGCAGCGCGGCACTGGGTTCGGCCAGGTTTCGGTCTTCGATGTAATACTGACGAACCAGCGCGGCACAACCGGCCACGAGCGGAGAGGCCATGCTGGTGCCGCCGTTGTAGGCGTATTCCGGGCGGGTGTCGGGTCCCCAGAAGTTCCGGAGGGGGGCCAGTTTGGATTTGGCCGAAACGATGTCGGTTCCGGGGGCCACCACATCGGGCTTGATCCGCTCGTCGTCGCAGGGCCCCCGGCTGCTGAATTCGGCCAGGGAGGTAGGGTCGCCCGACACGGTTTCGGACGAACTGGGGTTGACCGGAAACGAACCGCTCCAGACATTGCCGTAGGTGAGTGCTGCGAGTCCGCCGGTCGTGCGGTTGCTGCGGCTGGCGCCCACCGTCAGGGCGTTTTTGGCGGTGGCTGGCGACCCCACGGAGAGCCAATCCGCAAAACCGGGCTGCACCCGCTGGCTGGCTTTGGACGCGTCGCCATCATTACCGGCCGCAATGACAATGAGCATATCCCGGTGTTGATCGACATACTCGTCCACTTCGTTGGAATTGAAGGTGTAGCGCGCTTCCGTATTGGCGCCCCAACTGTTGTTGTGAATCCGCGCTCCCCGGCGGTAGGCTTCCTCAAACAAATCGGCGAGGTTGAGCGGCAAACCGCCTAATTCGCCCCGTGCATCGAGCAGAGACTGGAAAAAAATGGAGGCTTCGGGAGCGGTTCCTTTGATGGCTCCGCCTGATGCCGACCCGTCACCGGCCACCGATCCGGCCACGTGGGTTCCGTGGCCGTTGGGGTCGGAATGGTCGCCAGGCCGCCCCAGACCCACGGCTCCGATCAGGCGATTGACCAGATCCGGGTGGGTGTCGTCGATACCGGTATCGGCCACGCCCACAATCTGGCCTTTTCCGGTTTGGGGAATGTTGGTGGTCGTCAGCCCCGGCGGCACGGGTGCGTTATCGATCCGGAGCAACTGACGGGCCGCGTCGTTGAAGAGTTTCGGAGAAATATATTCTTCAATGTCAAACACTTCCGACATGGATCGGAGGTCGTCGAGCAAGGGGTCGTCTTCCAATGCCTGAATGCGAACTTTCCGATCTTTAGCCTGAACCACCAGGGCATTCCGGTCGCGGAGGGCATCCACCACGATGTCGAGGTCGTCGGGCAAATGGAGCAGGACGTCGTAAGTTTTAATACTACCCAATTGCGGAATGCCCCCGCCGACGCCACGGGTAGCCGTTCTGCTCCTGATGGCGGGTGTGGTATAGAGCACCACGTCTGTAACGAACAACTCGTTGCGTAAATCCTGAACCTGTGCAATGGACAGTCGGGCGGAAAACGAATTAGGCGGAAAAAACTCAATCGGGTTGACGTCCAGCACCCGCAGCCGATCCCGCTGGGATTCCAGTAGCGGACCGTTCAGGTATACTTTGTAAAAATCAATGTCACGCGGAAAATCTTCAGCATTCTCCACAAAACCGCCCCGGGGCCGACCGATGGAGAAACTCCCCGCCCGACGGGGCTCGACGTCATCGGCGGGCGGTTCCGAAACCGGGATTTCTTCCACAATCAGACCCTGTTCGCGTAAAGCCGCAATTTGGGTGTCGTCGGCACTGCCAATGACAAAACTCTCGGTTTCTTCGGCCTGGGAGAGCAATTGCCGGGCGGCATCCTGCTCAAACTCATGCATGAAATGAGCAATAACACGTTTGATCGCCATGACGGTAGGAGGAAGGATTTAGGGTGAATGAAGTACCTGTCGGGTGTTGATGAAGCGGGGTTTTCCGGCCCGATCTACCAGACAGGAACGGATGCTAAGGTATCATTCTGAAACCCAGAATCCATCGTGTCGGAAACGGTTTTTACTGAACGGTAAATTGGGAACCGTTGGCTCGTTTCGCTTTGAAAACCGCCCGAAAAGGAGTGGATGAAATGACAGGAGTATTTCGGATAAATAGCTGGTTTTTCGGGTAGAATTGAACCGAAATCCCCATTTGTAAGGTGGAAAACCAAGTGAATTCGTATGGAAGCAATACCGCCCGGTGCCCTGACGCGTGATTTATCAACCCTGCTCAATCTGTTCGACTTTGAAGAAAGCGCGGTTGACTGGATGACGAAAATGGCGTACGAATACGTAGCGAGCGGGGCCGCCGATGAACTGACCCTCCGCTGGAACCGGCAGGCGCTGGATGCGATCAGGCTCAATCCGACGGTTTTGACGGATGTGAGCCAACTTGATACCAGCGTTTCGCTTTTTGGAACCCGTCTATCGCATCCCATTCTGATTGCGCCTACGGCCTACCATCGGCTCATGCATCCTGAAGGGGAACTGGCTACGGTTCGGGGAGCCGGGGCGGCTTCGGCGCTTTACGTCGTCAGTTCGTTTACGACCACGCCCCTCGCCGAAATTGCGCAGCGGGCGACGCAGCCGCTCTGGTTTCAGCTTTATGTTCGGGATGACCGGGCGTTTACCCAAAATCTGATTCAGGAAGCGGAAGCCCTGGGCTATCGTGCGCTTTGCATTACGGTGGATACGCCCACGCCCGGCGTCCGGAACCGGGAACACCGGAGCCATTTTAAACTGCCGGACGACGTGCGTACGCCCCACATGGGCGGGCCGTTGGTCGAGAAAAAACCGCTCACCTGGAAAGACATCGAGTGGATTCAGTCGTTTGCCAAAACACCGGTTTTGCTGAAAGGCATTCTGAACCCGGACGATGCCGAAAGGGCGGTTGAGTCGGGCGTTTCGGGTATCATCGTTTCCAACCACGGTGGCCGGAATCTGGATACCGTACCCGCCACGATCGACGCCCTGCCGCGAATTACGGAGCGCGTCGACCAGCGAATGCCGATTTTGCTCGATGGCGGCATTCGACGCGGAACGGACGTGCTGAAAGCCATTGCCCTGGGTGCCAGCGCGGTTTTGGTTGGTAAACCGATCTGTTTTGGCCTGGCCTGCGGAGGAGCCGAGGGCGTGGCCAAAGTGCTGCAAATCCTGCAACATGAACTGGAACTGGCCATGGCACTGACCGGTCGGGCGACTCTTGCAGGCATCGACCGCTCGGTGATCTGGCAATAGGACGGCGGCTCATTCGTCCGCCGTTTTCAGGCTATCAATGGCGCAGCCCTTACGGTTTTTGCTTCAGATAGGGAGGGTCGGGCGGCAGCGGCACCACATCGGTTTCGCCTTCGATCGCCGGAAATTCACCCATCTGCCACTTCAGTTTGGCGTGTTCGATAAGTTCCAGGCTGGTGGCTACAAAATTCCAGTAAATATGACGTAGTTCGGCAAAGGGCTCTCCGCCAAAAACATAAATCGTGCTGTTGGCATTGATCGTAAATTCGCAAAGCTGGCTGTTTTTAGCCACCAGAATGCGTTTGGGTTCGTAGGTATGGCCTTCGCTTTCAATGCTCCCTTCCAGAATATACAGGCCCGCTTCGCCCACCAGTTCATCACCGATTTTCAGGGTTTGGGTAGTTGGACTTTTGATTTCCAGAAAGAACAGATCGCTGTAAACCGGCACGGGTGATTTTCGCCCAAAGGCTTCCCCCGCAATCAGTTTATAGGAAACGCCGTCGGTTTCCCAGGCCGGTATTTCGTCGGCATTCGCGTGGAAGAACGAAGGCGGCATTTCTTCCAGCTCTTTCGGCAGAGCCACCCAGATTTGTAAACCGTGCAGGCTTTTGTCCGAATGACGCAGGTGTTCCGGGGTTCGTTCCGAATGGACGATGCCCTTTCCGGCCGTCATCCAGTTGACCTGACCAGGAGTAATTTCTACTTCTGTACCGAGCGTATCTTTATGGAAAATGGCTCCGTCGAAAAGATAGGTGAGGGTCGACAGGCCGATGTGTGGATGGGGACCGATGTCGATATTTTCGTGATCGCTCAGGTGGGCAGGCCCCATGTGGTCGATGAAAATGAAAGGCCCCACCATTCTCTTTTCGCGAAAGGGGAGGAGTCGGCCGACCAGAAAATGGCCGATGTCGGCCGGGCGTTCTTCAATAATGATGGAAATGTTCGACATAGGAACCCTACTTAAAAAGACACAATACGAAACGCTGGTCGAAACGGTCCACCGTAGCGCTAGGCGGGCGGAGTCGTTGCAATCCCGACTGACTCTGTAACCAATTTGTAATTCGCACTTTTTACTCGTTTATAAGCTTTCCGATGGCTATTTTTGACTATGCTGGCTAAATAAAATAATCCCATCGGTATCTTTTCCTAATTGCAGTCCGATTTCTACTTTGCCAAATTCAAATGCTTTTGGAATCGTATTACCGCCCGCAAGAGCCTTGTAAAAGCCAACTGTGAAGCTGATAGCTACTTGGTCGGAAATAGCGTCTTCTATCCCTATGACAAAAGGGATATACATAGCTATCGCATCAGCTTGATCTTTTGAATAACATGAATTTAGAATGACGCACGAGACTTTAGACGAAAGCAGTTTGAAGAGATTCGTTAATTCGTTTTTTTTAATTAGTTTACTATTGCCAAACTGATCTTCTACCTGTATTCCCGTAGTGCTTCCGTGTCCCGAGAAATGAATGATATCAGGGGAGAAATCATGAATGGCTTGTGTTATATCCCCGGCGCGTACTGCATTTCTACTATCAAGTATAAATTTATTTCTCAATCGTCCCTTAAGAAGAACTTCACTAATTTCACGATATTCTTCCTGAAGCCTTAGCCGAGCGTTATTGACTGGATCCGAAGCGAGAAATAAGACTCGGCATTTGCTTGTTTTAATGACCTTTTTTGATTTTTTACCCGATATGGGTTCTATTCGAGTTAGCTGATTAATTTCTCTTCTGTAATTTTCCAGGGTCGAACGGTTATAATGTCGAAGTTCCCCACTTCCAAAACATTCAGCTTGTTGAAGGATAGTGGAAAGCGCATTGTCTATTTCATGTTGACTAGACAGTCGATTCAACTCTCTTTCGAAAGCGAAAAGAAACTGTTTGTCATAAAAATTATTGAGATCTAAATGCAGAAATCCGTCAAAAAGAACTAGCATGTCCTTTTCATTTACTCTGGCGGAAGTTTTTGCAATGATTCGAGTATTAGATTGAAAAAGATGGGCGATTTCGGCAATCCGAAGGCTGGAAAAACCAATGGTTAATCGGTACATAATCCAATCATATTTCGCATCCATCAGGATATTACAAATTAATTCATCGGTTACCTCTTCCGGTGATATATAGTCGCATTTAATCTCTCTTTTAAGTGTTCGTTTTAAGAAATGTATAATGAGGGCATATTCAGACTTACGTGCGTCGTTTTCAATAATAAGACCATTGGTGAATGAAATGGGATCAGTTTTTTCGGCTAAAACAATACTATGATCGTTCATGCGCTAGCAGTATCTGGTTGCATTGACAGTATTTCTAATAAATGGAAACCTATTAATTTAATTGACGCCCGTCTAGCGGTCGCTTGGTGGCTTTTGGATTGCCGGATACCCCCTCACAGCCGTCGCTCGTGATGAATCGAAATGCTATAACCGCTATAGTTTCCGGCAATGCCGTTGCCCGAGTCGGCGGGTTTGAAACTGACAACGATTTTATCTTTGTAAAAGATCTGGCGTTCCGTCAATTCCGATCCGGCCACGGTTTCGGCGGGTTGAAAGCCCATTCCGATCAATTCCCGGCGCAAAACCGCCTGCACGGTTTTGGAAGGCTGCTGAAAATTCAGTAAGCCCAGCCGACCGTTGCAAATGTACTGAATCAGGGCCGACGTTTGGTTCAGCGAACTGATGTAGGGAAACGCCTGAAATTCGTAAATACAAGCCGGATTTGCTACACTTTCGGAGCAGTTTTTGAACAAAAATCCTTTTCGGAACAGGCAGGAATCAAACTGGGCGGTTTTCAGGCAGGTCAGGTCGATGAGTTCGCGCATCGTGATTTGCTGGGCGAAAACCGGACTGCTCAGGAGGAAGAAAAGAAAAATGAAGCGATGCCTGCGTGCCATGTTAATTTTTAGGGAGAAGTGGTGTTGTTTTAGGACTTACGTCTGGAACTTTCGCCTTCTGCCCCGTTCCCCTAAAGGACGGTCGGCCGCTGCCGGACTTTTAGCATCCGGATTAAGCCGCGTCCAAGTCCCCTTTAGGGGAACGGGGCAGAAGGCGAAAGTTCTATGTTCGTTTTACAAACAAATAATTTGCCAGACTTGCCTGAAAAAGCGAAACGCCAGTCCAGGCTGGCGTTTCGCAATGCAATACCGCTAAAAGGAACTGCTTAAACCGGTTTTGAAAATTTGGAACCGAACAGAAAAATGACCGCGTAACAAATAATCGGGAGGTAATAGGCCGCAGCCACATCGTATTCGGCGACGGCACCCATCGCAAACGGAAAGAGCGCACCACCGCAGACACCCATCGAAATAAACGAAGCGGCTTGCTGCGTATGGGAACCCAGGTTTTTCAAACCCAGACTGAAAATGGTCGGGAACATGATACTGAAAAAGAAATTCAGCATCAACAGGGCGATAAAAGACGGCCATCCCCAGCTTTGAGCGATAATGAGACACATGACGATGTTGCTGGCGGCAAAGATCGCCAGCAGCGAATGGGGAGCGATAAAGCGCATCAGGAAAGTCCCGACAAACCGTCCGGCGAGCATGAGACCCATGAACAAGACCATGTAGTTACCGGCGGTTTCATCGGAAAAGCCCATTTTTTCGTGGCCGTAATTGATGAAAAACGCCCAGGTACCGGCTTGTGCCGCGACATTGAAAAATTGGGCGATCACCGACCAGACGAAATGCCGGTGCTGAAAAAGGCCCTTTCCCGGTTCAATATCCACATTGACAGCTTCCGGATCAACGGCAGCCGCACCGTGCGGGTCGGTGAGGGCGGGCACTTTGACGAACGAAAACAGCACTGCAATCCCGGCGATGACGCTGCCAATAACGATGTAGAGCGTCTTGACCGATGTCAGATCCGTGCTGCCTTCCGTATTGCCTCTCAGCAGAAAATAGGCACCGATGGCGGGTCCCATGATGGCCCCCAACGCATTGAATGCCTGGGCGAAATTGATTCGCTGGTCGCTCGTGCGCTGGTCGCCGAGCGAGGCTACAAACGGGTGAGCCACGGTTTCAAGGGTAGAAAGTCCGCAGCCCAGGATGAACAGCGCCAGCCCAAAGTAGGTAAAGGAAGCCGCGTTGGCCGCCGGAACGAACAGAAAGGCACCCGTGGCAAAAAGGCCCAGGCCCAGTAAAACACCGGCTTTGTAGCCAAACCGCTTCATGAAAAGACCGGCGGGAATACCCATGACAAAATAGGCACCGAAAATGGCAAACTGGACGAAAGCCGACTGGGTTTTGGTCAGGCTCAGCACATGCTGAAAGTGTTTGTTGAGCACATCTCCCATCGTGATGGCAATGCCCCAGAACATGAACAGGGAGGTGACAAATACGAGGGTAATGAGGTATTTCTTATCGGTGAAAGCCGCTGGCTTTCGATTACTGACACTGGCCTGCATAAGGAAGAGTTCGTTTAGATTCGGGTCAAGGGGTTGCTAAGACGTCAATTGAAAGGACAAGGTAACGCTTAATTTTAATTTGGTAAATGAAGCCCATAAAAAAGCCGACCCCTTGACGAGGTCGGCTCTTTTGCCCCTAAATCCCCTGAAGGGGACTTTCTGCATCCATTTGATTCTACGTCCAAGTCCCCTTCAGGGGATTTAGGGGCAAAATTCAATCTATTTTTCGTGCTTAAACACCTTCACCATGTAGACGCTCTCCTGAATCTTCTTGATCTGATCCTTCCGCGCCAGCTTGGCGAGACCGTTTTTGCGGCTCATCCGGATCGAGCTGTTTTTGAGTGAGTCGGTCGGAATGGCGGAAATGGCCCGGAACAAATAATCCGTTTTGATGGCAAACGTAGCGCCTTCCGTGGAGGTCTGTTTGCCGCTGATGATGCCGATGACGTTGCCTTTTTCGTCCAGCAGCGGGCCACCGGAGTTTCCGGGATTGACACTGATGGCCACCTGATACGCAGTGGAGTCACCCCGATACCCGGTTTTCGAACTCAGATAGCCTTCGCCGTAAACGATTTCTTCCCGTGGAAAACCCAGCGTAAAGACGCGTTCGCCGAGATCGGTCGGCCCGGCTTCAAAACCGTAAGGCAGGACGGTTTTTCCCCGAAAGGCACTGTCTTCGTGAACCTGCAAAATGGCCAGGTCATATTTGCGGTCGGCGTAAACGACCTTCGCTTTGTAAATATCCCCGTGTGTGCTTTGGATATACACCGAGTCGGCATCCTGAATGATGTGCGTGTTGGTGACCAGGTACCCGTCCGGCGACAGCAGAAAGCCCGAACCGGCCACCTGACCCGGATTGATCTGCAAGGCGCGTTCGCGGGCGTTCAGATCCTGCAAAATCGCATTCTGCGAGCGCCGGATGGCCTGCAAATCCCGGCGCATCATGCTGTATTGTTCCTGCTGCTTGTGGCTCGACTGGTATTGCCGCACCAGCATCAGCGTTCCGAAGGTCGTGATGAGCGCAACCGATGCGGCCACCGCCAGAATGGGGCGGTAGGTTTGCCACAACTGCCGGATCGTTCCGCCGTTGCGGTGCAGTTTCCGGACTTTAGACACCTGGTTGGCTTCGTCCCGAACGGCGTCCATGTCCAGGCTGGCATGAATCCGGTTCAGACGGCTGCGGAAGTCAGTCCGCTGGCCATAATTTTTCAGGGCTTTCGCCAGTTGCTGTTGCTCATTGGCGCGCTGGGCCAAAACCGGGTCTGACCGACGGAGCATTTCAAATTCCAGCCGTTCCGTTTCCGTCAGCTCGTTCCGAAGCCATTTGTCAATCCAGTCGGTGAATTTCTGGTGGTCGATCATCTTACTCCTCTTTAAAAACTGAAAAGAACAACCGTTTTAGCCGCATCAGACACTTGTATTTCTGTGTTTTGGCATTGTCGGCGTTCGTATAGCCAAATTTTTCGGTAATGTCCTGCATCGACAGATGGCGGATGTAAAAATCTTCCAGCAACGTCCGGCAGGGTTCTCCAAGGCGGTCGAGCGAATCGGCCATCAGGTCGAACTGGCGGTCACGGGCCTCGTGATCAATCAGATCGTCATCCACATCGGCCAGGTCTTCGGTATCGATCAGCGAATGGCCGTTTCGACTCCGCTTCGATAACTGCTTGAGCCAGAGCCGGCGACTCACCGAATAGAGATACGTTTTTAACTGGCAATGCAATTCCAGCGAATCCGATGTCACTTTCTCGTACAGCACGATCAGCGTTTCCTGATAAATATCTTTGGCATCGTCTTCGCTGCCGCTGTTATTCTGGATCAGGTGTAATACCATCGGAAAATACCGCCTGTACAGTTCTTCCAGTATCTCGTCCGAACCGTTGGCTAAGCCTGCAAGCAGTTGGTCGTCAGATACATGCAAACGGTTGGACTCTGTCATTGGTTCCTTGCATACTTAATACGATTCCGGGTCAAATGTAACCCAAAAATAAATTTTAATTTTTCTGAAAAAAGATGGGTTACCTAATGGCCTTTCCCGTATTAAAGGTGAGATCTAAAAAACTTTTAAACTAACTACTCTCATGAAACGTATCGTTAAATCTGTATTGTTCGTTGCTACAATGGTTTCTTTGGCTGCTGCTTGTCAATCTAAAAAAGCTGAAGATACAACTTCAACGACGGACTCAACTGCAATGTCTTCAGACTCTTCTATGATGTCTGACACGACGATGGCAACTGACAGCATGGCTGCTGATTCAGCAAAATAATTCTACGTTTCTATAACGTACGAAAGCCGCCCGGCAATGGGCGGCTTTTTTGTTTTTAAGCCTGTTCCCTTCGTTTCGACGCAATTCTAATTTAGACTAGTAAAAAATAATACGGCTTAACAGTTGTTTATTTAGAAATAGTCTAATTAATTTGTGCTACCCAAACGACTGGTTCATCATGGCGAAGAAACTTTATTGGCTTGTATTCCTTCTGACACTCCGTATAGCAACGTTTGCGCAGGGCGTTTCGAAAACCGAGCGCATCGTCTCCCTGAACGGAACCCTGACCGAAATTCTCTGCGATTTGGGGCTGCAAAACCAGTTGGTCGGCGTCGACATCACCAGTACCTATCCGGCGGCTATGGAGAAAATTCCGAAAGTAGGCCACAATCGAAACATCGGTGCCGAAGCCGTTCTGGCCCTGCGTCCTACCGTCATCATTGGTGTTCGATCCAACGGAAGCATGGATCTGAAGCCGGAAGTGTTACAACAATTCAAAAGTGCCGGGGTGAAAACGCTGATTTTTGAGCAGGAAACGAATGTGGCCGGCACCAAAAAACTGATTACTGAGGTCGCGAAAGCCTTCGGTGCTTCGGCGAAAGCAGTGGCCCTCACCCGCAAACTGGATGCCGATCTGGCCAGGGTACGAAAACCGGCTAAAGTCCAGAAAGTACTCTTCATCTATGCTCGTGGCACCGGAACCATGATGGTTTCGGGCCGGAATACGCCCATCGAGAAAATCGTCCAACTGGCCGGGGCGCAGAATGCCTTCAACGACTTCGAAAGCTTTAAACCGCTGACACCGGAAGCCCTGGTGAGTGGTAATCCGGATGTGATTCTGCTGTTTACGAGCGGGTTAGAAAGTCTGGGTGGTATGGACGGTTTGCTGAAAGTGCAGGGCGTTGCCCAAACCAACGCCGGTCGGAATCGCCGGGTGATTGAGATGGACGGGCAGTTGCTGACCGGTTTTAGCCCCCGGCTTGGGCTGGCCGTGCAGGAGCTGAGCCGGAAACTCAGTCAGGAAGTATCCTTAAAATAAAACGGAATAGACCCACACGGATGCAAACGGATTTGTCCCCACTCGCAACGACCCAGCCGCTCCCGCAGGCTTCGCGGCCCGGCTTGTCCCGCTCCAAAGGCTGGTGGCTGAACGGCTTGCTGGCCGTCCTGCTGGTGGTCGTGATGATCTGGTCGGTGGGCATCGGTGCCGTGTCGATTCCCATTCCGGATGTTTTAGCCATTCTTCTCAAACAGCTTGGCTGGGAAGTGGGCGTCGTAGAACCGCAGCAGGAGACGGTTTTGACCGTCATCCGGTTGCCGCGAATCCTGCTGGGTGTGCTGGTGGGGGCCGTGTTGGGAATTTCGGGAGCCGCCATTCAGGGCTTGTTTCGGAACCCGCTGGCGGACCCGGGCCTGATCGGTATTTCGTCGGGCGCATCGGTGATGGCGGTTTTGATGATCGTGTTGCAACTGCGGGTTTTCAGCGATCTGTCGTCGCTATCCGGTTTGTACGCGCTGTCACTGGCGGCTTTTGCCGGTGCGGTCGGCACGACGCTCCTGGTCTATACCCTGGCTCGTAAAAACGGCCGGACCGTGGTCTCAACAATGTTGCTGGTCGGCGTTGCCATCAACGTTTTTTGCGAAGCCCTGCGCGGACTGATGATGTATCTGGCCGATGACGCTCAGCTTCGGGCCATTTCCTACTGGAGTCTGGGCAGCCTGGGCGGTGCCAGTTGGGAGGTGTTGCAGGTCACCACGCCCTTTCTGCTGGTGCCGGTTCTGCTGATGCCGCGTCTGAGCAAACCCATGAACGCGTTCGCGCTGGGCGAGAGTCAGGCCGGACATCTCGGTGTGGATGTGTCAAAACTGAAACGGAATGTGGTCATTCTGGCCACGCTCGGTGTGGGGGTCGCGGTGGCGGTTTCGGGCGTCATCGGTTTCATCGGGCTGGTTATTCCGCATCTGATCCGGCTTGTTTCGGGTGCCAACCACCGCACGGTATTGCCCGGTTCCGCTTTGTTGGGAGCCATTGTCTTGACCTTGTCGGATCTCGTTGCCCGAACGCTGGTGGCACCCGCCGAACTGCCCATCGGAATCATTACCGGAATGATCGGCGCGCCAACCTTTCTGTTCATGCTGGTGCGGGGCGCGGGGCGAAAACCGTATACCGAAAACTGAATACCAATCAACAACGAAGTTCTATGCTGGAAGCGCAACACATCACCTACCACATCAACCGGAAAATCCTGCTGGACGACGTGTCGCTGGCGGTAAGGCCGGGTGAACTGGTGGCGGTGGTGGGAGCCAATGGGGCCGGAAAATCGACCTTGCTGAAAACCTTTAGCCGGGAACTGACGCCCACGCAGGGACTGGTGTTGCTGGATAAAAAACCGATCCGGGGATTTTCGGCCCTGGAACTGGCCCGGCGACGGGCGGTTTTGGCCCAGCAAAACCCCCTGGCTTTCGAATTCAGTGTCTACGAACTGGTGATGATGGGGCGGTATCCGCATTTTGAAGGTCACCCGCGGCCTGAAGATCAGGCGATTGTCGCGTATGCCCTGGAACGAACCGGTATTGCCCGTTTGTCCGGGCGGGCCGTGCCGACGCTGTCGGGCGGGGAGCAGCAACGGGTTCATCTGGCTAAAATACTGGCTCAACTAATGGATGCTGACGAACTGAACCAGTCCGGAGCGCCCATTCGCCAACCCAAATACCTGCTGCTCGACGAACCGACCACGGGGCTGGATTTTTATTACCAGCACAGTTTGCTGGAAGTGGCCAGCGAGCTGACCCGGCGCGGCTACGGCGTCATCGCCATTCTGCACGACCTCAATCTGGTGATGCAATACGCCGACAAAGTGCTGTTGCTCAAGGAAGGTAAGGCGCTGGCTTTTGGCAAACCGGCTTCTGTTCTGACCGCTGATTCCATTTTTAAAGCGTTTCATTTATCTGTACAAATCATTCACCAGCCGGAGCTGGATGGTCCGTTGATCGTTCACACCCGGCAGACTAGTCCTGTTCCCTTTCCTTCTCCAATTTAGCGAACCAAAAACATGACAACAACCGTTCTGGATCTCAAAAAACAATATGCGGCTTTTAAGGCCGAAAATCCCAAAGCGCGCATTCGCGATGCGGCTAACCAACTGGGTGTCAGTGAAGCCGAACTGGTGGCAACGGGCCTGGGCGAAACCGCCACCCAACTGGAAGGTGATTTTCGCGAACTGCTGAAAGAGGTGCCGACACTGGGCTACGTCATGGCCCTGACCCGCAACGACAGCGTGGTTCACGAGCGAAAAGGCGAGTACCTCAACGTGTCATTCAACGGCCATGTCGGGCTGGTGTTGGGCGAACACATCGACCTGCGCCTGTTTCTGGCAAACTGGAAGTTCGGGTTTGCCGTCCACGAAAACGACCGCCGGAGTTTGCAGTTTTTTGCCGCAGATGGCGAAGCCGTTCACAAAATTTACCTGACCGACCAAAGCAACGGGGCCGCCTACGACGCGATGGTTGCCAACTACCGGGCGGCTGACCAGACGGGAAATCTGGACCTCGAGCCCAAGCCGGAAACCGTCGTTCCAACGCCGGATGCGGACATCGACGGAGCGGCTTTTCAGGAATCCTGGCTTAACCTGAAGGATACGCACGAGTTTTTCGGGATGTTGCGGAAACACAAGGTCTCCCGATTGCAAGCCATGCACCTGGCACCGGAAGGTCATGCGTTTCCGATTACGATGGAAGCGGTGAAGCGTGTGTTTGCCGAGGTTTCCAAAACCGGGTTGCCGATTATGATTTTTGTGGGAAACCGGGGTTGCATCCAGATTCATACGGGCGAAGTCCGGAAACTGGTTGCGATGGGGCCGTGGTTCAATGTGCTCGATCCGCAGTTCAACCTCCACCTGCGGGAAGACCATGTCGCGTCGGCCTGGGTCGTGAAAAAGCCCACGACCGACGGCATTGTCACCAGTCTGGAATTATACGACGCGGAAGGCAATCAGATTGCGCTGATTTTTGGCAAACGGAAACCCGGTATTCCCGAAAAAACCGAATGGCGCGACGTCCTTTTGCAAACGGTTTTGGCTCACCCTGTCAGCGGTCAAAGACCCTGACAGGGTGAGCCAAAACCGTTTGCTTTCCTCAGCGCCGGGCCGTCGTACGGTCGAAGACCCTGACAGGGATAGCCATTTGCAATTTATCAACGCCACCCTGTCAGGGTCTTCGACCGTGCGACGGCCCGGCGCTGACAGGGTATGGATCCACACCCTGATGAACGTACTGGTTTTTCGAACGAACATCAATTCCGGGCAACGGCTTCACAAAGCGGCTTGCCGGTTGTGTAAACTCCGGGGCATTTGCCGGTGGAGCGTCGATATGGAAGACCGTGACTGTGTGTTACGAATCGAGGCCCCGGAAGATTTATCGATCCCGCTGGATGAACAGGTCGTGATTCGCTTGTTGACCAAAGTAGGCATCGAATGTGAAGTGCTGTCCTGATCTAAAAACCGGTAAACCAACACCGTAGTAAGTAAAACCGTACCTGTAAAAATGAATTCTTTAACGATCGCAAAGCTGCTTCTTGGTGTCGTGTTGCTTTACCAAGAAGTCCGGGCCCAATCGGTGAAAGTCAATACTGTCCAGGATTTACCTGCTGACCCGGCCAGCAACGACCCGCAATCGGGCCGACCGATGGGCTCGACCAACCGGTTTACGTTTTTCAGTTTTAAAGACGGCAAACAGGTTCCCAACAGCGATTCTGCATCCAATAAGTGGGACATCGGCTTTCGGGCAACGACCCTCATTGTGAACGGTGGAACCGGGCGGTCGGGTCAGGGGGGCGCGTATGTACACAACGGAACGTTCGAAAGCCTAACGGCCATACCGGAAAACGCAACCTTTGCCGTCGATGACAATACCAACAAACTGGCGATTCCGACCGGCTCGGGAAATGGCTGGTATACCTACGGCGGTGGCGTGATTGCCCCAACGGCCGATAAAGTGCTCGTGATCCGCACCGGCGATGGCAAATACGCCAAAGTGGAGATTCTGGGCTATTACAAAGGCGGGCCGGACGGGCCGGGAAGCGAAAGCCGGTATTACACCTTTCGCTATGCATACCAACCTGATGGCAGCAAAAAAATCCAGTAATCAGTACTATATCCACATCATCCGGCGGACGTATCCGCGATTCCGCCGGTTTTACCGACTTTGTTATGGCTAACCGCGATGCCCGCTTTATCACCCTGGCCCAAACCGAACACGGCGAGATTCACCTCTGCCGGGGCTGCAAGGCCAACCTCAGTTTTCGGTTCAACAACATCTTCCAGATCATGTCGCCGGGCGAGTTTCAGCAATTGTTCCGGCACGTCGAGTCGATCGACATCGACGGTTTTTTTGCCCGACACCCGACGGATTGCACCGGTGAGATTCGGCGGCTTTACCTGGGCACGACCGTTGAACCCCTGTATTTCTGTTTCACGAGAACCGAACTGGAGCAGTTGAAAGGCATCCTGCACAACGCCATGGCGCGGATGAATACGCTGGAGAAAGCGTGGACCGAATTAAATTAAGTTACCTCTTGGGAAAAAAACGAAGACAATACAGTAAAAGCTATAGTGAGTAGGATAGAAAAAGCAGGGTCTTTGACGCTGCTTTTTTTTTAATAGAACAATTCGTCAGACCTTTGCACGTAGTAATAAAGAGAAGATAGAGAAGAGAGGAAAGAGCAGAGACGTTGGAATCATGGCGTTTGATACTGATCAATAGCGATTTAGGTCTCTATTCTTTGCTCTATCTTCTTTAATCAAAAATAAAACATGATGAGTAAAGTGTATCAAATCCGGCGATGGGCCCTTCTGCTGGTAAGCGGCTTCACGATTGGGCTGGTTTCCTGCCAGGAAGAAAAAGACCCGGATGTCCGGCCCTTGCTGAACATCCCGCAGGTGTATGATAGCGTTGGGTATCGTTTTAATTCGGAGCCGCTACAGCCTCTGATTCAACAGTTTACGAGTTTGGTTGAGGAGGCCCGGAAAGGAGGACAGCGGGGGACGTATGTTTCGGAAGAATCGCTCAACGCGGCTTTTACGCAGGGTGATTTCAGTTTACTGTCCGTCACAACGCCGTATTACGCCAGCCGTCTTCAGGCCCAGAACAACGGTTTTTTTGCCGAGCTATCGAAAGCCAGTGGCGGAACATTCTACCCGTTTGACCGGAGTTGGGAGGGGGGCGTTTATGGCTCGTATCTGTTTGATGAATATGGCCTGGAAATGGGGCAGATGATTGAAAAAGGGATGTATGGCGCGGCTTTATACAATTACGCCCTATCGCTGACCAAAGGGACTTTTACCCCGGCGACTGCCGACCAGATTCTGTATGTATACGGGGCCAGTCCGATGTTTTACAACAGCGATAATGGCACCAATTACCAGAATCCCGACCGGCTGATGGCGGCTTATGCGGCCCGGCGGGACGATGCCACCGGTACGGGTTTATACAGTCAAAACCGCCTGGCATTCATTACGTTGCAGGCAGCTTTGCAGGAAGGCGAAGACTACAATACCTACCGGGATGAAGCCCTGGCTGCCATCAAACTGAACTGGGAAAAAATCAACGCGGCCACGGTCATCAATACCATTCACGCCAGTACTTCGATTTTGAATTCAACCAGCCTGACGGAGCAGCAACGGGCGGATGTGTTGCATTTGATTAGCGAAGCTGCAGGGTTTCTGCACGGTTGGCGAACGATTGACGCGGGTAACAAGAAAATTACGGACAACCAGATTGACGAACTACTAACCCTGTTAAATGCGCCTTACGACCGTTCCGCGTCGGTCTATCGCTTTGTAACCAATACCGCCGAAGAATTGCCAAAATTGAGCCAGGCCGTTGCGAGAATTCAGGGCATTTACGGATTTACCAACGAGGAAGTCGAGAGTTTTCGCCGGAATTATGTAGCGGATCAGGCCAGATAAGTTTAACGGTTTACGGTATTCGGTTTACGGTGGCTGACGCATTCTTTTATAAGCGCGCATCAGCTACCGTAAACTGAAAACCGTAAACCGAACACCGTTAAACTTTCTTCACCAGTTTGAATTCGATATTCGGGTAGCCCCTTACCCCGCCGTCAGAGGAAGTATAATTCAGGAATTTTAATTTATAAACGTTTCCGACGGCGTCTTTGATGACGTAAAACCGATCGGATTTAACCCCCGCAGCGACGCCATTCGGACCTGCTGAGGTACGCCAGTTGCTGCCGATTACATTGCGTTCTTTCTTGAATGTTGTTGTCGTGATGTTCGCTTCGACATAGGCATCATACGTAACGGTGCTGGTCAGAACTTCCGCAGCTTCAACACCGCCCAGGTGATTGATGAAAACAAAATCCGCGTAGGTATAAGGAACAGATGCCGTCGCGCTTAAAGCCGCTTTATAAGTTGCTAATGTCCATTCGATATCCCAATTGGTTTTCGCCGGTTCCACCTCAGTCAAGCCTTTTTCGAACGATACATAACTGAAATTTAAATTCGCATCTTTCGTGACATCCAGTGTCTTAAACGTCGTTTCGGCAATCTGCGCGTATTGCAGTGTATAACCGGTTCCTTTGCGAACCACCCGGACTTTATACCAGGCTTTGGCTGCTGTCCCGGATGTTCCCGGATTGATGATGTATACTTTGTTTTCAGCATCCGTAGCAGAAATGGTTTTGATGACGGTTTTGGTTAAATCACCTTCTACATCATCCACATTATCGAAACTGCCCGTTCCCTGGCTCAGAATCAGGATGTTTCGTAAACCGACTGTGTCCGCGGCTGTGACCTGACTCAAGTCGGTTTTGGTCAGTTCTTTGGCCGAAGCACCCGTTGTGCCGTTGATGATGACGCGAAAATCTGCACCGCCGTAAAACCCGAGATCCCAACTATTGCGGGCCACCGAGGTTTGGGCGTTGTTGCTGAAATCGACAAAAACCGAATTGACCGCGCTGGAACCTCCTTCGCCACCGTTCAATTTCAGTTGCGAACCGGTCGATACAATCGATGAAAACTTCAGTGCTGCCGTGGTTTTTGTACCGACTAAAACCGGGCTGGCGGCTGATTTAATGGTGAAATTAATGGCCTCTGTTCCGCTCAAAAAAAGATTGGCGGCTTTGATCACTTTGAATGAGCCCGTGCTGCTTCCCGCCGGAATGGTAACGGTCAGGCTGTTGTTCGTTGCCGCCGGATCGGTCGTGAACTGGGTGCCATAGGCGATACCGCTTGGTGCCAGATCGATGGTAATGGCCGTGGCGGTTTCGGCACTACGGGTCAACGTGAGTTTGACTTCTGTTTCGGTTTTGTCGGATTCGAATCCCTGCTCACTGGCATCAAATTGAACCAGGTTATCGGGTAGCGGGGGATCATCCTGTTTGCAGGCACTAATGCAGGCACTAAAAGCGAGGAATACGAAAAGTGAGCGTACGGTGTTCATGGATGTACTGAATTTATAAAATACGGAAATTGATTGGATTGATTTTAGAATAAAGAGTAGAGACAAGAGAGTAAAACCAGAGAATAAAACCTGGTAGATGACGGCTTATTTATTTTCTTTACTCTCTTGTCTTTGCTCTTTATTCTAAAAAAACTATTTACTCCACTGGAAATTTAATCCTAGAAAATAAGACCGTCCGTAACTCAGCGGAACCGCCCCACCGGTGCTGTGTGAACCGCCGGTATCGGTCGACGTATTGTTGAGCCGCGTGACATTGAACAGGTTTTTGGCCCCGCCATTCAGCGTGACGTATTTCGTAATGGATTTGCTGATCGTCAGGTCGGCCCAGTGGTAATCGGCAGTTTCGGCCAGACGCGTGACCGGTTTTCCTTCTGCGTCGGTCAGGCTTTCGTAAGTCGGCCTTTTGCCGGTGTATTTATAAAAGAGACTGACCTTGGTGTCGATCTTTTGCAGGTGATAGGTCAGGTTGGCATTGACCTCCGGCGACCACACAAACGCCGGCAAACCCGGATCATCCTGCGTCAAGCTGTTGTAACGACCGACGTGAGAAAAACCAACGGTCAACTGAAGGTGGTTGGTATACAGCGTGTTATTGAACGTGCCGCCGGTGGTTTTGAACCGGTCGATGTTGATGGTTTTCATCACGCCCGGGTTATTGGGGTCGTTGCCATACGCAATCAGGTCATGGAAATCGTTGTAAAAACCGGTCAGGGTGGACGTAATCCGGAGCGTGCCGGTGGCCACCGACCGCCAGGTAATGGAACCGTTGAAACTGTTGGAATACTCGGCTTTCAGATCCGGATTGCCGGTGATGGAGTGGCTGGCATCGAAGAAGTTAAAATACAACTCACGCAAAGCCGGCGAGCGGAAACCGCGGGCGTAGGCCAGCCGCAGATCCGTATTTTTGTGTAGGGTGATTTTCGTATTCAGGGACGGAATAACCGGTGGCGCGTCGTAAACCGAGTTTTTTACAAACCGCAAACCCGGCCGAATGGTGATGGCGGAGGTGGGTTTGAGTTCCGAAGAAACAAAAAAAGCGTAGTCGTTGATCGACGGTGAACCCAGGATTCGGGCACCGCTGGCACGCTCCGTGTTGATGTCGATGCCGGGCTGCAGCGAAACCGCCGACGACACTTTGTATTGGGCCGTGACCCGAAACACCTGGCTGACAAAGTCCGAAACATCCTGCTCGCCCTGGCCGAGTGACAACGTTCGTCGGCCGGTCGTCAAATCAAGGGTGGTGGTCTGGGTGCGACGGCTGTAGTCGGTGTAGGACACAATACCGTTCAGTTGCAGCCGCTCACTGGCCCGCCAGTCACCCTGCGCCTGGTGGGTAAACCGGCTGGTGATGAAGTTCTGATCCCGGGCCTGGTTGGTGTTTACGTTAACGGCACCCAGCGCGTTGATGGTTTCATCGACCGCATCCAGCCGATACCAGACGTTGAATTTTTCATTTCGAAACCCGAATTTGACGTTGCCCAGCCACTGTTCTTTGGCGTGCCAGTCTTTCGTTCGGGTCAACGACGTTCCCTGCCAGCCGCCGAAGTCATTGTGCGTTCCGCCCACGCCCACGTGCCAGCCATTTTTTTGCCAGGTAGCTCCAAGGTTCTGATTGTGAGTGCCTTTTCCGCTAAATCCTTTGTATTCCTTCCCGACGGATTCTTCCTGAACGCGCCCCGACAGAGCGATTCGTTCGCTACCCGGTTTTTTGGTGATGATATTAATGATGCCAGCCAGCGCGTCGGTGCCGTAGGAAACCGACATGGGGCCTTCCACGATTTCGACGCGTTCGATGGTGTTGATATCGATCTGATTGAGGCTCTCGCGGGTGTCGCCCCGGTCGACCATCGGAACGCCGTCGAGCAGAATTTTGACGTTCCGGCCCGACATTCCCATCAGTTGAATGTCTGAGGTCCCGAGCGTCGCATCGTTGGAAAACCGGATGCCCAGTTCGTTGTTTAACACGCCGATGAGGTTGGTCGCGCCCCGCAGTTGAATTCGCTCACGGTCGATGGTGCGAATCTGGTAGACCGATTGCCGGACGGATTGCGGTTCGTACTGGCCGGTAACGACCACATCGTCCAGTTGTTGGGTCGCTTCGCTGAGGATAATTGGCGGAATGGTGACGGTTTCACCGGCTTTTACCCGAACCGGAATGGTTTGGGTTCCGAAGCCAAGCGACTGAATCACTACACTATAGCGGCCTTCCGGGGCTACCAGGAAATAGTGTCCTTCCGCGTCTGTGGTGGTTCCATACCGGGTTGTTTTCAGCAGAACCGTCGCCGAAACGGCCGGTTTTCCGTCGACCGAAACCACCCTTCCGCTAATTTTTCCGGGTGATTCCTGCGCCCGGGCCAGCGTAGTGATCAGTTGGAAGCAGCACAGATAGAGGAAGACGTATCGCATTGATGAAAGATCTAATTTTTATTTAGATTGATTAATTATTCTTATTTGGACTGATTATAAATTATTACAAAGGTACAATTTCAAATGAGCAATGCTACGGTTCGGGAATTTTTTTGAGAAAATTTAGAAACGGGCTGTTATTCAGTCTGCGATTGGAACCAAAAAAGAAACCCGGCCAATTGGCCGGGTTGTGTATTCCCACGGTTGGTTTTCAAGGGCCAGGCGATCTTGTCATTTTATCATTTTATCGGTCATCCCTACGGGATTTTAGACTCTGGGGGCATTAAAACCCACCGCTACAAAATGAACCATCCCTACGGGATTCACTAATACCCGGTTCAAACCGGGGGCTACAAGATGATCCATCCCTACGGGATTCATTTATACCCGGTTTCAACCCCCCGAAACGGTTTTATCAAATCCAATCAATCCCGTAGGGATGGCCCATTTTGTAGTAGCGGTGGGTTTCAACCCGTCGAAACGGTTTCATCGAATCCAACTAATCCCGTAGGGATGGCCCATTTTGTAGCGGTGGGTTTTAACCCGCCGAAAAGGCATCGCCAAATCCAACCAATCCCGTAGGGATGGATCATATTGTAATTCCCCGATTTGAACTGTGGGTAGATTAGTCTTCTCCTCTTTTATCCTGCTGAGCACCAATCACCACAATCCGGTACGGTTTGCCCGGAACGGAAATCGCCGGTTTGGCCGAAAAACTGCTGCGCAGGACCGGGATAATCTGATTTTTGACGGGGTCTGTTACGTATACATACCGCTTCGTGATGCTGAAATCCGGTTTCACTTTGGCATCAGCCGCAATGGCGTCCACGACTTTCAAATCGCGCAATGCCGAACCGGAGGCACTGAAACCCTTCAGCGTACCGTTGGTCAGCATCGCAAAAACATCCCCATCATTCGAAACTTTGAACGCGTGGAGCTGATCGGTTTTGAGGAGTGGAGTCAGCGTGTTGGTGATGAGATCAATTCGATACACGCCCAGAGCGGCTCCGAAGCCGTAAAAAGTCTTCGAGCTTTGGTCATAGACGATGGAGCCCAGCCAGCCGGTTCCAAAATCGGCCGGATACTTGATCAATTGCTGACTCCCGTCTTTATTGACAGACAGAATCCCGCTGGTGGTACCGAAAAGGGCCACTTCGCCATTGCCCACATCACCGTGAATGCTGGTGACGGCAATCGTGGACTCGTTTACCACAACCCCATTTTCGTCAACGATTTTCACGCCCTGCGGTAACGTCCCGGCAACCGAATTGTCCTTTTTGGTCACGGCAAACGTGCCATTGCTGAACGGAACCACCGCGCCGTGGTGCGGCACATCCACTTTAATCACTTTGGCTTTGGCCCCCGCTGTGTGCAGTTCATCCTCCGTCGTCAGTGACAGGGACCCTTCGCCGTCATTGAAAACGACGATGCGGTTTCCCCAGACATAAACGTGCGTGGGCAAACTGGCTTCGAGCGTCAGAGCCGCCCATTTGGGTGTTCCTTTCACGTCGGCATGGTCACCGTGGTCGACAATACCGCTGTCAAAAAACCGGACTTGGTTGTTCGCCCGATTGACCACCGCCGAGAACCGTCCGCTGGCGGTTGGATACAGGGCATTGGAGCCAAACGGGGCCGAAAATTTCTCCGTGGTCTGCTTTGCAGGATTTACCAGCGTCAAATCACCGGTTTCGGCATCGCTGACCAACAGGCGCGTAAAGGCCGCTTCGTTGTCGGTGGGTTGGACGGTTTTTGAATCGTCGGTGTGACAGGCCGACAGGCTGGCTGCGAGTACACCCATCAGCCAGAACCGGGAAAGTAGCGTTGTTTTTTTCATCGTAGTTTTATTAATGCAACAATGTTGCAAAAATAGGGGCTACGTAATTATATGCAACATAGTTGCATTAATAAAAAAATACAAACTGCTTACTTCCCGAACAGAATGGTGAATTCCGTCCAGCCGTCCGGATTGGTTTTGAGGGAAAAAGGAAAACCGTGATTGAGCAGAATATCGCGGGTGAGGGTGAGACCGATGCCCTGGCCGTCGGGTTTGGTGCTGAAGAAGGGATTGAACAGGTTGGTTTCCAGATCCGGGCTGATCGGTAGGCCATTATCACGGATGATCAGGTGCTCAGGAGTTACCAGTATGTCGACTGTTTGTCCGGCAACACAGGCTTCAATGGCATTTTTGATCACATTGACCAACACCTGTTCCAGTTGTACGACATCCACCGGAACCCAGACAGAATCGGGCGGTAACGCATGGTGAAGCACAACCCCGCGCGCAGCCGCCTGTGGGTGCATCAATCGACTCACATTGTGCACCATTTCGTTCAGGTCAGTGGGGTTTTTATGGGGTTGCGGGAGCCGGACCACATCGGCAAACCGGCGCATGAAAAGATTCAGGCGGTCGTTGCGTTCAATAGCGATTTGGAGCGCGTGGCTAACGTCCTCCTGATCAGGCGCATCCATGTAGGATTTGGTGACATTCAGAATGGAGTTGATGGCACCGATGGAGTTGTTTACTTCGTGGGCCATCATCCGAATCACCTTGCTGTAGGCTTTTTTCTCGGACTCCAGAATCTCGCTCGTTAATTCCTCGATCAGTATAAAATCGCGCCGGAAACCCCGGTCCATGAAGTGGGATCGCTGAATCCGGTAGGTTTCAATTCCCGTTCCTTTCAGGGTTCGGGTTTCATTGTCGTTCGATTGTGCCAATTGGTTAAGCAGTGGGTGGTCAATGTCTGATAAATACCGTCCGGTTAACTGGTTCGCAGGGCGTTGGAGCAAGGCCGTTGCTTTCGGGTTGGCCGACGAAATCCGCCGGTCAAAATCGAAAATCAGCGTGGCGATGGGTGAGGCTTCGATGAGCTTTTCCAGAAAAAACTGCTGTTCCATTTGTTTGGTGCGTTCCTCACGAAGCTGGTCGATCATGAGGTTGTAGACGTCGATCAGCCCATCGACTTCACGGTTGCCGGTGGGCACAAACTTGATCGTAAAATCCTTGTCCTTAATCGCTTCAATGCCCGCTGAAATAAACTGCGACGGTTGCCCGAAAGCCCGGTAAATCTGGATGGCTGCCAGCACCGAAGCCAGCACCAGTACCTCCGAAACGATGAAAAGCAGCTTGTTTTCCTGAAGCCATTTAAAAATAAGGAAAATCAGAGCCGCGTGGATCGCGATGATGTAGAACAGGTATTTTGTCCGCAAGGAAAGTTTCATGAACCCAAGATAAAAGATAGGAACGCGGATTAGACGGATTGAACGGATTGAAAAAGATTTATTTATCCGTGAAAATCCGTTCAATCCGTCTAATCCGCGTTCCCATCAAACGGGATTCCGTATTTTTCCAGCCGTCGATACAAAGCAAACCGTGTGATGCCCAGCGCCCGTGCCACTTTGGAAACCCGGTTGTTGTAGAAATCCATCGCCCGGCGAATCATCTGGAATTCCAGTTCGTCCAGCGTGATGGTGCCGATTTCGGGTAACCGCACCGATTCCTGCCGGACGGTCGAAAGCGGAACGTGCTTCTGAAAGTCGCTGATTTCCAGTTCATCTTTGGTGGATAACAAAACCGTGCGTTCCACGATGTTTTTCAACTGGCGGATGTTGCCCGGCAACGCCAGGTTTCGCGCCCATTTCAGCGCCGACGGATTGACGGTCAGCCGGGGCCGCTCGTAGATGGTTTTCAGGTTGTTGACAAAATAAGTCACCAGCGGGGGAATGTCGTCGGGCCGTTCGCGCAGTGCCGGAAGTTTAACGGTGATGAGGTTGATGCGGTAAAACAAATCCTCGCGAAACGTGCCTTTGGCTACCATCTCTTCCAGATTGCGGTTGGTGGCGCAGATGACGCGCACATCGACCGACTTGCTGCGGCTGCTGCCCAGCGGTTCGAAGGTGCGGTCCTGCAAAACCCGCAGCAATTTGACCTGGCTCGACAGATCGAGATCGCCGATTTCGTCCAGAAAAATGCTGCCTTTGTTGGCGAGTTCAAACCGCCCGACGCGGTCGGATTTGGCGTCGGTGAAAGCCCCGCGCAGGTGGCCGAACAGCTCACTTTCAAACAAGGTCGACGAAATACCGCCCAGATTGACTTTTACGAACGGTTTGCTCCGGCGTCGGCTGTTCTGGTGAATGGCTTCGGCAATCAGTTCCTTGCCCGTTCCGCTTTCGCCCGTAATCAAAACCGGGGCGTCGGTGGGCGACACGCGGCCGATCGTTTCCAGAATGTCGAGCAGTTTGGCGTCTTCGCCGACAATGTGTTCAAACTGGTACTGCTGATCGAGTTTCTGGCGGCTGGGTGACAGCGGCTGGGCCGGTTTGGGCTGAGCCAGATTTAAAACCGTGCGGATGGATTGCAGCACATAGTCATTCTGCCACGGTTTGGTGATGAAGTCTTTTGCCCCGGCTTTCATGCCCTGCACGGCCAGATCGATGGTGCCCCAGCCCGTAATCAGAATCACCGGAACTGTTGGATAGCCCGCCCGAATCACGTTCAGGAGTTTCAGGCCTTCTTCGCCGGAGGTTTCGATGGAAAAATTCATATCCAGCAACACCAGTTCTGGCGTCTCGGCGTCGAGGGCTTCCAGGGCCTGCGCAGGATTCTCAGCGGTTTTCACGGTGAAACCATCCCTCCGCAGCAGGAGCGAAAGGGAGGTCTGAACCGCAATATCGTCGTCGATAATTAAGAGCATGTTAAAAGTTATTTCGCAGAGTTAAGCAGAGAAAATCAGAGTTTAGCAGAGTTTGCATTGAAAAACTTTTTTTCTCTGCTTAACTCTGATTTTCTCCGCTTAACTCTGCGAAACAAATACTTATTCCTCATGCAACGCCACCGCCGGTTGAATCCGTGCGGCCAGGCGACTGGGGAAGAGGGCGCAGAGTGTAACAATCCCGTAAATGACCACGACCGATATGGCAATGGCGGTCAGGTATATACCGGCCTGAATATCGAAGACGTTCATCAATGGGAATTGCATCGCAAACAAGAGTCCAATCAAGAGCGCAAACGTCGCCAGTACCAGGATTTCGCTGATGAATTGTTGCGAAATACCGTTTCCGGTGGCCCCCAGCGCCCGGCGCAAACCGATTTCGCCCCGGCGTTTGGCAATGCTCAGATTCAGAACGCCGAACAACCCGAGGGCGACGTTGATCAGCAGGAAACCCGACACGATCAGGAAGATAATAACCGGCACGAGGGTCAGGTTATGCGTGGTTTTTCGCGAATCCGTCAGGTGGTCGACTTCGACGCTCCAGCCAGCTACCATCGTCGTAATCGCTTTCACCATTTTAGCTTCAAAAACCGCATCGGTCCCCGGTTTTACCCGAATCATCAGCAAATCGTCCCAGGGTGATTTCGCATCCACCAGTTCAAACAACGCCGGTTTGTCCACCATAAATTCGCCCTTCGACTTAAACGTATTGACAACACCGGTTACTTTGAATCGTTCGCTAATGATTTTCCCCAGCGGTTTTTCGTCGCCGAACAATTCCTCCTTCAATTTCCGATTGATAACAACCGGCGAGTATTTGCCGACACTATCCGCACTTCGGTACCAGCGCCCTTCAACAACGGGAATCACCATTGTTTTGGCATAATTTTCATCGGTTACATAAAAATCTGCTAATACATGCTTTTTATTATAATCGATGCCATTGTTCCTCGAACTCTGTGAAAACGGAAAATTGTTGCTCATTCGGGACGCTGATTCAACTTCGGGATACGCCTTGACTCGTTGCAAAACCATCTCGATTTTTTGGGCGAGTTCGGTGGTATCTTCATTGCTTTTCAGGCTGATGGCCCAGGCATTCTGGTATTCAAATCCCAGCGGTTCGCGGTAATTCCGGACGTTGTACACAATCAGCGAAGTCAGTCCGAAGAGGACCAGAAATGAAGCCAAAATCTCCACCAGCAGCAGCGAGTGAGCTTTCTTCTTGTTCCAGATTAATTTAAAAAGATGTCGGATCATAGTTGTAGGGATTAAAAAGAGGGAAGGGAGGAGGGAGGAACGGAATAAAATGAGACTACTTTGTCCTTTCTTCCCTCATCCTTTACTCCTTATGCTTTAAGTGCTTCCGCGATTTTGAGTTTTGACATGCGCAGGGCGGGCAGGACGCCGGACAGGAGCCCGAAGACGAGACAGACCAACAGGCTGACCAGGAATACGTTCAGATTGATGGTCAGGTCGGCGTAGGCAATGATGCCGCTGCTGTTGATGAGTTGTATGACAATCAGGGTTAGAACGAGCGCGATGCCGCCACCGATCAGCGTGATGAAAAGGTTTTCGATGATAAACTGCCACATGAGGGTTCGGACGGGTGCGCCGAAGGCTTTCCGGATGCCGATTTCCGAGGCCCGTTCCATGATCCGGCTGACGTTCACGTTCACCAGGTTGATGGCCGGAAGTCCAATCAACATGAGCATGATAAAGGCAATGATACCGAAAAAGACGGTTTTCAGTCCTTTGTTGCCGTTGAGGGTGCCGACGAAATTTTCCACATACGGCTCGCTTTTCACTTCCACATACGCATATTTATACCCATCCTCAACGCCCGGCAACGGGATTCGGGCGATGTGGCTCTGAAATTCATCCCGAACGGTTTTGAGATCGGACGTCTTTTTCGCCAGCAGAATCGCCACGTAACCGCCCCGCATGCCGGTTCGCTGGTAATTACTTTTAGGCGTGGTGTACGGATAGTAGACGTCGGCGTAGGTAAATGGCCGGGTCACCGGGCTGCCTTTCACCACCCCGATAACCCGGTAATGAATGCTTTCGATTTCAACGTCTTTGCCAATTACCGATTCCGCCACATTCCCAAAATACTGCTTTTTGAAGTCATCTGTAATCACAACAACCAGATCGCTGTTGGCAATATTTTGCTCGTTGTAGGGCTTGCCTTCCAGAAAGTCAAACTCGGTCACTTCCCAGAAATCCGCGTCGGTATACTTGGTGTTCAGCTTGATTTTCTGCGAACCCACGTAGGCGTTGGAGCTATTGACAAAGGTACAGATCGTGACCCGCTCGGCGGTTTTCAGCGATTTGGCGTATTCCGTCAAAAACTTGAAGCTCATCGGCCCCGAACTGCTGCCGGTTCTGGTCGAATCCTGGGTTCGCATCTGCATGATGTAAAGCGACCGGTCGCGTTTGGTTTCCGGGTAATGACTCCCGAACAAATGGTCGAGAAACGAGGTCAGCACCATCAGCACCGTCAGGGTCAGGCTGATGCCGAAGAGCGTAATGAAGGTGTAAAAAGGATGCCGCAAGAGCACCTTCCAGGCGATTTTTATGTAGTTGGATAACATAATTTTGAATGAGTGAATGATAGAATGAGTGAATAGAGAATGAGGTGACAGTTTTTTATTCTATCATTCACTCATTCAAAATTCAAAATTCACTGTACCTGAGTCCCGTCGAAAAGCCGGATCAATCGATGCGTGCGTTTGGCCATGTTTTCGTCGTGCGTCACCATAATGATCGTGGCTCCTTCGTCGTTCAGGCCTTGCAGGATGTTCATGATTTCGTTGCCCATCGCGCTGTCGAGGTTGCCGGTGGGTTCATCGGCCAGGATGATTTCCGGTTTGCCAACGATGGCGCGGGCGATGGCGACGCGCTGTTTCTGTCCGCCCGATAACTGCTTCGGGAAGTGCTTGATGCGGTTGCTCAAACCTACTTTTTCCAGGGCTTCCTTGGCGTAGGTCTGGCGCGGTTTTCCGTTCGTGGAGCGATACAACAGCGGGATTTCGACGTTATCGACCACCGATAAGTCGTTGATCAGGTGGAAGCTCTGGAAAATGAAACCGATCTTCTCGTTGCGCAAACGGGCCAGTTCCCTGTCGCGGTAGGTCGAAACCCGCTGACCATCCAGCTCCACAGTGCCTTTTGAGGGTTCGTCCAGCAGCCCCATGATGTTGAGCAGCGTCGATTTGCCGCAACCCGATGGTCCCATGATGGAGACAAATTCACCCTTGCGGATGTTGAGGTTGATGTTGTTGAGCGCCAGCGTCTCGATGCTGCTGGTGCGGTACACTTTTTCGATGTTCGTAAGGTTGATCATGTTAGTATTTGATTTGTTTTTTACCCCTAAATCCCCTAAAGGGGACTTGGACGCGGTGTCCAGATGCAAAAGTAAAAGTCCCCTTTAGGGGATTTAGGGGCGTATTTTTTCATTGCGTTCAAAATCGTACAGCGTCAGCAGCCGGATGGTGTAAAAAGCCGTCCAGTAATCCCGCAGGGCCAGAATGGCGTCGCGCCGGGCGCGGTCTTTTTCCTGCATGGCAATGCCTAAATCCGTGACGCTCAAATCGCTCAGAATAAAGCGGTTCTGGGCAATCTGATAGCGTTGCTGACCGATGGCGTCAGCTTCGGCGGTGAGTTTAACCTGCTGCTGGAGCATTTGCAGGAGTGTTACCTGCGTATAAATGGCCTGCTCGAACGTCAGCTTGTCCTGCTCCACGGTTTGCGTCACCAACTGCTGCGTGGCTTTGGCGGTTTCGGTTCGGGCCTGGGCACGTCCCCAGGTCATGATGGGCAACACAAACTGCACTTCGAGGTACTCCCGATCCTGTGGACGGATGTAAATATCGCCCAGATTAGCGCCCCGGTTCGACAGACCAAAAGCCGCATTCAGCGTGGCATTCAGGCCGTTGTCTTTGCGGGCTTTGTCCACATCGCGCTGGGCTTCCAGGGCTTTTCGCCGGAAGGCGATGGCGTCGGAGCGGTTGTTGAAGGCTTCGTTCAAGGCTTTTTGAACGTCGATGGCGAGTTCGGTGATTTGGGTCGGCACCACCAGTTCCAGCTTCCGGTCGTCGCGGTAGCCCATGTACGAACGCAGGCTCAATGACGCAATTTCGGCATTCTGGCGGGCCGACGCGAACTCTTTTTTGGCCGTCAGCACGCCCATTTGCAATTGCAGGATGTCATTCTGGGAAATCTTGCCCAGTTCCAGTTTGTGTTGGGCAATTTTATACAGCGTGTCGTTGTTGCTCAGGTTTTTTTCGGCAATCTGCAAATTGACCTGCGCCACCAGCAAATCGAAATAATAGCCCGTGGCCGAAACCGTCACTTTCTCCATCGACTCGATGAAAAACTGGTTGCTTTCTTCAAATTTCAACGGCTCAATTTTGCGATCCCACTTCATTTGGTTGAATTGAAACAGCGGCTGCCGGAGTCCGACCGCAAACGGAATGCCGTTGTACAGCCGGTTATTTCGCTCGAAATCGTCAAACCGCTGAATCTGTTTCTGCACGAAAACCGACCCGCCGGTTGGCGCAATGTTCTGGCTCAGCGAGAGATTCAAAACCGAATTGTTGTTGGAAATCGGTTGAAAACTAATGGTTCCGTCAGGTTGCGTTACCTGGATAAACGACCGTTCGAAGTTGGGCAGTGAACCGTCTAGGCTCAGTTGGGGTTTGAAACCCGCCTGAAACGTCCGGTATTGCCAGTAGCTGGTTTGCTTCTGTGTGGCCGCCTGTTTCGCCGAAATCGACTGCGACTTCGCCATCTGCACCACATCATCCAGCGTCAGTAACTGCGGCTGGGCTTGAAGGGTATGTCCCAGCAAAAGAAGCACAAGAAGACCGAGACTAATCAGAAGAGCCGTCTTTTTTTCGGTAATCAGTGGCTTGTTCGGGGTAGCGTGTTCAGTTTGCATGGTTTTCGATGGTGATTTCCTGCAAATGCTCGAACTCGCTCAAATCGGTGATGATGACGCGCTCGCCCGGCTGAATCCCGCTTTTGATCTCCACGTAATCGAAGTTGGACAGACCGACCTGCACCTCCCGGCGTTGGGCGATTCCCTGGTTATTCAGGATGTAAACAAACTGATTTTTCTTGCCTTTGAACGCCGGTCCGTTGGCCACCCGAACGGCTTTGGCGGTCTGGCTGGTTACCACAAAGACTTCCACTTTCATGTTGGGCCGGAGCGACGCGTGGTGGTTATCATCCAGTTGCACCACGAACTGGATGACGCCGTTTTTCACCGACGGTTTTACCTGCGTAATGAGGCCGCGCAAATTGGTTTCGTTGACTTTGACGATAACCGGCAAACCGGCTTTCACCTGATCGGCGTAGACATCGGAGCAGGAGCCTTCAATCCGAAAACTACCCAGATCGGCCAGTTTCGCCAGAATTTCGCCTTCGTTGACCGCCGAGCCGATGTTCTCATTCACCCAGGTCAGCACGCCCGGTCGGTCGGCGATGATGTTGGCCTGATTCAGTTTTCGATCCAGTTCGCTCAGGTTTTTCTCTTCGATTTGCGCCTGCAAGGTGGTTTCTTTCAGGCTGGCGCCCATCGACTGGCGGTTGTAGGAGAGATCGTTTTCCAGTTTTTTCTTTTCCAACTCGGCAATGCGAAGGCTGTTTTCGGCGCGGGTGACGTCTTCCTGGGTTTGTCCCCCGACTTTCAGCAGGCGTCGGGCATCTTCCAGTTCGGCTTTTAGCCGGTTGATGTTGAGGGATTTGATCTGGTCGTCGGCTTCGGCATCGAAGAGGTTTTTGTTGAGCTTCATCCGCAATTGTTCGATGCTGTTGCGTTTGAGCGCCAACTGATCTTTCATCTTTTCGAATTCAATGAGGGTCAGCGATTTGTCCAGATCCAGAATGGCCTGACCCGGTTTGATCTGCGTGCCAGGGGTCAGCAGGACGCGCCGGATGCTGGCGCGGATGGGGCTGGTGATGATTTGTTCGTATGCCGGAATCACCTCACCCGTGGCGCTCAGCGAATTCTCGACCGGGCCAATCTCCGCCGTCGCTGTCCGGATGCGCGAGGCTTCGACGGATGTTTTTAAAACACGCCGGAAGAAGTAAATCGCGATTCCGGCAACGACCAGCACGACAAAGACGATGAGGTAATTTTTGGTCCGGCTTTGCCTGACGATTTCGGGGGCTAATTCTCTGTCCATTTGTTGTTATACCTTGACAGAGACTATCCAAACGATGTGCCAGTTGTTAAATAGTTGATAATTAAAAGGTTATCTTCTTTTTGGTTTTCTAAAAGTGTGCGGTTTCGCACGGGTTGTGCGGGTTTGAACGGGGTGGTATTACTACAATCTGAAAGGTTTTATTTAGATATATTCATAAATTGTGTCGACGAGTGAAATTTGCAAATGGACTGATTGGCGTGCGGTAAATACCATCATCTTATTCATCTATTTTTTATGAAAACGAAAACTTTACTATGCCTGATTCTGGTGATCAGCGGGTTTGCGGTAACGTATGGTCAATCGGTTTCAAAAAATATTCTTCGCGTCGGCATCGGTACCCACTGGCCTTATATGGGAGAGGGATCTGGTATGAAAGGCGGGATTGCCTTTTCGGGTGAGTATATGCGGGAGCTGAAAAAACACTTTTTCTTAAGTAGCAATGTGCAGTATTTAACTCGTCACGAAGGATTTAAAAACGAGATCAACATCAATCGTTCCGAGAACGTAGTTGTGCCCAGCTTTTTGAAAAATAAGCGGGTGCAGCATGAATCGATTGTCGCGGGCTTTGTGAGTGCCGTATGGGCACCCCTGGATGATTCACGAAGTCTCTTTCTGATCGGCGCCGGTGTCGGGGTTCGCTATAAAATGTACACGCAGTTTTGGACCTATAGCAATCCGGATGGATATATGATCGAAAGTCGGCGTCGGATAAGTCCGGCTGGCAACTTTCTGCTTAGCTATGATTACAAACTAAACCGTCACCTGAATCTCGGCATCCGGCAAAATTTCATCATCGACGGCGAGTTTATTCCGCTGCTGACGATCGGCGTTGGTGCCCGGTTTTGAGCTATAAAAAAAGCCCCGTATTCATGGGGCATAATTTTTTATCAAGGATACACCTTCAACCGCTGTCAGGGTTTTTTCTCCGCCAACTGCACGGTTTTCACATCTACAGTGATCTCCTTCAGGCGTTTGGCTACGTTCTCCGGCATGGATTCCTGAAACCGTCCGCCCAGGTGTTTGGCCAGAAACTTCTCTGCCAGGGCCAGCATCGCCATGTTGTTGACGGGCCGCGCAAAACCGTGGCCTTCGTCGGGCGCACAGAGGTATTCGACCGGGAAACCGCGGTCGCGGAGGGCCACCACAATCTGGTCAGACTCCGCTTTGTTGACGCGCGGGTCGTTGGCCCCCTGCACCACCAGCAGTGGCGATTTGATCTTGTCGGCCGAAAACAACGGCGATTGTTTCATCAACTGCGCTTTGCCTTCGGGCGTGTTGGGGTCGCCCATGCGCTCGTAGAACGTTTTCCGAACCGACTCCCAGTAGGGCGGAATCGAGTTCAGCAGCGTGATGATGTTGGACGGTGCGACAATGGCAACACCAGCCGCGTAGACATCGGGCGTGAAGGCCAGGCCCGCCAGCGTGGCATAACCGCCGTAGGAACCGCCCATGATGCCGACGCGCTTCGGATCGGCAATGCCCTGATCGATCAGGTATTTGACGCCCCAGGTGATGTCGTCCTGCATTTTTTCGCCCCACTGCTTGTTGCCCGCGTTCAGAAACTGCTTGCCGTAGCCGGTCGAAGACCGGAAATTCATCGACAGAACCGCATAGCCCCGATTCGCCAGAAACTGGTGATAGGCATTATACCCCCAGGCGTCACGCGCCCACGGTCCGCCGTGGGGAACAATCACCACCGGCAAATTCTTGTGGTCACGGCCCTTGGGCAAGGTCAGAAAAGCCGGGATTTCCATGCCGTCGGATGATTTATACCGGATGGCTTCCATGCGGGCCAGGTCGTTGATCGGCAGTTTGGGGCGGGGGCGGTATTGAAACGTCAGCTCTTTGGTTTTGCGGTCGAACAGAAACGTGGCGCCGGGGTCGGTGTCGCTCGTCGCCGACAGCAGCCAGTATTGCTCATCGTCCGTGGCCGAACCGAATAGAACATCGACGCCCGGAAGTTCCCGCAGAATGAACTGAAAGTCTTTTTCAAACAGTTTGTCTTTCCAGTACCGGCGTAGCCGGTCGTCGGTATAGGTCGTAAAAATGGGTTCCCGGGTTACCTCCGAAATAAGAATGCTCCCGAAATCCACCTTTTTCATCGGATCGGATTCGACCGACTGCTCTTTCAGCGAAACCGGGTTGAGCAGAATCAGTTTCTGAAGATCCGGTTTGTCTTTGTTGGTGACCAGATAAACCCGCTGATTATCCTTGTGAAAACCAATGGGATAGCTGGTTTCATAAATCGTCGTGGAGTAGATTTTGGTCATACCGGCCTCATCGACCCGCAGAATTTCGGAACTGCCGTCGGCTGCGGTGCTGGTGGCGAGCCGCAGTTTGTCGTCCCAGTCGAAAATCCAGCCGGTGACCCGGTCGGTATTCTTGCGAACGAGCGTTTTTTCGCCGGTCGTCAGGTTCAGTTTATAAAGGTCGTGCCAGGCTTTATCGCGGTCGTTCAGGCCAATATACAGCGTATTGGGGTCGGTTTTGGGAACCCGATAAATAGTCGCCCGCACCCCGTTGACATCGGTCAGGTTCCGGGCCGCCGGTACGGTGCTGGTTTTCAGACCCTCGGAAGGGCTAACTGCGTAGATATTGAAATTCTCATTCCCGCCCTTGTCCTGCACGTAAAGTACGTACTTGCCGTCCCGCGACCAGAAGTAATTGGCGATGGGTCGGGTGGTGTCGGCCGTCACCGGTTTGGCCGCCGTGAATGGATCATCGCGTTTTTTGACCCAGATGTTGCGGGTTCCTTTATACGGTTTGATGAACGACATATAGGCCCCATCGGGCGAAAGCTGCGCACCGATAATTTCGGGATCGCCAAAAATTAGCTGCCGGTCGATGAGCGCCGGAACCTGGGCCATTGCCGCCGTAGCCAGCCAAAACGTTAAAAACAGCAGGGATACCTTCTTCATAACAACGGGTGGTCAAGGATGCAGGCGGTAAGTTAAAGAAAAAAGAAGTTGAAATCGAGGGGAGTGCTCTGGTGTGGTAGTTAGGACTTATGTCTGATAATTCTTTATACTTTCGCATTTGCCCCTAAATCCCCTAAAGGGGACTTGGACGCAGCTAAATTCGGATGCTAAAAGTCCCCTTTAGGGGATTTAGGGGCAAATGCGAAAGCCTTAAGTTAAAAAAGAGAATTTTAAATGGTAAATGATGAACGCTAAATGTAAAAGTATCCAGGTGCCATTCACTTTTACATTTAGCGTTCATCATTTACCATTTAAAATTCTTTTCTTCTTTACGCCGAGTATCCGCGTCCTTCAATTTCTGTCACTTTTTCGCCCGACAGTTCTTCCACAAACTGGTCGTGGGTCATCGGTTTGGAAAACATGGGGAAGTTTTTGGCGCAGGCAAATTTCTGTTCTTCTTCACTCAGGGTGGCCGTGCAGTCGGTTAAGGTAATCACTTCAAAGCCTTTTTCATAACCGGACCGCATGGTCGATTCCACGCAGCAGTTCGTCAGAAAACCGCCCAGCGCAATGGTTTCGATGCCTTTGCTGCGGAGAATAAAATCCAGGTTGGTGCTGGCAAATGCATCGAGGCCACGTTTACCTTCCAGCACGATTTCGCCCGATTCCGGCTTCACATCATCGACAATCTCGACGCCCCAACTGCCTTTCCGAAACGACTGGCTATCGACCACGCCCTTCAAAATGCCGTACGGGTGGGCCGTAATCTCATAATATCCTTCGTGAAAACTGATTGGTGAATGGATGATCGTAACCCCGGCTTCACGGGCTTTCGTCAGAACGTCTTTCGTATTCTCCAGCATGTTGGTGGAGTCCATCACGCCTTTGACGGCGTCGTGCAGGCTGCCTCCCGGTGAGGTAAAATCGTTTTGGTACTCGATCAGAACCAGGGCGGTTTTGGATGCATTCATGGCTTGGGGGTTGTGTTAAATGGTGAACGTTAAAGCTAGACAATTCAAGTGGTATTGAAAAGCAACGCGCCCGGTCGGTTGGAATTGTACGCTCGTCGGCCAAAAATGGCGGTTCACGAAAACCGGCGGGCATGGATGGGCAGGCTGTCCTACTTTTGGCTATTCAATCAGCAGAACGACCATGACGACTCCCCAGAAAGCCCTCATCATCGGTTGCGGCATTGCCGGCCCGGTGGTAGCCCTTTTTTTACAGCAGGCAGGCATTGACGCCGAAATCTACGAATCACAACCCGCCGGCCTGGACGAAGCAGGTGCGTTTCTGAACCTGGCTCCCAACGGCGTCAACGTGTTGAAAGCGCTGGACATCGATTACCTGCTGGAAAAAGACGGTTTTCATTCGGTGGGAATGGATTTCTTCAACAGCGACGGCAAGCAGTTGGCTCAACTGGAAAGCTGCGACGAAGAGGAACGGTTTGGAAGCCGCAACGTCATGATCAAACGGGGACAATTGCACCAGATCCTGCGCGATGAAGCCCTTCGGCGGAACATTCCGATAAAGGTCGGTAAAAAACTCAGCGGTATTCAACTGAATGGTTTTCAGGGCGTAACGGCCCGTTTTGAAGACGGCTCGCAAGCTGAGGGGAATTTCCTGATTGGGTGTGATGGGATTCACTCCCAAACCCGCCAACTGATTTTTCCGAATGCCCCCAAACCGGCTTACACCGGGGTTGTCGATTGTGGCGGTTTTGCCCAATGCCCACCCGGTTTGTCGACCTCCGGGGCCATGCAGATGATCTTCGGAAAAAAAGCCTTTTTCGGGTACATCGCTAAACCGGATGGCGAGGTCTACTGGTTCAGTAACATGGCCTGGCCCACCGAACCGAAGCGGAACGAACTGAACGCCATGTCCGGCGAAGCCTGGCGGCAGCAGTTGCTCCGCAACCATGAGAACGACCCGGCCCCGGTTCCGGAGCTTATTCAGTCGACCCCCGGCGACATCGGCAAATGGCCGGTCTACGACCTGCCGTCGCTGCCAGCCTGGCACAAGGGGCCGGTTTGTCTGGTGGGGGATGCCGCCCATGCAACCTCCCCCCATTCGGGACAGGGAGCGTCGCTGGCCCTGGAAGATGCCGCCGTGCTGGCCCAGTGCCTGCGCGATTCGCTGAAGGTGGAACACGCTTTTTCGAAGTTCGAGAGCCTGCGCCGGGAGCGGGTTGAGAAAATTGTCCGCCAGGCCCGGCGTATGGGCAACGGAAAAGTGGCTACCAACCCCGTTGCCGTCTGGTTTCGCGATCTGGTATTGCCGTTTTTCATCAAACAGGGCGCCAAAGCCTCGGAAGCCGTGCTGTCGTATAAGGTTGAGTGGGAGAAGGAAGTAGCTTGAGGGTTTTGAATGATAAATGTAAAATGATAAATATCGAATGTAAAAGTAAAGAGCATTGTACCGATCAATTTTACATTTGATATTCAACATTTTACATTTATTATTCCTGAACGAGTCACTCCAGCGCCTGATACACCGCAATTTTAAATTTCCGTCGAAATTCGGTGGAGTGCGCATACGGCTGCACGTTGGTGAAAACCAGCAGGATCAGGTTTTCTTTCGGATCGATGGTGTATTCGGAGCAATACATGCCGCCCCAGCCAAACGTGCCCGGACTGGTTTCGTTGCCGTAGCTGCTTTCTGGTGTAACGAGCTGGAAGCCAAGACCGAATTTGTCGTTGTAATTGCTGGTTTTGGCATCGCCAATCTGGTTTCTCAGCATCATTTCAACGGTTTTCCGTCCCAGAATTCGTTTGTTGTTAAAGCTGCCGCCGTTGAGCATCATCTGGCAGAATTTGGCGTAATCTTCCACCGTGCTGACCAGCCCGGCTCCGCCCGAAAAATACGTTTTAGCACCTTCCACCGCAAACGAGCGATAGGCGTTGTTTTCGTGTAGGGTCAGCGGGTTTTCGGTGCTGCTTTTGGAATAGAGTTCCACCAGCCGACTGGCTTTGTTGGCCGGGAGATAAAAATAGGTGTCATTCATGCCGACCGGTTCCAACACCCGTTCGCGCAGGGCCACATCCAGCGGTTTTCCGGCCAGAATTTCGATCAGCCGGCCAATGATGTCGGTGTTCAACCCATATACGAAGGCTTCACCGGGGTCTTTGGTGAGCGGGCGGGCGGCAATCCGGTTGACGACGTCTTCGAGTTTATCCGGCTGGATCGAGTTGTAAAACGGCACTTTGAATTCCGGGCGCTGGTCGAGCGGATGGTCATAAGGAATCCCGGCGTTGTGACTCAGCAACTGCCGGATGGTCACTTCGCTTTTCGCCGGGCGGGTTTCGTAGGTGCCTTTCTCTTTATCAACGCTCACCATCACCCGCGGATTTTTGAAGGCCGGAATGTATTTAGAAATGGGGTCGTCGAGCAAAAATTTCTCTTCTTCAAACAAGGTCATCAGCGCAACCGTTACCACGGCTTTCGACTGGGAAGCAATGCGGTACAGATCGTCGCGTTTGAGTGGTGTTTTCTTTTCCAGATTGCTGTAACCGAACGCTTTGTAATGAACAATCTTGCCATTCCGGGCGACAAATGTGACGGCATTGGGTGCGATTCCTTTATCGATGAAACTTTGCAGGTAGTCATCCAGGCGTTTGAGCCGGTCGGCGGAGAACCCGGCATCGGCGGGGGATTTGGCGGTGGTGAAGGTTTGGGCGGTTTGAGCAACGGCAAGCTGTACGGTAAGCAGAAAGCTTAAAAGTATGTATTTAACCATGTACGGTATTTGAGGTTATGGGGTAAAGACGTAATTTTCATCAAAAATGGGAAAAAGTATGACACCGCGCGTCTGGTTCAAAAGTATTTCGCTGGAAAATGTCCGCTCGTTCGGTCGGAAAGAAACGATTAACTTCACCAAAGACGGAAATGCTGCGCAGTGGAATGTGATTCTGGGAGATAATGGGACGGGGAAGACGACCGTTTTGAGAAGTGCTTGTTTATTCATTGTTAGAAGATATAAGTCCCATAATATTCATATTGATTTAAATTCTTTTTTTAGAAATAATAAAAGTTCAGAAATAGAATGTAATCTGGAAGAGACGAATACTGGAGATAGCTATAATTCAAAATTGAATATTTCAAACTTGCAGATAGGAGATAAAAAAAAGATATATCCAGCAACTCACTTTCCAAATGAACCTAATCTTGTTAAATATTCAGAAGATAAAATTCCTGTATTGTACGCATATGGAGCTGCTAGGAAAATAAGTGATGGAGCTATCTCAAAAGATAATCAGCAAATTGAAAGTATTTTTAATGACGATATTGAACTGATTAATGCTGAAGAATGGATAGTGCAGGCTGACTACTTAGCTCTGAAGGATGGTAGATTTAGTACTAAATACCAAACTGTGAAGAGAATATTGTTGCAATTATTTAATAGCGAGATATCTGATATTTATATTAATACTGATTCAGGTACTCCTAAAGTATACTTTAAAACAAATTATGGGAATGTTCGCCTTCATGAACTTAGTCTGGGATATAAAACTTTAATCGCTTGGACGGTAGATTTTGCCAAAGGATTATCAGACCGTTATCCAGATAGCGAAAACCCCTTAGCTGAACCCGCCATCTGTTTAGTCGATGAAATAGATTTGCATTTACACCCGAAATTTCAGCGGAATATCATTCAATTTTTAACCGAAACATTTCCGAATACACAATTTATCGTGACAGCGCATAGCCCTTTGATTGTGCAGTCGGCGGGGGATGCGAATATCATTCTGTTGAAGCGGGTGGGGGATGAAGTACACGTCGAGAATGATCCGGTCGATGTGCGCAACTGGCGATTGGATCAAATCCTATCCAGTGAATTATTTGGAATTGAAGATAAAACTTTACAAATGCGTCGTGAGCGTGATAAACTGCTGGGAAAGAATGTGCTAAGTGAACAGGAGCAGAACCGGTTACTAGAATTAAATGCGGAACTGGATTCAGTTCCTTTCAGTAGCGACCCGGCAGAAATGAAAGCCGAAACCATCATTCATCAATTGGCCGAAGCATTACGTGACCGAATGTAGTCTGAGAGTATGATACATATTGAAAAATCTACAGCCGTTCCGGTCATTTTGGTAACTAAAGGCGAGCTGGAAACCAGTTCTTTATGCAATTTATATTCCGATAATCCAGAGGGGTACAGTAATGGGACGGTAAAATTTACAATGAATAACGCGGTTTTTGGACACGAATCTGTAAAGAGTCAACTCATTGCGGAACAGCATGGAAAATGTTGTTTCTGCGAATCAGATTTTAGGGCTACCAGTTTTGGTGATGTCGAGCATTACCGGCCTAAAGGCGGCTATAAAAAGACATCAGAAGATCGTCAATTAAACCGACCGGGGTACTATTGGTTAGCCTACAATTGGGAGAATTTGTTCTTCTCCTGTGAAGTATGCAATCGGCGGGAAAAGAAAAATTATTTCCCCATTATCCATGAAATGAATCGGGCAGTAAATCACACGCACGATATTTTGGTTGAGCAACCACTACTTCTTCACCCTTCATTGGATTATCCGGAAAAACATATTCGGTTTAATCAACATGTACCGGTTGCATTAGATGAACGTGGAAAAGTGTCGATTGAAGGGTATGGGCTGGGTAGGGAAGAATTAAACCGAATCCGGGAGCGCCATTACTGGGCTGTTATGCATAGCTTGATTCTCGCAAAATACGACCCGATCTCGATGAGTGAAGAACTCAAGAACGAGCTTTGTGAAGAATTAAAACAGCCTTGGTCTCTTCTTGAATTGGCAATATTTAATGCAAAAAAGATGGTTCAGAATGCGGCTAAAAGCGATCAACCGTTTGCCAATATGGTTCGGTCTAACTTTCCTGAATTATCGAAATCTAGGTAAGTTATAAGGTTATTGTAATCTCAAACCCCTCCAAAACCGCTTCTCCCGAAAGCGTCACCTGCTCGCCCGTCTGAATCTCAATCGCTCCGGTTTCCCGATAAATGAAGACGGTTTTTTCAATCCGATCGATGAGCCAGCCGAGTCGACAGCCGTTTTCGCGGTATTCTTCCATTTTGGCTTTGAGTTCCTGGGTCGAATCCGTTTTGGATCTGATTTCAATCACAAAATCAGGGCAAATGGGGGCGAACTTTTCCTGCTTTTCTTTGGGTAATTGATCCCAGCGATTTTTACGAATCCAGGACACATCCGGCGATCGAACAGCCGAATTGGGAAGTGTAAAACCAGTCGATGAATCGAATACGTAGCCCGCTTGCTTTTTGCGGTTCCAACTCCATACTTCGCCATTGAGGTTGGCGTTATAACGTCCTGTTTCTGATCCGGTGGGGGGCATGAGAATAATATTTCCGTCGGCATCGCGCTCCAGACGCAGATCCTGATTAGCCTGACACAAGGCAAAAAAGTACTCGTCGTCAAACCGGTATTGACGGGGCGGGTGAAGTGTCATATGCATCACATCTGCGCCAGCAGATACAAAACCGCCATCCGAACCGCTACGCCATTCTCCACCTGATCCAGAATAATCGAATGATGCGAATCGGCCGCGTCGGAGGTCAGTTCGACACCCCGGTTGATGGGTCCGGGGTGCATCAGCACAATCGGGCGGTCGAGTTCGTCCAGCATCTTTTTGGAAATCCCGTAATAGAGCGAATATTCCCGTAGCGACGGAAAATACTTGATCTGCTGCCGCTCCAGTTGAATCCGCAGCACGTTGGCGACATCGCACCAGTTGAGCGCTTCCCGAACGTCGTGGCTCACTTTGACACCCAGTTCGTTGATGTGTTTGGGAATCAGTGTCGTAGGGCCGCAAACCATCACCTCCGCGCCTTGTTTTTGCAGGCAGAAAATATTGGACAAGGCCACACGGGAGTGCAGAATATCACCGATGATGGCGACGCGTTTGCCCGCGACATCGCCCAGCTTGTCCTGAATGGAAAACGAATCGAGCAGGGCTTGCGTCGGGTGCTCGTGGGTGCCATCGCCCGCGTTGACCACGTTGGCTTTGATGCGATCCGACAGATAATGCGGGGCGCCGGGGCTGCTGTGGCGCATGACGATCATGTCGACCTTCATGGCCAGAATGTTGTTGACGGTATCCAGCAACGTCTCGCCTTTTTTGACCGAACTGCCCGAAGCCGAAAAATTGACAACATCGGCCGATAACCGCTTTTCGGCTAGCTCGAACGACAGCCGGGTGCGGGTCGAATTTTCGAAAAAAACGTTGGCAATCGTGATATCGCGCAGCGATGGCACTTTTTTGATGGGTCGGTTGATGACGTCTTTGAACTCGCGAGCCGTTCCCAAAATGAGCTGAATGTCGTTCTCGGTCAGGTTCTTAATGCCCAGCAGGTGTCGGACGCTGAGTTGTTGCATGGCGCGAATGAGGAGGAAAAGTTTGGCAAAGATAGCTTTTGCAACGGCGGTTTTCAAATCCAATGCCGACTTAATCGGTCTGATAACCTTTTCGCTTTTCCGGGATAAGCAAGTGACAAACGCATCATCACCTTCTCATCGTCTTTGGTACCATGATCCGGCAACTGACTTACCATCCCGTTTTTCCACGGAATAGCGTTGCGATCCGGCAACAACTCCTCCGGTTTACACTGAGCCTTACGCTGGGTTTCACGACTTTGTTTTTTACGAACACAACTGTGGCGTATTATCGAAATTTCTACCAAATTCGGGAAACCGGGCAATCGATGGCCGTGATCGTTCAGCGAACCGAGCGAGCCGTGGTGGGGAAAGGTACGCAAAAAAGCCGGGCGAAAACGTTTCGCTACCAGGCGGTTTTTCAATTCCGGAATCAGGAGCGGTCGATGCCGGTTTCGAAAGGCTTGTATGAGAGTTTGAAGCCGGGTGATCCGGTTCCGGTGCTGTATGGCGCAAAACAGGACGGTTTTATACCGGCCAACGATCCGGCCGATCACCGCCAACTGATTACGCTCCTGATTTTTTTGGCGATTTTTGCCGTAATGCTATTCGTATCGATCCCACGCGATTTTTAATTGATTTTGAATACTTTCTCGTATGTCATTTGGTTCCAGAATCCATATTTCAGAATACAGTAGGATCTATGGTTCAGTAGTAACGGTTTATTTCTTCACCAGCGCCACATGCTCATACACCTCACTAACCTTCACTTCACATCCGCCGATCATCACGGTTTGATCCGGTAGTTCGGCTTCGGTATTGAGCCAGTCGTTGCTGTTGCCGACGCGGGTATACAGTTCCAGCAGCATCAGGTTCTGGTGAACCCGGATGTATTGTTGCAGCGTTTTGATGCGCTTGTAGGAATGCCATTTGATGGTTTCGTCGTAATCGCTGGTGGTTTCCGATAAAACCTCAATCAATACCGTCGGATTCAGGGTGGCCTGCATCCGTTGTTTGTACTGAAAAAACTGAGAATCTCCACAAACGACCATCACATCCGGGTAATAAAAATTACCGGTTTCCGGGACATGCAGCATTCGGTCGCTGGGGTAAACCCGGCAATTGCTGCCTTTCAACGCTGTTCCTAATAAAATGATTAGGTTGGCCACCAAAAGGCCATGATTTTCAGAGGTGTAGGACATAGGACGGATTTCGCCAGTCACGTATTCATTTTTCCGCTCGGCTTTGTACTCGAACTCCAGGTATTCTTCCGGAGTGGCTTTGCGGTAACGTTTTGGCGGTATTCTTCGGGAACGGTGTGTTTTTTCAGCTTGCATCTCAGCGCAGATTTTCGGCTACAATAGCTAAAGATACGACTATAATGACCTTAAAAAAGCCCCCTTACGCCTTCTTTTTCTCCGCAGCAATTTCGCCAATCGCCCGCACCAGTTTGTCCAGATCTGTCAATGTCGTGTAGACGTGGGGCGTCACCCGAACGCAACTGATGTTTTCCCAAACCGTGGGTGAGGTGTTGATCTTGTATTTCGACATGAGCTTGCCTTCCACTTCGCCGGGCGTCATGCCGTCGATGCTTACCCCGCAAATGCCGCACGAAAACTGGGATTTCAGCGAAGTAGACAGCCGGACGCCGGGGAACTTCAGGACTTTTTCGGCCCAGTAATTTTTCAGATACCGCACCCGTTCTTCCTTGCGTTTGTTGCCGATGGCATTGTGGAAATTGATGGCTTCGCCAATGCCCTGTTCGATCGGGAAACTCCGCGTACCAAGCGTCTCGAATTTGCGGATGTCGTCGCTTTTCGGTTGGCTGTTGCAGAGCAGCGGCCATATTTTGGCAATTTTCTCTTTCTTGATCCACAACATGCCGGTGCCGACGGGGGCCGACAAAAACTTGTGCAGGCTGGTTCCGAAGTAATCACAACCCAGTTCCGACACCTTAAAATCCAGCAGACCAAACGAGTGCGCACCATCTACAACTACCTCGATGCCGTGTTTGTGGGCCATGCGGCAGATTTTCTGAACCGGCATGATCTGACCCACCCAGTTGATAACGTGGGTGACGTGGATGATTTTGGTTCTGGGCGTAATGGCTTTTTCGTATTCGCGGACAATCTGCTCGTCGTCTTCAATCGGAAAATTGAAACTGAGTTGTTTATAGACGATTCCTTCCCGTTGCGCCCGTTGCCGCCAGGCCTGAATGATGTTTGGGTAATCCTGCAACGTCCCGATCACCTCGTCGCCCTTTGCCAGATCAAGCCCGTAAATAACCGTATTGAGGGCTTCCGTAGCGTTGCGGTTGATGGCAATTTCGTCGGTCAACGTCCCCGCCAGCAACGCCAGTTTTTCCCGCACCGGTTCGCGTCCCTGATCCAGAATCCGCCACATGTAGTACGACGGTCCCTGGTTCACCATGTGGTTGTAGCGTTCAACGGCCTGTTGCACCACCAGCGGAGACGGCGAAACGCCCCCGTTGTTGAGAATGATGATGCTCGAAGACGAGGCCGTATAGCCCTGCTGAATGGTCGCCCAATAGTCTTCGTCGGCCGCAACCTGCAAGGGGCTGAGGTGCTGAACCCGCTCGTTGGCAACGGCCCAGTCCGCAGCATGGACCGTGTTGAACAGGCTATTGAGGGAGAACGCACTGCCGGCAGCAGCCAGCTTTTTGACGAAATTTCGGCGGTTTTGTGACATGGTACTGCAAAGGTGAGAAATTGGCCGGATTTCCCGGCTTCCATTTACCAGGAAATAGCCATTCGGCCCGGAAAATGTACAAACCGCCACCATCAGCCGGAGAGCTTTCGGAAAATAAGTCACCAAAAACTCCGAAACCGGTGGCGGTTTTACTTGACACTCAGCAAATAACCGAGCAACTGATTGAACTGATCCTGCGGAATCGTCTGGCCGAAATGATCGGGCATCAGCGTATACCGGGACGCCTGACTTTCGGCAATGTCTTTTTTCGGTACAAAAAACTCCTCACCGGCGGCATTGGCGTAGACCACCGACGCGGCTTCTTCCCGGCGGAACAGGCCGGTTTTTACACTCCCATTTTTCAGTTTGATCGTATACGTTCTGAACGCTTCCGAGATGTTCCGGTTCGGGTCCAGGATTTTGGTCGCCAGCGACTGGCTGCCCCAACTGCCGATGCCGTCCAACTGCGGGCCAATCATGCCGCCATCCTTGTTGATCTGGTGGCAGGGCGAGCAGTTTTGGACAAAGATTTGCCGCCCGCCGGTGGCCGAAGCGTCCAGATGCGCCAACCGGTCTTTGATGAGGGCTTCCCGCGTTTCATCGATCGGACTCAGATAGGCGGTCAACTGCGTGAATTCGGCCAGTTGCTGAGGGCTGGCGTTTAACAAAAGCCGGTCTTCCAGACCCGGTTGCCGCAAAATCCGGGTATATAAAATACCATTCCGTACCTGTTTCAGAATCAGGTCTTTGCCGTCCGAATTGGTCGCCAGTGCTTTTAGCAGTTCGAGCTGCACATCGCCCGTTGTTTTCTTCAATCCGTCGGCCAGGGCCTTTCCGGTCTGGGCCAGCGGAAACTCACCCAGCATACCGGCGATCTCTTTGCGATACGGCTGGGGCGATGAGTCATCGGAGAGGAAAGAAACCGCCTGGGTCGCATACCGCTCGGGAGCCAGCCGGAGCAGAGCCCGCATGCTGGCCACTTTGATAAAATAGGCCGTCGACGGACTCGACAGCAGATTTTGAATCGTCGGCTCCAGGGCCGTAATGCCCGATTCTCCGGCGGTTTCGATCGCAAACCGTTGCTGTTCACCCTGTTCCTTCGGGTTGATGGCCGGAACCTGGATGGCGTTCGTTTTAAAGTTGCCCACCCAGATCAGCCCGGCCGACTGATCGACCAGTTCCAGATACACGCGTTTGCCCTGATAGGCCTGCAAATCCCAGGTGACGGTTTCGGCCTGATAATCATTCGCTTTCAGAAAGGACTTTCGGGCAATGATCTGGGTCGTATCGTCGGCCAGTCGCAACTGCACCCGGTTTTCGGGATCGGTGTTGGTTTTGAGATTGTAGTTCACCGTAGAAAATTCCAGCGACGCAGGAGCCGTAAAAACCGGCGACCGGACAACGCCTTTGAGACCACCCAGATCAAAACCAAACATCCGAATGTCGGGCGACAAAAGTGTGGTGACGGGCGGAATTCGAATCGCCACCGGCAGGTCTTTCAGGTATAAATTTCCCTCCAGCGCATACGTCCAGTCCGGTGCCGGGGGCACGATCAGGCTCTGTGCCAGTGCAATGCCCCATTTCCGGACGGATTCATCAACCTGACCGCCCTGCTGTTTGATGCTTTGCTGAATCACCGTGAACAGCTTGTATTGGCTGCCCGGATCGCCCTGGTATTTCCGGATGATAAACCGCACCAGATCGTCGCGTTGGGCAACTGGCAGATAGAGTGCCGTCTGGCGGAGCATCTTCAACTCCGTTTCTTTCGGGAGGGAAACGGTTTTCAGCGTTTTTAACAGAAACTCGCTGGCATACACGGTATTGACCCCAATCAGGGATTCGGTCAGGGCGATTTGATCAAGCTGATTCCAGGCTGTCAGCGTGGCCTGGGTTCCCAGCGGTTTTGCCCGCAATAAATCGCGGAGGCAAAGCCGGGTGGTGTAGGCCAGGTGCGTATCGAAAGCCGGTATTTTTTGCTGAAAAGCCACCAGCGTTTTGACGGTTTCCAGCGTTGGATACGTGGTCAGGGCTTCCACCGCAGCCCGCTGCACGTGGGGGTTCGCATCGTTCAGGGCGGTTTTCACCGGTTCCTGAAACGGTGTTCCGGGCGTTTTCATCTCCCGAACAATGCGCAGCGCGTGCGTCCGGACCAGTGACTGGGGATGCCGGAGCGCCCTGAGCAGGGTTTCATCCGGTAATGCGCCCAATTGGAACAGAATCCACAGACCTTGCGCGTAAGCGGTTTCGGCGGTTTTGCGTCGGTTCAAAAAGTCTTCAACCGGTTTGACGGCGGCTTTGCCGATGCGATGAATCAACTGGTCGGCCACGGTCATGCGGACGGACAGGTTGTCGGCTGATAAACCGTCCAGCAGTTCGTTCACGTCGGCTTTCGTCCAGTCTTTCAGACCGGTTTTGTCCACCTGACCTTTGTAGGTGATGCGCCAGATGCGGCCCAGAACGTGATCGCGGCCGGGGTTGTCGAGCGGAACCTCGTAGTGACCAATGATGCGGTTGTAGAAATCCGCCACGTACAACGCGCCATCCGGCCCCTGAACAATGTCGGCGGGCCGAAACCAGGGATCGGTGCTTCGCAGAAAATCCTCCTCCATTTTTCCTACGGGCGACGAGCCTTTGAAGGCATACGAACTGCGGTAAATGCGGCATTTTACGACGTCGCCCATGAACAGACTGTTGCGGTACGGTTTGGGAAAGGTGGTGCCGCTGCTGAGGGCCAGACCCGACAGGGCGGTGGCTTCCCGTTCGTGCGGTTTCATGATGGGCGCAAAACCGATTCCTTCCGGCAAGCGGCCAAAATACGGGTATTCGGCTCCCCGAATCAATTGGTAAAGCGGGGAGGAATGGCAATCGGAGGAATACAGGTAGCCCCAGTCGTCGAATGTCAGGCCAAACGGATTGACGCGGCCAAACGTCGTTTGTTCCACCCGGCTGCCGTCGGCTCGAAACCGGAAGGTGTTGCCGGAGCCCAGCGTCAGGGAGTCGCCGTCGGTTCCGGCAATTTTCGACAGGTTCGTAAATCCGTGGCAGGCATGAATCCAGCCGTCGAAACCGCGCCGGAAGTGATTAACCATGCCGTGCGTGTCTTTGAAGCCAAACGGCCCGAGCAGCCGACGGCTGGTTTCGATTTGATCGTCCCCGTTGGCATCGGATAGTTGATACACGTTTGGAATGCTGAACGCCACGGCTCCGTCCTGAACCGGCATAATACCGATGGGAATGTTGAGCGTATCGCTGACGGGGATAAAAGTGTCGGCTTTACCATCGTGGTCCCGGTCTTCCAGGATCGTGAGCCGGTCGTGACCATTGCCGGGTTGCGCCGGAAAGGGATATTCCACCGATTGCGTGACCCACAGGCGTCCTTTGGCATCGAAGGCCAGGTTGATGGGTTTGCCAATTTGCGGCTCGGAAGCAAACAACTCGATCTCAAAACCGGGTGGTAGCGTAAAACCGGCCTGTTCGTCTGCCGGTGAGCGTGCCTCCGTTGAGCGGATGTGTTCGTCAAATGCGTTGCCGCTGTAGGGTTGTTGTTGGAATTGGGTCGTCGGGGCAGGAGCGGCTTTTTTTTGCTGCCAGTACGTCGTACAGCCTGCCACGAGCAGAAAGCTCAGCAGAGAAAATTGGTAAATAGGGGCTCGCATTGGCCTGGCCTGCTACGGTAAAAAGGGTTAGGAATGCTCTTGAACCGGCGGTATTTTTCAGACATCCCTGCGGGGGCAGGGTGAGCGAAAGGGCGCTCCTGAAAAATACCGTCGACTCAAAAGGTGTGTAGCAAATATACGGGCTGCTCAGGCGGCTTTCCTTTATTTTCTTTCCAATTTATGGTACTATTTTTCGACTTCCGGTTTCACGCTGCCCGGGGATATGGACTCGTTTGGAAGCGGATTACTCCAGCACCACACACCCATACGCCGGAACCCGTACTTTCCCGTTCTTGAACAGTTTGGCTCCCCCCGCCGTGTCCAGCACGATCTGTTTGCCTGCTGCCGTTTCGGAGGGGTAAATAACCGCATCCAGCCCCCGTTTGGTCAGGTTGTGAATCACCAACACCGACCGGTTTCCGGATTTCCGGGCAAATGCAATCACGTTTTTGTGCTGAATGCCCGTTCCTTCCAGTTTGCTCAGGTTGTCGTTCAAAACCGGGTGGCTGTTGCGGAAGTGAATGAGTTTTTTGTAGTGATTGTAAAGCGAATTCGGGTCGGTTTGCTGTTGCGCCAGGGGTGTCACGGTTCGGCTGGTCGAATACCGGGCTTTCCGCCAGCGGGCGCGTTCCGGGTCATTTTTGCCGATGTCCCAGAGAAACGGTTCGCGGATGTTTTCGTCGGGTTTGGCGCCCAGCATTCCGATTTCCTCCCCATAATAGAGGTAGGGATTGCCGGGCAGTGTCAGCAGCAGATTAGCGGCCACTTTCAGGTGGTTCAGATTGCCATTTAAAAAGCTTCCGATCCGGGTTTGATCGTGGTTGGAGAGCATGATGGCATCAATGAAATTCGGATTCACTTCGGCAAAAATCGAGTGATTCCGCACCAGCATCTGCACGATTTCCGCCGTATCCCGCTCCTTGAACGGTATTTCCTGCAACGCCAGGCTGAGGTCGAAATTGAAATTGGCTTTCAGTCCCCGGAAGTAGGGCGCAATGCGTTCGGCCCGCGTCCAGACCTCACCGACGGTATAAACACCCGGTTTGGCCGCTTCCATCACCTGCCCGAATTCCTCCCAAAACTGGTGATTCTTCGGCTCTTCCCAATCCGGGTAAATGTGCCGGGCCGCGTCGAGCCGAAAACCGTCGACGCCGACATCGGTGAGCCAGAACTTCCCGGCTTTGTAAATTTCTTCCCGCACCTTCGGATTGTCGTAGTTCAAATCCGGCATGCCGCTCCAGAACAGGGCATAATATTTCTCGGAAAACGGCGCGCCCGGCACGCGGTGCCACGGATTTTTCTCCTGCGAATCGGCGGTGATTTCGCGGGTCGCAATGTTCAGGGCGTCGATTTCCTGCTGGCTCATCCAGACGTACCAGTCGTGATACGGATTGTCCTTGCTTTTGCAGGCTTCCACGAACCACGGATGCTGGCGGCTGGTGTGGTTGATCACAAAATCCAGGATGACTTTGATGCCACGCCGGTGGGCTTCCGAAACGAGCCGCCGAAAATCGTCTATCGTACCGTATTCGGGCGCGATGCTGTAATAATCCGTCACGTCGTACATGTGGTAGCTCGGCGACGGATTGACGGGCATGAGCCAGATGGCCGATACGCCCAGGTCTTTCAGATAATCCAGTTTGGAGGTAACGCCGTTGAGGTCGCCGATGCCGTCGCCATTGGAGTCGCAGAACGCCCGGACGAAAATTTCGTAATGAACCCCGGTTTGGCCGGTAACGGTTTGATCAGAAAGGGGTGATGTTAAATCGGATAAAGGAGTTGGGACGGATGCGTCGGCAATCATAGGACTAGAAAAGGATTCAGAAGGTAAACCCGCCAAATCAGCCGGGAGTTTGTAAAAACGGTTTTTTCTCCAAATTCAACAACAAAATCGGCAAATAAACCACAACACCATACCCACGACCCTGAAAGGGTCATATCACTAGCCCCGGATAAAATCCGGGGTTGATCGTGGTAATCCGGGGTTTTGGATCACGATGATCGGGGGTTGGTCGTGGCCGTTCGGTGTTGATCATGGCAATTTGGGGTTGGGATCATGGTAATTCGGGTTTGGGATCATGGCAATCGGGGTCGATCATGGCAATCGGGGTCGATTATGGCAATTTGGGTTTGGGATCATGGTAATTCGGGGTCGATTATGGCAATCGGGGTCGATCATGGCAATTGGGGTCGGTTGTGGCAATCCGGTCGATCATGGCAATCCGGTCGATCATGGCAATCCGGGGTCGATCAAGACAATTTGGGTGTCGATCATGGCAATTCGGTGTCGATCACGGCAATCCGGTTAATCACGACAATCCGGGGATTGCGATTATGGGCATGATCATCCGGATTGCCACGGTCAACCCCGGATAAAATCCGGGGCTAGTGATGGAACCCTTTCAGGGTTCGGAGATACGGGCCTTTAGTGTATATGTGATGGTGATGAACTTTTGGTGAAATATAAATGTATATACATTAAATGTAATTACTTTTAAATCCTTAAGACGATGAAAACTGAACGCACCGTACAACAATTGATACCCGCCCCGTTGATGAGCATGGGCGAACTCCGGGTTCGCCAGCCGCTGCCCTCGGGCCGACTGGGTTACCTGGATCCGTTTGTGCTGTTACACCACGGCCATAGTTTCCTGAAAGAAAATGAAAACCCCAACCACGCCGGTGTAGGTCCGCACCCGCATCGGGGATTCTCGCCGGTCACGTTTGTCTTCAAAGGCGGGGTGCGGCACCGCGACAGCCGGGGCAACGACAAAAGCGTTTACGAAGGCGGTACGCAATGGATGAACGCCGGTTTGGGCATCATGCACAGCGAGCGCCCGTTGTCCGACGAACTGGAAATCATTCAGATGTGGGTCAATACGCCGTCGGCGCACAAAAAAGATCAGCCGAGCTATTACCCGGTGTTGAAAGAAGAAACGCCTTCATTCGTCAGCGACGATGGGAAGGTGACGGTCAATGTGATATCCGGTGAACTGTTGGGTTTGAAAGGCCCCATCCCGACGTTCTCGCCCATCAATTCCGCGACCTTGTTCCTGAAAACCGGGGGCAAAGTGTATCTGCCATTGCCCGCCAGTCACAACGCGTTTCTGTATTTGCTGGACGGAAAAATGCGTGTCGGCGACCAAACGGAGGTGAACGCCCGGTATATGGTGGTTCCGGAAAACGACGGCGAAGGCATCACCCTCGAAGCCCTTGAAGACACCCGGCTTTTGCTGATGTCGGGCGAACCGATTGGCGAAAAAATCCTGGCGCAGGGTCCGTTTGTGCTCAATAACGAAGTGGAAGTGATGGAAGCCTACCGCGATTACCGGATGGGGAAAATGGGGATTTTGATCGAAGACTAAAAAAGACGTTGCTAAAAAAACGCGGAGGGTGGGGTATTTACTAAGATTCTGGTAAATTCTCCGCCTTCTGCGTTTTTGCGTAGAGTTCTTTTGTTTTTTTGTAAAAAACTGACCCTATGCTTTCCGTCGCCGAAGCCCATTCCATCGTACTGAATCACTTGCTGGTGTTGCCGGCAGAACCCGTCTCCTTATCGCAGGCTGCCAGCCGGGTGTTGCGCGAACCACTAACCGCCGACCGGGATCTGCCGCCTTTTAACCGTGTGTCGATGGATGGCATTGCCATTCAGTTTGCGGTTTTTGAAACCGGACAGCGGCAGTTTCGGGTCGCCGGAACGCAATTTGCGGGACAACCGGCGCAAACCCTGACCGAACAAACCGCTTGTCTCGAAGTGATGACGGGAGCCATGTTACCGACGGGAACCGATACGGTTATTCGCTACGAAGACCTTCAAATCACTGACGGTCTGGCCGAAATCCAGATCGACGCCGTTCAGGTCGGCCAGAATGTGCACCACCGGGCGACGGATCGGAAACAATACGAAGAACTGGTCCCGATTGGAACACGACTGGGGCCACCGGAAATGGCGGTGGCCGCATCGGTTGGTAAAGCGACGGTTTTGGTCAGCAAACGACCCAAAATTGCCCTGATTTCGACGGGCGACGAACTGGTCGATGTCTCGGAAACGCCCGAACCCTACCAGATTCGCCGGTCGAATACCTATCTGCTGCAAACGGTTTTGCAAGCAGCCGGAGCCGAAACCACCCTGCTGCATTTGCCCGATGACGCCGATACCATGGAAACCGCTTTGAAAACCGTCCTCCAGGAGTACGATGCGCTGGTGTTGAGCGGGGGTGTTTCCGCCGGAAAAGCCGATTTTGTCCCGAAAGTTATGGAACGGCTGGGCGTCCGGCAACGGTTTCATCAGGTGGCGCAACGCCCCGGAAAACCACTGTGGTTTGGGGCTTCGGATGAAGGAAAGGTCGTCTTTGGATTACCCGGAAATCCGGTTTCGACGTTCCTGTGTGCGTATCGGTACTTGCTACCGTGGCTGAAGGCATCGCTGGGTTTGCCGGTTTTGCAGCCTTCCGTCGCCCGCCTGGCCCGGTCAGTTTCCTTTACGCCCAAATTAACGTATTTTTTGCCCGTGCGTTTGTCGGTCAGTCCGGACGGAATCGGGTTGGCCACGCCTTTACCCGGCAGTGGGTCAGCCGATTATGCCAATTTGCTGCAATGCGACGGTTTTATGGAATTGCCGCCGGAACGGGCGGAGTTCAGCGAAGGCGAAGCCTTTCCGGTTTATACGTTCCGCTAACGTCCCAACCATCGTGAAACGGATTCTGTCCATCCTGCTCCTTTTGCTTCCGCATTTTCTGATGGCGCGGCAGGAACCGGTATGGATTTCGTTCAAAAAAGAACCCATTTCTGTCCGCAATCCGACCTTTTCGCTGTTGAAGATTCGGGATGAGCGGTCATTTAAGGCGCAGCTTGGCACCATCATATCGGGTCCGAAAAGCAGTATCGCCGTTCGCAGCAACGACGAAATCGCTTCGACCTTCGATGATTTGCTGAGTCCCGGTTTCAGTCCCGATTCAACGCGCGTACCCATTATCATCCGCATTCAGGAACTCATTTTTTTCGAAAAAGAAAAGAAGGCTCTCCAGGCCGACGGCACCTGCCGACTGGAACTGGCCTTTGATGTGATGCGTGACGGCAAGCCCGTCCAATTGACCACCTATACCGCTCGGACTATTTATACGCGTTCGTTCGGGCAAACCGACCGGCTGGAACTGGTGGCTCGCAAAGCCCTCGAAAGTGCCGCGCAGTATCTTTCCAACTGGATCAAAATCAACCGCGACAAAAGCCCGGCGCTGGTGAAAGGCCTTAAATTTGTGTATATCGACCACAGCATTCAGCAGGCGTCGGGCGATACGGTTTTTTACCACCCGCTTCGGCCGCTCTCGTGGGACGATTTTCAGGCGGCTCCGCGCATCGGCAGTCGCAATGCGGCTTCGATTTTTCCTACGTTCTCGTACGAAGGCCACAGCCGTTGGGTCAATGGCTTTATTGAGGTGCAACTCACATTCAAAACGTTCATGGTAAAAAGCATGTCGTGGGTTCGTCCGGGGCATAAAGACGACTACGGATTGCTGCATGAACAGAAACATTTCGATATTGTCAAACTGATTGTCGAACGGTTTAAACAGCGCATCATTGCCGACCCGGATATGGATTTCGAGGAGTACAACAGCCGCGTGCAGTTTCTGTACCTGGAAGCCTACCGCGACATGAACCGCTGGCAGGAGCAGTACGACGGCGAAACCCAGCACGGCATCAACCGCGCCGAGCAGGAGCGCTGGAACCGCAAAATTACCCAGGACCTGAAAAATGCCGAAGATTTGACGGCCATTATGCTGTCAAACCGACAATAAATGTGTGTTCGGTTTTCGGTTTACCGTTTTCGGTTGGCTGACGCGTTCTTGAATTCATGCGCCAGCCACCGTATACCGAAAACCGTATACCAAAACAAACTCTTTATTAACATCAACTATGCCCATTTCCCTCCGTTTCCACCGTTTCGACCTTCGACTGAAACACACCTTTACCATTGCCCACGACTCCCGCGATGTTCAGCCATCGCTTATCGTTGAACTCCGCGACGGCCCCCTGAGCGGTTTTGGTGAAGCGACTTCCAACAAATATTACGGCATTACACTCGACCGCATGATCGACGACCTCGAAGGCATTCGCGGACTGATTGAATCGAACGAATGGACGACGGCTGAAGACCTGTGGCAACTGGCGCATGCGTCGTTGAAAGATAACCCGTTCGCCCAGTGTGCATTAGACGAAGCTGCGCATGATCTGGTGGCCAAGCGCGCCGGGAAACCGCTCTATCGGCACTGGAACCTGGATGCCAGCCAAAACCCGATCACCGATTACACCATCGGGATCGATTCGGTGGACAACATGGTGCTGAAAATGCAGGAATTGCCCTGGCCGCTCTACAAAATCAAGCTCGGAACGCCCGACGATCTGGCCATTGTCCAGGCACTTCGCCAACACACCGATGCGGTTTTTCGCGTGGATGCCAACTGCGCCTGGACAGCGGATACGGCCATTCAGAATGCGCTGGATTTTAAAGCATTGGGCGTCGAATTTATCGAACAACCACTCAAAGCCGATGACTGGGAGGGCATGAAGCGCGTGGTTCGGGAAAGTGTTCTGCCCGTTATTGCCGACGAAAGTTGCATTGTGGAAAGTGATGTCGAACGGTGTGCGGGGTATTTTCACGGCATCAACATCAAACTGACCAAATGTGGCGGTTTGACGCCCGCCCGGCGCATGATCGACAAAGCGCGGCAACTGGGCCTGAAGGTCATGGTGGGTTGCATGAACGAAACCAGCGTCGGCATTTCGGCCATTGCGCAGTTGCTGCCCCTGCTCGATTACGTCGACATGGACGGCACGCTGCTCATCACCAACGATCCCGCAACGGGTGTCACTTTCGATTTTGGCCGGGTGATTTACGCCGACGAAAACGGAACGGGTGCGAATCTTATCCTCAATTCATGACCGAGCATTATTCAATTGACCATTTACCCGGCCGAACCATCGACCTCGACGGGCAGGACTATTTGTTTTTCAGTGGAACCTCGTACCTCGGCATGGCGCAGAACCCGGCATTTCGGGCGTTGTTGATCGAAGGCATGGCGCAGTACGGCACGGTTTTCGGTTCGTCGCGCAACGGCAATCTGCAACTCCGGATTTACGAAGAAGCGGAGGTCAAACTGGCCGCGTTTGCCCGCGCCGAAGCGGCTTTGACCCTGTCGTCGGGCATGTTGGCGGGGCAGGCCGTCGTCAACTGGCTGAAAGGGCAGGATTTTGGGTTTCTATACGGCCCGAACGCCCATCCCGCCATCTGGCAGGAGCCGAACACCCGTTTGCCCACGCTTTCATTCGACGACTGGACGAAGCGATTGCCGGAACTGGTGGCAACGGCTCCCACGCGGCACATCGTGATCGCACTCAATTCGCTGGATGCCTTGTTTTCGGTGGGCTACTCGTTCGAGTGGGTCCATCAATTGCCCGTTGATCAGGAGATTACGTTGCTGGTCGATGACTCACACGGGCTGGGCGTGATTGGACCGGAGGGCAGCGGCATCGGATCGAAAATACCCAAACGGGACAATGTCCGGCTGATTGTCACGGCGTCGCTGGCGAAGGCGATGGGCCTGCCGGGTGGGGTCATTTTTTCTGATCCCCAAACGCTGGCGTCTATTCGCCGGACGGCTTTTTTCGGAGCCTGTTCGCCCACACCACCGGCTTACCTCTACGCTTTTGGTCAGGCTCAGGGACTCTACCACGCGGCCTTTGACCGGCTGCTTGAAAACATCCGGCGGTTTGAAAACCGGGTCGGTGATTCCGATTTATTTCAGCACATTCCCGCTTATCCGGTCTTTTATACTGCTCAGGATCAGTTATATTCGTCCCTGTTGGCGAACCGGATTTTTGTCTACTCGTTTGCTTATCCGTCGCCAACCGACAAGCCTAACACCCGCATCGTCATCAATGCGATGCACCAACCGGAGGACATCGAACAACTAGGCGACTATCTGTATGGAACAACGAGGTGAATATATCTTTAAAGGTGTTTTTAAGCAGAAAATCAAAAAGCTAACACGGCATTTTGCCCCTAAATCCCCTGGAGGGGACTTTGGGCATCCGGTTTATTCTACGTCCAAGTACCCTTTAGGGGATTTAGGGGCAAGTCGGCGAAGGTGGTATGTTAGCGTTCTTGCCATACTGATTTCTCTTTCCGGTTTTCAGACCACGGCCCAGCAAACCGATAAATTTCTGGACGAACTCCTGAAAAAAAGCCCGGAATTGTTCGGCCGGGTTCTGGCCAATCCGGCCAAATACGACGTTCAGATTATTTATACACAAATCAACCGCGACGAGAAAAACCGCCCGCTTTTCAAAAGCTACCGCTACCGGCTCGACAAAGACCGGTATTTTTATCCCGCCAGCACCGTCAAACTGCCTGCGGTTCTTTTATCGCTGGAGAAAATCAATCAGCTCAGCAAAAAACTGCCGGGTTTGTCGATTTACACACCCCTGCTGACCGACTCGCTGGCCGGAATTCAGACTGCCGTCAGTGCCGATTCGACGGCGGAAAACGGGTTGCCATCGGTGGCGCACTACGCCCGAAAAATTCTGATGGTCAGTGACAACGATGCGTTTAACCGGCTGTATGAATTTGTCGGGCCATGCGAAATGAACGAGCGGCTGCGCGATAAAGGCTACCGGGATTTGCGAATTGTTCACCGGCTTTCCATCCCGCTGACCCCCGGGCAAAACCGCCAAACCAATGCCATCCGATTGGTTAAATCCGATACGGTTTTGTACCAGCAGCCCGTGCAACTTTGCGACAAAATCTTCCGGCCCGAGAAAGCCATTCGTCGGGGCGTTGGCTATCTGAAAAGCGGCACGCTGGTGAAGGAACCGTTTGATTTTACCGAAAAAAACTACTTTTCGCTAGAAGACCAGCAGGAAATGCTGAAGGCGGTTTTGTTCCCCGATGACGTGCCGGTGCGGAAACGATTCGACCTGACCTCCGACGATTACCGGTTTCTATACCGCTACCTGTCCCAATTGCCGCGCGAGTCAAAGTTTCCGGCCTACGATTCCACGTATTACGACAGTTTTTGCAAATTTCTGGTGTTTGGCGATGCCAAAAGCCAAATTCCGCCCTCGGTTCGGATTTTCAATAAAGTGGGCGATGCCTACGGCTACATGATCGACAATGCCTACATCGTGGACTTCGACAAGGGCGTGGAGTTTCTGTTATCGGCGGTGATTTACTGCAACGAAGACGGGATTTTTAACGACGATGCCTACGATTACCAAACCGTCGGCTACCCGTTTATGGCGAATCTGGGGCGGATTATCTTCGATTATGAAGTCGAACGAAAACGACTCAACCCGCCGGATTTGAGCCGGTTCCGGGTACGTTATGATGAATAGGGAAACCGGAACGAAAAATTCAGTGACTTTTGATAACGGTTCAAGTGCCTAAAATGACGATTCATGTAACCATCAATTGAGATTGGGTGCGTTCAACGCTACGTTTGCAGCGAACAAAACAACTCTACTGATGAAAAAAATACTCGTTTTCCTGTTTGTACTCGGCGTATTGGCTGCTTGTAAGAAGGACAACAACGACGATCCCAAACCCGATCAGCCTGCTGAACCGGCGGCCAAAGTGGCGGGGACGTACAAACTAAGCTCTTTCCACTTCATCAACGGCGCCAACGAAGTCGAACTGGAAAAATTACCCGTGGTGGAAAGTGGCAAAACGGTTGCTTCCGGAACGGTGAAACTGACCAAAAAGTCAGACGGAAAAGTGGTGATGAATTTAAACCTGGTGATTGAAGGCGAAGGAACCATTCCCGTGCTGGAAGACCTGGAGGTCGAAGTGCGGGAATCCGGGAAAGTTTTCGGGCTGTATGCCGATGGTGAACGAATTGGCGATGCCGACGGCGATTTCATTATCTTTAACGTGTCCGGAACCTCCGAAACCGGCGACGAACTGCTGCTGTCTTTCAACGCAAATAAATAAAAAGTTTACGGTTTTTGGTTTACGGTTGGCTGACGCATTTATAGTTGCATGCGTCAGCCAACCGTAAACCAAAAACCGTAAACTATAAAAAGCCGGAGCCGAATTTGCTTCCGGCTTTTGTATTTTTGTGCTTTCTGCCGACCGATGCCTGTTTCAACCGATTCCGGAGCAATGAAAATCAGAAATTTGAACCATTCCGTATCGGTATTTTCTCTTTCGTCGCTTATCTTTCTTCTTTTCTGGGTACCATGAAACGAATTTTTATTGGATTTTCGCTGCTTTTTATGATCTCCGCCGACGGTTTTACACAATCCATCAGTCAGGTTGTTGACGCCGTTCGGAGGCAATACGCACCTGATAAACGGGTGGCGATTTTCAATGTGGAAGCGGATTCATCGGGCCAACTGACCGGTTTTACCAACCTGCCCGAAGCCAAACAGGCGCTGCTCGCTCAGCTAAAAGCAGCAGATGTGGCGATTGTCGATCAGATTCAGTTGTTGCCTGCGCCGGTTTTGGGCGAAAAGACCTACGCCATTGCTAATGTTTCCGTGGCCAATTTGCGTTCTAATGCCCGGAATGCCGCCGAACTGTCCACACAGGCGCTGCTCGGAATGCCGCTGAAAGTCTGGGATAAAGACCGGGGCTGGTATCAGGTGCAAACGCCCGATCAATACATTGCCTGGACGGACGCGGGGGCCATCCAACTGATGACGAAAGCCGATTTTGAACAATGGCAGTCGGCCGAAAAAATCATCTATACGCGGCCTTTCGGGTTTGTTTACAGCGAACCGGGCAAACGATCCCAAACTGTATCCGACATTGTGGCCGGCAATACGCTGGTGCTGGTCGGAGAAAACCGGCAATATTTTCAGGTCCGGTATCCCGACGGCCGGACGGGGTATGTTCCTAAACGGGAAGCCCAGCGGTTCGATCGGTGGAAAGAAACCGCCAAACCCACGGAAGAGTCTTTGGTCAGCACGGCGAAAAGCCTGATGGGCATTCCGTATTTGTGGGGCGGCACGTCGGTGAAAGGCATGGATTGCAGCGGTTTTACCAAAACCGTTTACCTGCTCAACGGGCAGCAATTGTCGCGCGATGCGTCGCAGCAGGTGAACGAGGGCGAACTGATCGAAACGCCCAACAAAACCTTTGCTCAGCTCAAACCCGGCGACCTGCTGTTCTTCGGCGAACCCGCCACCGCCGATAAACCCGAGCGCGTGGTTCACGTCGCCATGTGGATTGGTAACAACGAGTTTATTCACGCATCGGGCCACATCCGGGTCACCAGCGTCGATCCCACCGCTCCCAATTTCGATGCCTATGAGCTAAACCGGTTTCTGCGGGCAAAGCGGGTGATAAAAAATGAAATGATAAATATCAAATGATAAATGATGAATGTAAAAGTGTTTTGAACGCGCCCGCCCACTTTTACATTCATCATTCATCATTTTACATTTATCATTAAATTTAAAAACAACCATGTCCACGCCCGTCCCGGTTTACCACCTTCAGGCTTTCCCCCGTCACGAGCCCAACGCGCTCTTTTACATGACGCGGCTGGAAAAACTGGTGCAGGAATTCAAGGGCATCGACAAACCGCATTCGCATACGTTTTACCTCGTGATGTGGATCATCAAAGGCAGCGGCACGCACACCATCGACTTCAAAACATATCCAATTGCGCCCCACCAGCTTTATTTTCTGACGCCGGGGCAGGTTCACAGTTGGCAGTTGTCCGACGATGTGGAAGGGTTCAATCTGTTTTTCGAAGCCAATTTTTTCCGCAGCCGGTTCGGAAACCGCTTGTTTCAGTATCCCTTTTTCCATTCTCACCAACACCAGCCCTTGCTGGAAGTCGCCGAAAAACCAGCCCTGTTCCGGGATTTGTTTCGCTATGCCTGGCAGGAATACGACGCCCGGCTGCCAAACCGGACGGAGGTTTTTCTTTCGTTTGTCCACCTGCTGCTCGAAACCGCCAACCGGCTCTATACCGAAAAACAGGCCGATACCGATACGCATCTTTTCGACAAAATCCGGCAGTATGAGGAGTTGCTGGAGCAGCAGTTTTTAACGGTTCGGGAAGTGGCGGCCTATGCCGAACAGATGCACCTGACGCCCAATTACCTCAATCACATCTGCAAAAAAGTGCTGGGAAAAACCGCCAGCCAGTTGCTGCATGAACGGCTGACCATCGAAGCGCAACGGCTGTTGACACATACCGCCCGGTCGGTGAAAGAAATCGGTTTTCTGCTGGGCTTCGACGATCCATCTTATTTTGTCCGGTTCTTTAAAAAACACACCCGCCAAACACCCGCGGAGTTTCGCCAGTCGGTGGTTGCCTGATCGTTGATTTGTACCATAGCTGTCCGGTTCTGTCTTTTCGGAAGGAGGATTCATGACGTACCTTTGTTGCGTACCTGATGGCCGCCCGGCGGCAATTGGTACATTAACGTCCGCAAGCCATGTTAAAAGATAATCGATTGTATAGCGTCGTGTTCAACAAATGTCCCCGTTGTCATCAGGGCGACTTTTTCATTACCAGCAGTGCCTACAGCCGCCGGTTTGATGAGATGCACGAAAACTGTTCGCATTGTGGGGAAGCGCTGATTCCCGAACCGGGATTCTATTGGGGTTCGATGTTTGTGAGTTACGCGTTTTACACGATCTACACCCTTCTCACCTTCTTCGTATTTGTGAGTTGGCTGAAGGTCGATCTGGATTATTACCTGATGGGGCTGGTGCCCACGCTGGTGATCCTGACGCCCTATTTTTTTCGTCTGGCGCGCCGTTCGTGGCTGACGTTCTTCATCGCCTACGACCCGCAGAAAAACCGGGAAGCCAGTGGGAAACACCTGAAGGTTTCGGCCTGAAAAAGTCCTGACAGCGGTCGAAGACCCTGTCAGCGGCAACCATCCATCCAGCCGCCGACAGGGTCTTCGACCGCTGTCAGGGCTTACTTCAAGCTCTGCAAATACGCTACGCTTTCCGGCATTTGCTCCATCGAGCGCGAGGATTCGTCTTCGATAAAGTAGTGTTTGACCCCCGATTTTTTGGCCTGCTTCATAATCTCGGCAATTCCCAGATCACCTTTGCCAATGGCAACGTTCGATTCCACGTCGACGTGGCCGGTGTTGTTGCCGGGCGTGCCGGGTTTGCGGTCTTTCAGGTGCATGAGCGGAAAGCGGTTCGGGTATTTTTTCAGAAGCGCAACGGGGTCCTGACCGGGGTGTTTTACCCAGAACACATCCATTTCAAAGTTACAATAGCGAGGCTCCAGATTTTCGGCTAAATAATCGAAAAACGTGCCGTCTTTGTAGGGCTGGAACTCGTAGCCGTGGATGTGGTAACAGAACAGAATCCCGTGGTCTTTCAGCAGTTTTCCGGCGGTGTTGAACACATCGGCCGCCTTTTTGGCATCTTCCAGCGTAAAGACGTCGCCATTATGCGGAATCCAGGCACACATTACGTATTTGACGCCCAGTGCTTTGGCTTCGGCCAGTACCTTCGGGACATTGTTAGAAAGGTCCTCATAGGAAGCCCCGGTGCTGATCGGTTTCAGGCCGTTTTTTTCAACCAGTTTCCGAAATTCTGCGGGTTCCATTCCGTACGTTCCGGCCAGTTCGACTTCCCGAAAACCCATCTGGCGGACTTTCGCCAGCATTCCGGGAACATCTTTCGGGAATTGCTCCCGAAAACTATACAATTGCAGGCCCACCGGCGACTTGGGTTGGGCAAAGGCCGAAGCGGTTAAACCGGCCACGAACAGGAGAGAGACTAGAAACGTTTTCATGGGTTGTAGGAATCACGGAACGGGTAAGGTCGCTTTTAATCGACCATCCTAGTTAACCTTTTAATTGGTGTAATCCAACGGAGCCGGGCAATCGGTTCATACGGTTTTATTTTGCACTTCGTACTTTCTTCACGTCCTCCGCCGTAATGGCATCGGCTTTGTTTCCGAAACTGTTGCGAATGAAAGTCAGAACATCAGCGATTTCCTTGTCGGACAAAAAATCGTGGGCGGGCATCACATTGTCAAACGTTTCCCCGTTGATTTCGATCGGTTCCTGGAGTCCTTTCAGAATGACGTTGATCAGCCGGGTTTTGTCGCCCTGCACCCAGTCGGTCTGCTTCAGGGGCGGATTCAGGTTCGGAACGCCCCCGCCGTCGGCCTGGTGGCAGGTGAGGCAGTACTGTTCATACACCTGCTGGCCCGGCCCGGATTTTATCGCTGGTTTTTTATTTTGAGCAAAAACGGTTGTCGTCAGAAAAAAAAGACTCCATACAAACACAATTCTCATAACGCAAAGTTGACTTTTCGTAAAGATAGACGATTAGAGCAAACCGTCCTTCACCTGCGTATCAAAAACGCCCGTCAGCACCTGCCCATTGCGTTTGACCTGCACCCAGATGCGATAATGGCCGGATCGGGGAAAAGCATACGGAAATTCGACCATGTTGTTGACCTTCATCGGGTGCGACATCGCGGGCATCCCCGCCAGCAACAACGCATTTTTCTCCGCTTCGGGCAACTGTTTCAGCCGGGCCACATAGCGGTCGATGCTGTCGCGGAACTGGGTGGCATCGGGATACTGAAACCGGCGCGTGGTGTCGGCAATGCGGTCGACCAGAAAGGATTCGGCCGCCATCGAATACGTCCCCACCGGATGCAGGTGGATGTACACCGTGCCGTCGGAACGGACAATGGCCGCGTGACCGCCCATCCCCAGATACGGTTCCAGGGGCGCGGGTTTGCCCTGGGCGTCGGCCAGGGCAAATTTGAGAACATAGGGTGTTCCGGTTTCCAACACGGCAGCCGGTTTGTCGGTCCAGAGCAGGGTCGAACCGTCGCTCAGCTTTGAACTGGCACCCGGTATGCCGCACAGCACCATGTCGTCGTCCAGATGCGGTACCCCCACGGCATTGGGTTTGACGCCCAGGGCTTCTGTCACCAGCCAGCTATCATCCGGGTCTGTTTCCACGCGATTTTTACCATTCGCTGCGGTTTTTTGGGAACGATCGGGAATCGTGATGGTGTCGGTCAGGGTTTCGGCAAAACCGCTGCGGAACACCACATCGGCATAGAGCAGATACTGGCCTGCGGGCAAATCGGGCAAGTTCGACTCAAACTGGTCGAGTTCTTTCCGGTCGGGGTGGAGGTGGGCGAAGGCATCGAGTCCGGGCGTTCGGGCCAGAAAAACATGCATCAGCTTGCCGTGATCCGGCACGATGAAACCCAGTCGACGGCGTTTGATGCCGCCTTCGGCAAAGTGCGAGGTGTCAATCCGGATCGCCAGCACCGGCTGTCCGTTGGCTGCTGCTTTGACGGTGGACTGAATGGGGGTCGGCGCATACAATTCGTGGTTACGATATTCATCCGCCCAACTCGTCCACCATGTCCGCCAGCCGGTCAGGCCAACGCCCAGCAGAATGGCGGCAATGCCCATGCCGACCAGCCGCTTCCGGCGGTAGGAAGTGGGTACGGACTGACCCGGTTTCAGCGTTCCGTCGGCCAGGCTTGCCCCCACCGTCGTAATGAACAGGACAACGAGTAAAATGCCGAGAGCCGCCAAACCAACGCCGGTTCCGGTGGGCATGGGCTCCATTTTGGTCGGAACCGAAAGAACCGGGGCCACCAGGGAGGCTTTTCCGTCGGGGCCGTCGATGTTCAGTTCGATGCTGGATGAGCCGGAATCCATCATCCAGACGATGCCTTCGTAGCGGTTTTCACCCACGGGTTGAAGCTCGTCGTAAACCGGTGCCCCTTCGTCGCCAGACGAAAAATAGATGGGCCGTGCCAGAATGGACGACGCGCGGCCGCTTTCCACAAAAACCGTTACTTTGGCCGTTCCGGGCACCACATCCGGCGGAATAACGCTCACCAGCACCTGGTATTTTCCGGCCTGCTTCTGCACCAGCACCCCCGGACTACCGATGTGGGCGAGGGCAATGCGTGAATGCGTGAATGAGAGAATGAATGAATACAACAGTACCCGCACCAGGAAGTTCTTCATTTTGAAAGGACACACCGTCTTACTTAACTTTTAACTCATAACTTTTAACTCTTAGCGTTGCACCCTTTTCATCCAGTTGCCCCACAGCAACCCCACCCGGGCCGACCCGATGGCGCACAGAATGGCAATCCCGATGCCTTTCAAAAAGTCCGGGGTCGACTGCAACCAGTGGGGATGAAACTGGTGATGGTAGGGCCAGGTAGGATCTTCTCCGTACGACATGGAATCGGAAAAGAAAAAACCGTTTTGGGCGTAGGGAGATGTATGGAGAAATTCGCCGAAATACCACTGAACCACCGTGATAACCAGCATAAAAACCGTGCCGGTGAGCGCGGCCAGAAGCCAGTCGTTGAGCTTGCCGCTACCAAATCGGTGGAGCAGTTTGTCGAGCACAAAACCGGGAATGACCAGCAAGAGTGGAAACATGAAGGCCTGGTAGTGGGTAATGGGGTTCAGAACCGGGCCAAGCCGGGGCGTGGCCGGGAAGAAAGGCAGAATCCAGCTCGGAATCAGCATCGTCAGCATGTAGGCAGCCGCCGTGAGGGTGATCGGATAGCGGAGTGACGACGCGCGGCCCACCGCCAGCAGGTAAAATGGAAACGCAATGCCGATGGTGATGTAGGAAGACGAATGGTGGGAAGCCCACTGCCCCAGTTTTTCGGCGAGCATCGTATACAGAATGCTCAACAGCAGACCGGCGGCAATGGTAAACATGATCTTAAGCCGCTGGGCCTGTTTCTTGTTCCATTCACTGTCTGACAAAAGGCCGTTGGTCACCCGGTTTTGCAACGCCAGCACGCCAATCATGGCCCCGAATTGTACGGTCATCATGCCAATCAGCAAAACCGTATGCGGAGGAGTCAGGATCTGGACGTCAAGGCCGTAGGTGTTGTGCCACCAGTCGTCGAAGGGCGCGGAGGTCAGCATGGTCAGGGCACCCCAAACGCAGTACATGGCACCCAGCGATCCGTAGAAAATGCCCCAGAACCGGACGGAACTGGTTCGCTCGGGGTTCCTTTTGGCGAAGGTCAACTGCAGAATCTTAAACCCGGAAAAAGCACCCGCCACGACGGCTCCAATGTACATGAGCAGATGCGGGGGCGCAAACAGGCCGTCGCGGCCAATGCTCATGTGCCACATGATGTCCCAGAGCAGACCCCACACGATGCAGAGCGAGGAGAACACCACGGCGTAGATATACGTGGGGATTTTGGTCCGTATAACCGGAGGAGAAAGGGTGGCTTGCATGAACGCGTTGTCGGTTAAAGGAATAAGGAGTAAATATAGGGAAAAGAGGGAATAAACCGGGCTGTTCAACCGTTGTCAGGGTCTTTGACCGCTGTCAGGGTTTTTGGCGGTTTATGGCTAACTTTCCGCTCTGAACTTTTGCCGAATGCGATTCGATCATGAAACTACTCCTTCTATCCGCTCTGCTCATGGCTTCGATGATGGCTTGTAACTCTAAAACCGGACAGGAAAACACGGCTGCCAACGCCGATTTCGCAAAAACCGTCGACGATTATTACGAAGAACGCCTGAAGCTGTTCCCGATTGAAGCGACCTATCAGGGCGACAACCGCTACAACGATTTGCTGCCCAACAGCATTTCGCAGGAATTTCTCGCCCGGACGAAAGCATTTTACACCGATTATCTCGACAAAATAAAAGCCTTTGATCGCGAAAAACTGTCGGATCAGGACAAAATTTCGTACGATATTCTGAAACGAGAGCTGGAACTGCAGTTGGATCAATTTAAGTTTCACCTCGAATACGTGCCATTTTCGCAGTTCGAAGGGCTGACGCTGTCGTTTGGTCAGTTGGGCAGCGGAGTGGGGGCGCAGCCATTCAAAACCGTCAAGGATTACGACGACTGGCTGAAGCGGGTTTCGGCCTTTCAGGTCTGGGGTGATACCGCCGTGGCCAATTTCCGGAAAGGCATGGCAACCGGCCTGATCTGGCCGAAAAGTCTGGTGGTGAAAATGATTCCGCAGATGACCGATCTGGTGGTGACCGATCCGACCCAGAGTCTGTTTTACGGCCCGATCAAGAACCTGCCGAAAGACTTTAGCGAAGCGGATAAAAACCGCCTGACAGCCGCGTATAAAAAGGCGATTCTGGAACAGATCGTGCCGACGTACAAAAAGCTGGGCGATTTTCTACAGCAGGAATACCTGCCCAAAGCGCGCACCACGTCGGGCATCGATGTCGTTCCGCAAGGACCAGACTTGTATAAAGAACTGGTCAAAACCTGGACGACCACCGACAAAACGCCGGAGGAAATCTACCAGACCGGCCTGAAAGAAGTGGCCCGGATTCGGGGTGAAATGGAGAAAGTGAAAATGCAGGTGGGCTTTTCCGGTTCGCTGAATGATTTTTTCACCCATCTCAAAACCGACCCGAAGTTTTATCCCTATAAACAGCCGAAAGACGTACTGGCGGCTTTCAACACGATTCTGGTGCGCATCGAGCCGAATCTGGCGAAGATGTTCACCCAAACGCCGAAGTCGAAATTCGAAATCCGGCAGACGGAGAAATTCCGCGAAGCCTCGGCGAGTGCGGAATACAACCCGGCGTCGGCGGATGGCAGTCGCCCCGGTATTTTCTACGTTCCGATTCCGGATGCGGCTAAATTCAACGTTACGTCCGGCATGGAGTCATTGTTTCTGCACGAAGCCATTCCGGGCCACCACTACCAGGTTTCGTTGCAACAGGAAAACACGGATTTGCCGAAATTTCGGCGGTTTGCGTGGTATGGTGCCTACGGCGAAGGCTGGGCGTTGTATTGCGAATCGCTGGGCAAGGAACTCGGCATTTACACCGATCCGTATCAGTACATGGGCGCGCTGAGCGACGAAATTCACCGGGCGATCCGGCTGGTGGTCGATGTGGCGATTCATACCAAACAGATGACCCGCGAGGAAGCGATCAAGTATATGATGGACAACGAACCGATTGCGGAACAGGGCGCGGTGGCCGAAATTGAGCGGTATATGGCCATTCCGGCGCAGGCCTTGTCGTATAAAATCGGGGCGTTGAAAATCCGGGAATTGCGGGCCAAATACGAAAAACAACTGGGCGACCAGTTCAATCTGGCGGCTTTCCACGACGAATTCCTGAAAGACGGTTGTATGCCGCTGGATGTGCTGGAACACAAAATGGATGCCTGGGCCGACCGGCAGAAGAAGTAAAAAGGGCTTGAAAAACCGTTTCGAATGATACAAATTGGAAAAATAAATACCCTGATTGCCCTCCGCGAAACCAGCGTCGGGGTTTTTCTGGGCGACGATGAGGACAATGACATCCTGCTTCCCAACAAATACGTGCCGGAATCGCTGCGGGTCGATGATCCGATCGACGTGTTCGTTTATACCGATTCGGAAGACCGGATTATTGCCACCACGCTGACGCCCAAAATTCAGCGCAATCAGTTTGCGCGTTTGCAGGTGATCTCGGTCACGAGCGTGGGCGCGTTTCTGGACTGGGGACTGGAAAAAGACTTGCTGGTGCCCTACCGCGAGCAAAGCCGCCCGATGGAAGTGGGCCGCTGGTATGTCGTGTATCTGTACCTCGATCACGAAACCGACCGGCTGGTGGCGTCGAGTCGGCTCAACCGGTTTCTGGATTCGGAAGTGCCGAACCTGACGGAAGGGCAGGAGGTGTCGCTGCTGGCCTGGGAACCGACCGATTTGGGCATCAACGTCATCATCAACAACCGCTACCGGGGGCTGGTCTACGCGAACGAGGTGTTCCGGCAGGTGTATCCCGGCGACCGGCTGACGGGCTACATCAAGACCATTCGTGACGATAACCGGATTGATGTGAGCCTGCAAAAACCGGGGTACGAAAACGTGGAGCCGAATGCGCAGCGGATTCTGGCCACGCTGAGAGAGCAGAACGGTTTTCTGCCACTCAACGATTACAGCGAACCGGATGCCATTTACCAGACGCTGGAGATGAGCAAGAAGACCTTCAAGAAAGCCATCGGGGCGTTGTTTCGGGAACGGAAGATTGCGATTAAGGAAGACGGTATTTACCTGGTTTGAGTAGGCCGGTTTTCAGAAAAAATAGCGACCTTTTCTGCTGAAAGCGACGTTTTTGCAGGAAACAAAAATAAATCACAATCTGTTGGGTTGGTAAAATCGTAAACTTTGTACTACCATGGCACGACCGAATCCCGAACTGATCGATGCGTTGCGCCGGACAGCCCGGAAACTACAGGAAGGCGCTCCGTATGAATGGGGCCACATGGGCGGCTGCAACTGCGGCAACCTCGCTCAGGAACTGACCAAACTGACCAAAGCCCAGATTCACGCCTACGCCATGCAGCGCTACGGCGACTGGAATGAGCAGGTGGCCGACTATTGTCCCACGAGCTACATGCCGATTGATCTGGTAATCAGTGAAATGCTACAGGCTGGTTTGGCGATTGAAGATTTAAAGAACCTCGAAAAGCTGACCGATCGGCGGGTGCTGGCTCGTTTCCCCATCGAAAAACGTTACCTGCGCCACAACCACCGCGACGACGTTGTGGCTTATCTGACCGAATGGGCGGCTTTGCTGGAAGACGAACTGCTGGCCAAAATTGAGCTGCCGAAGTTCGACGCTGTGGAATGGCAGCCCGTTAGCTAGTCAAAAAAGGCAGGAAGTAATTTGGCGGTTTTGAAGGATGGTAGCGGTATGGACTGATCTTTACCGCTCCATCGTGTAAAACTCATAACTGATTTTCCACGTAAACGCCTGACCCGGTGCCACATCGATCGCAATGAAGGGTTCGGGCGAGAGGTTTTTCGGATTCGACCAGAACGCCAGTTTCGATAGGGGCCGGTCGCTCCGAATCCGGACGCCCGCGCCGGTTTTGGTGTTTTCAACCCGGATGTCGTAATCATTGGCACTCGCTCCGTAGCCTTCCACGAGCGTATAGATGCTTTCCCGGTTCTGGAGCGGTCTTAAAAAGGTAAGTTCCTGATTTTTACTGGCCAGAATGTCTTTCAAATCGCCGGTCGGTTTGGCCGGAAACCCAAACTGAACCCGGAAATCCGGTCCTGACGGCTGCTGGTCGATCACCAGAAAATTGTGGTTGTAAACGGCGGTTTCGATGCGCTGTTTGCCGGTATTTTTCAGGCGGTGTTCCAGTATCAGTTCGGGCTTGCCTTTGGTGAGCTTCACAGTTTTTTCGTATTCGTAGGAATACCCGGCCGCATCCTTCAACACATGGGTAAACCGCACCTGATCGGCTTTTTTCTGAACCGACCACTTGCCGCCATCGATCAGTTTATAAGGTGCCACAAACTTATACGGCCCCTCATCCAGTTTCCGCAGACTGCCCACGCCAATCTTCACAAACAGGTCGCCGGTTTTGGCCTGATCGTAACCAATCGGATCAAACGCTTCGACCGGGCCGCTGATCGCATCGTGCAGATACGGATCGTACTTCTCAAACCACTTCCCAAAATAGCTGTGCCCTTTATATTCCAGATTGGCAATCACGCCCGACCAGTCGAAGCGCGTACCCCGGTAATAGCCTGTGTTCGCGTCCGGTAAATACAGCGTTGCCTTAATGGCGTCGTTGGTAATCACCGCCTGGGGAACTTCGTCGATCGTCCAGGAAATCAGGGAGAAAGCCAGCAGGAGGCCAGGCAGGTATTTCTTCATAATGGCGTTTGTGGTAAGCAGAAAAGCAATTTTATGGCAATTTTGAAATCAATAATTTGAAATTGTCAATTACCAGGGTCGGTTCGTCAATCATAATAAAGTGTCCCGATTTTGTGGTGGTAACATGAGTGAAATCGGTTACATCCTTTCCTAATAATTCGTGTGCATTATAAAAGGTTTTCTTGTCTGATAAAGGATGAGTGGCATCCACTTGCATACTGGTTAGCACAATCACTGGTACGTTTGGCAAAGAGGGTAATTTGCTGGTGTATTGTAAGTCTTCTATCAAATCCCGGGCTTCAAGTGTCCCTCCGAAATTTGCACCACCGGCATTTTTCATAGCTTCGTAATGCATATCTTCCTCCGCCTGCGAGGGACGGTTATAAAATTCGTGAGAGGGATCAACAAATAACAGGGCGGCCGTTTTGAGGGGATTTTTAATTGCATAATCTCTTATGATCAAACCACCTAATGAGTGTCCGATCAATATGACCTTTCTTCCGTTTGAAAACGTATTGATCACGCTTTCCAATTCGCTTCGTAACCGGTCGATATTTCTTGGGGATGGGCCATTTTCTGATTTTCCATAACCGGCCCGGTCATATAGGAGGACATCAAAGTTGCTGTTTATTTGTGAAGCAACAGCTTTATCAGTCCATACCGTATGGTCGTTGCCCAATCCGGATTCAAAAACAACTAAATACTTAGAATTTTTTATTGCCGAGAACGATGTGAGTTTGTGGGTGGTTAAACTGATTTTCGATTCTGTAAAAGCGGGTGTTGCGTCGTTCGTTTTTTTACAGGAAGCAACCAATAAAAGGGTGGCCAAGGCCATAACTATGATTTTCATTCACTATAGAACTTATGTCTGAAATTCTGTTAAACTTTTGCTTTTTGCCCCTAAATCCCCTGAAGGGGACTTTTAGCATCTGGAGGAGTCGCGTCCAAGTCATCTTCAGGGGGTTAGGGGCAAAAAGCAAAAGTCCTACACCATTTTCCTGCAAATCCTGATCCATCCAGGTAAACCCCTTTACAACACCTTCAGCAACCCCCGGCGCCGAAGCAGCGGTTTAATATCCGGTTCGGAGCCCCGGAAATTTTTATAGAGCGTCATCGGTTCGTCGGTACCGCCCTTTTCGAGGACGTTTTTGCGGAACGACTGGGCGGATTTCTGATCGAATAATCCTTTTTGCTTAAAGACTTCAAAGGCATCCGCATCCAATACCGCCGACCAGATGTAGCTGTAATAACCCGCCGAATAACCGCCCGCGAAAATGTGCTGGAAATACGTGCTCCGGTAGCGCGGGGGAATCTGGTCGATCAAACCGATTTTATCCATCGACTGCTTTTCGAATGCCAGAACATCCGTTGGTACCTCACCGGGTTTCAGCGTGTGGTAATCCATGTCGAGCAGCGACGCGGCCAGGTATTCAGTCGTTTCAAAACCCTGGTTGAACAGACTGCTTTTGTTGATTTTCTCGATCAACGCATCGGGAATCACCGCGCCGGTTTTGTAATGTTTGGCGTAGAGTTTCAGCATTTGCGCTTCCTCCGACCAGTTTTCCATGATTTGCGACGGCAGTTCCACGAAGTCGCGCGGCACCGACGTTCCCGACAAACTGGCGTAGGTAACGTTGGAAAGCAACCCGTGCAGGGCGTGGCCAAATTCGTGGAAAAACGTCCGGGTTTCTTCCAGACTGAGCAAAGCCGGGGCGTCGCCCGACGGGCGCGAGAAGTTGCAGACGATGGAAATCACCGGCGCTATTTTCTTTCCTTTTTCCACTTCCTGCCGCCGGTAACTGGTCATCCACGCCCCTCCGCGTTTGCTGGCGCGCGGGTGAAAATCCATGTACAAAATGCCGATGTGTCGTCCGTCGGCTTCTTTCACTTCGTAGCCCGTCACTTCTTCGTGATACACCGGCAAATCCGTCCGCCGTTCGAAGCGCAAACCGTAGAGCCGCCCGGTGAGCATGAAAATGCCTTCACGAACGTTTTCGAGCGAGAAATACGGTTTGAGCTGTTCGCCATCGAGGGCGTATTTTTGCTTGCGGAGTTTTTCGGCATAATACCGCCAGTCCCAACTCGCCAGCTTTTCGTTCTTTCCCTCTTTGTCCATCAGCGCCTGCAACTCGGCGGCTTCCTGTTTCGTCACGGGAACCGTTGCGGCCCAGAGTTGATTGAGCAGTTCACTCACCTTGGCCGGCGTTGAAGCCATGCTTTCTTCCAGCACAAAAGCCGCGTGGTTTTCGTAGCCCAGCAACTGCGCTTTTTCGGCCCGAAGCGTTACCATTTTGGCCATCAGTGCCTTGTTGTCACGCTCGTCGTTGTGATTGCCGCGTTCGAGATACGCCCGGAAAATCTGCTCGCGGAGTGCCCGGTTGTCGGCATACTGCAAAAACGGCATGATACTCGGGTTTTGCAGGGTGAAAATCCACTTGCCCTCGGTGTTCCGCTTTTTGGCTTCATTGGCAGCCGCTTCAACGAGCGACGCGGGCAGACCGCTGAGGTCTTCCTTTTTGTCGATTACCAGCGTGTAGGCGTTGTTTTCGGCCAGCAGGTTCTGACCAAATTTCAGGGTCAGGACCGAAAGCTCTTCATTGATTTTCCGCAGCCGATCCTGTTTGTCGGTGGTCAAAGCGGCCCCGCCCCGCACGAAATTCTTGTACATTTTCTCGAGCAACTGCTGTTGTTCGCCGGTCAGTTTGAGTTGGTTCCGCTGATCGTATACGGTTTTTACCCGCTTGAACAGGGCCGGATTCAGCGCAATGTCGTCTCCGTTTTTTGCCAGTTTCGGCGCAATCGTCTGCGCAATTTTTTGCAGTGTTTCGCTGGTGTTGGCGCTGTTGAGGTTGAAAAATACCGTGCTCACCCGGCTGAGCAGATCACCGCCCGCTTCCAGGGCTTCGATGGTGTTGGCAAAGGTGGGTGCCTGGGTCTGGCTGGTGATTTTCGCAATGTCAGCCGCCTGCTGTTTAATGCCTTCTTCAAAAGCCGGTTCGAAGTGTTCCGGTTTGATTTTGTCGAAGGCCGGTACGCCAAAAGGCGTGGTGTAGGCGGTGAAAAAAGGATTTTCCGCAATGGATTGGCCGTTCACTGGCGCGAGATCCGTCAGAAGCATGGTCGTTATCAGAAGTGTAAGCGTTGATTTCATCGAAGAACGCGTTGGTTGGGGTTACTCAAAACTACAGAATCGCCGTGCGAAAGCCAAACGGACATCTTTGTCCGGCAGCGAACAGAAACTGTCCGGCTTCGTACAGTTTGATTTTTGGAGAATAATTTTTATCTATTGATTATCAGATAGTTATGATGTTGGCACGGCGTTTGGAATACAGCTAACCGAACACGTAAGCAACAACTTTTGAATCATACTTAACAACAACAAATACATAAACGTAAACAACATCATGTTCAATCTCCTGAGTAATCTGATCTGTACCGCGCTGTTGAGCGCCCCGGTTTTGAGTGAGCCCACTACGCCCAGCGCACTGCCCTTTGGCGCCAGCGCCTATGTGACTTCTGAAAACAAGATTCGGGTATCCGTCGTAAAATCAGCCGCGGAGCCGGTAATGGTTCTGCTGCGAAACGACAAAAAAGAAATCATTTTTCAGGAAACGATTTCGAAAAAAGAATTGAAATACGCGGCCAAACTGGACATGAAAAATCTGGCCGATGGTGCCTACGAACTGGAATTCAAGTCGGCTCAGGGCGCGATTCGCAAACAGGTGAACGTGGCGACTCAGCCGGTTTCCACACCCGTACGGTCGGTGGTTTTGAACACCCCCGCCGAGTAATACCATAGAATTAGACAAACTGGAAAACCACCTCCGCGCGGCAGAGGTGGTTTTTTTTATTGTTTTACCGAAATGGCAATCATCCGGTTGAGCGTCAGAAAGCTGCCGTCAGCAGTTTCCATTTCGGTGCGCTGGTTACCGATCCAGAAACAGGCGTGGTATTTTCCGCCCAGTTCATACGTCCCGCTGTAGTAGGGCGTGTCGGTGACCAAAGCGAGGTTTTGACAAAAAGCCCGCGTGGCTCCGTTGGGAACGGGCAGCAGGGTTTCGGTCACTTCGCCGGTTGGACTTACCCGCCAGGCGACGGGCAAAAACCGGCGGTAATCGAGAATGTTGAGGTGGAGATGGCCCTGGCGGTCGGTTTGCATTTCGTGCAGCCGCTGCGATGCCGGATCGACGGGCTGGCTGAGTTGAAACCGGGTGCCGTTTTTCCAGATCGTCGGGGTGGGTGCCGAGCGATCCCGGACGTCGTTCCGTTCACCGGCTATAAAAACACCTTGATCCGACGGCAGAATGTAAAATGAGAGTGATTTGACTGGTCGGTTGTCAATTTCCTGAAACCGGACCGAATCGCGCCGATCGATCGTCCAGTAGCCCGGATGAACGACAAACGCGCCATTCTGTTCCAGCACCTGAACCCCACCAATAAAGAGCTGGTCGTTGTGCAGAGCGAGGTTTCCCGTGCCGAGTTCTCCGCCTTCCACGGCCGAGGGAAATCCTTTCAGAACAATTAGCTCCGGTGCCGAATTTCCTTTTATTTTCCAAATAACTGGCTGTAAATCAATGCTTCCCAGCAAATACAGCGCACCCTGAAAAAACTGGAGGTCACGCAGCCCGGCTTTGTCAAAGACCAGATGGGCGGGAAGGGGCAGATCAATTTTGTGGCCGTTCTTCCAATAACACGGTTTCACCCGCTCGTCCGCCGGATCGACGTAATACCCAACAATATACAGGTCGTTGCCCTGCTTTTGCAGTCCGTAGCAGCCGGTTTCCCGCGCCGATCCGAGTTCCAGGCGGTGCATGTTGTCCTGTTCCCAGTAAACCGCCACGTAGCGATGGGCCTGCAGGTCGAGCAGTTGGCCGGTGGTATAAAGAACGACCGAATCTTTTTCGGCCAGGGGCGCAACGCGGTCGGTGGTCTGGCAACCGGCCATCAACAGGCCCGCCAGCCAGACCACTGTTCCGGTCAGGATTCCGTAGTGAGGAAACTTATTCATCCAGTATCTGTTGTTTTTGAAAGATGACTCACGGGAAGTCAAAAGGGTTGGAACGGTTTTTCAGGAATATTCTACTAATTCGCACTCGCATTGGACGTGACCAACCACATTCCGGAGTCCAGCGTACACCACCATGAAATTCGACGATTATTATATTGCCCCCGAAATCAAGCGGAATCTGGAAGGGTTGGGCTTCAAAAAACCGACCGACATTCAGTTTAAATCGATACCGCCGATTCTGAAGGGCGAAGACGTGCTGGCGATTGCCCAAACCGGCACCGGAAAAACGGCGGCTTTTGCCATTCCGGTCGTCAGTATGTTGCATGAACGGAAAAAGCAGAAAAGGGCGGAGGGCATCAAGTGTCTGGTAATGGTGCCAACCCGCGAGCTGGCGTTGCAAATCGCCGGGGTGTTCGAGCAGATTTCCCGGCACATGAACCTGAAAGTGTTCTGTGTGTTTGGTGGGGTGGAGCAGGGGCCGCAGATCGCGCAGTTGGAAGCGGGCATCGACATTCTGATTGCGACGCCGGGCCGGATGTTCGATCTGGTGAGTCAGGGCTACATTCGGTTGCAGCGGGTTGAAATCCTGATTCTGGACGAAGCCGATCACATGCTCGACCTGGGGTTTATCAAAGACATTCAGGATTTGATGAAATTCCTGCCCCGCAAGCGGCAAACGCTGTTTTTTTCGGCCACGATCAATGAGAAAATCAAGAAGTTAGCCTATTCGCTGGTGCATAATGCCATCCGGATTCAGATTTCGCCCAAAGATCCGGTAGCTAAAAATATCGACCATTCCGTGGCTTTTGTCGGGATGGACGACAAGCGGTTTTTTCTGGAACGACTGATTCAGGAGCATCCCGACAGCAAAATTCTGGTGTTTGTCCGTACGAAAGTCCGGGCGGAGCGGGTGTTGAAAGCCCTGGAACGCGTTGGGATCAAGAGCGAAACCATTCACGGCGACAAGGAGCAGAAAGACCGCCTGATGGTCATGAATCAGTTCCGAAGCGGAGAGGTTAAGGTCTTGATTGCCACCGACATCAGCGCGCGCGGCATCGACATCGCCAACGTGGATTACGTCGTCAATTACGATCTGCCCGAGCAACCCGAAAACTACGTCCACCGTGTGGGCCGGACGGGTCGGGGAACCCAGAAAGGCCAGGCATTCTCCTTTTGCAGCCCCGAAGAAAAACCGATCCTCGACGAAATTGAAACCTTTCTGGACAAACCCATCCGCGTCGCCCAGATCGACCAGATCGACTACCAGGAAACCGTCGATGCCAGCAAAGGCGCGCAGTTTGATCTGAAAGCGTTGATGAAGGAAGCGGAGGAACTGCAGTTGGGGCGGAAGAAGCGGAAAAAGAAGAAGTAAAGACTTTTCTAAGTCTCTATTCCTCCGCCAGAAACTGCCTGACAAACCCATCAAAATCTCCATCTGCCGAAAAGCCAAGCTGAAGAGACCGGGTGTTGTCGACGGCGGTTGGCCAACTGCTCACAATGGCGTGAACGGCGGGATCGGGCCGGAACTCGACCCGGTTTGCGGTTTTCCGATCCGTATGCCGCCCCAGAGAGTCGAGCATTTCCCGGATGGTAACCGAAATACCGGGCAGGTTGACCGTCCGCCAGTCGCCGAAGGCGGTGCTTTCCAGCGTAGCCCCATGCAGGATGTTGCGAATGATCGTGTTCGGGCTGGACACCAGCACGGTCAGATCTGGCGAAACCGGGCAAATGGCGGTTTCGCCGTGAATAGGTTCCCGAATGATGCTGCTGACAAACGAAGAGGCCGCCTGATTCGGTCGGCCGGGCCGGACACAAATTGTGGGCAACCGCAGCACCCTTCCATCGACAAAATTTTTCCGGCTGTAATCATTGACCAGCAACTCCACAATGGCTTTCTGAATGCCGTATGAAGACCGGGGCGTAATGACGGTCCTTTCATCGACCACCGCCGGGAGTTCCCCGCCGTAGACGGCAAAACCGCTGGCAAACACAAACCGGATGCCCGGCTGTTGGTGGCGGCAGGCTTCCAGCAGATGCCGGGAACTGTCGAGATTTACGCTCCAACCCAGATCGAACTCCTTTTCGGCCTGACTGCTCACCACCGCTGCGAGGTGAAATAGAAGCCCGGTTCTGGACGTCACAATGCTTTTGGCTGCGCCTTCTGCCGACAGATTGATCTGCAGACAACGCACCCGATCGTCGTTTCCCGGATTCGTTGGTAGAATGAGATCGACCAGGAGCAATTCTTCAAAAACCAGCGAACTGTTCAGGAGTGCTTTGGCCAGCCGCTGACCCAGAAAACCGGCCCCGCCGGTAATGATGATTTGCATGGGTTAAAAAAAATGGGGATAGAAACCGAAAGAGCCAAGAGCAAACAAGTTCGCATAAAAAAACTATATTTATCCTTGTAGAAAACATAAAAGAGTATAAAGATTCATCGCCATGACATTGGAAGAGGAGATAGCGATCGTCCGATTCGGGCAGGGAGTTCTTTCGCATGACGAACTGCTGGCGCATTTCAGTCAACTGGACGAAGACCTGAAAATGAAGCGGATCTTTGAGCTTTATCATCTAATTGACCCGTCAAAACTGGTCGACACCGATATTGAGCAAGCCCTCGTTGCCAGTGCTTTGGGGGAAGACTACCAGTCCTGTGTTGTGTTGCGTGGCCATCGGTTATCACGTGTGCGATTAAATATAACCGAAAGTGCTATCGAAAAAGACTATATTTTACTCCTAAACCTGTTCAAAATAGCGTATCAAAGTCGCCTGGCGTCGATAAAGGAGGAAAAATCAAAAGAGTGGCGGTATCGGGATTTATCAGATGATGAGACCGTACAGGCTCTGTTGTCGGCACACCGTGAACTCGTGGAAGAAGTCTATAACAACCCCGGCTTTCGGAGTGAATTTACCAGCCTCGCCAAATTGTGGAAAGCCCACAACACCGTCAGTGAAGCACGACACCAGGAGTCCGCGCCGGTAAGAAAAAGCCAAACGGGTTTTCTGAGTTATGATGAGGTAATGACAGAAAGCGTAGAATCTATGAAGTTTCTGGAAGAAATGAACAAATATTCGCGCGTAATGGCCATTCTGAACCACGCTCTGAAAAAAGCCCTTTCGATTCAGTATGGTTTAGGCTCTTCCCAAGCCGATCGGTTAATTAAAGACGTCATGAAGCGGCATTCGTAAAACCGCCTTTTCAAAACCGCTTTCCGTCGCTGTGTAGTTTGTTACGGACAATCAGCGGAAGTTCGGTAATGGATTCGATCTCTTCAAGCGGAATGTGGCGGCTATAATACGTGATCGCTCCCGTGAAATCATAGGGTACAATCGAGAAAAAGCGTCTCTTCCCTTCTAAATAGCTGTAAAAAAGGATCGGACGAGCCTCCGTGGGCATGAGTAACGCGAAATGTAAAAGTATTCAATGCCAACATTTTTACATTCAGCATTCATCATTTTACATTTAACATTCAATGTTTAAAAGGAAGCTACTTTTGTTCATTCAGCCGGTTATACTTTTTCAGAACCGCTTTCAGCCGGTCGTGGGGTAGGCCGTATACTTTGTGGTGATCGATGCCTTCCATCGTTTCGGCCGCCAGCAGCGCATTCAGAATGGCTTCTTCCGTGGCTTCAACGGTGGCTTTAAAAACCGCATCCAGACTGGATTTATCCACGGATCGGTACGTAGTCGTTTTGGTGTCGGCATCATACGTGGCTTTCTGCGTGGAGAAGGCCATGAAAATATCACCCGAGCTGTTGGTGCCGTAGGTTCCGGTGCGGGCAATGCCCAACGTCACCCGTTTGGCTACCAGATTCAGTTGGGAGGAAACGAGTGGCACGTCGGTTCCAACGATGGCGATGATCGAGCCGTCTTTTTCATTGATCACCGGCATCAAATCCGTCACTTCTTTCCCGACTGGCACCCCCGCCATCATCAGATCGTCGCGCCGACCAAAGTTGGCCTGCACCAACACACCGACCGTATAGTCCTGATTGCCAATCCGAATCATCCGGGAGGCCGTGCCGGTTCCACCCTTAAAACCGTAGCAAACCATGCCCGTTCCTCCGCCGACGTTGCCTTCCGAAACCGCCCCCGAAGTCGCACTTTCCAGCGCCTGGAAGACATGTTCTTTCTGGATGTGCAAGCCGTTGATGTCGTTCAGCAACCCGTCCCAGGTTTCGCCGACCAGGGGTAAACCGAATGAAAAATCAAGTGCCTTTTTGGTCGAAAACTGCTGGTGACACCACGCCCCGATGGCGTCGCGAACCACCCCGACACTGTTGGTGTTGGTGATGCCGACCGGCCCGAAACCGGTGCCGTAGTCGTGGAGGTAGGGAAGGCCGGTCATTTCGCCGTCGCCGTTGAAAATGAAGTAACCCGCCGGGTAAGTCCGGCCGGTTTTCCCGGTTGGCAGCACCACCGTGACACCGGTTCGGATCGGTCCTTTCCCCAACACCCATTTTCCGTTGCCCTCAATCCGGGTTTTATACCCCACCAGCACACCGGGAACGTCGGTGATTGCGTTGAATGGCCCCGGTTTGCCGTTCAGCGGAATGCCGAGGTCGCGGGCGCGCGGTTTGGTGGCTGGTTGTGAAAAAACCGTTGTGGAAAGAAGCAGAAGCAGGAAAAAAGTTTTCACGGTTTTGTGTGAATGAGGTTGGATGCTGATGAACAGATCTCCGATTCTATGGAATTGAAGCAACAAAACCAAACGAATCATCGCCTATCTTGTGATCGGTAACCACCCCTGTCACCCTGTTCTATTCAGGTCCTTCATTTTATGGAAACCATTAAACCGTTCTGTCGGTCAGGAATCATCTCTTATACGGAATGCGTTGGAGCAAAAAACGGGAGCAAGCCGTCGTTTGCTCCCGTTCAGTAGGCAGTAGGCTCGGTCCTTACTCGACCACAACCTTTTTGGTGATCAGTGTCGTTTCACCCTGCACCGAAATCAGGTAGTTCCCCGGCGCCAGTTGACCCACCGGGAACGCATACTCCGTCGTTGAAACCGTCACTGGCCGTTGCCGAAGGACGCGTCCCTGCAAATCGGTCAGTTTCAGCTCGACAGCCTCATTCGGCCGAAAACCGCTCAACGACACCCTAACGGTTGTTTGTTGCCGGTCGACCGGGTTCGGATACACCCGCACCACCGGTTTGCCGTCGGGTTCCGCCGTAGCCAGCCGGGCCGAAGAAGCCGCTGAAAGCTGAAGATTGTCCACGTAGAAAACCGAGTTGGTCGCTCCGCCCGTATCCTGAAAATAGAGGTCTTTCAGGGTAGCCGGACTGCCCAGGTTCGTGAGGGGGATGGTCACCAGCGTCCAGGCGTTGGCCGTTGGCTGAACCGTGTAGCCCTGCGAACTGCCATTGAGCGTCACCTTGAACTGCTGCCCGCCCGTGGGGCCGCCGTGTACCCAGAACTGAAGCCGGGCATACGAAGCCAGCGGAACGGCGGGTTCGGGATGGAGGTATAAACCGCCCCATCCACCGGTATACTGCAACGCCAGCGATTTGCTGCCGGCTTTCACCGGGGTGCCGTTGGCGTAATTCCGCGAAATACTCCACGACCAGTCGAGCCAGCCCGTTTTCAGGGCGTCGTCGTAAATCAGCAAACCGCCCGGTGCCGGGTCCGTCGGCGGGGGCGTGGTACTGCCGGACGAAACCAGGTGCAACTGGTCGATGTAAATCGCAGCCTGAGCGTTATTCGTAACGTCCTGAATGAAAATATCCCGCAAAGTCGATGGGTTTCCGACGGCCGAGAAGGGCACGGTGACCAGGGTCCACTGGTTTGCTTTGGGCGTAAATTCATACGATCCGCTGCTGTTGATCACCACCTGCATTCGCTGTCCGGCGTTGGGGCCACCGTGGACCCAAAACTTCAGGCTCGGGTATGTACTCAACGAAACCGCCGTTTCGGCATGGAGATACAACGCTCCCCAACCCGCCGTGTTCTGGAGAGAAAGCGATTTGGTTCCGCTGTAAACCGGCGAGGTCGCGTTGTAATTACGGGTCATGCTCCACGACCAGTCGACCCAGCCGGTTTTGAGGGCATCGTCGTAAATGATGAGCGAAGACGGTTCCGGGCCTGGATTGGTTCCCGTTACGGACACCACGGTCGTCGTCGTTGCCTGGCAGCCATTTCGTCCAACGGTCAGTGTATACGTTCCGGCGACTGTGGTCGTGACGTTCGCAATGGACGGGTTTTGGAGGGTGCTGACAAACGCATTCGGGCCTTTCCAACTGTAACTCGCTCCGTTGCCGGCTCCGGCGGCTGTTAGATTCAGCGTCTGACCAGCCGCAAGGGGGGTGTTGCTCGTCGCCGTCGCCGGGGGCAGGGCGTTGACAATGACGGTGGTCGTCACCATTTGCGCCGTTCCACCGGAAGGCGTCACCGTCAGCGAGTACGTCCCGGAAGCGGCTGTCCCGGCATTGGGGAGGGTCGGATTCGCTACCGTTGCGGTAAAACCGTTCGGTCCGCTCCACTGGAAAGTGGCCCCCGTCGGGGCGTTGGCCACGGCCAGATTGATGGTTTGGCCGCTGCAAACCGGGCTATTGCTCGACGCTGAAATCACCGGTGGGGGCGTTGTTCCGCCCGGGCTGGTGAAATACGCCACCAGAAATGTGTACCCCGCCTGGTTGTAGATGGCTGGTTCCGTGATTTCCCACGAGGGTTCCGGGTAGCTGGTGTTCCAGTTGCGGTATGCCTTCATGGCTGGTTGGTTTTTCGGAGGAGCCGACGAACCGCCGTAGTACACGTTGGGGCCACCCACCAGAAAACCGGGTGCCGGTCCGAATTGCGACGACGCCCCGTCGTAGCGCGCCGAACCATCGCGGAACCAACTGTGGTAAAACTCATCGACGCTGTTTTCTGCCCCGGCATTCGCGCCCCTGCTGCCCATATTGCTGAGGTAGGTCCAGGAGAGCGGGTTGCGTCCGTGGAAATAATGCAGATATTCTTCCGCAATTTCCTGGTAGAGCGCATTTTTGGCAGGATTGACATTCAGATCGACCGCCAGAATGGGAAGAATCGCCCACAGGGCCTTTTGCAAATTGGAGCCCCAGGAATAGTGGCCGGTCCACATGAAACCCAGGTAGGGGTCGCTTTTCTGCGTATGATACGATTCAAGGGGCCAGTCCATCGTACTTTTGAACTTGTCCCTGATCGCCGTGACAACGGCGGACGTCGCGCCGGAAGCCTTGGCGTAGACGTAGTAGGCCCGGTTGAGTTCCCAGCACAGCGACGCATCCAGATTGCCGTTCGAGAACGGATGAAAACCGTTTTCACTCGTGCCGTTTACGTCGTTGTAATGGGCATCGAAATACGATTTGTATTTGGCGGTTCCGGTGGTGGCAAACAGCTCGGCCGCAGCCGCAACCCGCCGGCGTTTGTCGTCGTTGGCGTTGGAACCCGCATCGGCAGCCGCCGTTGAAGCGCCGTCGGTTCCTGAAGCGGGCAGCATCGTTGGGTTGGCTTCCAGGTAGGTCCAGGCTTTTTCCGAAGCCGCGCGCAGGGTGTTGACATAGCCCGGATACTGACCACCGTAATTCCCGTACAGCCGGGCGGCATGGGCGGTGATGGCGGCAAAGGTCGCTGTCGACCAGGTGGTTATCGCCGTGTAATACCGGGGCTGAACGTCCGTCGCCGGATCGTCGGAACCGTTGTCATAGCTTGTCACCGTCACCCGGCTGTGAACCCCGCCGTTGTCGGCCTGCATCCGCAGCATCCAGTCCAACTCCCACTTTAGCTCGTCCAGCAGGTCCGGAACGCCGTTGCCCGACTCCGGAATGTTGGTGTTGTCAGGAAAAGCCGCGGGCCGGAGTTCATAACCGACCATGAGGTTCCACATCGTGCTGCTCAGAAACGGGATGTACTTGTTGTAGTCACCGGCATAGTACCAGCCCCCGGTCACGTTCCGTTGCGTTCCGGCCTGGGCCGAGGTGGTGTACAAGAGGGCGTTGGCGTCCTGCGTGTGGGCCGGGCCGTGGGTCCAGTTGCCGCCGTGCTGAGCCGGGATGGCCGTGCCGGACCGCTGGTAATAAAACGTCCGGGCCGATGCCTTCAGGGCGGCCGCGTAGATGTCATCACGCACCTCAAATTCGTACGAACGCAGGTTGTTCGCCGGGTCGTAGACGTAATACAGGCCGGGTGTGGTCAGGCTCGAAAAATCGCCGTGCCACGCTTTGTCACCCGAGTCGGTGTGGAGGTTTCCGTTGTTCCAGATGGTTACGTTTCCCGTCAATACCGTTGAATTGTCAGACGAGCGACGAATCTGAAACTGACTGCCCGGAGTGTAGGGTGAGCCGTTGTTCTGGCCATTGACCGGGTTGGCAAACACGACGATTTTCTTCGCCGACGGTCGCCAGCCAAACTGGTCGACGATGATCTGTTTGCTGATGGACTGGGCTCCGGCCACCGAAATGGCCAGCCATCCGGCAAAAAACCAGTGCAGTGAATGCAGGAATCCGGTTCGAAAACGCTGATTTAGTTTCCTCATGCTTTTGTTGTTTGGTGAATAAAAAGATTGAATCTGTAAAGTAGATTCCAAAACAACCAGCACTATAGAGGAAGCACGCTGAAGTGCATAATTCAGGCATTCAATTGTATATTTTACCGGCTCAGATCACTGGCGTGATTTTAGATTGCCGGACAGAAAGGCTGTATTGAAAAGAGTTGTATCGCGGAGTTAAGCGGAGGAGAATGAGTTGAGCGGAGAAAAAACTCTGCTTAACTCATTCTCCTCCGCTTAACTCTGCGATACAACCTTTTTTCTTCTAAACTTAATCCACTGGCTTCACATTGTCGTCCGACACCCGGTCGATCAGCTTGTTGTACGGATCGATGCCGGCTTTGGCGGGTTTGCCTTTCACCACGAATTCCAGTTTATGAACCCCCGGCGCTAACCACTGTTTTTTCAGATAGAGCGGCACTTTTTCCGTCATTCCCTTCTTGTTTTTCGCATCAGCCGCAAAAATCCCGATCTCGATCAGGTCTTTGGCTTTGCCCACGCCGGTTTCTTTCCCCGCCTTGTCGTAATACAGCTTTTTGGTCTGCACGGTCATCGTCACTTTGTATTGATCGTTTTTCAGCGGTTCGGCTTTGGCTTCCGTGATGCGGTTTTCGTAGAGCGTGATTTTCTCGAAATTGTCGGTCAGGAAGTAGTGCAGGGAGTCGGGCGTGGCGGCTTTGATGTAGCTATACCAGTCGCGGCTGGTCGTGAAAGGCGCTTTTTGCTGGAAGGCATCTTTCTCCACATAGTCCCGGAAAGCGCGGTTGAGCCGTTCTTCGCCGATGTAATCCTGCAAGGCAAACAGCACCACAGAGCCTTTGTCGTACCAGACGTACGCCCGCGTATCGTTGTCGAGCAGCGTTTCCTCAAACTTGTCTTCCGACGACCGCCCGCGCAAATACCGGTCGAGGCTGTATTTCAGACGCGACTGCATGATGTTGTCGCCGTAGGTCTTTTTCAGCACCATCAGCGAGGCATATTCCGCCATCGACTCCGAAATCTGGTTGGCGCCCCGCGTGTTGCTCGGCATCACCTGATGGCCCCACCACTGGTGCGCTACTTCGTGCGCGGTCACGTAATAGGCATAGTCGGTTTTGTCCGGATCGCGGAAGTCGCCCACCCAGCCGAAACTCTCGGCATAGGGCACGGTATTCGGAAACGACTGCGCAAAACCGGCGTAGCGCGGAAACTCCATGATCCGCATTTGCCGGAACTGATACGGGCTGAAATACTGGTTGTAGTAATCCATTGATGCCTTCACCGAATTCACGTACCGGTCGATGTTCAGGCCATGCGCCGGGTGGTGATACACTTCGATGTTGACGGTTTTTCCATCCGGGCCTTTCCAGACATCGCGTTTGACGGCGTAGCGGGCCGAACTGACGTTCATGAAATAGGCGATGGGCGCATCCATTTTATACTGGTAATACTTGCGCCCGTTGGCCGACCATTCCTTTTGCAGATACCCCGGCATGATCGCAATCTGGTCGGGCGCGGTGCTAACGGTGCCTTCAAACGTAATCCAGTCGCCGTCCTGCGTAAACAGAAAATTGCTGCGGCCCCAGGCGTCGGTGTAGGGCGGCTGCTGGTATTGCTTGATGGGCAAACCGAATTTTTTGCGGTATTTATCGCTGGTCAGCTCCCCGTTGGGGTTGTAGCCAAAGGTTGGAAAAATGCCCGTATCGAAAAATGTGCCGTTGTAGACCAGTTCCCGGTTCAAACCGCTGTTGGTGAATCCTTTGGGTTGGGCCGTAATCGTGATTTCCATGCGGGCCGTATCGCCGGGCTGGAGGGTTCGGGGCAGTTGGTAAATGTAATACCGGAACACCGTGTCTTTCAGCAGGATTTTCGGGTCTTTGCCGTCGATCAGCAGCGTTTTGGTTTTCGGATGATTGTATTCCGGCGAACTGAACAGCAGGTGCAGCGAATCGAGCGGGCGGGCGGTTTTGTTGACGATCGTGAAAATACCGTTAGCCGTCACGCGTCGTTCTTCCGGTACGAGGTCGATTTTTACTTTTAAATCCGTGATTTTCGGGTGCGCGACGCGTTCGTAGCGGCTGTATTTTTTCTCGTACTCGGCCTGCAATTCCCGGGTTTCGTCGGCGGTCTGGTACTTGTTCAGCACGCTCACGTTGTAGTAAATCCAGATGCCGGAACCCACAAAGATGAGCAGACAAACGACCAGTGCCATCATCGGCAAGCGGGTGAACCGCAGTTTGGCCAATCGCCAGCGGGTTTTCAGGTCGCCTTCAGAACCCCGGTTCCAGAACAGATTGCCGACAATCAACAGCGCAAAACCAAACGCCAGCCAATAGAGATTGAACCAGAGCAGCGGTTTCAGAAAATGCCCGAAACCGTTCATGTCCGAAATCCGGTAGCCGGGCGTGTAACTGTAGAAAAACAGGTTATAGTCCAGTTCCGCAAAATTCCGCAGCGCGATCAATACCACCCAGATTCCGATCGTGATGATGTGGCCCGTAAACTTGCTGTTGACCATGATGTGGACAAAAAAAGCCAGCATCAGCAGTTGCAGGTATTCGGGAAACTCGATCAGGTAGAGATCGGTAAAGTACTGGTTGAAGTCATACTGGAAATAACCTTTGACGGTTTGGTTCAACACGCCACTGACAATCACCAGATTGACCAGCAGAAAACAGATGCCGACCAGTGCCAGAAACTTCGATCCGTAGGTCACCCAGTTCGGGACGGGTAGCGCGTCGGCAATGTTGTCGAAATGGACGGCTTTGTCGCGGTGAACGCTCTCGCCGGTGTAGAAAATAATGAGAATAAAGACAAACAGAATGTAATCGAAGTCCTTTACCTCAATCATGTAATAAGTCGTCGGCAGCGACCGCGTTCCCATAATCTGGTCGGCAAACCAGCCATCCAGAAACAGAAACAACACGCCACCCATCAAAATGACCAGAAAATAAACGTCTTTGATGATGTTGCCGAATTCCAGCTTCGTTAACCGGAACAGGTGCGTGAGATAGGCCTTGGTGGAATAGATTTTCTCGGCCACGGGCAGCGTAGCGAGCGGTTTTGCTTTTTCCGTAACCCCGTCGGTTTTCGATTTCTTACCCAGTTTGATGGCCAGAAACCGCTGAAAATCAAACCGAAATACCGTGTAGAGCAGCGTCACCAACCCAATTCCGCCCCACAACAACCGGTTCAGCAGCACATTGCCTTCCAGCCCGGCGTGGAGTTCGTTCTGCTCAGCGGGTGTCCAGTATTTGGTCGCGTTCGTGAACGTATTGAGCGCAAAAGGATCGAGTAGATCGACGATGTCCTTGTTTTCCAGATCCGACGCCAGCGTGATGCCCAGCAAATAACCGATGAACAGCAGCAGACTCCCGGCATAGGTCACAAACACATTGCGGGTCAGCGCCACCAGGCTGAAAAACAGGCTTCCCGTGAAAAAGACCGTCGGAATCACGAAAACCAGCATCGGTTGCACGTAATCCCACAGCCGGATCGGGCCGTAGCGTTCCACGTTGTCGGCCAGGTTCAATACCGGCCCCAGCAGCGACCCCAGCACGATACCGACGCAGGCGCAGCTCATGATGGCGATCAGGATGAGAAACGAACCCAGATACCGCCCCAGCAGGTAGCCGCGTTCGCTAATGGGGTAGGAGAAGAAGTAGGAGCGGGTGTTGTGTTCGATGTCGCGGTACACCGGCACGCCCATCACTGCCGAACTCATCATGGTGGCGAAAACACTCATGAGAATCAGCAGGTACGAAATGGCGTAGGGCGAGTTGACATTCGCTTTTTCGGAAGCCGGGCCGTTGCCGTAAATCAGGATCAGAAAGGCGTATAAAAACAGGAGCAGGCCGTATAAATACGTGGCCGGACGCTTCAGTCGATACTTCAGTTCAAACGTAAAGATGTTCCAAAACATAAGGAGTTAAGAATTAAGAGTTAAGAATGAAGAGTTATGACGGAGCCGCCCATTACGTCGGCTAACGCATTTATTTTTAACTTTTAATTTTTAACTCTTAACTCATCACTCTTAACTCCTGATGGCTGGTGATTTTGGAGAAGTAGACGTCTTCCAGGTCGGCTTCGACGGGATCAAAACCGAGTTGCGGACTGTCGCTGTAAATGTGAATCTGGGTTCTTCCGCCCTTGAGTTGCGTCGAAATGACCTGGTGGTTGGCCTTGTAATTGTCCAGTTCGGGTTTTTCGATGATTTTGCGCCAGATTTTTCCCTGAATGGCGGCCACGAGGTCGGCGGGGTGTCCCTGGGCGATGACGTTGCCGAGGCTGATGATGGCCATGTCGGAGCAAAGGTTGGTGACGTCTTCCACGATGTGGGTGGAGAGAATGACGACGGTATTTTCACCGATTTCCGACAGCAGGTTGTGGAAGCGGTTGCGCTCGGCGGGGTCCAGACCGGCGGTGGGTTCATCGACAATAATCAGGCTGGGGTTGCCAATCAGGGCCTGGGCGATGCCAAACCGCTGTTTCATCCCGCCCGAAAACGTGCCTAAATTCTTCTTTTTAACGTGGGATAGATTGACTTTTTCGAGCAGGGCATCGACGATCAGTTTGCGTTCCCGGCTGTTGCTGATACCTTTCAGGCTGGCGATGTGGTCGAGCATGGTTTCGGCCGACACTTTCGGATAGACGCCAAATTCCTGCGGCAGATACCCAAGAACCCGCCGGATGCTGTCTTTCTGGCGAATCACATCGATGGTACCCATGGGGGTGTCTTCCAGCAGAATCTGGCCGCTGTCGGCTTCCTGCAGAGTGGCGATGGTGCGCATCAGTGAGGACTTGCCCGCGCCATTCGGCCCCAACAGCCCAAACATGCCCTGCGGGATGGTCAGGGTAACGTCGTGCAGGGCTTTGACCCCATTTGAATAGGTCTTATTCAAATCCTGAATCGTAAGTTTCATTCCGGAAAATTTTAGGTTGTGTAGCTGAAAACCGGGTCGGTGGATACGCTTTTCGAGTAGGCAGTAAGTATATCAAATATTCGGCATTATTCATCTTGCGGTACTAAATCTTTCTACGCACTTTTTTGGGGAAATTACGTATTTTGAGGCTTCAACAGCCGAAATACTAGAAGTTTAATTATGAACCAATTTATGATGATTTTATAATTATTCTGACAAAACAAGTTTGATTTTTAATTAATAAGTAGGAATAATTATAAAAAGAATATAAATCTACTTTCATTCAGAAAGCATTTTAGAAATTTTGACTATTTTTGAAATAACGAAATTGGATTTGGCTTTATTCGGAAATAATAAAATCTTATCGTAGTTTAGTACAAAAACTTACCAACTCTACGAAATCATGGATCACCCCATCACCCGCAGGAATTTGTTACGCACCGGTGCGCTGTTCACCGCCGGATTATCCCTGAGCCGGACTTCTCTGGGTCGGGAGGTATGGAACCCGGTTGCCGCCAATGCCCTGCATGAACAAACACTCATCAATGAGTTTGCTCAACTGGGCCGGGAAATGCCGAAGCTGAAGGCCCGCATTGCGTTCAACGAAAACCCCCACGGAATTTCCTCAAAAGCCAAAGAGGCCATTCTGAAGGCCGTCGAAACCAGCAACCGGTATGCGATGTTCGAAGGCCAGGAATTGAAACAACTGATTGCCGCCCGCGAAGGGGTTAAACCCGAAAACATCATGCTCTCGGCCGGGTCGTCGGAATTGCTGACGGCGATGGCGGTTTATTTTACCGGTAGCGCGGCCAAAGGCGCAGGCGGAACCATCCTGACCAGCCAGTTTACCTACGACGATTTTCTGGGATGCGCGAAGAAGTTCGGTGCCAAAATTGAAGCCGTTCCGCTGACGAAAGAATACCGCTACGACCTGGCGGCTATGAAGGCTAAAATCACGCCGGATACGAAGCTTGTCTACATTTGCAACCCCAATAATCCGACCGGCACGGTGGTTCCGGCGGCCGAACTGGTGGCTTTCTGCAAAGAGGTTTCGCCGAAACTCCCCGTCTTCATCGATGAAGCCTACATCGATTTTCTGAAACCCGAAGACCGCCCGGCCCTGCCGAAGCTCGTGGCCGAAGGACACAACGTGTTCCTGACCCGGACGTTCTCCAAAATCCACGGTTTTGCCGGTTTGCGGTTGGGCTACGCCATCGGTCCCGAAAAATTCCTGATCGAACTCCAGAACTATTCCCGGGGTGAATGGAACCCGAGTGTTACCACCCTGAAAGCCGGAATTGCCAGCTACCAGGATCTGGAATGGCAGAACTTCTGCCGCACCGAAAACGACAAAGCCCGCGAATTGCTCTATAAAGGCCTGAAAGAGAAGGGCTACGAATACGTTCCCTCGTATGCCAACTTCGTGTTGTTCCCGATTCGGATGAAAACTAAAACCTTCGAAAAGGAGATGTTTGGCAACGGCATTCTGACCTCAACCCGCGAACACAACGCCCAGCCCTACTGCCGTGTCAGCATCGGCACGGTCGACGAAATGGGGATGTTTATGGATGTCTTTAAGAAAATTGCCTGATAGAGTTAAGAGTTAAAAGTTAAAAATTAAAAGTAGGCCGCCCTGCGCGGTTGGCTGACGCGTTTGACTGCCGGTCAGTTTTTTTAACTCTTAACTTTTAATTCTTAACTTTTAACTGATTCAGAATGACCCGACGTAATTTTATTGAATCAACCGGAGCGACCTATGCTAGCTTGCTGGCCTGGGGACTGCTGAAACCGGCTCCCGCCGAAGCGTTTGATTTGCCGGCCAATGGCCTGAAAGAGGGAAAAGCCCGCAAAGTGGTGATTCTGGGGGCGGGTTTGGCCGGTTTGACCACGGCCTACGAACTTGGCAAACTAGGCTACGACTGCACGGTGCTCGAAGCCCGCGGCCGTTCCGGTGGCCGGGTCTGGACGGTTCGCGGAGGAACGAAGGAAACAGAAATTGGCGGCACCGAACAGGTTTGCAAGTTCGTTGACGGTCAATACTTTAACGGCGGAGCCGCCCGGATTCCCCACAACCATCAACTGACGTTGCACTATTGCCGTGAACTGGGCGTGCCGCTAGAAATTTTCAATGGCTCCAACGAATCGGCCTGGCTCTACAACGACGGCGGTACGGGCGCGCTGGCCAACAAACGGATGCGCATCCGGGAATACCACAGTGACCTGCGTGGCTACACGAGCGAGTTGCTGGCGAAAGCCCTGGATCAATCTTCGCTCGACCAGCAGTTGACGAAAGAAGACGTTGAAAAGCTGATCGACTTTCTGAAAAATGAAGGGGATTTGAATACCGGCAAGCTCTATAAAGGCACCAACCGCCGGGGCTACAAAACCATGCCCGGTGCGGGTTCGATGCCCGGTGATCTCGAAGACCCGTACGGCCTGACGGAATACCTGCGTTCGGGCTACATGCAACCGGTTTTTTACAACAATGGCGATTACACGTTCGAGCAGCATTCGACGCTGTTGCAACCCGTGGGCGGAATGGATGCCATTCCGAAGGCATTGGAAAAAAAGCTGGCCGGAAAAATCCAGTTCAATGCGCCGGTGAAAGAGCTGCGAAAAACAGAGAATGGCGTTCGGGTGGTTTATCAGAAAGATGGCAAACCGACCGAGCTAACGGCGGAATTCTGCGTCTGTACGCTGCCGCTGCCCATCCTGAAAAAGATTGAGTCCGATCTGTCACCGATGGTCAAACGGTCGGCGGATTTTATTCCCTATATGAAAACCGGTAAAATCGGTCTGCAATTCAAACGGCGGTTTTGGGAAGAAGACGATGCGATTTACGGCGGAATTTCCCGTACCAACATGGATATCAACCAGATCTGGTATCCATCGTTCGGTCTGATGGGTAAGAAAGGCGTCTTGATCGGGTATTATAATTTCTATACCCGGGCGGGTGCCGTGGGGGATATGTCGCTGGCCGCCCGCGAAAAAATGGCGCTGGAGCAGGGCTATAAACTTCATCCGCAGTACCCGCAGGAGTTTGAAAATTCGTTTTCGCTGGCCTGGCAAAAAATCCCGCACAATGAAGGCGGCTGGGCGCTGTATGACGATGCCGTACGGAAAAAGTACTATCCGTCGCTGCTCGAACCAGATGGGAACATCTACTTTGCCGGGGAGCATACCACGTACCTGACGGCCTGGATGGCGGGAGCGTTCACCTCCGCCCGGCGCGTGGTCGATTCGCTGCATGCTCGTGTTGGCGAGTACACGAAGAAATAATTTGATGCCCCTAAATCCCCTGAAGGACGGTCGGCCGCTGCCGGACTTTTAGCATCCGAAGGATTCCGCGTCCAAGTCCGGCAGCGGCCGACCGTCCTTTAGGGGATTTAGGGGCAGAAATGTAAGACCGGGTTACCTGAGAAAATAAGAAATATCGACTATTGAATAACGAATGTTGAATATCGAACTGCTATGAAAACTAACCTACTTCGTCAATGTCTTCTGGTTTGTTGCGTGATCGTCGCGCAACTGGTTTCTTCCCGCGTTTGGGCGCAAACCGCTTCCATGTCGCTGGATCAACTGAAAGCCGTCAAGGCCATTAAAATCGGGAATCTGGAAAAAGATACTTACTTCAAATCCGGTGATTTCATTCTGGATCGCTACGAAGAACGCCCCGCCTACGTCTTCAATTACAGCGATGGGATTCCCCGGAAAATCTATCTGTACAAAGTGTTCACGGCTGCCGATACCAAAGAACTGGGTTTGCTGGCGATTTATGAAAATGGAAAAACCAAAGAAACTAAGCCGTTCGTGATTCCCGGTGCCAGTGCCGACCGCAAGGCCTGGGATGCCTACATCGACGATCTGAAGTATGTGGGTGAAAAAGAAGCCGGACTGATGTCGGCGCTCGGTTTTGTGCTTTCCCGCGAAATGGCCCTGCTGATGGGCGGTGGTGGTGCGAAAGAAGAAGGCGGTGACAAGAAGAAGGAAGAATACAATTTCTGCTTCCCAGCCGATGCCATTGTGACCCTGACCGACCGCCAGACGAAAGCCATCGCGGAAATAAAAGCCGGTGATGAAGTGCTGGCTTACGATGCCAAAAACCGCCTGCTGGTTCCGGCACGGGTGCAGGAAGTGACCATCCACGCGAAACCCAATCTGGCCATCGCCGGGGTTTGGATGACGCCGGTTCAGGACCTTTCGGCCAGCAATTCGGCTGCATTGACCAAGCCGGTTTTGCTGGAAGCGACCGCCAACCACCCCATTCAAACCGCAACCGGAGCGAAAAAGCTGGGTGACCTGCGCAACGGCGACGTGCTCTACCGTTTCGATGGCGCCACCCGCTCGGTGTCGGCCTGGAAAGTTTCCGCCGTTCAGAATACGGTTCGCACGGTTGACCAAGTCTACAACCTGACGACGGACAAAGGGAGCTACCTCATCAACGACGTCGTTGTTCTGGATAAATAAAGTTTAGGGTCGTTTGGCCGGAAAGCGCGCGGGCTACGTTACTTTGATGACAACCTTGCCCCTGGCCCGTCCGCTTTCCACGTAAGCCAGGGCTTCATTGGCCTCATTAAACGGAAATACCTTGTCCATCACCGGGCGTATCATCTTATCATCGATGAGCCTGGTGATTTTGGCAAGCTGGCTTCCCTCGGCTCGCATAAACAGGAAGGAATAAGTCACGCCGAGGGCTTTTGCTTTGCGTTTGGTGGCGTAACTCAGGAAGAACATCACCATTTTCAATAGCCAGTTTAAGCCGATCTCTTTGGCAAATTCAGGATCGGGCGGGCCGGCGATGGAAATGAGTTTGCCGCCGGGCCGCAGCACCCGCAGTGATTTCTCCAGTGTGGCGGCATCCTGGCTGTTGAGCACCAAATCATACTGGCTGAGGATGCTTTCGAAATCCTGTGTTTTGTAGTCGATTACCACATCGGCCCCCAGGCTCTTTACCAGTTCAATGTTGGCTGCGCTGGTGGTGGTGGCTACGGTTGCGCCCAGGTGTTTGGCCAGTTGGATCGCAAAGGTGCCGACTCCGCCCGAACCGGCTTGAATGAACACTTTTTGACCTTTTTTCAGGTTGCCTTTTTCAACCAGGGCCTGCCAGGCCGTCAAGCCCACCAGTGGAATCGACGCAGCCTCTTCCATCGACAGCGATGTGGGCATGATGGCGACGTCGGCTTCGTCTATGGTGATGAATTCGGCAAACGTACCAATGTGGTAATCGGCGGGGCGGGCGTAGATGTTGTCGCCAACCTTGAAATTTTTCACCTTCACACCCACTTCGACAACTACACCTGCCACGTCATGGCCCATGATGAGTGGTAATTTGTAGGGGAGCATGGCTTTGAACTCACCCACTTTGATTTTGGAATCCAGCAAATTGACGCCGGCGGCATGGATTTTAACCAATACGTCATTTTCCCGCAGTTTCGGCTCCGGCATCTCACCGAAACGCATGGGTTCCTTTTTGTTATATCGATCAATGAAAAAAGCTTTCATGCTGTAGTAGGTGTTAGTTTTGAAATGGGAAGGATGCTGGTTTACAGTTAGTTCTGATTCATTTTAGACTTTTTGGTCTATTTTGTGATAAATTTTTTTATAGAGCATAACGCTCCAGTTCTGCTTTCAAACTTTTGATCAGACTGATCATCGGTTGAGCGGTATTCATTGCTCGGCACATGATGACCCCACCTTCTACAGCGGCCACCATGTGGAAAGCATAAACAACCGGATCAAGTTTAGTCGAAAATTCCCCATTCTCAATACCCTGTTTCAGGATAGCAACCGCCATCTCCTGCCCCCTGGTGATAACAGCCGCCACCTTTTTTTTAATGATCGGGTGCGTATCATCCGATTCTACTGCCATGTTGAAAATGGGGCAACCCCCACGGATGTACGTATTCAGGGGATCGGTGTACAAGTCAAGAAAAGCGAAGATTTTGGCTTTGGCGGTATCAGCCTGCCCAATCGTAGTCAAAATTTTTTCCGTCATTTTTGAGAGCAGCAGGTCAATGACCTGAACTGAAAGGTCTTCCTTGTTCTCAAAATGGCCATACAGACACCCTTTAGCTACTTTGGTGGCAGCAAGCACGTCGTCAATGTGAACACCAGCGACACCTCTTTCATTGAACAGTGGCGCTGCGGTTTCCAGAATAAATTGCTTGGTTCGTTCAGCTTTCGTAAGCATGATGCAAAAATAGACTTTTTGGTCTATTTTTGCATCATGCTGGTATTTATTTATTTACCATCACTACATCCCCCAGACCGTCATCCCGCCATCCACCGCAATCGTCTGACCGGTGATGTAACCCGCTGCGGGCAGGCACAGAAAAGCGACGGTGGCGGCTACTTCTTCTACTTTTCCGACGCGACCCATCGGCGTTCTTTTCAGAATTCCTGCCAGTTTTTCGGGATTGTCCAGCACCGGTGCCGCCAGGGGCGTGTAGATGTACCAGGGCGCGACCACATTGGTTCTGATGCCGTCCGTGGCCCACTCGACGGCCAGGTTTTTTGCCAGTTGGTGCAGGGCCGCTTTGGTCATGCCGTAAATGGAACCGCTGCTGGTGTGCGTCAGCCCCGACACGGACGAAACAAACACAATACTGCCTTTTCCCGACGCTTTTAGGAGTGGATAAACCGCCTTGGAAAGTTCGTAGCCCGCCCGCAGGTTGGTGTTCAGAAGAATATCGAATTCGTCCGTTGTGTAGTCGATGGTGGGTTTTCGGATGTTCGTACCGGCGTTGTTGATTAGGATATCCAGGCTTCCCCAGCGGTTTTGGACGGTTTCGGCCACGTGCTGCACCGCCCCCGGCTGGCTGATGTCGGCGGCCAGACCATCGACCGAAAAACCGTTCTGCCGGTGTTCAGCCAGTTTTTGCTGCAATACATCGTTATCACGGGCCACGATAAACACCTCCGCGCCCAGTTCCAGCAGTTGGTTTACGATCGCTTCGCCAATGCCTTTGGTTCCGCCCGTCACCAGGGCGCGGGAGCCGGTAAGTTTCCAGAAAGAATTCATGTTGCGTGTTTGATTACAGGTTGGTGATCGTCCCTCTCCGTTTGCAAGAAAGGAACCTTTGCCGGTTTTTCTATAGATGGGGAAATTTCTTTTCCAGGGATTATTGGAATTGATTGAGAATCAACAATCAGTACTGTATGAAGGATTTAAAATGATTGGTAAACCGTTTTTCCTTCCCTTTTTTCTTCCCTTTTTTGGTCACGATTTTTGCAAACGCTTGTCGATGCTAACGCAAATGAGGGATGGTTGGCCGCGTAGCGGACGGATGTTTGTAGCCACAGTGTGCCATCAAAAAAGCCCGCGTGCCTTTGGGTACGCAATCACCTGCACCTGCCTGTTGCGTACCCAAAGGCACGCGGGAGGAACCGGGTAGTCTTTTCGTTACAAACATCCGTCCGCTACGCGGCCAACCACCCCTCATTCGCGTTACAGCATCAGAAAAAACCGTTCTAAAGATCGTTCTACGCCAATAGCCAAAGAGGGTGGAAAAAAAAGCATCCTTCGTACACTACTGATCAACAATGCAAAATGATAAACGCTACATGTAAAAGTCATTAATTGCGGAATACATTTGCATTTGGCGTTTATCATTTTGCATTGTTGATTGATTCCCTTCCATGAAAAACTACCCGACCCTTGCTCTGTTTGTCCTCGTCAGCCTTTTTGGTTTGGGCCTGGTGTTGCGCCCGGCCCACCAAACGCCCGAATCGCCCAATATACTCTGGATCACCTGCGAAGATATGTCGCCCCACCTCGGCGCGTTCGGCGATCGGGTGGTGAAAACGCCGAACCTCGATCGGCTGGCGGCCGAAGGAGTCCGGTATTCGCGGGTATACTCCACCGCCGGGGTGTGTGCGCCCAGCCGGTCGGCTCTCATCACGGGCATGTACCAGACCTCGATCGGAACGCAACACATGCGAACGCTTCAGGCTGATCCATTTCCGCACAAATCGTCGCCGGTCAAATCGTATTCCGCCGTGCTACCCGAGGAGGTGCGTTGCTTCCCCGAATATTTGCGAAAATCGGGGTATTATACAACGAACAACGAAAAGCAGGATTACCAGTTTGTGCCGCCCGTGACGGTTTGGGATGAGAGCAGCCGGAAAGCCCACTGGCGAAACCGCCCGGCCCATAAACCCTTCTTTTCAATTTTTAATCTGGTGATCACGCACGAGTCGCAGATCTGGGCGCGGGACAGGGAAACGCTGCTGGTTCGGCCAGAAGACGTAACCGTACCGGTGTATTATCCCGATACCAAAACCGTTCGGCACGACATCGCCCGGCATTTGTCCAACGTCATGCGCATGGATTCCATCGTGGGAACAATCCTGCAGCAACTCAAGGAGGACGGACTCTACGACAACACCATCATCTTCTTTTATTCCGACCACGGCGACGGTCTGCCTTTCGTGAAACGGGAGGTGTATGACCGGGGATTGCGCGTGCCGATGATTGTCCGGATTCCGGAAAAATTTCGTGTAAATGGTTCCAAACCAGCCGGGAGTACTGATGACCAGCTTGTTAGCTTTGTCGATCTGGCACCAACGATTCTTTCCCTGGCGAATATTCCCCTGCCGGGCTACTTGCAGGGACAGGCGTTTTTAGGGCCGAAAAAGGCCGCAACACCCCGGAAATACATTTTTGCGGGTCGCGATCGCATGGATACCGAACTCGACCGGGTGCGGGCCGTGGGCGATGGCCGGTACAAATACTACCGCAACTACATGCCCGAAAAACCGTATTATCAGAACATCAACTACCGGCGGGGCATTCCGATGATGAAGGAATTACTACAGTTGCGGGATGATGGTAAACTGAATGCGACGCAACAACTGTGGTTTCGGAAAACGAAACCGGAGGAAGAATTGTGCGATACCCGGACCGATCCGAACGAGTTTACCAATCTGGCCACCCAGCCCGCTTACCGGGCCAAATTACAGGAGTTGCGCGCTCAGATGGATGCCTGGCTGAAAAAGGTGGGGGACAAAGGGGCGTTGTCTGAAGCTGAAATGCTGAAACAGATGTGGAACGGCAATTCTGAGCCGCCACAAACCGCTGATCCTGAGCTGGTTAAGTCGGGAAATGCCGTTACCCTTCGTTGCGCCACGCCGGGGGCTTCAATCGGGTATGTGCTGAAACGGGGTGCTGACCAGCCCAGCGTCTGGCAGGTTTATGCCGGAAAACCGCTTCCCGTTCAACCGGGCGACTCGCTGCGGGTGGTGGCCCACCGGATTGGGTATTTGCCGAGCCGGGAAGTGAAATTATAAACGGACGGTCTATTCCGAAGTAATTTTCATCAACGGACTGAGTCGTCGCGGTTTTCATCAATGAACCGCGCCGTTTTTCGCCCCGTAGGGGCCCAACAGCATAGCGTCGGTAGAAGACACGGAATTCCCATGTTTCCGCGTGCCTTTCATACCTTTGTTCGACACCCTCTTTGATTACCATTAACCGAATTATCTTTGGTAGTCACTCGGCTAAGCGGTGGGGGATGGATAAAAACAGCAGTGCCTTAGGTGCTTCACACCGTTACCTATGTGTGTTCCCATCCCCCTGCTTTAACCTACACCGGACAGTTTGGTAGGCCTCGAGCCTGTGTGCATGATGAAGGTGCGGTTAAAGCCCACTTAGCCCTAAACCTAATCACAATGATAACAAATTACATCGGAATCGACATGGCGGCTCGCTCCTTCGTTTCAGCCCGTCCCACGCCCGCTGCCAGCTATCAGGTCCAACAGTGGGACTACCAGACGCCCCAACAGATTGCCCACTTCGTCGACAGTCTCAATCCACAGACCGATCACTGTGTGTTGGAAGCGACTGGTAACTACC
>NZ_QOWE01000060.1 GCF_003334855.1 Larkinella punicea
TAGGACTTTCGCTTAGAGTGAAATTGCTCGAACTCTGGGGTAGGCTAACTCGTGTCGGAGATAGTCAGCAAATAAACTAGTTCGCAACTGATAGATCGTTTGGCCGACTTGTTTGGCTTTCACTTGTAAAGCAACCCAAGCCTGATAGCAACACGCCAAATGATTACGCTGCGAACGAGCCTTGCGGCATTGACAACGCTCTGACCCTGTCAGTTGCTTGAAACTCCGATGGAAAGTTTCGATCTGCCATCGGGTGTCGTTGGCTAACTCAGCGACAAACAGATTTACAGATACGCCTAAGTCATTGGTAATGACCCAGTCAATGTCGCCGTTTGGGGCAACTATCTTGAACAACTTTACCTTAAAAGGAATTTCTTTTAGCTTGACAATCAGACCTGTAGTCAACGTATGTTCATCGAAAATCAACATTTCTAAATGCTGATAGCCAGTATCTCGGTGCAGGCTCACCAGTCGGTTGCTCTTCAGTGTAGTGAAGAAGGTCCAACCCGACCGGTGAATTAGCTTGAGGTTATCTACCGATGCATACCAGGAGTCGAATACAATACGACTGGCCTTTAGTTGTTTATGAGTAATAAGCCGCCGAAACATTTCCTGGAAATGGTCATTCTTGGTTTTGCCATCGGTTTCAGGATGAAAAATTCGATAGTCAATCGGCCAAAAATCCCCATCATTGTCTATAGAATGCACAAAATTGACCAGACCGATGCCTTTCAGGGTTCCATGCTCATTGCCCGAATACTGTTTTTTAACCAGTTCAATAAAGTTGGAATAGCGCTTATCTTGAACACTATCATCAACCAAAATGGATGCTGATTCTGAGTCATTGATGCGAGTTTTGACGATAGCCCACAAATCGGCCGGGGTAAATCGCTCCTGACGTAGAAAATCGCTGACTACATCATGGCTCAGGTTGGGTTTATGGTCAGCCATGTTGGTACAAGTATAATTGAAGGGCGTACTCAACAGATACTCAATATATTCATGCTGTGCAATCATACGCCTAAACTCTTAAATTTGATCCACAAGCGAAAGTCCTA
>NZ_QOWE01000007.1 GCF_003334855.1 Larkinella punicea
GCACCATCATCATGCACACAGGCTCGAGGCCTAACAAACTGTCCGGTGTGGGTTAAAGCAGGGGGATGGGAACACACATAGGTAACGGTGTCAGGCACCTAAGGCACTGCTGTTTTTATCCATCCCCCACCGCTTAGCCGAGTGACTACCAAAGATAATTCGGTTAATGGTAATCAAAGAGGGTGTCGAACAAAGGTATGAAGGCACGCTTAAAACACATGGTGACTATTCTTACTACAAACATGTCGTGCCGCTGGCACTTGGTCGGTTTTATTCAATCATCTTCAACAACTCGTTCAGTTTCAGCAGGGCCTCGATCGGCGTCAACGTATTGATATCCAGTTTACGCAGTTTTTCCTTCACGGCTTCGGCTTTGGGATCACCGGCTTCGAAAATCTTGAGCGTGATGTCACTCGCCCGGGGAAGGTCCCGCAATGCTTCGCGTTTGGTATCGCCCGAACCTTCCCGCTGGCTTTCCAACTGTTGCAGAATTTCGCCGGCCCGGCTGACAATGCCCGTCGGCATCCCGGCCATTTGCGCCACGTGAATCCCGAAGCTGTGTTCGCTCCCTCCTTCCTTCAGCTTCCGCAGGAAAATGACTTTGTTGCCCATTTCCTTGACGGCCACGTTGAAGTTCTTGATGCGGGGTAAATCCGTCGCCAGTTCATTCAGTTCATGGTAGTGGGTGGCAAACAGCGTTTTAGCGCGGTAGGTCGGGTGGTTGTGCAGGTATTCGGCAATCGACCAGGCGATGGAAACACCGTCGTAGGTACTGGTTCCCCGCCCGATTTCGTCCATGATCACCAGACTCCGTTCGCTGAGGTTGTTCAGAATGCTGGCGGTTTCGGTCATCTCGACCATGAAGGTCGACTCGCCCCGCGACAGGTTGTCGGAAGCCCCAACGCGCGTAAAAATCTTGTCGACAATACCGATCTCCGCTTCCGATGCCGGCACGAAACTGCCCGTCTGCGCCATCAGCACAATCAGAGCGGTTTGGCGCAGGAGCGCCGATTTCCCGGCCATGTTGGGGCCGGTGATGATGATGATCTGCTGGGTTTCGTCGTCCAGATACAGGTCGTTCGGCACATACGGTTCGCCGGGCGGTAGTTGCTGCTCGATCACCGGATGCCGTCCGTCTTTAATCTGCAAAACCTTCGAATTGGTGATCGTCGGTTTGGTATAGCGGTTTTTCTCGGCGATGCGGGCAAACGACGCCAGCACATCCAGCACCGAAATGACCCGGGCGTTCTGCTGAATGTGGTTGACATATTCGCCGGCCGCCAGCACCAGATCATTGAACATCCGCTGTTCGATGCTGAAAATCTGGTCTTCGGCATTCAGGATTTTGTCTTCGTATTCCTTCAGTTCCGGGGTAATGTAGCGTTCAGCATTCACCAGCGTCTGCTTCCGAATCCACTCCGCCGGAACCCGGGATTTGTGGGCGTTCGACACTTCCAGGTAATAGCCAAACACCTTGTTATAAGCCACTTTTAGCGACGAAATACCGGTGCGCTGCACCTCCCGGTTTTGCAACTGCACGAGGTAATCTTTCCCGGAAAACGCAATGGCGTGCAAACTGTCCAGGTCAGCATTGACGCCACTTTTGATCATGCCGCCCTGGTTGCTCAGCACCGGCGCTTCATCCCGCAATTCCGCTTCAATCTTATCGACCAGAAACGTACATGCATTGAGTTGATCGGCGTATTTTTTAATCGACGACGTCATCGGCTGTTGCGCCAGTGCCGTGATCAGCAATTCTTTGATGGGCAAAATGTGCGACAGCGAACGTTTCAACTGCACCATTTCGCGGGGCGAAATCCGCCGGACGGCCACTTTGGAAATCAGTCGTTCCAGATCGCCAATTTGCTTCAGGTGCAGTTCCAGCGACTCCCGCAGGCTCGGGCCATCGGCCCCCTGAGTAGCATCGCCGTGGCCGGTTTTGAGGAGTTCGACGGTATTGAGCCGCTCTTCAATCAGCGGTTTGTCTTTCAACGGCAACAACAGCCACTTCCGCAGCAGCCGCGCGCCCATCGGCGTAACGGTCTGATCCAGAATCTGAATCAGCGGAATTCCGCCATCCTGCTGCGACGCCACCAGCTCCAGATTCCGAATCGTAAACCGGTCGAGCCAGACATACTTATCTTCTTCGAGCCGCGTCAGCCGGGCAATGTGGTCGATGTCTTTGTGCTCGGTTTCATTCAGGTAATGCAGAATGACCCCAGCCGCCACAATGCCGTCGGTCAGCCCTTCGACGCCAAAGCCTTTCAGGGAAGACGTTTGAAAATGCTGGGTCAGCAAGGGATAGGCGAAGTCGTAGGTAAACGCCCAATCGTCCAGTGTATACGTATTGAATTTATCGCCAAACTGTTCGACAAAATCCTTGCGGTATTTTTTACAAAACAGGATTTCGGACGGATTAAAACTTTGCAGGAGTTTATCGGCATAAGCCGCATTGCCCTGCGACGTAAGGAATTCCCCGGTCGAAATGTCCAGAAACGCCACGCCAAACTGGGCGTCGGCACCCGATCCTTTGGCGAAATGAACCGCAGCCAGGTAGTTGTTCCGGCGCGTATCCAGCACGTTATCGTTAAAGGAAACGCCGGGCGTTACCAGTTCCGTTACCCCGCGTTTGACGATGCCTTTCGCCATCGCCGGGTCTTCGAGCTGGTCGCAGATGGCCACACGCTCGCCCGCCCGAACCAGCTTGGGCAGGTAGGTATCAAGCGAATGATGCGGAAAACCGGCCAGGTCTTCGTTGGCACCGCCGTTGTTCCGTTTGGTCAGCGTAATGCCCAAAATCCGGCTGGCTTTGATGGCGTCTTCGCCGAAGGTTTCGTAAAAATCCCCCACGCGAAAAAGCAGGATGGCACCGGGGTATTTGACTTTAATCTGGTTGTATTGCCGGTTTAGGGGGGTTTCGGTCGGTTTCTTGACAAGCTTCGTGCTGGTACTTTTCACAAATTCCGGATGCTTAATTTAAACAAAAATACGAAATTTTAGGGAGAGGGCGGTCTTCACAACCGGCTTGTTGTCGATAAAGGCGCATTTGTTTGTCCTTTCCGGAAAAGAATATAAATTTCGGCCCGTCATCCGGCAACGACATGAACACCGTTCTTCGGTCTTCAACCATCTGTCCACACACCCGGTTAAAACCCCAGTCCAATGCCCAGAAAAGTCAGTCTCGACGAACTCAATCGCCTAACCGTCGAAGACTTTAAAACCGCTGACAAATACCCGTACGTTTTGATTTTAGACAATGTCCGGAGCCTTAACAACGTCGGGTCGGTGTTTCGCACAGCCGACGCCTTTCGGGCGGAGAAAATCTACCTTTGCGGCATCACCGGTACGCCACCCCACCGCGACATCACCAAGACGGCCCTCGGCGCCACCGAATCGGTCGATTGGGAGCATGTTCAGGATGTAGTTGCATTAATTGATCGGTTGAAGCAGGAAGGCTGGACCATCGCAGCCATCGAGCAGGCCGAGGGCAGCGTCGGTTTGCAGGATTTCGAGCCACTGGCTAACAAAAAGTTTGCATTTGTGTTTGGTAATGAGGTTGCGGGTGTCAATTCCAGTATTATTGAGAAAGCCGACCTGGTGCTGGAAATACCCCAATATGGCACTAAACACTCGCTCAACATCGCCGTCACTGCGGGCATCGTTTGCTGGGATTTTCTGACAAAACTTAACAAAAACTTAACACACTGATTTTGTTTTTCCTGTTTCTTTCGTAGTTGTTTGTAGATTTTTTTATTTACCGCAGTATACCTTAACAACATTCCCATATGAAGACCAAAAAAAAATCGCTGGCAACTGAAATTGCAAGTTCGATTGAAACCAAACTGACCGAAGTAGGCGAACAGTCGAAAAAAGTAAAGAAAGCCATCGAAAAAGCCGCCGAAAAACTAGCCGACCGGGTCAGCAAGCTCTTTAAGAAAGAAGAAGAGAAGAAGAAAAAGCAACTGGCGAAGGCCAAGAAAAAAGCCGATCAGAAAGGCAAGAAAGTCGCCAAAAAGCTCAAAAAAACCACCGTAAAGGCGGCTGACAACGGTCAAGCGAAGGCATCTGCACCCGAAAAAGAAACACCGGCACCCAAAGCGGCAGCCACTCCCAAAGCACCAGCCAAACCTAAACCGGCACCAGCCACCAAACCGACAGCAACCCGGACCACACCCGCCACCCGGAAGACCCCTGCGCCAAAACCGGCACCCGAAACCAGCCCATCCGAATCCTGAAACGAGGGAGTTGCCCCGCTATCTGGTAAACTATTTTTGCGTAGGGCGGTTGCTCTACGCTTTTTTTATTTTCCCCTAATTCCCTTTTAATCTGACACTTACAGAAAATATTGAATACGTATTGCTACGGGTTCACTTTTCAACATACGTTAATTACAACTTTTTATTGTCATAAATTTGAATTATTCCTTATTGTTCAATTACTTAGCATCATAAGTACCCTGTATCTAACGTCTGATAAATACCTATTATTGTTACCCTCTATCCTACTACGTTAACCTCCATTAACAGAGCATCACCTGCTCAAACGCCAGACCAGACTCTTAACACGTGTAAGTTTTTCGTAAAAAAATCCTTGAATAGCTGACTTTCAAAAGATTCGTTCGTCTAAACGGAGTATAGTCTATCAAGTCCACCTAACATGACATAACACATGTCACGACTGACTACCCGTATTCTGATTGTTCTCTCCATCCTGTCGATTGTTGGCATTGTGTCGACGCAGGTTTATTGGGTCAGGAAGGCGTATGAATTGCGAGAACGGCAGTTTCTGCAAACCGTTACCAAAGCGTTGAGCGAAGTGGCCCGGCGCGTGGCCCGCCCTGAAACCGGCGTACCCGTTGGGGTTCAGGTCGTTACTTTGTCTCCGTCGTATTATCTGGTTAATCTGGATGCACCAATCGATCCGAAGAAACTGGACTTCTATTTGGGTGCTGAACTGGAAATTCACCAGATTCTGACTACGTTCGAATATGGTGTCTATGACAACAATGCCGGACAGATTATCTACGAAAACTCGTCCCGGCAACAGGATCAACCGTCTGTAGCCACCGGCAAAAATACGCCCTCGGCGTCATCGCCCTATTATTTTGTCGTCCGTTTTCCCAACCAGGTTCAATACCTGACCCAGCAACTGGACAACTGGATCCTGGCGTCTCTGATCGTTCTGCTGCTCACCTGCTTCTTCATCTACCTGTTCTACCGGATGCTCACGCAGAAAAACCAGACGGATGACCAGCGCGAATTCATCAACAACATGACGCACGAGCTTCAAACGCCCATTTCGTCGATCAAAATTGCCGCCGATGTACTGTCGTCTCCCAAGATCATTGAACAGCCCGAGCGGATGCTGAAGTATGTGCGGATGGTGCAGGAAGAAACCCTGCGGCTCCAGCAGCAGGTCGAGACGGTTTTGACAGTGGCCCGCTCCGACAACAAGGGAGCCTTCAAACTGAACCCGGTTCCCATCGACATGCACGAACTACTGTTCCACCTGGCAGAACGGCACGGCGATTACCTGCATCTGGAACTGGAAGCGCATTACCCGATCGTTCAGGCCGATCGTTTGCACCTGACCAATGTACTGGGGAATTTAGTCGATAACGCGGTTAAATACACACCCGCCAATCCGTTCATCCAGTTGATCACCCGCAATGAAAATGGCCAGTTTGTTCTTTTTGTTCAGGACAATGGCATTGGTATTGCGCCCGAACACCAGCCCCACATTTTCAACGCGTATTACCGCGCACCGGGTGCCAATACCCACAGCGTCAAAGGGTTCGGCCTAGGCTTAAGCTACGTACAGAAGATCGTGAAAGCCCACCGCTGGAAATTAAGCGTCAGCAGCGCCCCCGGTCAGGGAAGCACATTCAGCATCCGGATTCCCCAACCAACCGTTCAACCCATCCGAAGCCAAAAAGAGTTAAGAGTTAAAAGTTAAGAGTTGGCTGACGCATTCTTCTTGTTCTTGCGTCAGCCAACTCTTAACTCTTAACTCCCTTTATTTAGCCGCTTTTTCAGCCGGAGCGGTTTTTACCCGCATGATTCCGTTCATGATCCGCCAGTGACCGGGGAAGGTACACACGAACGGATAATCGCCGGGTTGGGCCGGAGCCGTGAACTTCAACCGGTAGGTCTGCTCGGGATTGACGAGGGGCGACGATGCCACCACCTGCGGGATAGATGGCACATAATTCCGTTCTGCACCATCTTTCGCCGTAATCAGCTTATCAGCAGCCGCGCCAATGATTTCCAGCGACTTCGGTTTGCCGACCACAATGTTGTGTTGCATGGCGTCGGTGTTCTCGAAAATGATTTCGACCTGTTTGCCCGCCGTGACCGTAAACTCCTTTTTGTCAAACTGCAACGCTTCCTTGATCGGCTTGATGCGAACGGTTTCGACATTCGGATCGACGGCAGGTTCGGCCGATACTCCCCAGGCCTGCAACACCCGATTCATCCGCTCCCGGTTCTCACTCGGAATCGTAGTGACCAGGCTGGCAACAAACGATTTGTCAGCCTCTTTCAGCGTCGCTTTCCGCCGGAATCCCCACCCATCGGAAATACCTTTTACAATGGCGGTACTGCCTGCAGCATCCAGTTGTTGCGACAGCCGGAGCAACCCAACAACCGCATCTGCCGGTGCTGCCGAGGTGTAGTTCCGAATCGCCCGTTCCAACACAAACGCACTCATGCTCTGTGGTGGACGATAGGTCAGTTTATGCGTAAATCCATTGTTGTTTTCATTTCCTTCGGCCAGGACATTGTTCCCATCCACGGTAGCCACCACCGAATAGTCTCCGGCCGTCTCAAACGAAACCGTAAAGTTGGTATTCCAGGGACCGTTGTTTCCCTCCTGAATGACCACGGTTTCGCCCGGTTTAATTCCCGCCGTGTGTTTCTGGCTGACATACTCCGTTTTCCGGCCCTGTCCTTCAATCCGAATCGCCAGCGGAATTGGCGTTCCTTCCGGTATGGCGACACCGCCCCGGTTGGTCACTTCGACAAAAATGCGGGTCGATTCGCGTACATAGGGAGAAGCCGGTTCGGTGCGCACTTTCGTAATCACCAGATCCGGTTTATCACTCGAAGAAGCCATTGTGGGAGCAGGCTGCGCGGTGGTTTGGGCCGTCATGGCCGCGTGGTCGTGGTGGCCGCTCATCGACTCCGGTGCTTTTGACCCCGACTTGCTGTTCTGCACCATTTGCTTCAGAAAAGTCTGCATCAGCTTCCCGTCGTGGCTCGTCAACGCGCAGGCAAAAGCATCCGGCAACCAGCGATCGTTTACTTCTTTGGCGTCGTTCAGGCGGGTCAGAACGGCGGTTTCTACGGCTGGTGTCAACGGCATTTCCGAAAAAGCCAGCAGTGTATTCAAAACCACCAGCGGCTCTTTGTCATTCAACGCATTGGCTTGCAGCAACGCACTAGCCGATGCTTCGTTGCGGGGCAGCACCTGAACGGCGGTTTTTCGAACTCCGGCACAGGCATGTTTCAAAGCCGCCGTGGCGGTTTGCAGCGCATTCGCATCCGAACCGTCCAGCGCTCCCAACCCCTGCAACGTCCACAGGGCGTGGATGGCCGACGGGTTGATCCCGATTTCGTCCAGTGTCTGGTCTTTCACCAGACCCAGCAGTTGCGGAACGACATCCTTCTGCCCTCTCTCCACCAGCAACCGCTGCGCCGTCTGACGCCAGAACATGTTGTTATTTTTCAAAGCCGCCACCAGTTCCGCCGGACGATCCTTGCTCAGCGACAAAGGCGTATAAGCCGGAGCTTTCTTGTAGGCAACCCGGTAAATCCGACCATGGGTAAAATCGCGCAAATCCGTCTGGTACGCATTTCCCGGCCCATTCTGGGCACCTTTCGGCGTTGGGTTGTGCTGAATGATGTAGCTGTACCAATCGACGACCCAAACTGCGCCGTCGGGACCCACCTCGGCAAAAACCGGGGCGACCCACTCATCAGCGCCGGCCAGCAGGTTGAAACCCAGCCCTTCGCTGTCGTCAAAGTCGGTCCCTTTTTTCACCATGATGTTCTGGTGCAGAATGTGACCGGTTGGCTCCGACACAAAGGCCACCTTATTCCAGTAGCTTTTCGGGAAGGCGCGGGCCGTGTAGAAATTGTGCCCGGCAGCCGCCGTAAAGCCTCCAAACACATCGACCTGCCGCACTTTTTCCGTAATCGGTTTCATGTCCTTGTGCGTATCGGTGCCGCGACTGCCACTACCAATTCCGCCGGGGAAATACCGGTGCGGAATCGCCATGTACCAGCCGTGGGAATTGTTGGCCGTTGAGCCAAACACATCGCCGGTTTCGTTGAAAGCCAATCCCCAGGTGTTGTTGGAGGTGCTCGTCACGAATTCCAGTTTCGAGCCATCGGGTTTGAAGCGGAAAAAACCCTGTGAAAATTTGAGACTATCCGCTCCCACTTTACCCACAAAACCGGAATAACCAATGCAGCCCCAGACCCAGTTGTCGAAACCAACGTGCAGGTTAGACGGACCGGCGTGGGTGTCACCCGTCCCGAAACCGGTAAACAGAATCTTTTTCTCGTCGGCCTTGTCGTCGCCGTTGGTATCTTTCAAAAACAGCATGTGCGGTGCCTGCGACACCATAATGCCCCCGTTGACGAACGCCAAACCGGTCGGAATACTCAGGCCGTCGGCAAACTTGGTAAACTTATCCGCCTTGCCGTCTTTGTTGGTATCTTCGCAAATGAGGATGTAATCGGTTCCTCCCGTGTCTTTCCGCTCGTTCGGATAATCCTTGGTAATCAGCACAAAAAGCCGTCCGCGCTCATCCCACGCCATCGCAATCGGGTGCATCACGTCGGGTTCGTGGGCAAACTGTTCCAGTGTAAAATCGACCGGCACCTGAATGTGTTTCATCGATTCTTCGGGCGAAAGCGGCAACTGGCGCATCTGCGGCCCCGAGCGTTTTTCGTAGTTCGGCAAATTAGCCTCAACATACTGGAAGGGCTGCGGTTTCAGATCGTCGTGCAACTTTTTCACCTTGTCGCCCACCGCCCAGAGAATGCCCTGCTCGATCAAATCCTGAAAACCGGGGACATTCCACGTCCGTTGATCGTGACCGTAAGCCGTGTAGAAAACCCGGCCTTTGCCGTAGTTGCGCGTCCAGGTGTAGGGTTCGGTTTTCTGACCGGGCCGGTCTTTTTCCTGATCCGCTTTGATATCGCGTACCGCCAGCACATTGTTGTCGGCCTGAAGTTTTTCGTGCAGATACGTTTCGTCGTAGGCTTTGAACGGTTTCAGGCCCATGATGGCCGGGTGGCCGGGCTGAACGGTCAAGGTCTGAATCGTATCCATGCGGTGACGCCAGAATTGCCCGCCCACCATTTTGACGTATTCCGGCGAATTCCGGAAACAATACGAAGCGCAGTGGATCGGAATCAGGCCTTTACCACCCGCCACAAAATCGATCAGTGCCTTTTCCTGGGGCTGCGGAATGCTATCCCAGTTGGCATAAATCAACAAACCGTCGTATTTCGCCAGGTTCTCGGCATTGATGTCTTCCAGCCGATCGGTGTAGGTCAGGTTAATGCCTTTATCCCCCAACGCAGCCATCAGTTCCGGCACACGTTCCGACGGGCGGTGGTGGCCGTTATCGCCCAGAAACAGAATTTCCGTCCGCCGGGGCTGGTCGGGATTCGTGGCCGAAACGCCGGGGCGTCCGCCCATGTCGCGTGGACTGCTGGCCGGTTGCCGACGTGCGCAATCGGTTAGCAGAACCACCAGACCCAGGGTCAGAAATATATTAAAGTTTTTCATAGTGGGTTGTTTTAACGCGTGGTATTATAAACTCCCAAAATCCGGCAAATTCTTCAGCTTGCCGCCTTCCATCGCCGAGTCGTGCGCCAGAATGCCCACGCTCGTCCAGTTGGCCGATTGCACCGCATTGGGGAACGGGTCGCGGTTTTCGACAATGGCCGACACAAACTCGTGCACCATGTGCGGGTGTGAACCGCCGTGACCACTGCCCTGAATGAAGGACAAGTGGGCGTTATCTTCCTCGTTATAAACCCCCTGGGTCGTGAATGACTGAATTTCAGCGGGCAGATAGTGCGCAAAATCCGGCACTTTCACCCGTTCCGGAATCTCGGGCTCGGGCTTTTTGGCGGTATGAATAACCGGATCTTCGCCTTCGATCAGTGGCCATTCGAACGATTTCAGCGAGCCGTAGACTTCAAAACTTTCGCGGTATTGGCGGGCGGTATCGAACAAAGACCGGTAGACGTACGCCGATAAGTCACTGTCTTTGAACTTGATGTGAGCCGATTCAACCGCAAACGGAGAGTTGTAATGCGGAATCAGTTCTTCCCGGATCGTTCCGGAACCAAAGCAAGAGACATATTCGGCTTCCAATTGCAGCAAACCGGCCACCGGGCCAACGCAGTGGGTAGCGTAGTGCATGGGTGGCAAACCGGGCCAGTAGCCGGGCCAGCCGTCCATGTCCTGCTGGTGACTGGCTTTCAGAAACTGGATTTTCCCCAACTCCCCTTTTTCATATAACTCCTTGACAAACAGAAACTCACGGCTATACACCACCGTTTCCATCATCATGTATTTTTTGCCGGTTTCGTTGCAGGTTTTCACAATTTCCATGCACTCTTCCACCGAAGTTGCCATCGGAACCGTGCAGGCCACGTGTTTTCCGGCGCGCAGGGCTTTCAAGGTCTGTTCGGCGTGGTTGTGAATCGGCGAATTGATGTGAACGGCGTCCACATTCGGATCGGCCAGCAGGTCGTCGATGTTGCTGTAGCGTTTTTCAATGCCGAAGGCATCACCGATTTCATTGAGTTTTTCTGTATTGCGCTGGCAAATGGCATACATGTTCGTATGCGGGTGACGCTGATAAATGGGGATGAACTCGGCTCCGAAGCCCAGTCCGACGATGGCAATATTGATTTTCATACTGGTAGAACGGATTTTCCGACCCGTCTCTCTTTTGGATTTAGAACCGGTCTGCAACCAATTTTAACAAGTGGCAGCCGTGGAGTGATGAAATTAATTAATAATTTGGGTTGCTTGTTGCAAAATTTTGGGATGAATAAATCCATTGATTCCGGCTTATTCCTATTTATTCTCAATCAATTACTACAAAAGTAAGCAACAATTTATGATTCTTCTCGGCTTTTCTTGCCAAATACCGATTGTATTTTAACTAAAAAAGTTTGATAAATTTGTGAAAGACAGCAAAAGAGAGTAAACTTATGCGAATTGCCCTGCGAAAAGACCTGGAACCCGTTGCATCTTCCTTCATTGTGAAGGAGCTTGTTGAACCACACTTCGACCCCAACTGGCATTTTCACCCGCACTACCAGTTGTTTCTGGTGGTGGAAGGAACCGGAACCCGGTTTATTGGCGACTCGATCAAGCCCTTTTCGGAGGGTGATCTGGTTTTTCTGGGGCCAAATTTACCGCATCTCTGGCGCAGCGATCACGCGTTTTTTCAGCGCGATTCAGGTCTGGTAACCCGGGGCATTGTTGTCTATTTTCCGGAGGACTTTCTGGGTGATCACTTCTTCGATAAACCGGAAATGAGCCTCATCCAGCAGTTGCTCGAACACGCCCGCCGGGGTCTGGAATGGACCGGTCCGACCCTGAAACGGGTGCAGGAGGCCCTGCAGATACTAGCCAGCCAACCGGTCAATTTCAACCGTGTGATGACCCTGCTCAGCCTGCTCGATGAACTCTCCCACGCCGTCGACTACCGGTATATTACCAGCCTGGGGTATACCAACACCGTAAAACCGTCGGAGACCGACCGGATGCAACAGGTGCATAATTATGTGCTGGGCCATTTTCATGACGACATCAGCCTGGATTCCGTGGCCGATCTGGCGGGGATGACCCCTCCGGCTTTCTGCCGCTATTTTAAAGCCCGAGCCAACAAAACGTTTTCAGAATTTGTATCGGAAATCCGCATTGGCCACTCCTGTAAACTGCTGATGGAAGGCAAATTGACGGTCACGCAAGTTAGTTACGAAAGTGGTTACCGCACCCTTTCCAACTTCAACCGCCAGTTCAAAGGCATTACCGGGCAGACACCGTCGGAATATGTCCGCACCGTTCGGGCGGTCTAACAACGTCCAACAGCCTTGTTTTGCTATCTTTGCCCCATGCAAGGCACTATTCTCATTATCGACGACGAAGACCGACTTCGCCAACTTCTGGCCCGACTCCTCAGCCTTGAAGGATATCATGTTCTGGAAGCCAACAACGCCCGCAATGGCCTTCGGGTGCTGGAACAGGAAGACATTCATCTGGTGATCAGCGACGTGAAGCTGCCCGACAAAAACGGTATCGACCTCACAGCCCAGATCCGACAACAGTATCCCGCCACCGAAATCATTGTTCTGACCGCATTCGGCACCATTGCCGATGGCGTTACCGCCATTAAAAACGGAGCTTTCGATTATATTACCAAAGGGGATGACAATGATCGAATCATTCCGCTCGTCAGCCGGGCCATCGAAAAAGCCCAGTTGCAGTTCCGGATTCGGCAACTGGAAGAAAAAGTCAGCAAACGCTATGGTTTTGAGAGCATTATCGGCGAATCGAAACCCATTAAACAGGCCGTTGACCTGGCCCGAAAAGTAGCGGTAACCGATACAACCGTGCTGCTGACCGGCGAAACCGGAACGGGAAAAGAAGTGTTTGCGCAGGCGATTCATCAGGCCAGTCCCCGGCGGTCGGGCGCGTTTGTAGCGGTCAATTGCAGTGCGCTGGGGAAAGAAATTCTGGAAAGTGAACTCTTTGGCCACCGTGCCGGAGCGTTTACAGGGGCAGTCCGGGACAAAAAAGGATTGTTCGAGGAGGCCAGTAAAGGAACTATTTTTCTGGACGAAATCGGCGAAATGGCCCTCGATCTGCAGGCCAAACTGCTCCGGGTGCTGGAAATGCACGAGTTTATCCGGGTCGGCGACACCAAACCGACGAAAGTGGATGTGCGCGTTGTGGCTGCCACCAACCGCGATCTTGAACGGGAAGCCACTGCCGGGCAATTTCGACTGGATCTCTATTACCGGTTGTCGGTTTTCCGGATCGAGTTGCCTTCGCTGCGCGACCGACGCGACGACATCCCGGCTTTGGCGGAGCAATTCGCCCGGCAAAGTGCGTTAAAAATCGGAAAACGTGACGTATTACTCCGGCCGGATTTTCAGCAAAAGTTGCAGCAACACGATTGGAAGGGAAACATTCGGGAGCTAAAAAATGTGATTGAGCGGGCGGTTATCCTCGCCGATGGACCGGAATTAACCCCCGAGCTTCTGCCCTACGATCTGCTCTATGCCGGGAAATTTACGCCCACCGGACCGGTTTTTGATCTGGCTCAGGTGGAAGAAAATCACATCCGGCATGTTCTCCACCATACGAACGGCAACAAAACCGAAGCCGCCCGGCTTCTCAACATCGGTCTTACCACGTTGTACCGAAAAATAGCAGAATACCAGATTAGTTAAGAGTTTGGTCCCATTTCAGATGTGAAGAACAAATTGACCGGCTCGCCCTTGCGACCGGTTCCAGCTTGAATGTAACTCACAACGTTGATTTATTAAAAAGTTATGCCATACGTACGTAAGCTTTCGGAAGACGGTTTTTTATTTTGCAAAAACTGACGAAAAGCAGGCGTACAATCGCTTTAACCAAACAAATTCAGTTGTTTTTTCCGCAGAAAACGGGTCGTGTCCAGTTTCGGGAAGGCATGGTTAGGCATGTATTTCTGGAGCGCAATGTCGTGAAACTGCCGGATCTGTTCGGCAAACTTGCCCTCGCCCGACATCCGGGTTCCAAACCGTGAATCGTTCAACTGACCGCCGTGACACTCACGGATCTGATTCAGCACTTTGTCGGCCCGATCCGGGTAATTTTTGCGAATCCAGTCTTCAAACAAAGGCCCGATAGCCCCATTCAGGCGCACAATGGTATAGCCTGCACACGATGCTCCGTGCCGGGCAGCCGCTTCGATCAGTTTTGGGATCTCCTGATCGGTCAGTCCGGGAATAATCGGCGCCGTCATGACACCCACCGGAATGCCGGCTTTCGTGAGTTCAGCCACGACCTGCAACCGCCGATTGGCCGGAACCGTCCGGGGTTCCATCAACATCCGAAGCTTATCATCCAGGGTTGTAATGGTGATCAGAACCATCACGAGGTTGTGAGCCGCCAACTGCTGCAACAGGTCTTTATCCCGCAAAATGAGCGCGTTTTTCGTGATGATGCTGACCGGATTCCGGTAGATCAGACACAATTCCAGAATCCGGCGGGTCAATTGAAACCGACGTTCAGCGGGCTGGTAGCAATCCGTATTACCAGACAAATGAATGACTTCCGGCTGGTAATTTTTCGACAGGAACTCCTTTTCCAGCAAGGCCGGTGCGTTTTTTTTGACCATGATCTTGCTCTCGAAATCAAGCCCCGCCGAAAAGCCCCAAAACTCGTGTGAGTTGCGGGCATAGCAGTAAATGCAGCCGTGTTCACAGCCCATGTATGGGTTTACGGAAGCGATAAAGCCGATGTCCGGGCTATTGGGCCGACTGACAATCTGTTTGGGGTTTTCCTCATAAAACTGCGTTCGAATGGTTGGTTCCGGGAAATCATCGTCGGGAACATTTTGCTCGTCATCGGGTTCTATCCGCAAGGCCTGAAAGCGATTTGGCGCATTGAACTGGGCTCCGCGCCCTTTTAAATAGTCGTTTTTCATATCCTTGAGTCGTCAGCAGTTCTGTCCGTAATAATATAAGTAAAATATATACAACACAACTAAAATATAAATTATTTTCCAGGCTGAGAATTTGTACGCCTTCGCCTGTTAATTTTTCTTAAATAACCCTCTTACTTTGCCTACCTTTTTGATTATATCGAACTTGCCGTCGATTATGAGACTTTTATTATTCTTCTTCCTTTTTATCTCTGTTGCGTCGCTGGCCCAAACGCCGAAGTACATCATTGGCAAAGTGCTGGACCAGGAAACCGGCCGGGGTGTGACCAACGCCAGTGTCATCAACAAACGTTCACTGGCTGTCGGACGCACCAACCAGATTGGCAATTACTACCTCCAGGTAAAACCGGGTGATTCGGTGGTTATCACCAGCCCAACCCACGGGCGGATGGCTTTCCTGTGGGACGGAACCACGCAACAGCCCATCATGCGAATCAAGCGGCAACTGGCGGATAACGTCATCGAACTGGCGGAGGTAACCGTACGGGGCAAGCAGGAAGCCGAACTCAAGCGGGAACTCGAAATCCTGCTCGCGGAGCCGGAAGCCAAACGCGGGGTATCGGGAGAACAGGTGCTGGACCGGGTGGCTTCCGGTTCGGTGATTACGCTTCTCTACGAAGCCTTCAGCAAGCGGGCCAAATCGGATCGCAAAGCGCTGGTGCTGATGCAGGAAGACCGTCGGCACAAACTGGCGTCGTACCGCTTCGATTTGGTGGCCGGCCGGGCTACCGATCTGGTGGGGGATGAACTCACAAAATTTAAGGATTTCTGCCGCTTCGACGATATGTTCGTCCTGCAATCCAGCGAGTACGAATTGACCTTCGCCATTTTACAGCGATTAAAGGAATTTAAGCGGTAACTACTACAGGCGGGGATCAGGATTCCTAGAAATTCGAAGCCATTGGAGGGTAAGTAAAATCACTTACCGGAAACAAAAAAGCCATGCGGGATTTCCCTCATGGCTTTCTGATTTACTCAACGTTATGAAAAACTTTTCTTTTCGATGCAAATATATACTATTAGTTATAATATAAAATCCAAAAAGGTTAAAAAAATTTTACATGATCAATTTATCCCACATTACGCGCTCACAATCAACTTATTAAACAACTTGCAAAAACCGACAATTAGTATTAAAAATAAGTACTAATACTCATTATTAGTCAGCCACTATGGAGCCATCGCGAATTGTAAGCCTTCGGTCGGCCATGTTGGCCAGCAAATCGTTGTGCGTTACAATCACGAATGTCTGTCCCAACTCATCCCGCAGCCGAAAAAAGAGCTTGTGCAGTTCCTCGGCATTGTGCGAATCGAGGTTACCACTGGGTTCGTCGGCAAAAATAATAGCAGGGTTGTTGATCAGCGCCCGGGCCACCGCCGTCCGTTGTTGCTCCCCTCCTGATAATTGAGACGGCAAATGGTGCTTCCGGTCACTCACTCCCAGAATATTTAATAATTCTTCGGCGCGCGCCCTCACCTTTTTGTCCTCATGCCCAGCAATATAGCCCGGCAAACAAACATTTTCCAGGGCCGAAAATTCGGCCAGCAGGTTGTGAAACTGAAACACAAAACCGATCCGTTCGTTCCGAAACCGGGCCATTTCTTTTTCATTCAGGCTAAAAACATTCTTTTCAGCCAGCGTTACCTGGCCGGAATCAGGCCGGTCGAGCGTACCCAGGATGTGGAGGAGCGTACTTTTTCCGGCTCCGGAAGCGCCAACGATCGAGACGATTTCGCCGGCTTGAATACTTAAATTAATTCCTTTCAAAACGGGCAAATCGCCGTGGGAACGAGTCAGGTCAACTGCTTTCAGAAGCGGTTCCATAAGAGAATGATTGATGTCAGATTTACCGTTTCTGGTGTAGCGCAACGAAGTTCATATCACATGTAAATTGAAACTCACGACCCGAAACTCAGAACTATAACAGATTAATTTGTTAAGTTTACCGCGAAAATAGCTTTTTTTTCACCATTCCTTGTTTCGCTCAATATGAACATTCACGAGTACCAGGGTAAAGAGATATTAAAAAACTACGGTGTCCGTGTTCAGGAAGGGATCGTAGCCGAATCACCCGAAAAGGCCGTTGAAGCCGCCAAGCTGATCATGGCGCAAACCGGTTCCAAGTTTGTAGTGATCAAATCTCAGATCCATGCCGGCGGTCGCGGAAAAGGCAAAATCCGGGGTTCAGAGCAACGCGGAGTCCAGTTGGCCAAATCGGTCGACGATGTTCGGGATATTTCGAAGAATCTGATCGGTAACGTCCTGATTACGCACCAAACCGGCCCTGAAGGTAAAAAAGTAAACAAAGTGCTGGTTGCACAGGACGTTTACTACCCGGGCGCTTCTGAACCGAAAGAATATTACATCGGTATTCTGCTCGACCGGGCAAAGGCCTGCAACGTCATTATGGCCAGCACCGAAGGCGGTATGGACATTGAGGAGGTAGCGGAACATACGCCCGAAAAAATCTTCAAGGAATGGGTCGATCCGGCCATCGGGTTGCAACCTTTCCAGATCCGGAACATCGCTTTCGCGCTGGGTTTGCAGGGTGAAGCCTTCAAAGAAATGGTAAAATTCATCGGATCGCTCTACAAAGCGTATGCCGAGACGGATTCGTCCATGTTTGAAATCAACCCGGTTTTGAAAACGTCGGACAACAAAATTCTGGCCGTCGATGCGAAAGTCAATCTGGATGACAATGCGCTGTATCGTCACCCCGATCTGATCCACCTCCGCGACATTACGGAAGAAGACCCACTGGAAGTGGAAGCCACGGCCAATGACTTGAACTACGTCAAACTGGATGGAAACGTCGGCTGTATGGTCAACGGAGCCGGTCTGGCAATGGCTACGATGGACATCATCAAACTGTCGGGTGGCGAACCGGCCAACTTCCTCGATGTGGGGGGGGGAGCCAATGCCAAGACGGTGGAAGCCGGTTTCCGGATCATCCTGAAAGACCCGAACGTCAAAGCGATTCTGATCAACATCTTCGGCGGTATCGTTCGTTGCGACCGCGTGGCGACGGGTGTTGTGGAAGCCTACAAAGCCATCGGCGACATTAAAGTGCCGATCATCGTTCGTCTGCAAGGTACGAATGCGGAAGAAGGCGCGCGGATCATCGACGAATCGGGCCTGAAAGTATTCTCAGCCGTTCAGTTGAAAGATGCGGCTGCACGGGTGAAGCAGGTGCTGGAAGATATGGGTGAGTAAGTTATTTCGCTGAGTTAAGCGGAGAAAAAAAGAGGTAAGCGAAGAAGAATAACTTTCTCTGCTTACCTCTTTTTTTCTCCGCTTAACTCAGCGAAATAACCTTTTCTTTATCTTTTATAATACTTCATCGCGTCGGGCATTTGTTTTTCCAGATCGCGAATCCGGCGCTCGTCAGATGGGTGGGTAGACAGGAATTCAGGCGGTTTTTGACCCGATCCGGCTTTAGCCATCCGACCCCAGAAATTGACGGCTTCCTGCGGATTGTAGCCCGCCATCGCCATAAAAATCAACCCCAGTTTATCGGCTTCGGATTCCTGCGCCCGGCTGTGGGGCAGCGCACGGCCTACCTGATACGCAATCGGCAGGCCCGCTCCAACGGCCTGCAACAACAGCGCGTTGGTTTGGCTCCGCTGGTTCTGCGACAACGATCCCAGCACCAACTGCCCGCCCTGCATCAGACCATTTGCCAGCAAGCCTTCACTCATGCGTTCATTCCCGTGTTCGGCAATGGCGTGTGACACTTCATGCCCCATGACGGCGGCAACACCGGCTTCATTTTGGGTGTACTTCAGGATACCGGTGTAGAAGGCCACTTTCCCGCCCGGCATACACCAGGCATTCACCTGAGGGCTTTCAATCAGGTTAAATTCCCACTGAAAGCCCTTCAAGCGGTCGCTGAGGTTGTTGGCTGCCATATACGATTCGACGGATTTCTGAATCCGGCTACCTACCCTTTTGATCATATCTTCCTGCCCACCGGAACGAACCACTCTACTCGTGTCCAACACTTCTTTATAGTTCGTAAAACTCAGCGGCAGCATTTGCGCATTCGGAATTAATACCAGTTGATTCCGGCCCGTAAGCGGAACTTTCTGACAGGCAATGACGAGGCCAAGCAGTAACATGGCCATTATCGCTCTTTTCATGGTTGAATTATGATAGTGTTTATATTGAGACGCCAAAACTACCTATTAGAGACTGTTGAGGGCCTCACTTTGTTCATTTTTTTTGATAAGCTTGCGGTTGAGCCGTCTTTCCTGTTTAGATTTGTGCCAGCAGAAAAAGTTTAAAGCGCATGAAAATCATTGCCGTCGGGCGGAATTACGCCGAACACATTAAGGAGCTCAACAACGAACAACCCGAAGATCCGGTTATTTTCACCAAACCCGAGACGGCTATTCTGCGCCCCGGTGACCCGTTTTTCTATCCCGATTTTTCCACCGACGTTCATTATGAAGTGGAGATTCTGGTTCGGATTAGCCGGACGGGAAAAAACATCGAGCAGAAGTTTGCGCACCGCTATTACGACGAAATCGGCATTGGGGTCGACTTTACGGCGCGCGATCTGCAATCGAAACTGAAAGCCAAAGGGTTGCCGTGGGATTTGGCCAAAGGCTTCAACGGTTCGGCGCCCATGTCGACGTTTATACCCAAAACGGATTTCCCAGATTTGCACAACCTGAATTTTCGGCTCGACGTCAACGGCGAAACCCGGCAGACGGGCAATACGTCGATGATGTTGTTTCAAATCGATTACCTGATTTCCTTCGTTTCAACCTATTTCATGTTACTCCAGGGCGACATCCTCTTCACCGGAACCCCGAAAGGCGTTGGCCCCGTACACATCGGCGACAAACTGACGGCTTATATCGAAGACCGGAAAATGCTAGAATTTGATGTCAAATAGTGAATCGCCAAGGCCGAGGGATTATGGTAGAAATAGTGAGAAGTAAGCTGGTGCAATGGTTCCTTTCCGTCATTTTTCTGTTTGTTTACGCAGCAGGTTGGAGTCAAATTCGCGATAAACACATTCTGAAGGCCGTTCAACCCGGTTATTTTCTGTTTCCCATCATGCCCGGTGAAGCCAATTCGCTTTCGGGTGGTTTAGGCGATCTTCGCCCTAATCACTTTCATGCCGGCATCGACATCCGGACGGCCCAACGCGAAGGCCTGGAGGTGTATGCAGCCGCCGATGGTTACATCTCGCGGATTGCGGTTTTTACCGGCGGGTACGGCCACGTCATCTTTATCAAACACCCCAACGGCCTGACCACGGTTTATGGGCATTTGAAAACCTTAAACGATACGCTCGCTCAGTTTCTGCGGGCCGGGCAATACAAAAAGCAGTCGTTTGAGATCGATCTGCGCCCGGAACCGAACCAGTTTCCGGTGAAAAAAGGTGAAATCATTGCCTTATCGGGGAATACCGGCGGCTCCGGCGGGCCGCACTTACACTTTGAAATCCGTGACGACAAAAACAACCTGCTAAACCCCTTGTTGTTTGGTTTTCAGGAAATTGAAGACGAACTACCGCCTTTTTTTGAACGGATTGCGCTCCAGCCTTTAACCCCGTCGTCCCGCGTGAACGGACAAGCGGGTCGGCTAGCCCTCACTCCCATCCGTCGACCCAACGGCGATTGGGTGTTGACGCAACCGATTTCGGCGTCCGGTCTGCTGGGCCTGGAAGTGCTGGCGCACGACCGCACGTCGGGCTCACCCTTCAAAAACGGATTGACCTGCATTGAAATTCAGTTGGATAACCGGGAAGTATTCGCCTACAACATGAATAACTTCCCGAACGAGGAAACCCGGCTGATCAACCTGCATATGAACTACGGTATCGAGCAGTTGACGGGCCAGCGTTTTCACCGCTGTTACATCGCGGATGGCAATACGCTGGATTTGTACCGGTTTGATCAGACACGCGGCAAATTACCGCTATTTGACGGTCAACCTCATGAAGTAACCATAACGTTATACGACTGCACCCAGCATACAACCACACTCCGGTTTACGGTCAATCCCGAAGCCGAAAATTCGGCCATTGGCAAACTGACACCGAGCAAATTACCCACCACGCTGTTCAGTTCGGTGGAAGAAAATACCCTGATCATTCGGGCGCGGAATTTTCCAACGGCGACGGCTCCGACGGCTCAGGTATACCTGAGCGGTGCCACGCTGGAACTCCCCTCGCAGTATGTCCGGGCCAATGAAGCGTACTACGTCATTGATTTACAGAAACATCTGCCGGATTCTGTTCAGATTGGCAAAAACGTACTGCCCCTGAATTTTAAAAAACGGATTCTTCCAGGACAAGCCAGTACTTACACGGATTCGGCAATTACCGTTACCTTCCCGTCCGAAAGTTTGTACGACACCCTTCATCTGGCGGTTTCGCATGGCGGTAACCGGGTGTCGATCAACCAGGGAACGATTCCGTTGAAGGATTTTTTCGAGGTCAGTTTTCTGCCGACCGAACCGCTGGAAAATTCCGGAAAAACCCACATGTATCTCGTGAACGGGAACCGCAAGTCGTACGTCGGCGGTTTCTGGAAAGACAACCGGTTCATTTTCAAGGCCCGCCAGTTTGGTACCTTTCAATTGTTGACGGATCTAAAACCCCCGGTCGTAAAGATTTTACGCAAAGATTACAACGCGATTGTCGCCACGGTCAAGGACGATTTATCGGGGCTGGACACCATCCGGGCGTTGGTAAACGGCGAATGGATTCTGATGCAATACGACTATAAACGAGCGTTGATCTGGTCCGACAAGTTCGACCCGACCAAGCCGTTTGAAGGCACGCTGGTGCTGGAAGTGACGGACCGGGCGGGCAATCTGACGACTGTAACGGCCCAACTTCCACCGGCCCCCCGACCAATGGTGGTGGATTCAGCGGCTGTGTTGGAGAAGGAAAATTAGGGTTTGGCAGACAATGTGCATTTTTTGCCGTTACTTGCCAATCCGAAGACTGTAAACCTAAAAACTATGGCTCTCCAAATCGGCGACGCGGCACCCGACTTCGAAACCCGCGATCAGAATGGCAACCCCGTCCGTCTGTCGGATTTCCGGGGCAAAAAAGTCGTTCTGTATTTTTATCCCAAAGACGACACGCCCGGTTGTACGGCGGAAGCCTGCAACCTCCGCGATAATTATCATTACCTGTTGAAAGCCGGTTATGAAGTGCTTGGTGTGAGTGTCGATGATGAAAAGTCGCACCAGAAGTTTATCAAAAAGCACAACCTGCCGTTTGCACTGCTGGCCGATACCGATCAAAAACTGGTGACAGCGTATGACGTCTGGCACGAAAAATCGATGTATGGCCGCAAATTCATGGGCATCGTCCGGACTACTTTCGTGATCGACGAAAACGGGATGATTTCGGACATCATTACCAAAGTCGATAACGAGAATCACACCGAGCAGATTTTAAAATAGAAGTGAGATTATAGACATGAGAGTAGAGACCGTGAATGTCTTTATTCTCTTGTCTCAACTCTTTTATCTGAACATGGAAATCGAACAATTACAACACATTGCCACGCAGGTCCGGCGCGATATTGTCCGGATGGTACACGCTGTCAATTCCGGTCACCCGGGTGGTTCGCTGGGCTGCACCGATCTTTTGGTCGCCCTGTATTTCGACGTCATGCGCCTGAAACGCGACGAGCAGGGCGCGGCAATTTTTGACATGAATGCCACCGACGAAGACGTTTTTTTCCTGTCGAATGGCCACATCTCCCCGGTTTTTTACAGCGTTCTGGCGCGGTCGGGTTACTTCCCGGTTTCGGAACTGGCCACGTTCCGCAAGCTGGACAGCCGCTTGCAGGGACACCCGGCCACGGCGGAGCACCTGCCCGGTATCCGGATTGCTTCCGGTTCACTGGGTCAGGGTTTGTCGGTGGCCTGCGGGGCGGCTTTTGCCAAACGGCTGAACGGCGACGACAAACACGTGTATGTGCTGATGGGCGACGGTGAGCAGCAGGAAGGCCAGGTTTGGGAAGCCGCTACGTTTGCGCCCCACCACAAACTCGGCAACCTGACGGCCATCATCGACTTCAATGGACAGCAAATCGACGGGCCGACCAAGCTGGTGATGGACAACCGGGATCTGGGTGCCAAATACCGCGCTTTCGGCTGGAACGTCACTGAGATGAACGGCAATGACATGAGCGACATCATCAAAACCCTAAAAGAGTCGAAGACGGATGCTGAAGTGCCGACCCTGATTCTGATGAAAACCGAAATGGGCTACGGTGTCGATTTCATGATGGGAAGCCACAAATGGCACGGTGTTGCGCCCAACGACGCGCAACTGGCCACCGCCCTGAACCAACTCGTCATCACGGCAGGGTCAGCCGATTATTGAGCATGAAGATCAAGCGTCTGGTCATCGAAAATTTCAAATCCATCGAACGGATTGAGCTCATCGAGCCCAATCCGTTCACGGTATTCGTCGGCCCTAATGGGTCGGGGAAATCGAATATTTTCGAGGCTTTGGAGTTTGCGAATGCCATAGCTAAAAATGATCCTTTCAGTACTGTTCGACTTTTTGGTGGACCCCAAAGTGTTATTAATCAAAAAACTTTAGGCAGAAATTTCAACCTAAATGTAGAATTTGATATATCTATTCTCCCTGAGTATCACGTTCGTTTATTTTATTCTGAAGATTATACACATGTTAGAGGATCTTCATCAGGCATGCCAAATGAGCTTGTTAAAGATGCTTTTTTTGAGAAAGATGCTAATGCTGATTTAATATACAAGCAGTTTCATTTTAACTTTTCTAGACTATTTGTAAGAAATATTAATCTACAAAAATTCCCGTATCAAGATAATGAATCACTTAGTTTATCTGCTGACAATCTTGAAAAAGTGCTAAAAAGGATACTTGAGGTCGAAACTTTAAAAGAAGAGATAGACGATTGGCTATCCTTGTTTATCCCTGGTTTTGAATCTATAACAATTCATTCCGATACAATAAGTGGCAACGATTCACTCTTGTTAAAAGACAAGCATATTGATAAGCCGTTTAACAAAAGCCTAATTTCTGACGGTACATATAACATTATTGCTTTACTAACTGCTATTTATCAAAGTAATGAACCTCAATTTTTGTGCATTGAAGAACCTGAAAATGGGCTTAACCCAAAAGTTGTAAGAGAGCTAGTTAATCTTTGCCGATACGCTTGTGAAGAAAAAGGTCACTTTATCTGGTTAAATACGCACTCTCAAACTTTAGTTTCTAAGCTTGAACCAAAAGAGCTTATTTTGGTCGACAAAAAAAAGGGGTCAACACAAGTCAAGCAATTCACAGGAGAAAGCTTTTATGGACTTCGCATGGATGAAGCCTGGTTAACTAATGCTCTTGGAGGTGGGCTTCCGTGGTAAAAGCAGGATTCATTTGTGAAGGTGAAACAGAAACTATTATAGTTCGGTCGGACGCGTTCCAAAACTTGCTGAATAATTTAGGAATTGAATGTATTGATTCTGTTATAGATGCATCAGGGGCGGGGAATTTGCTACCTCAGAATATAGAAGATTTTCGTCAAAGCCTGATTGATTCCGGTGCCAATCAAATTTTTATATTGACCGATTTAGATGATAATGTTTGTATTACCTTGACGAAAAAACGGATTACTGAACGTCTAAATCAAACAATTATAGTTTCAGTAAAAGAAGTAGAATCTTGGTTTTTAGCTGATTCTACTGCAATGAGCAAACTACTTAAAGATTCATTTTCATTCGAAAATCCCGAAAGCCAGGAAAACCCCTTCGATTACATAAAGAAGTTAATGTTGATAAAAACCGGGGCAGGCTGCGGTAGTAAAGTTAATCTTGCCAACAAAATGATTCGACGCGGCTTCTCCATCGAAAATGCCGCTTCCCACCCCAACTGCTCCAGTGCGAATTACTTTTTAACTAAATTGCAATCGCTTAGACCATGAAGAAATACACCTATACCGAAAAAAAAGACACCCGCTCCGGTTTTGGTGCGGGCATCCTTGAACTGGGCCGCACCAATCCGAACGTCGTCGCCCTGACCGCCGATCTGGCCGGGTCGCTCAAACTGGAAGGTTTTATCAAGGAATTTCCGGAACGCTACGTACAGTGCGGAATTTCGGAGGCCAACATGATCGGCGTTTCGGCGGGGTTGACCATTGGCGGAAAGATTCCGTTTGCTACGACTTTCGCCAACTTTGCCACGGGCCGGGTGTATGACCAGATTCGGCAGTCGGTTTGTTATTCGAACAAAAACGTCAAAATCTGTGCTTCCCACGCTGGTTTAACGCTGGGCGAAGACGGCGCAACGCACCAGATACTGGAAGATATCGGCATGATGAAAATGTTGCCGAACATGACGGTTATCAACCCCTGCGACTTCAACCAGACCAAAGCCGCCACCATCGCCATTGCCGAGCACGAAGGCCCGGTTTACCTGCGGTTTGGCCGCCCGGTGGTGCCGATTTTCACCCCTGCCGATCAGAAATTCGAAATCGGGAAAGCCATTGTGCTGAATGAGGGACCGGATGTTTCCATTTTTGCGACGGGTCACCTGGTTTGGGAAGCCATCAAAGCCGGTGAAATGCTGGCCGAACAAGGAATTGAAGCCGACATTATCAATATTCACACCATAAAACCGTTTGATGAAGAGGCCGTTCTGGCTTCCGTTCGCAAAACCCGGTGTGCGGTTTCGGCCGAAGAACACCAGTTGAACGGCGGTTTGGGCGACAGTGTCGCGCAGACTTTGTCCCGCAACTATCCCGTTCCGCTCGAAATGATTGGTGTACACGACAGTTTCGGAGAAAGTGGAACGCCCGACCAGTTGATGCAGAAATACGGCCTGACCGCCGGGAAAATTGTTGAAGCCGCCAAACGAGCCATAGAAAGAAGAGTCGTTTAAAGTTTAAAGTTTAAGTTTAAAGATGAACCGGAAAGCGATTCCGATTTACACTTTATACCTTAAACCTTTGAACCTTAAACTTTAAACCAGCGTATGACTGACGAGGAACTCCTGCAAAAATACCGCGATCCGCAAAGCCGGAATTATGCCTTTAACCTGATGGTACGCCAGTATCAGCAGAAAATTTACTGGCATATCCGGAAGATGGTGATCGACCACGATGATGCGGATGATCTGGTGCAGGAGACCTTTATCAAAGTCTGGAATTCGCTGGAGAACTTCCGGGGCGATTCGCAGTTGTATACCTGGATTTACCGGATTGCGACGAACGAATGTTTGAATTTTCTGAATAAAAAACGCCGTCGGTTCTTCCTGCCTATTGGCGACGTGGAAGGTGAATTGATGGAAAAACTGGAAAGCAATTCTGACTATGTGACCTCCGGCAATGACCCGTCGGGCGAAGAAATTCAGATGAAGCTGCAAAAAGCGTTGCTAAAATTACCTGATAAACAACGCCTTGTCTTCAACATGAAGTATTTCGATGATATGAAATATGAAGAAATTTCCGAAATTACGGGGACGTCGGTGGGTGCCCTGAAAGCATCGTATCACCTGGCCGTTAAAAAAATTGAAGATTATCTGAATACCAATTAAACCCGATACAGGCTTGCTTGTCAAACCGTTGTGCCTTTAAGACAATGGAACCGAAAAAACCAATACGACTTGACGAATTAGACCGGCAGAATCCGCTGCGGCAACTGCCGTTTACGACGCCGGACGGCTACTTCGATACGCTCCCGACCCGGATACAGGCTGAAACCGCCCGCCGGTCACACCGTTTCACGATCAGTTGGTCGTGGCAACGCTCCCTGTCTACGCTGGCCGGGGCCGGTTTTGTGGCGGCTTTGGTATGGTTTACGTACCCGGAAAAGCAGGATTCGCTGGAACCCGAACTGTTGAGCAAAGTGAGCACCGAATCAGTGGTAGATTATTTGCAGGATCAGGATATCTATCTGGAAGATTATTCAGACCTGATCAAAACCCATGATATGCCCAATGATTCGACGCTGATTCATGAATTGCACGTTTCGCCGGAATCCATCCAACAACTGATTGAAGAAGACGGAACTGCAGCCATTTGATTATGATCGATCGTTTATTTTTAACCATTCCTATGAAATCGTTCACCCGCTTACTGATTTTGTTCTTTGGCTTGCTGCTGACTTTACCGGCTGCCGCACAGAATCAGGATCGTCAGAAAATAGAAAGTGCTAAAATCGGGCTGATTACCAACCGCTTGAATTTAACCACGGAGCAGGCTCCCCAATTCTGGCCCATCTACAACGAATACAGCGACCGGCGGAGGGATATTTCCCGGCAACTGCGCAAATCGAGCAAGCCCGGTGGCAACGAAGCGATCAGCGAGTTAAACGAATCCGTCGAACTCAAACAGAAGCTGGTTGATCTGGAAAAAGAATACAATGCCAAATTTTTGCGCGTGATTACGGCTCAACAGCTTCAGGAGCTTCACAATACCGAGCGGATGTTCAATAAAATGCTGATTGACCGGGTCAGTAACCCCAATTAATATTTGTTGTGCATTGCACGACGCACTCTTTGCTATACTACAACTACGACAAGCCCGACCAGATTGGCCGGGCGTTGTGTTTTCTAATCGACAAAATACATGTCAATCTTTCCCTTGTTTTTCGCATCGATTTTGCCCCGGTGCCGACACTGAAAATGATCTTTGATGTGTTCGTAGGTCGTGCCCGACACATTCACTTTCCCTACCTCGCCGTGCTGCTCCATGCGGGCGGCCGTGTTGACGGTATCTCCCCAAATGTCGTAGGCGAATTTTTTAAGCCCGACAATCCCGGCCACGACGGAGCCGGAATGAATCCCGATCCGAAAATCGAAAAAGGGCAGATTGGTGGCCTCCCGTTCGGTTCGGGTCTGTTCCATAAAGGCGCGAATTTCCAGCGCGGCTTTTACCACTTCCCGCGCATTGTCGGCGTAAGGCACCGGTAAACCGCCCGCGCACAGGTACGCATCGCCAATGGTTTTGATTTTCTCGATGCGGTAGTTGCTGATGATGTTGTCGAACGACCGAAAGTAAAAGTCGATCTGATTCACCAGGGCTTCGGGTGTCATGTCTTCACCATGTGCCGTAAAATTCTGAATATCAATAAACAACACCGTTACTAAATCGAAAAAGTGCGGAGTCGATTTTCCTTTTAGCATAATCTCTTCGGCAATTTCGGACGGCAGAATGTTCAGCAACAACTCGTCGGATCGTTTTTTTTCCGCTTCAATCTGCTGATTTTTTGCCTGAAGCTGGTTCAATGCGGTATTCTTTCCATTCTCGAAAACCAGCACAATGATGAAGCAAATAATGATCAATCCAATTAGACTGCTGGCATTAAAACTCAACTCCCAGGATGTATCGTAGTACATTTCCATTACGGTCCCATTGGCGGCCAGTAACCATAGAACAAGTGAAAACAGACAGTTGTAAATCAGGCAAATAACCGCATTTCGCTGACCGGCAACCAGTAGAATCACCATTGGGGAAGAAATGAGCCACGGGTGCGCTGGCGAATACGCTCCTCCACTGAAGAGAATGATGCTGTGAACCGTGATGGCACCCACGATGCTATAGCCATTGGCCACCCACTGAAAAGGCCGGGTGCGCAGTTGATACAGCAAAACAAAATACAAAATACCGAACACAAACATACCGGACACCCCCGGTATAAACGAAAACCGGATGGAATCCAGCGAGTAATAAAAGGCAAAGACTCCGGTAATGAAACAGGTGTAAGCCAGCAGTTTATACCGACGTAAGGTGATCTCGTCGGAGAAGGCTTCGGGAGGAATAAATCCGTAGATGTAGTCCTGGAGTCGCTTCATCATGGCTTACCGAAACAAGTAGTAACAAATCACGTAGGCCAGCCAGATCCAGGCACCCTGAGCAAGCCCCAGGCCAATGGCATCAGACCAGCCCGACCGGTTGTTGATTCGCCGGAAAAAAACCGGCAACAACGTGCAGATGACACCCTCTCCCACGATAATGTATAACGGAGCACTCCCAATCATCTGGCAATGAACATAATACCACCAGCCCGCATCTTTAGCCCAGTGTTCCATGAGCGGAATGATCGACAAACCCAGCAAGGCTGCGGCCAAAACCGCCAGTCCCATCGGCTTCCAGGTGCTGACGAGCCAGCCCAGATAACCGATCTGAACCAGAATAACGGCCCAGGCAAACGGCATGTATAATGGTGATCGGATGAGCATGGGTTCATTGTTTGGGTAAATCAACGTCCCCGTTGCATCCACCAGCCACCAGTCTGCCAGCAGTTCGCCAACGCCCGCAATCAGACCGAAGAGCAGCAGTTTCCGCAGAAACAGATCGTGGTAGAGCCAGGCAAACAAAACCAGAACCGCATAGGTGCCATAGGCCAGCCAGGCCGCCGACTGCCAGCCCAGCCGGTAGCGGTCGCTGACAATGCCGATGCCCAGCACCAGGCCCAGTGTTAGCAGAATGAAATAGGTTCGGATGCGTTGGTGATGTCGGGTAACCGGTAGCGAAATCATAGAAAAGGTCGTTTGACCACGACTTTCATTTTTTGAAAAATAGCGTTTGCTGTGGCCACCGTCTGCACGGTTTTGGGCACGTCGGAATGCCATTTCAACCCTTTCCGGTACCGGATTTTATCGAACCACCGGAATGGTAACAACAGGAACGGTTCGTGCAAATCCCAGAGTGTACACAACGGAGCATTTGAACCGGAACGTTTAATGATGTTGTTGACGGCCCGCCGGGCAGCTTCGTTGGCGCCTTCCATCGAAGCCAGATCGGTAAAGGTTTTTACGTAGTCGGAAGCCAGAAACAGGTTGGGAATTTCGGTATAGGCATTGGGGCGCAGGTCCCAGGTGTTGGTTAAGTTCACCAATAGTTTTTCGGTATTCTGCACCGCTATGCCATTTTTTTCGACGATATCCGAATCGATGTAATACGTCACCAAACGTTCATCGTGCAGGAGAACCTTACCCTCGACGTTGAAACTTTTCTTCAATTGGGCCCAGACTTCATCTTTAATTTCGGCGAAGGTGCATTGCTGAGCGGTTTTGCCGTACAGAATCCCCGGTGTTTCCCAGTCCGAGACATCGACCGACAAAACGGTTTTCACTGTACCGTCGCCGTAACCGCTGACCTCAAAATCACCCCAGAACTGGAGTTGGGAAATCGCCGTCAGCGCCCAGGGTGTATCGACGCAGATGATATGGCCGTCGATGATGTCTACCTGATCGGATAAGTAAAACTGAATCCCGTTCATCCAGTCGACGTTGTTGGCCAGCGTTCGGATATTATCCAGACAAGCGTCCTTATACAGCATGTTCTCGTTCACAAGCGGGGCCATCGCTTCGACCGGCATGGCCGAAATGTAGTAATCGCCCTGAACGGTTTTCCGATTGCCCTCCGCATCCTCGACAACAACGCCCGTGATGGTCTTTTTGTCGCAAAGAAACTCAACGGTCTCCTGCCCTTTTTCGTAGTATACCCCTTTTTGTACGAGGTAATCATACCACGGATTGAGCCACACGTCATTGGTCGGGCCGTTGAGAACGCGGTCGACCTGAATTTCCGGATTCAGCAAATCGAACACGAGCTGAATCAGAATATCGCCCCCGGTTTTCGTACTGGCTTTACGGGCTTTTGCGGCCACCAACGTCCGGGTCAATCCATTCACAAACAGGGCTTTATAAGCATCGCTATGATCGTCGGCTTCCGTAAACTCCCACCAGCCGATGCTTTCGTAATCGTCCAGCCGACGGGTTTTGCAACTCGTCATGAGTTGCCAGAGCTTGTGCGCCATCAACTTCGACTCGCCCGGTTTCAGCCCCGTATGGGTTTTGAAGATGTCATCATAGATCACTTCCAGATCAGCGAGCGAGGTTGGAAATTTGCTCAGGGCAATAATGGGTGCCTGATCGAACCGGGCCATCATCATTTTATTGCTCTGCACCAGGTTATCAAATACGCCCCGCTTGTTGGCTTTCCCGGTTTTCGGGTTTTTGAAGGGAATCCGCTTCATGGTGTCGGTAATGTGCCGGTAGAATCCGGGGAAAAACCGAAAACCGTGTTCGCCGGGGAGCGGCAGACGTCCACCGCTGGCACTACCGGGAACATTCACGCTGCGGGCTTTTCCGCCCACATAATCGAGTTTCTTTTCGTATACTTCAACCGCAAATCCCCGTTCGATCAATTCATGGGCCGCACTCATACCGGCTACTCCTCCGCCGAGAATAACTACCTTTGGACTCATAGCTTTACAATAATTTGGGTTTAGGGAAAGCGGGTAGTATATAAATTGGAAAAAAACCAATTTATACTTAAAATAGGTCCTCCGCAATAAGATAATTAAAATATTACCGTTTGCCTACTAATAGTCACTTGTAATGAATATTCAGACAGATGTTGACAACCGTACCAATTTGTAGTACGTTTGATTTATCACCCGTTATTAGCCTGTATTCGATGAATCTGCGGAAAGCCGAGGAGTTTATCCTTGCTAAATTGAAGCGCGATCTTTCGCCCACCCTGTATTACCACGGTCTTCATCATACCCTGGATGTGGTTGATGCGGTTTCTAAACTGGCACAGGCAGAGGATGTTACCGACACGGAATCGCTGACGTTGCTGCGAACAGCCGCGCTTTACCATGACTGCGGTTTTATCACCACCTACCAGGGCCACGAGGCTGAGGGGTGCCGTTATGCCCGCGAAACACTCCCGCAGTTTGGCTACCTTTCCGAGCAAATCGAGCAGATTTGCGGGATGATCATGGCAACCAAAATACCGCAAAACCCGCAGAATCTGTTCGAGGAAATCCTGTGTGATGCGGATCTGGATTACCTGGGCCGGGCGGACTTCGACCCGATTGCCAGCTCGCTTTTTGAAGAATTGAAAGAGCGGAATTTTATTCGCGACGAGGCCGCCTGGAACCGGATTCAGGTCAGTTTTCTGGAAAGCCACCACTATTGGACCAAAACCGCAACGGCTTTACGGCAGACCAACAAACAAGAGCGGCTGAATAATTTGAAAGAAATTGTCAGCCATTATTCGGTATGACCGACATGGTTTGGATTTTCTCGTTTTGCAGCCGGATGCGTTGACACAGAATCCGCATCATGTTCCGCAACACTTCCTCGCGCTCTTCCATCAGGTCGTAAAAATCTTCGTGGTCGATGCGGAATAACAACACGTCGGAGGCCACAACCGCCGAAGCTGAGCGCGGTTCGGTGTCGAGCAAAGCCAGTTCACCAAACACATCACCCCTCCCGAATTGCGCCAGCCGCTGCTGGCGGTCGAAAATATCGACCGTTCCCGAATAAATCACGAACATACAGTTCCCGATATCGCCTTTCTGAAAAATCGTCTGACCATCCTGGTACGTGACTTCTTTCATGATCGGCGCAATCGTACTCAGGATATTTTCGGGCGTATCGGCAAACAGCCGGGTATTTTTCAAAACAATAACCCGCTCAAAATCAGAAATGTGGGCTTCTGTTGATTTCATGTGTTGACTAGCTATCGTAGGATGATCGGCCAGCAATCGCTGGTACCATTCGGGGTGATTTTCCTTCACAACCTGCAAAACTCCATCGGCACTTTCCCGCAGCAGTTGAATCGGATGGTTGAGATACGGGCCTAACAAACGGGTGTTTGCCAGCGAGCGGGAGGTCCACCGGCGCAGGGCCACACTGATCGTCCAGGCCGAAAACATGGTTTCTCCCTGATGCAAGATGTACGTTAACAACGGCTCCTGCGAATGAAAAGGCTCCAGTTGCGCGTCGACCAGACGGACTTTTTCGGCCACCGGAACATCGTCGAGCAGGGCCTGTAGACACTGGTATACCACCCGGGGAATCAGGTTGTCGAGCATTTCCAGTGCATTCGCCCGCCGTTCCCGCGAAGCATGGTCAATCCCCGTCCGAACGCTGGCAATCACGTCGCGATCATACAGTTGCATAAGCAGAAAGAAAACCCGCTGCAAGAGCAGACCGATTTCATAATCGAGACAAGCCAGCAGTTCTTTGTCATTTTTATGGAGACTGCCGTGGAGCAGCCGTTGCGCCAGTTTCAGTTCTTCCTGCAAAACCGGGTAGTAAATCTCCGATTTGGTAGCAACACTTTCCAGATGACTCAACGCCCGCAAAGCGGCCATCCGAACCGTCAAATCGGGTTTGCCGACGAGCGTGGTCAATACGTGATGGCTTTCAGGAACCTTGATTTTTGCACAAACCGACGCAATCCGGCGAATCAGCAAGGTGTCGGATGACGCCAGAACGGCCTCTTCCAGAAACGGAACAGCCGCCGTTTGCATGTCGCTCAGGCTGCGGGCCGCGGTTCGCCAGTAGAGTTTGTCGGACAACAGGTTGACGAGTTGGCGGGTCAAAGCAGCATTTTGCATAACGCCAGCCGTTCGAATGGCGGCATTCACAACGGCAGAATCGGTGCTTTTTAGGGAGGCCGTAACCAGGTCGCTGCGCTGTTGCAGTTGAAGCCCCCGGATGATCTCCAAAACCGCCATTCGGTCGGCCGGATCGTTCGATATACTTAACTTCTCGAAACTTTCGGTAGCCAACTTCGTATACGGGCGGTTTTTCCAACTCCCCAGAATGGCCCCTTTGCGAGTCGTCAGCTCCGGGTGGTGCAGTAAATCCGCTACGCCTTTCGCATCCGCTTTTGGCAATCCCGCATACAACCGGCTGGCCAACGCCCGGATCGCCGGTTCGGGATCCTGAAGCGCCAGACGGTAAACAAGCGGGGCGTCAACGGGAAATTTCAGGTCGATAAACGATTCCAGCGCAAACCGGCGAACCGGCAATTCAGCATGACTGAGGAGCATTACCGATGCGTCGGACAGTTTTTCCGGGTGGTGCGTTTTCAGCCAGTTCATGGCGTTGATGACCTCCTCGACCCGCGCGCTTTCCAGATTCGTCAACACCAGATTCAACACCTCTTCGGGTGCGGCCAGCTCGTTCGTTTCCAGAAACCGCCGGCTCAAAGCTGACTTCAGTTCATTCAGGTAGTTTTGATAGGTCCGTCGGAGCAGTAGGAAAGCCACCAGCGTACCGATGCCCATCCAGACAAACAGCACCCATTCATTCAGTTCCGGATAGGCATGAAACGCGTAAATCATAACCCCGGCCAGGGCCATCCCGAGCGGTTCGTAATAGCCTTTGACAAGGGTGTGGCCGTGGAGCCGTTGCTGGGTCGTCAGCGGCTGGAAAAGCACCAGAAAAACCGGATCGAACAGCGAACGGCGCATGACCTCAAACGTCAGATATAGCGCACAATAGTACAACAGCCAGGTCGGTTCGCTAACGTCCAGCACCCAGACAATCCAGAAAACGATCACGCCAACCAGGGCCGTGATCGGCAATAATTGCAGCGAACGCCGGATACCCAGTCGGTCGAGCGCCTGTCCCGAGATGATCACCTTCACGACCATGGCGATCAAATACGTCAACGCCAGGACCTTACTCAGGTATTGCAGCAGCGAGGTAGTCGAGTGGATTTTGTATTTGACGTTGATAAAAAAAGCATATTCCACGCTGGCGGCCACCGTTGCCACCGCCACCAGACTCAAACACATCGAGGTGATCAAACGGCTGTTGCCGAATAAATGCTCGACAATCAGCGATTGGTTGGGCTGACGAACCCGCGAAGAACCGTGCGTCGCGTGAACATCGTGGGAATGATAGGTGAGCCGCAGGATGTAGATGGCCGCCAGAAAGGAGCCGAAAGCCACAATCAGCAGGAAAAACATATCGGTATGGGCGTGAACCAGAGCGGCCAGAATGGCTCCCATTGCCTTGGCAGGCATATCACCCGAACTGATGACACTGAACAACCGCTTGCTTTGCCGGACATCGAACACCACCGCCGAAACACCCCAGAACTCCAGATTCGTGAGGAGATAGATCATCCGGAAACCAACCATGATTGCAATGGACGACCACACGGAATGCCCCGCCAGAACCAGCACATCGATGATGAATGTCAGGATGATAACCGCCCACAAAACCCGGACGGCCAGCGTTCGAAGGGCCAGGAGATGCTCGTAATGTGCGTACAATTTCCCGACAATCATCATCGCAATCGCGGAACCGATGTAGGCGATGGGCAGACTGGTCTCGGGGTGATTTTCAAGCAAAATGACGTTCGCCGAAACGTAAACCAGGATCGTCCCAATGCCGAGAAAAAAGTTGTGTAAGAAAAATAACCAGACTGTTCGAACTTCATGATGGCGTACACCAATCGAACGGTAGAACTTTTGAGCTGGCGACATGCCGGTTTTAAAACTTGCTAATGATAATCAATAATACTGCTTTTCCGCCATTCTGCCTACTTTTACACGACAATTTGCAATTTGATCATGGTATCGCAACAATCCAATAATCCATACCTGCCCCGCAACCCTATCCGCATCGTTACGGCGGCTTCTTTGTTCGACGGCCACGATGCCGCCATCAATCTCATGCGCCGGATCATGCAGGCATCCGGTGCCGAAGTGATCCATTTGGGTCACAACCGGTCGGTGGCCGAAATTGTCGACTGCGCCATTCAGGAGGATGTGCAGGGCATTGCCGTCACCTCCTACCAGGGTGGACATGTCGAATTCTTTAAGTATATGATTGATTTACTTCGGGAACGAAAAGCAGCTCATATCAAGGTATTTGGCGGTGGCGGTGGCACCATTTTACCCGCCGAAATAGACGAGTTGCACCACTATGGCGTGACCCGGCTCTACTCGCCGGACGATGGGCGAACGATGGGGTTACAGGGCATGATCAACGACTTGCTGGAACACTGTGATCAGCCAACCGGAACGGCCGACCACCTGGCGAAGCTGAACGGGCAACTGGCTTCGCTCGCCCAAACCAAAGATGTTAACCTGATCGGGGAATTGATTTCGGTGGCGGAAAATGAACCGGCTTTGTACGAAAAAATCGACCAGCCGTTTCCACATACCGATCGCGGTTTTGTCCCGGTTTTGGGGATCACGGGAACCGGTGGCGCGGGCAAATCGTCCCTGGTTGATGAACTCGTTCGGCGGTTTCTGCTGACGATTCCCGACAAAACCATCGCCATTATTTCCGTCGATCCGTCGAAACGCAAGACCGGGGGTGCCCTGCTGGGCGACCGCATCCGGATGAATGCGATCCACCCCGATCTGGCAGCCGGCCGGGTGTATATGCGCTCCCTGGCAACCCGTCAGGCCAACCTGGCTTTGAGTAAACACGTTCGGAATGCCATTGAAATCTGCCAGTGGGCTCAATTTGATCTGATCATCATCGAAACCTCCGGCATCGGGCAGTCGGATACGGAAATCACCGAGCACTCGGACGTCAGTCTGTATGTCATGACGTCTGAATACGGCGCAGCCACCCAACTGGAAAAAATTGACATGCTCGATTTTGCCGATGTCATCGCCATCAATAAGTTCGACAAACGCGGGTCGTTGGACGCGATGCGGGATGTCCGCAAACAATACCGCCGAAATCACGCAGTTACCAATCCCGGCATTTGGGAACTCCCGGACGATGAACTCCCTATTTTCGGAACGATTGCTTCCCAGTTCAACGATGCCGGCATGAACGCCCTGTTCTCGAAACTGATGCAGCTCGTTCAGCAAAAAACCGGGAATCATTTTCTGAATCAGGTTCTTCTTACTCAATCACACACTTCGCCCTCGGCCATCATTCCGGCCGAACGGGTTCGATATCTAGCCGAAATTGTCGAGACCAGTGGTCAGTACGATGCCTTCGTGAACGAGCAGGTCGCGATTGCCCGGAAGATGTATCAAATCAACGGGGTATTGAAAACCCTGTCTTCTGAAACCCTGTCAGGGTCTCCGACCGTACGACGGCCCGGCGCTGACAGGGTTTCAGAAGACAGGGTTTCACCATCCCTCCAAGCCCTCTATACCGACTTTGAAAACCGCCTTCACCACGATTGCCGGCGACTTTTGGAAGGCTGGCCGGCCCTGAAGCAGAAATACCGGGCGGACACCTACCAGTATCAGGTTCGGGATAAAACGATTCACCAGAATCTGTTTTCGACCTCCCTGTCCGGTTTGCGAATCCCAAAAATCAGTTTGCCGACCTACGAAGACTGGGGTGACATCCTGCATTGGCTGCTGACCGAAAATGTGCCGGGCGAGTTTCCCTATGCCGCCGGAGTCTTCCCGTTGAAGCGCGAAGGCGAGGACCCCGCGCGGATGTTTGCGGGCGAAGGCGGACCGGAGCGGACGAATCGACGGTTTCACTACGTCTCGAAAGGCATGCCTGCCAAACGGCTTTCCACCGCGTTTGATTCGGTGACGCTCTACGGCGAAGACCCGGATTACCGCCCCGATATTTATGGCAAAATCGGCAACTCCGGCGTCAACATCTGTACCCTGGACGACGCCAAAAAGCTCTACAGCGGTTTTAACCTCTGCGACCCGGCCACGTCGGTTTCCATGACCATCAACGGCCCCGCTCCCATGCTACTCGGTTTTTTTCTGAATGCCGCCATCGACCAGCAGTGTGAGTTGTATTTGCGACAAACCGCCCCCCGGCCTCCTGAAGGGGGAGTGGAAACCGTCGGAGCAAACTCCCCCTTCAGGGGGCCGGGGGGTAAAGTCGCTTATCAGGGCGAATTACCGGACGGCAATACGGGTTTGGGATTGCTGCTGCTGGGAACCACCGGCGATCAGGTTCTGCCGAAAGAGGTGTATGAAAAGATTAAGGCGGACACGCTGCGGCAGGTGCGGGGAACCGTTCAGGCGGACATTCTGAAAGAAGATCAGGCGCAGAACACCTGTATTTTTTCGACGGAATTTGCCCTGCGGATGATGGGTGACATTCAGCAGTATTTCACCGACCAGCAGGTTCGCAACTTTTATTCCGTCTCCATCTCGGGCTACCACATTGCCGAAGCCGGTGCCAATCCGATCTCGCAATTGGCCTTCACGCTTTCCAACGGGTTTACGTTCGTGGAATACTACCTCGCCCGTGGTATGAAAATCGATGATTTTGCGCCCAATCTGTCGTTCTTTTTTTCCAACGGCATGGACCCGGAATATTCGGTGCTGGGACGCGTGGCCCGTCGCATCTGGGCGAAAGCGATGAAATACAAATACAAAGGCAACGAGCGTTCGCAAAAGCTGAAATACCACATTCAGACTTCCGGCCGGAGTTTGCACGCGCAGGAAATTGCGTTCAACGACATCCGCACCACCTTGCAGGCCCTGAGCGCGTTGTCGGACAACTGCAATTCCCTGCACACCAACGCCTACGACGAAGCCATCACAACGCCCACCGAGGAAAGCGTTCGGCGGGCGATGGCCATTCAGTTGATCATCAACAAGGAATTTGGTCTTTCCCGACACGAAAACCCCTTGCAGGGCTCCTTCAGTATGGAAGAACTCACGGATCTGGTCGAACAGGCGGTTTTGAATGAATTCCGCAGTCTGAACGAGCGCGGTGGCGTGTTGGGCGCAATGGAGCGCATGTACCAGCGCAGTAAAATTCAGGACGAGTCGATGGTGTATGAAATGCAGAAACACAGCGGCAAACTCCCCATCATCGGCGTCAACACGTTTCTGGATCCCAACGGTTCGCCCACCCGCATCCCACAGGAAGTCATTCGTTCGACCGACAACGAGAAACGATACGCCATCGAATCCCGGAAAGCGTTTCAGGAACGAAATCGCGAAGCGGCCAATGTAGTGTTGAAACACGTACAACAAACCGCATTGGCCAACGGCAACATCTTTGAAGCCCTGATGGAGGCCACCAAAGTTTGCTCGCTGGGCCAACTGTCGCGGGCGTTGTATGAAGTGGGCGGCCAATACCGCCGGAATATGTAAATGCAGCCTTTACCTGGTTGAAACCGAAAAAAAACATTTAACAACGGGCGGAGAGATTGGCGCGAAAAATGCGAAGGCTCGGTAGATGTTTCAAAAACCCGCACCTGCTTTTGTCTGGCAAATCGCTCTTTTTTCAACTGATGATCAATAAACCATCACCTGTTGATGCGTTTTTTTAGAGAAAGGAATAAAAAATAATGGCCAATCAATGACACCATTATTGGATGAGAATACTAATTTAAGGCGATCAATGACTTCATGGCAGTGTCATCGTTGACCTGATTTACCTGGAAATTTGCCGCAACACTGTACTTGAAGCTTCACAATGGGATACAACCTCAAGATGGAAAACAGCATCGAACGCGAACGCATTTATACCCGCGCCGATAACAAAGGGTGGAAGAAGTGGGGTCCTTATCTATCAGAACGCTCCTGGGGCACGGTTCGTGAGGATTATAGCGTCCACGGCAATGCCTGGGGGTTTATCACCCACGATATGGCACGCTCCCGGGCGTATCGCTGGGGAGAAGACGGAATTGGTGGGCTTTCCGACAACAAAGGCCACGTTTGTTTTGCCCTGGCTTTCTGGAATCACAAGGATAGCATCATCAAGGAACGGCTTTTTGGTCTGACCGGCCCGGAAGGAAACCACGGAGAGGATGTGAAGGAGATGTACTATTATCTGGATAGTACGCCCACCCATTCTTACATGAAAATGCTGTACAAGTATCCCCAGCAAGCGTTTCCGTATACCCGTCTGGTCGACGAAGCCCGGCACCGAAACCGCCTGCAACCCGAATTCGAGCTGGTCGATACCGGTATTTTTGACGCCAACCAGTATTTCGACATTTTCATCGAATATGCCAAAAATGACGAAAACGACATTCTGATCAAAATTACCGCCCACAACCGGTATACGGAGGCTGCAAAACTCACGATGCTGCCCACACTCTGGTTCCGCAATACCTGGTCGTGGGGCTATGAACAGTATGCTTACAAACCCATTCTGAACGGCATTGCCACCACCCAGATTGCGGTCGATCATAAACTCCTGGGAAAATATAAACTGTATTGCGAAGACGCCGACGAGCTGCTGTTCTGCGAAAATGAAACCAATACGGAACGACTCTACGGCATTCCCAACGAGTCATTGTTTTGCAAGGACGGCGTCAACGATTATATCATCTCGGGCGATAAAAAATACGTCAATCCGAATCAGATTGGCTCAAAAGCCTCCGCCCGGTATGTCCGAACGATTCCGGCCGGCGAGTCCGTCACCATTCGGCTGCGGTTTAGTCAGGACACGCACAAAAGCCAGCCTTTCGCTGATTATGACGCCATTTTCGACCAACGGGTTCAGGAAGCGGACGATTTTTACGATCAGTTGCAAGCCAATGTGACCGATCCGGAATTGCGAATTATTCAACGGCAAGCCTACGCGGGCATGTTGTGGAACAAGCAGTTCTACTATTACAATGTGAACGAGTGGCTGAAAGGCGACCCCAAAATGCCCACGCCGTTTCATGGACGGGCCTACCAGCGCAATTCCGGCTGGCGGCATATGTATACTGCCAACATCCTGTCGATGCCCGATAAATGGGAATATCCGTGGTTTGCCGCCTGGGATCTGGCCTTTCACACCCTGACGCTGGCGCGACTCGATCCGCATTTTGCCAAACGCCAACTGGCGGTTATCCTGCGGGAGTATTACATGCATCCCAACGGACAGATTCCGGCCTACGAGTGGAATTTTGGCGATGTGAACCCGCCCGTCCATGCCTGGGCGACATGGAAAGTCTACGAGATCGACCGCGACATGAACGGTAAGGGCGATATCAACTTTCTGGAACGCGTGTTTCACAAACTGTTGCTCAACTTCACGTGGTGGGTAAACCGGAAAGACGTCAGCGGCAACAGCGTATTCGGGGGCGGCTTCCTCGGCCTCGACAACATTGGCGTGTTCGACCGCAGCCAACCCTTGCCGATGGGTGGCCACATCGAACAGGCCGACGGAACGGGCTGGATGGCCATGTATACGCTGAACATGCTGCGGATTGCCTGCGAAATTGCGCTGACCCGGCCGACCTACCAGGACATGGCCTCCAAGTTTTTCGAGCACTTCCTGCACATTGCGGCTGCCATGAAAAACCTGGGCGGACAGGGCATCAGCCTGTGGGACGAAGACGATCAGTTCTACTATGACGTGCTACACACGCCCGACAACGCGAGTATGCTGTTGAAAATTCGCTCGATGGTGGGTCTGATTCCGCTCTTTGCCGTCGAGATTCTGGACGATGACTTGCTGGAAAAACTGCCGGATTTCAAACGACGGGTCGAGTGGGTTCTGACCAACCGCCCGGATCTGGCGTCGATGATTTCGCGCTGGCACGAACCGGGAAAGGGCGCTACCCACCTCCTTTCGTTGCTCCGGGGTCACCGGATGAAAATGCTGCTCAAACGGATGTTCGACGAAACCGAGTTCCTGTCTGATTATGGCATCCGGGCGTTGTCGAAATACCACGGTGAAAAACCGTATGAGTTCAACCTGAACGGCGAGATTTTCTCGGTAAAATACGTTCCGAACGAATCGGAAACGAGTCTGTTCGGCGGTAATTCCAACTGGCGGGGGCCGATCTGGTTCCCGGTCAACTACCTGCTGATCGACTCCCTGCTGAAGTTTTATAATTACTACGGCGACGATTTCGAAATCGAATACCCGACCAATTCGGGTCAGGTCATGAGCATTAAGGAAGCGACGGTGTTGGTGGCCGAACGTCTGGTCAATATTTTCCGGCGCGACGAAACCGGTAAAATACCGGCTTACAATGGTTACAAAAAATACCAGGATGATCCGTATTTCAAAGACATGCACCTGTTCTTTGAATATTTCCACGGCGACAACGGCAGCGGCCTCGGCGCCAACCACCAAACCGGCTGGACCGGGCTGGTGGCCGACCTGATCGAGTTCCTGTATCAACACCGGCTTCAGAAAGAACCGGTTCATGCCAAAGTATTGTAATAAACGTAAAAAGCCGGTTTAGTGCCGGCTTTTTACGTTTTAGTAGCGGATGGAATTTCTACCGGCGATTCTCATTTGATTACAATTTAATACGTGCATATAAGATCAAATTCAATTTGTATTAATTGGGGTTCCCGATTCAAAACTACCCTAAAACTCAGTTTCCTGAATACTTTACTCAAACGTTTCTCAACGCCATTTATTCGCCCATATACTCACAAAAGTAGACCGGCAACTCACTTTCTTTGGCTCATATAACCAAAAATTGTATCTTCACCAGCCCGTCCTAACTAATTTCTCTGATGCCGCGGTTGTTGTACCCTGTGATTCTGTTGTTGTGTTTTGTCGTTTTTCAACCGATAACCGGGTATGCGTCAGGACTAACGTCTGACTTAAAATCAGACAACGATTCCGTTCCACGGCTCAACAATACCGCCATCAAACTGGCCCGAAACAAGAATTACAGCGGGGCGCTCCAGCTTCTGCAACGCGCTTCCGCGGGTCGCCCTTCCGACACCCTGATCTACAACCAGGCCATCATCCTGAGCCGTCTGAAACGGTATGAAGAAGCCAGCAGCCTGTTGCAGCAAATCCCCAACTTTTCGCATGCCCAGGCCAATCAGGGCGTCTTTTTCTGCATGAGTGGTGATGTCAAAGTGGGCCTGGCCCTGCTGGAAAACACGCCCGGCGGAAAAGGAGCCGACAAAGTAGCCTTCAACCGGGCCGTCGCCCACCTCCACGCGGGTCAGTTCGAGGAAGCCAGCCGGGCTGCTTCGGATGCCGTTCGGATGCGACCCGGAGAATCGGTATATCGTATGGTCAAAGGCGATGCATTGCTGGGTTTGGGGAAATTCCGCGAAGCCCTGAACGCTTATGAATCAGTCGAAAAAGTGCCGGAACTTACCATGATGCTGCCGGTTCGGCTGGGCAATGCGCTCCTCGGCCTGAAAGAATACGAAGAAGCCGCCGAAAAATTCACCGATTACCTGCTCACCAACGACCGAACCTACCAGGCACCAGCCCGCTTTGGACTGGCGAATGCCTTCTATGGTCAGAAAGAGTTTGCCAAAGCCGTGGCCGAATACCGCCGGGCGGTTCAGTTTCGTCCGCAATGGGTGGAAGCCCGGACCGGCCTGGGCAACGCCCTGTGCAGCATTCGCGATTACCGCTCGGCCCGCATCGAGTTGGAAGCGGCTCTGGCCCTGGCACCGGAAAATCAGCACATTCACCTGGGTCTGGGCGTCATCAGCCACCGGCAGGGCCTGCACGAACAGGCAATGGACCACTTCCTGCAATCACCCGATTTGTTTGATCAGAAAGACAAAAATCTTGCCGATTGCTTTTTAAGCCGTGGCCTTACGCACCTGGAATTCAACCGACTGGACACTGCCCTGGTCGACCTGAACGTGGCCATGCGACTGAACAAAGAACACCCGGCGGCCTATGCCGGTGCCAGCGAAGTCTACCGCAAAAAAGACAGCTTCCGCTACACGCTGGCGTATCTGGAAAAAGCCATTCGCCTGTCTCCGCAAAACGACAAGATGCTGACCAACAAAGGCAACATGCACCTAAAATCGGGGGATATGGAGGAAGCCTACGATAACTTTTCCTGGGCCTTGCACCATAACCGTCAGAATCTGAATGCGTTGAACGGTTTATCGATTTCACTGCTGGAGAAAGACCGCATCGAACAGGCGGAAGCCGTTCTCGACAGCGTCATCAACCGGGGACATCACAAAGCGTTTCTGTTCAACAACCGGGGCATTGTCCGCTCCTACCTGGCCCTGAAAAAGGAAAAGGAACGGGATTTTCACAATGCCAAACAATACTACTACCGCTCCGTCCGCGATTACGAGCGGTCGCGCGACCTCGATTCGACGCATAAAACATACTTCAATAATTTAGGAAACGTCTACAAAAACACGGAAGAATACGACAAGGCCGTTCAAAGTTACCTGGGCCATCTGGACAAAAGCGCCATCAACAACCTCGGGGTTTTGTATGCCCGCAATAAAAAAGGCGAATTTGGGCTGCATTACCTGAACATTGCCCTGACCATCGACTCGGCCAGCATGGTATACCAGTTTAACCGGTATAAGGTCTACAAAGAGTATTTTAAGGATTCGCTGGCACACCGGCCCGACATTCTCCAGGCTCAGAATCTGATGCCGACCAACTCAATTAGTTCAAAATATAGCAAAGACGGTTACATCAATATTTACCTCTACGATTACGAATTCGAACACTACGAATTTCCCGGCGACCACTATTTCCCGATCCAAACCGACGCCCCTACCCCGCCGGACTACCGGCCGCTGGACGACTTGGTGGCGATGGAAATTATCGCGAACCCTTCCAAAGTCAAGACTCCGCAAAAAAACCGGGTTGCCAGCAAGCGCATGCCCAAACCACGACGATCCCGGCTGGCGGGCAGCACGAAATGTCCGAAGATTATTTAGCATTGCGTGACTGAGCGATTGAGTGAATAGATCGAAGATCCTGCTTTTTTCACTCAATCGCTCAGTCACGCATTCACTCAACAACAAAATCACCCAATAAATCCTTGCTTTTGTCTAATAAAAATGACTAACTTAGGGTAGTTATACCAAAAAAGCGATGTCATGAATGTGTTACAACGAGTTGAACACTGGGGCGATACGCATCACCCCGCCTGGATTGACGCTCTTCGCATTATGCTGGGAATTATCCTGTTCCTGAAAGGAGTTAGTTTTATTGGAGACACCACCTACCTTTCTTCGCTCGTTGGCGGAAGCCGCTTCGGTCTGACGCCGGTTATGCTGGTTCACTACGTTGCCTTTGCCCATCTGGTGGGCGGGGTGCTGATCGCCTTCGGGATGCTGACGCGCCTGGCAGTGCTGGCTCAATTGCCCATTCTGCTGGGGGCCGTATTTTTCATCAACATCAGCAAGGGTTTCTCGGCCCTGAATTCCGAACTGTGGTTGTCGATTGTCGTTCTGTTTCTGCTGATTATGTTCCTGGTCATTGGGTCGGGCAGATTTTCGATGGACGACTGGATGAGTCGGCACGATCACTAAAACCGCCTAGGTGAGTTGCTGTTTGTACTGACGGGGGCTGATGCGCTCAACGGTTCGAAAGGCATTGCTGAAATGTGTCAGGCTATTGAATCCCGATTCATAACAGGCATCCGTAATCGACTTGGCGGGATTGCTCAGAATCTGTTTCGCCAGCCGAATGCGTTCCTGAAGAATAAACTGGATCGGCGACACCCCAAGTTCGTTTTTAAACAACCTGAAAAAGTGGGACTTGGACAAACACGCCTGACTGGATAACTCGTCGATTGCCAACGCCTTCGTCAGATTGTTGCGAATATACTCCACGACAAACGCCAGCCGGTGCGAACTCATGTATTTCCGCGCCTGATCGACCAGCACCCGCCGGGCCTGGGTCTGCATCAGCCGCACGATCAGTTCTTCCAGCGAATTGTGGATAAAGAACGGTTTTAGCACATTGTTTTCCCGGTACAGCCGAATGATTTTATCGACCAACGAGCTGATTTCGAAGTTGTTCTGCAAGTGGTAGTTATTGGTATCCACCTCCCAGAGTTCACTGGGTTCGCTGCGGGGATATTCTTCATTCAGATAGTTGACGGTCTGCTGAATAAACTCCCCCGAAATCGTGAGCGCAATGCAGCGGGTGGGCGTTTGGACGGTCGCTTCCGGAAAATCAATTTTCATCGGTTTGTTGGCCGGTAACACCAGCGATTCACCGGGCAGATAATCGAACGGTTTCAGCTCGTCAATGTGCATGACCTTCTTCCCGGTCAACATACTGGTCAGCACCGGCGCACCAAATTCCAGTTCGACCAACTGCGCCCGCTGGAACGTTTCGTACAGATGAAGTTCAGCCACGTCGTGGCTCAGGGTCAGCTTATTTTCCACCAGTGCGTCCAGGCGACCACCCCAGGCTGGCAACGCTTCCGAATTCTGCAATGACTTTTTTCCCGATGTCATAAGCTACTGGTTCTGTTCCGTTTACCATTCCGATTTCAACTTCCCGAATTCCCTAAAACCGTATTCACTACGAGAAAACGCACATTCCAGTAGGGTTTATAGAGGAAAAAGAAAGAGACAATACCGTAAGTTTTTGAGAGAATACCGAAAAAACTTTAGTACGATTTCGGCAAAATTTGTCACAATTCAAATTCCGAAAATCAGTTTAACATATTCTTTAATCCATGGAAACCTTAGAAGCACCCGTGGCCACCCGCTCGGCTACCCAACTGGAACGACCTCAGTTCAAGAATCAGTATGAAAACTTCATTGGCGGCAAATGGGTCCCCCCCGTTGGCGGTGAATATTTTGAAAATAACTCTCCCATCGACGATAGCCTGATTTCGAGGATGCCCCGTTCAAAAGCCGCCGACGTGGAACTGGCGGTGGATGCGGCTCATAAAGCGTTTGCCACCTGGTCGCGCACGTCGGCCACCGAACGCAGCAACATCATGCTCAAAATCGCCGACATCATTGAGAATAATCTCGAATTCCTGGCGCGCGTCGAAACCGTCGAAAACGGAAAAGCCGTCCGCGAAACGATGGCGGCCGATCTGCCGCTGGTGGTCGACCACTTCCGCTATTTTGCCGGCGTCATCCGGGCCGAAGAAGGATCGGTTTCGGAGCTGGATGCCGATACGGTTTCGATGATCATCAAGGAACCCATTGGCGTGGTGGCCCAAATCATTCCCTGGAACTTCCCGCTGCTGATGGCCACCTGGAAACTCGCACCCGCCCTGGCGGCCGGTTGCTGCGTGGTGTTGAAACCCGCCGAACAAACACCGACCTCAATTCTGGTATTGATGGAACTGATCGAAAACGTTGTTCCTCCCGGCGTCATCAACATCATCAACGGTTTTGGTCCGGAAGCGGGCAAACCGCTGGCGCAATCGAAGCGGGTCGCGAAAGTGGCTTTTACGGGCGAAACCACCACGGGCCGTCTGATTATGCAGTATGCGTCGGAAAACCTCATTCCGGTTACGATGGAACTGGGCGGCAAATCGCCGAACATTTTCCTGCCATCGATCATGGATGCCGATGATGCGTTCTTCGACAAGTGCATCGAAGGCGCGGTCATGTTTGCGCTTAACCAGGGCGAAATCTGTACCTGTCCGTCGCGTCTGCTGGTTCACGAAAGCGTTTTCGACGGTTTCATGGAGCGGGTGATCGAACGCACCAAAGCCATCAAACTGGGGCATCCGCTCGATACCACCACGATGATGGGCGCGCAGGCGTCCAATGATCAGTACGAGAAAATTTTGTCGTATATCGACATTGGCAAGCAGGAAGGTGCCGAAATTCTGACCGGCGGTGGTCCGGCAAAGCTGAACAATGGCCTGGAAAACGGGTATTACATTGAGCCGACGATTTTCCGGGGCAACAACAAAATGCGGATTTTCCAGGAAGAAATCTTCGGTCCGGTGGTTTCGGCCACGACCTACAAAACCGTCGATGAAGCCATCGAAATGGCCAACGATACACTGTACGGTTTGGGAGCCGGCGTCTGGACCCGCGACGCGCATGAACTGTATCAGGTCCCGAGGGCCATTCAGGCCGGACGGGTGTGGGTGAACTGTTACCACAACTATCCGGCTCACGCTTCGTTTGGTGGTTACAAGAAGTCGGGCTTCGGTCGGGAAAACCACCTCTCGATGCTCAACCACTACCGCCAGTCGAAAAACCTGCTGATTTCGTATAGCAAGAATAAACTGGGATTCTTTTAATTTAATTTTGAATGATAGAATGAGTGAATGATAGAATGGGCAGTCAAGCTCATGGCTCTATTCACTCATTCTATCATTCACTCATTCAAAATTAGGTATGAAAATTTCCCGCGTTGAGATTACACCGGCTGCTGCTATCATCATCGACAAACTACGCCGGGAGCATGGCGAATTGATGTTCCACCAGAGCGGAGGATGCTGTGATGGATCGTCGCCGATGTGTTTTGCCAAAGGCGATTTCCTGATCGGCTCCTCCGATGTCTGGCTTGGCGAGGTTCATGGCTGTGACTTTTTTATGTCGGAAGACCAGTTCGAATACTGGAAACATACCCAACTGACCATCGACGTAACACCCGGCCGGGGGGCCAGTTTTTCACTGGAAATTCCGCTTGGCATCCGGTTTTTCATTCGGTCCCGGCTTTTCGAGCTGGACGAACTCGATCAGTTGACGCCCATTCACGTAGGGCCACTTGAAGTTTGAGCGTTATAATTATCCGACAGGAAGCAGATCAAATTACCCCTTTTGCCTCTTATCTCTTAATTTTTCCTAAATCTCCCTCCTCTATCCAACAGAATGAGTTGGTGTTCGGGCAAAATCCGTATTTTTGTAACCGACGTCGGCATGGCAGGATGACACTGCCCGACGGAGTTTTCTATGGCTTCAAAAAAGAAAGTGGGTGCGTATCCGAGCGGGATGATTCTTTTCAGCCTGACTTCGGCCTTGTTTTTGATCGGTTTTTGCGGAATGCTGGTGCTTCAGTCCAAGAAATTGGTCCGGTATATTCGTGAAAACAACGAAGTACGGGTGTTTCTGGACAAGGATCTGGATGCTGCCAAACTCGAAAAGCTCCACGCTGAAATCGTAAAAAAACCGTATGTTCTTTTCAACGGCACATCACCCCAGATTACGTTCGTCAGCAAAGACGTGGCGGCCAAGGAGTTTATGGCCGATACCAAAGAGAATTTTACCAATTTCCTGAACGAGAACCCGCTACGCGACAGTTACCGCATCAAATTGCAGGAGGATTATTTTGAAGAAGTCAGGCTTCAGGAAGTAAAAGACGATCTGGAAAGCGTCAATGGTGTTTTTGAAGTCATTTACCAGGAAAATATCGTCGACGAAATCAACAAAAACATCACCAAAATCTACATCATCATGTCGGTTTTTGCGGTGATCATGCTGGTGATCATCGTCGTGCTGATGAACAATACGATCCGGCTGGCCTTGTATTCCCAGCGGTTGCTCATCCGGAGCATGCAGCTCGTCGGCGCAACCAACGGGTTTATTCAGCTTCCGTTTCTTCGGCGCGGCATGACGCAGGGCCTCATGAGTGGCATCGTTGCCGCTGCACTTCTGTTCATTTTATTACAGGTAGCCCTCCGCAACATCGATGGTCTGGCGACTTTACAGGAACCCGAAAAAATTGCTATTTTGCTCGGTGCCGTCGTTGTGCTGGGTGTCATCATCGGTTTAATCAGCACCTTCCAGGCGGTTCACCGGTATTTGAGCTTATCGCTGGACGATTTGTATTAACCCGTTGGGTGGTATCCTTAAAATCATTGTTAACCATCTAACCATCAACCATTTAATACTATGAGTAAACTTCCCTTCGGACGCGCCAACTACACCCTGATGGTGATCGGCGTGGTAATCATTCTCCTGGGCTTCATCGTGATGAGCATGGATACGGAAGAATTTGGCTTTGGAGCCCTGGGGCTTACCATTGGCCCGCTGATTGTCATGGGTGGTTTTATTCTTGAATTTTTTGCCATTTTGCGCCGACCAACGAATCAATGAGTTTCCTCCACGCGATTATTCTTGCCATTATTGAAGGGTTGACCGAGTTTTTGCCGGTTTCTTCCACGGGCCACATGATTATTTATTCGTCCCTGGTCGGCATCAGCAAGTCGGAATTTACCAAGCTTTATACCGTCAACATTCAGTTCGGCTGCATCATTTCGGTGCTGGTGCTCTACCGGCGCCGGTTTTTGCAAACAACCGATTTCTATTTCAAACTTCTCGTGGCCTTTCTGCCGGCCGCTGTCATCGGTTTTCTGCTGAATGATTTCATCGATTCGCTGCTGGAAAATGTCACTGTCGTTGCCATTACGCTTTTGCTGGGCGGTATTCTACTGGTGTACATCGACCGCATCTTCAAGCAGTTTCCGCGCGATTACGACGTCACGTTTCCTGAAGCCCTCAAAATCGGCTTTTTTCAGTGTATCGCCATGATTCCGGGCGTTTCCCGTTCAGCCGCCACCATCATTGGCGGGATGACCCAGGGACTTACGCGGAAACAGGCCGCCGAATTTTCGTTCTTCCTGGCCGTTCCGACCATGGCGGCTGCTACGGGCTACAAACTGTTGAAAACCTACAAAACCATCCAGTCCGACGATATTCAGATTCTGTTGCTCGGTAACGTCGTTGCGTTCATCGTGGGTCTGCTCGCCATTCGGAGCTTTGTCGGATTTCTGACTAAATACGGTTTCAAAGTATTCGGGTATTACCGCATTGCGCTCGGCTTGTTGTTGCTCGGTTTGATGGCGGCTGGCGTAAAACTGGATGTTGTCTAAATCCATGCAACAACCCGACGAAGGCCGACTGATTCTCATCGATAAACCGCTGACCTGGACGTCGTTCGATGTCGTCAAGAAGCTCAAATTTGCGGGAAAGTTCAAGAAAATCGGTCATGCCGGAACGCTCGATCCGCTGGCAACGGGTCTGCTAATTCTCTGCACCGGCAAAATGACCAAGCAGATCGATAGTTACCAGGCGCAGGAAAAAGAATACACCGGAACGCTGGTGTTGGGCAAAACCACGCCCTCCGTCGATCTGGAAACGGATTTCGATGCCGAATTTGATGTTTCCGGAATCACACCCGAAGCCATTCAAACCGCCGTTCAGCAACTCACCGGTGTCATCGACCAGATTCCCCCCATTTATTCCGCCGTTCGGGTCAATGGCGAACGGCTTTACGAAAAAGCCCGACGGGGTGAAACCGCCGATCAGGTGGAGGGCGGGATCAAATCCCGAACGGTGACGATTTCAGCCTTTGAAGTCGATACCGAACGGTTTCCAGAAATTGATTTTCGGATTATTTGCTCAAAAGGGACCTACATCCGTAGCTTAGTACGCGATTTGGGATTGTTTTTGCAAAATGGTGCGTATTTAAAGGCCCTCCGCCGAACTCGGATTGGTGCGTTTCGGATTGAAGAAGCGGACACCGTCGACGGATTTATCAGCAAAAACCGCCCGGCTGAGCCATTACATTCATGAAGATTTACCACGGAACTGATACTTTTCAACCCATCCCCCACGCCGTTGTCACCAGCGGCACCTTCGATGGGGTTCATTTAGGTCACCAGAAAATTTTGACCAGGCTCACCGAAATCGCCCGTCGCGACGAAGGCGGTGAAACCGTGGTGCTGACGTTCTGGCCGCACCCGCGCACGGTGGTTTCCAACGACAGCCAGGGCTTGAAACTGCTTTCGACGCTGGAAGAAAAAACCGAGTTGCTGGCGGCTGCGGGCGTCGATAATCTGGTCGTCATTCCCTTCACCCGTTCGTTCTCCGAGCTATCCTCAGCGGAATTTATCGAACAGATTCTGGTGGATAAAATCGGAACGAAAAAACTGGTCATCGGCTACGATCACCATTTTGGGCGGAACCGGGAAGGCAGCTTCGAGTATTTGCAACAACACGCCCATCATTACGGTTTTGAGATTGAAGAAATCCCACGGCAGGATGTGGAAGATGTGGGGGTTAGCTCCTCCAAAATCCGGGCGGCACTGCTGGAAGGTGATCTGAAAACCGCTACCAAGTTTCTGGGGCGTCCCTACAGCCTGAGCGGAACCATCGTCAAAGGGCAGCAACTGGGCCGCACCATCGGCTACCCGACAGCCAACATCCAGGTCGATGATCCGAGCAAGCTGGTACCGGCCAATGGTATTTATGCCGCCGAAGTGATTTACAAGGGCGTGAAGCTGGGCGGAGCCATGAGCATCGGCACCCGGCCCACCGTCGGCGGAACGCACCGCACGATTGAAGTGTATATTTTTGATTTCAACCAGGAGATTTACGGCGAACACCTGACCGTCCGGTTTATCGAATACCTGCGCCCCGAATTGAAGTTCGAAGGATTAGCTGCTTTGGTGGACCAGATGCAACTGGACGTGGAACAGACGCGAGAGATTTTAGGAATGTAAGGTAATTTCAAATAATAAATGATGAATGCTAAATGTAAAAGTGCCTGATAATGAGAAACTTTTACATTTAGCATTCATCATTTTACATTTAAAATTATCTTTTCTCACCCCAGCGACCGCACATAACTCCCCAGCCATTTGACATCCGCGCCGTGGTGTTCCAGAATTTCATGAACACCGGGGTCGCTGGCGTGGCCTTCAAACTCGATCAGAAACCAGTATTTAAACGTGGCTCCTTCCCGCAGTGGGCGGCTTTCAATTTTGGTCAGGTTGATGCTGCGGGCGTCGAACTCCTGCAGAAACTGCGCCAGCACCCCCGGTTTGTTCGTGTTCGGCAGGCGGGCGACAATCGTGGTTTTGTCGTGACCACTCCTCTGGTTTTCAAAATCCTTCGCCAACACCAAAAACCGGGTTCGGTTCAAGTCCGTGTCTTCGATGTTGTCGAACAAAACCGGTACACCGAACAGCTTGGACGCGATGTTGGAGCAAATGGCGGCCGACCGGGGTTGCTGGGCTGCCATCTTGGCCGCTTTGGAGGTCGACTCAACCGGAATCAGCTCGGCGGGCAAACCCTCGAAATAATCCCGTAAAAACTTGCTGCACTGACCAAACGCAATATCCTTGGAGTAAATGTGCGTGATTTCGCTCAGCACATCGGTTTGGGTGGCAAACGTAAAATGAATCGGAATCTGGGCTTCGGCGGCAATCAGGAGGTCTTTTTCGAAGAGTAAATCAATCGTCTCATTGACAACGCCTTCCTGGTTATTTTCGATGGGCACCACGCCAAACCGGCTGCGGCCCGTTTCAACACTTTCGAACACCGACCGGATGGTGGGCAGGGCAATGTAATCGCTCATGGCGCCAAACCGGCTTTCGGCGGCCTGGTGCGTGAAGCTCCCTTCTGGTCCGAGGTAGGCCACTCGCTCCGGCATTTCCAGATTCCGCGAAACCGCAAAAATTTCCAGGTAAATGGCGTCGATAGCCGCCGGGGTCATCAAGCCCTTGTTCAGTTCGTGCAGCCGATCCAGAATCTGCTTCTCCCGCTCGGGGCGGTAAATGACGGATTTATTCGATTTCTTTAATTCGCCAACCTGCCGCACCACTTCCATGCGCTGGTTCAACAAATGCAACAATTGATCGTCGATGGAATCGATCTGTGTACGGAGGGATTCGAGGGTCACTTTTAAAAAAGTTATGAGTGAAGAGTTATGAGTGAAGAGTTGGCTGACGCATGAAACTCTTCACTCATAACTCTTCACTCTTAATTCCTAACTCATATAACTTATTCCAATACCAGCGCAACTTCCTCCATATCTTTCTCGATGCGGAGGTTGTCGATGATGAAACGCTGGCGATCCGGGGTGTTTTTACCCATGTAATAGCTGAGCAACTTCGGAACGGACGTTTCTTTCTCCATAATCACCGGTTCCAGGCGCATGTTATCGCCAATGAACAGGCCAAATTCTTCCGGGGAAATTTCTCCCAATCCTTTAAAGCGTGTAATCTCAACTTTTTTACCGCCTTTGGTCAATTTATCGGTGGCCTGCTGCTTTTCCGTTTCCGAATAACAGTAATGGGTTTCCTTGTGGTTTTTCGGATTCCGAACGCGGAACAACGGCGTTTCCAGGATGTAAAGGTGGCCATTTCGAACCAAATCCGGAAAAAATTGCAGGAAAAAAGTCATCAGCAGCAACCGGATGTGCATGCCATCGACGTCGGCATCGGTCGCCACCACGATGCGGTTGTAGCGCAGCGTATCCAGTCCGTCCTCAATATCGAGGGCGTGTTGCAGCAAATTGAACTCTTCGTTTTCATACACCACCTTCTTGGTCAGCCCGAAGCAGTTCAGCGGTTTTCCGCGCAGACTAAACACCGCCTGGTTCTGCACATTCCGCGATTTGGTGATGGAACCGCTGGCCGAATCCCCTTCCGTGATGAACAGCGTGGTGTTATAACGATCATCTGATTTGACGTCGGGCAGGTGGTTCCGGCAGTCGCGCAGTTTTTTGTTGTGCAGGTTGGCTTTCTTCGCCCGGTCGTTCGCCAGTTTTTTAATCCCGGCCAGTTCTTTCCGTTCCCGCTCCGACTGCTCGATCCGTTTTTTGAGGGCTTCCCGCGTTTCGGTGTTCATGTGCAGGAAATCATCAAGTTGGTTTTTCACAAAATCGATAACAAACGAACGCACCGTCGTGCTGTTGGAGTCGGGGGCCATGTTGATGGAGCCCAGTTTGGTTTTGGTCTGTGACTCAAACACCGGTTCCTGCACCCGCACACTGATGGCTGAAATGATCGAGGCCCGAATATCGGCCGCGTCGTATTCCTTTTTGAAGTATTCGCGGATGGTTTTGACGAAAGCTTCGCGCAAAGCCGCCAGGTGGGTTCCGCCCTGGGTCGTATACTGACCGTTGACGAACGAATAATATTCTTCACCATACTGGTTGCCGTGCGTCAAGGCAATCTCAATGTCGGAGCCCTTCAGGTGAATGATGGGATACCGCAGGGCATCTTCGTCGGTTTTATTCCGCAACAAATCAAGCAACCCGTTTTGCGAAATAAATTTTTGCCCGTTGAAACTGATCGTTAGCCCGGCGTTCAGGTAACAATAGTTCCAGATCATGTTCTCCAGAAACTGCGGGATGTAATGGAAGTTTTTGAAAACCGTGTTGTCCGGTTCGAAAACAACCAGGGTTCCGTTGCGCTGGTTGGTGGAATCTTCGCCCTGCCGAACCAGGATGCCGCGTTCGAATTCGGCCCAGACGGTTTTTCCTTCCCGGTACGACTGCACCCGGAACAGGGTGGACAAGGCATTGACGGCTTTGGTACCAACGCCGTTCAGACCCACCGATTTCTGGAATGCGCCCGAATCGTATTTCCCGCCGGTGTTTATTTTGGATACCACATCGACTACTTTTCCGAGCGGAATTCCCCGGCCATAATCCCGTACTTCAACGCGGTGGTCGGTCACTTTAATGTCGATGAGCTTGCCATTGCCCATCACGTGTTCATCGATACAGTTGTCTACTACTTCCTTGATCAATACATAGATTCCGTCATCCGCGGCTGACCCATCGCCCAACTTCCCGATGTACATTCCGGGCCGAAGCCGGATGTGTTCCCGCCAGTCGAGCGACCGGATGCTGTCTTCTGTGTACTGAACCTGATTACTATCTGCCATATGACTATTAAACTGGTTTTACGTCAGAAAACACCCCAAAAACCGCATTTTAACGCATTCATCAGCGGTCGGCAGTTTATCGGGTGTTCGCAAAATATGAAATTTTGACCTTTAAAAAGAAAATGTTTAAAAAGTAGTAAAAGTTCGTTTACTTTGTAGCGCAAAGTGCGTCAAAAACCGTCAATGCACGATTTACTACTGATAGCAAACCAAAGCAAATGAGATTGAGCGCCGGAAACCGGTCGTATACTTTCTTAAAAATATGCAAAAATATCCACATTTCCATTGTTTTAGCTCAAATTTTTCCGCCTACTCTTCGATGCAATTTTTCCGCAAAACCATTCTTGGTGTATTGCTGCTCTGTACTGGCTTCAATGCGGCAGCTCAGGTCATTCAGGCTCCTTCAGCCCCCACGTCGGCCCCCTCTACGCTTCCTTCTGGTATGCCACGCCCCACGCAGGGTCAGGCACCCGCCGGACAGCTTCCGGGACAAACCGGTAACGCCCCCCGCGGTACGCAAGGTACTACGCAACAGGGAACCCGCGGAACAACCGGCACCACCGGCACCACGCAACAGGGCGCAAACCAACAGGGAACCCGGGGCCAAAACGGAACAACCGGGCAAAACGGTACGACCGGCACCAATCAGAACGGGCAGCAAACCGCTCCCGACGGAAGCAGCCAGAATGCCACCGAACAAACCATCGACGACCAGGATGAAACGCAGCTAAAAACGGAAGCCGAACTGTTGCGGGAACGGGAACTGGCCGCCCAACGGCGTAAATTATTTGGGTATCAGCTTTTCAACGATCCGGCCAACGGCAGCGTTTTTCAGCCGAACATCAACATTGCCACACCGAAAGGCTATGTGGTGGGTCCCAATGATCAGTTGAACATCAATATCTACGGTTATTCGGAAGCCGTTTATCAGACCACGGTCAACCCCGACGGGTTTATCTACATCCAGCGGGTGGGGCCGGTTCACGTTTCCGGTCTGACCATCGAACAGGCCCGGGGTCGCATTCTGGACCGGCTGGCGAAAATCTACGTCGGCTTGAAAAGCGGGCCTTACGGCGCGGCCAATACGTACATGATTGTGACGCTGGGTGACATCCGCAGCATCCGGGTGACGGTAACGGGCGAAGCCGTCCGGCCGGGCACCTACACGGTTTCGTCGCTTTCGACGGCCATGAACGTGATTTATCAGGCCGGTGGTCCCAGTGAAATTGGGTCTTTCCGGAACGTTCAGGTGATCCGCAACAACCGGGTTGTGGCCTCGATCGACCTGTATGACTTCCTGACAACCGGGATTCAACGGAACGACATCCGTTTGCAGGACAACGATAACGTACGCTTCCAGACGTTCAAGTCGCACGTTGAAATTAACGGATCGACCAAACGCAACAACATTTTTGAAATGCTGCCCGGCGAACCCATGGCGCGATTGCTCGAACTGGCCGGCGGTTTTAGCAGCAATGCCTATAAAGCCCGCATCAAAGTGACCCGGTTTACGAACCGGGAACTGAAGGTCATCGACGTTGTGGAATCCGATTTTCCAACCTTCCCGATGGAAGATGGTGACCAGGTTGTGGTTGAAGGCGTGTTGGTTCGTTATGAAAACCAGGTCGGTATTCAGGGCGCGGTTTTCCGTCCGGGCATTTATTCGCTGGATCAGAATAAAACCCTGAAACAACTGATTGCCAGTGCCGAAGGCCTGAAAGGAGAAGCCTTTACGGGGCGGATTCAAATTGTTCGCACCCGCGAGGATATGGCGATCGAAAATATCTCCCTAAATTTGGTCGATATTATGAACGGCGTGAAACCGGATGTGGAATTGAAACGGGAAGATCAGGTCATTATTCCTTCCCGCTTCGATATGGCCGAATTTGCCGAAATCAGCATCACCGGGGAAGTGATCACCCCCATCGAGGCTACGCCGTATGTGGCCAACATGACGCTCGAAGATCTGATTCTGCGGGCGGGTGGTTTGAAAGAATCGGCTGCGGCTGCCCAAATTGAAATTGTTCGTCGGAAAAAAGACGTCGATGTTAGTTCAAAATCAGCTCAGGTTTCGGAAATTTTCCGATTCAATGTCGATCGGGATCTCAGCATGAAGTCAACGGATACGCAGTTTCCGCTCTTTCCCTACGATCAGGTTATCGTGCGACGCTCGCCTAATTACCGGATCCAAACCTTTGTCAATGTGGAAGGGGAAGTCGTCATGCCGGGTGAATATCCGGTGGTAACGAAAGACCAGCGCGTTTCAGATCTGGTTAAAATGGCGGGGGGCATTACGCCGTTTGCCTATGTCCAGGGGGCCACCCTGGTTCGGACCATACAGCTTAGTGAGGCTGAAAAGCAGTTGCGCCAGCAAACCATTACCGAACTGGCCGACGATAGCCCAAAGGCGATTGTAAAGCCCGAAGTAACCACCGATGTTACTGAGCAACTGATCGGGATTAGCCTGCAGAAGATTTTAAGTAACCCGGGTTCCCCAGAGGATATGATTCTGGAAGAAGGCGATATTTTACGAATTCCGAAACAACTGGAAACCGTACGGGTTGGTGGAGAAGTGTTGTTACCGACGACGGCGAAATACCGGAGAGGACAAACGTTCCAGGATTACATTTCGCAGGCCGGTGGTTTCACCAGCCGTTCAGCCCGAAAACGCGCTTATGTGGTGTATGCCAACGGGTCGGCCGACCGGACACGCCGGTTTGCCTTCTTCAACGTGTATCCGCGGGTTGAACCCGGCTCCGAAATCATTGTTCCGCAGCAAACCAAAGGCGAATTGACTCCCCAACAGGTCATTTCAAACACCACCGGCGTTCTCAGTTCGATCATGACCTTGATCACGACGGTGTTGGCATTCCGGTTGCTTCGTTAATTCAGACATTAATCGCTTTGGTAATCTGACTTCGTATGGAAACCATTGATTCAAAAAAAACAGACAAAAATCAACTGCCTCCCGATCAGGTATCGCCCAAGGAAGTTGTCAACCGGGTCATCCTGTTCAAAGACCAATTGATCCGCAGTTGGAAACTGCTGGCGATCTTTATGGTGATCGGCGGAGCCATCGGCTTCATCATTGACTTCAATACCGACAAGCGGCCTACCTACACGGGATACATTACGTTTAACCTCGGGGGTGGTTCAAGCCAGGGTGGTTTGGGCGAACTGGGTAACCTGGCCGGCATGTTTGGTCTGGGCGGTGGCGCTCCGGATGCCAACATCTTCACGGGCGAAAACTTCATGTATTACGTGGTTTCCAAACCGATCATCACCCGGTCTTTGCTGAAAGAGGTGGACACAACCGCCAACCACAAAGACCTGATGGTCAACTACTACATCAACAAGAGCGGGATTCGTGACGATGAGTGGGAAGACGACGATACGTTGCGGAACTTCCGCTTTATCCGGGGAAAAGATCCGAAGAATTTTACGCGACTGGAAAACAAGGCGCTGGATGGGGTCTTCAACCGAATCAAAGGCGAGACTTCCATTGCCCAACTCGACCGTAAATCCTCCTTCCTGACCCTCAGAACCGGTATGCACGCGGAAATGCTGGCGGCAACGTGGCTGGATATTCTGCTGGAAACCGTTCAGGAAGACTTTACAGAAAAGCAAAACCGCAAGACCCGAGAAATGCTGGTGCTGATGGAAAACCGCCGGGATTCACTGGGACGTGTTCTGGGTCGGAATGATTCGAACCTGGCCCGCTACATCGACCAGAATCAGCAGGTCGTTGTGGCCGAAGGGCAACTCCAGCAGTCGAAACTAACCCGCAACTCGACCTTTCTGCAACAGCTTTACTACGGGGCCGTTCAAAGTGTCGACAACCTGAAACTCAGTCTGATCAAAGAAGCGCCCCTGTTTACGATTGTTGAACCCGTATCGCTCCCGCTGTTTAAAGAGACCCACGAACCGTTTGCCTTCCAGGCCGGTATTGTCATGGGGCTCATTCTTGGTCTGATCTTCATCTTCCTGAGACAGACTTTCTACAGCATCATGCAGAGCTAATTTTGCCAATGACCCTTCCTCACAAACCGCACGGTTCCTGAGGAAGGGAACTTACTTACACTCTTCATTTATTCAAGTTTGTGAAAACACACGAAGTGGTTATTGAACCCGGCCGGTCGGAGAAGAATTACTGGCGGGATCTCTGGAAAAACCGGGAGTTACTCTATATTCTGTCCATGCGTGACATTTCGGTTCGCTACAAACAAACGATTCTGGGCACCTCCTGGAGTCTGATTCGGCCGCTGATTACGATGATGATTATGTTCTTCGTATTCAGTAAAGTAGCGAAACTGAAAGGCGATCCCGGCATTCCGTATCCACTCATGATTCTAGCCGGTTTAACGATCTGGACGTTTTTTTCCAACTCGTTTACCCAGATCAGCACCAGCATCACGGCCAACTCGAACCTGGTTACGAAAGTATATTTCCCCCGGTTGATCATGCCACTCAGTTCGTCGGTCGTGAGTTTCATCGACTTTCTGGTGGCGCTGGGGCTGTTTGTGGTCCTGACGATCTGGTACCAGTTCTGGCCCGACTGGCACATCCTGTTTCTGCCGTTCTTTATCCTGCTGGCGTTGCTGGCTTCCTTTGCATTTGGTCTTATCTTTGCGGTGCTCAACGTCAAATTTCGGGACATTGGTCAGCTCATACCGTTCATCGTTCAGATCGGTTTTTACGCCTGCCCGATTGCCTACAGCAGCCGGCTGGTGGAAGAAAATGCCGGCGAATGGTGGCACCCGATCTATTACATGAACCCGATGGTTGGCATTATCGACGGATTCAAATGGTCGCTACTGGGCGAAAAAGCCTTTTTCAATCCGACCAGTGTGATTAATTCGGTGGTGATTATCACAATCTTTCTCTTCATCTCCATCTATTTTTTCCGGAAACGGGAAAACTCTTTTGTAGATGACATTTAAAAATTAAGTTGCTGGGTTTCGTTTTGAACAGAAAATGTTTATTTACGTTAGTTAACTGAAAACAAACAACTTACAACGGGCAACTTAGTAAGCTATGGCGGTCATTACAGCAGAAGACATTAGCAAACGATACATTATCGACCACAAACGGGGCAAGGGCAGCACCAGTATCAAGGATGCCCTGGGCGACCAGATGCGGAAGATTTTTAATGGAAAAAAGTCTCCCCATCAGGAGGCCGAACACATTGAACATGAAGATTTTTGGGCACTGAAGGACGTTAATTTCAGCGTCGAACAAGGCGACCGGATCGGAATCGTCGGTCACAACGGGGCCGGCAAGTCCACGTTGCTGAAAGTTCTCAGCAAAATTACCGAACCCACCACGGGCCGGATTCACATCCGGGGCCGCATTGCCAGCCTGCTCGAAGTCGGCACCGGTTTTCACCCCGAGCTGACCGGTCGCGAAAATATTTTCCTCAACGGGGCCATTCTGGGCATGACCCGGGAAGAAATCCGGAAGCAGTTCGATGCCATCGTCGATTTTGGCGGCATCGAGAAATTTCTGGATACGCCCGTCAAGCGGTATTCCTCAGGGATGTATGTCCGGCTGGGATTTGCCATTGCCGCCCACCTCGACCCCGAAATTCTCATCATCGATGAGGTGCTGGCAGTCGGTGATGCCGAGTTTCAGAAGAAAAGTCTGGGAAAGATGCGCGATGTTTCGGCCAGCGGCCGGACCATTCTGTTCGTGAGTCACAACATGACCGCCGTGCAGGCGCTTTGCAACCGGACGCTTTACTTCGAACGCGGCCAACTGATCGAACAGGGCGAAACCAACCAGGTCGTCGCGTCGTACCTGAGCAAAATTTCCAAAACGAAACTGATTCGGGAGTGGAATACGCCGGAAGAAGCTCCCGGCAATGATCTGGTGCGGATCAAGAAAATCGAAATTCTACCCGAATACGTTGACAATCAAATCTTTATCGACGTTCGCACTCCGTTCCGCGTTCGGTTCGAATACTGGAACTTCATGGACAAGGCCAATCTCAACCTGAGCCTTCACATGAACTCCATGACCGGCGAATGTATTTTCAATGTCGGCACACAATCCCAACCGTATTCAAAGGGGCTCATCGCGGGCGAATGCCTGGTGCCGGGCCACTTTCTGAATGATGGGACCTATAATGTCTCCATGATGATTGTAAAAGATACCGTCACTCCGCTGTACAATATGGAAGAAGGACTTATCTTTGACGTTGCCGATTACCGCGACGGTGTGGCATGGTATGGCAAATGGCCAGGCTATGTGCGTCCGCAACTGAAGTTCCACACCGAAATGATGGAAGAAAACATTCTGAATGATTAACATCACCAAGTCGTACCTGCCTCCCCTCGAAGAATACGTCAAGCATCTCGAGGGTATCTGGGAACGGGTCTATCTGACCAACAATGGTCCGCTCGTCCAGCAACTGGAAAAGGAGCTGAAAGCGTATCTTGACATCAATCACCTGCTGTTTTGCGGAAACGGAACCATCGTTTTGCAAATGGCGATCAAGGCATTGGGACTCACCAAAGAGATCATTACCACGCCCTTTTCGTATTGTGCCAGTACGCACGCCATCCTGTGGGAGAACTGCACGCCGGTTTTTGCCGATGTTCGGGAAGATGATTTCACGATCGATCCGCTGAAGATCGAACCGCTGATCACCGAAAACACAGAGGCTATTCTGGCGACCCACGTCTACGGAAATCTCTGCCAGATCGAAGCCATCGAAGCCCTGGCGAAAAAGCACAATTTGAAAGTGATCTACGACGGAGCGCATTCGTTTGGTGCTACCTACAAAGGCAAATCCGCCCTGTCATACGGCGACATCAGTACCTGCAGTTTCCACGCAACGAAGGTATTTCATACCATCGAAGGCGGCCTGGTTACGTGTACTGATGATGCGGTAGCCGAAAAACTTAACCTGTACCGCAGTTTTGGGCACCGTTTCGATGAGTATATCGACATGGGAATCAACGGTAAAAACTCCGAGTTTCATGCCGCGATGGGGCTTTGCAACCTGCCCGTGGTGCCGAAACTGATCGAAGCCCGGAAAGAGCGTTTTGCCCGGTATGATGCACAGTTGAACCTTTCGAAGATCCAACGGCCTGTTATTCAGCCCGAAACCGGCTACAATTACGCCTACTATCCGATTGTACTGGAAACCGAGGCCAAATTGCTGGAAATCAAATCGGCCCTGGAACAGGTGAAGATCAATCCCCGGCGGTATTTTTACCCCTCGCTGAATACCCTGCCATTCCTGAAAACCACCCAGCCCTGTCCCATTTCGGAAAGCATTGCGCTCCGGGCCCTCTGCCTGCCGATGTATCCCGATCTGGAGGAAGAAGTGATTGATCAGGTTTGCGAGATTGTGAATAAATACGTTTGAAAAAAGAATGAAAAATGTAAAATGAAGAATTAGAAATGTAAAAATAGTTTCCACTGTAGCCTTAAACCGGTTATTACTTTTAAATTTTACATTCATCATTTTACATTTTTCATTTATACGCTAATTCACTGCCAGCATTACATCATGACTTTCTTTTACCTGCTTACGTTTGCCCTGTTCGTTGTTTACATTGGCAACACCGCAGCCGGTATCAGCCGACGATCGCTGACCGAGTGGTTGCTGGTTTGCTTCATTCTTTTTGCCGGCAGCGTTATCCTGACCGGGTATTGTCTCTCCGCTCTCTATCTCACCGCCACTACACCGGTTTGGGCGTTTGCCGTTTTCCTGACCGCAACGGTTTTGCGTCTGGTTTTCGGAAGGCTCGTCAATCAGCCACGCTGGTCGGTCGGTTCGTTGCTGCGGGAACGGCGGGAAACGTTTGGCGACTGGTACCGCTCCCTGTCCATCTATTTCAAGGTTCTTTTCACGACCCTGCTGGCAACCTTGGGCGTCATTGCCATCACCAACCTGCTGCTGGTACTGCTCACGCCCCCGAACGAATGGGACAGCATGACCGGCCACCTGAACCGGGTGATGCAATACATCCAGCGCGGCAGTATGCGGCATTTTGGCGGTACGAACTGGAACATCGACACCTACCCCAAAAGCGTCTGTACGATCCAGATTTATTCGTTTCTGATCACCGGCCGCTTCGAAAATGCCTTCAAACTCATTCACCATCTATCCTACTGGATGGCCATTATAGCAGTTTTCGGCATTTCCCAACGCATTGCCCGGAACCTGTCCGCCAGTTTTTTTGCCGCCCTGTGTTACGCCCTGCTGCCCGATTTTCTGATGCAGGCCGTTACGACCGAAACCGATATTGTACTGACAGCCTATCTGGGGAGTTTCCTGTATTTCCTGTTTGCCTACCGCAAGTCGGGAACGGAAACCAACCGCGACGCCCGGTATCTGTACCTGGCCGGTATCGCCTTTGGCATTGCCTACGGCCACAAAGTCACGTTCACGCTGCTGCTGCCGTCGCTGTTCGTCCTGATGATCTACACGGTTTTCTGGGCACCAAGCACCTCGGTCTTTTTCCAGCGACTCAAACACGTCGTACCGGCTTTCATCGTCGGCGTTTGTTTGTGGATGCTGCCGACGGGCTACCTCAAGAACATCGAAGTATTTGGTCATCCCATCGGCCCGCCAACCGCCCTGAAACACCAGTCGGTGGAACGTGCCGGGCCTTTGCGGAATTTGCTCGAACAAGGCAGCCGGAATGTCATTCGCTACGGCTACGATCACATCAACCTCGACGGTTTGCGCAATACGCAATGGGGGCTGGACGCGAATGTGATCATGCGAAAACCGCTGGTTAAACTGGAAGAAGTAACCAAAATGCGGCTGGACGAGGAAACCGACTTTTCGATTTTCCCCTTCGTTTTCAGCCGGCGGTTTGAGTTTTACAACGCCAATCCCTACTGGGGCATCATCGGTTTCGGCCTGATTCTGCCGCTGGTCGCGCTTTCGCTGCTGGGTCTGCTGCGTTCAAAAGCCCACTTTTTCCTGGCGGTTGCCTTTGTGCTGCACTTTCTGGCGCTCTCTTATTCGGCGCCGTATGATCCCTTCAAAGGGCGGTATTTCATCGAAACCGGTTTACTGGGGTCGCTCTTTCTACCCATCCTCTTTACGAACCGCTGGCTCAATATTGTAAATCCGGGCCGGGTGATTCTCAAAACGTATGTGGGTTTCGTCATCATTGTCGGCTGTCTTTCCGCCCTGTTTACGGTTTTCCTGAATGAGCGCTGTTTGCCCTTACCGGCCTACGGTCGACCGTCGGCGTTCAGTGCCGAGCGGATGTATTTACAGATGATGTTCCGCCCCGATAGCTACGTTCCCTACAAACGGTTCGATACGCTGGTGCCCGAAAAGGCGACCGTCGCCCTGGGAACCATCAACGACGATTTTGAATACCCCCTGTACGGCAAAAATCTGTCCCGGCGGCTGATTGTGATCAATCCCTTCGAAAAAGGGGTACAGCCCATCCCGAAAGAAGCGGATTACCTGTTTTTCTCGAAAAACGTCATCAAACCGCAACCGGGCGATGTACGGCTGGGAACCGACACCACTATGACCCACCTGATTGTACCGGGTGAGGATTATTATTTGCGAAAATTAAAGTAGCCCAACTTTCGAAACCAGTTTCCACACATAAAGACGGTTTTTCAAAACCGTTTACCGAGATGACCATTGCCATCATGCAGCCTTATTTTTTGCCTTACATCGGGTATTTGCAACTGATGAACGAGGTCGATAAGTTTATTTTTTACGACGATGTGGCGTTCATCAACCGGGGCTGGGTAAACCGAAACCGGATTCTGGTGAACGGCAAGGATTTTATGCTTACGGTGCCGCTCAAGGATGCCAGCCAGAACAAACGGATTGCCGACATCGACCTGAGCGACGACCCGAAATGGCGGCAAAAACTGCTGCAAACCCTCGGTCAGTCGTATCGGAAAGCACCTTTTTATAAAACGGTATTCCCCTTGCTGGAAAAAATCGTAAACTTGGAAGTTCGAACGATTGCCGAACTGGTTCGTGAAAGTTTTCCATTGCTCAACGATTACCTTGGCATTCAGACGGAACTGGTACCGTCGTCGGATCGGTACAACAACAGCGAACTCCGGGGGCAGGAACGGATTCTGGACATCTGCCTGCAGGAGAAAGCCACGCGATACATCAATCCCATCGGAGGCATGGAACTGTATGACCGGCAGCGGTTTGCCGACGCGGGCATCGAGTTGTTTTTTATTCAGTCGAAACGGGTCGAATACCCCCAGTTTCAGAACGAATTTATACCGTGGCTCTCCATCGCCGACGTGCTGATGTTCAACGACGTACCGACCATGCAGGAGATGCTGAAAGAGTTTGAGTTAATTTAATTTTGAATGAGTGAATGATAGAATAAATGAATAAAACTATTCATCGACCTGATTCCCCGGACATTCTATCATTCACTCATTCTATCATTCAAAATTAAAATATGGCAAAAGTGATCATCTTTGGCGTACTGGATACCGCCGAACTCGCGCATTTTTATTTGACGCATGACTCTGAACACGAGGTGGTTGCGTTTGCCCTCAACCGGGATTATCTGAAAGAAACCGAGTTCAAAGGGCTTCCGGTGGTTGCTTTTGAAGATATTGAAACGGTATATCCCCCCCAGGAATTCAAATTTTTCGCGCCCATGACGGGCCGGAAAATGAACAAAAACCGGGAAAAGATCTACCTCCAAGCCAAAGCCAAAGGGTACGAGTGCATTTCCTACATCAGTTCCAAAGCGACGCTGTTTAACAACCCGATCGGCGAAAACTGCTTTATTCTGGAGGACAACACGATTCAGCCTTTCACGACCATCGGCAACAATGTCGTGCTGTGGAGCGGCAATCACATTGGTCACCACGGACAGATCAAGGATCACGTCTTTTTCACGTCGCACGTCGTTTTGTCAGGTCACTGCGTCGTTGATTCCTACAGCTTTTTCGGCGTCAACAGCACCATCCGCGATTACCTGCACATTGCTGAAGGTACGCTGGTGGGCATGGCCGCAGCCGTCATCAAATCGACCGAAGCCTGGGGTGTTTACATGGGCAATCCCGCCGAAAAACGCCCCATTCCGAGTCATAAAGTCTATTAATCATTTTTCTCTTGACCAGAATCCTTTTTATCGGCCACGATGCCAACCGGGCCGGCGCACAATATTTACTGCTTCACCTGCTGACTTTTTTACGGAAGTCGGGAGTCGAAACGGCCTTGTTGCTGGGGGATGGCGGACCGCTCCTTCCCGACTATGAACGCGTCACCAAAGTCTACGCCGGTTTTGTTCCGCCCGCGCCACCGCAGCCCAATGGCCTGATTACGCGGGCTTTCAAGCGGCTCGGGGTTGGAAATTCGAGCCAGGACAATGACCCCGGAAGCGAACTGTTTGCCGAACTGCTACCGGTTTTACAAGCGCAGTCGTTTGATCTGATCTTTTCAAATACCATCGCCAACGGCGGTTTGTTGCAGCGGCTTCAACCGCTGGGATTGCCCTTTGTTTCCTATGTTCACGAACTGGAAACATCGATTCATATCTATACCAAACCGGATGAACTGCGCTACCAGCTCGACCACGCTACCTTGTTTTTGTGTGGCTCGGATGCAGTTCGTCAGAATCTGATTCAGAATCACGGGCTGGCACCCAAAAAAACCGACGTGCTCAATTCGCTTATCCGCACCGAATCGTTGCTGAGCACGTTGCAAAGCGTGGACCAGCCCGCGATTCGCACCCGGCTGGGCATCCCACTTGATGCCGTGGTCGTGGGCGGTTGCGGCAATGCCGAATGGCGGAAAGGCGTGGATTTGTTCGTCCTGATGGCGCAGCAGGTACTGAAAACGCACCCCGACACCTATTTTGTGTGGATCGGCGTTCCCAAAAAGAGCGAAGAATACCGTCGGTTGACCTACGATTTGGAGCGGATGCGACTGAACGAGCGCGTGATTCTGATCGAACCGGGTGGCGATTACCTGAACTATTTTGCCTGTTTTGACATCTTTACCTTAACCTCACGCGAAGATCCGTATCCGCTGGTGATTCTCGAAGCGGGCCTGAACCGAATCCCGGTTCTGTGCTTCCGCGATTCGGGCGGTAGTCCGGATTTTGTCGGGGAAGATACGGGTTGTCTGGTAGCGTATTCCGATGTTACGGCCCTGGCCGACCTGATCCGGCGGCTGGCTGACGCACCGGACGAACGCAGCCGGGTTGGGGCGATTTTTTACCAGCGGGCCATGAATCACGACGCCGGGGTACTGGTGCCTCGTCTGCTGGCCATTCTTGAAACCGCGTTGAATGAACACACTCCCTAGCATGGTCGTTGGAAACGGTATGATTGCCCGGCGTTTTTCAGCTTTCGACGACCGGGATGACATTCTGATTTTTGCCTCCGGCGTTTCCAATTCCAAGGAAAACCGGGCATCGGCGTTTGACCGCGAGAAAAAGCTCGTGGAAGAATCCATCGCGTCGAACGAAAACCGGCTGTTTGTATATTTCAGTACCTGCAGCGTGACCGACCCCACCGAGCAGGGTTCCCGGTACGTTACCCACAAGCTGTTTCTGGAAGAATATATTGCCGGAAATTGCAAAAACTACCTGATTATCAGAGCCTCGAACGTTGTGGGTAAAACAGACAACCCGCATACGGTGTTGAATTTTTTTGTCAACCGCATCCGAAACCACGAACCGTTCGATGTCTGGCAGGGTGCCACCCGGAACCTGATCGATGTCGATGATGTGTACCGGATTGTGACGGCATACATCGGTCGCGGACCGGGCGAGTGGAATCAGACGATTAATGTGGCCAACCCGTACAGCGTCAAACCGCTGGACATTGTGCAGGCCATCGAAGTGCAACTCGGTTTGAAAGCCCAATACCGGCTAATCGATAAAGGCGAACCGTTTGAAATTGATACCACCAAAAGTGCGGCTGTTTTACAGGACCAACATGCTGATTTTCAGCCCAAACGCTACCTGAAACACCTCTTGCAGAAATATTACGAATGACGCTAGCTTTCACGATTTGTTCGATCAACTACCTCGCCCAGGCCCGAACCCTGGGTGACTCGCTGCGGCAAACCAATCCCGACTGGCAGTATGTGATCGGTTTGGTCGACAAGCTGGATCAGGCCCACCTGCCGCCCGAGCTGGTTCCCGCCTACCCGATGCTGGAAATCGACCAGATCGACATTGAGGATTTTGCGGGCATGTGCGACCGGTACGACATCACGGAGTTGAATACCGCCGTCAAACCGTTTTACATCGACTACTTTTTCAAACACTATTCCGACGCCACCGAGGTCATCTATTTTGACCCCGATATCATTGTTTTTCAGCCGCTTACCCGACTGAAACAGCATTTGAGCGAATACAACCTGGTGGTGACCCCGCACATTTGCCAACCCATCACCGACTGGCTGATTCCCAACGAGTTGAACCACCTGAACACCGGTACCTACAACCTGGGTTTTATTGGATTGCAGAAAAGTGAGGAGTCCAACCGGTTTGTGCAGTGGTGGAAAAAACGGCTGGTGAACGAGTGTCGCATCGACCTCTGCAACGGTTTGTTCGTCGATCAGCACTGGGTGAATTTTGCCCCGATTTACTACGACAAGGTCTGGATTGAAAAGCATCCCGGCTACAATGCCGCATACTGGAACCTCCACGAGCGGTTTTTCTCAGAGCAGGATGGCGTCTGGAAGGTGAACGAAACGGCGGATTTGCAATTTTTCCACTACAGCGGCTACGGGATTCATAAACCGCAGGAAATCTCCAAATACCAGAATCGGTTTACCTTTTCGCAACGCCCGGACGTGGTTCCCTTGTTTGAACTCTACCGGCAGCGACTGTTTGATAATCAGAACGAAACGTACCGGAATTACCCCTGTTTTTACATCAAGCCACCGAAAACACTGTATTACCAAAGCGTCCGAAAAGCCCTGAAATCGCCAATCGATCGCTTGATTTCAGTGCTCGAAAACCGGTGATTAGTTTACGGGTTTACGGTTTACCGTAAACCGAAAACCGAAAAATGAACAAGATACGTAAAAGTCCGCAGGTCGCCTGTGTGGTCATTCCGGTTTATCAATCGTCGCTGACGGCGTATGAACAGATTTCGCTCACGCAGTGCCTGCGGGTGTTGGGTCAGCACCCGATTATTCTGGTAACACCCCGTTCCCTGGATGTGTCGTACCTGACCCAGCCGCATCCGCAACTCCAGGTGCGGACGTTCGACGATGCGTTTTTCAAGGACGTGCAGTCTTACAACCGGCTGATGCTTTCGGAGGACTATTATCAGGCATTCACGGATTTCGAATACATGCTTATTTACCAGTTGGATGCGTTTGTGTTTCGGGATGAACTGACGGAGTGGTGTCGGAAAGGTTACGAGTACATCGGCGCTCCCTGGCTCCGCGACCGCGATTTTGCCGACTGGAAAGACGAAACCGTGTTCAACATCAAGAAAAAAATCGCCATCTGGCTGGATTTGAAGAAAGACGACGGCGTTACCCCGCGCGAAATCACCTCCCTCAACGGGGTGGGCAATGGCGGTTTTTCGCTTCGGAAAATCCCCTCGCTGCTGCGCTGGATTCGTTTTTACAAGAAAAAGATTGCCGATTACGAGAAAATTCATGCGCATCAATACAACGAAGATGTGTTCTGGGGCATTGAAATAAACCGGTATTTCCCCCTGATCAGCGTCCCGGATTTTCGGACGGCACTGCGGTTTTCAGTCGAGTTTTACCCCGAACGCGCCATTCAAACCTATAACAAAGGCCAGTTACCCTTCGGTTGCCACGCCTGGAACATCCACGGAACCGACTACTGGCGGCCCATCTTTGCAACCTATGGCTACACCATCTGATCCGACCCAGCCGACGATCTCGGTGGCGCTTTGCACGTATAACGGCGAAGCGTATCTGGAAACCCAGCTAGAGAGTATCCTGAAACAGAGCCGGTTACCAACCGAACTGGTTGTCTGCGACGACGATTCGACCGACCAGACGCGGGCGATTCTGGAAAAGTTTGCCGCCAAAGCCCCCTTTCCCGTCCAGATCATCCGGAATGCGACCCGCCTGGGATTCAACAAAAATTTTGAAAAAGCCCTGTCGCTTTGCAATGGCGAGTTGATCTTTATCTGCGATCAGGACGACTGGTGGTTGCCCGAAAAAATCGAAACGCTCACCAACTACCTGGTTCAGCATCCAAAGCTTGATCTGGTGTTCAGCAACGCCGTTATTGCCGACACCAGCCTGAACAACACCGGGCGTCTGTTTTGGGATGCCGTGCGGTTTACCGAACCCATCCGCGAGCGGTGGCGCCGGGGCGAAGCGGTGGAAGTGTTGCTGGACGGCAACCGGGTGATGGGCTGCACCTCGGCCCTGCGCCGGCGGTTGCTGACGTCATTTTTACCGATTCCAACCCTGCCCAATTACATTTATGACGGCTGGATGGGTTTGGTGACAGCCGCCAAAGGCACCATCGACTTTTATGAAAAACCGTTGATCTGGTACCGGACCCACGAAAAACAGCAGGTGGGCACGCGTCCGCCGGAGGCCGGAAAACCCGTGCGGTTCAAAGACCGGTTTTCGCGCCCGCACCAGGAGAAACTGGCCCCCTTGATTCGTAAGCACCAGGAATTGAAGGATTTATACACCCTGGTAACCCAACGAATCGCGGCTAAAACACCGGGAATCGAACAGTTTGAACGGCGGCTGGCGCATTATGCCCGACGAAGCACGATGCCCGACGGACGGTTTTCCAGGATCGGTTCGGTCGTTCGGGAACTGGTGGCCGGGAATTACCACCGCTATGCCGATCAGGAAGCGAATCAGTATGCGCCTTTTCTGGCCGCTTTGGGCGATTTAGTAGAGTAACCGACTTATGATGACATTTCTGACCGTTTGCACCATCCGACAACTGCCCCAGGCCCTCGCGCTGGGCGAGAGCCTACAGCAACAGCATCCCGGCGACTCGTTCGTCATTGGGCTTTGCGATGATGCTTCAAACCTGCCGACCGGTTTTCAAATCCCGTATCCGGTGATTTTGATCAGCGATCTGGCGATTCCGGATCTGGCGCAGCTTTCGCAGCAGTATACTCCCGCCGAAATGGTGGCAGCCTGCAAACCGCTGTTTATCAGCCACATCTATAAAAATCAGTTGCAAACCGGCTGGCTCGTCTATCTCGATCCTTCTATTGTTGTGTACCAGCCGCTGACGGATTTGCCAAACCGGTATGCCGATGCGACGCTTTTGCTGACCCCACATCTGCTCAAACCGGTGACGGACAATGCCTTTCCGGACGAAAAATACCTTCAGAATGTCGGTTTATACAGTTCCGGTTTTCTCGGTCTGAAACGTTCCGCCGAAACGGCCCGGTTTCTGGACTGGTGGAATCAGCGGGTGCCGGAACGTGCGTTTGCCCGGCCCTGCGAAGGCATGTATACTGATCAGATCTGGCTGGCGCTCACCCCCGGATTGTTTGAAGGGGTCACGATCGTGAAAAACCCCGGCTGGCACCTCGGCTTATGGAATCTGCACGAACGACCCATTACCGAAAGCAATCCAGTTATTTTTCTGAATTACAAAGGCTTAGCGGATCAGGAAGGCTATTTTCAGGCGCAGGACCGGGTTCGGATTTCAGCCTTCCCGACGATTAAAAAGTGGCTTGGAGACTACCAAACCCGGCTGCGCTTACTTGACCGGAATGGGCTGGAATCGGTTGTGCCGGCCTACGGTCTTCAGCCGTTCAAACCGCCCGTGAAAGGCTGGCGCAAAAAAGCCGTCGAGAGGCTGCGGGAAACCGTTCAGTTTATTGAAACGGTTGATGTTCCCCGAAAAATGTAAGTGCTCAAAAACCCCGTTGCTCATTATTCATTGTCCATTGTTCATTCCTGACTATTCTTTTCTCTATCTTTGTATAGATATTAAAAAAATACAATTGTCCCCGTGATCGGATCAGGACCATTGAGCTATTTTTAAAATCGTATAAAACGAATACGCTATGCTATCGTCATTGAAAGAACTATTTACCTGGCGAAAAATACACCTGATGCGGTATGTCGTCGGTATTTTAATGGTTATTGACGGCTATCCCCTGATTTTCTTTTTTAAGGAAACACTTCGCATTGCACCGGGAAGTACGGCTTTTACGGCCGCTTTTCTGGCGCTGGGCTTCGGATTGATGATTCCATTCCACTTCCTGCGTAAACTCTATCGTCTGAATACCAACCTGTTGAACATGGCTCTGCTTTTTTTTGCCGTGATCATTTTCTACATGGCTTTTTACCGCGATCAGTGGTTCAGAGACGGCACGATGGATACGATTTATTACATCTACGTAGCGTTGTTTTTGTTTCTGCTGATCAATATCCCGAACGACATCATTGAGGTTTTTGTGCCGATTGTAATTGCCTTTACGGTGGTTTCCAACCTGGCCCTGGTGTATGCCCTGATGACCGACCCCACCTGGAACATTGGTCAACGGGCTGCTATTCAGTATGGTGAGGGCGAATACCGATCCGGAAACCCCCACGTTTTTGCCCGAAATGCCCTGATGTGTGTCGTGGCCTGCGGCATTTGGGCGTTCCGGCCCCAAACGGGTTTCATCGTCCGGATTCTGGCCCTGGGCTCTTGTGTTTTCAGCATGGGAATTCTGGTTATGACGCAAACCCGGTCGAGCATCGTGGCCCTGATCCTGATTATCGGACTGTTTTTCATGTTCAATATCCGCCCACGGCAGATCAAAGACGCCGTTCGCGGGTTGACACGCCCGGCGTCGCTGTTGCTGTTTTTCGTGGCATTCATGGGTATTTCTTATTTCATGCGGAAAAACGGCGATTTGATCGCCATCCTCTACGGCTATGCCGTCGCCTTCATTGAACGAAATCTGGAGAACGTATATGCCATTTTGGGGATGAAAGTCCAGAATCAGTTTGCGGCCACCCTGGATGCTTCGGCGGGCAACCGGGCCACCAGTTTTATGTACCTGCAAAACATCCTGCAAGGTCATATTCACGTGATTCTCGTCGGACAGGGCTACAAGTCTACCTACCTGGATGTGCCGCTGATGGAAGCCCTGATCAACCACGGCATTCCCGGTTTTGTAACATTTACGGCCTTCTGTTTCTCGGCCCTCTTCTACAGCCTGAAGACCATCCGCGACAACCCCGATACCCTTTCGACCTTCCTGGCGTACTTCTACATCATGCTGTTCGTCCAGTTGTTTACGAATGGCCGGCCGTACGAAATCTCGTTCTGGCACCCGTTCTGTCTGATGATCCGGTTTGTGGGAATTAGTCACCTCTACTCCCCCAACCTGCTCAATCATCCGGTGGTTAAACCGGCACTCTGAGGCTCTAACCCATCTCTATGAAGATTTTGATTGTTCACAACATCCTGTGGGCACACTATAAAGCAACGGTTTTCAGTGAACTCCATCGGCTGGCTTCGGCCTTTGGCAGCACCGTTCATGTGTTGCAGATTGCTCAAAGCGAACAATCCCGGGCGCTGTTGGGGAAACCGGACCAACTGCCGGATCGATACAGCTACGAATTGCTTTTTGATACCTATATCGAGCAGGTTAGCACTTCCGCCAAAAGCAGGGCACTGGTAAGCCGGATGCGCGCCTACGGTCCTGATGTGCTATTGCTGACGGGTTATTATGACCCCGCCCAGTTGATTCTGATGGCAATTGCCAAACTCAGCGGTATCAAAGTCATCATTCAAACCGAGTCAACGCCCGTCGATCTGGTGCGCAGCGGACCCCGCGAATGGCTGAAAAGGCGCATTATTTCGATGGCCAACGGTTTTTTCTGTTTTGGTACTCCCCAGGCGCAGTACCTGATGCAACTGGGTGCCCGACCGGAACAGATTCTGGTGAAAAACAACGCCGTTGTCGACAACGCCAAATTGCGGCAGGCCTACGAACAGGCTTTCCCGACGCGGTTAGCGAAACAACGGGAGTTGGGGCTAAAACCGGCCAATTTTGTGTACGTCGGTCGGCTGGCTCCCGAGAAAAATCTGACGGCTTTGCTGGATGCCTTTCACAAAGCCCGACAACAGGCCGCGGACCGGAACGATTGGGGTTTGCTGCTGTTGGGCGATGGCAACCAGAAAGCGGATCTTCAAACGCAGATTGAACGGCTTCATCTCCAGGAATGGGTCAAAATTTTACCCAATCAACCCTGGTACCGCGTTCCCGAAACGCTGGCGCTGGCCGATGTGCTGGTGTTGCCCAGTTTGTCGGAACCCTGGGGGCTGGTGGTCAACGAAGCCATGGCCTGCGGTATGCCGGTGGTGGTGTCGGACCGCTGTGGCTGCGCGACCGACCTGGTGAAAAACGGGCAGAATGGCTACGTTTTCGACCCACACCGGCCGGACGAACTGGTGAAAAGCCTGCTGAATTTCATGAATGGTCAGGCCGATCCGAAAGCCATGGGGCGGGTTTCGGCCGACATCATTGCCGGTTTTACCCCGGAAACCGTTGCCCGGGAAATGCTGGCCGGATTTGTGAAAGTGACCCGTACTTAGTTATTTCGAACCATCGTATGCGAATCCTCCACATTTGTGCTTATACCTGGTCCATCGGTGGCCCGGCCCGGATGATTTACGACCATACGCAGGTTGCGGTGGCGGCAGGCCATCAGGTCGATATTCTGAGTCCGATGTCACCCGGCGACAAACTGTATCCGGCCCCGGAAGGCAGTCGGGTCATCCCCTGTCTGCGAACGCCGTTCATCAGCCGGTTTTTCCGGGAAGTTTCGCAGGATCTCTACCGGTATCTCAAAGCCCACAGTGCCGACTACGACATCATCCATTGCCACGGTCTGTGGCATTTTGGCAGCATCGCTCCTTTTCTGGTCGACAAAACCGTACCGAAAGTAATCACCGTTCACGGCGTTCTGGACGCCTGGGCGTTGCGGCAAAGTCGCTGGAAAAAGCAAACAATGGACTTTCTCGTCCAGAAGAAATTCATGGCCCGGGCCGATCTGATTCACATTCTGAACGAAGACGAGCGGCAGGACGTGGAAAATTATCTGGGCTACAAACACCCGCGAATCGTTCTGATTCCGAACGGCATCGAAGTCGCGGATTTTGCCAAGTTACCACCCAAAGGCCAGTTCAAAAAGGAATTCAATCTGGAAGTCAACCAGCGAATGGTGCTGTTTATGAGCCGGTTGAACATCAAAAAGGGACTGGATTTGTTGCTGCCGGCTTTCCGCGACTATTGCCGCCAGCACGCGGATGCGGTGCTGGTGCTGGCCGGGGCCGACGACGGCTACCAGCAACAGGCTCAACAATTCATCAGCCAGAACGGGTTGGAAAAACAAATTCGGCTCGTGGGCATGCTCACCGGCGAAACCAAGCTGGCAGCTCTTTCCGATGCCGATGTGTTTGTGCTGCCCTCCTACTCCGAAGGCCTGTCGATGGCGGTTTTGGAAGCCATGGCCGCCGGGGTACCGACGGTGGTTTCCGACCGTGTGGGCCTGGGTCGCAAAGTGGGCGAAATTCAGGCGGCTTGCCTGACCGACCTCAACCCGGAATCAATTGGCAAACAACTGGATGCGGTTTTACACCAGGCCGACTACGCCGAAACGTTACGAAAAAATGCCCGGCAACTCGTCCAGACCCAGTATGAAATCAAAGCAGTTGGTCATCAACTTCTTCAGGAATACCAAAATCTGGTTTTCAGTTCTCACCAACGCTCTGAATCCCATCCCGCATGAGTTCGATCTCCGTCATCATTCTGACCCATAACGAAGAAAAACACATTGGCCGGTGCATCGCCAGTTTGCTCCCGTTTACTAAACAGATTTTCATCGTCGACTCCTTTTCAACCGATCAAACCGTTGAAATTGCCCGCGCGATGGGGGCGGTTGTCGTTCAGAATCCCTGGGTCAACTACGCAACGCAGTTTAACTATGGCATCCGACACATTCCGTTCCAGACCACCTGGCTGATGCGGATGGATGCCGACGAATACGTTTTGCCCGAACTGGCGACCGAAATCAACACCCGGCTCACGACCCTGCCCGACGACGTCAGCGGTATTTACGTCAAGCGCCGGGTGATGTTCATGAACCGCTGGATGCGCCACGGCGATTACTACCCGATCTGGCTGCTCCGAATCTGGCGCAGTGGTCAGGGCATTTGCGAAGAAAGCTGGATGGACGAACACATCAAACTATCGACGGGCCGTTCCATCCAGTTCGAGCATGATCTGGTGGATCACAACCTCAACAATTTGACGTGGTGGACCCAAAAACATAACCTGTACGCCATCCGCGAAGTGATCGATATTCTCAACATTCGCTTTAACTTTGACCAGTCGATTCGGGTTGAACCGAAGTTTTTTGGAACGCAGGAACAGCGCAAACGGTATCTGAAACAACGGTATGCCTCACTGCCGCTGTTCACGCGGCCCCTGTTGTATTTTCTGTACCGGTATATCGTGAGGCTGGGTGTGCTGGACGGTCGCCCTGGCCTGATGTGGCATTTTTTACAGGGACTCTGGTACCGGTTTCTGGTCGATGCCAAACTGTATGAAGTCTATCACCGGGTAGGCACTGATAAACAAGCGATTATCGATTTTTTCCGAACAGAATATGGAAAAGACCTCCAGGCCCGGCAGCCGGGTCAGCACTGACCTGTCGGTTTACAACAACAGTTGGTGGAACCCCGGCGGCTCCAGGCTCAAAATCATTCTGTGGTTTTTGGTGAGTTCGGTTTCCATCAATTCGTATCTGCCCCTTCCGGTACGGTTCAAAAAGTGGATTCTCACGCTTTTCGGGGCCAAAATCGGGGTAGGTCTGGCCATCAAACCGGCAGTCAACATTAAATTCCCGTGGCTGCTCACCATCGGCGATTATGTCTGGATCGGCGAAGGCGTCTGGATCGATAACCTGGCTCCGGTCACCATCGGCAACCACGTCTGCATTTCGCAGGGAGCGATGCTCGAAACCGGCAACCACAATTACCGGAGCCGATCGTTCGATTTATTTGTTAAACCCATACACCTGGACAATGGCGTCTGGATCGGTGCCAAATCGGTCATATGCCCCGGGGTTACCTGCCACTCCCACGCCATTCTGGCGGTGGGGTCGGTGGCCACCCAGCCGCTCGAAGCCTACGGAATATACCAGGGCAATCCGGCCGTCTGGGTTAAAAACCGCGAAATCCAATGAAAGTAACGATCATAACGGTGGTGTTCAATGGCGCAGGAACGGTTCGTGACAGCATCGAATCCGTGCTGAACCAGACCCATCCCGATATTGAATACATCGTCATCGACGGCAAATCGACCGACAACACGGCCGAGGTGGTCCGTTCCTACGGTTCCCGCATCACCCGCTTCGTTTCGGAGCCTGACAAGGGTTTGTACGATGCGATCAATAAAGGCATCCGGCTGGCCACGGGCGACGTCATCGGTCTCATCAACGCCGACGATTTTTACCACCATCCGCAGGTGGTCGAAAAAGTGGTCCAGCTTTTCGAAAAAACGAACTGCGACGCGGTATACGGCGACGTCATTTACGTCAACGCGGAAAATACGCAGAAAATTGACCGCTACTGGAAAGTGGGCGAATACAAAGAGGGGGCCTTTCTGTGGGGCTGGATGCCCCCCCACCCGACCTGCTTCATCCGGCGGTCGGTGTATGAAAAACTGGGCGGTTATACGCTCGAACTGAAAAGCTCGTCCGATTATGAACTGCTGCTGCGGTACATCCACAAACACAAAATCAAACTCAGCTACCTGCCCGAAGTACTGGTGACCATGCGGTCGGGTGGAATGAGCAACGCGACACTGAAACACCGCTGGCGGGCCAATCGCGAAGACCGTCAGGGGTGGAAATTAAACGGTTTGCGTCCTTATTTTTTTACACTTTTTCTGAAACCATTAAGAAAACTTGACCAGCTATTACCAAAGCTGTGAAAAATAAGCGTTTTTTGCACCGCATGATAAAAATACCATACCACTTAGTCAGTTTTAATTGTACCAAAAATAGAAAACAGTAACATTTACGCTCTGTCCATGTGATTTTATAACCAACGTATCATCACACCTGTCCCTATGAATCTGGAATTGCTTCTTTCTTATATCCAAAATAAACTCACCGACGATCTTTTCCAACTGGGACTTTACCAGTGCCTTCTGTCGTTTCTGGTCGCTTGTTTTGTAGCCGTCGTATCCATCCCTGTCGTCATCAAAATTTCGGAGTTGAAGTTTCTCATGGAGAAACCCGGCTCGCGCAGTTCCCACAAAACGGCCACCCCGACCTTCGGCGGGATTGCCATCTTTGCCGCCATTCTGATCAGTTATTTTCTCTGGCCGGCCATCGACCAGACCGATATTTACCGCACCAACCTGTCCATTGTCGGCATGTCGATTTTGTTTTTCATCGGCATCAAAGACGACATGGTGGGCATCGACCCCAACAAAAAGATCTTTTTTCAAGTACTTCCGTCCCTGATTCTGATTTTCTTCGGAAAACTGCGGATCGACTATCTCTACGGCATTTTTGGCCTGTACCACATCAACGATGTGTTTTCGGTCATCATTACCTGCCTGATTTTCATTACGATCATCAACGCCATCAACCTCATCGACGGCATTGACGGCCTGGCGGGGGCCATTTCCACCCTGGCAGCCTTAACGTTCGGAAGCTGGTTTCTGCTCACCAATCACTTTGCGATGGCCTGTCTGGCCTTCACCTTGTCGGGCGCACTGGTCGGTTTTCTGCGGTTTAACTTTTCGCACACCAGCAAGATTTTCATGGGCAACACCGGATCGCTCATTCTGGGCTTCCTGCTGTCGTTTTTTGCCGTGCGGTTTATCAACCTGAACAATTCGTTCCGGTTCGATCCAACCTCGTTTTTCAACGCGCCGATCATTGCCATCGTGGTGCTGATCGTTCCGATTTTCGATACGCTGCGGGTTTTTCTGGTGCGGATCATGGCCGGGCGTTCGCCTTTCTCGGCCGACCGCAACCACATGCACCACATCATGATTGACAACGGTCTGACACACGCTGCGGCCACGGCGGTACTTTGCACGATTTCACTGGTAAATACGGTTTTGTTTTTCCTTTTTCACCGCGACATCACCAACACGGTTTCGTTGTTTATCCTGATCGGGATGTTTTTCCTCTATATGGCTACCGGTGTTTTTCTGAAGATGCGGGCGCGCGTTCAGGCCATTGACAAGCAACGCCGGAAGGGCCTCTACGCCAGCCAATTGATCAACGCTCTGTCCGGAAAAAACTTTTTGAGGTACCTGTAACCAGCAACGCCGACGCCGGTCTTCGCCAACAAACGGGTTTCTCGTTTGTTATACGTCCATACTTAAAATGGACGAACCATGGAAAATCAGACCAAAGGAGACTCGGCCGCCGATGCTCCTAAACCCGGCAATTACCGTCAGTCGCAATCAATGGAAAATGAGGATGGCCTGCCGCCCCTCTCCGAAGCGGATACCGCTCCGATGTACACCGATCTGGGTCTAGGCTCCGAAGATACGTACAACAAAGGCGACGACGAAGCCACGGATACGCTGCTGTATACCGACACCCACACGGCCATCAACACCGCCGAAAACCGCTCAAACTCCCTGGCCTACGAAGGCGATATCGACGACCTGACGATGGAAGTTGAGCCGGAGCAGGAATGAGTTTACGGTTTTCAGTATTCGGTATTCGGTTTCCGGTAAAGGGCCACGACCAGTCAATCGGCAGGAACTAGTTAACGACCTTACCGGGTCGTCACCGGAGTCGTGACTTGCTGCGTCTGCACCACCACTTGAACCGTAACGTCATTTCCCATCAGCAAACCGGATTTCCCGACCTTGTACTCCAGCCGGTTGAGCGTAAACTGACCTGAAAACGTGGCCGTCATGCCTTTTTGGACAATGTTGAGCGGGATCGTTACGGCGCGGGTGGTGTTTTTAATCGTCAGGTCAAATATGCCGGTGTAGGCGTCGTTTTCCTGCCGTTCGACGCGGGTTGAGCGCAAATGGATCCGGGGGTAGGTCGCTGCGTCGAAATAGTCCTTTTTTTTCAGGTGATTATTCCGCAGCCCAATACCGGTTTCGATGGTCGCGGTTTCCACACTGGCCGAAAGCTGCATCTTTTCGGGCAGGGCCGGGTCGAAAATCAGGTCTCCCGAAAAACCGCCGAAGGTCCCGGTGACGGTTAGACCCGCGTTGCGGATGCTGAACGTCACCGTTGCTTTGGTGGGTTTCCAGTGGATTTGGGCAACCGCGCTCAGGTCGATCAGCAGGACCGTTATCAGGGTTAGAAAGGCGTTTTTCATCTTAAAAATGGTAGGCTAGCGCCAGCATCGGCATGGCATTTTTACTGCGAAACCGGTCGTTCTCGAACGTCAGTTTACGGTCGGTGGTATACTCTACGAACTGAAACCCGATTCCGCCCCGCACACTCACTTTCGGCGTAAACCGATACCGGACGTACGCTTCGGAGTTCAGGCTTCCCCGGTCGCTGTCGCTGATCAGCAGGATGTTAAACCGGGTTGGGCTGGCCGACTGCACCGTTCCACTCAGCGACGACCGCGCCGGGTCGTTGGCGTAGAAAATCCCACTTTGCGACCCACCCAGCGTCACCCCAATGGCGTCGATGTTGATGCCGACCTCAAACCGCTGCGTCAGGGCGAACTCGATGTGAATGCTGGCGTTGAGCGAGGTGGTGCGGGTGCGGTTTAGCTGGAGCGTGTCCAGGTTGGCGAGAATGTTCTCGGTAAACAACGCGACAATGCTTTCGGTGCCGGACGTTAGCCGGGCCGGGGCCGTGATGTAATCGAGCCTGCCGCCAAAGGCCGAGGTCAGCCGCAATCCGTAGCCCAGGCGAAACCGGTTCGAACGCCCGATGCCGTGCAATTGGTTGATCGTCAGGGCCGCCGTACCGAAATCATTTTTGGCCGCAACGCTCAAATCAATCGTTCGGGTCAGCGGTTTGTGGGGCGACTGTGCCAGGACGACAACGGGCAACGACAGGAGAAAAAAGACAAGGATTCGTTTCATGACGGTTCGGGTTGAGAGGCTATTGTAGTTTGGCGTGGCCGAATAATACGCTGTAGGCTTTGCACCAGATCAGGATGGTTCGCTGGCGGGTGGGATCGAACGAAGCCGGTGCTTCCAGAAAAAAGGAACCGGTATTGGTTAATTTCTGCACTTCGATAAAGTTGGTCAGACTGGTATCTTCAGCCAGGTAAATCCGCAGATCCGGTCCGCCATCGGTACTGAAATTCTCAAACAGAATCGTCCGTTTACCGGCTTTGTCATACACTTTCACCGTTCCTTTCACCGTATGGACATTGTTCATAAACATGCCTTCCACGAGTAGTTGCTGCCCCGTCGCGTCGAATATTTTGGTGTTATCGGCCGTGCTGACCGGCTTGTCAACCGTCCCGACAGGCGTCAGTTCGGGGTCTTTGGCACAGCCCGACAGGCCACCAAAAATCACTACCCAAACCACAAACTGCCGCCAGCGCCCCGGATAGCGGATGGTGGCCACAACCTGCTGGTAACTAACGGCCAAAACGTACAGACAGGTGACCAATACCGTCAGGGCATAGGCAAACAGCAAACCGCCATCGCCCTGAATTTCAATGCCTAAGACCGTCAAATGGGCACCAATGGCCCCGATCATGATGCCGACGCCCAGCAACGCCCCCATCCAACTGGTTCGGGGAATCAGCAGCAAAACCGACGCGAGGAGTTCGGCCACCCCGCTGGCAATCCGACCGCCGGGTTCCATGTTCAGGGTTGAGAAGATATAAACGCTTTCGGGAGCGGCTGTAAATTTGAAAAACAGCGTCTGGAGCATGATACCAGCGGCCACAAGCCGGACCAGCCAAAGTACGAGAGATGAGAGTTTCATAGAAAATAAGAGATGGAGTGAATCAAATAAAATGGATCGTAGCCGACGATTAAATCACCAGGGCTTTTTCCGACCGAGCGGGAGACGGTCTTTTTTGGTGGGCAACGGTAGCGTGGGCCACGCCGAAATGAGCCGGTATCTGAACATGCGGAAAAACCGCTTCCAGGCCAATGCGAATGATGGCACTGTGGTGAATCGCGTGTTCGATGTTGTAGAGCAGTTCGCGGTAAAACGTCGTCAGGATGGCCACATCGGGGATCGCGTCCGGCGAATACGACGCTTCCAGTTCCAGCAGGCGGTCTTCCGTACAACAGGCCAATTGTGCCATCATCTGCTGAATGGCGGCCACGGCTTCTGTCGGGCTGTTTTCCAGTGACTCCTGCCGAATCCGGCGGTCGTAATTGAGGTAACCGGTGTGGTAGGCCGTCAGCGAAAGCGCGTAAAATTCGATGATGTGCCGCAGGTGTTTCCCCACCGAACTCCCCATCAGCAAATCGAGCGGACGCGTATATTCGTGGGGTTCGAGTTGGGCGATCACCGCCGTGAGCTGGCCCAACAGATGGGCCGAAGTGTCCTGTAATTTCATAAATGAGAGGGTCAGGCGTGGAAAAGTCGGTTAGTTGCTTAGTAGTTTTTGCCAGTTCTGATCGGCTTTGCGTTGCAGATTCGGCTCGTCTTTCTGCCACTTGGGCAGCGTATTGTTGAAAAAAGTGTGGTAGAACAAGTACAGCCGACCGTCGCGCACCTCGAACGTTTCCGGATCGATCTCCACTTTTTCACCCGACTCACCCATTGCGTAGGCACACCAGCCGCCGTAGGCCGGGGCATATGATCCGGGGGCTTTCAGAAACCGGTCCCGGTTGGCAACCGACGCAAACCGGTACGTGGCACCCTGATACTGGGTGGAAATCGTTTTCTGTCCTTTTGTGGCTTTTTTTGCCGTGAAATAGGCTACCGGGTCGTAGCCCTGAATGGCCAGCCCGTCGTCTACATTGGCGTGTTTGGCGAGCATGGCGTCCCGTTGGGCCTGTGCCACCGAAAACGTCAGGAGCCAAAGCAGACTGCCAAAGAGAAGTTGGGCAAATGGGTTTCTCGCCCGGATTAGGAGGGTGTTCATATTTTTCAAGATTCGTCATCAATCAGGTGAACTCCCTATCCAGTAGCCAAATAACATGCCCTACCGTGCCAGATCCCTGAAAACACCGCCAGCAGTCCGGAAAGCGGTTTTTTAGAACGTTGTCCTGGGTTCCCGGACGGACTGCCGGTTTTGATATGTCGGGAGAGTCACGCTATTTCGGGAATATGAACCGGAATTACGGCACCGGCATCAGCCTGTTTTAACCCGATGCAATTAGTAGAAGCGTATTTATGGCCGGAAAGGGCAACGGAATGAATTTTGCGGTTAACTTGGTCAATGAAATCGTTTGTAATCCCGCTGATCATCATCCTGGGTGTCCTGACCGGGGCTGCGTATAGCCAGCCTGCAGGGGTGCCGTTTATCCAGCATTATGCACCCAAAGTCTACCAGGCACACCCCGAAAACCGGGCCATTGCCCAGGACAACCGGGGCGTTTTGTACTTCGGCAACCAGCACGGTTTGCTGGAATTCGATGCCAGCACCTGGAAACGGCTACCCGTCACAGGCACCAACGCCCGCGCCGTGGCAACCGACTCGGCCGGTACGGTTTACATCGGAACCGACACGAATTTTGGTTACCTGAAAACCGATGGGCGGGGTGTCAACCGCTACGTTTCCCTCAGCGATCAGTTGCCCCCGGCCGAACGCACGCTGCCCAAAGTAGCCCGGGTGTTCTGCACAGATCAGGGTGTTTATTTTAGCACATCTCAAAAAATATACCGCTACCAGCCCGGTCAGCCCATTATCATCTGGCCTATCCCGGCCGGCATCCGGCACGTCAGTGTTGTCAAGAACACGGTATTTTTGCAAACCCGGAACGGCGGTTTTTTCCGCCTGAACACCGCCCGATCCGGAGATGAAGCTCTGGAGGTGCCCCCCGGAACCGAGCGACTGACCGCCCAAACCATCGAGTCGGTTTTGCCGTTTCCCGGCGATCATCAGTTGCTGGTGGTTACGTGCCAGGGTGGGCTTTTTCGCTATGACCCATTGATAGCCAGCCTTTCACCGTTTCCGACGCAGGCTGACGACTGGCTGCACCAGGCTCGTGTCAGCCGGGCCATTTACATTCCCAATCCCGAAGCGGGCACGCACCAGTACATCATTGGGACGGCCCGGGGTGGGGTCCGGATTCTGAATCATCAAGGCCAGGAACTGCAACGAATCGATGAAAGCAACGGGCTGCGTCGGAATGCGGTTCTGAGTTTGTTTCAGGATCGTGAAAAGTCGCTCTGGATCGGCACCGGCAGTGGCCTCGACCGCGTGGAAACCAACCTGCCCGTCAGCCGTTTCGAAAGCAGCCTCAACGTCCGTTCCACGGTTTGGGCCATTCGACGACACGCGGAAGTGCTCTACATCGGAACCGGTCTGGGCGTGTTTTACTGGAACAACCCGACCCACCGTTTTGAAATGGTGCCGGGTACCGACGCATCCAGCACTACCCTGCTGACCGACGGAACGGATTTGCTGGCGGGTGCGGCAGGTTACATCTGGCGAATTCGGCAGAACCGGATTGTGGAAACGCTCCCGACTGAAAACCAGACGGTTCATGCCCTGCTCCGACCCCGCCAGAAACCGACCCTGCTACTGGCAGCAATGGGCAATGGACTCCGGCTCTACCGGCGCGAAGCCAACCAGTGGCAGGAGGCAGGCCGGGTGCTGAACCTGCGGGACGAGTGTGTTTCGCTCGCCGAAGCAGCCGATGGCACCATCTGGGTCGGAACCCGGCACAACGGTTTCTTTCAACTCGACAAAGACTTCAACCGGATCCTCTTTCACTCGAATTCCGGGTTGCGTCCGGCAACCGGAAGTTACGTTTTTCCGACCTCCGACGGATTGTTGTTTGCAGCCGGGGGCCGTCTGTACCGGTTTGATGCCCGCACCAAGCAGTTTACCGCCGATCCAAAATTCAGTGCCCTTCTCGCCAAATCCTCCTCCGATGCCCCGGCCATTGCCGAAGACCGCCAGCGCAACCTGTGGTTTGCCACGCCTTCAGTAGCCCTCCGCCGAAACCCAGCCGGAACCTGGGAGTGTGACAGCCTGAGTCTGAAACCGATCAGTCGGGGTGGCTACGCCATCTATCCCGATCAGAACGGGCTGGTTTGGCTGGGCAATGACGAGGGACTGTTTCGCTACGACGGCGCTCAGATGACCATGCCCCCCGATTATCCGGCTTTGATCCGGGCCGTCCGGTTGCAGGCCAATGATTCCCTGCTGTATGCCGGGGGCAGTATTCCCGCCGGTCAGGGCCGATTGACGTTGCCCTATCGGTTCCGGGCCTTGTCGTTCCAGTTTGCCGCCACCAGTTTTGTGGGCGACAATGAAAATGAATTTCAGTATAAACTCTCCGGAAATGCCCAGATGGCCGACGACACGGTTTGGTCGAAATGGGGCCGGGAAACGCGCAAAGACTACACCAACCTGCCCCCCGGCCCGTATACCTTCCTGGTTCGCGCCCGCGACTCCTACGGTCAGTTGAGCCGGGAAAGCCGTTTTTCGTTCGAAATCACCCGCCCCTGGTTCCGCGAACCCTGGGCCTACGCGCTCTATATTCTCATCGGGTGTTTCCTGATAGCGGTCTTTGTCCAGTATTACACCCGCCGGTTGATGCGGGAAAAGCTGAAACTCGAAGCCCTGGTGGATGACCGAACGGCGCAGGTGGTTCAGCAAAAAGAAGAACTGGTGGCGCAATCGGCACGATTGCAGATGGCGAAGGAAACCGCCGAAGCGGCCAACCGGGCGAAAAGCGAATTCCTGGCCAACATGAGCCACGAGCTCCGGACGCCCCTCAACGGCATTCTGGGTTTTACGCAACTGCTCCAGCGCGATACGAATCTGAGCAGCAGTCAGCAACGCGGTTTGGGCATTATCCGCACCAGTGGCGAACACCTGCTGACGCTGATCAACGAGGTGCTGGATATTGCCAAAATTGAAGCCCGGCGGTTCGACTTTCAGCAATCGGCGGTGGCCCTGCCCGCACTGCTGGCAAACGTGTCGGCCTTCTTCCGGATTCGGGCCGAAGAGAAAGGGCTGGCGTTCACCTACCGCGTGGAGACGCCCCTGCCCGCGGTGGTTTCCGGCGACGAAAAACGCCTGACGCAAATCCTGAACAATCTCCTGAGCAATGCCGTGAAATTTACGGAACAGGGCACCGTCGAGTTGGTCGTGAGCAGTCAGGAAGTGCGCCCCGGCCAGTTCCGGGTGGTTTTCCGGGTTAGTGACTCGGGGATTGGTATTCCGGAAAACCGCCTGACCGAGATTTTTCAACCCTTCTACCAGGTGCGGGACGGCAAACAGTTCATCGAAGGCACTGGCCTCGGTTTGGCCATTTCGGATAAGCTGGTCGAGTTGATGGGCGGTAAATTGAGTGTCGTCAGCACACCCGGCACAAGCAGCATTTTTACCGTCAGCCTGCCGTTATCGGCGGCCCAGCGTGGCCCCGCGCCGGAAGTCTCCCACCCGGACCGACGCCGGATTCTGGGCTACGAGGGTCTGCAACGGCGGGTGCTGGTGGCCGACGACAATGCCGACAACCGACTGGTGGTGGTGTCACTGCTGGAAACGCTGGGTTTCGTCGTCCTCGAAGCCGTCGACGGACGGGTAGCCATTGAACTGGCAATCAGCCAGAAACCGGATCTGATTCTGATGGATCTGGTGATGCCCAATCTCAACGGCTTTGAAGCCCTGCAACAACTCCGCGCCCGGAAGGAACTGGCGCACACCCGGATCATTGCGTTTTCCGCCAATGTTTTCGAACAGAACCAGCAACGTTCGCTCAGTGAGGGCTTCGATGATTTTGTCGCCAAACCCGTCGATGTAGACAGTTTGCTGGTTAAAATCGGGGAGCAACTGGGTTTGCACTGGCGATACGCGGCTGATGATTTCGAAACAGGAAAGCCGGTAACCTCCCCGCCGACTGACACCGCCGAACTGGTCATTCCGGGCCATGACGACCTGAATGCCTTGCTCGACAAGGCCCGGCAGGGTGACATTCGAAGCATTCTGGATACACTATCCGACCTTGAAGTACACGATTCCGCGTTCGGTCCGTTTGCTAATCGCTTACGCCACTGGGCCGCGGAGTTTGATACCCGACAAATCCGGGATTATTTAACCCAACTCCTCGACACTCCCTAACCTTATGTCCGCCAGTATTCTTGTCGTTGACGATACGCCCCACAACATCAGTATTTTATTCGATGCGCTGACCCATTATGGGTACCGCGTGCTGGCCGAGCGCGACGGAAAAAGCGCGCTCGAACAGGTTCGCCACGCCCGGCCCGATCTGATTCTGCTCGACGTGATGATGCCCGGCCTGAACGGTTTCGAGACCTGCCGACAGCTCAAAAACAACCCTGCGACCGCCGACATTCCGGTGATTTTCATGACCGCCCTGACCGAATCCATCGACAAAATCAACGGTTTCAACATGGGCGCAGTGGATTACATCACCAAACCGTTCCAGTTGCCCGAAGTTCTGGCGCGGGTTCAAACGCACCTGGCCTTGCGGCAAATGCGTCATGATCTGGAGAAGCTCAACGAACAGCTCGAACAGCGGGTTCAGGAACGAACCGAAGCCCTCAGCCGCGCCCTGGCCGAACTGGAAACGCTGAAAGATCAGCTTCAGGCCGAAAATTCTTACCTCCGCGATGAGATCAGCCAGACCACCGGTTTCAGCGAAATCGTAACCCAAAGTGCGTCGTTCCGGCGTGTATTGACCAAAATAGAGCAGGTGGCCCCCACCAATACGACAGTGCTGATTCTGGGCGAATCCGGTACGGGCAAAGAACTGCTGGCGCGGGCCATTCACGAGCACAGTGGCCGGAAAAACAAACCGCTGGTGAAAGTCAACTGCGCGGCTTTGCCGCCTACGCTCATCGAGAGCGAACTGTTTGGTCACGAAAAAGGAGCCTTTACCGGCGCGACCAGCCAGAAAACCGGGCGGTTTGAACTGGCTCAGAACGGCACCATCTTTCTGGATGAAATCGGTGAAATGCCCCTCGATCTGCAATCCAAACTGCTGCGGGTGTTGCAGGAAGGTGAATTTGAGCGCGTCGGCGGCACCAAAACCCTGCGCGTCAATGTTCGGGTGCTGGCGGCCACGAACCGTGATCTGGAAGTTGAAATTGAAAACGGCCGCTTTCGCGAAGATTTGTATTACCGGCTGAATGTGTTTCCGGTTAAAAGCCTGCCCCTCCGTGAGCGAAAAGAGGACATTCCGCTGCTGGTTCGGCACTTTTGCGACAAACACGGCCCCGATCTGAACCGCCGGATTGAAGTCATTCCGACCCGCGTGATCGAGACACTGACGGCGTACAACTGGCCCGGCAACATCCGCGAACTGGAGAACATCATCGAACGCTCGCTGATCAGTTCGACCGGCCGACAGCTTGAACTCGGCGACTGGACGGGCACCGACTGGCGCGACCGCAAGAATCCGCTGGCCCGCAAAGTGACGCCCCTGACGCTGGAAGAATGCGAGCGCAACCACATCATCGCCGTGCTGGAATCCACCCACTGGAAAGTCAGCGGGGATCACGGAGCCGCCCGGATTCTGGATGTCATTCCAACCACGCTCGAATCGAAGATGAAAAAACTCGGCATCACCCGCCCCTGACTCGCCGAACACCTCCTGAAATGTCCTGACATTCCTGAAATACCGTAACAAAATCTGTTCTACCCTGGCCCCAACAAACCCTCTAACCATTTAGACATCAACCCATTACCCAAACCATAAGCTACTGGCATACGACTTGATTACCAGATCATACCTGTTCATTCGTTTACGCTATGTGTACCGTTTCCTACCTTCCCCTGGCGAAGGGTGAGTATCTGCTAACTGCCAGCCGCGATGAAAAAACCGCCCGGCCTTCGGCGCGTTTTCCCGTCAAAGCGACCCTCAACGGGCAAGCGGTTTACTTCCCGCAGGACCCACAGGGACACGGTTCGTGGATTGCTACCGCCCACGAACCCGGTTTTACGCCTACCACGGTTTGCCTGCTGAACGGGGCTTTTCAGGCGCATACGGCCCATCCGCCCTACCGCCACAGCCGGGGGCTGGTGGTTCTGGAGGTGTTCCGGTATGCCTCTCCGGGCGAATGGCTGGCCGGTTTTGATTTTGAAAACCTCGAACCCTTTACGCTGCTCATCCTGCAACCGGGGCAGCTTTGGGAAGTGCGCTGGGATGGAAAAACCGCCCACAGCCGCCAGCCTGACCCGGCTCAACCCGCCATCTGGTCGTCTTCGACGCTCTATACACCCTCCGTGGTTGCCCGTCGCGAAGCCTGGTTTCAGACGTGGATCCGGCAACAAACGCAGTTTACCGTGGCCGGTATTCGCCAGTTTCACAAGCAGGCCGGCCGGGACGACCCACAGAATGCGGTGTTGGTGAACCGGGGAGACGGGATGCAAACCCTCAGCCTGACCACCGTTCGGCACCGCCCGGACAACACCGAGATTTTCTACGAAGACCTGACAACCTCCCGATTCCTATATCAGCAACTAACGCCATCCCATGAGCTTCGCTACGCCCACTGAACGTCTCCGCACTCCGGCTTCTGCTGCGGTTCCGGGCTGGACCGACCGGCTCAGCCAGCGGACAGACCGGTTTCTGATTCGGCTCCGGCATTGGGAATACTGGCCGTTTTCCGTGGTCTATTTCCCGGTATTGCTCTACTACGGCTGGCTCGCGCTCAAGGCCCGTTCCTGGTTTTTCTTTTCGGCCAGTAACCCCGGCATTGAATCGGGCGGGATGCTGGGTGAGTCGAAAATGGACATTCTGAACCGCATCGACGCGTCATACAAACCGAAAACCCTGTTTTTTCAGCAACCCACGATCAACACCATGCTGGATCAACTGCTGCTGGCCGATTGCTGGTTTCCCGTCGTAGTCAAACCCGACCGCGGAGAGCGGGGATGGCGGGTCGAAAAAATCCATTCTGTCGCCGAATTGACGGCATATCTGAACGAGACGCCGAAGGATTTAGCCCTGATTGTGCAGGAATATGTCGATGAACCGCTCGAAATGGGTGTGTTTTATTACCGAATGCCGGGCCAGCCGACCGGAACGGTTTCTTCCATTGTGGTCAAGGAATTTCTGTCGGTGGTGGGTGATGGAAAGTCTACGATGCTGGAACTGCTCCGTCGGAATCCCCGCGCCCGGCTTCAATTGCCGGCTTTGATCGAACGGTATGGCGAGCGGTTAGCCCACGTGCCGGAACCCGGAGAAACCCCGGTTCTGGAGCCCATCGGCAACCACTGCCGGGGCACGAAGTTTCTGGATGGCAATCACCTGATTACGCCGGAACTGGTGGCGGTTTTCGACCGGATCAGCCAATCGGTAGACGGTTTTTACTACGGTCGCTACGACCTCCGCTGCCGGTCGATCGAAGAGCTTCTGCGGGGGCAAACCATCCGGATTCTGGAACTCAACGGGGCCGGGGCCGAACCAGCGCACATTTACCAACCCGGTTCATCGATCTGGACGGCCTGGCGGGTGTTGCTCCGGCATTGGCAGGTGCTGTATGCCATCAGCCGGGCCAACCACCAACGCGGTGTGTCGTATATGACCTTCCGGGAAGCCCGAACCATTTACCGGCGTATTCAACGGGACAAAGCCACCAGACCGTCATGATGCTGCTCGCCGGAAATTTTGTGGTTGGCTGGGTGGTTAGTTTTCTGGGGTCTCTACCGCCGGGCGTTCTGAACCTGACCATCGTTCGGGTGTCGTTGCGGCAGGGGCTCCGGGCGGCTCTCGAATTTGCGCTGGCCTGTACCCTGATCGAGTTCCTCTATGGCTACATCGCGGTGTGGCTCACGGAACAGATTGCACCATTCGCTTTTTTCAAACTACTCACCGACGGATTCACCCTGCTCCTGCTGTTGATGCTGGGGCTTTACTACCTCCGGAAACAAAGCAGCCGGCCAACACCTGCCGACCGAACCGCAACCAGCGCGTTCGGTCTGGGTCTTGGCCTGAGTGTTGTCAACGTGGCGGCTTTTCCGTTCTGGCTTTTCTACACGGTTTTGCTCACCCGGAAAGGCTGGGTCAGTCTGGCGGGCTCACCGTCGGTTCTGGTGTATGTGCTGGGGATTGCGCTGGGAACCCTGACCGGTTTGTGGTTTTTTGTTGGCGCAAGCCAGCGTCTGAATGCTATTCTGGTGGCCCACCTTCACCGGTTCGACCGCGTCATGGGCTGGCTGTTTGTCGGCCTGGCCATTGTTCAGGGCCTGGTACTGGCATCGAACCGATGAGTTTTTACGATTGATCTACTAACCCCAATTCATTATGCAACGCAATTTTGTCCGTTTGACCGTCCTCTTTTTGTTTCTTGCTACCCCGGTTTTTGCCCAGAAACCCGTAATCTTTTCAACAGCCGATAAAGCCCTGGGCGGCTATGATCCGGTGGGTTATTTTACGGAAGGAAAACCCGTTTTAGGCGCCGACTCTCTGACCTGGACATGGCAGGGCGCCCAGTGGCATTTTGCCAGCGAGAAAAACAAAGCGGCTTTTCAGGCCGAACCCGAACGGTTTGCCCCCCAATACGGCGGGTATTGTGCCTTCGGCATGTCGAGAGGCTACAAAGCACCTACCCAACCCGATGCCTGGACAATTGTCGATAATAAGCTCTATTTCAATTACAACCAGAAAGTACGGACGGAATGGGACAAGGACCGGCCTGGCTACATTCAGAAAGCAGATACGAATTGGGTGGAAGCAAAAGAGAAGAAATAGGATCGGTGCCGGGGACGAAACGACTACGCGGTTTCGTCCTGGTATTTTTTTAGCAAGTTATAAAACCATACGCGGTCGTTGTCCACGAGTTTGATGTAGAGCCGGAGATTTCCGACGGCACTCTCATACGGAAACTTCCGGCTGGCATCTCCTTTTCGAAGTGCATATTTCACCATTTTGTCGACCACTTTAAAAAAACGGTCTTCATCGTCTCTCGCAAATTTTTCATCCCAGAATATTACCGTTGGAGAAGCCTCCGACGGTTTAAATGACAACCTGAATTTTGCCAGACCCATTTCTAACGTTTCCATACCAGTCTACCCCTTCGGCGATTTTGCATCGATTTCCAGAAGGTAGGTAATTCATTTGGCATAACCTATTATTCAGGCATTTAACGTTGTCGGCCTATTCGCACAAAGGCGTTTTCAAGGCCCGCTCATATTCCCGTTCCAGCCCATACATGCCACTGGTTACCGGTGAGCCATCAAAAGCCATTAAGGGCAGGTCGGTCCGTTTTCCCTCATCATCGACCAGAAACGCTGAAAGAAGCCGGCATCCGGAACCGGCAAAATAATTTAATACCTCCATCAGGTGCTCCAGTTCATTGGAGTAGAGTCGGCAGGAACGGTTTTTCCCCTGGGAATAGCAAAGCGAAAAGTAAAGCCACATGTGTTGAGCAGAATAAGGTAGACAAGCTAACCGGGATAGTATACGTTTGTCGGCCGTAAGATAGTAGAAACTCCCGGAACCCGTATCTCACGACCTTTTTTTTGTAATTAGAAATGTTTACTACCTGGCCTTTATGTCGCAGATGAGAGGGATTGCGATGATTCGGGAAGACTAAAATAGCCCGGTCTGTAGGGTATGTTCGGCGAATGCTGTAGCTTGCGGCCCATTTGTTTGCTATGAAACGATACGGATTTATACTAGTGGCCTGGGCCTTGCTGGCCGGCAGTTGCCAACAGGCCGAACAGGCTCCCTGCGACCCCACCATTCCTACCCTCAAGGCACCCGATTCGGAAATTGCCGCTTTGAAAAAGTATATCGACTCCAGCGGCATTTCCGCGATGGCCGATGGACGGGGGTTTTATTACAGCATTCAAGCGCCAGGCACCGGAACCAAACCAACGCTGTGTTCCGCCGTGACCGTCAACTACGTAGGGAAACTGACCAACGGAACCACCTTCGACAGTTCGAGCAACATCACCTTTGGCTTAAACCAGCTCATTGTGGGCTGGCAGGAAGGCATTCCGCTGATTGCCCCCGGTGGCAGCATTACGCTGTATTTACCCCCCAGTTTAGCGTATGGTGCACAGGCCCTGAACGGGATTCCGGCCAATTCGATTCTGGTGTTCACGATCGACCTCATCCAGAGTAATTAAGGACGTTTTCGACCCGGTTAGCCGCTCTGAAGGTGTTGGGCGAAAACCGCTTTGGCCTTCGTCCACATGGCGTCGGACAGCACATGGCCCTGCCCCGGTTCAATGAAGGCGGTGAAATTCCCGGCGGCACCGGCTTTCTGGTAGGCTTGAGCAATGTGGGGAATGGCCTTCCGAACAAAGTCAATCGGCGAACCCGAGTCTTCTTCCCCAAAGTTCAGGTGCAGAACCCGGGGCGCAATGAGGGCCGCAATGTCGGGTGTATCGCCATACTGAAGCCAACCCGGCACGAAATTCGGAAAGCAGTGCAGCAGGTGTTCGTGCTCGATGGCGGCATAGGACGGCAGACAACAATTTCCGACGATGCATTTCAGGCGGCTTTCGAGCGGCCCCACCAGCCACGAATGCGTGGATCCCATCGAGTGACCGTAGCAACCGATCCGGTCGGCACGTACTTCCGGGCGGCTACACAGGTAATCGACCGCCCGGCGCATTTCCAGCACATTTTTCCAGGCCATACTGCGCCCCCGCACCACCTGACGCAGAAACTCAAAGCGTTCATAATCGCCTTTTTTCAGCTTCCCGGTCGGGTCCTGCCTTTCCTCGAAGCAAAGCGCATCCGGACACAGCACGACGTAGCCTTCGCGCACCAGTGCCACGGCGGTGTGGTGCATCGGATTGCCGGCCAAACCGGCGGGCTCGGATTTGCCCAGGTGATATTCGCCATTGTGCTGGTGCCAGACGGCAATGGCCGGTGCCGGTTTTTGAGCCGTCGCCGATTCCGGGATCAGCAACAGCGCCGGAACCCGGTCGTTGGGCTCCACCTCGTAGGTGATCGACTCGATGCGGTAGCCGTCTTTCGGCATCGTTTCCCGAAGCTGCGGCAGCAAGGGTGAGGCTTTCGCAAAGGGCCCGCCCAGGCAGGTCTGGTAGTGTTTCCGCAAGGCCTCGGCCGACAAAATCGGGGGGGTGGGTTGCAAACCGTCCGCCATTGGCAAACTACCGGCGGTGGATAGCACGCCAAGTCCGCCCATCAGTTGCGACTTCATAAAATTCCGTCTCGTGTGTTTCATGGTGAGAAAACCGGTTACCACGTCCAGATCTGAGACGAGGTGAATTGCTGAAATTATCACAAAAAGTGACTAGTCTAGGACTTACGTCAGATAATTCTATCAAACTTTCGCTTTCTGCCCCTAAATCCCCTAAAGGGGACTTATAGCATCTGGATTAAGCCGCGTCCAAGTCCCCTTTAGGGGATTTAGGGGCAGAAAGCGAAAGGCCTGTAGTCGATCCCCTGGCGAAACTTTACCGGAAAAAATTATTCCCACCTTATAAACATTTTTTTCCGGGGCGGGTTTTGTAGTTGTAAATCGCGCCCAAGCGGGGTTGCTGTGAAAAGTGTCTGATTGAAAAAATAACCGTTTCAGTAGCGATATCATAGGGCCAGAGGACTTCCGTCGTCTGGCTTTTTTTTGTACGATCTTATTCAAAAAACGCAATCACCAAAACCGTATTCCTTATCTGCCAGAATCATGTTACTTGACAAATCAATTCCGTTCACTTTTTTGTTTCGAAAAATACGCCGGGAGGCTCTGCTGGTGTTTCTGTTTGCCAATGTGGTCGTTTTGGCCAAGTACTTTTTTCACCTCCGGTATTTGACCATTCCCATTGCGATTCCAACTTTGCTGGGCACCTGCATTTCGCTGCTCCTGGCTTTTCGCACCAATCAGGCTTACGACCGCTGGTGGGAAGCCCGGATTATCTGGGGAGCCATCGTCAACGACAGCCGCAGTTTGATCCGGCAACTCCAGATGTTTCTGCCCGTGACACCCAACCAGCAAATGATCATTCACGCCTTTGTACAGCGGCAATGCGCCTGGTGTTTTGTGCTGGGCGATTCGCTGCGGGGGCATGAAGTCGAACGGCGATTGCAGGAATTTCTACTGCCGGCCACCGTCGAGGCCATTCTGGCAACCGATAACCGACCCAATGCGCTGATGCTCGAACACGGTTTGGCCGTTGGCCAGCTTTACCGAACCGGGCAACTGTCGGACTATCAAATGGTGCAGATCAGCACCACCCTGAACACCCTGACCGACTCGATGGGGCGCTGCGAACGGATCAAGAACACGCCTTTTCCCCGTACCTATACGTTCAACTTGCAATTGTTCATTTATCTTTTTGCCGCCATTTTACCGTTCTGTTTCGAAGCGGATCTGTATTATCTGGATGTGCCGCTGGTGACGCTGATTTCCTGCGCCTTTCTGTTGCTCGAAAAAAGTGCCGTTCAACTCCAGGACCCGTTTGAAAACCAGCCCACCGACACCCCCATGACGTCGATTGCGCGCAACATTGAGATCAACCTCAAAACCATGACGGATTATAAAGAAATACCGCCCAAGCTGCTGCCGTACGACTTTTACACCCTGTAGCTTCCACAGGTAGCCGGGAACTCCCCTTCTAAATCCAGGTAATGACAAAATCCTTGGGAATACCGTCAATGCGTCTAAAATTTGGTATACTTGTTGTGCTGCCTGCCAACCTATGAAAGTATACCTGTCCATCCTTGTACTGTTAATCCAGTTTCTGCCGGTTTTCGGGCAGTTGGATTCCGCCAATCGCTCGCCATACCGGGTATACCGGGCCTACGAATTACCGGCTTCGCTCACCGTGCTGGGCGCTTCGTTTTTTGGGTACCGGCAACTCGACCGCTACGCCAGTTTCGACGCCGGCGACATTGCCCAACTCGACCCGACCCGCATCAATGCCTTCGACCGGCCCGTCGCCTATTTCGACCCCGCCCGGTTTGAAGCGGCCCAGCAACGATCCGACCGGTTTCTGAATCTGTCGATTGCCAGCCCGTTGCTGTTGATGCTGAGCAACCGAATCCGGCACAAAGGGCTGGATGTGTTGACTTTATATACAACAGCGCACGCGGTCAATAACCTGCTTTATTTTGCTACTTCATTCTCGATCCGGCGGGCCCGGCCATTGACCTATAATCCAGCGATTCCAGTCTCGGAGAAAATCGGGAATGCCAAAAGCAATTCGTTCTACAGCGGGCATGTCTCTTTCAGCACCACGGCCACGTTTTTTGGGGCCAAAATTCTGACGGATTTTTACCGCATCAGGGGCTGGAAACGGGTGGCGGTGTTTTCGGGGGCCGCCATCCCGCCCATTTTGGTCGGGTTCAACCGAATGCACGCCGGCAAACATTTTCGGACGGATGTGCTGACGGGTTTTCTCGTTGGAGCCGCCTGCGGAATCGGGATTCCGGAAATTCATCGCATCCGCCGAAAAACCGGCCAACTCAGCCTGCAGCCGACGTTCACCTTTACTGGCCAGCGGGGAATCGCGTTTAGGTACCGGTTTTAACCGGCTAACGAATTCCCTTAATAGACAACTTATTAATTATCAGCCCGATTATCCCGCGAATCACCGCTAAGATTCGTGCAGATTGTTATCTTTGGTAACCGGGCTTTCCGGGCGAATCCGAAACCATCTGTCCCCATCCTAATCGATCCATCTGCATGGAAGAAAGCGAAATCCTAGCCAAACTGCCTCTGGTTTTTACGGAGTCGGCGCTTCGTCAGGAAATGCTGACCCACGGAAAATTTATCACGGTCAACAAAGACGATACCCTGGTTCGGGAGGGGCAATACCTGGATTTTTTGCCCATCGTGATCAAAGGGGAAATCCGGGTTTTCCAGCAAAAAGAAGACCGGGAAATTCTGCTCTACTACGTTCGGGAAGGCCAGACGTGCATGATGTCGCTTTCCGCTGCCTATTTCAATCACACCAGCACATCGTATGGGGTGGCCACCAAACCGTCCGAAATCTTCGTTTTTCCGACCCGGCTTGTCAACGAATGGCAATTGAAATATTCTTCCTGGAACGCCTACCTGATCCAGACCTTTCGCAGTCGCTACGACGAATTGCTGGGATCGTTTGAAAGCGTCGCCTTTGATCCGATCGACAAACGGGTCCTCTCCTACCTGACCGACCGGGCTAAAAAAGAAAATACCGCCCAAATTGCCATTTCCCACCAGAATCTGGCCTACGAACTGGGCACAACGCGGGTCGTTATTTCCCGCATCCTGAAAGGGTTTGAACAACAGGGTAAAGTCAAATTGTTCAGAGGCTCTATTCGGCTAAAATAATTTGTGCTTTATGTATCTTTTGATACCGTTTTTTGGCGGTAGGGTGGTATAGATTTGTGCTAACCAACCGCTAACAGGATGAAAACGTATTGTATCCACATCATTTTTCTCCTCTCCTTTTCCGTTATGCAAGCGCAATCGAACCCCGGCACCCCTCCGCCAAAGAAGCTGACGTTTCTTATTCACATTACGCAAAGCCAGGACCCCACCCGGGCCGCCCTGGCTTTTCTGGTGGCCAAAACCGCCCTTGAAGAAGGCCACGCGGTCAATCTGTTTCTGGCGGGCGACGGCGTGAAGCTGTTACAGGAAGAAACCCTCAACCAGTTGACCGGCGTAGGCACCGGCAACCTTCGTGAGCATTACGATGCCATTGTGAAGGGAAACGGGCGGTTTTACCTCTCCGGCAACTCCGCGAAAGCCCGCGGAATGACCCCGGCAGACCTGAAAGACAAACCGGCCGAGTTTGCCTTGCCCACCGTGCTGATTCGGCTGGCTACGGAGAGCGACCGCCTGTTCACGTATTAACCATTCCAAACTCCATAAAACCATGAAAACTCTCCATTGCCGCGACGTCGGCTTCGATTGTGAAGGCGTTATCAAAGGCACCACTGACGAAGAAGTATTGCAACAGGCGGCTGAACACGCCTTTACGGTTCACGGCATGACGGTTACGCCGGAATTGGCCGAACAGGTCAAAACGCTGATCAAAGAGGAAGCCTGAAAGCCGATATCCGGCTGGCAAGGCCGTGAGAAATTTACCGCTTTGTTCGCGCAAAAAGGCGGTTTTTTAGGTAGTGTAGCAAAATACCGATCGGATCAATGGATTCGATCGGTAAAATCCCGCAAAATCGGCTCGCTAACAAATGGGATAAAGTAGGATCGCCCGGACTGAAGTTATTCATAATGTCCGTAACACGAATAAATCAAAATAACGGTGGGCTCAACTTTATAAACGAGCCGATGCTCATCGGTAATTCTGCGTGACCAATAGCCTTTTAGGTTGTTTTTTAATCCTTCAGGCTTCCCTTTCCCTTCATACGGATTTCGGCAGCATTCTGAGATTAATTCAACGAGCTTTTTGGCTATTTTAGGATTCGTAGCAATCCAGGTGTAAAGTTCTTCCAGTGCACGCGCCGAGAAATTGGCTTCACGCTTGCCAACTTCAAATGGCATTGACTAATTCGTGAAGCTGCTCAACGGACATGCGCGTACCACGGCCTTCCCGAAAATCCTGATTTCCCTCTTCGATCTTTTGCTCAAGAGTGCCTGCCGGTTCGGTCAGAGTCTTTGTGGTGATGGTTGCTCCAACGGCTTTTGCCAAACGTTTAAAGGCATCCAGATGACGACCGTCTGTTTTGATATGAATACTGAAAGTTTCCATGCCTCTTTTGAGTACGTTTAATACCCTGGCCGATCCCAGGCCGCAATCGTTTTTTGTCCAATTGACGACATACAAATAACGGGAAATTTTGGCAAAAAATTGGTATTCAACGACAAAATAACCGAGTGATTGTCCTTCAATTAGCCTGAAAGGTATCAAATCATTCCCGTTTTTTCATTCCGCCAACGGCAGGGTAAACGTAGCACTGAAACGGGCGATGTCGTGAATGCGGGGATAATCCGGGGTTGGCTGATTGTGATACACCAGACTGCCACTGATGGATCCTTCCAGCAATTTGTTCTTCCGGTCAATGTTCGTGATAATCACCTTGCCATTGGCGTATTGTTTGCTATCATCGGTCTCTATCCAACTATGCACATACCCCGTGTGCTTCTGGGAAGGAAAAATGCCTGAAACTTCGACTTGTTCACCGAAAGGGAACCCGCCAACGGTTGGGTTTTTCACCGAAACCGTAACGTTATGCTGTTTATTGTTCGGCGAATCCTGTTCGTGAATGATGAACTGAAGCCACGTCCCCACCTGCGGACTGTTCAGCAGGCTGGCTCCTCCGTAAATTTTCTTAAACTCACGGCCCTCTACCTGGAACGTGATCGGTGGTTTTATGAAAATGTTCGACGTCAGCATAAAAAGTCCTGTTCCCGGCAACTGCAATTCCAAGGTCAGCGCAACGGGGTTGCGGGCAGGCTGCTTGTCGGGCGACGTATACTCAATCACGGTTTTATCTGCCCCCGGCAGGAGCTGAAAGCTACCCGCATCGCCCCCCGATTTCTGCCCGTTGAGGGTAATCGATTTAATCACCGACGGCTTTGCCGACAGAACCCAGCCCAGGGGAGCCAGAAAGTCTTTGCCATCCGCGTCAAACTTCGGGAAGCCGCCCGGATAATCGGTGTATTGCACTTCAAATTTCTTTTTGGTATTGAGCAGCATGGTATCGGCTGGCGGGATAAGTTGGTATTGCGTCACCAGTGACCACCAGCTAAAATGCCGGATTTGGGTCGTAATCGTCCGGTTGGCCGTATCCTGCCGGGCGCCCTGCGTGAGTACCCAGCTTCGGTCGGGTTGCTGGACGGCGATGGCGACCGGACCAACCCCGTTGAACTCGCCGGGTTGGTAGTGGTAGGTCCAGGAAGCCGGTTTTGCAAAGCGGGTGCCTTCGGGGCCAAAATGGTAGCCCCGCCCCACGCCGTTGGGCGCCGTGTTTTCGACCGGTTCTACGGTCAGGGCGGTTTCGGCGGAGAGTGCCCCGGAGGGTATGGCCAGCGTTAGCCGACCGTCGGTGGAGGTGAGTGTTCCGCCGGCGGGGCCAATGGTTTTGGTGGCCAGCGGCCCAATCGACTGACCCACTTCGGTGATGGCGGGCGGTCCGCTGGCTTGCTCCGGCTCCTGCCCGGCGGGTTTGCAGGCTCCGAACCACAGGACAAAACACAGAAAGAGCGGGCGAGCCCCGATCAGGGACAATGGGCGAAAAGAAAGCATGGCGGGCAAAAAGGATAGACGTTTCCTCAAATTTCCGTCGATACCTTCTACCCGGCAAGGTTCGTTATTTGAACCGGTGGTTTTGCTGTTTGAAAATTCCCGGTGCGGAATGGCGCAAAGCCTTTTGGTCGTAGCACTGCCGGTTTCGAAGTTAATCGAAAGAAATCAAATTAATTTTTGAGTAGAAACAGTTAAGTAAATATGATACATTTGTCCTACTCTTTTTGATTCAATAGCCTTCCTTCTCATGACCATTGCGCGTGCCGAACTTGTCCGGCAAATTCATTCTGCCTATCCTGGTGATGGATATACCCTTTATCATGCACATCGATACGCAACGACACTGGAATTACTAAACCGGTTTTTAGCCTCTGACACGCCCCTGCTCGACATCGGCGTTTCCCGCCTGACAGACATTTTGAAAACCCACTTTAAACGCCCCATCGATACACTGGGATTCGAAAAAGAAGGACCAACCCCCTACGGGCACCACTATTTTTATAACCTCAACGACTGCCAGTTTCCCGACCGCTACCGAACCGATTTGCCCCGATACGGAGCGATCGTGATGGCCGAAGTGATTGAGCACCTATACACCTCACCGTTATTGGTATACCCATTTTTAAAATCAGTGTTGCAAAAAGACGGTATTTTAATTGTCCAGACTCCAAATGCTGTAGCCCTCCACAAAAGGGTAAAGATGATTCTGGGCCACAATCCATATGAATTAATCCGAACTCAACACGACAACCCCGGTCACTTTCGGGAGTATACGGCTGAAGAGTTATGCCGGTATGGTCAACAGGCAGGATTGGCTCCTATATACGTTTCATACAACAATTACTTTGATTACCAATACCGACCGATCAATGGAGAGCATCCCCCTTTTCCGCAAAAAAAGTGGCGTTATCTGAACCGTTTCTTCAGCCTGATGCCCGCCGGATTCCGACCCGGCCTGACGGTAGTGTATCAAAACAAGATAGCTTGAACGAATTCCAAAATTGCCGCCATTTGTCCACCTATTCAGGCCATTTGTTGGACAAAAGCCCTGTTGCTTTGCGATACTTTTGCCAAAACAAATGGATTATTGATGGCAAATGTTCTCAAAAAAGCCGTATCGCAGCTATTCGATAAACTTTCAACACCCTCACAAGTCGTGGCCATTCGGGCCTGGCAACCGGCAACGCTGTATGAAGTCGATGTTCATCTCCCCACCACGTCGATGGAAAAATGGACCACCATACAACGTCTAAAATGTAAAGTAGCGGAGTTTGAATACCGGGATTATACACCGGCCACCTGGAACGCAGAAGAAAAAATTTGCACCCTCTATATCCAGGCCGGACACGACGGAGCCGGAAGCCGCTGGGTTCAGCGCCTAAAAAAGGGCGACAAGATTCCCTTGGGCGTTGCCCATGCAGCCCAGGTGCCGACGAAAGAAGGGAAAATCCTGTGCCTGGGCGACGGCACTGCAATCGGGCATTTTTTAGGAATGAAGCAGTTAACCGACCGAAAGCGGTTTCCGATGGAAGTCGTGATTATACTGCCTGAAATTTACCAGCTACCATCCTCCCTGATAGCGAATAATCCCGAATTTGAATTTATCTTCAACCCGCACGGCAACAGCCTTGAAACCCTGGAACAATGGGCGCTATCAAAAGAGTTAAGCGCGTATACCTCGGTTTATCTGGCAGGCCATACGCCCCTGGTGAAAAGCTTGCGGAAAAAGCTGAAGGCAATACCGGACGTCCGGGCGACATTCCAGGCCCACGGGTTCTGGTCATAAAAAAAGCAGCATGGCGACCCACGATATTCCCCTCTTTCATTTGGAAAACCATCCGTTCGAAATGGGGATTTTATCCCTTTCGGATCAAGCCACCCTGGAACTTGTCAATGATAAAGTCAGGATTCCCCACCGCCACGACCATTATTGCTTCTTTTTTATGGAAAGTGGTTGCCTGAATTTTAGTGTCGATTTCCAGAATATAGACATCCAGCCTTCCTCCCTTTTAATAACCCGTCCCGGGCAAATTCACGAACTCGGTTTTGCCAAAGATCCTGCCGGGTGGCTACTGGCTTTTGATGCACACTTTATCGACGAAAAGGCCCGCAGCGTTATCGATCAGTCCTTTTTGAAGGTCATTTTACTCAAACTGGACGCTGCTGAAAAAGAAGGGTTATGCACCCTTTTCAACCTGATTTATTCGACCGAAAACGAGAAATCAACGGCAACTTTTCATCATCAGCTTCTCCAAACGTTGATCAATGCCCTTTTTTACAAAACCGTATTGATTTTTCAAGCGCAGGAGAATAAACGAATTCAGAACCATTCGTCCCGAATTGTGGAAATTACAAGGATGTTTCATCAGTTGGTGAAAGACCATTTTCACCAACTGAAAAAACCTGCTGATTATGCTTCGAAACTCAATATAACCGTCAGTTATCTGAACGATACCGTCAAGGCAGTCACCGGGTTTTCTTCAACCTACCTCATCCAGCTTGAAATTTTTCGGGAAGCCCAGCGGTTCCTGGTGTATACCACCAAAAGCGTCAGGGAAATTGCGTTTCAGTTGGGCTACGAAGATGAGAAATACTTCATCCGGTTGTTCAGTAAAACGATTGGGACATCGCCGGCCAGTTTTAGAAAAAAGTATCGATGACGGTTACTGTTCTTTTTTTCAGATAAGGCAACGGGGAGTCGAAGTCTAGATGAAAGCCGCTGTCTTGAACTTCTATTCCCCCAACAGCACCGCAAATCCGATTCCCAACGACCAGGTTTTAAGATCCTCTGAATACCTGTTCGAAACGACATTGGTCGGCGTTGTGTTGCGTGATTCACCCTCCCGATGGTGCAGGTTATAACTCAAACCGGCACTCAGCAGAACATGACGGTTTATGAAATAGGCAACGCCTATAGCAGGAGCCAGCGTTCGACTGTACCCTTTTGTGATTGATTCAGAGCGAACAGGATCCAGATCCCTCCACTTGCCATAACTCCGGGCATAGGTATAGCTGATTCCTACGAAAGGTTTGAAGCTCGACTGGCCCACATAATACCGAACGGCCGGTCCTATCCCAATGGTTCGGTTGAAGTGGTCAGCGCCATACTTCAAATTCGTGGCATTAAATGAGAAGGGAACGGTAACGCCAATAAGCAGATTTCTGGCGATAAAATATCCTACCGCTGGTGCCAGGCTACCCGAAATCGATTTACTGGCGTTACTGGTATCGCTCTGGTAAGTGACGTTTCCCAGTTGCGCCCCAATCTGCCAGCGCCCTTTTTCAGTTTGTGCCACGGCTTCCGAAAAAACCATACCCATCACTACTAAAGTAAAAGCGATTGTTTTCATGACTATTCGTCCGTTAAGGTGTGAAACGATACCAATAGTATGAAAACCGATGATTGAATTACAATGTGATCCACTGATTTATGAATAATTAACAATTCGACTCAATTGCCGCAGAACCGGTACCGAATTCATAGGCAACCCGTATTTTTGTGCAAAATTTTCAATCGAACGGGCTATCGTTTTGCTCAGACGGATCATCCGGGAAGCAGGAACCGCCTTTTATTACCCCTAAGCATGGAATCTACTTTCGATACGCACTGGGCCGACGAGGCCCGGCTTACGTTCAATCAACTCCCAACGGAGGTACAGAACGCTTTTTTGCGGCAACTGCCGAACCTGGTGGCCAGCTATGCCAGCCTCTACGCCCAACGCCCGGAAGACTCAAAAGTAGTCGGGACCATTTCCCACATGCAGGCACCTGACTGGAATTTGTGGCTGCGAATGGGTACGGAATATGCAGAAGCCGAAACCGGGCCGATCCTGTTTGTCAACGAGTTTTCGTCATTGTCTCCGGAAGACTTTGAGCAATCGGTAGTCGCAGCCCGGCAGTCGGGCGACCGGCTCAATGAAGACCGGAACGCGGATTGACCGGATTTTTATCTGCGACAATCCGCCCGATCCGTTCTATCGCTTCAACGACCCGGCCGCGTTCCCATCCAATCGCATGTTGACTTTTACCCTTTGATGCCCAGCCGCTCGCACCAGCCGAGGAAAGTCGTGTAGGTATCATCCAGAATTTTCATCTGCTCCGCCGGGATCGTCTGGGCCTTGGCCCGGCAAACCAGTTCCAGAGGCACTCCTCTTTTCTTCAAAAAATACTTGGAACTGAGCGGATAAAATTTCGAGATAATGGGTTCGGTTCGGGTAATTTCGGCCTGAATCCAGTCGAGATCCGCCTTTTTCGAGGGGTCGTTGGCATTCCGGCACAGCCAGCTATGAATTTCGGGGTAAAAATTACCGGAGATCGGCGACATGCCCCGCGCTCCTTTTTGCAGCGATGCCACGGCGGTAGCGGTATGCGCATTGTAGAATTCCAGTTGGGAACCTTTGGCGATTTCCAGTTTGGTCTCGATGTTTTTCAGGTCTTCGGAGGTGTCTTTGTGATAGATCATCCGCTTGTTGGCAACCAACGATTTGAACACACCGGGCGACAGCAGCCGCTTGTAGGGGTTCGGACATTCATACGTCCCGACCTTCATAGTACCAGTTTGCGAAAGAAACTTTTCAAAATTCTCCATCAAAACCGCATCACTTTCCTCCTTGTCCGCAAAATGGCTCGAAATCAGAATCACCCCATCCACGCCGGTATCGTGGATTTTTCGGGCAAAGTCGGCTTTTGCGTTTAGCGTATCCCCGAACGAGCCCGTCGACACCACCGGGACTTTTCCGTTCACCCGTTTCACCACGTGCCGGGTCAGCCCAATCCGTTCCTGGTCGGTCAGAAAGTACATTTCACTGCTCAGGCAATTGGCAAAAAAACCTTTGGCTCCGGCCTTCAGGTAAAAGTCGATCAGCCGGGAAAGCCGGTCATAATCAATGGCGGAGTTGGAATCGAAGGGGGTGATCATCACCGGAACAAACTTTTTTTCGTCCCGCCCGAATCCGCTGGCTGCGGTTTTTGCCTGGGTCGTTGCGGGCAGAAGCGTCTGGGCACCGGCGAGAACAGCCACAGCAGCCGGGGTCATTTTTTCCAGAAATTCCCGTCGGGAAAAAGAGGTAAGCGGTTTCATTGGGTCATCAGGGTTTAGGAAGTTGGGGGATGGGAACGCGGATTGAACGGATTCACACAGATAAAAAATCCGTTTTAATCCGTTCAATCCGTCAGATCGCATCGGCGACCCGGCCGCGTTCCTATCCCAAACAGATTATATACTAATACTTCAAACCAGGTCAATCGGTACTCCTGGCTCAGAGACTTTTTTTCAAGTCTTCTCAAAACCGCCTTCCGGATCAGAAATAGTCAGATTCTGAGAGTAATTATTCTTTACCGAAGTACCCGCACAGCCATTTTGCAATTTATTTTTTAAAAATAGAAATAATCGTAGTACACTATTGGCATAGGAACGTATATGTAATGATTAAACCGACGCATCCCATCTCTATGACGTCCCTGTAACGATTCCTGAATATTCCAAACCCAATTTATTGCATGAAAGGATTAGTTTTACCAGACACTGGTACACCCTTCGCATGGTTCAGCAAGCGGTGTACCCTGCTCACCGCTATGGCCATTGTGGCGACCACGGCCCATTCGGCGCCGGTTCTGCGGTCGGCGACCGCGGAACGAAAAACCGCAACGATCGAGCGGACCCGGTCATTGCCCAAACCGGTTGAAATCATCAAAGGGAAAGTCACCGACGAAAAAGGCGATGCACTGCCCGGTGTCAGCATTTTGCTGAAAGGCACTCAGAAAGGAACCACCACCGATGCGGGAGGCAACTTTTCGATCGATGTGCCTTCGATGAATTCGGTGCTTGTTTTTTCGTTTGTGGGGTATACGGCGCAGGAAGTTCCGCTGGCCAACCGCACGACCCTGGAAATCAGACTACTGGCCGAAAGCAAGGCACTGGACGAAGTGGTGGTGACCGCCCTCGGGATTCGCAAGGAGACCAAATCACTCGGCTATTCGGTCACCAAAGTAGATGGCGAAAGTTTTACCAAAACCCGGGAAACCAACTTTGCCAATTCTCTGAACGGCAAGGTGGCGGGGGTCAACATCAGTCCGGCGGCTACAGGGCCAGCCGGTTCCAGCCGCGTTACGATCCGTGGAAACACCTCGATTTCGGGCAATAACCAGCCACTCTACATCATCAACGGACTACCGATGGACAATACGCAGTTTGGTGGACCGAAAAACGACAACCCGGACTTCGGCGATAACATTTCCAGCATCAACCCCGACGATGTCGAAGACATTACGGTTTTGAAAGGCGCTACGGCAGCGGCTTTGTATGGTTCCAGAGCCAAAAACGGAGCCATCGTGATCACGACCAAGTCGGGCAAGGGCAACAAGGGACTCGGCGTTGAATTCAATACCAACAACACCTTCGAGGTTCCCTTTTTTCTCTGGGAGCTGCAAAAACAGTACGGCCAGGGCTACGGCGGGGTAAAGCCGGCCAGCCAGCAGGATGCCGCCAACCACGGCCAAAACCACTGGGGTGCGCTGTACGACGGTTCTGAAACGATTCAACTAGATGGGGTGAAACGGCCTTATTCGTACGTGAAAGACCAGGTGTTGGAGGACTTTTACGGCGTAGGTCACACCAGCACCAACAACATCTCGTTTTCGGGCGGTGGCGACAAAGGCAGTTTCCGGCTGGGGATCACCGACATGCGGAACAAAGGCATCATACCCAATGCCAGCATGAGGAGGAACAACATCAGCCTCGGGCTCAACCAGAACATTTCTAAAAATCTGAACCTGGCGGCCAATGTCGATTACATCAACGAGCGCGTCGATAACCGCTACGTGTTTACGGGGAACTCGGGAAATAGTGCCGGAACGATTCTGTATGTCAACAGCAACATGCCGACCAGCGCCCTCTCGCCCGGCTACGATGACAATTACAAGGAGAAGGTTCTGGGGACGGATTTGAACGCGACCAATCCGTATTACACCCTGAACCGGATTAAAAATCAGACCAACAAAGACCGGTTTATTTCGACCGTGAATCTGCGATACAACCTCTTCGACTGGCTTTTTATTCAGGGAAAAGTCGGACAGGATTACTACGGTTTCATGACCAACAAAATTGTTCCCGAAGGAACGGGCTACCGGCCGGCCGGTCAGATCGACCAGTCGCAGCAGACGTTCTGGGAGCGGAACTTTGAAGGGCTGATCGGTTTGAACCGGAGCCTGAACAAGGATTTCGACCTGTCGGTGAATCTGGGTGGTAACCTCATGGCGCAGCACCGGTATACGACGACGATTCTCGGCTCCGGGTTCGTGGTTCCCCAGTTGCACGTGATCAACAATACCGCCAACCGCAACACCACCACGGCGACGTACGACAAAAAAATCAACTCGGTCTTTGCCACCGCCGAACTCGCCTACCGCAACTACCTGTATCTGAACCTCACGGGCCGGAATGACTGGTTCTCGACCCTGAACCCCAAGTCGAACAATTTCTTCTACCCGTCGGCGGGGGTGAGTTTCGTGTTCTCGCAGGCGTTTGACATGCCCCGGGCCATCAGTTTTGGTAAGTTGCGGGTTGCCTATGCGGCCGTGGGCGGTGATACCGACCCCTATCTGCTCAACCTGACCTACGGCCTGCTTCCCTACAACTACGATGGCCGTTCGCTCGGAACCATCAATCAGTTTACCGTACCCAACAGCAGCCTGAGGCCGCTGAGCGTCAACGAGTTTGAAGCGGGTCTGGATTTGCGGTTATTCAACAACAAGCTCGGGTTTGATTTGGCCGTTTACAACAAGCTGACCACCAACGACATTGCGGTCGAGAGTATTTCCTCCACCACCGGGTATTCCGGCGTATCGGTGAACGTCGGAGAAATCCGCAACCGGGGCGTCGAATTGCTAATCACCGCCAAACCGGTGACGACCAGCAACTTCCGCTGGGACGTATCGTTCAATATGGCCTACAACAAAAGCAAGGTGCTGAAGATTTCGAACACGTCCAAAGAGCTGATTCTGGCAACATCTACGAAAGCCTTCATCAAGCATGTCGAAGGCGAAGAATATTCGCAAATTGTGGGTCGGACGATCAAACGGGATGCCCAGGGCCGGGATATCATCGATGCCACCGGACTGCCGATCGTTCCCGCCAATGTGGTAGCGTTCGGGTCCGGGATCAACAAATACACGACCGGGATCATCAACAATTTTGCCTACAAAAACTTCACGCTGTCGGCGCAGGTGGATGGCAAATTCGGCGGCAAAATCTACTCCGAAACCAACTACAGCCTCGACCACCGCGGGATGTCTTTGCAGTCGCTGTTGGGAAGAGCATCGGGAGCGGTTCTGCCAGGTGTGACCGAAAGCGGTGAGGAGAATAAATTTCTGGTGACGGCAGACCGCGTGAATAACCGGGCCATCACCGTCCGGAGACGGGATGCGCTGGACGACTACATCTACGACGCCAGTTTCATCAAGCTGCGGTATGTATCGCTCACCTATGCTTTGCCGAAGTACCTCTACGAAAAAATCGGGTTTGTCAAGGGCGCCAGCATCTCGCTGGTGGGTCGGAACCTGAGCATTCTGATGAAACACACCCCCGGTCTGGACCCTGAAACCAACCTATCAGCCGGAAACGATCAGGGGATCGAATCCACGCCTTTGCCGCCGACCCGGAGCTACGGGTTCAATGTAAATTTGAAATTCTAGTTTTGCATCGGTTAACGCTAATTGACATGAAAAAGATAGTATATATAGTTTTCACGGGCTGCCTGTTTTTCCTTTCGGCCTGTGACAATGGTTTTGAAGACCTGAATAAAGACCCCAATGCCGTTACCGCCGACCGGTTCAACCCCGCCTATCTCTTTACGACCGGGCAGTACAACACGGCGAAGGGTGATGAAGCCACCAGCCTGAACTATGCCGAACCGTTCGTTCAGCACATGGCGACGCTGAGCAACGTGGGAATTTTTGATTTTCAGGGCGATAAGTACGTGTACCACAAGGGCAACAACGAGGCCATGTGGAAAGGCACCTACAACGCCATTGCCGGTTCGTCCAAACTGATTGAAGACGTGATTACGTTGTCGAAGGACAAACCGCAATACCACAATCTGTACCACATGGCCCGCATCTGGAAAACGGTGATTTTCCACCGGCTGACGGATATGTACGGCGATTTACCCTATTTTGAGGCTAATCAGGGCTATTACCAGCAGATTTACAAACCCAAATACGACGCGCAGAAGGACATTTATGCCCACATGCTGGCCGAACTGGAAGACGCCACCGCCAAACTCGACGCCAGCAAGACGCTCTTCGCATCGTCCGACATCGTCTACGCGGGAAACATTGCCAAATGGAAACGGTTTGGCTATTCCATGATGCTCCGTCTGGGAATGCGGATGTCCAAAGTAGATCCGGCGGCTGCCGAGTCCTGGGTCAAAAAGGCGTTTGCCGGTGGGGTTTTTACGGCCATCGACGACAACCTGTTTATCAAGGGAACCGACAAAGCCGGGACGCAGGAAGTGCTGACCAACGGACAAAGCTGGACGTTGAGCGTGTCGGGCCGAAGTCCGGGTAAAATTGCCAAGACGTTTTTCGACTACATGAAAAGCCACAACGATCCCCGGCTGAAATACACGGTGGCGGTGTATACCGATCCGACCAATGTGGCGACCAAAAATACCGACCCCGCGGTTCAGAAAGGCATGCCCAACGGTCTGGACCGGATTACGCTGCCCAAAGATCCCAGTTACAACCCGACGGCTCCGGGCCAGGAACACCAGTTTTCGGGCGTAAACCGGGATGTGTTTGCCAAGCTCGACGGCCCGCGGATGCTGCTGACCTACGGCGAAGTTCAGTTGCTGCTGGCGGAAGCCGCCGTTCGGGGCTGGATTCCCGGCGATGCCACCCAGTTCTACCGGAACGGGGTGACCGGCGCGATGAAGGCGCTCCAGCAATACGACGTTTCGGCCACCATCCCGGACGCAGACATCACGGCCTACTTAACCGCCAATCCGTTTGTGGGTGTTGCCGACAAGGAAAAAGCGTTCGAGCAGATCAATTCGGAATATTGGGTCGCAACCTTTCTGAACGGCTATGAGTCGTATGCCAACGTCCGCCGTTCCGGTTATCCGAAACTAACCCCGGTCAACTATCCCGACAACGAAACCGGCGGCACCTATCCCCGTCGGCTGCGCTACCCGGACGACGAGCCGGTTTTGAATGCCGCCAACTACAATGCCGCCGTGGCCCGTCAGGGAGCGGATAATTACAAAACCAGGGTGTGGTGGGATAAGCAATAGTTGAATTCCAATTAAGCCGCTTTTGCCCCCCATCCCCGACGCGTCAGCCCTGCCTAAAGGGGGAGTTTGGAGCGCGAGAAAACTCCCCCTTTAGGCAGGGCTGTTAAGTTCTGGAAATTAGGATCGTTGAAGTTAGCAATATCGATCCGCTTTTCGCCCCCAACCCCCTAAAGGCCGGGCGGCCGGTGCCGGGCTTCAAAATCCGGATGTTTTAGCCCGGCACCGGCCGCCCGGCCTTTAGGGGGTTGGGGGCGAAAAACGGAAGAACTTAACAGTCCTGCCCCTTTAGGGGGATGGGGGGCAATTTGCAAGCACATCACACGGATATCAGAGGGAATCTACATTTCCTTCAAATTCGGGGCAACCACATCCCCATCGTGGCCCCAAAAATCCCGATGGCCATGATGACGGTACACAGAAAAATGAGGGCTGCGGTGATGAGACGGAAGACATTATCCGGTTTTTTCTGTGCATAAAAATACAATTCCAGCACCAGCAGCGAAGCCGGGATGGCATAGGTAAAAACCGCCAGCGCTGTCAGAAAAGGGCCGGTAAACGTTTCGGGATCAAAACCGACCGGGCCGCCGTTGATCAGCAACCAGCCCATCAGTCCCACCCGGAAAAACCAGACGCCATTAACCACCATGAACAATCGCAGCGCCCAGACCCGGTGCTGGTCGAACCGGCGGGCTCTGGCGGATCGAATGGCGAGCAAGGCAAACGAAATGATGTAAATGGCCTGGAGACTGATGCTGATTTGCTGGGTTAAATCGCCGATGGAACCGCGCGTCCAGACCATGAGCAACCCCGCCGAGCTAACCACAATGGCCGTCGTGACGTAGGTCCGGCCGAGCCAGCGATGAAACCGGGGAAAGGTTTGCCGAATGAACGGCATGAGTTGCAGGGGGCCACCAATGACCAGAACCGCGGCCAGTAGGATGTGAATGCCAACGACGGTATTGCCTTTCCAGTCGCCTTCAACGTAGCTGTGCGACAAAACCTGGTTCCATCGTTCAAAATCGCCCATCAGGGTAGCTTTCCCGTAAGAGAGGAGAATGTAGAGGCCAAAAATCCATTGCCCCACCGTTGCCACCACCAGCCAGACGGTGGCCGCAATGGTCAGGATTCGGGTAGCGGTCGAAGTGGTTGCTTCTTTGGATGGGGAGATCGTAGTAGTTGTCGTCATAGCGGAAAAGCCGTTAAGTTTTCCCTAAACCTAAGACGAACCGTTTTTTTGCCGGGTAGACAAATGTCCTATTCGGATGAGCGGTTTGATTCGGGGTATGGACGTCAGGAAGCCAAACCGCTCCGGAGCCGGCTCAGATGCCGCTGCGTAATGCCCAGATACGAAGCCACGTACCGCAACGGCACATGCTGGATGATGGTGGGTTTCTGCCGCAGAAATTTCCGATACCGGTCTTCGGCCGTCAGACTGGTCATGTCGTTGATCCGGGATTTTTCTTCTTCGAGGTGTTTTTGCAGAATCTGAATCGTGTAATCTTTCTGCGTACGGCTGCGCTGCGCCCCAATGTCCACGTCTTCCCGACTGATGCGGAGCAGTTCGCAATCGGTAATGCAGTGCAGGTTTTCGTTGGAAACCGTACGGTTCATAAAATGAAAATACGACGTAAAAAACTGGGAACCATCGTTGAGGTCGGTCGTGATTTCGTTGGCGTCCTGGTCTACGTAGAAGTTTCGCATGTACCCCGAAACGATAAAATTATGGTATTGGGGAACCTGCCCGGCCGGTTCGATAATCGTGTCTTTCGGCACAAAAACCGGCTGGAACGACTGGCGAATGGACGCCTTGTCTTCGTCGGGCAAACTCAAAATCTCCCCGACATAACTGAAAAACCGCTGGTAGTAATGTTCCATCGTGAAAGTGAGTAAGGTGAGCAAAGTACCGGTTTTAAGCAACTAAAGGACTTTCGCTTTTGCCCCCCAGCCCCCTAAAGGGGGAGTTTTCTCGCGCTCCAAGCTCCCCCTTTAGGGGGCTGGGGGGCAACCTACCGAATCGTATTTTCTAACACCACGATCGAAGGCCCGGAGGTCAGCCATTTTTTGCCCAATCCGGTGGTGTCGCCCTGCGGGATAAAATACACGAACGAACCCAGCACCAGATCGATATCGCCATCGGCATCCATGTCACCGGCGTCCATCACCACCCAGCGTCCTTTCGGGGCTTCGGGAAACGAGTAATCGTCAAATTTTAACTTCCCCTTGTTTTCCAGATAAACAAAACTCTCTTCGGGGTAGCGGCCATAGTCCGGGAAAAACGAAATGGCGGCCATATCCAGGTCACCATCCCGGTCAAAATCACGAACCATCGCCTTGTACGCGCCATTCAGTTGATAGAAATACGCCTGTTTAAAGTTGGATTTCCCGTCATTCAGATAAATAGATATGCCGTGGTACTTCTTCAGGATCGGCGTTTTATCGGCGTTGTCGCCACTCACATACACGATGTCATCAAAACCGTCTTTATTAAAATCGACCAGTTCCATGTGCTGCGACCCGTTGAGGGGCAAAAAAGTCAGTAACCGCTTTTCCTTGAACGTGCCCGAACCCTGGTTTTCATACAGAAAAATGCCCTCGTCGCCCTGCGCCATGAGCACATAAATGTCCGGCAAACCGTCGTGGTTGGCATCCCGGATGATGGCCGTGATGGCACCCGGTTTGTTCCGCAACACCCGCCGGTCGTAGCCCCCGCGCCCGTTGCTGGCATACCACGCCAGTTGCCCGGTCTGGTTGCCAAATTCACAGGCCACGACATCTTCAAAACCGTCTTTGTTCAAATCGCCATAGGCCACGCAAACGGGTCGGCGCAAACCGGAAAGGGCGATGTTACCCAGTTTATAGCCCGGTTCCGGGGCATTTTTCACCCAACGCAGCAGGGCACCGTCGGGCGCATCGTTCGGGAAAATGCCCTTCCCCACCGTGGTGATATACAGATCATTGCCTTTTTCATCAAACTGAATCGGCGTGGCACCCAGCCCCAGGCTAAACTGCTCGTTCAGGTTGGCGGTGAGAAACGTCAACGTATTGCGGGAGCCTTTGCCATCGTTGAAGACAATGCCGCGCTTGTCGGGCAGAATCTTGACCAGCGTCGTCAGGGCGGGGCGATGCGCCAGGGACGGTTCTCGGAGCTTGAAATGCCGGAGTCCCATCCGGATTTTGCTTTTGCGGACGGGCGGCAGGATCGTGTCCGGGGCATTTTCGAGGTAATAGGCTTCGATTTTGCGCCAGTCCTCCAGCGCCAGAACCGGCTTTTCGGGATAGATCCGGGCATTTCGCACGAGGGTGCCGCTGAGGCCGGGTTCAAACAGACTGTCGGGCCGGACGCCCCCGCTGTAGATTCCCATTCGATGCCCCATGGCCGGCAGCACATCCCGCCAGTTCGTTTTCGACAGCAGGTCAGGACTCACGTAGGCATGGCACCCGCTGCAATGCGCCATCGCCAGTTCCTTGCCGGAAAGGCCCGAAACCGGGATGTCGTTCAACGCCTGTTGGTCATTCTGTTTTTTCGCCGTACAGGAAAAGAGGAGGTAGAATACAATACAAAAGGGTAGCCGTCGTCTCATGCACAAAGAAACCGAATTCGGGTGATTGGCGACACAGGAACACGCAATCTTTTGGCCTTTTCCTTACCCGGATTCCGTACTGCTGGCACGACATTGACGCACTCTCCCTTCTCCAATCTGACGGTTCAGGTTTATTTTCCAAACAGCAAGGCAAAACCGACATCGAACGATAGCTTCTGGTATTTCTCAGTAATCGGAGTCACGGTCAAGGTGTTGGGGTTCGGTTGCAGGAAACCCTGGTTTTTAGCATGGTAAAATGAATACCCAAAACCGGCAGACAAAAGCACGTTGCGGTTGATAAACCAGGCTGCGCCAACCGCCGGAACCAGATTGGTCGAACTCCCTTTCAGCTTTATGTCATTCAGATTGAGGAGGCTTTCGTAGCGGATGGCGGTGGAGTTGTACGTAAAGCCAATCCCGACAAAGGGTTTAACGTTCGAATTGCCTACATAGTAGCGGATGAAAGGGCCGATGCCGATGGATCGATTGTTGTAATCCGACGGGCCAGCCTTGTAGCTATTGCTGGTATTTGAAAAGGGAACAGAAACGCCCGCCAGCAGGTTTCTAGCGACAAAATAGCCCGCCGAAGGCGTCAGGTTCACCGACAGCGAATGGCCATCATACACTTTGTAACGTTGGTACGTCAGATTGCCCACCTGTGCGCCCACTTGCCAGCGTCCTTTTTCCGTTTGAGCCAAAGCCGCCGAAACGAGTGTCAGCAGTAGCAGGAGTGTAAAACCGGTCGTTTTCATATCAATTGGTTTGGATACGTGCATTGAAATGCCAATAGTACAAAATCTTATGAAATAATTATGATACGATCCATTGATTTGTAAATAATGTATGCTAGGGTTCCGTTAACCACGCTGAAGACATTCGACAAAAGCGATATAGTGGGGTAATAATTGAATGAAAACCAGGATGAATTAACCGGGATGCACCTATTTAAAAAACTCCGGCATCAGGAGAAAAACGGCGAGGCATGAGTGCCGATGAATGGGAATGGTATAAACGCAAGCAGAAGGAAAGCGAAAAGTATGCGGGTCGCCTACATAGCGGGTCTTACAATCGAGACAAAATAGGTGGTTCGGATTCGGAACTGAATTAACGTTGAGTAAGTAGCAATCCCGGTTGGCATTTGCTGGCCGGGATTTTTATTTAAACATTAAACAGAATAAAATAAAGTGTCATTACTCTTAATAATATAGCCGTAACAATTACTAAAACCTGAGCTATAATCAGGTGCATAATAAGTAGGTTGAGTATAATAAACAGCAGAATTAGTAAAACAAGCATATAAACACATAGCTAAAGACATTGTCTTAGGACCGTACGGAGCTAGTAAAGTGCTTTTCTCCCCTGCTTGAGTAAGAGAAACAATGGTTTCAAAAATTTCAGGCAGATTAAGAGAATCCACCCTATATATTTGTTTGCCTTCAAGACGTGTAGAGCTATGCATTAGGTTTACAAACTCCCATGTTCGCTGGTAAGTTGGCGGACCAGGAGGAAAAGGAAAAAGATATTTCGTGGTCAGTTGACTATATTTATCTTTCAATAATTGAGGTAAGCCCAAAGGCATAAAGCCAATTCCAATTATTGCTAAATCAAACCTTAAATCAGGGTCATCAGGAACAAAAGTAGGGATATGAGTCCAAGAGTTTGGGTTGTCGGATAAATTCCCAGAAGAGTACTTTTTAGGAGTAGAACATGTTACAAATAAAGTTTTAACCTTGGAAGATTTTAAAAGAGATTTAATAATCAGGAAAAAGAAACGCTTTGGAAATGTGCTAATATCTACGATAATATTCCCATCAGAATTGTCAATAAAATTGTTAACAATTCTGATCAAGCCGCTAATAGGCTCTAACAACTTATGGGTTGAAAAAGAAACATCTATATTACCACTTATTTTATTTTTATTTTTAATTCTTAAGCTATTATGTCCTTTGGTATCAATTGGATCTATGATTTCTAAAAATAAAGCAGATTTAATCCTTTTTGCTGATCTGCATATTTCAAATGTACTAGTACATCTATCTTCAGGAGAAAGCGAGGCAATTAAATCAAAATTTGATTTAACAGTTTTTGAAAAAAGCCATTCAAGTTCACCCCAAGGTTTAAATTCAAAATTATTATTCATTACCTTCAAAAAAAAGATGAGATTGATTAGGATCAGCCCCTTTACGTGGCTTTTTAGGTTTAGAAGCTAATTTCTTAATTAAAGGTTTTTTTGACGTAACCGCACTCGCTTCTACAAGCCAAGTTTCTAAATCAGATATTGATATATATAAAGGTTCTTTTGTGTGAGAAACTGGAAGCTTGAAAATTGGAGAAAGCATTGAATTCAAATACCATTTTATTCTTTTTTCACCTGAACTGGATTTAGTAGTATGAGGTCTTTCTTGTAGATCACCAAAATCCGAGGCTTCTTTTAAAAATTTGTATACATGTGGATTATTCTCCAATTCACTCAATGCAATAGAAAATCCAGTATGACCAGGATATGACATTCTAGAATCTTCAATTAAAGACCTATAAAATTTAGCTCCAACGTAATTAATAAATAACTTCCTATCACTTCCCCCTTTCCTTTCTGAAATACTTTCATACCACTTAATACTAGCTTCAAGTACACCAAGTGTTTGAATAATATAATCTAATTTAGGGAGTGAATAATCATCTTGATTTTTAGTATCTCTCATCCAAACTTCCCAAATTTGTTGACATAGGCTTAAGAAAGCCAGAATATTGCCCCCGGCTAATTGAATTATATCGCTTTTTCCTTCCCAATATAGCTGTTGTCGATTCCTGGATGCAATCTGAATCAAAGCTTGACCTACACGTTCCTTTTTCCAATATTCTTTTTTCTCCCAAGGGAAAGGTCTTTCAAAAGTAAGTTGGTTAACAATGTTCTCTTTCCCCTTCTGCCTTGCCCACGCTTCTCCTAAACGAGCAGAAAATGGATCTTCAACTACAAGTGAGAGTAAAAATTGCTTCCAATGTTCAGGCCAAGAACTATCGATTTCTATGATTTTATCTTTCGATTGATTCTTAACATATCTAAGTGCTTTTTCTCTTGGGTCAACACTTCTACCAAAAATTTCGCGCAACAAATTAGTGTTAGAGTCATCAAATTTGTAATCAACAGCTTTTAATCTTTTTGAAAAGATATCTTCAGCAAATGCAGGAAATAAATAAGTTTTAGAATGTTCTTGTCGTTTGAGAACTCCATCAATTGAAACTGGACTATAATTTCTTAGTGCTTCTAATTTTGCTGATGTTCCAAGAATTGATTGAAACTCATCATTCCAAGCAAAAGGACGCGTACCTATCCGATAAGAGACACTATTATCTCTAGTTGCTAATAATTTATTTATTACTGATTTATACTTCACGCCAAGTCCCTCAATGCTATCCTCTAACCAAGCAAGTTCTTCATACTGGTCAATCATCACAAATATGTTGGTATCATGATGAACGACCTTGAGTTCACGGAGTAAGTTAGCTACGATGGAAATGGGAACACCAATAGAGGTCTTAGAAGTAACTATATCATCAGGAATATTCTCAGAGTTAAAATTTAAATAGGAGCGATATGAAATTATCCTATTTTTTAGCTTAGCAATAAGATCATCAAAAGTATTTACGGAGTCCAAGTAACCAAACCAAGACTCATCTTTTTTCAAAGTAGTTGCGAAATAATTTAACTTTTCTTTAGAAATATCTATTTGTAATTCTTCCCCTAATTCATTCCCTAATTCTACAACTGAATTTAATATATCTTTAACAACCCAATAATTTAAAAAATCACCAAAATAAACAGCTAGTTCGTTTAAATCTAAGTATTTCCCTTCTACAATTGGTCTTTGCCCAAAATCACTTACACTACTTCTTATTAAATTAATCCCAGCACCAATAAAATTGCTAAATCTAGGTGGAACCGGGAAAATTGCATCACATCTTTTGTAAGCAATTCTAACAGAAGGTTTCAGCAAACTAAGCATCATACTTTTACCTGTTCCAGGCAGACCTTTTAGTACGACATTCCCTGGCTTAAACAATGCTAAGGTATGATCAACAAGTACATCACTAAATAGTTTTACAAAGGCGTCAGAACCAATTGATTCTGTCACATACAACTCATGAAAAGGATTCAATTTTTGTCCCATAACTAATCTCTAGAGTTTCTTTGAAACAAAGGTTCCCAAGTATCTGATTTAATAAATATCAAGGGCAAACTATTATTAGGAGTATTTGAATACAAAACTGTCAACCCGCCAGTATTTTTATAACCATATGGAGTAAGCTTTTTAATTGCTCCATCTGTCAAGCTACCTTTGACTTTTTTAAATGTATGTGACAAAAGTTCATATAATTGAATATTATTCGCAAACTTTGAAGTATCATCATTAACAAAATGTTCAGCATCTAAAGAAATTACAGGTTTAACAAAAAAATTACTATAGGAATTCATTTTTCTAATAATATTATCCAAACCATTGTGGCATATTATAAGCGGTACGAATAATACTTTAATTTCATTTTTTAATTCTGAAACAAATTTTAAAGAACTTAAAGCTTGAGTACCCGACCCAACAAAATCCTCAAGCAATACAATATATTTAATTCCCCTTTGTAAAATATATTCATCAAACTTATCATTATTATTAACGAAAAACTTCATAGACCTAATATCTCCTCTAAATGTATTCTTAGTGTCAATTTGGTTTACTTTGTAGAATTGATTTATTCTGAGGCTATCAGTTATTGGTAAAAACCAAACTGCATCCAATGCTGATTTTAGGTTTTCAATGTAATTAAGAGAATCAAAATCGGCGCCTATCTGATCAATTAACCATCTTTTAATAATTGAATTATATGCAGTACGATATAATGAAATAAACTCTTTGGAGCCGACATAAAAAATTCTAGTTGCTAATTCTAGCAATATCTTTTGGCTATCGTCATCTGAAATATTATTTATCCATTTTTCAAGCCTTGATGTAAAGTCTGGAAAAGGGCCCATAGTTGGCTCAAAATCATCAAACAGATTATTCCCTAAATATTCAAGAAGGTTATTATATAAAACATATTTGGAACCACCCTCCTCATTAGACCATTTTATAATTTTATCATTATGTTTTTGACTGCTCATATAGATAATATTTTTTCTTTTATAATATTTGCAATTGCACTTGCCATTGGTGGTGGAACAGCATTCCCAATCATTTTAAATTGTTGTTGCTTAGATCCATAAAATACAAATGAATCCCTAAAGCCTTGTATCCTAGCTGCTTCTCTTACAGTAAATCCTCGCATTTCCTCTGGATGCAAAAAATATCTTGCATCTCCAAATCTTGTATCAACTGTCATAGATGGTTTATTCCATTCTAACCTTTTGTAAAGACCATTAAAGGAGTGAATCAAATCATATCTACCCCCAATGACTTTAACATAACCTTTATTAACAAGCGAATCAAGAAATTGTATTGGTGAGAAATTTAATTTTGATTTTATATCTTCAATTAGTACTGGGTCAGCATCCCCATAATTTCTTATTCTTAACTTCCTCCTTAACTCTTTAATAACTCTTAATACTTGTTTCTCTTTTTCATTTGTATCCCCAAACACTTCTGGTATATCCCAAGTATGAATTATTCCATTACCGCCTCTGACATTACACAGTTTTTGACCAGGCTTTATACAAGTAATTATTTTTTCAACCTTTTCATCTTTAATGGGAAAATATACATCTTGATTAGGCAAGCCATTAATATTCATCAAAACATCTTTTAAAACTTTAACTGGTTTTTTTTCAATATCAAATGAAATACCGCCATCTCCTCTCCAAGCAATTAAAAAAACTCTCTTTCTGATTTGCGCTAGTCCAAAATCAGTTCCTTCACATTTAAGAAATTCAACATTGTATTTGTTTTCATTTAATAACCCAATTAGGTCATTCCAAAACTGCTTATGTTTTCCATTAAACGACCCCATAACATTTTCAGCAACAAATACTTTAGGAAGCAATTTTATCGCTATTTCCCCTCCAGCAATTAATAATTTATTTCTAGGATCATCCAACTTTCTAAGACCCGCTGTAGAAAACCCTTGACATGGAGAACCAGAAATCACAACATCAATTGTTGATTTTTCAAAATTTATCGGTAATGATAAACTACTCAAATCATGCTTATATATAGGACCATTAAAGTTATGTCTGTAAGTTTCAATCACAGAGTTATCTATATCAAAAGCGCCTTTAGATACAAAACCTGCCTGTTCAAAACCGTCATCAAATCCACCACATCCGCTGAATAAACTGAGATATGTTGGATTAGCAGCGTTCGCTTTAAATTCCTTCACTTTTGTTACAAATAATTAATGATTGGGAATATTTAAGGTGCGTTCTTTGAAGAGGGCAGAAGCAAAAATAGTCTGATTATAATAATCAAACATTAATTTCTTTTGTAGGCATCCAAAAATAAAGATTACCCCAAATTAGTAGCTAAAATACAATGCTGTTGGACTGAAAATTTTAGTACATATGGTACAAATCTGGGTACACTTTAACAAAAAACCCTCAAAACAGGCTGTTTTGAGGGTTTTTGCAGAGGGAGAGGGATTCGAACCCCCGGACCTATTACAGTCAACAGTTTTCAAGACTGCCGCGATCGACCACTCCGCCATCCCTCTGGGTCACTGATTGTGGGTGCAAAAGTAAGACGGTTTTTTTATTTTCCCAACACCCTCCGCCAAAATCCGTATTTTTTCCTTCCGATCCCCTAACTTGCCTTCCAAACCATCCGGGTATCAGCCCGGTCGACGGCTATGTGGCAGGAAGAAAACAACCAACTCACCCGAACCTTCACGTTCCGGGATTTCAGCGAAGCCTTCGCGTTTATGACCCGCGTGGCCCTCATCGCCGAAAAAATGGACCACCACCCCACGTGGACCAACACCTACAACCAGGTCTCGTTCCAACTCAGCACCCACGACGCGGGCAACACCGTCACGGAGAAAGACCGCAAACTGGCGGAAGCGATCAGTTCAATTTAGAATGATAGAATGAGTGAATGATAGAATAGCCTGCCGGGATCTTTGCAAACCATTCTATCATTCACTCATTCTATCATTCACTCATTAACCAAAAATGAAACTCTACCTCGTCCCCACCCCCATCGGTAACTTAGATGACATTACGCTGCGGGCGGTGAATGTGCTGAAGTCGGTGGATGCCATTCTGGCGGAAGACACGCGCACCTCGGGTTTTCTGCTGAAACACCTCCAGATCAGCAAACCGCTCCACAGCTACCACATTTTCAATGAACACCAGACCGTGCAGCGCGTCATTGCCCAACTCAAAGCGGGCAAAACCCTGGCGCTGGTGTCGGACGCCGGAACGCCCGCCATCTCGGACCCCGGTTTTCTGCTCGTGCGTGAGTGCATCAAACACGAGATTCCGGTCGAGTGCCTGCCCGGCCCCACGGCCTTTGTTCCGGCGCTGGTCAACTCGGGTTTGCCCGCCGACCGGTTTACGTTCGAGGGGTTTCTGCCCCACAAAAAAGGCCGCCAGACCCGGCTCGGTGAGCTGGCCGAAGAAACCCGCACGATGGTTTTCTACGAATCGCCCCACCGGCTGGTGAAATCGCTGACCCAGTTTGCCGAGGTTTTCGGCCCCGACCGACAGGCCAGCGTGTCGCGCGAGCTGACAAAACTATTTGAAGAAACCGTTCGCGGTTCGTTACAGGAAATAATTACGTACTTTGCCGAAAAAACGATAAAAGGTGAACTTGTCATTGTTGTCCAGGGGAAATCGTAAACGGCTCGCCCGCGCCTTTTACATTCTGCATTTTACATTTTTCATTTTACATTCCTCGTTCGCCCAAACCCTTTCCCCCCAGGCCAAAGTCAGCCTGATCACGGTGGCGCCGGGGGATGAATTGTATTCGTCGTTTGGCCACACGGCCCTGTGGATCAGCGACCCGATGTACGGCGTCGACCGGGTCTATAACTACGGCACGTTTGCGTCCTACGCCGACAATTTTTACGTCAAATTCCTGAAAGGCACCCTGCCCTATTACGTGTCGGTGTATCCCATGCCGAACATGATTTACGGGTCGCAGCAGGAAAACCGCACGCTCAAGGAGCAAATCCTGAACCTGTCGGATGCCCAGAAACAGCGGCTTTTTCAGCTTCTGGAAACCAACGCCCTGCCCGAAAACCGGGAATACAGCTACCGGTTTTATTACGACAACTGCGCCACCCGCCCGCGCGACATGCTCGTCAAAGCCTGTGGCGACAGCCTGCGGTTTGCCAACGTGGTCGATTCCACCAAGTCGTACCGCGACTGGATGAACGAGTACATTGCCAACCAGGCCTGGGCGCGGATGGGCATGAACCTCGGCATCGGTTATCCGGCCGACATCAAGGCCACGCCCTGGCAGGCCATGTATTTGCCCGACAATGTGTATACGGAAGTCGACCACGCCCGACTGATCACCGCCAACGGACAGGAAACACCGCTGGTGGCCAACAGTCTGATGCTGTTCCGGGCCGTCACGGCGGAAGAAACCAACGCGTTTCTGACGTATCTGCTTTCGCCGGATTTCTTCTTTGCGGTGTTGCTGGTGGTGGTTTTTCTGATCACGCGCCGTCAGCAACGGGCCAAAAAAGCCGGTTTCTGGCTCGACCGGCTGCTGTTTGGCTTCACCGGTTTCTGGGGCTGGTTTCTGGTTTTCCTGTGGTTCGGCACCGACCACGGCGTCACGACCTGGAACCCCGCGCTGCTGTTCATGATGCCGCTCCACGTGCCGCTGATTTTCTGGGTAACGCGCCGGGGCAATCCGCAAACAATCCGAACCTATTTCCTGTTGACGATGGTGTGTCTGGTGTTGTTCTTTTTGTACGCATTTTTTCAGGATTACCTCTACGGGTTTACGTTCTTTTTACTAACCTTGTTGTTTCGCGCGTTTTACCAATACCGCACGGCATCCACCCAAACCGCAGCGTCCACTTATGCCAGGTCCTGATATCCAATTGGCGGGTTTAACCCAGCAGATCACTGAAATTGCCCGGCAGGCCGGGGCATTCATCCGGCAGGAAAGGCTTTCTTTTTCCAGTGAACACATTGAATACAAAGACGTTAATAATCTGGTTTCGTACGTCGACAAAGAAGCCGAGAAGCTGATTGTCGAAGCCCTGCACACGCTGCTGCCCGAAGCCGGTTTCATCACCGAAGAAGGTACGATTGGCCAGAACGCCGACCGCACCGGCCTGAACTGGATCATCGATCCGCTCGACGGCACGGCGAATTTCATTCATAATCTCCCGGTTTTTTCGGTCAGCATCGGGCTGGCCGATGGCAAAACACCAATTGCGGGGGCGGTTTACGACATCAACCGCGACGAGTGTTACCACGCCTACACGGGGGGAGGAGCCTGGTGTCTGCGCAACGGCGCGGTCGATGAGCGCATCGCCGTGTCGCCCGCAACCCGGCTGAATGAAAGCATGATTGCCACCGGTTTTCCGTATTCCAGCATGGACCGCATCGAGCGGTATCTGGCCATTCTGGCGTCGCTCATGAAGCGCACCCACGGCCTGCGCCGGATGGGTTCGGCCGCCATCGACCTCGCCTACGTTGCCTGCGGACGGTTTGAAGCCTATTACGAATTCAACCTCAACTCCTGGGACATGGCCGCGGGCGTGTTGCTGGTGCGCGAAGCGGGCGGCATCGTCACCGACTTCAACGGGGGCGACGAGTTTCTGTTCCGGGGCGACGTGCTCGCCGGTTGCGCCATGCAGCCCGAACTGCTGGCCGTCATCGAGGAATACTGGAACAACGAAGGAACGCTGCCGATTCTTTAAAAACAAGGTTTTATGTCCGACACCAACGATCTCCGCTATCCCATTGGCCCGTTTACGTTCGGCCATACTTATACGTTCGATCAATCGCAGGAGCACATTGCCGCCATTGCGGTTTTTCCGCACAACCTCACCGAACTGGTGGGCCGCTGGGGCGACAGCCGGCTCGACACGCCCTATCGCCCCGGTGGCTGGACCGTCCGGCAGGTGGTTCACCACGTCGCCGACAGCCACATGAATGCCTACATCCGCACCAAACTGGCCTTGACCGAGGCCATTCCGACCATCAAACCGTATGACGAAAACGCGTGGGCGACCCTCCCCGACTACCGACTTTCCATTGCGCCGTCGCTGGTCATTCTGAGCAACTTACACCAGCGTTGGGTAGCGGTTTTAAACGATCTGACGGATGCCCAGCTCCAGCGGCTGTATTTCCACCCCGAAAGCAAAAAGCAGTTTTCGCTCGCCGAAGCCCTCGCCAACTATGCCTGGCACGGCGAACACCATTACCAACACGCCTACCAGCTCGCCCTCCGGAACCATTGGGTGTAGTTAAGAGTTAAGAATTAAAAGTTAAAAGTTGCGACACCGCCTATTTTTAACTTTTAATTCTTAACTCTTAACTACTTATGTTGGAACAACTCCTCATCGGTCTGATTTTTCTGGGTGCGGTGGCCTACCTCGGTCGTCGGGCGTGGAAGAGTTTGTTCCGGAAAGAGGCCGGTTGTGCGAAGGGATGCGGGTGCAGCACCGACACAAAAGTCGCGTCTGTTAACAAATCAGGGCGGTTACCAGTTAACTAATTGGTAGTACGTATTCCGGCCCAACATGACGAGTGACGAAAGCGGGGGAAGTCGATTCCCTTCTTATATTCCCATTACCACAATCCTGGCTTTGTTGATGGCGGGTATCTTTTCCTGCAAAAAAGTCAACCCTGAACCTCCCGCAGCCCGCAATTTCGATGATTCCCTGACGGCCGACAGTTCCTACGTGACGGCTCCGATTCTGTTTGAAATTTCTGAACTCGAAGAAAAAATCAACAAGGCACTCGGTGTGGTGCTGGTCGAAAAGGCCGAAATCAAAAGCGGAAAATCCCGGTCTTTAAACCTGCGCATCGAACGAAACGGGCCGATCAAGCTTGCTTTTGACGGCACCCGGCTGACATTCAGTGCGTCCCTGAAAATCTGGCTCAGCAACCCCCTGAATCTGCTGACCAACTCAAAAGATACCAGCAACCGGGTGTATAGCGCCATCGACGTGCGGTTTCGCAGCCCCCTGACGGTACAGGACAACTGGCGCGTGCAGACCCGCGTGGAGTTGGAAAACTACCGCTGGATTACCAAACCCCGGATTCGGGTGCTGGGTATAGACATCCCCGTTACCCGGCTGGCCGACCGCATTCTGGAGAAACGGCAAGACGGCATCGAGAACGCCATCGACAACGCGGTTTTTAATGAACTCCGGCTGGACCGCGAACTACAAACCGTCTGGAACGATATTCAGAAACCGCTGCTCATCAACCGGCAGTTTCAGCAGGTCTGGCTCCTTCCCCGCCCCTATGCCGTGCTGGTCGGGCCGATTCGCGGCAATCCGAAAACGATTGTGATTCCGATGCGGCTCAAACTGGGCGTCGATACGAAATTTGGTACCCGACCGGTTTACACGCCCCTGGCCCAACTTCCGCGCCTGCAGAAAGTGGCCTCGCTGCCCATGATGTCGCGGATCAACCTGCTGAGCCGCATTCCCTACACCCAACTGACGGCGGTTTTGAACACCTTGATCCGGGGCAAAAAACTCAACGTGATCAACCACCTGGTCAACATCGAAAAAGCGCATATTTACGGGGGTGAACACGCCCTCATCGTTCGGACGGACATCAGAGGAGCCATTCGGGGAAGTCTCTATTTTCGGGGTCGGCCGGCGTTCGACACCATCCGCAACGAACTGGTGATGAAGAACATCGACTACGACATGCATACGGAACAGTCGCTGGCGCGGGTCGCCGACTGGCTGCTCCACGATACGCTCAAAGACACCCTGCAGGCTACCCTGAAACTACCGCTTCAGGAACATTTCACCATGCTTCCCCATAAAATCGAGACGGCTTTTTCACGGGCCAAAGTGGGCCGCAAAGCCCGCATTGCCATTCCGAAATTTGAGCTAAAACCCAAGGCCATTGCCGTTCGGCCCGACGGTTTGTACATTCTTCTCCACGCCGATGCCGCGATGCGGCTTGAAGTTGTAGATTTGTAAACTGTAGACCTTAAACTTCACCCCCAACCCCCTAAAGGGGGCTGAAACATCCGGATTTTGAAGCCCCCTTTAGGGGGTTGGGGGCAAAAAGCGAAAGCACTTAACAGCCCGGCCCTTCAGGAGGTTGGGGGTAATCAGTTCACCAATGAGTTCAGAAAAAAGAGACCCGGAGCAATACGTCGATTTAGGGCATAGCGATGTGGAAAACCACCTCAAAACGCAGGTGGCTTTGTACGAAAAGCGATTGAAAGAAGGCGGTTCGGCCAACAAAGTGGCCGCGTTTTTTGCGACCAATCTGTTCGGTTTCGCCTACCACTACCTCAAAAGCCGCTTTGGCCCCAAAGCCGCCTACCAGTTTTACCCCAGCAACGGCGACGACGGCATTTATCCGCTGCATACCTACTCCGAAACCGTAACGATGGCGCTGGTGTCGGACTGGGCCACCGACACCCCCGAATCGGACCTGATCGGTCACCTGATCCGCGATCATGACCCGGATTACACCCTTCACCTCGGCGATATTTACTTTGTCGGCACCCCGGAGGAAGTGGCCACCAATTTTACAGACCCCGACGCTTCCTGGCATTTTGGCAAACACGGCAGTCTGGCGTTGTCGGGCAATCATGAGATGTATTCCAACGGTACGGCGTATTTCAAACACCTGCTCCCCGCCATGAAAATCCGGAAAGGGAGCCAGATTGCCACCCAGCAGGCCGGTTTTTTCTGTCTGGAAAATGAACACTGGCGGATTATCGGACTCGATACGGGCTACAACTCGACCAATCGCCCGTTGCTGGAAGTGCTGTTTAAACCCGACTGCAACCTGCGGAAAGAGCAGGTGCAATGGCTGACCGAAACCGTGAAGCTGGGCAACCCGGACGACAAACGCGGCATCATTTTCCTGAGCCACCATCCGTATTTCTCCTCGTTTCGCGACGATCACCCGGTGGTGGGTCGGCAACTCAAAACCATCTTCGGAGCTGCCGAACGGCCGGTTCTGTGGTTTTGGGGCCACGAACACCGCCTTTCGTTTTACAATCAATATGGTTTTCCGGACGGTATTAAAGCCTGGGGGCGTTGTGTCGGCCACGGTGGCATGCCCGTCGAAACCAATCCGCCGGACCAGGGCCATCTGGGCCAGCTTGTGTTCTACGACCAGCGCGTTCGGGAGCGCATCCGCCGTCGCGACGTCGGCTTTAACGGTTTCGCCCTGCTGTCCATCAACGGCCCGGCCATCGACATCAACTACATCGACCAGACCAACAAAACCGTCATCGCCGAACGCTGGACCGTCGACCCCACCGGCACTTTATCCTCCGAAATCATCAAAGTCCATCCGGATGTGACGAAATACTGAAGGAGTTATGAGTGAAGAGTTATGAGTTAAGAGTTAAGAGTTAAGTATGCGTAAGCCAACTCATAACTCTTCACTCTTAACTCTTCACTCTTTAGGGTTTCCACCGCCACAAATACCGGGATGCCAGTGTGCGGTGGGGGCGCCAGGGTTCGGCGATTTCGTGCAGGCGTTTGTAGAGCGCCCGGCCGGTTTCGGTCAGACCGTAGGCTTTCACCATCTTCTGTCGAATCACCAGATCATCGATCGGGAACACGTCGGGCCGATCCAGCACAAACATCAGCAACATCTCGACCGTCCAGCGGCCTACGCCCTTGATGGGCAGCAGGTATTGCACCACTTCTTCGTCGGTCAGTGGGCCGAGGTACTCATTCGTCATCGGGTTTTGCAGGGCAAATGCGGCCACACTTTGCAGATAGACGGATTTCTGGCCCGACAACCCCGCGCTCCGCAATTCCTCCGCCGACTTGCCTACCAACTGCTCCGGGTACGGATAGCCATCGGGAAACAGGGCCAGAAACCGGGTAAAAATGGAATCGGCGGCTTTTACAGAAATCTGCTGCGAAACAATGCTTTCCAGCAACGCCAGGTAAATCCGGTTTTGGGTCGGGTCTTCGTCGTACGCAAACGCCACTTTGGGCAAGGGCGTCGACGCAATAATTTGCTTTAGAATGGGGTCTTTGGCAAGATGAACGAGTGGCATGGAAAAGGTACTTTCTGGTGCTTGAATAGAAACAATAAAGATCGGAAGGAATGCGCAGACAGACACGGTTTCAGGCCGGTTTTCCGCTCCCCAACCGACCCGTATGATGGGCTTCTTTTGACGCTTCATCCCGAAGTTGTTACGGTTCAGCGGGTTGAAAATTGGGTGAGGCAGGGAAGTGCGGCAATTTTGTACTGTTCGAAAGAAAAAAGCCTATCCACACCACTTTTTTGTTCATCCACTCACTCTCATGAAAAAAGTTTTTAAAATTATCGGCTACGCATTGGGTAGCCTCGTTTTGCTGATCGCCGGTTATTGCACCTACGTAGCCGTTGTGGGCGTCCCGAGCTACGATCCGCCCACGATCCCGGAAATCACCGTCGAAAGCACCCCCGCCCGCGTGGCCCGTGGCGAGGTAATCGGCCAGATCCAGTGCCTTGCCTGCCACGCCAACAACGAAAACCGCCTGACCGGCAAATACCTGGGCGAAGTACCGGCCCTCTTCGGCAAGCTGTACTCTAAAAACATCACCCAGGACCTGGAAAAAGGCATTGGCAACTGGACCGATGGGGAATTGATTTACTTCCTGCGAACCGGCGTCCGGCGCGATGGCACCTTCGCTCCCATCATGCCCCAGTATCCCAACATGGCCGACGAAGACCTGAAATCGGTGGTAGCCTGGCTGCGCTCCGACCGCTTCCCGGTTCAGGCTACCAAGGAAGAAGCCCCGGAATCGGAACTGAGTTTTGTGTCGAAACTCCTGACACACACCCTGATGAAACCCCTCACCTATTCACCGGAACTGGTGTCGCTGCCCGACAGCACCGATCCGGTTGCGTGGGGCAAATATACCGCCGACGCCATCGGCGACTGCTATAGCTGCCATTCCGGCGACCTGATCGATCAAAACAAAGTTCATCCGGAAAAGAGCAAAGGCTATTACGGCGGTGGCATCGAAATGAAAGGCGAAGGCGGAAAACCGGTTATTACGGCCAACCTGACCTTCGACGAGCAGACGGGGATCGCCAAAAAATACACCAAAGAGCAGTTCATCCGGGTGGTGAAGCTCGGTGTTCGGCCCGACGGCTCGGTTCTCAAACAGCCCATGTTTCCACGCCCCATGCTGTCGGACAACGAAGTGGGCGCGATTTATGAATTCCTGAAAACCGTGCCGAAAATTCAGAACGACATCGCCAAAAAGAACGCAGAACTGCAACTGGCGGAGAAATAAAAACGGGGGTCGGCGGCCGCTGGTCAGACCAGCGGCAACGTTACCCGAAACTCCTGCCCGGTTTCTTCGATTTTCGGAACCGGCTGGCCCAGCATCTGGTATTTGGTCAGGATGTTGCTCAGGCCCACCCCGTTGGAGAGAATCCGGCTGGCTTTGCGCTGGAGGTTGTTGCTCACGATCAGATGCTGTTGCGCATCGGTCGTGAGCACAATCGTAAGTGGCTGTTCGGGCAGAATGATGTTGTGTTTGACGGCATTTTCAATCAACAATTGCAGTGTCAGGGGCGGCAGGTGCATCGTTTCCGTGCCGGGATAAATCCGGGTCACCAGCGTCAGGGCTTCGCCGTGGCGGGTTTTCAGCAGATGATAATACGATTGAATGAACTCCAGTTCGTTTTGCAGAGGCGTCAACGCGCTTTCGTTGCTGCGGAGCAAATACCGGTAGACCGAACTGAGTTCTTCGGCAAATACTTCGGCCTGCTGCGGGTTTTCGCTAATGAGTGCCGTCAGTGAGTTGAGGCTATTGAACAGAAAATGCGGGTTGACCTGTTGCCGAAGGGTGTCGAGCTGGGCCTGAAGCTGGGCTTTGCTCAGCGTATCGACTTCCCTGCGCGACTGCTGCCAGTGTCCGAAGCTATCCATGCTTTCGTAGGTGATAACCACAATCGCCACGATGATGGTGGTAAATACCAGACCCAGCAACAACCGGCTCATCTCCGGTTCGAAACCCGGCATCGCGATGAACCAGTAAACGAAAAACAGGACCCCGACGTGTAAACCGGAACTGAGGGAGCAAAACAGGAAGCGCCGGAAGGCGCGGCTTACGTATTGTTCAGGGTCAGGATGCAACTGGTTGATCCGAATGGCAATGCCATTGTTGACATACCAGGCTGTAAAGGACTCCAGAAAGGCTAACCCGGTCGCCAGCCCGAGGGTCGTCCAGCTTCGCCAATAGTCATTGCCCAGCAGCAGCCAGTTCAAAATACTGATATACAGTGGAACAACGATGATTTGTAAAAGCCAGTCGTATCGGGAATAGGCCAAAAGTTTCATAGGAAGCAGAAAGCAGAGCCGCTTTTCAAATCTACGAAATTCTTCAAATAGCACAAGACGGTTTTCCCAAACCATTCGAAACCGGTTTAGGTGTCATTTCGTTCAGACGAAAATATTCAAACAACCGCTGCCGTTGATCAAATTGATTGGGAACGTTAGACCCCCACCAACGATCAGGCCCCTGAAAGGGTTACCTCATTAGCCCCGGATAACATCCGGGGAATGGATGTAGGTATAACGGTGTACCAACCCTGAAAAGGTTGAATAGATATGACCCTTTAATGATATGACTCTTTCAGGGTCTTGATCGTTGGTGGTTATACGTCACCCGGATTGCATCCGGGGCTAATGATTGGACCCTTTCAGGGTCTGTTTCGCTGGCCGGGATCTCAATTGCATTCTCCGGATTGCATTCCCCGGATTCTATCCGGGGCTAATGATTGGACCCTTTCAGGGTCTGTTTCGCTGGCCGGGATCTCAATTGCATTCTCCGGATTGCATTCCCCGGATTCTATCCGGGGCTAATGATTGGACCCTTTCAGGGTCTGTTTCGCTGGCCGGGATCTCAATTGCATTCTCCGGATTGCATTCCCCGGATTCTATCCGGGGCTAATGATTGGACCCTTTCAGGGTCTTGTATGCGTTGGCGTGTGGGCTCATTTCGCATCGTGGAAAATAATGCCTAAGGTGTACCGGCTTCCGGAATGAACCGTGCTGACGCCGTGCTTCATCGTTACCCGGGCATATCCCCTCGTACCTTTTTTAGGTCTGAACTGCGTGGTAAAGAGCAGAACATCACCTTGTTTTGGAACCAAAACCGTCGCTTTGGACTGTGCCCGGGGAGCTTGTTCGGTTAAGACAAATTCACCCCCGAAATAGTCCACGCCCGGTTCGCTCAAAAAAACGACGGCCTGCAAGGGGAAATAAACATCCCCGTACAAGTCCTGGTGCATTGCATTATAGCCACCGGGACCATATTTTAACAGCAGCGGAGTAGCCCGACACTGCTCATTCCGGTGGCATTCATCCAGAAAACCGGTGTGTTCAGCGGGGTAGTGAATCCCAAGTTTCAACAAACTTGCCCACTCATTCGCAACCGGCGCAATGGCTTTGTAAATCGCCCTTCGCAGCGCCTGAATGGGTTCAGGAAGCGGATACTGGAAATATTTGTACTCTCCCTGCCCGTAGCCGTGACGCTCCATCACGACTGTTTTTCGAAAATGACCCGGTTCGTCGTACAACGCCTTAAGCGACTGGCATTCGTCCTGAGGGAGTACCTGAGGGAGGAGCGCAAAACCGTTCGCATCGAGCGATTCGCGCGCATCATCCCAGTTCATTTGATCGATTCTCATTCTACGGTCTGTTTTATAAGGATTTGTTTTCTCTTGTCTAACTTCTTACCTCGACCGTTTATTTCCCGGCATAAGCGGCTTCCCAGCCTAGCAAGGCGGTTTTTCGGGTAGCGCCCCAGCGATAATTCCCAAACAAACCGGTTTTTCGGATGACGCGGTGGCAGGGAATCAGATAGCCCACGGGATTGGAGCCGATGGCCGTTCCGACCGCCCGCGAAGCGGCCGGCATACCAATCGCTGCAGCAATCTGGTCATAACTCACCACTTGGCCTTCCGGAATGCGCAACAGGGCTTCCCATACTTTCAGTTGAAACGGTGATGCCTTGACCAAAACCCGCAACGGTTTTCGTTCGGCATCGGTAAAAATCGTGTCGGCCAGCGGGCGAAGCATTGCGGAATCGGGCAGGATCGTCGCTTCGGGCCAATCGGTGGCGAATCGGTTGGCGATGCTCATGGCGTCGGTTGGTTCGGCTTCTTCCAGGAACTCCAGCCGACAGATTTTATCGCCGATCGTTCCGAGCAGATACGGCCCAAACGGGCTTTCAAAAACCGCATACCGGATCGTCAGGCCGTCACCCGCCTGTTTGAACTGACCGGGCGTAATCCCTTCCAGGGCCACAAACAAGTCGTGCAACCGCCCCGTACCGGACAGCCCGGCCTCGTCGGCGGCTTCGGCCAGGGTGAGACCACTCCGCAACCGTTCTTTGGCAAAATCGAGGGTTAAATACTGTAGAAATTTCTTGGGGCTAACGCCAGCCCAGTCCGAAAATAACCGTTGAAAATGGTATTCACTGAGGTTGGCACGGTCGGCCACATCGGCCAGCGAAGGTTGCTGACGAAAGTTTTCGGTCAAAAACTCAATCGACCGGGCAATCTGCTGGTAGGTGGGATTGGCTTCTGTTTCGTACATGAGTGTTGTCGTTTGCATGAAACAAAATTACCCCACAAACCCCACCGACGAAACCCGATTCTTGCGAACTTTTCCCGGACTTACTGCTTGATAAACCGGCGGGTATAAAACTGGTGTTCCGTCCTGAACAGGATGATATACACGCCTTTCGCCAGGGTCGAAACGTCGATCTGATGCTGCTTCCCCACTTCCAATTGCCGGGTTTGCAGCGGCTGACCCGCCAGGGTAATGATCCGGGCCGAAAGGGTTGAGTACGGCAGATCGGGAACGCTGATCGTCAGCAGCTTGTCGGCCGGCACGGGGTAAATTTTTGCCAGATCCGGCTGGTGCTTACCCATGATCTGTTCCAGTTCATTGAAGAATTTCGTTTTAGACATTTCTTTATCAGACGACGTGATCCGGCCACTGATCCGTTGATCTTCCCGAACGACGTAGGTACCGCAGCCGCCCAACTGATAATCACCGTTTCGCTCATCCTGATAATACGCGTTTTCAATCCGGTCGAGGATGAGAACAAGTTTATCGCCTTTCTTAAAGCCATTCGTGTAGAGTCGGCACATGAACCCCGGATCACCCCACACCCGAACCACGGATTTCTCCTCGCTCCCGTTCAGCACTTCGAGAATTTTTACATCCATGCCGTGAGCCTCATGGTCCCGGACTTCCGCCCGGACAATCAGCACACCCGGCTGCCAGGCGGCTTTCTCCGCAATGGTGAAAAACGATCCGCCATCCATACAGCTACACGCCTGAACGTCGGTTATCCAACCCAACCCCGCTCCCACCATCATCACCAGTAGTAGTATTCGTCTCATCGTCTCTCCGTTTTTTTGAGAGAGACTCCAATTCGGCCGGATTGGTTGGAATCAGTTTACGGTTTACGGTGGCTGACGCGTGCTTCATGCGTCAGCCACCGTAAACGAATACCGTAAACCGATCTTTACCCTTTCACACTGATCAGCGCCCCCGCTTTGATTTCATCGACCACTGCCGGATCCAGCAGCGTCGAGGTGTCGCCCAGACTCCCGGTTTCACCTTCGGCAATTTTGCGCAGAATCCGGCGCATGATTTTTCCGGAACGGGTTTTGGGTAATCCGCTGACAAACTGAATCTTGTCGGGTTTGGCAATCGGGCCGATCACGCGGCTCACCGTCGCCAGAATGTCCCGCTTCATCAACTCCGCATCGCTGTGCGACACCTGACTTTCGGCGATGACATACGCATAAATGCCCTGTCCTTTGATGTCGTGCGGATATCCGACCACGGCACTTTCCACCACGCCGGTGTGCATGTTGATGGCATTTTCTACCTCGGCGGTTCCGATGCGGTGGCCCGACACGTTCAGCACGTCATCGACCCGACCCGTAATCCGGTAATAACCGTCTTCGTCGCGTAAACAGCCGTCACCGGTGAAATACAGTCCTTTGTAGGTGCTGAAATACGTTTGCTTGCACCGTTCGTGGTCGCCGTAGGTCGTGCGGATGATGCCCGGCCACGGAAACTTGATACACAGATTTCCGCTCACGCCGTTGCCTTCGATTTCCTGCCCGTTTTCGTCCACCAGCAGGGGCTGAACACCCGGCAGCGGCAGGGTGGCATACGTCGGCTTGGTTTTCGTTAGTCCGGCAATGGGCGAAATCAGAATACCGGCGGTTTCGGTTTGCCACCACGTATCGACAATCGGACAACGGTTTTTGCCAATATGGTCGTCGTACCAGTGCCAGGCTTCTTCGTTGATCGGCTCGCCCACCGAGCCCAGCACTTTGAGTGAACTCAGGTCGTGGTTTTCCACTTTTTCCAGCCCAAAACTCATCAGTGAGCGGATCGCGGTTGGGGCGGTATACAGAATATCGACCTTGTATTTATCGACAATGTCCCAGAAACGACCGTTGTCCGGCCAGGTCGGAACGCCCTCGAACAGCAGCGATGTTGCCCCACAGGCCAGCGGACCGTAAACGATGTAACTGTGTCCGGTAATCCAGCCAATGTCTGCCGTACAGAAATGCACCTGACCCGGTTCATACTGGAACACATTCTGGAAAGTATAGGCCGTAAAGATCATGTAGCCTCCGCAGGTATGCACAACGCCTTTGGGTTTGCCCGTCGAACCGGACGTATAGAGGATGAAGAGCATGTCTTCGGCGTCCATTTCTTCGGCGGGGCATTCGGCGGTGACCTGCTTCAGTTCCTGCTCCATCCAGACATCCCGGCCCTTGATCATGGAAACCGGGGTGCGGGTGCGGGTCAGCACAATCACCCGTTTAACGCTGGGGCACTGCACGAGCGCATCGTCGACGGTTTCCTTCATCGGAATTTCCTTATTTCCGCGATAGGCCCCATCGGACGTAATGACCAGACGACACTGCGCATCGTTGATCCGGTCGGCAATGGATTGAGCCGAAAAACCGCCAAATACCACGGAGTGAACGGCACCGATGCGGGCGCAGGCCAGCACCGAAATGGCCAGTTCCGGCACCATCGGCATATAAATACAGACGCGGTCGCCTTTACCAACGCCGTTGCGTTTCAACACGTTAGCCATCCGGCACACCTGATCGTGCAACATGCGGTAGGTCAGCGTAACGCCGGCTTCGTGCGGGTCGTTGGGTTCCCAGATGATGGCAGGCTGATCACCGCGCTCAGCCAGATGCCGATCGAGACAGTTTTCGGTAATGTTGAGTTTACCCCCCACAAACCACTGCACATTCGGTTCTTCAAAATTCCATTGAAGCGTTTTCTTCCACGGCTTTTTCCACTGAAAATTCTGAGCGATTTCAGCCCAAAAGCCCTCGGGGTCCTCGACGCTGTAGCGATACGCTTCCTGGTACTCGTCAAAGGTTCGGATTTGAAAATTCATATGCTTGAAATACTAAAGTTCAGGCCGCTAAACTACACTAATTTGCTCTAATTTTTATCGTATTCGCCCTGCCAGGCATACCGCCCGAACAACGCCAGACCGGCGGTGATGGGAAAAAAAATGACGACAATCACCAGCCAGAACACATAGTCTTCCGCGCTGGCGGTATCGGACGTCAGTTTCTGGATGGTTTGATACGGTAACCCGATCATCAGGGCGAGTCCGGCCAGCATACAAACCAGACCGAGTACTTTTTTTATGGCATTCATTGCGGGAAGGGGTTAGTCGTCAGCGGTTTTGTACTGTTTTTTGTCGATGTATAAAGCCCCGATCACGAAGCAAACGGCGGCTATACCAATCGGATACCACAAGCCCTGTAAATAAGCTTCGAGCGTGTTTGTCTTCTTCGCCGTTTCAACGAGACTCGTTGCGATAAACGGTGTCAAACCGCCAAAAACGCCGTTTCCAATGTGGTAGGGCAACGACATGGACGTATACCGGATCCGGGTCGGAAACAACTCGACCAGAAAAGCCGCAATGGGGCCGTAGACCATCGTCACGTAGAGCACCTGGATGAAGACCAGAACGGTCATTAGCCAGAACGACTCGTCTCCCAACGTCACTTCCTTCACCACCGCCGTGCCGGGCGCGGCACCGGTTTTGGGTTGGGTTTCCCGGTACATCGTGCCGTCGTCAAAATAAGAAACCGACGAAATCGTGGCATTAAATTCTTTCGTATCCCCGATTCGTTCCTGTTTGGTTTCGATGCTTCGCCGGAAGGTCTGCTCGTTTTTCTGCGTCAGGTCGGCCAGGTTGTACATGGCCCGGTAAATGGGTCGATACGTCAACACGCCGAGCAACATACCGGCCAGCATGATGTTCCGGCGGCCGATGCGGTCGGACAAACCGCCAAAAATGACGAAGAACGGCGTCGCCACCATCAGCGCAATGGCAATGATGTAGTTCGACTGCGCAAACTCGACGTTGCAGACTTTCTGAATGAACGACAGGGCGTAAAACTGTCCGGTATACCAGATAACGCCCTGCCCCGCCGTGGCCCCAAACAAGGCCAGCAACACCATTTTCAGGTTGGCTTTTTTGCCAAAACTCTCCTTCAAGGGGTTAGTCGAGACTTTCCCTTCGCTTTTCAGTTTCTGGAAAATAGGTGATTCCGACATCTTTAACCGGATGTAAATCGAAACGCCGACCAGAATGGACGACAGCAGAAACGGCACCCGCCAGCCCCAGCTCGTGAAGGCGTCGGTGCCCATCGCCTGCCGGGTGAGCAGAATGACACCCAGCGAAACGAACAGGCCGAGCGTGGCCGTTGTCTGGATAAAACTGGTGAAATACCCCCGCTTTCCATCGGGCGAGTGTTCGGCTACGTAGGTAGCCGCCCCACCGTATTCACCGCCTAACGCCAACCCCTGAACGAGCCGGAGCAGCAACACCAATGCCGGTGCCAACATGCCGATGGTTTCATAATCCGGCACGCAGCCAATCAGAAACGTGGACCCGCCCATCAGCACGAGCGTCAGCAGAAAGGTATATTTTCGACCCACGATGTCGCCCAGCCGACCGAACACCAGCGCCCCAAACGGCCGCACAATGAAACCGGCCGCAAAGGTCGCCAGGGTGGATAAAAAACCGGCGGTGGGATTGTCTTTCGGGAAAAATTGGGCGGAGAGAATCGTTGCCAGACTGCCAAAAATGTAGAAGTCATACCACTCGATGAGAGTGCCGACCGAGGAGGCCGTTATGACCCGCCAGACTCCGGTTGCTTCGGAGGGTGCGGATTGTTTGATACGCATGTACTGTGTAGGGGTTTGGAATGCGGCATAAAAAAGCAACTTAAACCGCTTTTTTCCTAGACCTCTGCGAAAAAGGAGTGTTTTTAGGCTGAAAAAGGGGTTCAGTACCTGAATTGCAAATCCTGAATCTGTAAAAAATAGCAGCGTTATATTCACCTGAACATAACGAATCGTTATCTTTCAGCGGAAATAACGCCTGGTATGAAATCCTTCTTCGTTTCGCTCCTTCTGATCGCCCAACTTGCCGAAGCCCAAAGCCGGTCTGACAGCACCCGTTTTCAGCGGGATTCGCTCCGAAAAATTCAGTTGAACGAAATTGTGGTGACGGCGTCACGGGTGCCGGAATCCATCCTGAAATCGCCCGTGAGCATCGAACTCCTCGATGCGCGGCAAATCCGGTTGTCGGCGCAGCCGTCGTATTTTGATGCCATTGAAAATCTCAAAGGTGTTCAGTTGCTGACCTCCAGTCTGGGCTTTAAAGTGTACAACACGCGCGGCTTCGCTAATCCGACCAATGTCCGGTTTGTGCAGCTCGTAGACGGAATGGACAACCAGGCTCCGCACATCGGAGCGCCCATCGCCAATGCCCTCGCGCCCTCGGATCTGGACATTCAGCAGGTCGAAATTGTGCCGGGAGCGGCTTCGGCGCTGTATGGTATGAATGCCCTCAACGGATTAGTGCAACTGATTACCAAAGACCCTTTTACGTCGCAGGGGCTGAGTATGAGTCAGAAAACCGGGGTGAATCACGTCAACGATCCGCTTGTTTCGGCGAAACTGTACAACGAAACCAGTCTGCGGTATGCCCGAACGCTCGGTTCCCGGTTGGCGGTCAAACTGAACCTGACGTACCAAAGTGGCTACGACTGGATTGCCCGCGATCCGGACGACCTCAATCCCGGAGCCAATGCGTCGCTGGGATTGGTCGGCGCCGAAAATCCCGGTCAGGATCGGATCAATGTCTACGGCGACGAATCGGCCAACCGCCGGACGCTGACGCTCGATGGCAAGAAATACGTCGTTTCCCGAACCGGTTATTTTGAAAGTGAAACTGCCGATTTACGGCTCCACAATCTGCGGGGCGATGTGGCGGTTTTGTGGCGTATCCGTCCCCAACTAACGGTTTCATACCAATACAAAGCTGCAACCCTCGCTACGGTGTATCAGCGCACCAACCGCTTTCGACTGGATGAGTACCGGCTCGACCAGCACGGCCTGACGCTTGAATCGCCGTCGGTCCACTTCCGCGCCTACCGAACGCACGAAACGACCGGCGAATCCTACAACATTCGCTCGATGGCGGAGAACATCGAGCGGTCGTTCAAGTCAGATAATCAATGGTTTACCGACTTTTCCAACCACTTTCTGGCCGCTACGAAAACCGGGCAGCCCAGTTCCCAGGCTCTTCAAACCGCCCGCACCATCGCCGATCAGGGACGACCGCAGCCCGGTTCGGCCGCGTTCAATGCGCAGGTTGACAAGCTTCGCCAAATCAACAATTGGGACATCGGAGCGGCATTGCAGGTGCAGTCGTGGTTGTATCACGCAGAGGGTCAGGCCGAACCAACGAAAGTGCTTTGGTCGGGTTTCCGCGAAAAAACCGGCCTCAACCTGCTGGCGGGTTTCGACTACCGGCAGTACGTCGTTTTCCCGGATGGCAATTATTTCATCAATCCCGAAGAGTCGGGACAGAATGTGATTTATTACAAAACCGGCGGTTTTCTCCAGGCATCGCGGTCGTTTTTTCAGGAGCAGTTGAAGCTGACCGGCTCAGTCCGGGTCGACAAAAACCGGTATTTCGACGCCCGGCTGAACCCGCGGGTGTCGGCGGTTTTTTCGCCCGGCGAACGGCACCATTTCCGGGCATCCTACCAGACCGGCTACCGGTTTCCGTCGCTCTTCGAAGCGTTTTCCAATGTCAATTCGGGGGGTGTGAAGCGGGTCGGGGGCTTGAAAATCATGTCGCAGGGCATTTTTGAACGCTCCTATTTCCGGACATCGATCGATGCCTTTCAGGCCGCCATCAACACCGACGTCAACACGAACGGACTGACGACCGAGCAGGCCATTCAGAAAAATAAAGGATTGATTCGGGCCAATACCTACACGTACCTCAAACCCGAGCAGGTCAACAGCATGGAGGTGGGTTACAAGGGGTCATTCTTCGAAAACCGCCTGTCTGTTGACGTCGATTTTTACTACAACGTGTACCGGAATTTCATCGCCCAGGTCGAAGCGAATGTTCCCCAAACCCGCAATGCGGATTCGCTGGCCTATGCCCTGGCCGACCGCTCCAAACAGGATCGCTACCGGCTCTGGACCAACTCCAAAACGAGGGTATTCAATTCCGGTTCGAGTCTGGGAGTCCGGTATTCGGCGGGTCACAATTGGGTTCTTTCGGGGAATGCGTCACTGGCTCAACTCGACCACACCGACCGGGGCGACGGACTGGAAGAAGCGTTCAATACCCCGAAATGGATCACCAATGTGGGAATCGCTAACCCAACCCTCTGGAAGAACCTCGGCTTTTCGATGCATTTTAAATACCAAAGTTCGTTTCTATGGCAATCTTCCCTGGCAACCGGCCGGGTTCCCGCCATCCATACCGTTGACGCCCAGCTTCGTTACGATTTAACAAAACCCGGCTTGTCGTTGAAAATTGGTGGTACCAATCTGCTAAACCGCCCCTATACCACCTTCGCAGCCGGACCCAGCGTTGGCGGATTGTATTATGCGACGGTGGTGGTGAGGGTATTGGAGAAATAAAAAAAGGAATGTAAAATGCCAAATGATGAACGCCAAATGTAAAAGTAAGGAGCACCAGCCCACTTTTGCATTTGGCGTTCATCATTTAACATTTTACATTCCCTACCATTTCCATTACTTCAACAGCCTAATATCCGTCGTCAATGCTTTCGACAAACCGTCTTCGTCGCCCAGATCGCGAACGAACTGAACGTCGGCTTTGTCTTCCGGCGATAGATTGACGATTTCTTTCAGTTGCCCGTTGTGAATGTCAAACACCCAGCCGTGCAGCCAGAGCGGTTGTTTCTGATTCCAGGCATTCTGAACGATGGCCGTGTGGCCCAGGTTATACACCTGCTCCCGTGTGCTGAGTTCAACCAGGCGGTTAAACCGGCTGGGCTCGTCGGGCATATTTTTCAGTTCGTCGAAGTACTTTTCTTTTACGTTCTGAATGTTCTGCAACCAGTTGTCAATCAGCCCATAGCGCTTGTTGAGCAGGGCGGCTTTTACCCCACCACACTCGTAATGGCCACAGACAATCACGTGCCGAACTTTCAGCACTTCGACGGCGTATTGCAAAACACTGAGCAGATTCAGATCCGACGAAATGACCTGGTTGGCGATGTTGCGGTGAACGAACATTTCGCCCGGCAGGGTGCCGGTGATTTCTTCGGCAGAGACCCGGCTATCGGAACAGCCAATCCACAGAAAATCTGGTTTTTGATCGGACGCCAGTGCCTCAAAATAGAACTCATCGAGTTCCAGTTTGTCCAATGCCCAGGCCTTATTCGCTAATAGTAACTTCTCGTGTCTTTGCATGGGTCCGTAAGCTACGTTTTTTTAATGATACATTTTTCAGTTCATACTTGATGTCCAGCGTGTGCGCCGTTTCCTTGAAATCCTGCAGGATGTTGTAAATATCGTGGTCGATAAAGGAAGCGTGGGTGCCATCCACCAGCACTTCATCACCCGTCTGCAACTCGCGCAGGGTTTCTTTCAACTGGGGCTTCACCAGGAAATACATGTCTTTCTGGATCTTGATCAGCACCCGGTTTCCATCGCGCACCACCCGGAAGGCGGCCTGAAAGTTAGTCAGCAGAACAAACACAATGCCGACCACCAGACCGATCCCGATCCCAATGAGCAAATCCGTGAACACGATTCCCAGTACCGTGACAATGAACGGAATAAACTGATAAATGCCTTCCCGGTACGTCTTCTTGAAAACTTCCGGTTTGGCCAGTTTATAGCCCACGGTGATCAGCAAAGCCGCCAGACAGGACAACGGGATCAGGTTCAGAAACGGGGCTCCCAGAAATACCGCCAGCATCAAAAACAAACCGTGAACGATGCTCGAAACCCGGGTTTTACCACCGCCGTAGACGTTGGCCGATGTCCGGACAATCACCGATGTCAACGGCAACCCACCAATCAATCCTGAAACCATGTTACCAATTCCCTGTGCCACCATTTCCTGATCGGGCGACGACACCCGTTTTTCCGGATCGAGTTTATCGGCGGCTTCCAGGTTCAGGAGCGTTTCCAAACTCGCGACAATGGCGATCGTAACCGCCGTGACGTAGACCTTTGGATTGGTCAGGGCACCAAAATCCGGAAAATAAAAAATAGAAAACACGCTTTTACCGGCTTCTATTTCCGGAATTTGCACCATGTGCTGGTGTTTGGAGGTTCCCAGATACCACTCGGGCATCATGACCCGAAACAGTTCGTTCAAACCGACACCCAAAACCACCACCGCCAACGCGCCGGGGAAATTCTTGAAAAAACCGATGCCTTTTTGAGCGGCTTTTCCCCAGAAATGAAGCAGGATAAAGGAGGCAAAGCTGATGATGACGGCACCGGTGCTGGCCGTCACCACGGCCCGGTAAATTTCGGAAATGGTGTTTTCACCGTCGGCCAGTTGCTGAAAAGCAAATTCACCCTCAAAATCATTATCCCGACCCAGGGCGTGGGGAATCTGTTTCAGAATAATCACCAGGCCAATGGCAACCAGCAGGCCCCGAATCACACTATCCGGAAAATAACCGCTAAATTTCCCGGCTTTTAAGATGCCTAAGCCCAGTTGAACAATACCGGCCAGAACCACCGCCGTCAGAAATACTTCGAAGGAACCCAATCCGGTGATGCTATCAGCCACAATGACGGCCAAACCAGCCGCCGGACCGCTGACGCTGACTTCAGAACCCGACAGAAATCCAATAACAAGACCGCCAATCATGCCGGCCACCAAACCCGAAAACAAGGGCGCACCCGACGCCAGCGCAATCCCCAGACAGAGGGGAAGTGCCACCAAAAAAACCGATAAACCAGCCGGCAAGTCCGAGCGAAACGTAGAGGGGGAATAATGCGATAAGGTCTTTAGAGGTCTAAAGAATTTCATATTATCTTCAATTATGATGAAAAATTAGCGTAGCATAGTTCTGTCCTGAAGGCAAATAAAAAGTTCATGCCCTAAGAACAGTTCTATAACCACAAAACTCGTAATAAAATTTTAATCTGTTTTTAATCTTTTCACGGTTTTCACTATTTCTTTAATTAATGCTACTTTTCAATTCCAGCGAACGGGCTTTTATGCAGGAACATCTGCACGATGACCCCCATACGTTCGTATTGCGGTATTCGATGGATGACGGTATTCGGGTGAAAGCCATAGCGGATCAATTGGTCGCCCGCCAGAAAGCGCGAACCAAACTGCCGGGCTGGTACGAAAATCCGGAACTGGTATTTCCCCCCGCGCTATCGGTCGAACAGGCGTCCTCGGAACGGACGGCGGCTTATAAGGCTTCTATCATTTCCCAAAATGGAGCGAAAGCGGGGCTGCTTCTGGATCTAACCGGTGGTATGGGCGTCGATTCACTCGCCTTTTCCCGCCACGCCGAGCGGGTCATTTACATCGAACAACAGCCCAATCTGGCCGAACTGGCCGCCTATAACCTGCCCAAACTGGGGGGAAATAACATTGAATTTCCGCATCAATCGGGCCTGGACACCAACGCAACCGCCTTTTTGACCGCGTTTGCCGAAACCGCCGACTGGATGTATCTGGACCCGGCCCGTCGCGATCAGCAGGGCGGCAAGGTCGTCCGGCTGGAGGATTGTGAACCCAATATTCTGGACTGGTACCGCCCCGGTGACCCAACCGGTTTTCGCCACAAAACGAAAGCGGTTTTGTTGAAAACGTCGCCCCTGATCGACATTGAGCTGGTGATCCGGCAACTCCCTGATGTGTCGGCGGTGCATGTGGTTTCGGTCGACAACGAGTGCAAAGAAGTACTCTTTGTTCTGGCGGGCCGTGAAAATCCGGAGATTGAGGTGAGGGCGGTCAACCTCCGTTCGGCGGCACCGGACAGCGTGTTTATTTACCGCCGAAACGATGAACGAACCGCTGATGTTCAATTTAGCGATCCGCTGCGTTACTTATACGAGCCCAATGCGTCTCTATTAAAAGCAGGCGCCTTTCGGATCGTTGCCGAGCGGTTGGGTTTGTTCAAACTGGCCCCTAACAGTCACTTGTATACGAGTGATCGACTAGTTCCGGACTTTCCCGGCCGATCCTTTGAAATACTGGGAAATTGTAAACCGGATCGCAAAGCGGTTCACGTTTTTTTACCAGACGGGAAAGCCAACCTGAGCGTCCGGAATTTTCCGGAATCCACTGAGACTCTGCGTAAAAAGCTTAGCTTAGCCGCCGGGGGCGATCTGTACCTGTTTGCCACCACCCTGTCTGACAGGAAGAAACGAATTTTAATTACACGAAAACCAGTTTATCCATCGTTACACTAATGAAAGCACATTTGTTTAAGTCGTTCTTACCCGTATTGATTTTCTCAGGCCTGATCGGTTTTTTGCTGATTTCACCGTCTGTTCTGGCCCAAACCGTGTCGTCGGCTACCGAAAAAGTAGACCAGATTTCGCTGGTGGGTCTTTCCCTCAATCTACCGATCGAAGGAAAATTTGTTGAAAAAGAATGGGAGACGTTGCTGAAATCGTACGGAAAAGTAACCACAGGTCGCAGTGGCGTTTATAAGGTGCCAGCCGCCAACATTCCGGCGCTGTCCAACGAGCCTTTAAACGTGGCCAGCAAGGTAACCGCCGACAAAGCAAAGGCCACGGTTTTTCTGGCCGTCGACAAAGGCAATGCCGATTATGTGAAACCGGGCAGCACGATGTACGATCAGGTGGAAACCCTGCTCAAAGATTTTGCGGAGCGCACGCGCATCAATTACGACATCAAACTCGCGGATGATACGTTTAACGAAGCCCAGAAAAAGCAGGAAAAACTGGTCAAACAGGGCGAAAAGCTGGTTCGGGATCTGGAACGGAACAAAAAAGAGAAAGACAATCTGGTGAAAAAGATGGACGAGAACGTCCGCGAACTGGAGCAGTTGACCCGCGATACGGAGACCAACAAAAACGATCAGGTCAATTCGGCCAAAGAACTTGAAGTGAAAAAACAGGCCCTGGAAGCAGCCCGAGCCAAATTACCGAAATAGATTTTTCTGAGAGTAAAGAGGATAGACAAGAGAGTAAAGAAAAAGTAATCCAGTTGAGTTGGTCTTTACTCTCTTGTCTAGCTTCTCTACTCTGGAAAAAAAAGTTGGGCAGACGCTGATCTACCAACTTGGAAGAACCCTGTGAGAGCGGTTTGTGGGGACAGATGAGGCCCGTCAGTCGGATTCCGGCTGGCGGGCTTTTTTATTATTCCCGGTAGAAAACCCGCTTCACCCGCTCGCTTACCCCCGTCAGAATTTCGTAAGGAATGGTCCCGATGCGCTCCGCCAGATCCGCAATCGAAATCGGCTGACCAAACAAAATGACTTCGTCTCCCTCCTGCGCCTGCGTTTCGGATACATCGATCATCGTCATATCCATGCAGACACTGCCCACCGTGGGGCACAAAACGCCATTGACCCAAACCTGCCCGACGCCGTTGCCCAACCGACGGTCGTAGCCATCGGCATAGCCGACTGCCAGCGTGGCGATGCGGGCGTCGCGGGTCAGAACACCCCGGCGACTGTAGCCCACGGTTTCTCCGGCTTTGAGGTCTTTGATCTGGCTGATGATGGTTTTCAACGTGCCCACCGCCTGAACCTGTTGCGGTTCCAGTTTACTCACTTCAACGCCATACAGTCCGATTCCGAGCCGAACCATGTCCAGTTTGAAGTCGGGCAAACGCACAATGCCCGCCGAGTTGAGTAAATGCCGCAGCGGGCGATACCCCAGAATTTGTTCAAGTCGCGTCGCACCTGCGATCAGTTGCCGGTATTGTTCCTGCGAAAAAGCCGTGTGTTCCGCTTCGTCGGAGCCCGCCAGATGACTGAATACCGAAGCCACCCGAAGATCTGGATTAGCTGTCAAGACTTCCCCCAGAGCGGTTATTTCGCCGGGCAGGAAACCCAGCCGGTGCATTCCCGTATCGAGCTTGATGTGAATAGGCGGGTATTTTACAACCGGTTTTTCAGCACCCTGTTGCGGATGTTCTTCTTTCAGAAACTGCCTCCATTCTTCCAGAATCCGAAAGCTGAAAATCTCCGGTTCCAGGTTATAATCAAGCAGTTGCCGAAACGACTCCGGTGCCGGATTCATCACCAGAATGGGCAGCGTAATCCCATTCTGACGAAGCCCCGCGCCCTCGTCGGCATAGGCTACGGCCAGGTAGTCGACACGGTGGTATTGCAGCAGACTGGCCACCTCGGCACTGCCGCTGCCGTAGGCAAAGGCCTTCACCATCACCATGATTTTGGTCTGCGAACCGACTTTGTTCCGGTAAAAATTCAGGTTGTGGGTGAGGGCGTCGAGGTTTATTTCCAAAACCGTCCGGTGCGATTTCTGCACAAAACGGCTGACCACGCTTTCAAACGAAAACCGCCTTGCGCCCTTCACCAGAATCACCGAATCCGTCAATTCATTCAGGTAACCGGATTGCAAAAGCGCGTTGGTGGTCGCATAAAACCGGGTTGGCACCGTAAAAACCGATTGATACCCCCCCATTTCCGGCCCGACGCCAACCAGTTGGCTGACGCCTTTTTCGGCCACCATTCGCGCAATGGCCGGATAGAGTTCGTCCGGTTTCATCCCGGTTTCGAGCAGATCCGACAGAACCAGCACTTTCTGGCGGGATGCATCCTGCTGGTTCAGAAAATCAAGCGCAATTGACAAACCGGCGAGGTCGTTGTTATAGGTGTCGTCGATCAGCAGGTTGCGGTGAATGCCTTCTTTCAATTCCAGCCGCATCGACACGGGCCGCAAACGGGCAAACCGCTCCCGCAGAAGGTTCGCGTCCGTAACGCCCAAAACCAGTGTGGCCAGCAGGACGTGCGTCGCATTTTCGAGCGATGCAGAATCAGAAAACGGCACCTCAACCCGATAGTTCCGTCCCTCCCATTGCACACTGATTTGCGTACCGATCGGCTTCAGCGCATAGGAAACCGGAACGGCTGCGGCCTGGTCAGTCGACCAACTGATCAGCCGAATGGTTGGGTTGACGGCTTTGAGCAGCAAGTGAATTTCTTCGTCAATTTCCGAATACGATTTCCGGTAAATCAGCGTCTCCGCTTTGCGGAACAGACGGAGCTTTTCGGCCACTTTCTGCTTCTGGCTTCGGAAACCTTCGTCGTGGGCCGGGCCGACGTTCGTAAAAATGCCAACCGTGGGGTTGATAATGGATTGAAGCGCCTGCATTTCAGCCGGTTTCGAAATCCCCGCTTCAAAAATCCCCAGCGTATGGTTTTCGTTCAGCGGCCACACCGAGAGCGGAACCCCCAGTTGGGAGTTGTAGCTTTTCGGGCTTTTCTGAATCCGGAAATCGGGCGACAGCACCTGCGCCAGCCATTCTTTCACGATGGTTTTGCCGTTGCTTCCCGTGATGCCGACCACCGGAATCGTAAACCGGCTGCGGTGTTCGGCGGCTAATTCCTGCAAAGTTTTCAGGCTGCTGCCCACCTCGTGGATGCGGGCGTCGGGCAATTGCGCCAATTCGTGCCGCAGGTCGGGCGTCAAAGCGGCCGTCTCGACCACAAACTGCCGGACGTTCTTCTTGTATAATTCCGTAATGAACCGATGCCCGTCGTGGTGTTCGCCCTGAATGGCAAAAAAAACCGGTTCTGCCGCCCCGTTCTGCGTCGGCGACAACACCTGACGGCTGTCCGTCACCGGATACACCTCAGATGTATTGATCCCAAAATCCTGAATTGTCATAAAAACTGTATCACCTAAAACCACCGCCTTCGGCGGAAATAAATAACCATTAAAACCGTCAGAACGACCATGATGCCCATGACGACAAAATAGCCGTTTTGGGTGCGGAGTTCCGGCATGTTGTCAAAATTCATTCCATAGACGCCCACAATAAACGTCAGCGGCATAAAAATAGCCGAAAAAATCGTCAGCGTTTTCATGACGGCATTCATCCGGTTGCTGAGCGTCGACAAGTATACATCCAGCAAACCGGTGGCCAGTTCGCGGTAGGAATCGATGCTGTCGAGCACCTGAACCACATGGTCATACAGATCGCGGAGAAAAGGCATGGTGGCCGGACGAATCAGTTCACTGTCTTCCAGAATCAGCCGGTTGATCATTTCGCGAACGGGCCAGACCACTTTCCGCATCAACGTCAGTTCGCGTTTCAGAGTATACAGCCGCGTCAGGGTTTGCTGCCCGGCCACCTGCTGAATGATGCTGTTCTCCAGAATTTCGAGCTTTTCGCCGATGCTATCCAGCACCACAAAATAGTGGTCAACCACCAGATCCATCAGGGCATAAAGCAGATAATCGGGGCCGTTGCGCCGGGTTTTCCCCGCCGAAGCCTCGATGCGGTCGAGAACAGGCTGAAACAAATCGACTTTTCGTTCCTCCTGAAACGAGATCAGGTAGTTTTTCCCCAACACAAAACTCAGGTGTTCATTTTCCAACTCCTGCGTATCAGAATTGAAATGCAGCATTTTAAGCGTTGAAAACACGTAAGCACCGTCGTATTCTTCCACTTTGGGCTTTTGCTGGGAATTCATAACATCCTCGAGCAACAAGGGGTGCAATTGATATTGCTGGCCAATGCGCTCCACCACAGCGGGCTCGTGAATGCCATCCACGTTGAGCCAGGAGACGAATGGTGAACCGTCAGTCGGTCGCCCGCAGGAATCCAGGCGCTTCAGGGTTTCGACGGTATAGCTGGCTTCGTTATAGAGAATTCGCCGGATTGCCGTTTTGTAGTCGGTATCCTGACCAACGTAAATGAGGGAACCCGGCGAGGTTCCCACTTTTTTTTCAGAATGTTTGTACCGGCGTCTGCCCATCGTTTTCAGGTACCCACGGACTAAAGTCCAGAGGTACTAGTAGTTTTCTTTCGCGTGATACACCAAAACCGGTATGTCGGAACTTAGCACCATGCGTTTGGTCAGGCTGGGATTCAGCAATTTGCTCAGGAAATCCCGTTCGCGGGTGGCCATAATCAGCAGATCGACCTGGTGGGTTTTGTTGTATTTCGTCAATCCTTCTTTCACATTATCAGCATCCACCGTGTCTTCCACAAACCGCTCCCGGCCAAATTCGGCTTCGATCTGATCCAGAAACTGGCGGTCGTCATACACATTGGGCTGGTTGAGGGCCTTGATTTTCACGAGTCTTAATTTGGACTCAAACATCCGGGCAAGCTGGACGACGGGCCTCAGGATGTGGTTTTCGTCAAACTCCAGTTGGGTTGCATACACGATGTTTTCCAGCCGAACCGGATGGCTTTCGCCGTGTTCCAGCGTTGGCACCACCAAAACCGGGCAGTGGGCCGTCATGGCCACATCAGCCGCCGAACTCCCCGCCAGCCAGTCAAAAAACGTATCGATGTGGCTCCGCCCCATCACGATCAGATCCGGCTGCAACTCATCGGCCACCTCCACAATTTCGTCGTCGATTGATCCAAAGCGGTTTTCAATCCGGGTCGCAAACCCTTCCCGTTCAAGTTGTTCGGCCAACTCCTGCAGGTTTAACTCGCCAACGTCTTCCATTTCCTGAGCCGCCAGAATGCCCGCTCCTACTTCGCCCGTTGGCAACGTAGTGTCCGGAATAAAAGGCTGCGTGACGTGCGCCAGCACCAGCGTCGTTTCATGACCATCGTTGATATAGTGTTGGGCAATGAATTTCGCCCAGGCCAGGGCCAAATTGGAAGTGCCGGTAAAATCAGTGGGAACCAGTATGTTTTTCATGCTTCGAGGGATTAGTGATTCAATACTAACAAAAAAACAAGGCTTCCGTCCCGGTAACCTTGTTAATTCTTTATGAACCCGAATTCAAACACTTCGATATTCAATGTTCAATATTCGATATTCATTTTTTGATTTTAAAGCAAACCGTGAGATTATTGACCCCGGAGGGGTCCGATGTTAATAGCAAATCGGTATTTTAAGAGCTCCAGGCGTGCCGGAGGTACGCAACTCAGCCTATATCGCGTACCTCCGGCACGCCTGGAGCTCTTAAAATACCGATTTGCTATTAACATTACGTGCCGCTGGCACTTAAACAACTGTTAGGCAAGGGCATCATCTCATAGTTGGCGTTGATTTTAATAAATATTGAATACTAAACATCGAATAACGAAGTGGTTTCCGCTCATCTGGGCAGGTTGTTTCAATGTGCCACCAGCCAGTTTTCGCCAATTCCAATACCGGTTTCCATCTTGACCGCCAGCGGAATCGCCGTTCGCATCAGTTCTCCGACGTTTTCCTTCAACAGCTCCAGTTCATCCTTGTGGGCATCGAAGACCAGTTCATCATGGACCGTCAGAATCATGCGCGACTTCAGACGGTTTTCCCGAATAAACTTGTCGATGTTGATCATCGCAATCTTGATCATATCGGCCGCCGATCCCTGGATGGGCGCGTTGATGGCGTTGCGCTCGGCAAAACTCCGGTCGGTCATGTTCCGGGAATTGATGTCGCGCAAATACCGGCGTCGGCCCAAAATGGTTTCGGCGTATTCGCATTCGCGGGCCTTTGCAATCGCCCCATCCATATACTCTTTAATGGCCGGAAAACCGGCAAAATATTCCTGAATAATTTCGGCCGCTTCCCGGCGCGGAATCCGCAACCGGCGCGAAAGGCCGAACGCTGAAATCCCGTAGATGATCCCGAAATTGACCATTTTGGCCTTCCGGCGCATGTCTGAATCGACCTCTGTTAGCGGTACTTTAAACACCTTGCTGGCGGTTTGGGTGTGAATGTCGATGCCGTTGTTGAACGCATCCAGCATGGTTTGATCCCCGCTGAAAGCCGCCATGATGCGCAGTTCGATTTGCGAATAATCCGCCGACATGATCAGAAAATCGTCGCTGTGGGGCACAAAAGCCTTCCGGATTTCACGACCCCGGGGCGTCCGGATCGGGATGTTTTGCAGGTTGGGATTGGTCGAACTCAAACGCCCCGTTGCCGCCACCGCCTGGTTGAACGAGGTATGAATCCGGCCGTCGTGTTTACTCATCATGAGCGGAAGCGCATCGACATAGGTGTTTTTCAACTTCACCAGTTCGCGGTAATCCAGAATCTTCCGGGCAATTTCGTGATCCGCTTCCAGATCGGTCAGAATCTCCTCGCCGGTGGCATACTGCCCGGTTTTAGTCTTTTTCGCTTTGCTGTCCAGCTTGAGTTTGTCAAACAACACCTCGCCCAACTGTTTGGGCGATCCCACATTGAAGGGGCCACCCGCCAGTTCATAAATTTCGCCCTGCACCTGCCGGATGTCGGTTTCGAGCGTCGCCGAAAGCTCGGCCAGGGCGTTCATATCCACTTTCACGCCCCCCAGTTCCATGTCGCCGAGGACGCGAACCAGCGGCATTTCAACTTCGTAGAACAGTTTGGTGAGCTGATTTTTCTCCAGCAGTGGCAAAAAGGTGTCTTTCAATTGCAGGGTAATGTCGGCATCTTCCCCGGCGTATTCGACCACTTTCTGAATTTCGACATCGCGCATCGACAACTGCTTCGGCCCTTTCTTGCCAATCAGCGTTTCGATCGAAACCGGTTCGTAATTCAGGTGCGTCATCGCCATCATGTCCATGTTGTGCCGCTGCTCCGGTTCGATCAGGTAATGCGCCACCATCGTATCGAACAGCTTGCCCTGCACTTCGATGCCGTATTTTTTCAGCATCAGCATGTCGTATTTCAGGTTCTGGCCAACCTTGATGATCTCCGCATTTTCAAAAACCGACCGAAACTCTTCGACAATCGCCTGCGCTTCTTCCCGATCAGCCGGTACCGGCACGTAAAACGCTTCGCCCTTGCGGTACGCAAACGACAATCCCACCAGATCGGCCTCGACGGGATCGGTTGAGGTCGTTTCCGAATCGAAACACAAGGTATCCTGCTGATTCAGGTAATGCACCAGACTTTTCCGCAACGCGGGGGTGTCGACCAGCCGGTAATCGTGAACGACCGAATCAATCGTGCGCCGGGGTTCAGGCTGTCGGTCATCCGGTTCCACTTCCGTCCAGTCCGACTGCATATCGTCCGTGTTGGCAATTGCCTGCGGCCGGGCACCTTTTTCGAAGGCCGAAATGTCGGCCCCAACACCCGGTTTTTTATCGAATGTAAACGGCAATCCCTCCGTCCCGGACGCATTCGCAGCCGGGCTTGCTGCGGGGGCCAAAACCGCTTCATCGAACAGGCCCATCTGCCCTTTGGCACTCGGTTTGGCCGGAGCCACCGGAAACGGGCTGGGTTCGGAATCGTCCTCGCCCACCAGCCTCCGACGCAATTGCCGGAACTCGAGTTCGTCCAGCAAGGCCGACAGTTTGGGTTTGTCAGGTTCGGTATGGAGCAGGGCTTCTTCGTTAAAATCGAGCGGAACGTCGAGGTGAATGGTGGCCAGTTGCTTCGACAAAAGGCCCTGCTGGGCAAACTGCACCACGTTCTCTTTCAGCTTGCCTTTCAGTTTGTCGGCATTGGCAATCAGGTTTTCGACGCTGCCAAATTCGGCCACGAGTTTCTGAGCGGTTTTCTCGCCGACGCCCGGAATCCCCGGAATATTATCGACCGAATCGCCCATGAGCCCCAGCATGTCGGTCACCTGACTGATTTCCTGAATCTGCCAGCGATCAAGTACTTCTTTCACCCCCAGTTTCTCGGCTCCTTTTCCCATGAACGCCGGGCGGTAAATGTAGACGTGTTCTTCGACGAGCTGGCCGTAATCTTTATCCGGCGTCATCATAAACACCTCGAAACCAGCCTTCGACGCCCGTTTGGCGAGCGTTCCGATGATGTCATCCGCTTCGTAGCCATCCAGAATCAGAATCGGAATGTTCATGGCTTCCACCAGCTTTTTCACGTACGGAATGGCGATGCTAATGTCCTCGGGCATGGCCTGACGGTTGGCCTTGTATTCCACAAAAGCCTCGTGCCGGAAGGTCTTTTTGCTGCTATCGAACGCAACGCCGATGTGGGTCGGTTTTTCCTTTTGAAGAATCTCCAGCATGGCGTTCGTAAATCCGAATACGCAACTGGTATTCAGGCCCCTGGAGGTGATGCGGGGGGCTTTGCTGAAGGCAAAATGGGCGCGGTAAATCAACGCCAGTGCATCCAGCAAAAACAGTTTCTTTTCTGGTTTATTCATTGGTAAGTTGCCGGAAAACGGTCTGCGCAACGGGCAGAAAACGACGCTCGCAAATAACGAAATATCGTCTCCGTATCAAAATCATAACGACGGAGCGGAGGGATTGATTCCGGTTTGCGGCCCGGCCCAAAACCACTGTAGCTACTCAGGTTTGGTGAGCCTTCACCTTGGTCTGTGTGCCACAGACCAAGGTGAAATTTTAACGAGTGCTGGACAAATTCCACTGACGATGATCGTGCAACGTTGAGCCCACAAATTAGACACATGTAGCCAGAACGCAAATTTTACCATACATCGGCAACAGCTAAAATGCGTAGAGCGCAAGACAGGCAACGGGAAAATATTTTCAAGCCGAAAATCTAGTATTCCAATCAATATACTGACATATATTGCACTTCATTATTAATTTTTATCTGTTTTTTTTTAATTCTTCAGGAAATTTTGGATAATGAAGTTGTATATAATTTGTGTTGTAAGGTAAAGTATAATCGTTGTACACTCCTGTTTTATGATTGCAATATTTATTTACAACGCAGCCAGCACATTTTTTCATATTAAGTGTATTAACATCAAAAATTTCATTATCACCATCATCTAGCTTTTTTAGGTCAATAAATACTTGGTCTAAAAAATCAGAACTTCGTATATTTTCTTCAGTTTTTCTTATTTTTACTGACATAACCATAGGAAGGTGATTATTTGGAAAATTGTAATACCAATAAATTAAGTAGCCATATTTTATTTTGTACTGATTTATATATTTTATATATGAATACAATTGAGCTAAATGGTTCAGATGAAAATCCCTTTTTCTTTCACTGTTTATATAGATAAACTTTTCTTCAACTACGAAATATGTACCCTCATCGTCTTTGAATATATAATCAGGTTGGCCTGAATACTTTTCTTCTGGATTAGAAAAATATATATTTTCGCTTCCATGTCCACAAAAAATTATTTCTGATTTACGAATTTTACGAATAATTTCGTCATTGTAAACTTCGTGTGTCATTGTATCTTTTTCATGTACTCCAACCGGTATTTTTTTATTTATTAGCCTTAATTGTTCATGTAGCTGTCTTCCGGTCTCTGTGTATTCTTGACCTGACGGATTAGTTATTTTAAAAGATTTCTGAATGACATAGCTTATTGGACAAAAAACAAAATTGGATAAGTCTGTAGCTGTATAGGTATGATTTTTTAAATCCTTTTTTTCGATAGATTTTTTTTCGATAGATTTTTTTTCTGATTTAATTTTTACTTCATCGAGTAGCATTTGTATACAATCGCTTACTGTAAAATTCCAGTCACCATGATTAGTATAATCTACCCATTTACCATACAGTAACTCCAAATGTTCAAGATAATCTAATATTTTATCTTCATCTTTAAACCCAATTCGTTCCATTAAATATTTCGCAAATATTAATTGCTTGTGGCTATATTTCATAATCTATTTATTTATAAGGGCAAGGCTTTTTTATAAAAATGGCAAGATGCAGTTAGTCTTACCTTTGTGGGTGCTTAGACTATAAAATTATGACTGCTACTCATTGCATTGCTAAAACTAATACATTTTACCAATTACTTGAACAAACCCCGGTTTAGATTGGCGTGATAATCGCGGCAAAAGGCACTCTGTCGCCTTAGTACTTACCAGATTAGTACTCTAGTATCCTCACTTTGGTCTGTGTGCCATAGACTAAGGTTAAGAAATTCCCTCCTTATGACCGGTAGGGTGTCAACATTTTCACCTTAAATGTTAACGTTTCACACCGTTTCGGATATTAAGTCAGCCTGTTTCCGTTTAGAAGAAAATCTTCTGCTGCTTCTTGCTTTTCGTAGTGGCCGGAGGTGGTAAATCGAGTTTTTTAACTTTTTCTAAAACGGAAAAAGGGCAGCTACAGCCACCCCTTTCTCTAAAATCCATCATTCGTAATCAGAAACCTATAACTCCCGAACCCAGATGTTCCGGAAGCTGATCGGTTCGCTTTTATCACCGTGAGCCTGCAACTTGATCGGTGCCGATTCGTACTTTTTGTATTGGGGTTGCCCGATGTACGTCGTTTCGCCCTTCAGTTCGTAGTTGTTCTGCACCACTACGCCGTTGTGAATAACCGTCACGTGGGCCGGGGTCTGCACCGAGCCATCGGCGTTGAATTTCGGAGCATTCCAGATCACGTCGTACACCTGCCATTCGCCCGGTTTTTTGCTGGCGTTGGCCAGCGGAATCGCCTGTTTGTAAATGCTTCCCGCCTGTCCGTTCGAGTAGGTTTTGTTTTCGTACGAATCCAGCACCTGCAACTCATAGCCCGCATCACCGGGGCCGGTAGACGCCAGGAAGATACCGCTGTTGCCCCGGCTCTGGCCGGTCAATGAGATTTTCTCGGGAATCTTCCATTCGATGTGAAGCTGATAGTTCGTGAACGACCGCTTGGTTTCGATGTTACCGGCGGCCTTATTGACGGTCAGAACGCCTTTGGAAACCGTCCAGTTGGCGGGCGATTTGTCTTTCACCGTCACCCACTGATCCAGGTTTTTGCCGTCAAAAAGAATCACTGCGTCAGAAGGCGCATCGAGGGGTGTTTTGCCCGTTGTAACGACTTTCGGAACCGGATCCCACACTTCGGTTTCTTCGGGTTTTGCCCGCGGACGACTGGCGGTTGCCGTGCTGGAAGAACCGCCCTGACGCATCAGGGTTCCGGGAACCTCGCTGCCATTGTAATTGACGGACAGAATCATTTTGTCACCCTCAACGGTCCCTTTAACGGGAATCACATTTCCATCGTATTCTGTTTTGAACGAAAAACTAGTGCCATCCACCTTTCCCTCTTTGATGGGAAGGCCGCCATTCGCATTGCCGATGGTTCCGGTCAGTTGGTTGCCGTCCGTTTTCAGGTCCAGGGTCAACGCATAATCGTCACCTATTTTTCCGACCCACTTCCCGTCAATCGGACCCGCGGCCAGCGCAACGGAAAGGCCGATAAAAGCACATAAAATCGAAGTAAAAAATCGTTTCTTCATAGGAGTTTTCTGGGTTTTGCTTTTAACTAATACGGTTTTAAAAATCTTTAAACTGCTCATACATTTCCTTTAGTTTCGGGTCGCGCTCGCTCAGGCGAATGTCTTTCCGCATGGATTTGACGCCTTCGATGTCCTGCAATAAACCCAGCACCTGATAGGCTCCAAACCGCACAAAATACGCCGGACTTGTGCGCGCCATCACTTCCAGCATCGGAATGGCCTGCCGCTGGGTGTCGGACCCGGATCGAATCAGGTATTTGCCGAAGACCTGCAAAAAGTTGTAGAGATCCTGCGATTTCATGGTGCTCATCTTGTTGATGAACCAGGTATAGCGGCTTGTATCGGTCGAATTGGCGTAATAATTGGCCACCGCCGTTACGATGTCGCCATTGGGGACATTCTCAAAACGGGCGGCAATTTCATTGGCGTCTCCCGGTTTTGACAACAAATAGGAATCCAGCGCCGACGACACGACAGCATACGACGTATCGTTGAGCGCTTCCCGGAACAGCGGGTCGTTGACATTGTCGGCGTAGGAAGCCAGCGTGTTGATGCCTTCCTGCCGCACCAGCGAACGTTCGTCGTTGCGGGCTTTGCTCTGGACAATCCGCTCTACTTCCGCAAACTCCTGGCCGTCGTATTCCGCAAAATTCCCTACGGCCACCTGACGGATTTTCCAGAATTTATCCTGCATGGCATCCATCATCATGTGTCGAACCGTCGAGTCGATCAGGTTGCTTTTGTCTTCCAGCCGGGTGATGGACTCGTATTTGTCGCGGTAATTGTCGGTGTGGTAAAACTGAAACAACAATTCCGGCTTGTTTTTTTCCTGCTCAACGGTTCCCACAATCCGGTGATCCGCGTCGAATACGATCAAATCCGGACGTTGCTCCACTGTAAAATTCAGCACCTGTTTGGCTTTATCGACCACCACATCGTAGCTTTTCTTCTGCCCTTTTACCCACAGATCCACTTTCACCGGCAGGCGGTAAATCGGGGTTTTGGTCGAATCCTGTTGCTGAATAACCGTCAACTGCACGCCCCCCTGCCGGTATTCTTTTTCGATCTTGATCACCGGATGGCCCGGTTTCAGGAACCACTGGTCAAAAAACCAGTTCAGGTCTTCGCCGGTCACTTCTTCAAAAACTTCGCGTAAATCGCTGATTTCGGCGGTTTTGAACCGGTGGCGTTTCAGGTACAGCGTCAGGGATTCAAAAAAAGCATCGTCGCCAATCGTTCGGCGGAGCAGGTGCAGCACCCGGCCCCCTTTGGCATACGAATGGCTGTCGAACATCTGCTCGCGGTCGGTGTAGCGGTACCGGATCAGCGGTTCCTGCTTGGTTTCCGATTCGGCAATGTACTGATTCAGATCATCCAGACCGTGCATATCGGCCGAATACGTGCCTTCGTTGTGTTCCCGCCAGAGGTATTCGGCGTAGGTGGCAAAGGCTTCGTTCAGCGGCAGGTTGGCCCACGACTCGGCGGTGGTCAGGTTTCCGAACCAGTGGTGCGAGAGTTCGTGCGAAATCACATCGTCGGAATTGCCATCCACCAGTTGCCGTCCGTCCATCTGAACGGTTTCACCGTGAACCGTCGCCGTGGTGTTTTCCATCGCGCCGGTAACAAAATCACGCACGGCAATTTGGCTGTATTTCTCCCAGACGTACGGCACGCCGAATTTTTTCTCGAAAAACTCGATCATCGCGGGCGTCCGGCCAAAAATGGCGCGGGCGTCTTTTTCGTAGGCGGGTTCCACATAATAGCTCACTTCCAGCGGTCCCCGCTCGGGTGTTGCCGCCAGCGAATCCTTGACGTAGGCAAAATCGCCCACGGCAATCATCGCCAGATAGGGGGAATGGGGCAAGGTTTGTCGCCAGTAATCGGTGCGCGAACTGTCCTGATTGACCGTTGACGAAATGAGTTTGCCGTTGGAAAGCGTCCGGTATTTGTTCTCGACGGTCAGGTAAATCTCCTGCGTCATTTTCTCATTGGGCGTGTCGATGGTCGGAAACCAGCACGAATTGGCCTCGGTTTCGCCCTGCGTCCAGATCTGGCGGGGTTTGTTCGGTTCCGCTCCGTCGTGGTTGATAAAATACAGTCCTTTATCCTGCGAAATGGCCGCACTGCCTCCCAATGGTCGTTCGTTCGGTTTGGCGGTATAAACAATCTGAATATCGAAGGTATCGGCACGGGTGTAGGTTCGGGGCAGCAGAACGTGAATCTTTTGCCGGTCGTTGTAGGTGTAATTAAGCGTATCGAAAACCGTTTCGCCGGTTTTCAACGTATCGAGCAGAAAAACGCCCTTGATTTCAAAGCCTTTGGCATCAACGTCCAGCGTATTCTGGGGATAAAAGTGCGGTTTAAACCGCAACCGGGCAATGCCGTGGACCCACTGGCGCACCCAGTCGAAGCTCAGATCAAGCTTGGTATGCAGCAAATCGTGGGGTAATGTCCGGGTGGCGTTATAGGGGCCGTTGACCGTGAGCGGAGCGTTTTTTTTGTCGGCATCACCCGCGCGATTCTGTCCCAGTGCCCACGGGCTGCTGATGAAAATAAGAAGGACGAACCCGATATTTCGGATAATTTTAAGCATACAGATCATTCACTTAGCCTTATCAAAACGGGGAAATTCGTTTTTTAGTAAATATTTTTCCATTCCTCTACTGCACACTGTCAACGGCTTTGGAAACCGCAGCCGCTTTTTGAGCCGGAAACCAGGATACCACAATGGTCACGACAATCACGATCAAGGTCGTAAGAACCAGATCGTTCGCCTGAAGTTTCACCGGATACGCGTCGATGAGCGAACTCTCAATGCCCATCGATACGAAGCCAAACCGCTGCTGCAACAGACACAACGCAATCCCAATCACCAGGCCCACAACACCGCCAATACAGGCGACAATGGAACCTTCGAACAGAAAAATCCGCCGAACCAGCGAGGGCGACGCACCCATCGCATACAGAATGGCCACATCGTCTTTCTTTTCAATGGCCAGCATCGACAACGAGAAAAAGATATTGATCGATGCAATTAGCACCAGAAAACCCAGCGTTACGGTTACAAACAACTTCTCGACCCGAATGGCCCGAAACAGATCCGGGTTCAAATCATCCCGGTCTTTGATCACTACCGTCGATCCCAATTGCTGCTGCAACGTCTTTTTCAACGACGCAATGTCGGTTTCCGGCTTCACCTGCACTTCCAGCGAAGAGATCTGATTGGGCTGATAGCCAACCAGTTCCCGAACCACACTGAGCGGGGCCAACACGTAATCGTTAAAATTATCTTCAATATAAAATACGCCCGAAACCAAAAAATTAGCCTGATTAAAGGCATCGGCCGACAAAACCGTGTAGGTTTTGCGGTTTTGCGGATACCAGAGTTCGAGGGGCGTCAGGATGTCTTCGGGTGAAATCAGCAACGCATTTCGCACACCCTCGGCTACCAGCGCGTAATCGACGCCATTTTCCTGCAACCGCAGTTTTCCTTCCACCAAAGCCGTGTCCAGTTGCCGGCGTTGCAAATACGAATTGTCGATTCCTTTCAGCTTCACCACCGTCTGCCCCTCGCGGTAACGCGCCAGGGCATTGTCTTCGATCACCTGCGTGATGAGCAAAACCTCCCCGTTTTTCCGGATGTTCTGCAACATAGCGGGCGAAACCGTTAGGCGTTTTCCCTGCGCCGGGGCCACGGTCAAGTCCGCTTCGAACGTCTTGAAAATCATCCGGTTTAGCTCTTCCATGCCGTTAAAAACCGACAGGACGACCACGAGTGCCATCGTGCCTACCCCTACGCCCAGCATCGATACCAGCGAAATCAAATTGATGAAACTACGCTTGCGTTTCGAGAAAAAATACCGACGGGCAATCCAGAGGGGAAGGTTCATGGTGTGGTCCAAACGTTACTCTTCGTCTTCTTCCTCCGGTGCGGGTGGGATGTCGAGATTCGCGAAAATCGCGTCCATTTTGGCTGCGTATTCGGCGGTATCGTCCAGGTAAAAATGCAGTTCCGGCATAATCCGAAGCTGGTGGCGCACCCGGTCGGCGAGTTGCTGGCGAATGGCCTTGCCTTTTTCCTTGATCGATTCCAGCAGCAATTCTTTATTAGGCGTTACCAGAAAGCTCAGATACACCCGGGCAATGCTAAAATCGGGTGACACCCGTACGTTCGTCACGGTGATAAAGGCGCCGTTGAACAGGTGTCGGCTATCGCGCTGAAAGATTTCACTCAGGTCTTTCTGCAACAGCCTCGATACTTTCTGTTGTCGTTTCGATTCCATACTCTTTTAAAATTAATGAATAATGAGGGGACCGCTCAATAGGAATCAGAAATCCTATTTCGTTATTCACTATTCATTATTCAGTGTTCATTATTCACTCAACACCCTGCAAATATCCGCCTTTTATTCGACTTCTTTCACCTGAAAGGTTTAATTTCGTCGTTCCATTTCGGGTTCCATACGGTAAACCAACTAGTCGCTTGTTAAGTTTTTTTCGGGTTAATGCCACCCTTCAGATCGTCAGTCTGTTGCTTTTGCTGGTTCTGATTCGTCTGCCGTTTCTACTGTCGGCTCCTCCGCTGCTCATTCCGGAACTGAACTGGATGCTGGTGGGCGAACAGATGAACAACGGCAATCTGCTGTACCGCGACATCTGGGACAGTGTCAGTCCGCTATCGGCGCTGGTCTACTGGCTTCTGGACCTTACTTTCGGGCGGTCGCTCCTGGCCTATCACGTTGCCGGGACGGCGGTGGCGGCTTTTCAGGTTTTCTATTTTAACTGGATGATGAACGCCCGGGATATCTACCCGGATCGCAACTGGATTCCCGGCCTGATCTACGCCTTGTTTCTGAACATGTCGTTCGATTGCAGCACCCTGTCACCGGTTTTGCTTTCCACCACGTTTCTGCTGCTGGCTTTCGGAACGATTATCAAACAGATGGACCGGCGGGGTGCCACCGACGAAGTGTTTGAAGTCGGTTTTTACATCAGTCTGGCCGCCCTGTTTTACCTGCCTTCCGCCCTGTTCATTCTCTGGGCGCTGATGGCGTTGCTGCTGTTTACCGGGGCAAGTTTCCGGCAACATTCGCTGCTGATTTTCGGTTTTGCTTTCCCGATTTTGCTGACGGTTTTGTACTATTACCTGGCCGACAGCCTCACCGACCTGAACCGCAATCTGTTGTCGTCGGTTTTTCGGGTCCGGCAATATGACCTGACCGACTTCCAGACGTTGCTGGCGTCGATGTTTCTGCCCTTTGCGATGGGGACCCTGGGGTTGCTGAGTCTGTTCCGGCAAACGACCCGGTATGTCAACTTCCAGCAACGGTGTCAGCAAATTATGATGATCTGGGCGGTCACAGCCATAGTCTCGGTGGCGCTGATGCCTTTTCTGGCACCGATGCTGTTCATCAGCTTTGTGCCAGCCCTGGCCTTTTTTGCTTCGTATTATTTTCAGGGCATCCGCCGGGAGTGGATGGCCGAACTGATTTTTCTGGGCGTCTTTGTCTTTACGCTGCTCATCCTCTACCAAGGTGCCCTGGGACTGGTTCCGAGATGGGAGTTAGGACGACTCAGTGCGTTACAGGTCAAAACCTCACCCATCGACCGGCACATTCAGCAGCAGCGGATTCTGGTCATTGGCGAAGACATCAGTGCCTACCGGAACAACCAGGCCGCCACGCCCTATCTCAACTGGGATCTGGCCAAATACGATCTTCGCAATCTGGACAATTACGAAAGCGTGATCAGCGTTTACGACCATTTCCGCAAAGACCCGCCCAGTTACATCATCGACAAAGAAAGCGTGATCAAAAAACTCTTCCAGCGTGCGCCTTCTCTGTCCACGATGTATGAAAAAACCGAATTGGAAGGCGTTTACCGACGAAAAGAAGAAGCCATCAACAACTGATTTTGCCCACGCGCGTCTGGTGACGCCCGCCTTCAAATTCCGTTTTCAGAAACACTTTCACACATTCCAGTGCCTCTTCGGGTGAAATATACCGTTCCGGCAGGCAAAGAATATTGGCGTTGTTGTGCTGACGGGCCAGTGCCGCCAGTTCGGGTTTCCAGCACAAAGCCGCCCGAATGCCCTGGTGTTTGTTGGCCGTAATGGCCACCCCGTTGCCGCTACCACAGACCAGAATTCCCCAGTCAAATTGATGGGCTTCAACCGCCGACGCCACGGGATGCGCAAAATCCGGATAATCGGCAGAAGTTTCCGTGTAGGTACCAAAGTCTTTCGTCGGATAGCCTTCTTTTTCCAGCCAGGCTACAATTTCCTGTTTATAGGCAAAGCCGGCATGATCGGCACCAACAGCAATGGAGGGTTTCATGGGATTTTCTTGAACAAATGAAACTAAAAATACGATATTACGTTATTATGTTCCGGTTCTGCGCTGAGAGGCTGCCGAACCGGCGTGACAGCCGGGTTTTAAGCCCCGGTGCTGTCAAAATTTTGGACAAAGTAAGCGATCAAAAACGCATCATCAACGCAATTCACACTGGAAATTTTACAAACGCTGGCAAAAGTAACGCCGGTTATTCCGCCCAGTTTGTTTGTAAACAGACCCACCACCGGAGAAACAGGCGCTTGAACGACTCAGGAATGGAAGACCGGTTTTGCAACCGACCCTCCATCAAATCCTGATCCACAGCCTTCCCTCTCCTAAATCCTGAAAGAACATGGACGCAGAAAAAACAGTACAACGATCAGAAGCTCAGAACGTTTCCCAAATACAGAAAGACCTTAACAAACGCGACGAATTACTGCTCACCCCCGACGAGCAACGGATCAAAGAAGCCTTTCAGGACCGGAACTGGAACGAAATAAAAATTGCCGACTCCTGGGTCATTTTCAAAGTCATGGCCGAGTTCGTCGAAGGCTTCGACAAACTGGCCAAAATTGGGCCGTGTGTGTCCATCTTCGGATCGGCACGGACCAAACCGGATAATCCGTATTACCAGATCGCCGAAGAAATTGCGGCTAAACTCGTGAAGCACGGCTACGGAGTCATCACCGGCGGTGGCCCCGGTATCATGGAAGCGGGAAACAAAGGGGCCTTCGAGCAGGGCGGTAAATCAGTCGGTCTGAACATTCAGCTTCCGTTCGAACAGGAAAGCAACATCTACATCGATCCGGACAAAAACATCAATTTCGACTTTTTCTTTGTTCGAAAAGTGATGTTCGTCAAATACGCCCAGGGATTTATTGCCCTGCCGGGCGGTTTTGGTACGCTGGACGAACTGTTCGAATCGCTGACGCTGATTCAGACGAAAAAAATTGCGCGCTTCCCAATCGTTCTGGTTGGCCGGACGTTCTGGCAGGGGCTGGTCGACTGGATTGAAGAAACGATGCTGGAGAAAGAAAACAACATCAGTCCCGGCGATATGAAACTGATTTCGCTGGTCGATACGCCGGAAGAAGCCGTCAAAGCCATCGATGATTTCTATATGAAGTATCTGCTGAAACCGAACTTTTAATGGCTATTTTGCCCCTAAACCCCCTGAAGGGGACTTGGACGCGACTAAATCCAGATCAGAAAGTCCCCTTCAGGGGATTTAGGGGCGTATCAAAACGCCAGATACGGCGTCAGCTTTTCAATCGTTTTGGCGTCGAGAATCCGGATGTTGCGGAGCGATTCGGGCGAGGTAAACGGCCCGTGTTGCGTGCGGTAATTGACAATGATTTCGGCTTGCCGTTTCGAGAGATAAACGTGTCGATCCAGTTCTTCGGCGGTGGCGGTATTGATCGCCAGCTTTTTAACCGGCATTTGAACTTGACCATATTTATTCAATTCTTCAAGGGCCAGCGAGTCCAGCCCAAACACCTCCGCGTATTGATCCGGTGAAATAAAACCGCCCAGTGCATCCCGAAATTTTATGATCCGCCCCGCCAGTTTGGAACCAATGCCCCGGAGTTTTTTCAGTTCGGTGGTGTCGGCGGTATTGATGTCGAAAGGTTGCACCACGGGCCTGCTGTAGCGTTCGGCGGAAACGGAATAGGCCGGTTTACGGTCAGCATACGGTTTGTTCCTCTCCGGTTCTGCATCAGCAAACCGTTCCCGGAATTTCTCAGACGGTTTTTCAGTTTTTTTTCCCTCACTCAGCCGGATATACGGTTCCAGTTCGCCGTAGAGTTCCGGGGGAAAATCGTAAATTCTCAGCAAGTCTTCTTTTTTTCGAAACTGACCACCTTTAGAACGGTAGCGAACAATGCGGTCGGCCAGCCAGCGCGGAGCCCCCAGCCGTTGCCAGCTTTCAGCATCGACGGTGTTGGGATCGAACGCAAACCGTTCGGCTTTTTTGGTTTTTACGTCGGGCTCGTAACGCCCTGGCCTCGTTTCGCGTCGTTCATCAACTTCACGGTTATCAACTTCCAGCAAAGCCACCAGACTGTCAAGCTGTCGTTTATCAGACGCGGATGTGTCGGGAATCGAATCGGGAACCCACAGGCGGTAGGCGAGCGGCAGCAGCAACAGGAAGCCGGTAAGTGTCAGCAGGGCTAACATACCCCGCGCTTCCTGCTGGGATACTCCAAAATAATCGCGGAGTATGGCTACTGCCCTCTTCATGAACACATTCCGGGATGAGTGGATAAATTGGTGTCACGGTGGGATTCCCGGAACTTGTTTATTAGACGGTGAAAATTTGAAAAGTAACGGAATGCTTCAAAAAAGAAATTGCTTTTCAGAACAGATCCTTCGTAAATTCAACGACTCATTCTATGGGAGAATAGTTCTCTGGGAGTACGTTCGTTTACACCGCTATGGCATTTATTGATTATTATCAAACACTCGGCATCGAGAAGGGCGCAACGGAGGAGGCTATTAAAAAGGCTTACCGGAAACTGGCCCGAAAATACCATCCGGATCTCAACCCCAATGACAAGGAAGCCAATACCAAATTCCAGCAAATCAACGAAGCCAATGAGGTGTTGAGCGATCCGGAGAAACGGAAGAAATACGATCAATACGGCGAAGACTGGAAACATGCCGAACAGTTTGAACAGGCCCGGCAGTCGCAGCAACGGAGCAATCCGGGCGGACCGCGGACTTCCGGCGAGTCCTTTTCCGGGGGCGATTTCTCCGAGTTCTTTGAATCATTTTTTGGCGAACAGCCCCGCAGCGGTCGGCAGGCCCAGTTTCGGGGTCAGGATTACACCGCTGAGCTTCACGTCAGTTTGCGGGAAGCCTACCAGACTCACCAGCACACGCTCACGGTGAACGGGAAAAATATCCGCATCACGGTTCCGGCCGGTATTGCCAACGGGCAGGTCATCAAGCTCAAAAGCCAGGGCGGGCCGGGTGCCAACGGCGGCCCGGCGGGGGATCTGTACATTACGTTTGTCATCGCCGACGATCCGGTTTTCAAACGCCTGAACGATGATCTCTACCTGACCGTTGACCTGGACTTGTATACGGCGGTTTTAGGCGGTGAACTCACCATCGAGACCCTGAGCGGCAAAGTCAAGCTGAAAGTGAGTCCCGAAACGCAGAATGGAACGAAAGTCCGGCTGAAAGGCAAAGGCTTCCCGGTCTATAAACAGGACGGCCAGTTTGGCGATTTATACGTCACGTATTCCGTCAAAATCCCGACCGGTTTAACGGACAAACAAAAAGAATTATTCAAGGAAATCTCTCAATTGTAACTGCTCATGTTATGCAACCGGAAGATGTGATTCTTGTTGAGGAATATTGTCTGAACTATGCGATTGAAGAAACGTTCGTGTTCTCACTGGAAGAATACGGCTTGGTCGAGCTGGTCGTAGCAAACGACCGGAAGTGGATTCCCCTCCATCAATTGCAGGTGATCGAAAAATTCAGCCACTTTTATTACGAGCTGGACATCAATGTCGACGGGATCGACGCGATCAGTCATCTGCTCCGGAAAGTGGAAACGATGCAGGAAGAGATTCGGTTGCTGAAAAGCCGGTTGAATGTGTATGAAGGAAGGCCGTAACGTCTGTTCGTTTTTTGAAACCGTCTCTGTGTCAATTGGCCTTCTATTCGATACGGTTTTGGTGTTCTACTCAAAAGTATAAATTTTTTGTCAGGCGACTGGTCTAAATCCGTATTTTTGCGCCATCATGGAAGACGCAAAACCGAAACAGGCACCCGCCACCTCTCTGCAAGACATTATCTCCCACGCCAAAGAATACGGCTTCGTGTTCCCGTCCAGCGAAATTTACGACGGGTTACAGGCGGTTTATGACTACGGTCAGAACGGCGTTGAACTGAAAAATAACCTCAAATCGGTGTGGTGGAAGGCCATGACGCAACTCAACGACAACGTCGTGGGCATCGATGCGTCCATTTTCATGCACCCGCTGACGTGGAAAGCGTCGGGCCACGTGGACTCCTTCAACGACCCGATGATCGACAACAAGGATTCCAAAAAACGCTACCGCGCCGACCAGTTGCTCGAACTGAAAGCTGAGGAATATGCCGCCAACGGCCAGCCTGAAAAAGGCCACGCCCTGCTGATGGAGATGGGCCGGTTACTGGGCGAAAACGATCTCGACGCCGTCCGCGAACTGATCATCAGCGAAGGCATCGTCGATCCGATTTCCAAAACCGCCAACTGGACCGAAGTGCGGCAATTTAACCTGATGTTCTCGACGCAGGTAGGTTCCGTGGCCGAAGATTCCAGCCTGATTTACCTCCGTCCGGAAACCGCTCAGGGTATTTTTGTCAACTTCCTGAACGTGCAGAAAACCGGTCGGATGAAGATTCCGTTTGGGATTGCCCAAATCGGTAAAGCGTTTCGGAACGAGATCGTGGCCCGGCAGTTTACGTTCCGGATGCGCGAGTTCGAGCAGATGGAAATGCAGTTTTTCGTCCGGCCCGGCACCGAAATGGAATGGTACGAAAAATGGAAAGCCGCCCGGCTGAACTTCCACAAAGCCGTCGGTTTGCCCGCCGAAAAATTGAAATTTCACGTTCACGAGAAGCTGGCCCACTACGCCAACGCTGCAGTCGACATCGAATACCAGTTTCCATTTGGCTTCCGTGAAATGGAAGGCATTCACTCCCGGACTGATTTCGACCTGAAAAGCCATCAGGAACTGAGCCGGAAAAAGCAGCAATATTTCGACAACGACCTCGACGAAAACGGCAAACCGTTCGGTAATTACATCCCGTACGTGGTTGAAACGTCCGTCGGCGCCGACCGGCTGTTTCTGGCGGTTTTCTGCAATGCCTTTACGGAAGAAGTGGTGGGCGAAGGCGAAACCCAGAAAACCCGGACGTACCTGAAACTGCACCCAGCCCTGGCGCCGGTGAAAGCCGCCATCTTCCCGCTCGTTCGGAAAGACGGTTTGCCCGAAAAAGCGCAGCAGATTCTCAAGCTCCTGCGCAACGATTTCCGGGTCATTTACGAAGAACGCGACGCCATCGGCAAACGCTATACCCGCCAGGATCTGATCGGAACACCGTTCTGCATCGCCGTCGATTACCAGACGCTGGAAGACGATACCGTCACGATTCGCCACCGCGACACGACCGAGCAAATCCGGATGCCCATCAGCGAACTGAAACAGCACATCGGACAGGCGGTTTCGATGGAGCGGATTCTGGAGCAACTCTAGGTTTCAGTACCCACGGATTGAGTCCCTGTTTTTTCCACTATCTCAAAAAACGCGGGCTTCAGTCCGTGGGTACCTATGAAAATCACTATTTATACCTCCGTTCAGCAGGACTACCGACGCGTGTGGGCGGGCTTCACCCGGCAGTTGTTCGACCAGCTTAGTCCGCCGTTTCCGCCCGTCGATGTCGTTCGGTTTGATGGCTGTCTGAAAGGAGATACCGTGCATTTGCGTCTCAATTTTCTGCTTTTCAAACAGGACTGGATCAGTGTAATCATTGAGCAGCAGGAAATCGATCAGGAGATTTATTTTATCGACAAAGGCACCCAACTGCCCTTCTTCCTCTCCTCCTGGCACCACAAACACCGGATCATCCGGGATGGCAACCACACCCGCATTGCCGACGAAATCACCTTCCGTACGCCCACGTTGCTAACGGATTTTCTGCTTTACCCGGTTTTTTACGGTTTGTTTGCCTATCGGGGACCGGTTTATAAACGTATTTTCCAACCCTGACAGCGGCCTAGGGCCCTGTCAGCGGTTGGAAAATTTGAGTTTAAAATAGAATTCCAGATCGATAGATTCTTAAAAAGGAAAACTCCTGACAAAGCGCCGTGCTGTTGTCAGGAGTTTTTTGGTGATACGGCCGTTCAACCGCTGACAGGGCCTTCGGCCGCTGTCAGGGTTTCACTATTTTGATCAAGCGGGATTGTTGTCCGGCCTGGGCGCGAAGCAGGTAGAGGCCGGCAGCCTGGTGACGAACAGTCATCGTCTGACGTTGCCACTGGCCCGTTGCCGGCATTGCGTGCTGCAAAACCGTACGGCCTTGTAGATCCGTCAGTTGGAAACGAACCTCCTCGCCTGCCGGTGCCGAAAACTCTACGTCAAAGATGTCTGAAACCGGGTTGGATAACACGCGAACGTGCAGCCCCTCGCTCGTTTCAGAGGTTGACAACCGCGCTCCGGAAGCAACCGCTGGCTCAATTCCGTACACCAGATTGCCCTGGTAATAAACCGTAATGCGGTCGTTTTCGGAGAAAGGTGCGGCCGCTTTGTACGAGTAGTCATCCGTTTCCACGAAATTCGACCAGTTGGCTTTCGAAATCCGGTACTGAATGTTGCCCGTATTACTGAGCGGGTACAGGGTGCCAACCGCCGGATTCACCTTCAGTTCCAGGTAGGTTTCAGCACCCGTCCGCACGGGGTCGACCGGAACGAACTGGCCCGTCACATTGGCATTGCCGAGTTTGGCGTAGTCGATAAAATAATTCAGGCTGGCGGTTCCTTCGGGCGTAAACCAGTAGCGCACCGTTAGGTCGCCATACGCCAGCGGCACATTGCCTTCATTGTTGACTTTCAGAAAGGTGCTGATCGAATTGGAGTTGGGCCGGTTGTTTTTGTTCTCCGAAAGCACCTTCAACTTGACCAGGGCCGGAGCGATGGGCGGTTCCTCACCCCACACCAGCGTGCCGTTGCGATACACCGTTATGCGGTCCGTCAGGGCATAGCTGGTATTGGTCCGATAGGAGTAATCATCGGTTTCGCTCAGGTCTGCCCAGTCTTTGTTCGCAATCCGGGTTTGAATCGGGCCGGACGTACCGCCCACAGCCAGACTGCCCGCTGAGGGATCAAAACCGTATTCGACGTATCCGTTGGCTCCGTTTCGGGCGGGTGTGTCCTGCCGGACGTAGGTCATCTTCACTTTGTTATTTCCCAACTGCGCATAATCGATAAAGGTGTTGATGCCCGCGTAATTTTCCGCCGTAAACCAGTAGCGAACCGTCAATTCGCTGTAGGGCACGGCGGTCGTTCCCTCGTTGACCAGTTTCAGATACGGTTTGATCTGGTTGTTGGTAGCCTGTCCATTTCCGTTATCGCCGTTCTGGTATTGAACTTTCACCAGCGTCAACTGCGACAGATCGAAACGCGCCACCACCGGAACGTGATCGGAGGTGGTGTTGCCATAATCAGGAATCGTCAGATACGGTGTTCCAACCCCCGCCGAACCGGCGAGGTAAGCCGGTGCTAACTCATTGGAAACCATGATGTGATCGATCACGTTGTCTTCCGTCAGATAGGTCCGGAAACCGTTGTCACTCAGCACCTGGGTTACGCCCGTAAAACCAGCGGCATCGTCAGTAAACGGTTTGTACGTCGTTTCGGTCGTGGCGATATCGGCCACCGTCCGGTCGAGGTCGTCGTTGAAGTCTCCCGCCAGAATCAGCAGATCATTCGGATACTGCGCTTTCAGGGTATCATACAACACCTGAATATCGTATTTCCGGCGGTTATACGCCACCAGCGCATTGGCCCCGCCTTCGTTGGCTTTGGCGTGAAGGCCAATGACATTGACCTGTTTGCTCACCCCGGCCACCGTCACGTTGAATTTCCACAAATACGGATACCGCCCGGATGCCCAGAAATTGTCAACGGCGGTTGGATAGCCCGTCAGGTTTTCCACTTTTTCCATCAACGGTTTTTGAGAAATCAGCGTTGCTACGTCCGATTTATACAAAATACAAACCCGCTGCGTGTTTGCGGGTAAGGTCGCCGTCGGTGTCGCCGGATTGGCCGGAATTTCGTGACCCGGATTGTTGGAAACAAAAGGCGAGCAATTTCCCTGATACCCCGGCATTCCCGCCAGCAAACTGGCAATGGCATTGTCCGACGAGATTTCTTCCAGAACAATGATGTCCGATTGCAGACTGTTCAGGACCGAAATGGCATTGGTCACCTGCTGTGCTTCGTTCGTCGGGCCGTTGCCAGTGCTGCCCAGCCATTCGATGTTCCAGGTGGCTACGTCGAGCGTCTGACTTCGGGCAATGGTGCCACCCGTCGGCGCATAGGGCACGGAACCCGGTATGTCCTGCGTCGAGCGCGGCAGCAATTGCGTGACGGTGTTGAACCGACCGACCACCCCGGTGATAGCCGCCGGATTGGCGGGGTTGGTGTTGCCGGGAATATTCGTCCCCCGGTTGATCCGCACTTCCTGCGTGCCACTGCCATCCTGTAACCGGAAATTGGCATCCGGCGTCAGCACAAAAACCGGGTTGGACGACGCCACAGTCGTATTCGGGCGAATGACGGCGGCATTCACCGTCACCAGTTGCCCTTCAAAATCAGGTAGTTGAGTGGTCGTAACTACCCTGGGAGCCAGCGGCCCCTGTGAACCGAAGCTCGTAAAGGTGACCGCTCCCGAAACCTGCTTGTTGCTGTTGAAAGCGCCTAGCGTTCCGCCCGTGATCTGAACCGAGTCGCCAATCTGAATGCTGCTGCGGAAAGCCGCATTGAAAATTGCAATCCCGCCCGTCGGATCCTGAATATAGGCCACATCGTTGAACTGGTTGCTGACCGTCACCCGACCCGCAATTTTCCCGCCCGGTAACGCGGAGATTGGCGTATTCACCGGCTGACTGCGCGCCAGGGCGATGCTGGCGATGGTATTGGGATCGTACACCGTTCCACTGACGGTTATATCGAATGACACCGAACCACTGACGTTGGTAACAGTTCCACCCGGCGTTCCCTGAGCGGCTCCGGTCAGCCGGACGTTGATCGGGGTGGCGGCCACACTGCTGTTCGAGAGCGGCAAAGTCAGGGAAGATGTGTAGGTGCTGCCTGTACTGATTTCAAAACCAGCGGGTGCTGTGATCAGCACATCGGCGGTTAGGTTTGTCCCGGAAATCGTGTAGGATTTGGGGGTTGAAGCGGTTCCTTCCGAGGTGGTAAAACCCGACAAGGTGGGTGGATTCACGGAAAGAACCGGCGTTGGCGTCCCTCCGCCTTCGATGGTCGCCGTAATGCTCAGGTCGTCGATGGCCAACCCGTGATCCGAACCGGCGTGGTCGGGATCATACCACCGCAGCATGATTTCACTACCGGGCGTGATCGACAATCCACTGATCGTAAAGCTTTTAGTCTGGCGATTGGCATTGCCGTCGATGGCTCCCGCCGTACCACCTGAAACAGAGTTGGAGAAGTTTAATTCCGGAACGGCGGTGTAATTGGTTGGAACCGCCCCGCCCGCCGGGCTGGTGGTTTCAATGGCGGAGGTCGAAATCAAATACGAAAACTGAACGACCTGTAGATCAACGGCGGCACTGTTTCGCCACTGCTCTCCGTTGTAATTCACGGTTAGTGCCGTAATGGTCGTACCGGTTTCATTTTTCAGCCGATACCCGTACGTGAAATTTCCAGCGGCCGCATTACCGGAACCAACAGAACCCAAAGCCCGGTCGGCGCTGGTTCCGAAGCTGTTCATTGCTCCGGCATTGGAACTTCCGGTGCCGGCCACGATGGTGGTGCCGGTGCCGGTTCGTTCACCGTACAGACCGGGAATGGTGCTGTTCTGGGTAAAAACCGGCGAACCGCTGGCGGGCAGAGCATCCAGATTTTCGGTTCGGGTCAGATTCCCAACCGTGAAGGAAACCTGGGCGAAGCTGTTTGCCTGTACGGCAAATAGCAACAAAATGAGGACTAAAAAGTCCTTGATGAAGTGTCGTAAAAGTGGATGAAGCATACGGATAGCGTTGTTTATCACAAAACTATGACGCTATGCCAATATCCAATGTTACCTATTCATTAATTCTGAAAACATACTATAATACCTTTCCTTTTACCCCTAAATCCCCTGAAGGGGACTTGGACGCAGCATCATCCGGATGCAAAAAGTCCCCTTCAGGGGATTTAGGGGTAATAAGCGGAAGAAGTGGCTATCAAACCGCCCCATTCAGCTAAAAAATAGCCCATTACGGCCTTTTTGCGCTATACTTTCCCCTCCATTTCCAGCGCTTCGTCTTCGGCCTCGATGGTCGAACCGTTTTCGTCAAATTCCCCTTCCCACCGGGCAATCACCACCGTGGCCAGACAGTTTCCAATCACATTGACCGATGTCCGGGCCATGTCCATTAATTCGTCGATACCGAGGATGATAAAAACCGGCTCGACGGGCAGGCCGAACGAAGCCAACGTTCCCAGCAGGATGACGAGCGTGGCCCGCGGCACACCGGCCACACCTTTGCTGGTCAGCATCAGGGTGAAAACCATCAGCAATTGCTGGCTGAACGACATTTCGATTCCGGCGGCCTGGGCCACAAAAACCGACGCCAGCGACAGGTAAAGCGTGGAGCCGTCCAGGTTGAAGCTGTAGCCCGTCGGCATGACAAAGGCCACAATTTTGCGGGGAACACCCAGACGTGTCATGGCTTCCATCGCTTTGGGCAAGGCGGCTTCCGAACTGGTGGTGGCAAAGGCAATCGAAACCGGCTCGACCAGCGCCTGAATGAATTTTTTAATGGGCACTTTGGCAATCAGCGCCACCGGAAACAGCACCAGCAGCAGGAACGCCAGCAGGGCCAGGTAGAGCGTTGCCAGGAGTTGAAAGAGGTTCACCAGAATGCCCAGCCCCATGTGGCCGACGGTATAGGCAATGGCCGCACCCACCCCGATGGGAGCGAAATACATGATGATGGACGTGAATTTGAACATCACTTCCGACAGGCTCTCGGCAAATTTCAGCACCGGGCGACGGTAATGTTCTTTCGTAACGGCGAGCGCAATGGCAAACAATACGCTGAAAACAACGATCTGGAGCACTTCGCCGTTGGCGATGGATTTGGCGATGTTTTCGGGGAAAATATGCAGAACAACGTCTGAAATCGACTGTTTGGCGACATCCGGCAGTTTTTCGCCACCGGCCACTTCCGGCAGGGTAATGCCGACGCCGGCTTTGCTGATGTTGATAGCGGCCAGACCGATAAAGAGGGCTATCGTTGTGACTACTTCAAAATAGAGCAGCGATTTCCAGCCCATCCGGCCCACTTGCTTCAGATCGGAATGTCCCGCAATACCGACCACCAGCGTACCAAACAGCAGCGGAGCAATGATCGTCTTGATCAGTCGAAGAAAAATCTGGCTCAATACCCGCAGATTGACGGCGGCTTCCGGAAAGTCGTTGCCGATCTCCGCACCCACCACCATCGAAATCAGAATCCAGGCCGTCAGCGATTTCTTACGAATACCGTAATAAATCAACCCCACGATCGCCAGCCAACGTACCACCAGCAGCAGCATTGTCGGAAGCGCAATCCAGTTCAGATCCGTCAGAACGGTCAGCACAGCCGCCAGGGTAAAAGGAATCAAGGTTATCAGGAGTAAAGATCGATTGTTCTGCATAGCCGGTTTTTACGGTAGAATCTATTTTGCTGCAAGTATCTTACATCATTTTTAATTTCAAAACAAACCCTGCTACTTTCTTTGATTAATTCACCAAATAGACTGCTGCACAATATTTTAAGCAGATGTTTGGATTTGTTCCGTGACATTGCGTACGTTAGGTCTGTTTTTCAACTCCTTAACCTCTTTTTTATGCAACCCGTGTACAATACGCCTTCTACCCAGGTCAAAGCCGATCCCGGTCAACGATTTGTTGCCGCCCTGATCGACGGCTTTGTGGCTTACATTCCTTTTCTGATCCTTACGGTCGTTAGTTATCGGCTCGCCATGATCGGCTGGATTTTCCTGCTGGGCTATCAACTCACCAAAGATGCTTTGCCGGAAGTAGGCGGTTTTCTGGGCGGACAAAGCGTCGGCAAAAAAATAATGAAGATAAAAGTCATCAAAGAGGATACCGGTCAGGGCATTCTGGGCGACTACGGCACCGCCATCGTCCGGCAGGTATCCCTGATGATTCCCATTTTCGGAATTGTCGATGCCTTCATGGTGCTGGGTGACGACCGGAAGCGGTTTGGCGACAAATGGGCAAAAACCATCGTTGTCAAAGCCTGATCAATTCTAAAAAAAGCCGGGGCAACGTTTGGAAAACCGCTGCCCCGGCTTTTTAATGCGCAATAACTACTGAACAAATGCATTCGCCTGTTCCGTCGTCATTCCGCATTTTTTAGTAGATTGCCCGGAAAACTGGCCGACAAACCCATTCTGCGGCCATTTGTCCCAAAACCGGGTTAAGCCAACCGGAGGCTTCTATCTTCGTACCCAGAATTCATTTCGCATCCGGGCTTTTTTTAACCTATCTATGAACATTCTTGAAACCCGCCACATTGTCAAACAATACGCACAACACCGGGCTTTAGACGACGTCAGCATCGATATTCCGCGCGGACAGATCTTCGGTCTGTTGGGACCCAACGGGGCCGGAAAAACCTCCCTCATCCGGATTATCAACCAGATCACCGGCCCCGACGAAGGGGAAGTCTTTTTCGATGGAAAACCGCTCGGTCCCGAACACATCAGCCGAATCGGCTATCTGCCCGAAGAACGTGGCCTGTACAAAAAAATGAAGGTCGGCGAACAACTGCTGTATCTGGCTCAACTCAAGGGACTTAGCGAACGGCAGGCGATGGAAAAACTAAAAGCCTGGTTCATCAAATTCGACATCAAGACCTGGTGGACCAAAAACGTGGAGGACCTGTCGAAAGGGATGCAGCAGAAAATTCAGTTTGTGGCCACGGTGCTGCACGAACCGGATCTGATTATTCTCGACGAACCCTTCTCCGGCTTCGACCCGATCAATGCCAACCTCATCAAAGACGAAATTCTGGAACTGCGCGAAAAAGGCAGCACCATCATTTTCTCGACCCACCGCATGGAATCCGTCGAGGAACTCTGCGACCACATTGCGCTGATTAACCGCTCGAAAAAAGTCCTCGACGGCCCGAAGAAAGCCATCAAGGAACAATTCAAAACCCATACCTACCACGTTGAATACCAGGGCGTTTTGAATGACCTCAATCCGGCGTATACGGTTTTGGATAAAAAACCATTGGAAGACGGTTTTCTGCGGGCCAACATCCGGATTCCGCGCGACGCAGCCGTCAACGAACTGGTTCGCGACCTCATCGACCACGTAAACGTGCGCGCCTTTGGCGAAAACATCCCCACGATGAACGACATCTTCATCAAAGCCGTCGGCGAAGTTCCCACAACTTAACTAAATTGTGAATGAGTGAATGATAGACGGGGCCGCCCGCGCGGTGAATGAATAAGCTCCGCAGGAAGCAATAGTAGCGAAGTTATTCTATCATTCACTCATTCTATCATTCACTCATTGATACACTGACAGTCATGAAAATAATTTTCCTCATTCTGAAACGCGAATACCTGGTCCGGGTCAAGAAAAAGTCTTTTCTGATTATGACCCTGGTGACGCCCCTGCTGGTTTCCTGCATCTGGCTCATTCCGATCTTTTTCGCCATGCGCGGCATCGACCAGAAAAAAATCGAAGTCATCGACGAAACCGGCAAGTTTGAAAACACGTTCAAAAACACCAAAGAACTGGTTTTCCAGACCGTCAAAACGCCGGTTGAACAAGCCAAGAAAGACTTCGGCAAAAGTGGTTACGATGCCCTGGTACACATCCCGGTTTCCATTCTGGAGAATCCGAAAAGTCTGAAGATTTACGCGGAGAAGAATGTCAGTCTGGATGTAAAAAGCGGGATTGAAAAAGCCATCGAGCAGGAAATTGAGAATATTCGGTTGCTCGATGCCGGGATTGACCGCAAAGTACTCGAAAGCACGAAGGTGGACGTGTCGTCGGACACCTACAGCCTGAGCGACGAAGGTGAGAAAGACAGCAGTTCGGGGGCGGCCACCGGCATTGGCTACCTCTGCGCGTTCATCATTTACATCGCCATTTTCATTTATGGGGTGCAGGTGATGCGGGGTGTGATGGAAGAAAAAACCAACCGCATTGTGGAAGTGATCATTTCGTCGGTCAAACCGTTCCAGCTCATGGCGGGAAAAATTACCGGTGTTGCGCTGGTGGGTCTGACGCAGTTTCTGCTCTGGATTCTGCTCACCTTCGGCATCTCGTCCGTCATGTCGAGTTTTCTGGGCGAAAGCGTAGGACCCCAGAAACGCGTCGAGATGATGGCACAGCAGCCGGGCGTGTCGCAGGCACCCACCGTCGAAAAACCAAAAACGGAACAGAAAAGCAGCCCCATGACCACGGTGCTGAAAGCCGTCAGCACCCTGAATATTCCACTGATTATTGGCTGTTTCCTGCTATACTTCATCGGCGGCTACCTGATTTACAGTGCGTTGTTTGCCGCCGTGGGTTCGGCGGTCGATAGCGACACCGACGTTCAGCAGTTCATGTTCCCCATCACGATTCCACTGGTTTTATCATTCATCATGGCGCAGTTTGTGATCCGCGAACCGGATGGCGCGGTGGCTTTCTGGATGTCGATGATTCCGTTTACGTCGCCCATCATCATGATGGTTCGCATTCCGTTCGGTGTTCCGGCCTGGGAAATCGTCCTGTCACTGACCTTACTGATGGGCGGTTTTGTGGGAACCGCCTGGCTGGCAGCGCGCATCTATCGCGTCGGGATTCTGATGTACGGCAAAAAACCGTCGTACAAGGAGCTTGTGAAGTGGGTGTTTTATAAGGCATAAAAGACCGGTCTTGAATGATAAATGTAAAATGATGAATATTAAATGTAAAAGTTAAAATGAGCAATCACTTTTACATTTAATATTCATCATTTTACATTTGAAATTACCTTTCTCACGTATTCAACCACCCCTTGAACGAGTCTGCCCGCTCGCGGCTTACCGAAACTTCTTCTTCCGAGGGCCGGTGTTTCAGCCAGATCCGCAGCCGACCGTTGAAATACGGTTCGATGCGTTCGATGGCCGACAGATGGGTGATGTACTTGCGGTTAATCCGGAAGAAATGCCGGGGGTCCAGCTTGGCCTCCAGTTCGTCGAGCGTTTCGTCGACGATGTATTTGCGGTTTTGATTCGTGATCAGAAACACGACTTTGTCGTCGGCATAGAGGTACAGAATATCGGAGGTTTCAACCACATCGAACCGCCCGCCCTGTTTGATCAGGAAGCGGCTTTTGTAGGTAACCGGCTTAATGCCAAACTCTTCCAGCATTTTCACGAGATTTTCTGAGGCCCCCGGCTGGCTGTCGGCCGATTGCCGCTGGTGCCGGAATTTCTGGATTGCTTTGACCAGTTCTTCCTGTTCGATGGGTTTCAGCAAATAATCGACGCTGTTGACTTTGAAGGCCCGCAGCGCATATTCGTCGTAGGCCGTCGTAAAAATAACCGGCGTTTTGACCTCCACCTGCTGAAAAATCTCGAAACTCAGCCCGTCGGCGAGTTGAATATCCATCAGCAACAAATCAGGCGCGGGATTGGTCTGCCACCAGCGGACAAACGCCCGCACGGTGTCGATCTTTCCCACGATTTCGGCATCGGGGGCTACTTCCCGAATCAACCCTTCCATTCGTTTGACGGCCAGTGGCTCGTCTTCCACAATTAGTATTTTCATTCCGGTAAGCAATTTCCAACCTTGCGATTTAATTCGGGTAATCCATTACAGTAATGGTAATTTAACAATAAACTCCTGCTCGGTTTGCTGAATCACCACCGGGCGATCGGCAGCTAGCTGGGCGTAGCGATTTTGCAGATTTTTCAGTCCAATACCGGTCGAATCGGTTCGCAAACGGCTTTTTAGCTGAAAGACGTTGGCAACGACGAGGCAATCCTTTTCGGTAAAAATCCGAATGCAAAGCGGTTTTTCCAGTGAACATTCGTTGTGTTTTACCACGTTTTCCAGCAACGTCAGCAGGCCCTGCGTAACGATCTGCTTGCTGCGGTCTTCTTCCGACAAATCCACCGAGTAGCGAAAACTCTCGCCAAACCGCATCTGGTTGATAAACAGATAGGATTCCGCAATTTTGAGTTCGGTGGCCAGTTCGATGGTATTCTGTTCGGAATGCTGCAAACTGTAACGGAACACCTTCGAAAGCCGCTCGACAAACTGCACCGATTTGCCGGTATCTTCGGGAATCAGCGCACTCAGGATGTTGAGCGAGTTGAACAGAAAATGCGGGTTCACCTGGTTTTTCAGGGATTCGAACTCCGCTTTCAAAACCGCCTGTTTCAGGCCTTCTTCCATCAGCAACAGGGCTTTCCAGCGTTGAACGAACGATTTCAGCGAATACACCGCCGTGATTCCCGCCGTGATGATGGCAAACAGGCCGCAGATCGAGCAGTAATCCACCAGCCTGAAGTCGATATGCCAGAAAAAACTGATGCCCCAGGTCGCCATGAAACCCGTCAGAGCGGCCAGAATACCACTTGAGGTGACGGTCAGCGAAACCAGTTTCTGGGGCGACAACTGCTCGGCGGAACGATTGAGCAGGTACGGAATAAACCACGATAAAGCCATGTAAATGAACAAACCGCTGCCGATGATGATGGTGATGATGGTGAGTTTGATTTCAATCGGAATCGCTTCTTCCGTGACCAACAGCGTATAAATCAGCAGGATCAGTAAACTCAGTAAGATGCAAAGCCTGATTTTGTTTCTCATGGTGATGCTTCAACTAACCTGACGGTTTTATACTTTTTTGATGTAACTGGCCCCGGCGCTTTCAAAATCCACACTGGGCTCGCCCTGGTATTCCACTTTGCTGGCGCCGGTCGCTTCGGCTTTCAACACCCGCGTGGCGAAGATCTGGGCCGTACAGGCCCCCGTAACCTCCACCGTGGCGTCTTCGACCGGGTACTTCAAGGCATGAAGTGCCGATGCGCCGGTGATGTCGGCCGTCAGATTATGCCCCCGACCCACCAGCGTCAGGCGGGATGCGCCGGTGATGTCGATGTTCAGCGTTTGCACCTCCCCTTCCAGCGACACATTCGAAGCGCCGGTGATGTCGATGTCCAACCCGTGTAATTCCTTGAAGCCAGTCAGTTGAACGGTACACGCGCCCGACACATCCAGTTTGCTCAGGGTAGGCGTTGTGATGGTCAGCAATAGATCGTACTGACGGTGCCAGAAGAAAAAACTGGAACCGATCTTAAGCCATTTCCCGCGCAGCCGCACTTTCACGTTGGCAATGGCCCGGCGCGAACCGCGGGCCGTCAGCGAATATGTGGGGCCATCGGTGACCAGCACGTTCATCATGCCCCATATTTCCAGTTTTTCGAAGGCCGTGATGGGCAAATCTTCGGTTACTTCCTCGTACGATTCTTTATCGGTTTGCCACCAGATCGTCGTCACCAGCGCGAGCAGACCCACGGATAATAAAGTGAGCTGTAAATAATTTTTTACGGGCTCCACGGGTAGCGCATCCGCCAGCAACAGAAAGGTAGTTAAGTCACTCATTTCCAATGACGCTTGTTTTTAAGACAAAGATGGATGGGCTGCTGTGGCCCCACAACCGCCCGCCGACGAACCAACCAAAAAGCTGGATGAGCCGTCGAACCTACCGAAAGATAGCCTTTTTCTGTACTTTTGAACGTGGGTTATTTCGCGGAGTTGAGCGGAGGAAAAGGGAGTTGAGCGGAGTTTCTTTTTAAAATTCCTCTGCTTAACTCCTCTTTCTCCGCTCAACTCCGCGAAATAACCCTCTTAAAAACTATAATTCAACGAGTTATGCCAAGCTGGTATCAGGGAAAAATTCGCTATCAACTCCAGGACCCGACCGGGAAAACCAAAACCATTAACGAAGCGTACCTCATCGACGCCGTTTCGTATACCGATGCCGAAGCCCGGCTGTATAAGGAAGCAGCCGCCAACACCCCCGACTTTTCGGTCACCGCCATCACGCGCATGCGCCTGGCCGACTTATTTCACTTTGAAGAAAGCGGTGAAACCTGGTACAAATGCAAGGTGGTGTACATCACGGAAGACGACAAAGGCCGGGAGAAACGCATTGTGAATCAAATGCTTGTCAACGCCGAAAACGTTAAGCAGGCCTACGAACGAATCGAGATCAGTCTGCATTCAATGCTCATTCCGTTCGAGACTACCGACGTCAACACCACCAAGATCCTGGACATTTACCCCTACATCGAAGAAGAACGCATCCCGTCAAACCTGCGCCCGCTAAGCGAAGTGGTGGGGCAGGAAGAATAAACCGGTTTACGGTATTCGGTTTACGGTAGCTGTCGCATGCTGACTGACGCGCACTTATGTAGGGGTCAGTCACCGTAAACCGAATACTGAAAACCGTAAACTTACTTCCCTGCCAGCGTCTGCAACGGTACCAGTCGCTTGTTGCCTCTGGAATCGATGATCTCCAGGGATTTTATGCCCTTGCCGATGGTCAGTTCCCGCGCCGACTGTGATAGGAAGGATTGGCCGTAATAAAACTCCACCTTCTGTTTTTTTCCTCCTGCATACACCAGGTTAGCGCTCACGTCCGTCGGTTTTAACGGAACGGTTTGCGTGGGTTGTTCGGCGTGGAAAACTTTCAGTGGACCCCGGTTTTGCGTTGCTACGATCAGCGATTTCCCCGGTTCTCCGTTGCGACCGGCACCCGATAAACGAACCAGTCCTTTGGCATTTCCGGGAACGTAAAAACCGCTGGCTCCGGGATTCAGGGCCGTAAAACCGCCTTTTCCGTCGCCTTTCAGCAGCATGCCATTCAGCGCATCGAGACGCCCGACGAGCAATTCGTTGCTAAAATCATTCCCAACCAGCAACACGTCCGGAAAACCGTCCTGATCGAAGTCATCGGCGACCATGCCGAACAGCGGGGCCGTTTGCGCCTGAATCGGCAACGGGTGCAACTCGAACGTTCCGTCGCCTTTGTTCTCCACGTACGCCGACTTCATGTAGTTGGCTTCCAGCACAATCGCGCCTTTCAGTTCTTCTTCCTTGAAGACTTTGTCGATGGAAGCCACGGCAAAATCCTTGTGCAGCGGAAACCGCGCCCGCATCGAAATGATTTGCTTGATGAGATCTTCCCGGCTATTGAACGGAAACTCCCGGCGCTCGCCGTTCTCATCGGCAAAAAATACCGTCGGAATGGCGTCGTAAAAACCGTTGTTGTCAAAATCCTTGGCATACACCCGCCACGGTTCTTCCGGACTCGCCTGCGCCAGCGTGTTCAACCCCAAATTGCCGGCGATGTAGTCCATGTCGCCATCCCGGTCGAAATCAGCCGCCACGAGGGAATTCCACCAGCCTTTCGACTGAGCGATGGCGTGATTGAGCGGTTGTGTGCCTGACGTGGTGCTCAGTTTTTTCCCCTGCACATTTTTCAGGATAGTCAGTGGCATCCACTCGCCCGCCAGCATCAGGTCGGGCCAGCCGTCATTGTCGGTGTCGGTCCACAGCGCATCGCACACCAGACCGATGTTCTGAAGTTCCGGAGCCACGGTTTTTGTCACGTCAGTAAACTTTGGCAAACCGGGTTTGGAATCGTTTCGAAGAATAAAACTGGAAACCGGTCGGGGATATTGATTGGGGACAACACGGCCGCCTACGAACAAATCCAGATCGCCATCGCGGTCAAAATCAGCGGCTTTCACGCACGATTTGCTGATCCGGTTCTGCGGCAGTGCCTGCGGTGTCAGTGTAAACCGCCCTTTCCCGTCGTTCACATAAAACCGGTCCTGATACGAAGCCGTGTTGGCGTCCTCCTCGAAGCCTCCGCTGGCTACATACAGATCCAGGTCGCCATCGCCGTCGGCATCGAAAAGTAGCGTTCCCATGTCTTCTTCCGGTTTTCCGGCCCCCGCCGTTCCGGGCAACAAATCCTGCGGAACCAGTTTTCCAGCAGCGGTTTGTAACAAAAACGATCCTTTTTGGGTCCGCGAACCACCGATGAACAGGTCGTCCAGCCCATCACCGTTGACATCCCCCGCCGAAAGGGCCGGGCCGTATTGGGACAGTTTATGCGGCAACAATTTCTGCTGGTTGTAATCAATGTATTCCGGTTCCTGATGCACGAACTGGATTTTCAGCGAATCGGTAACATCCCGAAACAGCCTTCCGGCGGGAGCCGTTGGCGGCAAAACGGCGGTTTCCGTCGCATTTTTCACATCCACCGTCAGCACCTGATTGGCGTTTACATTCCGCAGCGTCTGGGTTTTTCCGGGGTTTCCGTTTTGTGCTGGCCAGGTGATGCGCACCTCATCAATGGTTTTAGCAGCACCCAGCCCAAAGTGAGCCGCGTTTTCCATCGTTGACAGATAGCCACGGTAAATCGTATGCTCGTAAATCTGTTGCTGGCCTTTTCCGTAGCGCAATTCCACGAAAGCGCCCAGGCCCATGCGATTTTGATCACTCCCTTTGAACTTGACCCGGAGGTAATTCGCCTGCTCCGGTTTTTGCTCCACCAGGTTGTTGCGGTAGACGAAGGCCGGGTCGTCGATGTTGTTGATCACCATGTCCAGATCGCCGTCATTGTCCAGATCACCGTAAGCGGCTCCGCCCGAAAAAGCCGGGGTGGTCAGCCCCCAGTTGCCCGAAACGTCCGCAAACGTCAGGTCGGCGCCGTTGTTTTTGAAGGCATAGTTGTTGATTTTGATAACGGGAATCTGGCCAAGCATGAAATCGCGGGTGGCCACCGACGAATTATCGGCATAATATTGCATAAAATCCCGGTCGGTCACGTCTTTGGGAAAGCCGTTGGTCACAACAATGTCGCGGTAGCCGTCGTGATCGAAGTCGACCACCAGCGGTGTCCAGCTCCAGTCGGTGGCGGCAATGCCGGACAGCAGGCTGATTTCACTGAAAACCGGCTCCCGCGTGCCGGGGCGAAATCCCTGGTTGAGTTGCAGGGTGTTCCGCATATACTGATAGGAAAACTTGAATTCTTCGTTGTTCAGATAGGTCTGGTAGTTGTTGGGCGGAATGAACATTTTCTTGCGGAAATTGTCATTCGGCAGCATGTCCAGCGCGACAATGTCCATCCAGCCGTCGTTGTTCAGGTCGGTTACATCGTTGCCCATCGCCGTCTGGCTGGTGTGCTTGAAAAACGTCCCGGCCTGGTCCGTAAACGCCGGTTTTCCAAAACCGCCTTTCTGGTTGTTGATAAAGAAATGATCTTCCGACAGAAAGTCGTTGGTGATGTAAATGTCTTTCCAGCCGTCGCGGTTGATGTCACAGATGTTCAACCCCAGCCCGTAGCCTTCCAGTTGAATACCGGCTTCTTTGGAGACGTCCGTAAAAACCGGATGCCCGCGTTTGGCGTCAAAATCGTTGCGGTAGAGCCGGTCGGTTGTGGGCGACGAGCCATCCACCAGCTTCTGGTGATAGGCGTTTGGAAACCGTTCCGCCATGTTGGTCAGCACAAACAGATCCAGATCGCCATCGTTGTCATAATCGAAAAAGGCCGCATTGGTCGTGTAGCTGTCGTCATTGATTCCGTATTCTTGGGCCATTTCCTTAAAAACCGGGATGCCGTCTTTCGCGCCAACTCCCTGGTTTACATACAGCAGATTCTCCCGGTCACGGGCGGATTTTCGGATGGTTGCGGTCACGTAAATATCCATCAGACCATCGTTGTTGATATCGACCAGCGCCACGCCCGAGCACCATTTGCCGTTTCCACCGACCCCGGCTGGCCCCGTAACGTCCGTAAATTTGAAGCCTCCCTGGTTCAGATACAGTTTGTTGGCCACCAGATTTCCGGTGAAAAAGACGTCCTGTAACCCATCATTGTTGAAATCGCCGATGGCGGCTCCCCCACCGTTGTAAAAATAATCGACATTCAGAATACTCAGCGTGTCACTTTCGGTCATCTGGTTCGAAAACGCAATACCGGTTTCGTCAGCGGGCATCAAGCTGAAGAGTGATTGATTGGAGAACTGACAGGAACTGATCGACCCACCCAAAAGAAGTAGTACTAAACAACGAAACGATTGTAGAAACATGACTAAAGAATAATAAACCAAATTACTAAAGTACAAAAAAATCACATTCCTCTATTAGAACCAATTTACAGACTCAACCCTTTATTTTCGTCTGGATTTGCGCTGATGAAAACGTTCCCATTACCGGACAAAGTACGTAAAATCACCCATAGAAAACCGCTATCGGGTTAGTAATCAAATCGTATCAAAAAAAAATCACCCGAATCGCGGGAGGATTATTTCAAGGTTAAATTATTCACAATCAATAGACTACAACAAAACATTACCAACTTATCATGAGAGGTAGTAACGGGAATATTTATAATATTTTTTATAAAATTTTGAAGTATGTTTAAAGTACTCTTAATTTAGTACGAAAATAAAACCAATTATTACAAAACCTATCATGAAAGCACAATTCTACAGATTGTTCCAATCTGCGATTTTGGGTGCATTTCTGCTTTTTGTGAGCAGTAGTGTCATGGCCCAGGATCGCCGGGTTAGCGGAAAAGTAACAGGGAAAGACGGGCCGGTTCCGGGCGCGAACATCGTTCTCAAAGGCACTACGACCGGGACTTCTTCGGATGCCGAGGGGAATTACACCCTGAACATTCGGGGCGCCAATCCGGTGCTGGTCATTTCGGCCATCGGTTTCAAATCACAGGAAGTAGCAGTTGGCAATCGTTCGACCGTCGATGTTTCGGTGGAAGATGACGTTACGGCCTTGACGGAGGTCGTTGTAACCGGGTATACGACGGACAGCAAGCGCGACAATGCCGGGGCTATTTCAACCGTAAAATCCCGCGACTTAAAGGTAACACCTTCGGCCAACGTCGAAACCCAGTTGCAGGGTCGCGTTGCCGGGGTTACGGTTATTGCCAGTGGTCAGCCGGGTGCCAACAACACCGTTCGGGTGCGGGGCTTCGGGGCCTTTGGCGGGAACCAGCCCTTGTATGTTGTGGATGGGGTACCCATCGGGACAACCAACTTCCTGAACCCGGATGATATTGAAACCACCACGGTTCTGAAAGATGCCGCAGCCGCTTCCATATACGGAGCACGGGCCGCCAACGGGGTTATCGTTTATACGACGAAAAAAGGAAACCGCCGGGCGCAAAAACTGACCGTTACGTATGATGGTCTGTACGGTTTTACCGATCCCGGTAAATCGCAGGCCATTCTGAATCCGCAGGAGCAAGCCAACTGGACCTGGAATGCGGTTCGCAACCGCCAGGCTTCTCTGGGGCTTCCCGATGATTTTACGGGGATTGCCAACGGTCAATACGGCACTGGATCAACACCGGTTTTGCCGGATTATCTGATGGTAGGAACCCGGTATGGGGTGATCGGTTCGGTTGATCTGGCGGCAGAACGCCCCAAATACAACATCAATACCGACGCCGGAGCCGTTTATCAGGTCGTTCGGGCCAACAAAGCCGGTACGGACTGGTATGATGCCATTACGCGGACGGCTCCCATTCTGCGCCAGACGCTGGGCTTTTCGGGCGGGACTGAAAGCAGCCGGTATTTCTTCAGCCTGGGCCAGCAAAACCAGAACGGTATTCTGAACCACAACAACTTTGCGCGGTATGACCTGCGGGCCAACACGGAGTTTGATATCGTCAAAAACCTGCGGTTTGGTGAAAATATCCAGTTGACCTACGCTAACACCTCCGGTCAGGTGGGTGGCAATGCCGGACAAAACCTGTCGCAGGAAGAAAGCGAAATTCTGAGTGCTTTCCGGATGGCTCCCATCATCCCGATTTACGACGAGTTCGGTGGCTGGGCCGGCACATCGGCCAAAGGGTTCAACAACCCGGCGAACCCGGTGGCGAGCCGGGATGGTGCCAAGAACAACAATAACTTTGGCGTTGGTTTATTCGGAAATGTGTATCTGGAATACGATCCGATTCCGGCTCTGACCCTGCGCAGCAGCCTTGGCGGTCAGTTCTTCAATTTCTACAACAAAACGACTTCGCAGAATACCTACTGGAATGCCGAAGGAAACGGTCGCGGCCTGTCCATCAGCGAAGGCGGTGGGTACTTCCTGGCCTGGACGTTTACGAACACCGCGCAATTCAAACAGAAATTTGGACTGCACAGCGTCGATGTTCTGGCCGGTATCGAAGCCCTGAACGACGGTCGTGGCCGGAACATCAGCGGAACCGGTTCCAACCCGTTCAGTACCGATGTCAACTATGTCACCCTGACCACCACCTCTTCGGTGGGGCGCGTGGTGAACAGCAACATCCAGAACGGGGTTAACTTCTATTCCGTATTCGGACGGCTGAACTACATCTACAACGACAAATATATCGTAACGGGGGTGATTCGTCGCGACGGTTCATCGCGGTTTGGAGCGGCCAATCGGTTTGGGGTTTTCCCGGCCTTCTCGGCAGCCTGGCGGATTTCCGGTGAGAACTTCATGAAAGATGCGACGTTCATTACCGACCTGAAGATTCGGGGGGGCTGGGGCCAAATGGGGAACTCCAACAACGTAGACCCCAACAACCAGTATAGTCTGTTTGCCACCAACGTGGCCAACTCCTACGACATTGGTGCCACCAACAGCACGCTGAGCCCCGGTTTCTTCCGGAGCCGGATCGGTAACCCGAATGCCAAATGGGAAACCAGTACGACCACCAACTTAGGGATCGATGCTACGTTCCTGAATGGTAAACTGGATGTCGTTTTCGATATCTGGCGGAAAGACACCAAAGACCTGCTGTATCAAGTGCCGATTGCCGGCGTTGTCGGGGTTCGGGCTACGGCTCCTTCGGTCAACATCGCCGGGATGCGGAACGAAGGGATCGACCTGTTGATCGGCACCCGCGGAAAACTGAGCAGCGATGTTTCGTATGAAATCAACCTGACGGGTAGCGTTCTCAAAAACCGGATTCAGCAACTAGCTCCGGGCGTTCCGTATTTCGACGTTTCACCGGCTTCCAACCGCCTGGGCTTGCCCGCTACCCGGAACCAGCCCGGTCAGTCGATTGCCTCTTTTTACGGTTTTCAGGTTGTGGGCCTGTTCCAGAATCAGGAAGAAGTTAGAGCCGCTCCTACCCAAACGGGTGCCGGTGTGGGTCGTTTCCGTTTTGCCGACATCAACGGGGATGGTAAAATCGACAACACCGACCGGACGTTCATTGGTAGCCCGGTACCGAAATTTACGGGAGGGATCAACTTCCAGATCAACTACAGGGGATTCGATGCGGCAACGTATTTGTACACCTCGCTGGGCAACAAAATCTTCAACCTGTCGAAATGGTATACCGATTTCTATCCGTCGTTCCCCGGAGCGGCTGTTAGCGAGCGGGTAAAAGATTCGTGGTCGCCGACGAATACGGGCACGAGCCAGCCGATTTTCGAAGATGTTTCCAACTTCAGCACCAACACCCAGCCGAATTCCTTCTATGTGGAAGATGGTTCATACCTGCGGATGCAGAACATTACCCTCGGGTATACGCTGCCTTCGGCCCTGTTGAGCAAACTCAAGTTAGGCCGCGTACGGATTTCCGCATCAGCCAACAACATCTTCACCATCACGAAGTATGAGGGTCTGGACCCTGGTGTCGGTGGAGCGGCTGACCAGAACTTCGGGATCGACGTCGGAAACTATCCGCTGACCCGTAGCTACAATGCCGGCCTGAGCGTTACCTTCTAATTTGAACCAACCGATTAAGAAATTTAGACAATGAAAGATATAGTCACAAAAGGAACCCTGCTGGCGCTCGCTTTAACGTTTAGCACGCTGGCCTGTAAGGATAGCTTTTTAGTGGTGCAGCCAACCGGTACACTGACCAGTGCGCAGTTGAGCACGAAAAATGGTCTGGAAGGTTTGCTGATCAGTGCCTACACCGAGCTGAATGGCCGGGGGTTCAGCCAAACCGCCAGTTCGACCAACTGGATGTATGGAAGTATCATGGGGGGAGAAGCCAACAAAGGCTCCAACGCTGGTGACTTCAACGCCATCACGCCGTTTCAGCGCTTCGAAATGCTGGCAGCCAGTGGCGAACTCAATGCCCGCTGGAACCTGATGTACGAAGGCATTAGCCGGGCTAATTCCGTCCTGCGGCAACTGAAAACGGCGGATGCAACGGTAAGTGCCGATGATGTGGCCCGCATTGGTGCCGAAGCCAAGTTTCTGCGCGCTCACTACTATTTTGAGCTGAAACGGACGTTCAACATGGTGCCGTATGTTGACGAAACCGTCGATTATGCCGCCGGAATTACAGAAATTGCGAACAACACGGACATCTGGCCAAAAATCGAAGCCGACTTCAAAGCCGCTTACGATGTATTGCCGGAAATACAGAGCGCAGCCGGGCGCGCCAACAAATGGGCTGCCGCCACCTATCTGGCCAAAACCTATCTGTACCAGAAGAAGTATGCCGAAGCAAAAACCCTCTTCGATCTGGTGATCGCGAGTGGCAAAACGTCTTCGGGCAACAAATACAGCCTCTATCCGCAGTATGGCCTGGTGTTTAGCGCCGACAATGAGAAAAACGACGAGATCGTTTTCGCCACACAAAACGTAGCCAACGCTGGTAGCTCCGATGCCGCTTCGGGTGACCTGAACCTGAACTGGCCTTATAACACCGGCCCGGCGGGTCCGGTAGGTTGCTGCGGTTTCTTTCAGCCCAGCTTCGAGTTAGGGAATTCGTTCCGTACGGATGCTACCGGACTGCCTCTGCTGGACGGTTCGTATAATACCGGCACTAACCAGCTTAAAACGGATCAGGGGATCGCTTCGTCAGCGACCTTTACGCCCGATGCTGGCAATGTGGACCCCCGTCTCGATCACTCCATCGGTCGTCGTGGCATCCCGTATCTGGACTGGCAGGATTTTCCGGGCCAGGACTGGATTCGCGACCAGGCTTTCGGCGGTCCTTATGCTCCGAAAAAATACATCTATACCAAGGCCCAGGAAGCCCGCATTGCTGACGTTTCGAACTGGACCAAAGGCTGGACCGGTATTAACGTGATCCTGATCCGCTATGCCGATGTGTTGTTGATGGCGGCAGAATGTGAAGTTGAAGTAGGAAGCCTGGAGCGCGCCCGCGCGTTGGTCAACCAGATCCGGACCCGGGCGGCAAATCCGGCGGGTTACGTGATGAAAGGAACGGCACCGGCGGCCAAATATGTCATTAGCAACTACACGGCCCCCTGGACCGACAAAGCTGCCGCCCGCACCGCCGTTCAGTTTGAACGCAAGCTGGAACTGTCGGGCGAAGGTCACCGCTTCTTTGACCTGGTGCGTTGGGGAATTGCGGGTCCGGTGCTGAATGCTTACCTGACCTACGAAGGTGCCAAACTGACGAACGGTCTGGGTGGTGCCAAGTTTACGCCCAACAAAAACGAATACATGCCGCTGCCCCAAACGCAGATCGACTTGCAGGGAACGGCCATATTGAAACAAAATCCCGGTTATTAATTTTCGGCCGGAACCAATACCGTTTATTTCCTTTTATGATGAGGTGGGGCCAACGGTCCCACCTCATCTGTTTGGTAGGGGTCGAAGCCAAATGACAAAATCCTGCACCCTATTCCCAAAATGATGTACTTGCTTTTATAGTGGGCATCCTCTACTTTTGATCCGTCATGAAACGCACGATCTTCCAACTGTTCAACCTCCTGATGACCTGCATCGTACTGCTGAGCAGTACCGGTTTTGGTCTGATTGAACACACGTGCCGGATGCGCGGGAAGAAAGTGTCGTTAGCAATGACCCAGTCGGCCAACGCGAACAGAAGCTGCCCGATTCACCGCCAGAAAGCGGTTTCTCCGTCGGAACACGCCACCTCATCTCCCGTTTTCAAACGAACGGATTGCTGCCAGGAAGCGCAGCGGTATGAAAACGTCGATTTTTCGTCGTCCATCACGCAACTCGTCGCCAAGTTCGTCAAGTCGATGGCTGACACGGTACTGGCCGGGGTAACAGCGCTCGTGACCTGGTTGTTCACCAGTCTGGCTGTAGCCGATACCGCGTCGACGCTGGCGGATTTTGATTCTCCCCCTCTCCAGTACGGGCGCAGTCTGCTCTCGTTTGTTCAAAGCTTTTTGCTATAGGAAGTCGTCTTGTGCTAAAATGAAGTCCATGCTGAAAAAGCATCGGTTCCTTTTTATTTCAACCACATTACGACTCTTTATGCGTCCACATTCCACCTATAAAACAGTATTGACCACCCTATGGCTGGCTCTCCTCAGCGTTGTTTACGCTCCCGCGCAAATCCTGACCGGCACGGTTTCGGAGCGTGTCAACACCAAAACCGTGCCGCTGGTCGGCGTCACCATCTATTGGGCAGGCACCTCGGTTTCCTCCACCTCAACCGACTCCGGCTTTTTCACCATCAACAAACCAGACTCGCTCAACCGGCTTGTTTTCAGCTATGTGGGCTTTAAAACCGATACAATTACGGTTTCTGACCAAACCAGTCTGACCGTCATTCTCACCAGCCAGAATACGCTCCAGGAAGTGACGGTTCAGGGGGCGTCGTCGCAAACGGATCGGTTTTCGCCCATCCAAAACGAAATTCTGACCACGCGAACGCTGGCCAAAGCCGCCTGCTGTAACCTGTCCGAATCGTTTGAAACCAATGCCTCCGTCAATGTGTCCTACAGCGATGCCGTCACCGGAGCCAAGCAGATTCAGATGCTGGGATTGAGTGGAAATTACGTGCAAACCAACGTTGAAAACATCCCCACCATCCGCGGTCTGGCGTCTACGTTCGGTCTGAATTATGTGCCGGGTACCTGGATTTCGTCCATCGACATCGGCAAAGGAGCCGGTTCGGTCGTCAACGGCTACGAGGGCATGTCGGGTGCGATGAACGTCGAATTGCAAAAACCGGACGCCCGGGAGCGGATTTTTGCCAACGCCTACGTCAACAGTTTCGGACGGGTCGAAGGCAACCTGAACCTGTCGAAACCGCTGACTCCAACATGGAGCGTCGGTTTTCTGGGACACGCCAGCACGCTACAAAACCGGATCGATCAGAACGGCGATAACTTTCTGGATTTGCCCCTGTATACGCAATATAACGGGATTGTTCGCGCCAAATACGGAACGGAGCGGTTTATGACCCAGTTTGGCATCAAGTCACTCTACGAAGACCGGACCGGCGGACAGGTGGCGGCAACCCGCAGCGGCAGCCCGACTTACCAGTTTACGAACACCACCAAACGGTTTGAAGTGTTTTCCAAAACCGCCCGGCTTTATCCGGAAAAACCGTACCGGGGGCTGGGGCTGATCCTGAACGCCGTCAACCACGAACAGAACTCCTTTTTCGGTTTTATTCCCTACAACGGTCAGCAGAAAACGCTCTACGGCAACCTGATTTACCAGTCGATTATCGACAATACCAACCATTCGTTCAAGGCCGGCGTAAGTTATCTGCTCGACGATTACCGCGAAAAATACCGTGACTCGCTCCTGACCCGAACCGAATCCGTTCCGGGTGTTTTTGGGGAATACACCTACAAGTACCTGGATAAACTCACGCTGGTGGCGGGTGCGCGGCTGGATTTTCATAACCTGTTCGGTACGCAGTTTACGCCCCGTTTTCACGCCAAATACGACCTGACCGACAACCTGATCCTGCGGGCCTCGGCGGGGCGTGGTTTCCGGACGCCGAATGCGCTGGCCGAAAACTACGGGTATCTGGTGAGTTCGCGGACGGTGTATTTCGATGCTGAACTCCAGCCGGAAATCTCCTGGAATTACGGAACCAGCCTGACGCAGGAGTTTAATCTGTTCGGCAAAAAGGCGTCGCTCGTGCTGGATTATTACCGCACAAATTTTCAGAATCAGTTGATCGCCGATCTGGAACACCCGCGCGAACTCCATTTCTATTACCTGTCGAGTCGGTCGACACCCGGTTTGAAAGCACGTTCGTTTTCCAACAGTTTTCAGGCCGAACTGAACTACCAGCCCATCCGGCGCATGGAGGTCAAACTGGCCTACCGGCTTTTCGACGTTCGCCAGACGATGGGCATGGCCTTCGGGGAAAGTCTCCTGTTGCCGCGCATGATGGTGAGTCGCGACCGGGTTCTGTTCAATGCGGGGTATGCGTTGCCGTTCGACAAATGGAAGTTTGATTTCACGGTGCAATGGAACGGCCCAAAACGGATTCCGTACCTGCGCGAAGGCTACGAACACACCAGTTACCAGAACATGCCGCGGGAAAATGCCCCCGGTTTTTACAACATCAACGCGCAGATTACCAAGTCGTTCCGGACGTGGGATGTGTATCTGGGGGGCGAAAACCTCGGCAATTTCCGGCAAGCCAATCCGATTGTGGGTGCCAGCGACCCTTATGGCCGGGATTTCGACGCGGCCGCGCGGGTGTGGGGGCCTATCACGGGGCGGATGATTTACGGCGGTTTTCGGTATAAACTTAAAATCTAAGCCATGATCCTTTACATCAAACACATGGTTTGCGGACGATGCAAGCGCGTCGTTCGGGATATTCTGGAAGAGCTCGGCATTGAGGTGCTGCGGGTGGAACTGGGCGAGGTGGAAACGGGCGAACTGCCGACGACGGTTTCGATGGAGCAAATCCGGCAGGTGCTGGCCGATAATGATTTTGAACTGCTGGAAGACCGGAAAGCGGTGGTGGTTGAACAGATCAAAACGCTCATCGTCAACGAGGTACACCACGACCGGCGCGAACGGCCGGAGCATCAGAATCTGTCGGACTTTCTGACCCAGAAAATCGGGTATGATTACTCCTACCTCAGTCATTTATTCTCGGCCATTGAGGGAATTACCATCGAAAAATACGTCATCGCTCAGAAAATTGAAAAAGTGAAGGAATATTTGCTCTACGGGGAGTTAACCCTGAGTGAGATTGCCTGGCGGCTGGGCTACAGCAGCACCCAGCACCTGTCGAACCAGTTTAAACAGGTGGTGGGCCTGACCCCGGGTGATTTTAAACGCACCGGCCTGGCTTACCGAACCGAAATCGACAAAGTGGGGCCACCAAAATGAGGCACAAACGCAGTAGCATCCGGTAAATCCGTGGCAGACAAAGATCAAATTCTATGATTTCAATACAAAAATGGGTTCTCGTTGTTCTTTTTATCAGTACTACGGGAATCGCCTGGGCAGATGGTTTTCCGGTTGACACCAGCCGGAAAACCAGAATGCCACCAGCCAAAAAAATGATGAAACAGGACAGCATGGACCACGCTGCGATGGGTCATGCAATGCACGACATGATGCAGATGCAGCAGGGCATGGCCATGATGTCGCACCTGTATTCGCGGAACCTGCCCATGAACCGGAATGCCTCCGGAACGGCCTGGCACCCCGACCAGACGCCCATGTACATGTATATGTTTCATCCGTCGCAGTCGACAGGAAACCAGTGGATGACGATGTTGCACTACAGCGTTTTCCTGCGGCATACCAACCAGAATTTCAACAATCCGGGCAAACGGGGCCGCGCAACGCAGTTCGATGCCCCCAACTACATCATGGGCATGGCACAACGGCAGATCGGACAACGGGGCTTGCTGGCGTTCAAGGCCATGATTTCGCTCGATCCGCTGACGGTGGGAAAGAATGGCTATCCACTTCTGTTTCAGTCGGGTGAGACCTACCAAGGCCAGCGGCTGATCGACCGCCAGCACCAGCACGATCTGTTTTCGGAACTTTCGGTCGGGTATTCCTACGCGCTGTCGCCGAATGCGGATGTGTTCGGCTACGTCGGGTATCCGGGCGAACCGGCGCTGGGGCCACCGGCGTTTATGCACCGGCTGTCGTCGTTCAACAACCCGGATTCGCCTTTGGGCCACCACTGGACCGACGCCACTCACATTACCTTTGGGGTGGCAACCGCCGGTTTTCGGTATAAAATTGCTAAATTGGAAGTGTCGAATTTTACGGGTCGCGAACCAAACGAAAACCGCTATGGCTTCGATCGCCCGCGTTTCGACAGTTACTCGTACCGGCTTTCGGTAAACCCGTCTCCGACGCTGGCGTTGCAGTTTTCGCAGGGGTTTATCAAGAGTCCGGAAGCCCTGGAGGCCGATCATAACGTTACCCGAACAACGGCATCGCTTTTGCACAGCAAACCGTTGGGGCAACCCGGTCGCTACGTTTCCTCGGCGCTGGTTTGGGGGCTGAACTCCCACGATGGCGTCAACGAAAACGCGTATCTGGCCGAAAGCAGTCTGCAACTGGGCAAAACCGCCTTGTTCGGACGATACGAGAACATCACAAAGTCCGTTGACGAACTGGGGCTGAGAGATTATTTTTTCACTGCCCCGAGCGATGCAACGAAGCTGGTGAACATCAACAGTTTAACACTCGGCCTGAATTACCGTCTGTTGCAATTGGCCCAAACCGATCTGGTCGTTGGTGCCCAACTGACGGGTTCGTTCCCGGATCGGGATTTGGAACCGATTTATGGCAAAAATCCGTTATCAGGGCAGCTTTATTTACGAATTACCCCATCGCTGATGCCCATGATGATGCCGGGCAAATCCATGCCGGGAAAATCCATGAACCACCATTAATTAACCTGACGTAGCTTCAAACTGTAAACTCTCTTCACCATGAAAAAGCACTTAATTGGACTCCTGACCATTCTGTTTCTGGCCTTCGGCATCACTGCAAAGGCCGCTGACGATAAAGAAAAAGAAGTTAAAATCAAGACCTCGGCCATTTGCGAAATGTGTAAGGAACGCATTGAACGCAACCTGGCTTTCGAAAAAGGCATCAAGGAATCCAACCTGGATCTGAAAGATAAAGTCGTCACGGTGAAATACAATCCGAAGAAAACTGACGTCAACAAGATCAAAGCCAACATCTCGAAATCCGGCTACGACGCCGATGAGGTGACGGCAGATGAAAAAGGCTACGCTAAATTACCTTCCTGCTGCAAAAAAGGCGGCATGAAGCACCAGTGAGTTAAGAGTTAAGAGTTAAAAGTTAAAAATTAAAAGTAGGCTGACGCGTTAACCGTGGACATATCAATACTTTTAATTTTTAACTCTTAACTTTTTAGGACTTACGTCTGATAATTCTTTATACTTTCGCTTTTGCCCCTAAATCCCCTAAAGGGGACTTGGACCCAGCTTAACTCAGATGCTAAAAGTCCCCTTTAGGGGATTTAGGGGCAAAAGCGAAAGTCCTACTTTTAACTCATCTATGAAAATGCTTTTTGAAAATTCTCTGGCCTTTGCCCGGCAACTCGATCAGGCCGACCCGCTCCGCTCCTACCGCGACCGGTTTTATATTCCCGAACGCAACGGAAAACCGCTGATCTATTTCTGCGGTAATTCGCTGGGTTTGCAACCCAAAACCGCCCGGCAGGCACTGGATTGCGAACTAGCGATCTGGCAACAGCATGGCGTGGAAGGCTGGTTTGAAGGCGAAAATCCCTGGCTGACGATCCATCAACGCTGCAAGGAACCGCTGGCGCAAATCGTTGGAGCCAATCCGTCGGAAGTGTGTCCAATGAATAACCTGACGGTCAACCTGCACCTGCTGCTGACGTCTTTTTACCAACCCACCGGAAATCGTACGAAAATTCTGACCATCGGCGGTGATTTCCCGTCGGATCAATACGCACTCGAAACGCACATCCAAACGCGGGGTCTGAATCCGGCAGACACTTTGGTTGAAGTTTTTCCCCGCACCCACGAACATACCTGGCAAACGGCGGACATTCTGGATGCCGTCGAACAGTACCGGGATTCGCTGGCACTCGTGCTGATGAGCGGGTTGCACTACTATACCGGGCAGGTGTTCGACATGGCGGCTATTGCGCAAAAAGCCCGTCAAATCGGCGTACCCATCGGATTCGATCTGGCCCATGCCGTTGGGAACATTCCCCTCAAGCTTCACGACTGGGGCGTTGATTTTGCATTCTGGTGTTCCTATAAATACCTTAATTCCGGGCCGGGCGGGGTTTCCGGGATTTTTGTTCACGAAAACCACCACGCGGCTGCCTTGCCCCGGCTGGCCGGCTGGTGGGGATACGACGAAGCCCGGCGGTTTGAAATGACCAAAGGATTTGTGCCGATGCCGGGGGCCGACGGCTGGCAGCTCAGCACCCCGACGGTTCTGGCGATGGCGGTTCACCACGCGGCTTTGCAGCTCACCGCCGAAGCGGGTCTGGACGCGTTGCGCCGAAAAAGCGAACTGCTGACCGGTTTTCTGGAATTCGTTCTCCGTGAAACGGCGGGTTTACAGATCATTACCCCAATCAACGCGGCCGAACGCGGTTGCCAATTGTCGTTATTGATTGATCACGACGGAAAAACCGTCTTCAACCGACTCACCGAACAGGGCGTCATTGGCGACTGGCGCGAGCCGGACTGCATTCGACTGGCACCAACACCCTTGTACAACACCTTTGAAGAGGTCTGGCGGGTTGGTCAGGCGTTTGCGTCCTGCTGAGGTTTTTGTATTTTGTGACCGATTCCTCCCCGTCACAACCTGTCATGCCCCAGTTCATTTCGTATCCTTTGCAGTGGCACCCGGCGCAAAAGCTGACCTTCCGGTTTTTCTTTGCCTATTTTCTGCTTTATGTTTTTCCGTTTCCGCTCTCCAATGTACCCGGCTCCTACTTTCTGACCAGTTCCTACAACGAGGTCTGGCATGCGCTGGTGCCGTGGGTTGGCCGGACACTTCTACATCTCCCCTACGAAATCACGGTTTTCCCGAACGGAAGTGGTGATACGACGTTCAACTACGTTCAGCTTTTTTGTTTTGTCGTACTGGCGTTTGCGGCTGCCCTGGTGTGGTCGGTGCTCGACCGAAAGCGGGCCAACTACAACACGTTGTTGTACGGGCTACTGGTGTTGCTGCGGTATTATCTGGCTATTACGATGTTTACGTACGGTTTTGCCAAAGTTTTCAAGACCCAATTTCCGTTTCCCAGTATCACGCGGCTGATGGAACCGTACGGCCAATCGTCGCCGATGGGACTGGCCTGGACGTTCATGGGGTATTCGACGGCCTACAACTGGTTTACCGGTCTGGGCGAGATCATCGGGGGTGCCCTGCTTTTTTTCCGAAAAACAACCGCTTTGGGAGCCATCATTCTGGTGGCGGTCATCGGCAACATCGTCGCTATCAACTTCTGCTTTGATATACCGGTGAAGCTGTATTCTTCGAATCTACTTTTAATGGCGCTGTTTATCCTGACCACCGACGGCCTTCGACTGATCAATGTCCTTTTGGTAAACCGCCCGGCACCCGCTCTCGACCTGACGCCTTTCCGAACCTCCCGCCGGTGGCGGATCGGCCGAATCGTTTTCAAGACGCTGGCAATCAGCTTTGTGCTGTATGGGCAGATTTACAGCGGTTTTATTACTGCGAAGCAATACGGCGACCAGGCTCCCAAGCCTCCACTTTACGGTCTGTATCAGGTCGAAACCTTCGCGCTGAATGGCGACACCCTGGCACCGATGCTGACAGACACGGCGCGCTGGCGGCAGGTAATGGTTGGAGGGTATAAAAGCTATCCGAATCTGACGATTCGGTATATGAATGATTCGTTGCGAAACTATGCCTTCGAGCTGGATACCGCCAAACGGCAAGCCGTACTGTATGCCCGTTCCGACACCGCTCACAAATACCGGCTGACCTACCAGCAACCGGATACGAACTCACTCATGATGGCAGGGTTCAACCAAATCGATTCTATTTATGTGCGGCTGAAAAAACAGGACATCGGGCAGTTTCTGTTGGTAAACCGGGGGTTTCACTGGATCAACGAATACCCCATGAACCGGTAATTTTGTCGTTTTTTGCGTTAAAAACCAGACTGCCATTTCTCCTACAAAAATAGTTGCATTACTGAAGGATTTTTTTGAACTTACTACCGGATTCTAACTGAGACCCTTATGAACCGGCTCTTCCTTATTTTCTCGCTTTTGTCTGCCAACACCGCATTCGGTCAGGCACAACCTGCCCGTGAATTTGAAGGCAAACTTGAATCCGGACAACAAGCCCCTGATCTGGTTTTGTCCGATAAACAGAACAAACCGGTTCGGCTTCTTTCTTACAAAGGCAATGTGGTTTTGGTTGATTTCTGGGCAAGCTGGTGCGATCATTGCCGTCAGGAACACGTTCGACTGAAAGCACTTTATGATCAATACAAAGACCGGGGACTTCAGATCGTCAGTATTTCCATCGATAAAAATCCGAAAGCCTGGCGAAAAGCCCTTCAAAAAGCGGAATTGCCCTGGATGCAACTCACCGATCGGGTAGGCTCCCGAAACATCATTGGCCCTCAATATGGCACAAATTCCATTCCCATCAATCTGCTGATCGATAAGAATGGATATGTGCTTCGGAAAGGACTACACGGCACCGAACTGGATCGGCAACTCGCGCTGGTCTTTAATATGCCGTAATGTACCTGCAAACCGCCTGTGGGCACTCAGGAATGGGCGGCTACGATTTCCTTTAAAAAGGCCAGAAACGGCGCGGAGAATTCCTTGCGTTTCAGCGCAAATTCAACGGTGGTTTTCAGAAAATCCAGTTTGTTGCCAATGTCGTGGCGTTTGCCCTCGATGCGGTGCGAGTAGATGTTTTCGCGTTTGAGCAATAACAGCATCGCATCCGTCAACTGGATTTCGTTGTTTTTTCCTTTGGCGGTTTGCTCGATGGCGGCAAAAATGTCGGGCGTCAGGATGTACCGGCCCGCGATGGCCAGATTCGACGGGGCGGCTTTGATGGACGGTTTTTCGATCAGCGTATTCAACTCCATAATGCTGTCACTCAGGGCGGTTCCGCCCACAATTCCGTAACGGTTTACCTTGTCGGCCGGCACTTCTTCCACGGCGATGACGGTTCCGCGGTACTGGTCATACGTATCGATCAACTGCTGGGTCACCGGAATCACCGAATCCATGATCGTATCACCCAGCAACACCGCAAACGGCTCATTGCCAACGTGGTGACGGGCGTAATAAATGGCGTCGCCCAACCCGTTCAGTTCTTTTTGCCGAACAAAGTGAATGTCCGCCATGTCCGACAACCGGCGCATTTCCAGCAACAACGCTTCGTCTTCTTTCTCTTCCAGCCGGGTTTCCAGCTCGTAATTCCGGTCGAAATGGTCTTCGATGGACCGTTTGCCTTTTCCGGTAATGATCAGAATATCTTCAATGCCCGAATCGACGGCTTCCTGCACGACGTACTGAATCGTGGGCGTGTCGATAATCGGCAGCATTTCTTTCGGTTGTGCTTTGGTGGCCGGCAAAAATCGGGTTCCCAATCCGGCAGCAGGAATTACGGCTTTCTTGATCATAATTTTGAATGAGTGAATGAGTGAATGAGTGAATAAAAAATGGCCGCAGCTATTCACTCATTCTATCATTCGAAATTAAACTACATAAGGTTTGATGACGCGGGCGTTCAGGTGTTTCATCTCGACAAACAGGCGGTTCAGCATGTCGTCGTCCTTGTAAATACCGACAATGGCTCCCCCCGAACCGGCAAACGAGGCCGAGGCTCCGATCCGGCGGGCGGCCGAAATCATTTCCAGGTTGCTTTCGCTGATGGTATAGATGCGTCGGCGCAGGTCGAAATTTTGATTGACCAGGTCATGCAGTTGACTGATTTCGTTGTTCAGAATAGCCTCCCGACCCTGACGAGCGACGTCGGCGATGTCCTGCAACGTCTTGACCACCAGCTCTTCTCCCTTGTCCCAACGCGACCGAACATCGTTGTGAATCCGGCCCGACTGCTTACCGAGCGACGTTTTGTAGGCAATGTACAGTTTGGGCAACAACCGGGGTTCGATGGGTTCATAATCACCGTGGCCGGTTTTTTCCAGCAGTTCCCGGTCAAAATTCATGTAAACGCAACCTTCGTAACACTGAATAACGCGGTCCTGAAGTCCGGCGGTGATGCCCAGTTCTTCCGATTCGGTTTTCAACACCAGGGTTGGCAAATGCGGCAGCGGAATTTCGACCTGATAGAATTTCATCAGCGCCCGAAACGTCGCCACAATGATGGCACTGGAGCCCGAAAGCCCCACCTGACGCGGAATCGACGTGCTGTAGCGAATGGTGAAGTTTTTGTTGGGAAGCCGAAGACCGTGCTGATCGCAGTATTCACAAAACCGCTTGAGGGCTGCTTTGATGAGCGGAACCCCGCCGTGGTAGCCCAACGAGGCAACGGCGTCACGCAGGTGGTAAATACTCCGAAACGAGTTGGTGTCCTGTTCCTGGGGCTCGATGTTCAGTTCCGGTGACTCATAGAGCGACACTGACGCGCCGAAGTTTCGTACGGAAATCGAGATCGTTTTGCCAAAAAAACCGTCGGATGGGTTGCCTAACAGCCCGGCGCGGGCGTAGGCGCGAGTTTCAATAATCAAGTGTTTTCTTAATTGGTACCGTTTGGCGGCAAGTTAGGGGATAAATGACTAATGAACAATGAAAACTGAGAGATCGGACTCGGGATTCTGCATATACGCAGCCCTGTCAGCGGTCGAAGACCCTGACAGCGGCCCCAATACGCGGTCTTGTCAGGGTCTTTGATCGCTAACTACGCAGCCGCTGTCAGGGTCTTTGATCGCTAACTACGCAGCCGCTGTCAGGGTCTTCGACCGCTGACAGGGCTACACCGCATTACTTGATCGTAAACGCCAGCGGTTTCCCTTCCGTCACCTCCTGGCGCTGCTTGAAAACCTGTTTCCCGCCCCCTTGCAGGGCAAACTGCCGAAGCCGGATTTTGCCGTCCAACACCGCCAGGCTCACCCGGTTTTCTGCCCCTTCCGAACGGATCGTGCAGGTTCCCCAGGCCGATCCATTCGACCAGAAATACGTCCCGGGTTTGGCGGTGAAGGTCATCGTTTCGGTCACGCCGGAATACAAAAAACCGCTCCAGGCCAGAATCGCATTCCAACTGGTCATCGAACGGGCGTAGTGATGACCGCATTCCGGCTCGTTGAACGGGTTGCGTTTGCGGCCATCGAACCGGTCGCGGATGCTTTTGAGACATTTCAATGCATTGTCCGTTTGGCCTTCGTACAGCATTCCTACGGCGGCAGTGTACTCAAAACCGGTCATGGATTCGGCAAAATACGGAAAGGGCACTTTCAGTCGGCCTTTGGGCCAACTGGCCATCAGCAGCCCCGATTCGTCGCCCAGAACATACGACCGCATGTTGTTGAAATGGTCGGAAAAGTTGTCCAGGTAATTGTATTTCATGATGCTTTGCAGCGATTTCTGAATATGTTCCGGTTTGGCCAGGTAGCCCAGCCCCAGCATATGCGCCATCATCTGCCCCACCAACTGATCGACCAGACAACCTTTTCCCAACTGGTAATCCGGAACCGGGACGTCCGGGTTACCCTCCCAATTCAGAAAGGCAAACGTTTTCGGGTCGGTGATTTTGTGTTCGTAATACTCGCCGTTGAACAGATTATGGTCCATCCAGGCACTGCCTTTCCGGTATAAATCCGCACACTTTTGAGCCAGCACCGGGTCTTTCATGGCCGTTGCCATTTCGGAGGTGGCTTTCAAGGCCCCCAGATACCAGAAACCCATCTGCGGATTGGGGCCAAAATAATCCACGTCCATCGTGTTGTGCTGCCGACCTTCCATGACGCCGTCCTGGTTGCCATCCCAACCGCCCTGAATCCAGGCGTAGCTCATCACTTTTTTGACCTGCTCCCAGTTTTTCCGCAAAAATTCAGGGTTTCCCGACAGTTGCCAGTCGCGGTAAAACTTCAAAATGGTGCCCATTTGGCCATCGGCGGCCACATTTTTCCACTCCTGGGCTTTCGACAGCGGTAACATCACCCGGAAACTCATTTTGCCTTCCGGATTGGTCGCGTAGTTAAATTCAATATCCCGCATCGACTGCGACAGATCGGCAAATAGAAAAGCCGTCGCCTGCTCGTAATTCCAGACGTGCGTACACGAGCCAAAACAGGAACCAAATTCGTCAAAAACACCCTCCCAACCCATCATATGCCCGCTCGGAATCCGGAACACGGTTTGGGAACGCAACGTAGCCAGGTTGAAAAGGGCCGCTTCCTTGATCACATCGGGGTATGAACTGGACAAAAAAGCCTTTACAAACTGAAGCGTTTTCTGTTCCAGAACCGGCAGACGCGGCAACGTCTTCGTCATGACATCCCAGGCGTCGGCATATTGCGTCGAATAATAATTGCCGATGGCATCCTGCCCCGCCTTTGACGAAAACGACGACCAGGCCTGTCGGTTCGGAAAGTTCCAGGTAATGAAAAACGTGTAGGTCTGCGTTTGGCCCGGCGCGATGGTTTTCTGCACCGCCAGCGACGCCAGCGGGTCGTCGTCCACCAGCTTTGCCTTTTCCGTCAGTTGCCCGTCCGCGCTGAAATCATCCCAGAAATCAAGCATAGCATTTTCCCAGTCGTTCGAGCGCGACGAGGTGCGGTAGCTCACCCCCGCCGGGCTGTTGGTCGTCAGCGCGATGGTTCCCCAGGCCGGGTCCTGCCGACTGACGCCGTCTGAAAACAAATATATTCCCTGAAAACCCGCACCGGTTTTGTAGACATTGGTATTCTTCTTTGCGCCAGTTGGCACCACATCGCCTTTCCAGTCTTTGTGAGATTGACTACCGTCTTTTCCGACAAAATTGCGCATCGAACCACAAACTGACACCGTCAGCGGTTCTTTGCTGGTGTTGGTCACTTCGTAGGCCAGCACGGCAATGGGAATGCCACTCGCGTCGGCGTTGCCCGGAACAAACGGATTGAACCCTTTGACCGTCACCTTCACCGGCATTTTTGCGTCCGACAAATGAACCTGTCCAAAGGGATAAGCCGCGTCGAATGACGCTTCTGAAAACCGGGGAAAACCGTGCTGATTGACCGGTCGGCCTTCGTAGTGCAGGTATTCGGCGGGGTCGAGGGGGCCGATCAGGGCTTTGGTCATCGGCTTTCCGCCCGCGGGCAACACGTTGATGGCAAAAAAAGGCGCATTGTTTCCCACCGTAACCGTACTGAAGCCCTTGGCGGGTTTGTTCATAATTTCCCAATCACGCAACTCGCCCCGACCACCCAGCGAAACGGTTCCGGTGCCGATGCCGCCCAGGGGCAGCGCAATGTTGTAGAGGTGATGTGGGTCGTAGTGTTTCAACACGGGCCAGGGCGCGGGTTGCCACTGGGCAAAAACCGTCCGGGTGCCAAGCAGCAGCAGAACGAAAATACGGGAAAAAGTCATGGGGTCAGGGGTTAATCCCGTAAAGGTACGAAAGCGGATGCGAACCGGAATGGCATGTCTTTTGATATAACCTACCCGTCAGTTTAGTCCATTGGTTATTCAACGTTCACTTAACGGTTTTCTTTTCCCATGAAATCCATCTACCCGATTGGCGTTTCAGTGTTCCTGTACAGTTTGATCGCTGGCTATTACGCCTACTCGGCAATTCACAACTCCTCCAAATCCCCTGATAAAGTTCGCAGGCGTTTGCTGGCAGCGCTGGCTTTTGGATTTGGAGCGATTTTGCTGGGATGGATGTCCTATGAATTTTTTCGATAGCGTACCCACCTTCATCACCATTCTGATTTTTCCGTGCCCACCCTTATGAATGAAGATACCTTATTTACCGTATTGCAAGCCTTACCCACAGCCATCGATACCCCTCTTGTTATATTTGACAATCCGGAACAGGCCCAAACCTGGATACAACTCAATGGTCTTGAGAAAGATAACCTCTGGGTTATTACCAACGACGAACGTCAGTACTGGGTGGTTTCGGACGATGTAGGGAAACAATTGATCAACCTCGGATTCCAGCGAATCAAAGTGAAACGCCCACCAGTTCCTCCACGATCTTCAGAAGTTCCCGGGGATGAAACGGTTTAGACAGGTAGGCATCGGCCGGAAACAGGGAGGTGATATTTTGGTTTAGGATCGCCAGATCAATCGAAACCGCCACAACCGCCGTGGTCGAAGCCGGGAGTTTCCGGACTTCCCGGATCACATCACTCCCATCGCCGGACGGCAAATGCATGTCGGCCACCACCACATCCAGTTTATGCTGGTGCATAATTTGAGTAGCCTGCTGAATGTCGCCGGCCTGAAAAGTAGCATATCCCGCCCGTTGCAGGGCATCTACCATGAGTTTTCGTTGAGAAGATTGGTCTTCAACTACCAATACCGACTTCTTCATTCGACAAAGATGGGAATACGAACACGTTCTATAAACCGTATTTGGGCAACGATTACCTGCGTTCCTTTTATCAGGCAAATACCAGACCAATGTTCAAGAAAGTTTGTTTGCGGTATTAGGCCTGAAATCCGCCCGGTCCTCCAAATCTGTGCCAATCAAACCGGGTTTTCAGTAGGGAAATGACGTATATTCCTTTTGTCCATAAACCCATCCGGAAAATGCTATGCGCGCTTTTTTAATCGTTTTATTTTTTAGTGCATCCAGTCTGGGAAATCTGTTGTCGGTTTTGTTTTCGGATGACCCTTTCTTACCAGCTTCTCTTCGTCCCTCCAACAGTCTGACAACCGTTTCCGCCCCCGCCAAAAAACGGATCGTGTTCATTGCGGGTGCCTGTAGCCACGGAGCCGGCGAACACGAACACAAAGCCGGGTGCCTGCTGCTGGCCCAACGACTGAACGCAACGATGCCCACTGTCGACGCTGTCGTTTATTCAGACGGCTGGCCCTCCGATTCGTCGGCGTTTACCAACGCGGCTGCGATTGTCATTTACGGCGACGGTGGAGAGGGGCACCTGATCAACCAACACCTGGAATCGGTGAATACCCTGATGAAAAAAGGCGTTGGGCTGGCCTGCATTCACTACGCCGTGGAAGTGCCCAAAGGCCCCGCTGGCACCTATTTTCTGGATTGGATCGGGGGCTATTTCGAAACGTTCTGGTCGGTGAACCCGGTTTGGACCGCCGACTATAAAAGCCTACCCAAGCACGCCATTACGACGGGCGTAAAACCGTTTACGATCAACGATGAGTGGTATTATCACATGCGGTTTCGCCCGAATCTGGACGGTGTAACGCCCCTGCTCACGACGGTGCCGCCCGCTTCGACGCTGGACCGGAAAGACGGCCCGCACGAGAACAATCCGGCGGTACGGGCCGAAGCGGGCCAACCCCAACACACCGCCTGGTGCCGCGAACGCCCCAACGGCGGCCGGGGTTTCGGAATCACCGGGGGGCATTACCACCGGGTCTGGGCCGATGATAATTTTCGTAAACTGGTGCTAAATGCCATTGCCTGGGTCGCTAAAGTGGACGTCCCCACCGGGGGTGTTCCCTCCGCAACGCCTTCCAAAGAAGAAATGGGGCTGAATCAATGTCCGCATTAAAACGATCCGTTTACGGCTAAACACCTTCAACCGATGGCTTTGGCCTGCTACGCCGGGTGTTTTAAACGGATTTCTTCCTGCTGGTATTCGCTGTACATTTCTGAATCTGTGTTTCTAAACCTTTACTCTGTTGATTCCATGAAAGTTTCTCTTTTCTTTACACTCATCGGTTGTGCCCTTGTGGCTGGGTTCATAGCGCGATCCCCCCAGAAGGCCGTCCGGCTTTTCGATGGCAAGACGTTCCGGGGCTGGGAAGGCGACACGCTTAAAACCTGGCGCATCCGGGACGGTGCCCTGGTGGGTGGTTCGCTCACCGAAACCGTGCCGCACAACGATTTTTTATGCACCACGCGCCCGTACGCCAACTTTATTCTGCGGGTAAAATTCAAACTGCTCGGAACGGACGGTTTCATCAACACCGGCGTACAGTTTCGCAGCAAACGACTCACCAATCCTGCCTACGAAATGACGGGCTATCAGGCCGATCTGGGAAAAGGCTACTGGGCCAGTTTGTATGACGAATCGCGCCGGAACAAAACGCTGATTGCGCCGGATTCGATGCTGGTTAAGAAAATCCTGAAACCCAATGACTGGAACGACTACGAAATCCGGGCCGAAAACCGCCGGATCCGGCTGTACCTGAACGGAAAACAAACGGTAGACTATACGGAACCGGACCGAACCATTCCGCAGGAAGGGCTGATCGGTTTACAAATCCACGGCGGTGGCAAAGCAGAGGTGCATTTCAAAGATCTTTTTCTGGAGGAATTACGCTGACCAACCCAATAAAAACGCCCCGGCACACCGCGCATAAGGTCCTGTGTGCCGGGGCGTTTTTAAGCCACTTTTTTAATTGATCGTAACTCCTCCACTGGCGTAACCGGAAACCATATTGACCAGCGTAATACCAGTGGCCGTTGCGGAATAGACCATCAATAAGCGGGTCTTCGCCGTTACAGGGATGCTCAAACCGGTTGTAATCCCGTTGCTGGTGGTTCCTAAAGCAACAATACCTGTCAGTGCCGGAGCCAGGGTTACGACCGCCCCCGGAATCGGGGTGAATGTATTGTCAGGAGTTGTAGACGAATACAGTTGAGCCGTAATGGTGAGCGTACTCCCAACTAAAGCCAAAGCTAAGGTATTGCTAAAATAAGCCGAAATGGAGGTTATGGTACCATCACGGGGAATTGAAAAGGCAAAATTGTTAAGAGTTCCCGCTGCACCCGTTAGATCAATGGTTCCCCCTGTAGTGGATATACCCGAAACGGAACTACCAAAACCAATCAGGCTGGACGTTCCAACCAAACCACCGGCGATGGTTGTCATATCAATCGGAAGTCCCGAAGCATACGGAATAATGGCGCCCGGCCCCGGCGCGCCCGTTGCTCCAGTCACCGACGACACATCAGTTTCCGTAGCGAGCCGCGTCCAGCTTCCGCTTTTGTAGATGTACAAACCGGCGGTTCCTCCCGTCTGGTAAACAATCAGCCCTTCGGCTGGCGAACTTACCAGGCTCGTGGAAACAACGCGGCTAAGCAACACGCCTTTGTCGGTCGATTTAACTTCCAGTTGAGCGCTGGCATCCGGCGTCGAAACACCGATACCGACCTGTCCGAAACTGCGCACGGCAGTCAGAAACAATACAAGTATAAAACCAAGTGTAAGGTGCTTTTTCATAATTCATCTTTTAATGATTGGGAAAAGAAATGATAAGGTAAACGGCAATGGGCAGTCGTTACGGCTTGATCACTTTCAGGATCTGGCTCTGACCAGCCGTACGAACCCTCAGGACCAACAGCCCCGAAGCCTGGTCCGACAGACTGAAGGCCTGCCTTTCGACGGCCCCGGCCCGCTCCACGAACCGCTCCATGACTTTCCGGCCCTGGGTGTCCAGCAAGTCGAACGTTACGCGTTGTCCTTCGGCGCCCCGCACTTCGACCTCCAAGCGATCCGAAACCGGGTTACCCAAAACCACAACCTGAAGACTTCCAGCGGTTTCGGCCGACAATCGCCCCGGTGCCGGACACGGTAGCGGCAGCAATCGACCGGAGTTCTTCAGCACGTAGGTACTGCCCTGCACCCGCGCGCTAATCAGGTTGTAGCCCGTCTTCAGCGCATCCGGAACCTCAAAATTGTAGGCATGAACGCCATTGCCTTTACCGGCATTTTTCAGATCCACCCGGTAAATGTTAGCAACCGTACTTCCCCAGACCGTGAAATTTCCCGGACTGGTTTCCGTATAAAATTCGACGGTCAAGGGCGTATTCGGTTTCTTCCGATCCCATACCCAACCCCGCAGGCTGGCACATTCCACTTTATCCAGGAATCCTTCAAAATCCCCCGTTACGCCGGTCGTCGAAGTCGGATTCACCGTCAGCGGGAAGCTCACGCTGTTGTTGGCTCCCAGCGGATCGGTGGCGGTATAGGTCATCACGAAGGCCCCGGCTTCGGTCGGAGTGCCACTGATAATGCGGTTTTCAACACCAAAATTCAGTCCAGGGGGCAATGCACTGAGCCCATAGGTCAGCGTGCCGCCTTCGGGGTCGGTGAAAGCCACCAGCGTTCCGGAAAAAGGAACTCCCACCTGAGCCGTCAAGGCACTGATAAGCACCGTTGGGCTGGGGGGCATCGGCGGCTTGTTGGGGGGCGGGTTGGTTCCCGTACAAATAAGCGCTTTAGGAGAGTTTTTCAGGATAAAACTGCTGCCTGCAACCCGCGCCGAAAGGCTGTGAGAAAGACCATCTTTCAACTCATCCGGAATGGGAAAGCTAAACGCGTGTCTGCCATTTCCCTTGCCGGCCGTAACCAGATCCTGCCGCAAATCACCCGCCACTAGTGTTGCGATCACGTTGGGACCATCCAGAATTTCCACTGAAATGGCGGTATTGGGCTTGTTTCGGTCCCAGGCCCAGCCCCGGAAGGTTGCGCAGTCGGCTCCGTAAATATAACCGTCCAGGCTACCCCCGGCCAGTGGCACAATGACCTCCACCGTGGCCGTTCCGGGCGAACTCACACAGGACCCGATGGTACAGGTCGCCGAATACGCCAGTGATGCAACGGCGTCTGTCGGCACGTTGATACTGGCTGAGGTGCCGGTGGTCGAGTTGGGTCCGCTCCAGTTCAGGGTCCCGCCCGAACAACCACTGATGCTCAGAACGACTCCGGGCGTATTCTGGATAATCTGAAACCCGGGGTTTACATTGGTCGTCAGCACCGGTGTCGATGCTCCATCACCCGGATCGACAACGGTCGTGGCAAAACCAGTGCCTCCGGCGTTGCTAACGACAACAGTATACGTTCCTCCCTGGGTGACGGTGGCCGAATTTCCCACACTCGCCACCAGCCCACCCGGACCGGTAAACGTGTAGCTATCCACCGTCGAAGTCGTACTGGCGGTCAAGGTAACCGTTGCCGAACAGCTCAATGGTCCATTGTTGGTGAGCGTAACACTGGGGGGTTCGGTCGGCGTCAGTGCGGTCAGCTTCGCAAAAGTTGTAGCACTGGACACCACCTTCGACACGTAGTTGGTTGCCGTTGTGCTGGTCGGAAAAGCCACAAATCCCCCTCCCTCGTCATACGCCAGCACCAGCGAAGCGGCCAAATTACCGTTCAATTCGCCCGGCTGGTAGTAGATGCCGATGGTGCCACTGAAGGAAAGCGCCGGCGTTATGCTGTAGACCCGCCCGATGCTGTTTCCTCCAGCGGCCGCAACCGGGGTGTTACTCAACGCAATGGTGGTTGAGGTCAGCGTTAGATCCGACTGGGGTTGCAGCGTCAGTCCGTCGATATAAACCGGCGTATTGCCCAGAATAGTGAATCCTGAGCCCCCAACGCCAAAAGTTGGATCAGCAACGGGGGGCGGTCCGCCCTTTTTATAATGCGCAATGGAAAACCCCGGAGAGCCCATGGCGGCTGATGGCTTTCCGGGTTTAGAGGAAGCCATCGCTATGTCTGATAAAATCAAACACAGGAGTGCACTAATAAGTCGAAATGCATTCATAGAATTGAGATTTGACTGTAAAAATCATCATACTTTTTTTGACTGATTTTTTCCATCCATAGATCGAGCGGTTTAAGGGTAAAATAGAAAGTTAAGCAAGCAAAGGAGAAGGACTTAAATCGTCTAAAAAAAGCAATAGGCTATCATCACAGGATTCTTACAGATCCTGCTGGCAGAAAAATAGCTCAGTATATCAGTGGAAAAGGAGCATACAGATAACTTTCAGAATAAGGAATATGCTGAAAGTCATCCGTATGTGTCTGGAAGCTTAAATTCGGTACTGGTGCGAAAACCGGATCAATAGCGATCTACAACTAGTACACGGTGCATTCACACTGACGGGAAGAGTACAGTTTTTCATGAGGCCAGAAGAAGTTTAAGATAGGTATCAGAGTCTGATAATTACCTTAAACACAATTAGCAAATAACATGCCGGAATAAGTATAAATTTTAACGGTTTTTTACAATGAAATTCTTCTATTCTTCTGTTTTATCCATGCTTTTTGTTCATGTACGGGCATTTTCACTTGATTCAAGTTTAATCCGAAAATTATCAGACAAGACCTCAAACCAGTCAAAAATGCCCAAATGCAGCAATGGGTGCTCTATAGTGGACATTGACTATAGCCTTGGCAGGCATTTCAAATTCAACCTGAATATTGTACCTCTCATTACCAGCTTATCCAAAGCAGTTTCCCAGGTCTCATTCCGGGGACATTCCAACCGTTATTATTTTAGTATTCGGTTCTAATTTTACTTTCATTTTCTGTAACTCATGACATATTTCCAGAAACATATGACTTTACCTGCCATATAATAAATTATCTATTATTTTATCACTTCCCTTCTTATTTGGCATACCAAAAAAAAGGGGCACTTTTTAGCAACCTATCTCCTTCTATATACCAAGTGCATCGATCAGAATTTGGCATATTTCATACCATTACATCCCTTATTTTTCTACTTTTTCCAGCATTAAATTTAAGACACACTTATTTTATATTTTTTTATAAAATACAATTTATCTATTAATATCCGTCTGGTATTAAGACGCTTTATCCCGTACAAACCGTAAAAAAATCCTTCCCCTGCTTGAGCAATTCAAACAAAGGAAGGATGACAGGAACATTGACAGGGTGGAACAACTTTCGGAAGAGCCGGAACCGCGAAACCCTTATGAAAATTTGATGGTATGCTGAAACGGCGTGAAACCAGTCAGGTAAACCGTGGGAGCATCCATCGGCGGCAGAGCGCCCCGCAGCACCACACCCTTGTGCAACGCCTTGCCCGGTCCAAACGTAATCGTATCATTCTGAACAGTATACGAACCCGAGTCGGCCGACAGAAGATGCGCGTTGGGTCGGGTTGGGTGCTTGGTAATACCCGACAAGGTGCCACCCGACCGAAAGATCAACTCGACCGAAACCGGGACATTTTCGGTTCCGATAATCTGAATATCCGCTTCCATCCCATTGCCGGTTTCCCGAATGGTTACTTTCGCTTCATAGTGCTGAACTTCGGTTTTCTGGCGGCTGGCCTGCGGCATTTTTACCCAATCGCCAGCCGGATCAATTTTTTCCCTGGCAATCGGTTGATAATACGGGCCTTCCAGCGATTGGCTCAACACCCAGCTATCGCCCTGCTTCTCGATTTTCTCCGATTGAAACTGCCCTTTTCCAAAAAAGGAAGCCGACACCCGAAGCCCCTGCAACACGGCTTCACCTTTCGAAAAAGTCAGAAAAACCGGGCTGGTTTTCAAAATCGTGCTGTCCCAATTCCCGCGCCGGATGCGAACCAAACCCGAATGAGGAAAGGCTTTTACGTAGTTGGTCGGCATCGGTTTGCTGGCGGGCAATTCGCTCCAGAACGTTGGATCTTCCAGGTAATAATCCAGAAAATAAACCCCTTTGAGCAGTACGGTTTTCTCGATTTGACGGCATAAGGCCGCCAGTTCACCGTTTTTGTCCCGCAACGCCATAAACCGGGCCGGGTAGTAATAACCTTCCAGCGTGCCGACGAGTGCTTTGTCCTGCCGACCCGACGCATCCGAAACCACTTCGCCGTTCGGGTGAATGTAGTAAAGTGTCATCGCCAGGTTTCTCCGCACATAGTCGAGCAGTTCCGGCTTGTTCATTCCCTTAGCAATCGTGATCAGCAAACGGTCGGTCAGGGGCGAATAAATCAGCGTGCTTCGCTCGTTAAACTGTCCGTCCTCATCCATGTCGATGTGTTCGGCCAGCCATTGCTCGATGCGGTTTACGTAGCGGGCATCGGGCCAGAGCGCGTTCAGTTTGGTCAAAGCCGCCGACACCACCCAGCGGTGATTCGGTGTGTGAATACCGCCCACCGTCAACGCTTCGCCCGCTTTTTGCAGGAACGCTTTCAGCGACGGCAAAACCGTCTCCAGCCCCGGCGTTCCGGACCGGTTCAACAAGGTATAGGCCGTGGTAAGTCGTTTGACAATAAAACCGGTATCGGGCGTGGAATGAAAGTTGGTCGCGGGCAAGTCGATGGTTCCGTCCGAATGCTGGATTTTCAGCAGATACTGCACCGCCTGACCGGTTTCGGCCAGGAGTTCTTTCGAACGGTAAAACGTCGATTCCGGACAGGAAATGGCGCAGGCATTGCGCCGAACAAAATCGGCGGTAGATTGCGGATTCGGAATGTCCTCCCCATCTTTTATGCCCCCGAAAGCCGGATTAGCAGATTCCTTGTCGCGATGGGCCCGAATCTGGCCGATTTGCTGGTCATTGGCTTTAATGACCTCAAGCAGCCACGACGGTTTGGTGTCGGGCGCAGCAGCATAGGAACGGGCAAAAGTGGCCGTAGTCAATGCAGACAGACTGCAAACCGAGGCCGTTCCCATGCGTACGAATGTTCGTCGATCCATCTATACTTTTTTAGGATCGGGGTGAATCCACGGTTTCCGGTACGGACGCGTCAGCAGCCCCGTCGCTTCGCGGTCGCCGACCACCTCCCGTTTCACTGGATCGTAGACAATGGGGCGACCGGTTTGCATCGAAATGTTGGCCAGAATACAACTCGCGGTCGAAATGTGTCCTTCTTCGATGTCGGCAACCGGACGTCCGCTTTTTTCGATAGCGGCCAGAAAATCGATCATGTGCAGACGGGTGGCCGGGGCAGCATTCAGCTCAATGCGTTCTTCGGTTAGATCTTCGGGATATTTCTCTTTTTCGTAGATAACGTCCTTGTGGATTTTTTGTCCGCCTTTCTCCTGCGGGATAAAATCGTACTGCATGGTGCTGGCCCACAAGGTTCCTTTTTCGCCGTATAGCGTAAATGACCACGGATAATCCGGGTTGGTGGCCGTTCCCCAGCTCCGTTGCGACCAGACGCAGTTCAGTTCCGGATATTCAAAAACCGCCGATTGGGTATCGGGGATATTGGATTTTCCTTCTTTCTGCACATAAATTCCGCCTTGCGAACTGATGCGGGTCGGCCAGCCGAGTTTCAACATCCAGCGAACGGTATCGAACATGTGAATGCACATATCGCCCATGATGCCGTTGCCGTATTCTTTGAAGGTCCGCCACCACCGGATGTGGGGCAACCCGTCGTAGGGGCGCAGGGGAGCCGGTCCCGTCCACATTTCGTAATCCAGAAAATCAGGAACCGCCGTCACCGGTGGATTGCCGTTGGCCCGCATATGCAGATGGCAGGTCATTTCAACGTGTGATATTTTACCGAGCAGGCCGGCATCGACAATGTTCTTCTTGGCTTCGATCAGGTGCGGAGTGCTTTTGCGCTGCGTTCCGACCTGTACCACTTTTTTGTATTTCCGGGCGGCTGCCACCATTGCCTCGCCTTCCATGACATCCACGCTGATCGGTTTTTGCACGTAGACGTGCGCCCCGGCTTTCACGGCATCGATCATTTGTAGCGAGTGCCAATGATCCGGTGTTCCGACCAGAACAATATCCAGTTCGTTTTCAGCCAGTAATTTCCGGTAATCACCGTATAATTTGGGCGTTTTGCCGGATTTCTGCCGCTGGCTGACCAGTTTTCCCGCGGCTGCCAGTTGGTTTTTGTCGACATCGCAAAGCGCAATGACTTCCACGGGAGCGACCTGAATCAACCGGAACAAATCACTTTTACCGTACCAGCCGGTTCCGATCAGGGCAACACGCCAGGTTTTTCCCTGATGGAGCACATCCATCCCATAAGCACCCAGCGTAGAAAGAGCGAGCGACGCCGTGGCGCCCTGCAGAAAACGACGTCGATTGATGTTAAAAAGATCCATTTACTTGAAGGTTTCGGACGGTTATCGCCGGGGTTGTTAGATTCGGTGAATATGTACTTTTTACACAAAGTTTAAAACTTTGGAAAGCTACTAAATTATATTAGAAAAAGTAATTTTTGATTGGATGGCATCCGGATGGGTAAACTCGCCCTTACCTGACGCTTATTGGATTGCAAACGAAATCTAATTCGAATCCAGCCCATGAAAACCGCTTTCCTTGCTGTCTTGCTGCTGATCTCCACCTCAGCAATGGCTCAAACCGACCACATTGGGACGCAGGCTTCCCTGCCCAATCACCCGCGGATTCTGCTGCTGAAGGGCGAAGAAGAGCCGATCAAACGCACCATTGAGTCCGACAAAACCTGGGAGAAAATGCACACCGTCATCCTGGCCGAATGTGACGCGCTACTAAACGAAGCCCCCATCGAACGGATTCAGATTGGCCGTCGGTTGCTCGGTAAATCGCGGGAAGGATTGCGCCGGATTTTTTATCTTTCCTACGCCTGGCGGATGACCCAGCAGGAAAATTACCTGCGACGGGCCGAAAAAGAATTGCTCGCCATTTCGGCTTTCAGCGACTGGAATCCGTCGCACTTTCTGGATGTCGGTGAAATGACGATGGCGGTGGCCATTGGCTACGATTGGCTGTACTATGGTCTGTCCGAACAATCCCGCGCCCGCATCAAAGACGCGATCTTAAAAAAGGGCATTGAGCCGTCCTTGAATCCCAAATACAATAGCTGGCTCAAATCGAGCAACAACTGGAACCAGGTTTGCAACGCCGGCATGGTGTATGGCGCGCTTGCTATTTTTGAAGAACAGCCGGAACTGGCCAAGAGCATCGTCAACCGGGCTGTCGATGCGGTGGTGTTGCCCATGGCCGACTACATTCCGGATGGGGCCTATCCCGAAGGCTACAGCTACTGGGGCTACGGAACGAGCTTTAACGTTATGCTGATCAGCGCATTGGAAAAAGCGTTCGGCAAAGATTTCGGGTTGGTCGCTCAACCCGGTTTTCTAAAAACGGCAGCTTATCTGCAAAACATGACGGGGCCGTCCGGGAATGCTTATAATTATTCCGATTCAGGGCTGGGCGGGGGACTGGAACCGGCGATGTTCTGGTTTGCCAACCGCCTGAAAGACCCTTCGCTGCTGTGGGTTGAACGAACGAATCTGATGAACGGCGACCCGAAAAAGCTGGTCAGGGATCGTTTGCTGCCTGCCACCATGCTCTGGAGTGGCGGTATCAAGATTTCTTCTATGGCCGAGCCCAAAGAACTGATGTGGAGCGGAAACGGGAAAAATCCGGTGGCCATGATGCGGACGTCGTGGAGCGACCCCGCAGCGATCTATGTCGGTGTCAAAGGCGGCAGCCCTTCCAACAGCCACGCGCACATGGATGTCGGCTCGTTCATCATGGAAGCAGACGGGGTGCGCTGGGCCATGGATTTCGGGATGCAGGATTACGAATCGCTGGAGTCGAAAGGCGTGGATTTGTGGAACCGGGCCCAGGACTCGCAACGCTGGCAGGTGTTCCGCTATAATAACTTCGTGCACAATACGCTGACGGTCAACAACGAAATGCAACGCGTTTTTGAGAAAGCGCCCATCACATCGCTCTCCAAAACGCCCCTGTTCATGAATGCGGTAATGGATCTGAAAGACCTCTACAAAGGCGGTTTGTCCAAAGCCACACGCGGAGTTGCGCTGGTCAACAAAGCCTACGTCGTGGTTCGGGATGAACTCGAAACCCCGGCTGCCGAAACGACCGTTCGCTGGACGATGCTGACGCCGGCCGACGTTAAACTGCTCGGAAAGAACAAGGCCGAACTGACCAAAGACGGAAAAAAACTGATTCTGGAAGTGCGCGAACCGGCAAAAGTGGTGTTGAAAACCTGGTCGACTGAGCCAACCCACGACTACGACGCAGCCAACCCCGGTACCATTCGGGTCGGTTTCGAAGTGCAGGTTCCCGCCAGTTCAAAAACCGCCCTGACGGTTTTGCTCATCCCCGAAAAAGCCGTCAAAACCGCCGGTTCAAAGGTTCAGGCTCTGGAGAAGTGGCCGAAAGAATAGTTTACAGTATTCGGTTTACGGTGGCTGACGCATGAAGCACGCGTCAGCCACCGTAAACCGAATACTGTAAACCGTAAACTAAATTGACGTATACGAATACGATTCGGCTTCTTCGTTTGGATCCTCATCGTCTAACCACAATACTTCCGACTCCCGAACGACATCGATGTCTTCCATCCTGCGTTTCAGGGGTTCGAACTTTCCGCGTGGCAACCACTTGACCAGAACACCCGTGAGAACCATTGAAAACGCTGCGGCTGACAACGCAATGGCGTTATTTTTTCCGTACTGTTTCGTGGCAATACCGGCTAATCCCGCCACAAAGGGCAGCAGATACCAGGGATCATTGAGCTTCCGGGCGACAGTATACGCCACACCGGTGGTGGCTCCCAGCACACCGATAAACACGGGCGTATCGCGACGGGGGTTTGGTTTCCAGACTTTTAGGTTCAATAACAGATTCGGTGTGCCAACGACCGAGGCCGTGGTGAGCCAGCCCGCATACAGGCTAAACGGAATTCGCAGGTACTTTTCCGGGCTTTTGACTTGGGTTTTGCCAATTTCGAGTTGGTGGTGGAGGGCTAAGGCCACCGGCAAACTGGCTTTGGTAACCAGATCGGAGCCAATCATGCTTTCCATACGCGGATCGGAAAATAATCGCCCGAAAACCGCATTCAGAACATAACTGATGGCCAGCCAGGGAGCCGCATTCCGGTACCGGCGGTTGTGTAGCTGGGAAGGCAAGGCCTGATGGACAGCATAGGCGGTTGTTCCGGCGTAGATGGCCGACCAGACGACGCCGAACGTCCATCCATCGGGAATAATCGGGTTGGCATCAAAAACCTGCCGGTATTCGGGCAAAACCGCACCGGGTTCCTCGTCGTCTTTTCTTTTGGTTGCCGATGTTGCCGGTCGGTTGGCGGTTGCCGTGTAGATAATGCTGCCAACCACCAGAACGGCGGTTCCCAGACGCCCTAATAATGATTTTTTTTTCATACAGTCTGACTGTTAAACCGTAGCACAGCCGATCGCTGACGCTATTCAGTCAGAAACCAGCCTCTGGTTTGCTAACAATCAGAAACGGGAGATGTTGGAAAATTTTCCGCTTATTTAATAACCACCTTCACATCAATCTGCTTCAGGCGCGGTTTGCCGATGGCGGTGGAATCACCCGGTTTGACGCCGGTTCCGAGGCCAATGGCATCGATTCGGATGTAGTTGATGCCCGATTTGATCAGTTGGTTCTTGATGTTCAACACCCGCGTAACAGACAGGGCTTTGTTGCCCATCGGCGGAATGGCGTCGTTGGCATAGCCCACCAGCCGGATTTGCACAACCGGATTGTTTTTCAACAAGGTCGACAATTCGCCGACGGTGGCGATTCCGGCCGGTTTTAGCTGATCGGTCCCCGGTTCGAAATCCAGGGCCGGCACTCTAAAACTCCGCCCCGCCGGTGCCTGCGGATTGGTCAGGTAATTCGCCATGGCGGTCATAATGGGACTGGTGGCGGTTCCGGAACCGGGCAGGGTTGTCGAATCGGTTCGGACGGCCAGAGCCGGGCGGATTTTGGCGGAGTCGACCGGTGCAACGGCGGCCGAATCCACGAATTCGGTGGAGGTTGCTTCTTCTTCGTTGGCCGATGAATACGACTGCGTGTTGTTCCAGATGTAGTACGCGGCACCGGCCAGCGCCAGCAGTGCCAACGCCCCAACACCCCATTTCACGAGCGAGCCGTTGCCTTCTTCCTCGGGTTCGGGCACAAACCGCTGACGCTCCTGAACGGGAGAACGTTCGGTCAGACCGGTTCGTTTGGCGGGCGTAACACCCACTGCCAGCAGTTGCTGGATATTCAATCCTTCGGCAATCCGGTCGAGCAGCCGTTCGGGTGTCAATTCAATCAGGTGATCGCGCTGATCGGCGAGCAGGGCCGCCAGGCTATCCGCGTCCAGCTTTTTTTCCACCACCAGTTTATTCAGCGTTCCCAACACCAGGGGTGTCACCAGCCCCAGCAGGGTGATAGCCGCCGAATTCTTGATGTTGGCGTAGCCGGAAATGGCCAACCCAATGGCACTTTTCATCGCGGGCAGCAGGTGGCTGATGCTGTTGCTGCCCTGGTCGGCCAACCGGTTAATTTGTTCGGGATCGCGGAGGAGTTCGGGAAAGGTAGCGACGAGATTGGCGTCGAACTTTCCTTTTTGAATGGCATTATATAATTGATTAACCCCGATTTCGGTCGTTGTCCGTTTCATCAGGCCCGCTACTACGGTATGAAGCAGCCCTTCCAGGGCGACCCGGGTTTTTTCCGGATTTTCATCAACGTAATAGGCCGCCCGGGAAACAACCGAATCAGACAGGTTTTCTTTCAGTTCGACTAATAAATTCATAAAGACGATATTGCATGGGAACTAACACATCAACACAAAGACCACATCCGCATACACGAGGCTGACGAATACAATATGAAGGATAAAGTTAGACAAAAAAAAGGAGTCAGAAGCGGGAAGTGAAAATCCGGTTCGCATTTTAGACAAAAAAAAGAAGTGAGAGGATCGAAGTAAGAGAAAAGAGGTAATAAATAGGAGAAAAGAAATTTGAAGTCAGAAACCGTCAAACCCTTTATCCCTCTTTTCTTTTACAGTATCCTCCCACCCGTTCAGGCCCCCTGAAACTGCCGGAGAAACCGGACATCGTTTTCGGTATACAGCCGCAGGTCGTTCACCCCGTAGCGAAGTTGCGTAATGCGCTCAACGCCCATCCCGAACGCATACCCGGTATATTCTTCCGGATCGATGCCACAATTCAGAAGTACGTTCGGATCGACCATGCCCGAACCGGCAATTTCGACCCAGCCACTGTGTTTGCAAATGTTGCAGCCTTTTCCGTGGCAGATCTGGCACGAAATGTCGATTTCTGCGCTGGGTTCGGTGAATGGAAAATACGAAGGCCGGAACCGAATCTTTACGTCTTTGGCAAACATCTCCTTCACAAAATGGTAGAGCGTATCTTTCAGATCCTTGAATCCGACGTTCTTATCGACGTATAAACCTTCGACCTGGTGAAACATGCAGTGCGCCCGCGCCGAAATGGCCTCGTTTCGATATACGCGCCCCGGCATGATGGCGCGGATGGGCTGGAAAGTCGTATTGTATTTCTGGTGTTCCATCAACCGGATCTGTACGTTCGACGTATGCGTCCGCAACAGCAAGTCGGCGGGGGCGCCACTGCTCTTTTTTTCCACGAAAAACGTGTCCTGCATGTCGCGGGCCGGGTGATTATCCGGAAAATTCAGCGCGCCGAAATTATACCAGTCGGTTTCGATCTCGGGGCCATCTGCCACGCTGAAACCGATCCGGCCAAAAATGCGGATGATTTGCTGACGTACAATCATGAGCGGGTGCTGCGCACCATACTGATTCGGAACCACCGGAAGGCTCAGGTCGGCGGGGCCGGTTACGTCGTCGGTCTGGCTATTTTCCAGCGATGTGCTGAACTCTTTAAACCGCTGCTGGGCAAAATCTTTCAGCGAATTTAATTCCTGACCAACGGCCCGCCGGTCTTCCTGCGGCACCTGCTTCAGTTTCTCAAACAGATCCGTTACGACACCTTTCCGCCCGATATACCGAAGACGAAATTGTTCCAACTGATCCTTGGATTGAATTTGAACGAGTTCAATCTCCTGATAAATTTCTTTGACTTTATCCAGCATGCGCTTTGTATTCTATCCGGGTTGTGGCAAAGATAACCATTTTCCGGGCACCGTTAAAAATAGATCTTGACCGTTCATCACATGTCGCGGTACGGTTGTTGGGCGGTGTATTGACAACAGGCGAATGAGGTACATCATTAAAAATACCGCACAATCAGAGATAACCTGTTCAAAATCAATACAAATCCTTTGTTACACAATCTTACTCGATCAATTATGGAATCCATCCTGAAGGAAAATCTTTTCGACCAAGTGTCCACAAAATTCCCCAAAAGTGTGGAAAAAAAGTCCACCCCCTCAGTCGCCCAAAAACTTCTCATTCCTTTTTACGATCGTAAACGGACCATCTCACTCGAAGAAATTGTCCGTCTGGAGGGTTCCGGTAATTACACGAATTTCTTCCTAAAAGATGGTACCCGCATGTTGGTATCGCGGACCTTAAAAGAATACGAAGACCTTCTGGATGGCGAAGCGTTTGTACGGGTTCATAAATCCTGTATCGTAAACCTCTGTTATGTTCGCCGTTTCTACGTCAAAAAAGAAGGCGAACTGGAATTGAATGACGGACAACAGGTAAAAATTTCCCGGCGCCGGGCTCAGAACTTCATGGATCGAATCCGCAATTTTTCACCGGGTATTGTACGGTAATTCAGACCGCTAAATTCCCGCAGGTTATGTGTAGTATACGCAAACCGTCACTACGTAGAAATACGTAATCGGTCAAGGGGATATACGGAATGTAACCGCCCATTTTACAAGATAAAGGCTTGACAATTAACCACTTACCTATGAAGGCAAGTCGCTAAATGTCAAGCCTTCCTTTTTAGTGAACGGCAATTTGAGCTAGTTTTGTCATGTCAGTAACAACAAAAAACATAAACAAAACTCTAATCGTCAATCGCTATGGAATCGCTCGCATATCCCTCCTCCACGACACTGCAACCGTTGTTTCCCCGGATGTATCAGCGTAACGCTACCCGCATTGCGCTGCCTTACCTGAATCGCAATATCATGATCTCGGTGGATGACATTGTTAGTCTGCACGGAGAAGGTAATTATACGTTCATCACGACGCGCGACAAAAAGCGGTATCTGGTTTCCAAAACCCTGAAAGCGTTCGAACATATGCTCGATCAGTCGATGTTTCTGCGGATTCACAAATCGACCATCATCAACCTGGCCTACGTTCAGTTCAGCGTTTTCGCCACCGAGCGCATCGTTCGGTTGACCGATGGCCAGGAAGTAGCCATCTCCCGGCGCCGGATGAAGGAAATCAGCCAGCGGTTGAACGGTTTCATGCAATCGTTATTCAACTGATTGCTTTCCATACAGACAATAATATTACGGTTTATTTTGGGTTAGTTGAGCAGAACAGCCGTTGTCGGCTCCTTCGGGACGGGACAACGGCATGTTTTTTTGCCCCCTTCCGGTTTTTTGCCCCCGAAATGATCCTCGACATCAGCATTGAGCCCGCCCCCACCAACCAGTCAATAAAAAAGCGCAGCGGTTCTTCTAAAAAGACCACTACGCCGTAAAATAATCTGATAGAACTGAATTTAGAAAAGCCGCATCGCCAGGGTTACCTGCCACGATTTCAGTCGCTGGCTGAATTGAGCCGAATTGGCATCCCCCCCCAGATTCACGGAGGCCACATCGGACAGGCTACCTTCCCGCCGGACGTCGATCCCAAACCGGCCCAGATCCAGGCCAAGCCCAACCTGATAACCGTATGTCGCTTTGGCCAGCGCATTGTTCAGACTGCCCGACGTGTAATCTTCCAGTGCGTCACGCAATTTCTGATCATCGCTGATGCGGAACGATACGATCGGACCCGCCACAACCCGGATCGGACCGCCTTTTAAGCCCAGCAAAATCGGCACGTCAAAATTGGTCGTTTTGATCGAAACCGTCTCTGTAGTCGGCTGGCCGTTGATGTCGCGAACAATGTCGAATGAGCCGCCTTTTGACGACACCAGCAGTTCGGGCTGGATGTAAATGTTTTTCCCAAACCGGGTATAGATTCCGTAAGCCCAGCCGGTTTTGCTGTCGAAACTTTCTTTCAAATTATCGCGAATGACCTGACCGCTGACATTCACCTGGGGGGTGCCGTTGGCATTCAGGCGCGTGGTCACAAAGTCGCCCATGGTGAACTGGGACAGGTTTACCCCGCCCTTGATACCAATACTGAATTGGGCAAACGTCAGGGAGGGCAGGATCATAACCAGTCCCAAAAACAGGATTTTTTTCATTTGAAGAGATGTTTGAGTGAATAACGAGAACGATGGCAAATGTGCTATGCCAAACCAGTTTTTTTTAGTATATTGTTACTGAACGAGCGCATCGCGTTCTTTGCAGAAGCGAATTTTAAACAGGACACGTAACAGGCTTTTTCCCCCTATTCTGTCACAGCACCCTGCTTAGAAGTGCAATTGTAACCAAAGGTTTAATGGCAAAAACAAAAACAACTTTTTTCTGTCAGAATTGCGGCACCCAGGCACCCAAATGGCTGGGTCGCTGCCCGGCTTGTGGCGAGTGGAACACCTTTGTGGAAGAGGTGATTACGAAGGAAGAACCCGTGGCCGGCAACTGGCGACCGTCCGCAGCGCCGAAAACAGCCGCCAAACCGAAAGCCATCCACGCGATCAACTACGAAGAACAGGAGCGGACGCTGACGCCCGATGACGAGCTAAACCGGGTGCTCGGGGGCGGTATTGTTCCGGGATCGCTGGTGCTGATTGGTGGCGAACCGGGCATCGGCAAATCGACCCTGCTTTTACAGATCGCGCTCGGTTTGAACGACACGCGGGTCTTATACGTATCGGGCGAAGAAAGCGAGCAGCAGATCAAAATGCGCGCCGAGCGACTGCCGGTTCCGGTCAGCGATTGCTACATCATGACCGAAACCTCCACGCAGAATATTTTCCGAACCGTCGAACACTTTGAGCCCGAAGTGCTCATTATCGACTCCATCCAGACCATGCACTCGTCGCTGGTCGAATCAGGAGCGGGCAGTGTTTCGCAGGTCCGCGAGTGCACCGCCGAATTCATGAAATACGCCAAGGAAAGCGGCACACCGGTGTTTCTGGTGGGTCACATCACCAAAGACGGTTCGCTGGCCGGCCCCAAAGTGCTGGAACACATGGTGGATACGGTTTTGACCTTTGAAGGCGACCGGCATACGACCTACCGACTTCTGCGGACGACCAAAAACCGCTTTGGCAGTACTTCCGAACTGGGCATCTACGAAATGCAGGGAACGGGTCTGCGGCAGGTTACCAATCCCTCCGAAATTCTGATTTCACAGCGCGACGAAGCCCTCAGCGGCATTGCCATCGGTTCGATGGTGGAAGGCAACCGCCCGTTACTGATTGAAATTCAGGCCCTGGTGAGCATCGCCAACTACGGAACACCCCAACGGAGCAGCACCGGTTTCGACAACAAACGTTTGCAGATGCTGCTGGCGGTTCTCGAAAAACGGGGCGGTTTTCGCCTGGGCCAGCAGGACGTTTTTCTGAATGTGGCCGGCGGACTCAAAGTGGAAGATCCGGCGATTGATCTGTCGGTTTGTGCCGCCATCGTTTCGAGTTATGAGGATATTGCCATCCCATCGTCGGTGGCGTTTGCGGCCGAAGTGGGTCTGGGGGGCGAAGTGCGCGCCGTTCACCGCGTCGAATCCCGGATTTCGGAAGCCGAAAAACTGGGTTTCAAGCAGATTTTCATTTCGAAATACAACATAAAGGGGCTGGATTTTGACAGTTACAAAATCAAAATCAAACCCGTCAGCAAACTGGACGAAGTTTTTCAGGGCGTTTTGATGTAGACTGCATGAATGAGCCACTTCCCTCCGATCTCTCCGACAAACTCCGCCAACTTGCTGAAAAATACGCGGCCATGGGGCAGGATGTTGCTTCGCACCTGGAAGGCTTGCTACAGGCCGACTACCTGACGTATTGGGATTACATTCATCTGGAAACGCTGTTGTCGCTTCAGAATCCGCGAACGGCGTATCCCGACGAACTGATTTTCATTACCTATCACCAAAGTACGGAACTGTATTTCAAGCTTATTCTGCACGAAATCAGCCAGATTGCCCAACATGCTGCCCTGACCGCCCGGTTTTTCACCGAACGTATGCAGCGCATCAACCGGTATTTTGACATTCTGGAGCGTTCGTATTCGGTGATGGTCGACGGGATGGAAAAGGAACAATTTCTGAAATTCCGGATGGCGCTGCTGCCTTCGAGCGGTTTTCAATCGGTGCAGTTTCGGGAAATTGAAATCGTTTCCACGGATTTTGTCAACCTGCTTTCCGGTGATTTTCCGACCGATTTCACCCCCACTCTGTCGCTGGAAAGCCTCTACCCTTTTCTGTACTGGAAACAGGGCGCTACTGAACTGGCCACTCAGCAAAAAACCCTGACACTCCGGCAGTTTGAAAGCCACTATTCCGACCGGCTGATCCGACTTGCAACTGAATACCGTCGCTGCAATCTGTGGCAGCGGTTTCTTACCTTGCAAAGTCAGAACGAACCCACGGACGAACTGATTCAGCAACTGCGCGAATACGATCACCGGCTCAACGTTCGCTGGAAATCCATGCACCTGCGTTCGGCGATGCGGTATTTGCACCAGAATCCCGACGATATTAAAGCCACCGGCGGTACGAACTGGCAGAAGTACCTCCCTCCCCGGGAGCAGAAACGCATCTTTTATCCCGATCTGTGGAGTGAAGCCGAACGACAGGAATGGGGAAAAATGAGTAAAATAGATGGTTGGATGGTTGAAAATGGTTGAATGGTTTGTCAAAAATTCTAACCATCTCTAACCATTCAACCATTTTCAACCATCCAACCATCTCCAACCATCCAACCATTTAACCATCTATAACCATCCAACCACCGTTTTTTTTTACTTTTGCTCCGATCTACTAAATCCGTATCGAATGAACCGCATGAAACATTGTATGCTGGCAGTCGGCTTTCTGGCTCTCAGTACCCTCACCTCGTTTGCTCAACGCAATCCTGAAGACAAAGCCGGCTGGAAGCTTGGCTCCCAGTCGTATTCGTTCCGTTTGTTCACCTTTGCCGAAGCCATCCGCAAGATCGATAGCTGCGGTTTGAAATACGTAGAGGCTTTTCCGGGCCAGACCATTGGGGGCGGCATCGAAGGCAAAATGGATTACAAAATGGATGCGGCTACGCGTCAGGCCGTTAAAAAACTGGTGAAAGACAAAGGATTAACCATTGTTGCCTTTGGTGTAGTCAATGCGCCGACGGAGGCCGATTGGAAATCGCTGTTCGAATTTGCCAAAGACATGGGTGTTCTGAACATCAATACCGAACCCAAAGTGGAGCAGATGCCGTACATTGGTCGGCTGGCCGACGAGTATAAAATTAATGTGGCCCTCCACAACCACCCCAAACCGTCGCACTACTGGCATCCCGACTCGGTTCTGGCGGTGATTGGCACGAGCAAATACGTGGGTTCCTGCGCCGACATCGGCCACTGGGTGCGTTCGGGTCTGGATCCCGTCGATTGTCTGAAAAAATTGCAGGGCCACATTCTGGGCATGCACTTCAAAGACGTGAAGAAAGATACACCCGACGGCAAATACCACGATGTGGTCTGGGGAACCGGCGATTGCAAGGTGGATGCCGTGATTGCGGAACTCAAACGCCAAAAGTTCAAAGGCCCGATCTCCGTCGAATATGAATACCACTGGGAAAACAACGGCCCCGAAATTGCCGAAAGTGTGAAATACTTTCGAAGTGCCTACAGCAAATCGAAATAAACCAAAAAGAGCCCCCATCCTGCGATTGGGGCTCTTTTTTGGTGTGGAAATGCCGGATTATCAGCGCAGAGAAACAGAGCGCTCAGGTTGAACCGGTGTTTTGGTTTGGAGGTTAACTTCTTTCACAATTTTAGAAGTCCCGTCCGTTACGACCACTTTATATTTTCCGTCTTCCAGTTGACTCAGGTCAAACCGGGTGCGGGTGGTCGTTTCGTTCTTGTCCAGTTGCTGGGTAGCCAGAACCGCACCGCTGCCATCCAGCAGTTGTACGTTCAGTGAAGATCCTTTTTCTTTGGCAACCATTACGTTGACCTTGGCATTTTGAGCGGAGGGGTACAAGCCCACCTGGTAGGTGCCAGCCACTTTTTCGTTGTCAGAGTTTGCAAAAGTTACGGTTGATGCGCTTACGGCCAGCGCGACGAGTACGGAAGAAATGAACGTTTTCATGGTGTGCTTAAAGTTGTTCTTAGTTGTTGTTTATGTCTGTTTGACGATTCAAATATAGCGGCTCCCGGTCGTACCAACCGACAGATAGTACGCCAGCGGTTGATGCGCCCCGACGAACGGTTTGTTTTCTGGATGAACGATCGAACGGTAACCGATAAAAAATATAGATAACATTCAGATTATCAATTAGTTACAAATTGATTTAATTTTGAATTATGCCTGTTTGCAAGAATAAATGCGGGTAATTCAGCGGGTAATTTCAAAATTTTCATAACCCAAAAATCAATAGTGCAGAATTTGTTTTAACCGAATACGTCGAATGATTGTGTTAGAATCACTTCATCAAATTCCAGCGGTATTTCAGCCTTTTCAATCGGTTATTGCCGCCGAAAGCACCCGCCACGGCGGCATCAGCCCTTTTCCCTTTTCCTCCCTCAATGTCGGTTTGAATACCACCGACTTGCCCGAACACGTTGAGGAAAACCGCCGTCGCTTTTTTTCCAGTCTGGGCATTAGTCCGGAGCAGGTGGCGTCTTCGCACCAGGTTCATGGCGACCGGATTCTGACTGTTCAGCAAGCGGGGCGGTTTGAGGGTTACGATGCGTTAATAACCAACCAGCCTCATCATTTTCTGACGGTTACGGTGGCCGACTGTACGCCCATCTTGATTTACGATGCCGGACAGCAAGCCGTGGCGGCTATCCACGCCGGGTGGCGCGGCACGGTGGCCCGAATTGTTGAGAAAACCGTTCAGGCCATGAACGACCAGTTTGGCTCTCAGCCCGCTGCGTGTTTCGCCTACGTCGGCACGTGCATCGACCAGGATTCATTTGAGGTTGGAGATGAGGTCGCCGAACAATTTGACGAAGCCCACAAGGCGTTTGATGTTGAACGTCAGAAGTTTTTGATCGACTTAAAAGCTGCCAATGTGGCTCAACTGGTCAACGCCGGTATTCCGGCCAGCCAGGTTGGCGTTTCTCCCTATTCGACGGTCACCCACAACCGGGATTTCTTTTCCTACCGGATTGAAAAGGGCAATACGGGGCGCATGGTGGCGGTGATTGGTTTCCGTCCGGCAGAATAACCGCTGGTTCCGGCGAAGTTTGTAAAACAAACCGACTCAGCCTGAGTTCTATTGCCTACAAACTAAACGCTTTGAAAGCCATGGGACTATTGATGACCATTCTGGTTGGAGCCATTGCCGGTTGGCTGGCCGATCTTCTTTTTAAACGCTTCTCGTTTTCCTTATTCACCGAGATTCTGTTAGGCATTGCCGGTGCCTTCGTCGGTGGCTGGATTTTCGGCAACACCTTTGCAACGGGAGCCGGTGGTGTTCTCGACCGGGTTTTGACCGCTTTCGTGGGTGCTGTGATCATCCTGGGCATCGCAGCCCTCATCAAGGGTTCCCGCAAAACCACCTAACCTGCTCCCTGCACTTCGTTATTCGATGTTCGATATTCTTTATTCAATCTCCATCAATCACAAACTCCACTTCCTTAAAAGCAAAACTCCGAAGCTTTTCACCCACCTGAATGGCCAGCCGACCGGTTTCTTCAACGCCGACGATGATCCCCCGGAAATGTTCGCCATCGGCTTTAAAGATGCTTTCTTCCTGATAGCGGAATAATCGCTGGAGGTAATTCGTTTTCAATACATCGCGTTGACCGGCCCGTAAGGCCAGATAACGGCGTTCGAGCGACTCCAGTAAAGCCGGAAACAGTTCTGGCAGAACGAAATCCAGGTCGTTTGGTGTTTCATTGCTAAGGGAGGTCGCAGTTGGCGTTTGAAAGCGGGTTTGGTTGATGTTTAACCCAATTCCAACCACCGACCACGCAATTGTATAGCCATACAGCGTGTTTTCAATTAATATTCCACCAATTTTACGCTGTAGAACGTAGAGATCGTTGGGCCACTTGATTTTCAGTCGGTCGCCCACGTAGGTGCTCAGCCAGTCGCTGATTCCCAGTGAAACGGCAATGTTCAGCCAGAACTGTTCTGAGGCCTGCAGAAATGTGGGCTGTAGAAGAACCGAAAAGGTCAGGTTTTGGTTGGGTTGGGCTTCCCACTGATTCCCGCGCTGCCCTCGTCCGGCGGTTTGGTTGCCGGTTATGACGACGGTTCCATCCAAAGCGGTTTCGGACGTGATTAATTCGGCTGCAACATCGTTCGTAGACTGACAAGTTGGCAGATAATTAATTTTTTGTCCAATAAAAAGAGTTTTGGGTCGAAACTTGTACAAATTTTTAATACATTTAGTTGGATGAATACCGAAATTATGGTACTAATTCTTGTTTACAGTAAACGTACCCGCTGGTTTCGGTCTTTGCAATTTAAACCAGTAGCATGAGAATAAATAAACCGAAGGACTTATCATCCGAAGAATTGTGCAAACTCGTCGTGAAGGGGATGCAGGAAAAGAAGGCCGTTGACATTGTTGTCATGGATCTTCGCGACGTTAAAAATGCCATTTCTGACTACTTCGTCATCTGCTCCGGAACGTCCGACACGCAGATTGACGCCATCGCCGATTCCGTTGAAGAAGAAGTATTCAAAGCCAGTAAAATCAATCCCTGGCATGAGGAAGGCAAAATGAATCGGGAATGGATTCTGCTCGATTACGTGGATGTTGTCGTTCATGTTTTCAAAAAAGAACGCCGGGTGTTCTATGACCTCGAGCAACTTTGGGGTGACGCTGAAATCCACCTCGTGGAAGAAACCTTTGCCTGAACCAAACGGTCTGAACCGGAAACAGGTAACAGAACGAGTGTTTATCCGCTCATACGACCATCTACCCCGGCTACTCCCCGTTTATCGAATCCCAAACCCAGTAGAAACAATCCATTATCAAATGGTGTTTCCTTTTTTGTGTATTTAGCCGTAATTCTGTTGCAAAAATGCCTGATAATAATAGAAATCCACTTTCACCCAGAACTCCCCGTCGGCCAAACTTCCAGGGCTGGATTGTAGCGATCCTGATTGCAGCGATCCTCGGGATAACCTTTTTCAACCGCAGCAGTGCCGTCCGGGAGACGACCATCCGCGGATTTGAAAAGATGGTTAAGAATAAGGAAGTTGACAAGGTAGTCATTGTGAACAATGAGGTTGTAGAAATTACCCTGACTCAACAGGCACTGCAACAAAAATACCGGACGCAATTTCAGGACAAATCGTATTTTAACTCCGAATCCGGACCTCATTTCAGTTTCCGGGTATCGTCGGCCGAGTCGTTCAAAAAAGACCTGGACCGAATTCAGGAAGGTATTCCCGATAACGAAAAGATCGACTATAAAATCGAACAGCGAAGCGACTGGAGCGGTTTTCTGCAAACCTGGGGTTTCTTCATCGTCATGATCCTGGCCATGTATTTTCTGCTGGGCCGGATGTCGGGCGGAGCCGGGCCGGGCGGTCAGATTTTCAACATTGGAAAATCAAAAGCCGCTTTGTTCGACGCTGAAAACCGGGTAAAAATCACGTTTAACGACGTGGCAGGTCTGGACGAAGCCAAAGAAGAAATCAAGGAGATTGTCGATTACCTGAAAAACCCTACCAAGTTTACCAAACTCGGGGCTAAAATTCCGAAAGGTGCGTTGCTGGTTGGCCCTCCGGGTACAGGTAAAACCCTGCTGGCCAAAGCCGTAGCGGGTGAAGCCGGTGTGCCTTTCTTCTCGCTGTCGGGTTCCGACTTTGTCGAAATGTTTGTCGGTGTCGGGGCGGCCCGGGTACGTGACTTGTTTAAACAAGCCAAAGAAAAAGCACCCTGTATTATCTTCATCGACGAAATTGACGCCGTTGGCCGGTCTCGTGGACGGGGTTCGATGCCTGGTGCGAACGACGAGCGCGAAAATACGCTGAACTCCCTGCTGGTTGAGATGGACGGTTTTGCCACCGACTCCGGAATCATTATTCTGGCTGCAACCAACCGCCCCGATGTACTGGATTCGGCACTGCTGCGTCCCGGCCGGTTCGACCGCCAAATCAGCATTGACAAACCGGACATTGTTGGCCGGGAAGCGATTTTCAAAGTCCACTTGAAGCCCATTAAACTGGATACCGACGTCGATCCGCGGGAGCTGGCGGCTCAAACCCCGGGTTTTGCGGGGGCCGATATTGCCAACGTTTGTAACGAAGCTGCGCTGATTGCCGCCCGCCGGAACAAAGAATCGGTCGATATGCAGGACTTCCAGTATGCGATGGATCGCGTCATTGGCGGTTTAGAGAAGAAAAACAAACTCATTGCACCGGAGGAGAAGGAGATTGTTGCCTACCACGAAGCGGGTCACGCCGTTACAGGCTGGTTTCTGGAACACGCCGATCCGCTGGTGAAAGTCACGATTGTACCACGTGGCGTTGCTGCATTGGGTTACGCGCAGTATCTGCCCCGAGAACAGTATCTATACCGCACGGAACAGCTCATCGATGAGATGTGTATGACGCTCGGTGGTCGGGCTGCGGAAGATAACGTCTTCGGGAAGATTTCGACCGGTGCCCTCAGTGATCTTGAACGGATTACGAAGCTGGCCTACAGCATGGTGACCATGTACGGAATGAATGACAAAATTGGTAACGTTTCGTTTTACGATTCGAAACAGAGCGAATACCAGTTCAACAAACCGTATTCAGAAGCGACGGCCGAAGCCATCGACGACGAAGTTCGCAAGATCATCGACCAGGCTTATGTCCGGACCAAGGCCTTGCTGGCTGAAAACCGGGCCGGTCTGGAAGCCGTAGCGAAAGAGCTACTGGAGAAAGAGATTCTGTTCCAGAAAGACCTCGTCCGGATTCTGGGCAAACGTCCTTTCCAGAAAGAAACGACCTACCAGGCTTACAAGAACAACAGCGAAGTAGTGGAAGAGGAGATTGGTACCGACAGCAAACCGGAACAAACCAAACCGCTGCCGACGCCTGATCTGCCAGCCTTGTCGTAAGAGCAACAACAGAAGACCCCTTATCATGCAAAAAGCCGACACAAGTGTCGGCTTTTTGCAGATCTGACAGTCAGAAGGTATCAATTTCTCTCAATTCCTTATTTGAACTTATACCCCGTTGCATCAAAGGAGTGGTTGGCAGGGCCGAAAAAGATAAGTTTCAAGGTACTGGTGGCCGGTTTTCCGTTCACTTTTTCCGAGTAGTATTCTTTCTTGGACTGAACCAGCAATTCGTTGGGTGCCAGCGACGACGAGAAATTGATGCTGTGAGCATCCGGAAGTTTGGCTTCCAGCGCCAGCTCGTTGAACAAATACAGCGGGTATGAATTAAACGGCACTTCGGCTACCCACAACCATTCGGTGTCCGAACGGCCCAGACTGGCCTTGTATTCGGCCGCGGTCAGGCCGTACTGGCTTCCTTCCCGGCCCGTCGGATGATACCGCTTCTGAAAACGATTCCGGCAGGCAGCGGCCCGATTGGGGGCATAATAGGCACTGCCAACGTTGTAACGCATGATAATTTTGCCTTCATATTTGTCGGCCACATAAACCCGGTAGCTACCATCGGGCTGGCCCGTAACGAACGTATAGCCACCTACCACCCCTGGAAAACTCAGATTCGCCAGCTTCCGGTCGAAGCCGAACTGGCCGGTTTTGGAGTTTAATAAAACCTGATACCGAACCACCGAACCGTTGTAATCCGTTTGTTCATACACCAGCACCCGATCAAAAACCAACTTCTCGACCAACGCCGGTGGATTTTTTGTTACTGCTACCATCGCCAGGGGCGACTGAGCCTTTAACGGTTGACCTCCCTCCTTTCCTACGCCCATAAATCCGACCAAACCGACCAAGGCAATAAACCGTTTTTTCATATCATCTCTGCAAACTGTGGGTTAATCGACGGTTTCGTCGTTGAGAATGCAATATCCGAGTTTCGGAGGTAAAGAAGCAATGTGTTACCTTTGTATTCCTGAAAAAATATTCATGCCATCCATTGAACTCCTACCGCTCCCTCCGGACCGAGCCGTTTACTTTGCTTCCGACTTTCATTTAGGAATGCCTACACCCACCGTTAGCCGCGAACGGGAACGCCGGGTTATCCGCTGGCTCGACCTGGTCAGCAAGGATGCCGAAGCCATTTTCCTGGTCGGCGACGTCTTTGATTTCTGGTTTGAATACAAACACGTGATTCCCAAAGGCTTCACCCGCCTTCAGGGAAAACTGGCCGAATTGTCGGACGCTGGTATCAAGCTAAAGCTCTTTTCCGGAAATCATGATATGTGGATGGCGGACTATTTTACCGAAGAGATGGGGATTCCGGTTTACCGGTTACCGAAATCGTACCAGATTGGTGATCAACACTTCCTGGTCGGTCATGGCGACGGCCTGGGTCCCGGCGATTTCAAGTATAAACAGCTCAAAAAAATATTTGAGAATGGGCTGGCCCGGTGGTTTTTCCGCTGGCTTCATCCCGATATCGGTGTCCTTTTCGGCAATGGCTGGTCACGCAAGCGCAAAGCCGCCGAGCAGCATAAAACCGATGTGTTCAGGGGAAATGAACAGGAGTGGCTCTGGCAATATTGCAAGGAAATGGAGACCCGCCAACACCACGATTACTACATTTTCGGCCATCGTCACCTGTCGCTGGATCTGAAAGTGACCGAAAACAGCCGGTATATCAATCTCGGAGAATGGATCAATCTCAACACCTATGCCCGGTTTGACGGACAAACCACGAAACTATTGAAATTCGAGGGGAAGTAGTTTTCGGTTTTCGACGGGTTGTCGTTCCTGCGGTTGCCGACTTCAACATTCGATATTCGTTATCAGTACTGTACGAAGGATTTAAATGATTGGTAAACCGTTTTCCCTTCCCTTTTTTGGTCACGTTTTTTGCAAACGCTTGTCGATGCTAACGCAAATGAGGGATGGTTAGCCGCGTTACAGTATCAGAAAAAACCATTCTAAAGATCGTTCTACACCAACAGCCAAAGAGGGTAAAAAAAATGCATCCTTCGTACACTACTGATTCAACATTCGATATTTAGTGAACGGTTTACTAAACTGCATCGACTGCCCGCCGTAAACCGTAAACCCTAGTTATTCTTCAGAATATCCTGCCGGGACAAGCCTTCCGGTGGGGTGGCGTTGAGTTCCTGCCGGAAATCCTTTTTCTTCAAATCACCGTTTTTAACCGACTTGATGAAGCTCGCCCAGGCAAACGGATTCAGGAACGGAATCGTGGTCAGTTGCGAACGACCCGTTATCGATTCGCGGCCAAACCACTGCTGGTTCAGGTAATACCGGTAATTCCCGGCGGCACTCATGGGCGTCAAGGCCGCCAATCGCTGCATGGATTCGGCGCTGAGGTTGCGGGCCATGTTCTCCCGTTCTTTTTCATCCGGCAATTTCAGGTTGACAAAAGCCTGTTTGAAAAGTTCTTCTGTTGGATATGGATAGACTTTTACTTCGGTCAACATCTGCACATCTTCCTGCATCGCCACCACCGCCGAATACGACTGTTCCGTTAACCGACGTGGAATGATGTGGTATTGTTTCTTGAAACCGAGGTAACTAAAAACGATGCTATCGCCCGGCAAAACCGGGATGGCAAAATATCCGATGCTGTTGGACAACACGCCCCGACCCGCGCGCGGGATGGAAATGTAGGCTTCCGGCAGCGGCTCAGACGTTTTTCCGGCTGTAATGATCCCGGTAAACATGATCAGTTTTTCCTGCCCCTGCGCCCGCGCGGTGTGGCTGGTGGTCAGCATCAATCCCGACGCGAGGGTCAGAATAACAACAAGTTGTATGAATGAAGTCTTCATGTCTCAATCGTAAAACGCCGGTCTCAACGGCGCATGGTCCAGGTTTAGGGTTCCATAACAAGGCGTTGGCTGTGCCAGCCCGTGTCAGTGTCACGCAAACAGTTTCAAAAAAGTAATAATAAACGGTGCTGCCAGCAGCAAGCCGTCGAACCGGTCTAAAAAACCGCCGTGTCCCGGAATCGTGGAGCCGGAATCCTTGATGGCAATGCTGCGCTTGAACAGCGATTCGACCAGATCCCCGTAGGTTCCCGTTACCACAATGATGGCGCCCACACAATACCACTCCCACGGCCGCAGATCATCGACAAAAATAGTCAGAAAAAAGGCGATAACCGCAGCCGCCAGAGCTCCGCCAACCGCTCCTTCCCACGATTTTTTGGGCGATACGCGTTCAAATAATTTCCGTCGGCCAAATTTGGTTCCGGCAAAATACGCACCAATATCGCTCGCCCACAACAACACCAGGCAGCCCAGCATCAAACCCGGATGGTAGGTGCCGCCCCGCAACGCCAGCACATTCAGCAGTGCGAACGGAACGGCGACATAAATCAGTCCCAGAAAGGTAAACCCGATATTGGTAAACGGTTTTAAATCCCGCTTTTTATACAATTTGATTAAAAAAATCATGGATGCTGCCGGACAGATCAGAAAATAGCTATCATAGTCAACAATCTGTTTTTCAATCAAATAGGTTAGTATACAAATCAAACACCCTACCGCCGTACCGTAATACGTCAGCGGTTGGTTGCCATCGAGACCCAGTAATTTATAAAATTCCAGTTGCGTCAACGCACTGATGGCACAGAACAATAACGCAAACGTCCAGTCACTATACCAGATTCCAAACAAGATGATGATGACGCCGACAGCCGCAGCAATTACGCGCTGTTGCAGATTCGTCATCCGATTTAAACGTTCTTTCATGTAGAAAGTTAACTACAAATCAGGGTGGTTTATCCGGCGAAAATAACAAAATACGAACAGCTCGTTCCTACCCTGGTTTCTCTTTCCGTCTATTTTTAACTTTATTTACAGTTCTCAATCATTAGAGTAGGATTTGCCAGCGTTCTACTCACCGACCCCGCCCTGTATGCTTCTCGTCCTGCTATGCCTGTTTTTTCAATTGACAGGAAATATTCTGCAACCAGAAAACGACCTTCGCTCATTGCATTGGGGCATGAGCCGCAAAGAGGTTCAGGCGGTTGAACAGACGGTTCCGTTTCGGATTACGGATACGACGCTTCACTACCGACAACGTTGGTTTTATAACTTCCCGGCTTCGGTGAAATTCGCCTTTGTCAACGATCAACTCGCTGGAGCCCTGTACATTTTCACCGATCGTCATGTCCGCGCCCAACAGCATTGGGACGAGTATCAAACCCTGGTCAAAACCCTGTCAGATCGTTACGGCCCTCCTTCCGGCGACTACTGGTCGTGGAACTATCCCCTGTATAAAAACCGTCCCGAGCGCTACGGCGATGCCGTCCTGCTGAGTCATCTGAGCCGTTCGAGCATCTGGGAAACCGCCCGCACGGTGGTTACCCTCGAAATGTCCGGCAAACCCAAGGAGGGCATTTATACTGTGATTTCGTACGCGAAAAAAAATGACGACAAAAAATAAATGACCAATCACGAACAGGTTTGCGCCGGTCCGGGTAATTGGTCATTCGCTTTTCAATATTCCAAATCGGCCGAAATCAGGTAAATCTTTGCCATGGCCGCATCCTCGGTTTGCACATACACTTCGCAGTTCCCCAGAAGATAATTACTATCTTTTTTATTGACAACGACGGCATTGATTTCGTGCTCGGCTAACAACACTTTTGCCAGTTCGGCGCGGTAGGTGGTAGGTGTCACCAGTACTTTCTCCCACTGATCAGACATAAGGTTGAGACGACGATTGATTCGTTTTTCGAAAAAAGGTTAAAAAACCTATGGTTAAAAGTAGTGAAATTAACGCGCCGGTCAAAGGAACCGAATTCGTATTTTCAATATCGACCGAAATCATCTGCCGGTGATACAACCACACCATCAATACCGTAAACCCGTTATTGACCGCGTGTGCCAGGATGGGAACCCAGATATTCCCCGACCAGATGTACACATATCCAAACAGCGCACCCAGCAAGGCGCGCGGCACAAAACCGTAAAACTGGACGTGAATGGCACTGAAAATGAGCGCCGAAACCCAGATCGCAACGTGTACATTGCCCGTCCACTGGGCCAGTTTTCGCTGTAACATGCCCCGGAACAACACCTCTTCACCAATACCGGGGATGATGCCAATCACTACCAATGCAATCACCAGATCGAGGGGGGAGCTAAAATCGGTCAGGAAGGTCGTCAGGCCGGAAATCTGGTCTTCTTTCTGTTTCATCCACGCTTCCAGCCCGGCCAGACTGTCCGGAAAATCGATGTTCTGATTCCACTCGATGATCAGCCCGTTCAACGGCATGAAGGTGATGGTCAACAGCGCCACCAAACCCACGGATTGAACCGCCGTCAGTGGCCGGGCATTGAACTCCGCCCACGATTTGCGCTCGATCCAGCGGAGGTACAACACGCAGGGAAGCAGAAACGAACAGAGGTGGCTCACCGCCTGAATCAGCATCAGCAAATGCCAGCTCCCCGGATAATCGGCGGGATTCGTCAAAATACCGGTAATATCCGTAATGGACGTGTTGCCGCTGGCCGATGCCCAGGCCGTCAGGAACACCCCGGCCAGTAAACCGCCCAGTGACATTCCCAACAAAACAAACCCCAGCAGAACCAACAGGCTACGAAACGGATGCAGGGGGGGATTGGACGAAGGCGTCAGGCGGAAGTCTTCCATAATTGCTGTAAATTTACGCCCAAACTAGTCAGGAATTCAAAACCGTGCCGGTTTTTTATGGAATCGGCTCACACCGGTCATGTTTTCAGACGTACACCAGTCAGGTTTTGAAAACCTGACTGGTGTACGTCTGAAAACATGACCGGTTGGCGAACATCTTTCAAAAACGCATTGTTAGCGGTATATGGTTAAAATTGGCACAATCGAACTGGGAGACTTTCCCCTGCTGCTGGCTCCGATGGAGGATGTGAGCGATCCGCCGTTCCGGGCGGTTTGCAAGGCCAATGGGGCGGATTTGATGTATACGGAGTTCATTTCGTCGGAAGGACTCATTCGCGACGCGGCCAAAAGCGTCCGGAAACTGGATATTTTCGAATACGAACGCCCGATTGGGATTCAGTTGTTTGGATCGGATATCGAAACGATGCGGGCCTGTGCCGAAATTGCCAGCCGCGCCAACCCGGACCTGATCGACATCAATTACGGCTGTCCGGTCAAAAACGTAGCGTGTCGGGGTGCCGGGGCGGCTCTGCTGCAGGATATTCCGAAGATGGTGAAAATGACCGAAGCCGTCGTGAAAGCCACGCACTTGCCCGTCACGGTGAAAACCCGCCTGGGCTGGGACGACAACACCCGGAACATCATGGAAGTGGCGGAACGGCTACAGGATATTGGCATTCAAGCCCTTACGGTCCACGGCCGGACACGGGTGCAAATGTACAAGGGTGAGGCCGACTGGACGCTGATTGGGCGGGTGAAAGAAAACCCCCGCATTACAATTCCGATTTTCGGCAACGGCGACATCGATAGCCCCGAAAAAGCCCTGGCGTATAAAAATCAGTACGGCGTCGACGGTATTATGATTGGCCGGGCCAGCATTGGCTACCCCTGGATCTTTAACGAAATCAAGCACTTCCTCCGGACCGGCGAACACCTGGCCGCTCCAACCCTTGCCGACCGGGTGGCCATTTGCAAGCAGCACCTCGACTTTTCGATTCGCTGGAAAGGAGAGAAAACCGGCATTTTCGAAATGCGCCGACACTATACCAATTATTTCAAGGGACTGGAAAATTTCAAACCGTTCCGGCTCCGGCTCGTGCAGGCAGATACCTATGGAGAAATCGCCGGTATTCTGGACGAAATTACGGATGTATATGAAGTCGAAACCGTCTGATGTTTTGCGGTTTTAACGAAAACCGGGTGTCTGGCCAAAAGCCAGAACCGGTTTCGTTTTGGGCTTTTCGTCGTTATCGTGCAGTTCCTGCAATTTTGAATACTTGATCACCGGATAAATCGCCGACAACAACGCCCACACAAAACCGGGGTAACCATCGAGTAGTCCGCCTTTGAAAAAATAGATTTTCAGAAACGTAAACAGGAAACGCAAACCCTGGAGCGGGATATTGGCTTTTTTGTGCCGCAACGCCATTTCTTCGGCACTCAGCGTTGTGTAGTGGTTCATTTTCAGCACATAATCGTGCAATGATCCGTAGCTGTAGTGAATCAGGATTCCCGAAAGCTGTCCAATGGAGCCTTCCACCTGAACAGACTCATGAACAGGAACGGGCGTCATGCGACCGTGGTGCCGGTTGAACAGCCGCAACACCGGCTGGCGGTTTTGGCCGCTGTGCCGCAAAATCCGGCCCAGGAAAATCAGGTTACGCGGCAACGTATACCCCGCATGGATCGGCTCGCCGACAAACAAAGCGGCTATTTCGTTGGCAAGCTGCTCCGTCACAATTTCATCCGCATCAAGCACCAGCACCCAGTCATTTTTGGCCTGATCGATCGCGTATTGCTTCTGCGGCCCAAACCCGTTGAACTTCCGGTAGGTAACCCGGCAATTAAAATCGCTCGCGATGGTCAGGGTGGCATCGGTGCTGCCCGAATCGACCACAATAACCTCATCCACCCACTCCACAACCGACTCCAGCGCCAGCTTCAACGTTCTTTCGGCGTTCAGGGTAATGATGACAACAGAAAGGGGGGCTTTGACCGGAATTTTCATTGGGATAGCAGTGAAGAGGTTGGCTGATGGTCAGTGGTCGGGCGGGCAATTACCGGTAGTCCCTGGCGATACCGAAGGCTCTCACGGCCGGGCGCTCCCCGCAAAATGAACCAGGCCAGTTGCGCAAAATGCGTACTCCGAAAAGCCTTCCTGCCTACTTTCAGCGTATAAAAAAGCTGAAGCAGGAGTTGTTTCAGGACATTCTCGTTTTTACGGAAATAATAGAAAAGAGAAATGTAGTATTCTTTTTCAATCAGCAGATTCCGCCGGGTGCTACCGCCCCCCAGGTGCCGAAACCGGACATCCGGAATCAACATCGCCCGCCATTCCCGTTGCCGCAACCGCCGACACAAATCTTCTTCTTCGCAATACAGGAAATACGCCGGATCAAAACCGCCCACCTGCCAGAACGCCGTGGCCCGAACAAAAAGCGCACTGCCTGTCACCACCGGAACGGGCACGGGTTCCTGGTATTTCTGTCGGCGAGGCAGGTAATCCGCCGGATGAAACCAACGCATCAAACCGTGGCCCAGCAAGTTTCCGCTCAGCGAGGGGTAATAATTGAACGATGGTTCATGTTCATCGGCCCGGTTGACAGCCTGCCCTGTGCAAACGCCCACCGCTTTGTGGTCTTCCATGAACGCATACAGGCGGCTGCAAACATCGTCGAGCAGTTGGCAATCGTTGTTCAGAAAGAAATAATAAGTTGACGATGGATCGACCACCTGCAAACCCAGCAGTAGCCCGCCCGCAAAACCGAGATTGACCCGGCTCCGGATCAGTTTCAGAAAGGGTTGTTGATTGAGGGAATACAATCGGTCAAAGTCAACCTCCTGTGAGCCATTATCAACAACAACAATCTCATAATCACCAAGCTGTGTGTATTTTCGGATGGAATTGACACAGTCCAGCGTGTAGCCGCTGGAGTTATAATTCAGAATAATAACCGACAGTTTCATACCCAATCCGGTGGCGATAGGATGGTAACTTCATGTTACCGGTTTTACGATTTTTTTAGAGACGGGGCACTACCGTTCAGGACAGGAATCGGTCAGGTAGCGTTGCATTCTACTACGCGAAATAGTTGAACAGCGTTGCGGCTTAGCGGCAGTTGTATTTCCAACAACCTCAATCGTTTCATAATGGTTTCTTTTCCAGCCATTTGCCTATGCAACTTTTTATTCCCTGACAGAACCAAACAGCCTTGAACGGTGGTTTTTAAACTATGACGAAACCATTTACCGAAAGTTCCCCCTCCGCCCGTGCCCCCCTTCCTGCCCCTGCTGCCAATCGCCGGCTCCTGGCCTGGCTGTTGCTCATTCTGGTTGCCCTGATCTGGGGAACGTCTTTTATTCTAATTAAACACAGTTTGGGCGTTTTCTCGCCAATGCAGGTCGGAACGGGGCGGATTTTTCTGGCTTTTCTTTTTTTTCTGCCCTATCTGGTCATTCTGGGAAAAAAGTTTCCGCGTGATCGCTGGCTTCCGTTGCTGGGTTCGGGGATGCTCGGCTACCTGATTCCCGCCGTTCTGTTTGCCACCGCCGGTGCTCACCTGAACAGTTCGCTGGCCGGCACACTGAATGCCCTCAGCCCGCTGTTTACGTTTCTGATCGGGGTCATTCTGTTTCGCGGACGGGCCAAACTCCTCCAGGTCGGCGGTATTCTGCTGGGATTTGCCGGATCGGTGTTTCTGGTGTTTTTTAGCGCTACGGGTTCTTTTTCCTTCAACGGTTACGCATTTCTGATTGTCCTGGCCACGCTTTGTTACGGTTTCAACATCAACATTGTTTCCCGGTATCTGAGTGACCTGCCCGCCCTGCTGTCGACCGCATCGACCTTTGCCATGGTGGGCCCCATTGCCCTGCTCGGGCTGGCCACCACCGACTTCCCGACGCGGGTGGCGGCTCCGGGTTCAACGCCCGCCCTGTTGATGCTGCTTACACTCGGCATGGTCGGTTCCGGTTTTGCCACCATCCTGTTTAATCGGATTATTCAGTTAACTTCCGGCGTTTTTGCTTCCACCGTAACCTACCTCATTCCGGTAGTAGCCGTGCTTTGGGGGCTTTTCGACGGCGAACCACTCCACTGGCCGCAGGTTGCCGGTATGGGAATTTGCCTGTTGGGTGTATATTTGATCAATAAAAAGTGAGCGTTAGCCCATTTCTTAATTCCTTCCATCTATGTTTCGTGCTTCCGTCAACGATCAGCCCCCGTTTGAAATCGATTTTACGGGTGATCTCCCGGTTTTGAATGGCCAACCCCTGACGTGGGATCTGGCCCGGCTGAACGACCGGATGTTTCACATTCTGTACCAGAATCGTTCGTATACGGCTGAAATTCTCGATCTGAACCCGACGGAAAAAACCGCTACGATAAAAATCAACCAGGCGATTCACCAGATCGCCCTGAAAGACCGTTTCGACCTGTTGCTGGAACAAATGGGCATGAGCACGGCCAGCCTGACCAAAATCAACGACATCAAAGCGCCCATGCCCGGCCTGATTCTGAGCCTCAGCGTTCAACCCGGCGACACGGTTCACAAAGGCGATACGGTGTTGATTCTGGAAGCCATGAAAATGGAAAACGTCATTAAGTCCCCCACTGACGGCACCATCAAAACCGTCAGGATCAGCCGGGGCCAAACCGTCGAGAAAAACCAGGTTTTAGTCGAATTCAGTTAAGCGTGATGAGTGATGAGTGAAGAATTGGCTGACGCATTCTGTCACAGGAACCTTTTTAACTCATAACTCTTCACTCTTCACTCTTAACTTTTGCTATATTTGCCGCCAAACTTTCCTTCATGACTCAACTAAAATATAAACGCATTCTGCTCAAGCTTAGCGGAGAAGCTTTAAGCGGAGACAAAGGGTACGGCATCGACCCAACGGTTTTGGATGCCTACAGTCTGGAAATCAAGCAAGTGGTTGAAATGGGCGTTCAGGTTGCCATCGTCATCGGCGGAGGCAATATTTTCCGGGGAATCCAGGGCGAACGCAGCGGGATGGACCGGGTTCAGGGCGACTACATGGGCATGCTGGCGACCGTTATCAACGCCATGGCCATCCAGAGTTCGCTCGAACAACACGGGTTGTATACGCGCGTGATGTCGGCCATCAAGATGGAACAGGTTTGCGAACCCTATGTGCGTCGCCGGGCCGTCCGTCACCTCGAAAAAGGCCGCATTGTCATCTTCGGGGCCGGAACGGGCAATCCCTACTTCACCACCGACACCACCGCCAGCCTGCGGGCCATCGAAGTGGAAGCGGATGTGGTCTTGAAAGGTACCAAAGTGGATGGTGTCTACACCGCCGATCCGTTCAAGGACAAAACCGCCACCCGGTTTACTACCATTTCGTTTCAGGATGTTTACGAAAAGAAACTGAACGTAATGGACCTGACGGCTTTTACGTTATGCAAAGAAAATAACCTCCCCATCATCGTTTTCGACATGAACAAGTCCGGCAACCTGATCCGGCTGGTCGAAGGAGATGACATCGGGACACTGATTACTGGCTAAAACACTGCTGAACTTTATTACCAGGAATGAAAAATAATAAACATCGAATGATAAATGTAAAACGCACGCACTTTATCATTTTACATTTATTATTAGACATTTGATATTTACTATTCAAGAAATGGAAGAGATTGAGCTATATCTCGAGGACGCCCGGGATACGATGGAAAAGGCGTTGAAACATTTGAATATCGAGTTATCCAAAATTCGGGCAGGCAAAGCGTCGCCCTCGATGCTGGACGGCCTTCAGGTGGAGTATTACGGCATGAATTCTCCCATCCACAACGTCGCTTCCGTCACCACCCCCGACGCCCGAACCATCGCCATCAAGCCTTTTGAAAAAAAGATGATTGGCGAAATCGAGAAAGCCATCCGAAACAGTAACCTCGGCCTGTCACCGACCAACGACGGTGAAAACATCCGGCTGAACATTCCCGCCCTGACCGAAGAACGTCGCCGGGATCTGGTGAAGAAAGTCAAGGCCGAAATCGAGGTAGCCAAGGTCAACATCCGCAACATCCGGAAAGACACCAACGAAGGCATTCGCAAACTGACCAAGGAAGGCGTTTCGGAAGATGAGGTGAAGAAAGGGGAAGAGAAAGTTCAGAAACTCACCGACAGCCACATCGCCAAAATCGACGATATTTTTGCTGCGAAGGAAAAAGACATCATGGTGGTTTAATAGGAACACGGATGAAGCGGATTGGGCGGATTTGCGCAGATAAAATCCGTTTTGATCCGTTCAATCCGATTTATCCGCGTTCCAATTCCTCAAAACGTTTTATCAAAAAAACCGCCCAGTCTGATCACCAGTGGGCGGTTTTTCGTTTTAATGATCTTGAGAAAAGATCTTAGTAACTGTCGTTCTGCTTCAGATAACCGGGCAGGTTCGACGCACCATCGATGGCCGTTTGCGGGATCGGGAAAATCCGTTTCATCCTGTCGCTATTGGTCTTTTCCGTCCACTTGTCCTCGTACTTGCCAAACCGGACCATGTCCGTCCGGCGCAGCATTTCCCAGTAGAATTCAAACCCGCGTTCCCGATACAAAAGATCCAGCGACATGGAGGTCAGCGCCGGGGGCGGTGTGGTGGCCGTCCGGGCCGCCCGAACGAGATTGACATCGGCCAGCGCACTGGCGGCATCACCACTCTTGCGAAGTTTGGCTTCCGCCCGCATCATGTACACATCAGCCAGCCGCAGGATAATGATGTCGGCTTCGCCAAAATTCCGGCCACTGACCGACTTTTTGCTGAACTCGTATTTTTCGACCCGGTAGCCGGTGTTGTAGTTGCTACCCGCCACGGTGAAGTCGATCTGCTCCGTGAAGTCGACGGCCTGGGTTGGGCGGTTCCGGGTGTCGTGGAACAGCTTGGCGACCTTGTATTTGCCGTCCGCGCATTTCAAAAACACGCCGTTCCGACGAATCAAACCGTATTGTTGTCCGCGCAAAATTCCCCGGTTGATGTTAAAATTCGCTTCTGCTACGCACGAATCGGCCGGGTTGGTATAAATCGACAGGTTCTGTTTGTAAAACCGCGGATCGACCGACGGGTCATTCGGCGCATAGGCATTCACCCAGGTCCGGTAGTAATCGGGCGTAATGCCCGGTCCGTCGGTTCCGTTGGCGTTGGGATAGGCCGGTAGCGGAAACTGATCGCCGGACAGGGAGAAGTAGGCCATCCGGTTATGACCGTTCAGGTCAGCCCGCTGATCGACGGCAAAAATCAACTCCTTGTTGGTGTTGTTGTCCGAATTGAAAATCGAAAAGTAATCCCGCGACAGTTGGTACTGCCCCGAATTAATGATCTTGTCGGTGTATTCGACGACCTTATCCATGTCTTCCGGTTTGAACGTGAACTGAGCCGCATACCGATCCCGATACACAGCCGCATTCAGATACAATCGGGCCAGCAGCCCCCAAACCGCCCCTTTCGTCAGCCGACCGGGACCGACCGCTGTTTCCAGATTTGGTTCAACGGCCAGCAGTTCGTTTTTGATGTACTCCACTGCCTGCTCACCCCGCAGAATGGTTGAATTTTCGCCCAGATCGTCCTTGACAAACACCAGCCCGAACAGGTCCAGCGTCAGCAGCGAATAATACGCCCGCATACCCCGCGCTTCCGCCAGGTACGTTTTGGAAACCGGATCATTCAAAGTCGGCAGCGTATTGATGGCGGTAATGGACCGCGAAACGCCCTGCAAAATCAGGTTCCAGGTATTGCGCAGGTTGGGGTCGGTGCTGGTGTGCGTGTGCTGGTGCATCGCCAGATAAATACCGTTATCACCCCAGTCCGTACCACCCCGATACGGCAGAATGGCCTCGTCCGTCGAGATTTCCTGAAGCGCGAAGTAGTTGGTATGCAGGAAAATATCCGGTAGCCGGGCATACACCGGCGCAATGATTCCATCGGCAGCCTGCCGGTCGGAAAGGCCCGAAGCCGAGGCTTCGTCCAACACATTCTCGGACAGATTCGTACAGCCATTGAGGACGTACAGACCTGCCAGCATGACGGTTAATATGACTTTCTTTTTCATGATTTTTGCGCTCCCAACCCCCTAAAGGGGGCTTTAACCCGATGTGTTAGCCCCTTTAGGGGGTTGAGGGTGTTAATTTTAGGATTAAAAAGTAAGATTCAGGCCCAAAACGAACGTTTTGGCTTTCGGGTAGCTGAGGTAGTCGATGCCGTAGGAGGAAATGCCGTTGACCGTCCGGTCCGTATTCACCTCGGGGTCATACCCGTCGTACTTGGTAATCACAAACAGATTCTGGCCCGTGGCCGACAAGCGGATTCCGGAAACCCAGCGGTTGATGCCGAGCAGCTTGGGGCTGAGGTTGTAGCCAAGCGACAGGTTGTTGAGCCGCAGATAAGAACCGTTTTTCAGGTAGCGCGACGAAACCGGTGCCGAGTTGTTGATCGACTCGTTGGCATACTGGATGGCTTCAGGCGTGGTATTCAACCCCTTCGACAACCGCAGTTTGTAGAAATTGGAGTTGGCGGTATTGTCGTACAGTTTGTTGCCCGAAACGCCGTTGAAATTCACCGCCAGATCGAAGCCTTTGTAGGCCACGTTGCTGTTGAAGTTGAACTGTTTTGTGGGCAGGGCGCTTCCCACGGCCACCCGGTCTTTGTCCGTCACAATGCCGTCGCCGTCCACATCGCGGAAGGTGCTGATGCCTTTGTCGTCAAAACCGGTGAATTCCTTGAGGAAAAAGGTGCCGATGGGCTGGCCGTTCACGTAGCCATTGATGGTGGCCGACGTCAGACCGGAACCGGAAGCCGAGCCGGACGGAATGACGGTATACGGCGAATTTTTCACCTCGTTGTCGATGAACGTAACATTCCCGCCAATGTCGAACCGGAAACCGTTCAGGTTGGCATAGCGGTAATTCAGATCCAGTTCAACACCCTGGTTGGTGATCGTCATGTCCGGCACGTTGGTCCAGAACGTACCCGCCGGTTGAACGGGGTCAGCCGGGATCACTTCCAGCAGAATGTTGTTGGAGACTTTCCGGAAATAATCGACCGAGCCCGACAGAGCCCCTTTGAACAAGGCGAAATCCAGACCGATGTCGGTTTGGGAAGACACCTCCCACTGAATGTCCGGGTTGGCCAGCCGCGAATACGACGTTCCGGCGGGATACGGCCCCGTGGGAGCCAGCGGATAACTTGTTGTGGCCGACACCTGCGAGGTAAACAACGCCTGCGTGATTTTCGACGGGATTTCCTGATTACCGGTTTGTCCCCAGCCCGCCCGCAGTTTCAGATCAGAGAACGGCCCCGATTTCAGGAACGCTTCTTCCGACAACCGCCAGCCTACCGAGAACGATGGAAAAATACCGTACTTGTTGTTGGACCCAAACTTGGACGAGCCATCGGCCCGCACCGTGGCCGTCATCAGGTATTTGTCGTTGTACTGGTAATTGACGCGGGAGAAGAACGACTGAAGCTCATTTTCCAGGGCGTATCCGCCGGGGCGGTTATTGGCCAGCGTCAGATCCTGCCCCAGACCGGGGTTGTAGATCGGCTCGATGGGCGAAATCGGAAATTTGTTGATGCTCGAACTGCGTTCCTGCACAAAAATCTTCTGGTACGAATGCCCCAGCAAAGCCGTGAGGTTGTGCTTCGTGGTCGACAAAGTATACGTGAAGTAATTCTCGATCAACACGTTGCGATTGGTTTTGTAAATGGTTTCCAGCCGACCATCCTGCAAAGGAACCGCGTTGGGCAACGACTGCAAATCCCGCACCGAACTGGAGTTGTCAACGCCCAGGTTGAGTTTGTACACCAGATCTTTCGTGATTTTGAACGACGGCGAAATATTCCCGATCACCCGGTTGATGGTGGTTACATCCTTTTCCAGTTTCAGCGGAATCAGCGGATTTACCCCACTCTGGTATTTGAAGGGCTCGCCGTTGGCATCGTAGGCCGGCAGCGTCGGATTGGCGGAAATCGCCCCGCCCAGCAGGCTTTCGACCGGTGGACGGCGGCTGTAGGTGCTGGTTGCATTCAGGTTGACATCCACATTCAGGCGGTCTTCCATGAATTTCTGCGACACATTGATCCGTCCCGTATACCGTTTGAATTCGCTGTTTTTCAGGATACCGTCCTGGTCCTGAATCCCGAACGAACCATAATACGTCAGCTTTTCGGCTCCTCCGCCAAACGAAACGTTGTGGTTCTGGGTATAGGCCGTCTGCGTAATTTCCTTCTGCCAGTCGGTCGATGCCTTGAAATCTTCCAGCACCCCGCCTACGGCCGGAACCTGGCGCCGGTATTCATCCGCCGAATACACCGGCAACGCCCGCGTCAGGTTCGAGATGCCCAGACTGGACGATACATTGAAGGTCGAAAAACCGGATTTGCCTTTCTTGGTCGTGATCAACACCACGCCGTTCGCCCCCCGCGAACCATAAATAGCAGTAGCCGAAGCATCTTTCAACACGTCGATCGACTCGATGTCCTGCGGGTTCAGAAAATTCAGCGGGTTGGAGGTTCCACCCGTACTGGAGTTGTCGAGCGCAATCCCGTCCAGCACAAAGAGGGGTGTACTGCCCGTCCGAACCCCACCCGGACCCCGGATTGTAATATTCTGAGCACCACCCGGTTCGCCACTGGCTGAGGTGACGTTGACCCCGGCCACTTTTCCCTGGAGAAGCTGCTCCGGCGAGTTAATGATCCCCTTGTTAAAATCGGCACTTTTGATCGACTTCACCGAACCGGTCATGTCTTTTTTGGCCGCACTCCCGTAGCCGATGACCACCACCTGCGACAGTTCCGACGCCGATGCCTTGAGAGAGACATTGATTGTGCTCTGGTTGCCGACCGCTATTTCCTGCGAAACAAAACCGATGAAACCAAACACCAGGACGGCATTGCCTTCCGGCACGGCAATCCGGTAATCGCCGTTGGCGTCCGTTGTGGTTCCGCGCTGGGTTCCTTTCAGAACGACACTGCAACCCGCCAGGGCCTCGTTCGTCAGGGCATCCGTCACCCGCCCGCTGACGGTGACATCGGCGCCCGGTCGTTCAGCCTGAAAACTAGACGTTTTAATCGTTGCCAAGGCCTGGCTTTTGCCCTCGACCGCCAGCAGCGTTAGGGCGAGCAGGACACAGCAAAGTCTCCTCCAGTGCATTGTAAATGGAGGAGAAAAAGAGTAGAAAATCATCATATAGGTAGAAAGTTAAATGGTGACAAAGGTCTCGGAATCTGTGCAATTCCAATTCTTTCGCCAAATATTTAAAAATAATTTAATATATCTAGCAACACCAGATTACTCCTACCCCTAACCCAGAAATTTGCTCACCCGGAAAGGCAGCATTCGGCTGGCTCTATACACAATACCCAGCGAAGTTGTATCTATTTCCTGCTAATCAGCACGGTTTTCACCATCCGGGGCCGAGTTATGTGGTCGGTCAGATGAACAAATGAAGAAACATGGCAAGCGAAAAAAAACTATAAACTCCCTGAAATATAAATTGCTTGCCAAAACATGCATCATTGCAAAAATTACTGTTGTTACGATTTTGTTATCTTTAAAATTACCCTGCCACAGTTGGATTTTTAGCGCACCGTCACGGTGAATTCCCCCGTTTGCAAACCGGGTGCCGTGGCTTTCAGTGTAATTTTTCCCGGTTTTAGGGTAGGACGGAGAATGGCCAGACAACGGCCCCGGAACGTCGTTTTCTCCGGTTTCTGAAAACTACTCAGATCGGTGGGATTGGCGTTGCCCACACCCGCCAGTTCGCCCGCACCGGCAAGCTGAAATGTAACTGGAACAGCCGCCGTGGGAACCAGATTCCCTTTTTCATCGACCACCTCGACGGCCACATACGACAGATCATTGCGATCGGCACGGATCGTTGACCGGTCGGCTTTGAGTTGCAGGCGGTACGGTTTTCCGGCGGTAATCAATTCGATCGAACCCGTCGGTTTTCCCTTTTCAAAACTCGTGGCTTTCAGGGTTCCCGGCTCATACGGAACCGTAAACGTCGCGGTGATGGTGGTGTCGGCAATGGTTTGTTCCCCGATTAGTTTCCCGTTCAGTTCCAGCTTCACCAGCGGACTGCGCGAAAAAACCCGCACCTGGAGCGCTTGCCCTTCCGCGCCCGGCCACGTCCAGCTCGGCTGCTCATCCGGCCAGCCCCAGTTGGTCACGGTTTCTTTCATGCCCGCCGGAATCGGGTTGTGAACGGCCAGTTCGATCGGGCGGTTTCGCCAGACCACGTCGCGATAGTAGGACTGCGGTTTTTTGAACCCGATCAGATCCAGATCTCCGCAGTAGGCGTTGAACCACGGCCAGGGAAACACCGCAATCGTGCTGTCTTTGGTGGTTTTCGGTTGCAGCAGCGAATGACCGATGGCGGTTTCTCCCATATAATCCATCGCCGTCCAGACAAAATCACCGATCACATACGGGTGTTTTTCCACCATCTGCCAGTTCTGAAAGGCTTCTTTGGCGAAGGTTTCTGTCCCCAGGATGATGCGCTCCGGGTGCCGCTGGTGATCCGATTCGTAGTTTTTCCACTCGTAATTATATCCACCCACATCCAGCAATGCAAAAGCGGGGTCAGAATCCGTCCAAACTTTGCCGGGATGTTCCCAAAACACGCAAAGGGCTTCCGTCACCGGGCGGGTGGGGTCCAGCCGACGGGTTTCATCCGCCAGTTTTTTCGTGATCGCCAGCCCCGAGGGTTCGGCGCGTTCGTTGATTTCGTTGCCGATGCTCCAGAGGATAACCGACGGATGGTTGCGGTCGCGCAGGATCATGGCCTGCAAATCCTGCTGCCACCAGTCGTCGAAAAACCGGTGGTAATCCTGCGGTTTTTTGGGCCGCTGCCACATGTCGAAGGCTTCGTCGATCACCAGCAGCCCCAGCCGGTCGCAGGCATCCAGAAAAGCCGTCGACGGTGGGTTGTGACTGGCGCGTACGGCATTGAACCCGTTGGCTTTCAGGAGTTCCACTTTGCGTTCCTCCGCCCGGTCGATGGCAGCAGCACCCAGCGGCCCGTTGTCGTGGTGAACACAACCGCCTTTCAGCATAACCCGCTTCCCGTTCAGCACAAAACCGGTTTTGGCACTGAACTGAATGGAGCGAATGCCAAAGGCCGTCGTCACGCTATCGAGTCGTTTTTTGCCCGAAAAAAGCACCACGCGGGTCCGGTACAAATCCGGTCTTTCCGGCGACCAGCGTTGCGGGGTCGTTACGGTCAGCCGTTGTGTGGCCTCCCCTTTCCCGTGAGCCGCTACCGCAACGGTCTGTTGCGTTTTGGCAACGGGTTTGCCATTCGGAGCGAATACGGTAATCTGAACCGAAACCGGCATCGCGTTTCCAGACTGGTTTTCAACGGCGGTCAGCACCTGCACCTGAGCGGTTTTGTCAGACACTTGCGGGGTCGTAATCGAAATACCCAGGGGGGCCACGTGAACCGGCTCGGCGACGGTGAGCCAGACGTGCCGGTAAATCCCGGAACCGGTGTACCAGCGGCTGTTTTTGCCGTTGTTTTTCACCCGAACCGCCAGGACATTTTGCTGACCGGTTGGCAATAAATGGGGCGTGAGGTCATACTGAAAAGGCGTGTAGCCATACGCATGAAAACCCAGGTGACGCCCGTTAATCCAGACGTCGGTTTCCATGTGAACTCCATCAAAATAGATCGATACGGTTTTGCCTTTTTCCGTCGGTTTGAGCCGGAAAGTCTTGCGGTACCAACCCGTTCCGCCGACGGTATACCCGGTTGACGTAGCCCCGACACTCGCTCGCGAAAACGGCCCGGCTACCTGATCCGGCGACGGGTTGGGCAAATCCTCGATGCTCCAGTCGTGCGGCAGATCGAGGAAGCGCCAGTTGGCATCGTTGTAATCCCGTGCTTCGGCCTGGATGGTGCTGTCTTTCAAAAACCGCCAATCCGAGTCGAAAAGGCGGGTTCGGGTTTGGGCAAAGGCGTGGATCGTAGTTAGAAGGCTACAGGCGAGGAGGAGTATTTTCATGTTTATTTTAAGGGTTATTTCGCAGAGTTGAGCGGAGGAAATCAGAGTTAATCAGAGAAAAAAACTCTGCGTAACTCTGATTTCCTCCGCTCAACTCTGCGAAATAACTTTCATTTATATACCAGAAAACCGTTCAAACCGGGATTATTTCGCAACGTACGGGAATCGATTCGCAGTTTCCCGTTCTTCCATTCCCCGTTCCTGAATGGCTTTTCTTCCTTGTTGAAAACCGCCGTGCGCCGATGATGGCGGTATTGAGTAAGACTTCGTCGTCGGCATTCCAGTCGTATCGGCTCGGCGCCATGATCGCCAGGTCCCAGAAAAACCGGTAGCCGCCGTCCTGAACCGAAAAGACGGTTTCAGCCCGCGCGGCTCCGTTAATGAGCAGAAAAAAACTCACGCAAAAGACGAAGACTATTTGTCTGGTAACGACCTGACATATTGCCCCTAAATCCCCTGAAGGGGACTTGGACGCAGCAGCATCCGGATTCAGAAAGTCCCCTTCAGGGGATTTAGGGGCGTTTTGAAAAAGTCCTGGTACAAATTTTATAAAAAACGGGTTTAGGAATTGCATCGGTTTTGCTTCGTGTCCATAGCGAATAGCCCACATGACCGGACTATAGACTACCCTGATCGACTGTTTTTATCAGTAAGACGGCAAAACCGGCAAAGTATACCCGGTTATTTTCAGGTAAATCGAAACTTCCGTTACGGCAGCCGGGGTCGGAAATACCCGTACACCCAGGTTCCGGCAATGGCACTCAGCAGCGTCACCAGCACAACCACGAAACCGCTGCCGATCTGGGCAAACAACGGACCCGGGCAGGCTCCCGTAATGGCCCAGCCGAGACCGAAAAGCAAACCGCCGTAGATTTGCCCGGAGTTGAATTTCTTGGGATGAAATACCACCTCATCACCCGCTATCGTTTTGATTCTAAACCGTTTGATCAGCCATATCGACAGCATTCCGACCACAATCGCGGAGCCAATGACACCATACATGTGAAAACTTTGCAGCCGGAACATCTCCTGAATCCGAAACCAGGAAACAATTTCGGCTTTGACAAAGACGATGCCAAACAGAATGCCGACCACTCCGTATTTCAGGTTCCCGACAAATCCTTCCTCCTGCTTCATGTCGTTGGGTGCATCGCACGCCAACATCTCTTCTACTTCAATTTTTTCCATTCGTGTATCTCCGGCTTTTAAAACAACTTCATGAGGTGGGGTAAAATCAGGTGCGTCATCGCAAAACCGCCCGCCATAAAACAACAGGTGGCGACCAGCGACGGCCATTGCAGATTGGAAATCCCCATGATGGAATGCCCCGACGTGCAGCCGCCCGCCATGCGCGTTCCGAACCCAACCAGAAAACCGCCCAGCACGAAAAACACCAGCCCTTTCAGGGTGAACAGGTTAGCCACGTTGAAGATATCACCGGGCATCAATCCTGTAAAATCCTGAATACCAAGGGCTTTCAGATCCGCGACGGTCTGGGGTGAAATTTGAATAGCCTCGGGGTTGGCCAAAAAATGTCCCGCCAGAAAACCGCCGATCAGAATACCGGCGACAAATACCAGGTTCCAGATTTCGTGTTTCCAGTCGTACGAAAAGAACGGAATATTGGCCGGTATACAGGCCGCACAGATGTGTCGCAGCGACGATGAAATTCCAAACGATTTATTTCCAATCAACAGCAAGGCTGGCACCGTCAGTCCGATCAGCGGCCCGGCCACGTACCAGGGCCAGGGCTGACGGATTAACTCTAATAACTCCATAGATTTTCTATTTTTCTATTCAATTGGCTAATTTACAAATTTGTTACGCCTTTTTCAAGGTCGTGGGACACACATAATCCGTGATTTCAAAAAGACCGGTTTTTTTGATGGCGTCAAAACCGCCCGTCACATCCACCAGTTTTTCGTACCCCCGTGCTCTCAGGATCGAAGCGGCCATCATGGAGCGGTAGCCGCCCGCACAATGAATGAACAGGGTTTTGTTTTTGGGTAGCTCCGCCATGTGATCGTTGAGGTATTCCAGCGGAATGTTCCGAACCCCGGCGATGTGTTCGGCGGCAAATTCACCCGGCTTCCGCACATCGACAATCTCCAGATCCCCTTCGGCCATCCGGTTTGCCAGCGACTCCGCCGATACCGACAACAGGGTGTCACTCTCCTTCCCGCTGGCTTCCCACGCACTGAATCCGCCCGCCAGAAAGCCCAGCACCTGATCGTAGCCCACCCGCGCCAGCCGCGTTAATGCCTCCTGCTCCTGACCCGGTTCACAAACCAGTAACAGATTGTGTTTTACATCCGGGACCAACGTACCGACCCAGGGGGCAAACTGCCCGCCAAGCCCGATGTTGATCGAGTTCGGAATGAAACCCTGACGGAAAACCTGCGCCGGTCGGGTGTCAATAATCAAGGCACCGGTTTCGTTGGCGGCTGCTTCAAACGCTTCCGGACTCAGGGCCTGTCCTCCCCGTTTCAAAACCGTATCGATGCTTTCGTAACCCTGTTTGTTGAGCGCAACGTTCTGTGGGAAATACTGCGGAGGGGCCAGCAAACCGTCGGTTACTTCCTTGATAAACTCCTCTTTCGACATCGAAGCCCGCAGCGCATAGTTGAACAACTTCTGATTGCCCAGCGTATCGGTGGTTTCTTTGCTCATGTTTTTGCCACAGGCCGAACCCGCCCCGTGACCCGGATAGACGATAACGTCGTCCGGCAGCGTCATGATTTGGGTGCGCAGCGACTCGTAGAGATAGCCCGCCAGATCGTCCATCGTCAGGTCCGCTTTCTGGGCCAGATCAGGACGGCCGACGTCGCCGATGAACAAGGTATCGCCACTGAAGAGGGCGGTTTCTTTCCCGGTTTCATCCAGCAACAGGTAACAGGTCGATTCCATCGTGTGGCCGGGCGTGTGCAGCACCCGGATTTTGACGGAACCGAGTTGCAATTCTTCGCCATCGGTCGCAATGTGGGCTTCGAAATTCGGTTTGGCGAGCGGCCCATAGACGATGGTAGCCCCGGTTTGGCGCGCCAGGTCGAGGTGACCGGACACGAAGTCGGCGTGAAAGTGGGTTTCCAGCACGTATTTGATGCTGGCACCCGCTTTGGCGGCTTGTTCCACATACGGTTTTACTTCCCGCAACGGGTCAATAATCGCGACCTGGCCTTCACTTTCAATGTAATAGGCACCCTGGGCCAGACAGCCCGTATAAATCTGTTCAATTTTCATGGTTTTCTATTCGATTCTGGTTTAACAAAATTCAGGTTGATGCGTTTGTGATTCAACCTGTAACAAAAGTAAAAAGGCGGCAACGGGCGTTCCGTGACTTTTGTTACACGCCGGACTATTGGAGAAAAGTTTCTTTCACGATAATGTACACGCCCATCGCCAGCACGAACCAGCCGAAAGCTTTTTTGAGTTTCGGGCCGGAAACAAACCGGGTCAGGTAGGTACCCAACAAAATGCCAAGGATCGACAGGGCCGTAAAGACCAGCAAAAACCGCCAGTCGATCGTGGTCAGTGACAGCCCGCTCAGAAAGCCGATCAGCGAGTTGGCGGCAATGATCAGCAGTGAAGTCCCGACGGCCATTTTGATGGGCAAACGGGCCAGCAAGACCAGCGAGGGAATGATCAGAAAACCGCCCCCCGCGCCCACAACGCCCGTCAGAATACCGACCAGAACCCCTTCTGTCGCCAGCAAATTAGGGCTAATCCGGTTCTGATCTGCGTCCGTTTCAATCCGGTGGTCGCGGATCATCGAGCCGGAAGCCGCCAGCATGACCAGCGCAAACACAACCATGATGGCGACGTTTTTACTCAGGTAGAAGGCCGGGGTTGAGAAAACCGGGTCCGGAATGGCCGGAACGAGGTAAGTGCGGGTGAGGTAAATGGCGGCAAACGAAGGCAGTGAAAAGGCCAGCGCGGCCCGGTAGTTGACCAGCCGCTGCTGCATATAGCGAACGGCACCGACCAGCGAGGTGGTGCCGACTACAAATAATGAATAGGTGGTGGAAACCGTTGGGTTGATGCCGAGCAGATACACCAGCACCGGCAGGGTCAGGATGCTGCCGCCCCCGCCGATGAGACCCAGGGTAATCCCGATCAGGATCGATGCCGTAAAGCCCAGAATTTCATGCGAACTCATGCTGTTTTTTTTTAACAAAGCACGCCATGAAAAACGGGCGGTTCCGTGATATATGTCACACGGGCAACCATTTTCTACAAAATTTCGATTTTATTGCGTGACAACCGGAGGTAGCCCACGCGCTCCAACTGCTTCAGCAGACGGGAAATCACCTCCCGCGACGTCGCCATTTCGCGGGCAATTTCTTCGTGGGTGATCTGCAAAACCGTACACTGGCAACTCTGGGTTTTCTTCTTCAAATAGGTCAGTAACCGTTCGTCGAGTTTCTTGAATGCAATGCTGTCGATGGTGGCAATCATGTCGTCGAACCGGCGCTGGTAGGTACGGAAAACGAACTGTTTCCAGGTCGGAAACCGGCAAATCCATTCATCGACTTTCTCGACCGGGATGAAAATCAGACGGGTTTTTTCTTCGGCAATCGCCGTAATTTCGCTGGGTTTGTTGTCGGGACTGCCCGTCATCGAGATGGCGCAGGAATCCAGCCCACTCAGGTAGTAGAGCAAAGCCTCATTACCGACCGCATCGGGGCGCATAATTTTGATGGAGCCACTCAGAATAATCGGCACCGAGCGGATGTAACTCCCCGGCCGGATCAAATATTCACCTTCTTCAACTTCCTGATAAATCCCGATCCGGTTTATTTCTTCGATTAGCGCCGGTTCAAAACTTCCCCGAAACGCGGCATTGACTACCTGACTGTCGTTGATCATTCCTCTCGCTGTCTTTCACCGCACCCGAACGTCGGGCCGGTCGTCTTCCTTAAGACATTTTTTTTCGGCGTTTGGTGCCTATCCCAAAGAATGCGTATATCGGGCAAAAATTCATTAAACTGGTGGCAATCATAATTCCGGCTCCTGCCAGGGCCACCACGGCCCATACGCCAGTCACCACATCCGCAATATAAAGCCCTATTAACGTGGCGGCAATCAACAAACGAACCACCTTATCCGAAAAACCAATGTTCTTTTTCATAGCCTTGCTTTTTGGGATGAAGTAACGGCTATCCGGGAACCTAATCAGTGACATTTATCACAATAGCCTGTGATTTTTGGTGGTTTAACCGGTTTTCAGGGTTTTCCGACAAATTGATCCAGAAAGGCTTTGGCGAACGCGGAGGCTCTCAGGTTGCTCTGAAGCTTCGGATTGGTTCTGAAAATATCAAATTTGGCGTAAAAAGGGCGACTCAAATCCTGCGAATTAGCCAGAATAATAAACGTCAAATCACGTTCGGGAATCTTGACGAACAGCGATGAATTGCCCGTCCACCAGCCGGTATGCCAAAGAATCCGCAACCTTTTATAGTCACGCACAAACCACCCCAGGCCGTAGGGAAGCGCGTTGCCATTTCGGGAATACGTCGGCGTAAAAACCTGTTTCCAGGTTAGGGGGTTTAAGAGTTTTTGTTCGTCAATGGCCGTCGAATAGGCCACCAGATCGCTGACACACGACATCAATCCGGCCGCCGGGCCGAAATGGGTCGGATCCGCGATGGGTACAATCCGGCCTTTTTGCAGATCATACGGTTTGGCCACTAGCTTGCCATACGCTTCCCGATTATAGCCCGTCAACGCAAAACTGGCGGTATCGGCCAGATTGGGCGCTGTATGGGCCAGCCCCAGCGGTCGGATGATGTTGTCGACCATCAACTGCCCGAACGTTTTTCCCGATTCTTTTTCAATGGGCTGAGCCAGTTTGCCGTAGTAATCGCCGTTGTAACCAAAGCTGTAGCCCGGTTTGAAACCGTTGAACGAGTTTCCCTGGGCCGTGTGGGTCAGCAGGTGTTTGAGCTTAATCCGGTCGTCGTTGCCCCAACGCGCACCCAACTGAATGCCGTATTTTGTAACCGGATCATCCAAATTGATCTTGCCCGCTTCCACCAATTGCATCAGGATGATGGCCCCGAAGGTTTTGGTAACCGACGCCAGATGATACACCGTATGCTCGGTGGGTGTTACCTTATTTTCAATATCAGCATAGCCCAACCCCTTGTACCAGACCAGCTTTTTTCCATGCACCACGCCAACGGAGAGCGATGGGATCTGGTATTTCTGTCGCAATGCTTCCAGAATTGCCGCAAAACCGGTGGTATCGGCGGGAGAAAACGTGCGCTGGGCTTGCAGCGATTGTGAAAACAGGAGGAGTAGAAGGCCGTAGAAAACTTTCATTCGTGTTGTTTTTGAAACAAATAACGAAAACCGCCGTCTCCTAATCTTCTCAAAACCGGATTTGAGCGTTCATTTCCGGTTTTTCTCTCTAATCTAGCCTCTGTTGTCTGGAAAGAAAAAGAGGCCTCTGTTTCCAGAGGCCTCCTGACTATTCAAAATAGGTTAGTTGGTAAACTTATTGCTTGTCCCACCAGATCCGGGTCGTGAACAGATCCGGCCCCTGGCGGGTAATGGCTTCCTGAATATTCGGGTTAATCCCCGGTTCTCCCTGCGGATACCGCAACCGGCGCGGAATCTGGCCGTTGGTTTCGTTCCCCGGATAATTGACCGGAGTCAGTTTGGGCAGTCCAGTTCTCCGCCAGTTCGCCCAGCCTTCGAGGTGGTTCAGCACCGAGCCGGTGATCACCCACATTTCGGTGTGGATGGCGTTCATTTTATCATCCAGCGACCCGGTCGAATACGGGTTGGCAGCCGCGTAAGCCGCCACATCGGCATCCGCAATCACCCCGCCATACGACGCCAATTGCCGGACACCCGCGCTTTGACCAGCTTCAAACTCGGTTTTGGCGGTTCCGGTAGCCCACCCCCGCTCAATGGCTTCGGCTTTCAGCAAACGCGCTTCGGCGTGGGTCATGATGAAGTACGGATTTTCCAGTGCGTACATGTTCGGAGCCACCCGCGAATAATTATCCAGACTGGTTTCGGGCAGTGTTTTCAGGGTCGTCGCATCGGTTCCAGGCGGAATTCCGCGTTGTTTCGCCACAGTCTTGTCGCCATTTTTCAGTGCCGAAATCACCGCCAGGCGCGGGTCTTTCCGGGCTTTCAGCGCATCGATGAACGTGCTGGCCCACTGGATGTTATTCCCGTTGGCAATGCCGCGTCCCGCGCCGAGGTTCCACGAATTGGCGTTGGAGTTGGTGCCGGCCCCCGTGTTCGAGAACTTGATCGAAAAGCTATCGTCGTTGCTGGCCATAATGCCGCCGTCGATGGCTTTCTTGGCCCAGGCCTGCGCCCCGGCCGCATCCACTTTCTGCATCCGCATGGCCAGCCGCAGCATCAGCGAATTGGCACCACGCTTCCATTTTTCCAGATCACCGGCATACACAAAATCGGCGGTTTTCGGAATGTAGGCCGTGGCACTGAACGCTTTCCCGGCTTCTTCCAGTTCTTTCAGCAAGTCGGCGTAGATGTCCTTCTGCGCATCGTATTTCGGCGAGAAAACACCGTCCAGATAGCCTAAACCCGCTTCTTTGTACGGAACATCGCCGTACAGATCCGTGATGTTGGCCATCTCGACCACCCGCAGAATCCGGGCCATCGACAGAATGTTCACGTTTTTCGCATCCGCTTTGGCCAGTGCAATCAGATTGACCAGATTTTTGATCGAATTCGGGTACGAGTTCACGAAATAAGCTTCGCTCAAATCACCCTGGTAGGTATATACCGTTCCCCGGTAAAAATTGACCTCTACCGACGACATCTGCTGAATGACGGTCGACGCGTAGATGAAGTTGGCCCGCCAGGACTTATACCCCGGATCGCCCGCCGACCCCGGAATGTGCAGCGTGGCCCCCGACAACAGGTAGTCCAAAGGCACCGACGAGGGCGTGTTGGGGTTGACGTTGATTTTTTCAAAATCTTCCGTACACGCCCCAAACGTAAACAGAAGCGTGGTCACTATCAGTATTTTGCGTAACATATGGTGGTATCTTTTAGAAGATGAGCGCATGACTTAGAATTTCAGATTCAGGTTAACCCCCACCGTACGGGTTGGCGGCACACCGGCCAGTTCCAGTCCCTGGGCGTTCGAATTGTTGTAGGTCGATTCGGGATCGATGTTCGGCGTTTTCTTCATCAGAATGGCTAAGTTCCGGCCCACGAGCGAGATGGAAGCCCCTTTGAACGGCGATTTGCCAAACACCCGCGTCGGAATCGTGTAGTCGATGATCACCTGCCGGAGTTTCAAAAAGTCGGCACTGTAGACAAACGGATCGGCAATGTTGAACAGCCGCTCGTAGTATTGCTGCGCCGGTACTCTCACGGTATTCGGTTCGCCTTTTTCGTTGACGCCCTTGCCAACAATGCCCGTTTCGCGGCCTTCCAGCGTCGACTTCAGCAAGCCCCGGCGGTTGGCGTAGGCGTTGGTTCCGGAGTAAATCACCCCGCCAAACTTCCCGTCGATCAGGAAGCTCAGGCCGATGCCCTTATACCGGAACGAGTTGGTGAAACCCAGGGTCGTCGGTGCCACGCCGGTGCCGAAATTGACCAGATTACCCTGCAAGGGATAGCCCTGCGAGTCGTAAACGACATTGCCCGACGCATCTTTTTTGTAGGTAAATCCTTTCACCTGGCTGTAGGGCAGGCCCACTACCTGGTGAATGTAGGCAATCCGCGTCCGGTTTTCGTCCACCTGCAGCGTAGTCAGGTTGCCATACAGGCTCACCACTTCGCTTTGGTTGTAGCCCATGTTGAACGACGCATCCCACGAGAAATCCTTCGCCGAAGCCAGTCGGTAGGTCAGCAACAATTCGAGTCCTTTGTTGGCAATTTCGCCCACGTTGAACAGCGCGCTGCCGTAGCCGGAAGTGTTGGAAATCGTAGCCGCCACAATGTCGTTGGTGGTTTTCCGGGTATACAGCGCAAAGTCGACCCCCAGTTTGTTGTTGAACAGACGGGTTTCCAAACCGGCTTCCGAGGTGGTCGAGGTCAGCGGTTGCAGGTTCGAATTCGGCACACGGTCGCCGTTGATCTGGGCCAGCGGAGCACCCAGGTGCGCCCCCGACAAACCGTAGTACAGCGACAGGTTATACGGATCGGTGTCGCCACCGGCCTGCGCCCACGACGCTCTCACTTTCAAATAATTGATGGCGGTTGGCAATTTGAAAGCCTCCGAAACCACAAAACTCCCCCCCACCGACGGGTACAAAATGCTGTTGTTTCCTTTGGCAAGCGTCGAGAACCAGTCGTTCCGGGCCGTTGCCGTCACGAACAGATAGCTATTATAGGAGAATTCCGCCGAACCGTAAACGGAGTTGATCCGTTTTTCGATGTAGTTTTCGCTGGAACTCCGGGCGGCCGGGTCGATGTTCGAAATGTCGTAGAAATACGGAATGTTGAAGTTGCTGCCGCCATACGATGAGTTCTGGTAGGTCTGTTTCATCAGGTTGCCCCCAAAGAGCGCATTGACCCCAAACCGGTCGCCAAACTTCTTGTTGATGCCCAGCAGCAACTCGGAATTGGTTTCCGTAAAATTCCGGTTGCCCACGTTCATGCCCCCACGCGGCTGAAATGGCGTGCCGTAAGGCGTGATGGTCAGGTTGCGGTAGTTGAAATTGTCGAAACCCAGCCGACCGCGCAGAAAAAGCCAGTCAGTGAAGTTGAAGCGGGGCTCGACGACGCCGATAATCCGGCCTTTTTTATCTTCCTGCCGCCAGTTGTTAGCCGCCACATACGGGTTCTGGATGTAAATGTTGTCGGACCAGACTTTCTCGGAACCGTCGTCATTGAGCTGGCTTTCTTTCAGGGCCGAAAGCGGCAGCGAGGTCGGCATGGCGTTGATCGCGTACGTCGCACTTCCGGGCGAATCCGACAGGCGGGGCCGGTTGGTGGTTTTCTCCAGAATGTATTTGACGTTCGTGACAATCGACAGTTTCGGGCCCAGATTGGCGTTGACGTTCAGCGCAAAATTGTTCCGGCGCAGTCCGCTATTGGGAATGATGGACTTGTTGTTGAGGTCGTTCATCGACAACCGGTACGTGATGCTTTCCGTCGCTCCCGTGAGCGCCACCGAATTGGTAAACGTGCTTCCGACGCGGTAGAAATCGGTCTGGTTGTTTTTGTAAGCCGAATAAGGCCGTGATTTTCCGTCGAAATTGATGGTATTTGAACCGTCCAGTTTCGTTCCCCAGCTATTCGAAGTCAGGGCTTCGGCCACGGTGGTCGGCTTAATGCCGTTGTTGCCCATGCCGTATTCATACTGGTAATCTTTGTAGGTGGGCAGTAACAGGTTCTCCGCCACGTAGTTGCTGCTCAGCTCAACGCCGATGCCTTTGTTGGCTTTCCCGCCTTTGGTCGTCACCAGAATAACGCCATTGGAAGCGCGGGAACCGTACAAGGCCGAGGCCGTGGCACCTTTCAATACGCTGATCGTTTCCACTTCGTCGGGGTTCAGGCTGGAAATACCGTCTCCGCTATCACCCCCACCCCACATCCCGGCCGAACCCAGGTTGTCGTTGTTGATGGGCGTTCCGTCGACCACGATCAGCGGCTGGTTGTTGCCGGAAATCGAACCATTCCCACGAATCACAATCCGGCTCGAACCACCGGGGCCCGTCGCCGTGTTGGCCACGTTCAAACCGGCCACTTTTCCCTGCAGGGAGTTCGCCATGTTGACGGTTCGCGCCTGGGTCAGTTCCTCCCCTTTCACTTCGGTAACAGAATACCCCAGGGCTTTTTTCTCTTTCTTGATCCCGAGGGCCGTCACCACCACCTCGCTCAGCGTCGATTCTTCGGGCATCAGCGACACATCGATGGTGGTTGAATTGCCGACTTCGACTTCTTTTGGTATAAAACCGATGGAACTGAATTTGAGGGTCGCCCCTTTTTGTACCTGGATGCTGTATTCGCCCCGGTCGTTGGTAATCGTTCCGCGGGTCGTGCCTTTGATGAGCACGTTGACCCCGTTTATTTCGCTTTTGCCCTCCTCCGTCACTTTGCCTTTGACCTCGACGGTTTGCGCAAAGCTGAGGGTTGACAAAAGGGAGAGGACCAGGATCCTCAGAAAACATAGACTTCTTTTCATAGTAGGTAAAAAATTGAGGTGGAATTGAACGTGGTTTTTAAAGTCTTTGGGTAGTCTGGCTGGTTGACAAATCGAAAAACAAAGCCAGTTCAACGCACTGGCTTTGTCCGGACTACCAACCTATAATTGATCCTAATAAATTCATTGTCAAGGCCTCATCCGTGCCTGATCGCTCCGTCAAGCCGCTTGCCCGTTAGCAGCCGGCATGGTTTTTTCCCGCCCGGTCTGGTACATCCGGTTTTTCGTAATCAAGTCGTTCAGTCGCTCGACCGAGGTGGCCGACCGCAGCCCGTCTGCCGGGGTGTTGACCACATAGTCGAGCAAACGACCAAGGGTAGACGTCGCCACGTGCATCCGGGTATCCGACGATGCGTAGTAGATGAAAACCGTCCCGTCGTCGTCCAGAATCCAGCCGTTGGCGAAGACGACATTGGACACATCGCCAATGCGCTCCTCGCCTTCGGGGGCGATAAAATACCCCGCCGGTTTGTAAATCACTTTCGTTAGGTCCTCTAAATCCGTCATAAACAGATACAGGACGTAGCGCAACCCGGCCGCCGTGTTCCGAACGCCGTGGGCCAGGTGCAGCCATCCTTTCGCGGTTTTGATCGGTGCCGGTCCCTGCCCGTTTTTCACCTCATACACCGTGTGGTAGCGTTTCTCATCCACGATGTATTCCCGGTCGATCACCGGATTTTCCATCGAATCGGTCAGGCCAAACCCGATGCCTCCGCCCGTTCCGGCTTCGATAAAACCGTCTTGCGGACGGGTGTATAGCGCGTATTTTCCGTTCACAAATTCCGGGTGCAACACCACATTCCGTTGCTGGGGTGAAGGCGAAACCAGATCGGGCAGCCGTTCCCAGGTTTTCAGATCGCGCGTCCGGGCTATTCCGCACTGCGCCGATGCCGAGGATTCGTCGCCTTTCTGAGCAGCCGGATCTTTGCGTTCGGTGCAGAACAGGCCGTAAATCCAGCCGTCTTCGTGCTGCACCAGCCGCATGTCGTAGACGTTGATGTCCGGTTCGCCGGTTTCGGGCATCGCAATCGGGTAGTCCCAAAACCGGAAGTTGTCGATTCCGTTGGGGCTTTCGGCCACCGCGAAAAACGACTTCCGGTCGCTGCTTTCGACCCGCACCACCAGCAGATACCTCCCGTCCAGCCGGATGGCCCCGGCGTTAAAGGTTGCGTTGATGCCAAACCGCTCCATCAGATAGGGGTTTGTGGCCGGGTTCAGGTCATACCGCCAGAACAAGGGGGTGTGCCGGGCCGTCAGAACCGGGTACTGGTAGCGGTCGAAGAGGCCATTGCCGGGTTTGAGCTTCTCGTTCTGACGCGAAATCAATTCAAAATGGCCCTCTTCCAAGGTCTCCAATCGTTCCTGAAAGGCAATTTTCATTGGTTAATAGTATATGAATTCTTCTACCGATCCGTCCACGTTCCGCTGTTGCCAGCTTACGGGATAATTCGCCCCGAATGGTCGCGTACCTCACGGCACGCCAGAGCATGACACAACCGCTCTTCTTCTACCGACGCTCCGCTGTTATATCCCTACGGGATAATTTGCCCCGCCAGGGGCTTGACAGCGTAGCGTCGGTAGATGACAGAACCGATTTATTTCCCGCGTGCCGATAGGCACGTGACCTCCAAACCGACGCTGTGCTGTTGCATCCTTACGGAATCAATGGCCGGGTTTTATAACACGTCAATTACAACAATTCGTCAATGCACCAATTACCTGTATTTTAGTGCGTTAATACAGAGGATACTGTTACTGAAACCGGCTTCAATTCCTCCGCGGGCAGCTTGTCCCACCACGTTTTTTTGAGAATTATTGCACAAACCGCCAGGATCGTCAGCGTGACCGACAATTCGGTGTACATGCTGACGATCAGATACATCGGCAGCATTGTCAGACAGCACTGGGCCACAACGCCCACCACGACGTTGAACGCATCGCGTTTAAAGTTTTTGTTGACTTCGAACGACGGATCATCGGCCACGACCAGCTCGTGAATCGGTTGCCAGAACCCCCAGGGGCGGACGGTTCGGTAAAAGGACTTCAGCGTTTCGGATTTCGTCGGGGGTGTCAGCAGGGAACCGGCCACGCAACCGGCCAGCGACAAGCCGAACAGCAACGGGAAATAATACAACTCCAGGGTTTCTTTAAACAGGGCGGGAAAAATCAGCGCCGGAACGATCCCCGCCAGCATACCCCAGAAAAAACCGCTGGCGTTAAACCGCCACCAGTGCCATTTCAGCACGTTCGCAGCCACATAACCGCCGTACAAGGCCGACACAATCCACTGCAGGATGCTGTTGACATCCCGGACAAACAAGCCCAGCAAAATACCAAAACCGGCCACCGCCAACCCCGACGCGTAATTCATCCGGGCAATCCGCCGGTTCGATGCGCGCGGATTGACGTATTTCAGGTAAATATCATTGACAATGTAGGCCTGCGCGGCATTGAGCGTACCGGCAAATGTACCCATGAAAGCCGCCAGCAAACCCGCCAGCAACAGCCCCATCAGCCCCGCCGGAACGAATTGCAGAATGGCTGCGGGCAGAATTTCCTCAAAGTCGATGGCTCCGTTGGGGGCCTGCAGGTTGAGCTGATCAAAATGCAGCAGGGCCAGAACCGTAAAGCCCATGATCATGGCGTAGCGAACCGGCAGCAGCACGATGGATACAATACCGCTCATTTTGGCCGCATCCTGAGGAGATTGGGTCGACAGCACCTTTTGCATGTCGTAGTTGGGGGCCGGGCCGGCCAGACTCGCCAGAATGCCTTTGAAGGTCATCATCATGAAAAAAATGCCAAACAGCGAAAAACCGTCGGATTTGATTTTGGCGTTTACCGCTTCAATCCTCCCGGTCCAGTTCAGATCGTCGAGATGCCAGCTAAAAAAGGGCGTGTACCAACCTTGCGGTACGCTCAACGAACTGACCGCCAGATTGTCCATCGCGATCGACGCAATGACGAACGCGGCAATGGTCATGATGATGTACTTCAGAATGTCGCCGATGACGATGCTGGTCATGCCGCCCAGAATGGCGTAAAAAACCGCAAACGAAGTAAAAATGATGCCGTAGAAGGGGGCCACATAAGCCGGTGAAACCGTAAAAGGCAAATAGGGCGCTACGGTGGAAATGGGAATGAAGATTTCGACAAACTTGCCCAGCCCGACAAATCCGTAGGCCATGAATCCGAGGCAACTCAGCAGGGCGAAAACAACGACAACCGTGTGGGAAGCCGTTGCGCCCCGCCCGGAGCCGAAGCGGGTTCCGATCCATTCCGCGCCGGTGGATACGTTTGACCGACGCAGCCAGACGGACAGATACATCATCAGAAAAACCTGGTTGAAAACCGGCCAGAGCCACGGAATCCAGAGGCTCTTCATGCCGTAGACGAACGCCAGCGCCACCATCCACATGGTGCCCGAGATGTCGAACATATCGGATGCGTTCGACAAACCGAGCATATACCAGGGCAGGGTTTTGCCGCCCAGCATGTAAGCCTCCTTGTTCTGGGCCGCTCGTTTTTTCAACCCCAATCCCAGCAAAATAACAGCCACCAGGTAGCCGACTATGATGCTGAGATCAAGTGCTGAAAGTTTCATGAAATAGAGATTGGTTCAATGCTCCAAAAGTATACGCTTTTTCCGACTACAGAGTAATACTTTTTTAGCATTCTTTTGAACAAATGCTATTATAAAGTGAATGATAATTCTGCCAATTATCCTGTTTTAGACCAATTACACCTGTATAATACAATTATTACCAATTAATAGCTAAGTTATTCGTAAAAGGATTTGATACTATACTCACCCAAAGTATGGTACTTTTTGCCTATCTTTGTTTCTATCTTGCCTGTCACCAGCTATTCCGATGAGTGCGATTTACCGGGAAATTACCCCCCTGACCCAGAATGACTGTTACACGCTTTTTTCACGGATCAAGAAGGATTTCGATTTTCCCCTGCATTCGCACGAGGAGTTTGAACTGAACTTCATTGCCAATGGCGCCGGTACGAAACGGATCATCGGTGATCATACGGACGTGATCGAGGATCTGGAACTGGTGCTGGTGGGCAGCAATCTTCCACACGGGTGGTTCAATCACCAGGGGCCAAGCCAGGAAGTGTATGAGGTAACGATTCAGTTTCACCGCGATTTGTTCGATGAAAAACTGCTTCGGCGTAACCAGCTCAGTTTCATCCGGGTACTGCTGGAACGGTCGGCCAAAGGCATTGCGTTTTCGCGGGAAACCATCGAGTCGCTGCGCCCCCGCCTTGAAGCCCTGGCGCAGAAAAGCGGTTTTGACTCGGTGCTGGAACTGATGTCGATTCTGCACGATCTGTCCATTTCGCGGAACATGCGGACGCTCTCGAACGCGTCGTTCACCAACGATCCGCTGAATTTCAACAGCCGCCGGATTGAGAAAGCGTTCGAGTTCATGCAGGCAAATTACGACAAGGATATTTCGCTCGCCGATCTGTCCAAAGTCGTGAACATGCCGGAAGTGTCGTTCAGCCGGTTTATCAAAAAACGAACCGGGAAGACCTTCATCGACAGCCTGAACGAAATCCGGCTCGGCCACGCGTCGCGGCTGTTGATCGATACGACCCACACCATCACTGAAATATCCTACAAATGCGGTTTTAACAATATGTCGTATTTCAACCGTATCTTCCGTCGAAAAAACGGTTGTACCCCCCGCGAGTTCCGGCAGAATTATTCGGGAATCCGGGTTTTTGTATGAGTTCGGTAGTCGGTTTTTCGTTTACGGTTTTCGGTGAATGGAAATGCCTGAAAATAGCGAATAATGAATGTAGGACTTTCGCTTTTGCCCCTAAATCCCCTAAAGGGGACTTGGACGCAGCATAATCCGGATGCTATAAGTCCCCTTTAGGGGATTTAGGGGCAAAAGCGAAAGTCCTAAGAATAACGAAAGTTCCCGTAAATGGAAAACCAAATACCCAAAACCAAAAATAACCTCGTGGAAAGACGAAAAGCACTTAAAAGTTTGGCGGTGGCCGTGGGCGGACTGGTGAGTCTGCCGGGTTGGGCAAACGGCTGGAGTTCGGCAAACCTCCCAGCCGGAGCGTCGTTTCTGGCCCCTCGCGCCGATGCGGTTTTAGCCGAAGTGGTGGAAACCATCCTGCCGGCCACCGACACCCCGGGCGCAAAAGCACTGGGCGTTCACACGTTCATCCAGAAAATTGTGACGGATTGCATGGAACCGTCGGCGCAGGACAGTTTAACCAAAGGACTGACGGCCGTGGAAGCCCTCGCCCGGAAAACCTACAGCAAATCGTTTGCCTCGCTCGATGCCGGTGAGAAAGCCGAGGTGCTGAAAACCATGAGCCAGTCGTCGGATGCCGACGAAAAAGGATTTTTTTCGCTGGTAAAAGGCATGACCATCCGGGGCTACATGACCTCCGAATACGTCATGAACAACATCACCCACTACGAAATGGTACCCGGTCGCTACCACGGTTGTGTGCCGGTGGTGGCCAAAAACACAACGCCTAAAACGCAACAAAACAAATAGCAGCCCGAACCCTATGGCAAATTTTGCAATTGATGCAGTAAAAGCAACCACGTATGACGCCATCGTGATCGGATCAGGGATCAGTGGCGGCTGGGCTGCGAAAGAGTTGACGGAGAAAGGTTTGCGCACGCTGGTGCTGGAAAGGGGCCGCGATGTCAAGCATGTGGTCGACTACCCCACCACCATGCTCAACACCTGGGAAATGGAACACCGGGGGCAGTTGCCGCTCGGCATCCGGAAAGAAAACCCGATTGTGGGCAAATGTTACGCCTTCCACGAAGGGTCGGCGCATTTTTTCGTGAAGGATGCGGAACACCCGTATGTACAGGAAAAACCGTTCGACTGGATTCGGGGCTATCAGGTGGGGGGTAAATCCCTGCTGTGGGCGCGCCAGACCCAGCGCTGGAGCGACTTCGACTTTCAGGGTCCGGCCCGCGACGGTTTTGCGGTCGACTGGCCGATTCGCTACGCCGACATTGCGCCCTGGTATAGCCACGTTGAAAAATTCGCCGGTATTACGGGGAACAAAGACGGTTTAGCCACCTTGCCCGACGGTGAGTTTCTGCCGCCACACGAGTGGAACTGCGTTGAAAAATACTTTAGCCAGCAGATGGCGGCCAAATACAAAGACCGGCCGGTTATCATGGGCCGGGCCGCCCACATCACCAAACCGCAGCCGATTCACCTGCAACAGGGCCGGGCGCAATGCCAGCACCGGACCATTTGTGAGCGCGGCTGTCCGTTTGGCGGGTATTTCAGCAGCAACGCTTCGACCCTGCCCTGGGCTGCCAAAACCGGCAAGCTGACGCTGCGCCCCCATTCGGTGGTGCATTCGATTATCTACGACGAGAAAAAAGGCAAAGCCACCGGCGTACGCGTGATCGACGCGACTACCAAGGAAATGATCGAGTTTTATGCCCGGATCATTTTTGTCAATGCGGCCGCTTTGAACACCAATCTGGTGCTGCTGAACTCCACCTCGAACCGGTTTCCGAACGGGTTGGGCAACGACAGTGGTGTGCTGGGCAAATATGCCGCATTCCACAACTACCGGGCAGGTATTTCGGGTGAATACGACGGGTATCTGGAATCGACGACCGAAGGCCGACGCCCCAACAGCCCCTACATTCCGCGATTCCGGAACGTTCATAAACAGGAAACCGACTTCCTGCGCGGTTACGCGGCCGGTTTTTCAGCCAACCGCATTTCCCGGTCGAACCAGGAGGGTTTCGGTGCCGATCTGAAAGCCAATCTGGCCAATCCGACGCTGGGCGGCTGGAGTGTGGGCTCCCACATGATGGGCGAAACCATTCCAAAAGAGAGCAATTACGTGGCACTGGACAAAGACCTGAAAGATCCGTTTGGCATTCCGCAGTTGAAAGTGTCGATTGTGTATGACGACAACGACGACAAAATGGTGAAGGATTACCAGGAGCAAATGATGGAAATGTTCACCGCAGCCGGTTTTAAGAACCTTCGCGTTCGCGACGACAAACGCAATCCGGGGCTGGATATTCACGAAATGGGCGGGGCTCGCATGGGCAAAGATCCCAAGACGTCGATTCTCAACAAATGGAACCAGATGCACCACGTCAAAAATGTGTTCGTGACCGACGGGGCCTCGATGACGTCTACCTCAACCCAAAACCCGTCGCTGACCTACATGGCGCTGACGGCCCGGGCGGTGGACTACGCGGTGAAAGAGATGAAAAAGATGAATCTTTGAGTTTTTTGAGTGGAGGGAGGTTATTTCGCGGAGTTTAGCGGAGAAAAAAAGGAGTTTAGCAGAGAAAATACACTCCGCTAGACTCCTTTTTTTCACCGCTAAACTCCGCGATAAAACTTTTCACTATTTTACGCTCGTCTCCCCGTGGGGCGTGTGCAGAAATTTCTTCCCGGCGGCTTTGATTTTCAGCAGGGAACGCATCATGCGAAAGACCAGCAGCGGGAAAGTCAGAACATCCCGAATCGATATTTTCTGCCAGAGGTAGCCCGGAATCGAGATCAGGAGGCTGAACAGCAACGTTACCAGCATAAAGCCGAAGTAGCCCCAAATCACCGGATTGCCAATCACCAAACCAACCAGTGTTCCCAGAAATAGAAACGCTAGAAACAGCACGCGTGGGATGAGCAGCGCCTTCAGCAACCCATTGAACGCATGCCAGTTACCCCTCATCAACTGCCGGATGCCGGTGCCGAAATACAGCTTCACAAAATGAATCTGGGCGGCAATCCAACGGGTACGCTGGCGTTCAAAAACTTCCAGATTTTGAACCTTCTCGTCATAAATGAGTGCCTGTTTCAGGTACCCGATCTCAATATCTTCCGTCAGCAGCAGCATTTCCAGTTCTTTGTCGTAGCCCCCCACCGACCGAATCTGGCCCATCGCCCGCTTCATCGTCTCGGGTTCAAACGCCATGCCTGACCCAATCAGCGATGCCGAGAAGCCCAGCGCCCGCTGTCCGCCCCGAAACAGGTGGTTGTTGACCTCTTCATTCATGGCGTCTAAAACCGCTACGCTGGTGTTCGTGTTTTTAGCCACCCGATGCCCCTGAACCGCCCGCCAACCACAGTCGAAAGCCTGGTTGATGCGGTGCAGAAAATCAGGCGCCATGTGGTTGTCGGCATCGGAAACGAGCACGATGTCGTATACCTGTTCCGGAAGCAGTTCGAGGGCTTTTGTCAACGATTTCTGAACCGTCGATTCTTCAAAACTCACCACCAGAACCTTGACCGGAAAATGGGCAAGCTGCTGCAATGTCTCGGCGCGAAACGAGTCGGCAATCACATAAATATCGTAGAAATCAGCAGGATACGTCTGCTGAAGATTGGCCTGGACCGAGTCCAGAATGACTTTATCCTCCTTGTAGGCGGGTACCAGAACGGCAATTCGGCGGGTGCGAGTGGTGGTTTTGCTTGCGGGTTCGCTGTCGTCTCCGCCAAACCAGCCTGCCAGGGCACAAATCAGAAGATACAGAATGTTAAACCCGAGGTACAGACCGACTGGCAGAAAAATCAGATATCCTACAAAATCCATGATCTGGTAAAATTATCACTGTACAAATCAATTTCGTTCGTCAATTTGTCTGATAATCTTCGCTTCACCCAGGATACAACTGTTTTTTCTACGGCGGTCTTCCTCTTTCTAACCATCAGATTCATACCGATCTGACAGCAAATAATATACCATTTAATCAGTTAAACGTATTCTTAACCCAAAGATTTCCTTTCAGGCTTGGGCTGCGTACTTTTCAGGGGTCTACTTTCAATAAGTAGGACAGAGAAATTAATGTCTGGTAATAAAACACTCATTAAGCCCGGACGGGTACTGCCTGTGCGTAAAAGGGGGCCACACCAACCGCGGGCCGCGAAAAGGCATTCGACGCCCGACGAAGCATTGCCCGGATTTTGGCCTTCAATTCGAGGGGATTAAACGGTTTTGCCATGCAATCATCAGCGCCATTTTCCAGACACCGAATGCGGAAGTTGCTGTCTTCAGAACCCGACAGAGCCAGAATGGGAAGCGAATGGTAGCGGCTGCTTTTGCGAACCAGTTGGATCAATTCCAAACCGTCCACCTTCGGCACTTTCAGGTCGGTGACAATAAAATCGACAGACAGGCCTTTTTCGAGCAAATTCATGGCTTCATTCCCGTTGGAGACCACAATCACATTGAATTCGGGGGCAAGCGTCTCCTGTAGGATACGAACCAGGAAACGGTTACTCTCTACAATTAACAGGTTTATTTTCGGAACTTTCATAGCAAGTTGTTGTTTGGGTCAAATCGACATACTAAAAAATCAAGGCAACATTCAAATATTAAGTAAAAACACTCATACACCACTTCATTTCTTGCAAATTAACGGGCAAATACCAGATATAAAAACAGCATCTGCATGGGTTTTGAATCTGGTTTTATTTGGCTATAAAACTACCTAATAACCTGTTTAATAAGCATTTAAATCATTTTTCCACTAACCCACGCCCTTATCACTTCTGATTATTATCAAACACTGGGACAAATATAGAGTACCTAATTTGAAGTCAAAACAAAATGTGTAATTATTTTTGCAATATAAGAAATTAATCATGCCACCTACATTCTAATTGCCAGAAAACAAACCGGAATACGGCCTCATGCCGGAAATGTTACCGTATTTCTACTCTGGGTATCACTCATTATACAGAATACGCAAATTACCAGACACACTTGGCACGATATGTGATTAGTATTCAAGGCTACTCCTGACAGATTACGACTGTTTTTCAATGGTAGCCCGTGAACACAACCGGTACGATGCGAGCAGTCTACTTTCCCAATTTAAACGGCTTACGATTCATCGCTGCTCTTTGGGTGATCATTCACCACATCGAACAAATCAAGCTCATTTTCAAAGTCGATAACTACTGGCACCTGCCCTTCGTCGATCTGATCGGCAAGCTGGGTGTCGTGCTTTTTTTTGTCCTGAGCGGTTTTCTGATTACCTACCTGCTTTTGCAGGAAAGAGCGGTTACGGGTACGATCGCGATCCGCCATTTTTACCTGCGACGGGTGCTCAGAATCTGGCCGCTGTATTACCTGATCGTGGCTTTAGGTTTGTTCGTACTGCCCCACATTCCGTTTTTTGACATTCCGGTTTATTCTGATTTACTGCACAGAAGCTTCCTGGTCAAAGTCATTCTGTTCATCGTCATTCTGCCCAACCTGGTGGCCACGCCCGTACCCCACATCAACCAGACCTGGTCGATTGGGGTGGAGGAGCAGTTCTACGCGTTCTGGCCTTTGCTGATGAAAAAGGTAGGCCATCCGCTGCGGGTGGCTGTGGGCACAATTGTGGTCTATCTGCTGATCAAGTTTGGCCTGCTTTTCTTAACCTCCAATGGCATTACCAATCAGGCAATCAGCTTTATAGCAAAATTCTGGAACAGCTTCAATGTGGATTGCATGGCGATTGGCGGTGTGATTGCCTGGGCACTTTTTTACCGCCGGGAAGGCATTCTTCGCGTGCTGTTCAACCGCTGGTTGCAAGCCGGCGTATACCTGCTAACGGCTTTCATGATCGTTCGGGGGGTGGAAATACCGTATCTGCACCAGGAAACCTATGCCTGTCTGTTTGCGGTGATCATTCTCAACCTGGCCGCCAATAAACAGACACTCATCAAGCTCGAACACCCGATTTTACATTACCTCGGCAAGATTTCGTTTGGCATTTACATGTACCACATGATCGCGATTGTAATCGCTTTCAAACTGTTGCAACCCGTTTTTCCGGGCAACAACTGGCTGCTCTACAGTGCCAGCATTCTGCTAACCATTCTGCTGGCTGCGGCCTCCTACGAATGGTTTGAACGCCGGTTTATCAAGGCTAAAATCAAGTATTCCAAAGTCGTTAGTGGCGACAATATTGCCGAGCCGGCCACTAGTCCACCCGGCGTTTCCGACGCCATTCAACCGACCCTGACCAACACCAAATAACCATACCTTGAGCGCCTTTCAGGGGGTTCCAATTCGCAAAAATGGGCAATCAGACCGCTTCCTTATCGTATGCTATACAGAAGAACTTCTGGTTATTCAGCCTGCTGGGAACGCTCATTGCCGTGGCTTCCGGCTTTTTAATTGCCAGACTAGGAATTCTCGGATCGGCGGTTATTATCATCCTTCCGCTCGGGCTTCTGCTGGTGGGAGGTGTGCTGGCCGAACCTAAATTTGGTTTTCTGGTCTATGTACAGCTCAGTTTTCTGGTTAATGCCCTCGCCCGTTTTCTGCCCGTCAGCATTCCATTCGGGATGATTATCGACGGCATTCTCGGACTAACTGTGCTGAGTTTGATCGTGAACAACCGGCGATTGTCGTGGAAACGGCTGCACCACCCCGCTTTTTACCTCGTCGGAATCTGGTTCTTTTACACGGTGCTGGAAATCTTTAACCCGGAATCGCCCTACCGGGCTGCCTGGTTTTTCCACGCCCGCTCCTTTTCCCTGCATTTTTTCATCGTCACCTGCACCATTCTGGTCGTCGATCTGACGCGGGCCGACATTCTGCTTATTCTGCGAACCTGGCTCGTCTGGTCCTTTCTGGCGGCACTGTGGGCGTTCAAGCAGCAATACATTGGCCTGACAACCAATGAGATGATCTGGCTGAATTCGGGGGCGGCTTCGACGCACATCCTGTTTGGTCACCTGCGCAGTTTCTCGTTTTATACCGATGCTTCGCAGTTTGGGGCCGAAATGGCCGCCGTTTCACTCCTTTGCTTTATCTGGAGCTTTGAAGCCGAAACGTGGCCGCGCAAGCTGGGTTACCTGTTCCTGTTGCTGGTCTATTTCTGGGGCTACGCCGTTTCGGGAACGCGCAGCGCCCTTTTTGTGCTGATTGCCGGCTACGGTTTTTATCTCTTCATGAAGCGGGACCTGGTCAAAATTGCCATCGGAATTTGCGTGGCGGCTCCCCTGCTTTTTGTCCTGAAATACACCAACGCCGGTAGCGGGAATTACCAGATTCAACGCATGCGAACGGCCCTGAACCCGCTGGAAGATCCGTCGTTTCTGTTGCGGTTGAAAAACCAGCAAAAACTGGCTAACTACCTGAAAGACTTGCCATTCGGTGCGGGCATCGGAACATCGCTCGATACCGGACAGCGGTTTTCGCCCAACCACTGGGCGGCCCAGATTTCGCCGGATAGCTGGTATGTGGAGCTTTGGATCGAAACCGGTCGGGTGGGCATGATTCTGTACATTACGATGCTGATCGCACTGATTTCAATTGGGGTCTACCGGGTCTGGCACTTGAAAGACCCCTGGCTCACCTCCACGATGCGGGGTCTGGTGGCGGTGTTTGTCGGCATTGCCGTCATGGGGTATTCCAACCCGGTTCTGGGTCAGTTCCCCACCAGTTCGATGCTGTTCATCAACGCGCTGCTGTTTACCACCTGCAATCGGTGGGACAAGCGCTAGACAGTTTACGGTTTTCAGTATTCGTAATTAAAAACAGTCTAATCCTTATTCCTCAACCTCTATGAAACGTCGCCAAGCCATTCTGGGGATCACCCTTTTAGGAGCTGGCAGTGTAGCCTTCAGTGGCTTCAAGTGGATTTCCTGGTACAAAAAACCCGATCTGGTGTACATCCACAGCCAGAAAAAACTCCTGGCCGCTTTGGCTGAAACGATTATTCCGGCCACCGATACGCCGGGCGCCATTGATGCCGGTGTACCCAATTTCATCCTGAAAATGGTGCTTGAAAACACCCTGAAGGTTTCCCAAAACCGCTTCATCGAAGGCCTGAAAGCCGTCGATCCCTACAGCATCAGCCGGTTTGGAAAATCGTATATAAAATGCTCCCGGAAAGAGCAAAACGAAGTGATGCGGCATTTTGAAAAAGACGGAAAACCGTTTGAAGGAATTCCCGGAAAAGTGGAGCGGAAACTGATTGGCAATTCATTTTTTACCACCTTGAAAGAATACACCTGCGTCGGTTATTATACGTCGATGACCGGGGCAACCCAGGGGCTGGCCTATGTTTTTACGCCCGGCCACTACACCGGTTGCATTCCGCTTTTTGCCGGACAAAAATCCTGGGCCATCCGCTAATTACGATCTTTCCATGACCCCCATTCCTGTTAAAAACAACGGAAAAGAATTGTATACCTACGATGCCATTGTCGTCGGCTCCGGCATTAGTGGTGGCTGGGCCGCCAAAGAACTCTGTGAGCAGGGCTTGAAAACGCTGGTGCTGGAACGGGGCCGGAACGTCGAGCACATCACCGACTACCCCACCTCCGAGAAAAGCGCCTGGGAGTTCCCGTACCGGCTTAGCACGGTGTTGCAGGATCGGCGGCAGAGTCCGGTTCAAAGCAGTTGTCCGGTCTATAACGAAGCCACCAAACATTTTTTTGTCAACGACCAGGAACATCCCTACATCCAGGAAAAGCCGTTTTCGTGGATTCGGGGCTACCAGGTCGGTGGGCGGTCGCTCACCTGGGCGCGGCAATGTTACCGGCTCGGCGAACTGGATTTCGAAGCCAACGCCAAAGACGGGATTGCCGTCGACTGGCCCATTCGGTACAGGGAAATTGAACCCTGGTACGATTACGTCGAGAAATTTGTCGGCATCAGCGGTCAGGCCGAAGGAATCCCCCATTTACCAGACAGCCAGTTTTTGCCCCCCATGGAGCTGAACTGCGTGGAAACCCACCTGAAACAGCAGATTCGCCGACACTACAAAGACCGGATTCTTACCATTGGCCGGGTTGCAAACCTCACGCGCGGCTGGAACGGGCGTGGCCCCTGCCAACACCGGAACCTGTGCAACCGGGGCTGCCCGTTTGGCGGCTATTTCAGCAGTAACTCGGGCACCTTACCCGCAGCAGCCCATACCGGAAACCTCACGTTACGGCCGGATTCCATTGTGGCCGAAGTGCTGTATGACGAACGCAAAAACCGGGCAACCGGCGTGCGGGTGATCGATGCGCACACGCACGAAGTGACCGATTATTATGCCCGAATCATCTTCCTGAATGCGTCGACAATTGCCACGGCCTCGATTTTGCTAAATTCCGTTTCCAGCCGGTTTCCCAACGGACTGGGCAATTCTAGCGATCAGGTCGGGCGGAATCTGATGGATCATTTCATGATGGGAGGAGCACAGGGCGAGTTTGAAGGCTTTCAGGATCAGTACTATAGCGGTCGGCGACCCACCGGTTTCTACGTTCCCCGCTTCCGCAACATCAGCCCCGAAACCCGGAGCAAGGACTATCTGCGCGGGTTTGGCTACCAGGGCCGGGGCGAACGGGCCGAGTGGGGTGAATTATACCGGGGCACCAGCGGTTTTGGTGAATCGCTGAAAGCCACCCTCGCGACGCCCGGCCCCTGGAACGTGGTGATGGGGGCCTGGGGCGAGACCCTCCCCTACGACGACAACCGGGTGACGATCGACACCCAGGAGCGCGACCAATGGGGTTTGCCACTCGTGCGGGTCAATTTTAAGTACCGCGAAAACGAGATCAACATGCGCCCGGACATCAAAAACAGCGCGGCAGAAATGCTCGAAAAAGCCGGGTTCAAAAAGGTGGAAAAATTCTATTTCGACCAGCCGCCGGGTTCGGCCATTCACGAGATGGGAACCGCCCGGATGGGCCGCGACCCCAAAACGTCGGTGCTCAATGCCTTCAACCAGATGCACGATGTCAAAAATGTGTATATTACCGACGGCAGTTGCATGACCTCGTCGGCCTGCCAGAATCCGTCGCTGACCTACATGGCGTTGACGGCCCGTGCCTGCGCCCATGCGGTTTCTGAAATGAAGAAATTAAATCTGTAGATGATAGCGAACGACCGCCTGAAACTGGCCCATTTGATTCTGGCCCACGGACAACCCGAGCAACTCAGCCGCCTGATTCAGTCATTGCAGCACCCGAATGCGGATTTTTACATTCACATTGACGAAAAAACCGATCTGACGCCGTTCCTGAAAATGCGGAAAAACCTGAACGTTTTCTTCATCCGAAAACGGGAAAAGGTGTTTTGGGGAGCCTACAGCATTGTTCAGGCCACGCTGAACGGGTTTGAACAAATCGTCGCTTCCGGCATTCCGTATGCATACATCAATCTGTTGAGTGGCCAGGATTATCCACTCAGACCGCCCGGTTTTATCCATGATTTCCTGAAAGAAAACGCCGGAACGCAGTTCATGGAATTTTTGTCGGTAGATTACGAATGGCATGAGGCTCTGCCACGGGTGAAAAAATACCACCTCATCAATTACTCTTTTTCCGGAAAATACGCGGTCGAAAAGTTGCTGAATGCGGTATTACCCAACCGGAAAGCGCCGGAAAATCTAACCTTTGTGGGTCGTTCCCAATGGTTTACGATTACTTTGGGCGCGGTTCGCTACATTCTGCTGTATCTCCGGGAACATCCGCAGGTCGTCCGATTTTTTAAAATGACCTGGGGGGCCGACGAACTGATTTTTCAAACGATTCTGTATAATTCCGCTTTCAAACCGGCGATGCGCAACGAGAACCTGCGCTACATCGACTGGTCGGAAGGAAACGCGAGCCCGAAAACGCTGACGATCGCGGACGAAACCGCCTTGCGGAACTCCGGGAAGCTGTTCGCGCGGAAATTCAACAGCACGACGGAACCCGAAATCATGGACATTCTGGACGCTTCGTTCCTGAAAAGCTGACGTTTTCAGACCTGAACCGCCGGTTTTGTCCACGTTTTCTCGACCGGGTCATACTGCTTCAGCAAGCGGGCCGGGTTTCCGCCCACCACGGAATATGCCGGAACGTTCCGGGTAACGACGCTCCCCCCCGCCACCACCGAATGCCGCCCGACGGTGACACCCGCCGTAATGACGACATTGGCGCCAATCCAGCATTCGTCTTCAATCACGATCGGCCGGGTGACGACGGGCTGCTCCCGAATCGACCGGCTCACGTCTTCGTAGGAATGGTTCAGACCCGACAGAACGACGTGCTGGGCAATGATCACATCCGTCCCGATCGTCACCGGCCCAATCACCACCGACCCAATGCCGACCGTACACCGATCGCCAATCGTCACCGGCCCCACGCCGTTGTTGATCACACTGAACGCTTCGATCACACTGTGTGAACCCAGCGCAAACGGGCTGAAAGGCAGCACATCGAGCCGCACCGACGAGCGGACCATCGACGTCCGGTGCCGTTTGTGGATGAACGGATTCACGAACCAGCTCACCCATCGCCGGGGCCGGGCCTCATGCCGGGGAATCAACAGCCAGTGGATCAGGTGTTTTAGCCGGGGGTTGCGGTCGATGAACGCTTTCATACGGTTTTCAGGAACGAGTCAGGTGGTTTGGGGCTGAGAAACAAGCAGTTGGTCAATGGCATCGGTTAAGGCACCCACCGAATTGGCCCAGGTATGCTCCCAGGCAAAGGCAATCCGTTCGTCGGGCGACGACAGGATATTCCCATTCAGAACATCGGCGATGCGGGCAACAAATTGCTCTGCGTTTTCGGCCAGGTAAACGTGTCGGTCAAACAACGCCATCGTTTCCGTTTTACCGGCAACCACCGGTTTTCCCATCGCCAGGTATTCGTCAATTTTGCGCGGATAATTCCCGATGGTCACCTCATTCAGAACCTGCGGATTGATCAATACGTCCATAGCCGCCAGATAGGCCGGAATCTGATGGGGCGATTTGGGACCTAGAAACGTTACATTGGGCAGGGCGTTCAATTGTTCGGTGGGGAACGAATCGTCGGTGGCACCAATCAGAACAATCTGCCAGTCAGGCCGTTGGCGGGCTACGGTTTCGATCAAACCGCCATCCAGCCGCAAACCGGTGAGCGCGCCGGCGTAGCCGATGCGGGGATGGGGAATCGCGGCCATGTCGACCGGTATTTCGTGGATAGCTGCCGGATCGAACATTTTCAGGTCACACCCCTGCCCGACATAAACTGAGCGCGGGTTGTACCGGGCCGCCTGATTGGCGAGATAGAGCGAATTGCTCGCCACCAGATCGACCTTGCTCATCAGCAGCGGTTCCAGCCGTTCGCCGTGCCGTTTCCAGAAATCGACCGCCAGAAAATTGTCCCGCAGGTAATAGACATACACCGCCGGTTTGAGCAATTCCTTCAGGTAAAATCCCTGAAGCATGTCATTGTCATTGATGAGAACGAAGGAGTTCCAGCCTAACTCCTTCACCGCCAGCTTTATTTCGTCCGACAAAACCGTTCCGTTGTAGCGGTTGGCCCAATCGTACAGGGGCGTGTCGGGCAACCAGTTGAAGGAGCCCAGCAACGATTGGGGCGACAACACCCAGAGGTTCGGTTCGGCCTGAAACAGGTGCTTCCCCTGGTTTTCGGCCACAAATTCATCGCGTCGCTGCGCCCGGCCCGATTTTTTGGAAAGCCGCGCCGACCAATCCAGCGGTTCGTTGACAAACAGCACCGGATTGTTTTCGGACAAAGTCCGGGCCATGTCCCGAATGTTGCTGCCCAACTGCTTTTCCTCCCAGGGCTGCCGGGATGTGATGACAAAATTCGTTCTGCCAGACAACTTATTCATGATTCCGTATGATACCTGATTAGACTTTCTGGATGATCTTTAATTTTGTCTGATAAATAGCATCTTCACCAATCTCTTCCATGAAATAACAGAGCAAATAGTATGCTTAATTTTCAGGGGAATAGCGCGCCAGTGTATTTGTCTGGTAATTTAAAATGGGTCAGGCTCAAATCATTTTCGAAATAAATATTACCGGGGTCACCCTGTATATATACGCAGACTCATTATCTTACAATATAAAGAAAAACAATCAGTTAAGAAAAATACCTACTTTATCGCTATGGCTGTGCCACAAATCTCACAGCCATAGTGTGGTACTGTTTTTGCTACCAGTATTCTGTTAATTATATCATGCGACCTTCTACCGGCCGATCCTCTGTGATGACATCCAGATTATTAAATTTAGTATTCAATACACATCGAAAGGGCATCATACTGCCTTTATGTTGTCTATTTATACCCTCTCTGCTCTACGGTCAAACGACGGCTCCCACCGCCCAAACGCCCGCTGCTCAGGCGGCTTCGGCACCCAACGATACCCTCTACCTCGACATTACCCAGGATCTGTCCACACAACTGCTGCCTTTTGAAGAAATCTACAAACTCGCCCTCGCCCGTTCTCCCCTGATCCGGCTGGAAAATGAGTCCATTATTACCCAAAATGCGGATTACAAACTTTCTAAAATACAGATTCTGGAGTCGGCGACCGGTTTTACCAATTACTCCTTCGGGAACCAGGCAATTCTGTCGAACACCTCTTTTGGGGCCGATGCCCTGGGGCAGATTGCCAATGGATACCGGACGGGCGTTGGGCTTCAAATCAGTCTGTATGACCTGTTTGGCAGAGGGCATAAAATCCGGCAGGCCCGCGCGAATTATCAGACATCAATAATCAAAAAAGAAATTGCAGAGTTACAACTAAAAAAAGATCTGGTTACCGTCTATCAGGATTTGATGACCTCGCAGCGGGTTTTAAAAATCCGGATTCAGGACGAACAGGCGGCTTTTGCGGTCTACCGGATTGCCGAAGCCGACTCCCAACAGGGGCGCATCGATCCGAAAAGCATGGCCACGGCCAGCAATGGCTACGCCCAAACGAAGTCCATTGCCGAACAGGCACGCGGAGAATTCCTGAAAAACGTCTTCTACCTTGAAGCAACAGTGGGCGTTCCGATTCAACAACTAAAACGGAAATAACTCCAATCTCGTCAATGACACCACGGGTTTTCCTGCGTCTTTTAAAACAACATGCGCTCTGGTTTATTCTGATTCCCGTTCTGACGGCGGGTTCAGTTTATTATTTTACGAAAGATGACCCCCGGATTTTTAAATCCCAGGCAACGCTCTACACGGGTCTGGCGTCCGGCTATTCGCTGCTTTCGGATCAGCAGGCCGGTTTTATCGACCACTCCGCGGCTGCTTTTGAAAACCTGCTGACCACCCTCAATTCGAAGGAAACCCTGCGTCAGATCGGGGTGTCTTTGCTGACCCGACACCTGCCGCTCGACAAGCCGGACGGTAAAATTCTGTCACAACCAGCCTTCCAGGAACTTCGTCTGTACATCCCGGAAAATTTGCGGCTTTCGCTGACCAAAAACGCGGACGAAGCCACGCTGCACGCCCGGATCGACAGCCTCTCCCGCACCGCTACCGACAACCCCGTTCAGTTTGTCCTGATGAAATCGTACGCCTATTGCTCAATTGCAACGATTGGCAAGAAATTGAAAGCAACGCGCCGAAGCCCCAGCGACATGCTTGATTTGGAGTATGAATCGACTGATCCGGCGGTGGCGCAGCAAACGCTGAGCAATGCCATTACGATCCTGAACAAACGGTATACGACCCTGAAAACCGCCGAGACCAACTCGGTGGTCAGTTATTACGAAGAACAAACGAAGGCAACAAAGCAGCGACTGGATGATGCCGAAAACAAACTTCGGGCTTTCAGTGTGCAGCATAAATTGCTGAATTTCGAGGAGGAATCGAAAAACGTCGCGGCTTCGCGTGAGCTTTTTTCCGGCGATTACAACAAGGAGCTGATGACCAACAAAGCCGCCAAGGCGTCCATGGATGCGTTGAACAAACGCCTGGGGCAACTGGGGCCTCTGCTGCTGGCCAATGGTGATCTGAAAGCAAAACAGGCCGATTTAACCGACGCGCAGAATCAGTTGGTCAACGCCCAGGCGTATGGACAGCCGCAAAACGTCGTTACGCGGTTGCAGAACCGGGTCGAACAGGCCTCGGAAGCCCTGAAAGTAACTGCCCGCAACTATACGGCGGCCGAAAGTACGCCCGAATCCATCCCGCAACGCACCCTGTTGAACGAGTGGCTGGAGAAGGTAATCGACTTTGAAGAATCGTCGGCCCGGCTCGAAGTCTACAAATCCCGCATGGGCGAATACCAGGCCAAAACCGAGGAATACAGCCCGCTGGAATCCGAACTTCGGCAGCTAAACCGGGATTTGACACAGGCCGAAAAAGACCACATCGCGTCGGTTCACTATCTGAATCAGGCCATTACGCACCGCCAGGACATTTCTGTCGAAGGGGCCTTGACCACGCTGGATGCCCCGAATTTTCCGTACGACGCGCAATCGAAACGCTGGCTGTTCATTGCGCTGGGCTTCGGCGTGGGCTTGTTCATTGCCCTGCTGTTGACCGCCATCCGGTTCTGGATCGACCGCCGGATCAGCTCGCCGGAGCAGGCCGAGTCGTTGATCGGACGACCCGTTGCCGCCGTTTTCCCGACCGTTCGCAAGTTCACGATCGACTCCAAAGCGGGCCGGACGGCCCTGAGCATGTTCGAGCAGTTGTGCAATGCGATCAATTTCGAGATCATCAAAACCACCGCGACGAAACCGTATCCGCCCCTGATCACGCTGTTCAGTGTGCGGTCGAAACAGGGAAAAACCTGGGTGGCCAACAGCCTCGGCAGGATGTATGCCGAAGCCGGCCAGCAGGTCGCTTATTGTTATCCGCGCCTGAACGACGAGCAGCAGAAAATCGAGCAGGAAGGCGTTACATTTTTCCCCTACACCCGGCGCTCGGACCTGATGAACGTCACGGAAATCGATTACCTGTTCGATGAAGAAACCAAATTCGATGCCTCCCAATACGACCGAATTATTCTGGAAATACCGGCGCTCATCAGCAGTCCGATTCCGGTTTATCTGATCGATCAAAGTACGGTTTCGATTCTGGTGACGGATGTCAACAGCATCTGGGCCCGAACGGAGCGGAAAGTGCTGGAGATGTACCTGAAAATTGCCACCCACACGGTCGTAACGGTATTGAACCGGGTCGACGGCAGTTACATCGACGCCCCCAGCAAGGCCGATGCCCAGCAAAGACCGGTTCAGCCCGAGCATTCGGTGGAAGTGCAACGCACCCTCCGTTCATTGGAAAACCAGCGGACGCTTCAATACGGAAAACTATCGTAGCTGATTTTTAAAGGAACATGAGTACGAAACAACAGGCCATCAGTGGCGGGAAATGGATCACAATTTCCACCGTAATTTCGACGGTGTTCCAGTTTCTGCAGGTTTCCATTCTGGCCCGCATTCTGGAACCGTCAATTTTTGGCGTGGTCAGCGTCAGCACGCTGATCATCAATTTCTTTTTCATTTTCAGCAATCTAGGCTTTTCCAACTCCATCATTTCCAAGCAGGAAAACGACCCCAAAGTACTTTCAACCCTGTACTTTATGGGTTTATTACTGGGAGGAACCGTCTTCCTGATCGTCTATTTCAGCTCCCCGCTCGTCGTCTCGTTTTACCACGAACCCCGGCTGGACAAAGTCATTAAGCTGGCTTCCTTTTATTTCATTATTAATTATTTAGGCCAGATTTATCTGTTCATTCTCCAGAAAGAACTGCAATTTAAATCGGTCGCCATTATTGAAATCATCGGCACCTTTACCGGTACGTCCATTGCCATTGCCATGGCCTATAATGGATTTGCCGAGACGTCCCTCATCATTGGTTATCTGATCATGCACGTGGTCCGAACGGCGCTGTCGATTATCCTCGGTTTGAAGTATTTCATCCCTTCATTTTATTTCAACCTCAGCATCATTAAAGAACACCTCCGGTTTGGGTTGTTCAATGTCGGTGACGGTTTAATTGGTTTTATTCAGGGGAATGCGGATAACATCATCGTTGGTAGTTTGCTGGGTGTAACATCGCTAGGCTATTATACCATCGCCTATCAACTGGCGGTTTTTCCCATCAACAAACTGAATCCCATTATTTTACAGGTCGCCTACCCGGTTTTGGCCAAGATGAAGGGCAATGATCTGGAATTAAAAAACTCATATTTGAAAATTCTGGACATCATCAGTTACCTGAATCTGCCGCTTCTGGCCGGTTTATACATCACCGCCGAAAGCGTTGTTCCACTGTTTTACGGGCCGGGCTGGGACAACACCATTCCGTTGATTAAGATTTTTGTTTTCCAAAGCTTTTTTGGCTGTCTGGCCCACCCGCTGTTCACCCTGGCGTTCACGAAAGGGAAGCCCAATTTGCTGTTCTATCTAAACCTGGCCACGCTGGTGATCAAGGTGCCGTTGCTTTATTTCTTCGGAAAATACTGGCACGTGACGGGTATTGCTTTTTCGTATCTGACGACCACCTTCATCAGTTTAATCCTGAATTTTTACATTGCTCATTCACTCATTGGAAGTTTTATAAAAGAATTTTTAGCAAACATCATCAAACCGCTTAGTTTCTGTGCCTTGATGGTGCTGATGATCTTTGCCTATAAATATTTCGTCGGTTATGCCGGGGTACTCAATACGGTAGCGGAAGTAGCCATTGGCGGCTTGATTTATTTAACCCTGACGTTGCGGTATAAAGTAACCCTGCCAGAAATCAGGACATTCCGACAATCTTTGTAGAACAGACCAGAATCCACTCATGAAACATCGATTCCAGGTTCTCGATATATTCCGGGGCATTTTTGCTTCGATGGTGGTCTTGTTTCATGCATCACCTTTTGCCGACACGCCCTTACTCAACAACCCTTTTGTTGATAATTCAGACATGTTTGTCGACTTCTTTTTCGTGTTAAGTGGTTTTGTCATTACGTATAGTTACCCCACCATGGCGACCGGAGCCGAGTTCGGGACCTTTATCAAGAAACGCTTGCTCCGAATCTATCCGCTGCATTTTATTTTACTAGTCTGCTTTGTCATCATCGAGAATATCAAACTTTATTTTTCAAGCTACATCCACATCAATCAGCCGTTTAACGAAAGCAACAATGTCTTTACCTTTTTCACCTCCCTTTTCCTGCTGAATTCGGTGAAAATGCCGGGTGTCCACGACGTGAGCTGGAACATTCCAAGCTGGTCGATCAGTGCGGAAATGGTTTCCTACCTGCTTTTTGGTGCCGTGTTGGTGCTGCTGTTCAAAACCGGATTGCAAACGCTGAAATACCTTTTTTTGGGTTTATTACCCATTCTGGCACTCTTCATCCTGGTCGTTGTAACAGGTCGATATGAAATCAATTACAGCTTTGACTACGGTTTTTTACGAGGTATTATCGGTTTTTTTACCGGCTCTTTAGGCTACTACGTTTTCAATCGGTTTTATCCGGTTCTGGTCACCCTAAAATCAGGATTCTTTTCTATAGCCGAAATTCTGTCGATGCTGGTTCTGTTCACCATGATTTATTTTGGGAAAGAATTAAAAGCAATCGGATTCATTTACGAATTCATTTTTTTTATTGCCATCCTGACTTTTTCATTCGAACGGGGCATCCTTTCGGCTTTATTAAAAAAATCGAACCTCTTAAAAAATATTGGAACCTACAGTTATTCCATTTACATGACACATACCCTGTTGTTGAGTCTGTTCAATGTGATTTTTATTCGGTTGCTCAAGCTCCCTCCTTCGGCCTATATCTATCTGGTGTTTTTCAATTATTACCTGATTTATATCGTGTCACAATGGACCTATCACCACATTGAAATGCGTTTCAACAAAGGCATTAACGCCATTTTGTTTGGAAAAAAGAAGGTGGTTTCAAAAATAAGTTAACGGAAAGTGTTTAGAGAAAAGAGAAGTAAAAGGAAATATTCATGAAAATAAGGTCAAATTCTATCATCAACTCCGTCGTGTATCTGATTACCCTCGTATTCGTTACGATCAGTTGTCAGCCCACGATTACGCCCCAACCCGTTGCTGATTTTTCGGTTGAAAAAGTGACCGGTTCGCCGGGGAAAATAAAGTTAACCAACAAGTCACTCAACGCCAAACGGTATCAGTGGCTATTCGGCGATGGGCGTGCTTCAACTGATGAAGCACCGGAAATCGAATACAAAACCGACGGCACTTATACGATTGTGCTAACGGCCAAAAATGACGTCGGAGAAGACCAGGTTTCCAACAGCATCGAGATTGACGGTTTGGTAAAATACGTAACGGCCGGTTTTGATTTTGCCCCGGTTAGCGGTTCGGCGAGTCGCATCCAGTTCACCAATAAATCCGTGAATGCCGACCGTTACCAATGGGAATTTGGCGACGGACAGGCCTCGACCGATGCCAATCCGACCATAGAATTTAAAGCCAACGGCATTTATTCGGCGCGATTAATTGCGAAGAATGGAAACAGCACTGACGAGGTTTCCAAAAGCGTTTCCATCACCGGAATACCGACCTCGGGCAGTGTGATGTTCTATACCAATGGCCGGGGCGACGGCTCCGACATTGAAGTCTACGTAGCGAATGCCATGCAGGGCGTTATCAACACCGTTCAGACCTCCGGAGTCCCCACCTCCTGCGGTTTGGACGGCAATGTTACGTTCCAGAATACCGACGGAAATTACAGCTTTTATGCCCAGTCGAAAAGCCGTTCGTGGTCGGGTGTGATTACGGTTAAAAATGGCGAGTGCCGCATGAAATTGTTAGCTCAATAAGTCAGAACCTCAACCTGTAAGCCCGTGAGCAATCTACTTTTACCAGACTGGCTTTCTAAACATTCATTTGTTTATTATCCGGAAAGTGTTTCTTCGGGACAACTCAAAGAATTACGCTCCCGGCTGGCCCAGTATACCGTCGATAAACCGGAGATTTCCATCGTCATTCCGGCTTACAACGAAGAGGCTAACTTATTGCACACGCTATCGTCGCTGGCCGATCAGAAACTTTCCCATTCGGCGGAACTGCTGGTGGTCAACAACAACTCATCCGACCGTACGCAGGAATTGCTCGACAAGTGCGGGGTTCGTTCCATTATCGAACGCCGGCCCGGTGTGGCGTTTGCCCGGCAGGCCGGTCTGGAAGCGGCCCGGGGAACCTATATGGCCAATGCCGATGCGGATTGTCTGTATCCCTCGGGCTGGGCGGAGGCCATTACGGCCCCCCTGCACAATCCGGACATTGCTTGTACCTACGGGCTGTATTCGTTTTTGCCGAGTCAGAAATCGTCGCGGCTCGCCTTGTGGGGCTACGAAAAAACGGCGCAGCTCGTCAACAACATTCGAAACCGCGACAAGGTGTACATGAATGTCTACGGGTTCAACTTTGCCTTTCGCCGGGCCGACGCCCTGGCGGTTGGCGGTTTTGCGCTGGATAGTGGCCGCGAAGGTTCGGTGGCCGAGTTGGTGGCCGCCGGGATCAAACCCCCGCCGTCCGGGAAATGCGAAGACGGCTGGATGTCGCTGTCGCTGCAACAGCAGGGAAAAGGCCGTACGGTTCGGGTCTCCGATCCGAATGCGCGGGTGTGGACGAGCGACCGGCGGCTGATCGCCGACGGTAGCCTCACCAAAGCCTTTACGACCCGCGTCCGGCAGGCTTTCCGGGATTTGAGACTGCCGTTTTCGGCGTCCGGCACCACTCCTTCCTGATCCGAACCCCGTTTTATGGTTACTGATCGGATGGCGGCAGGACAGATTCTATTTCGTAAAACCATCCTGATGATGCTCCTGGGTATGGGCTTTCTGACGACCGGTTTTGCGCAGTCCTGCAACGGCGTTTTAGGGGAGGCCATTATCAACGAGACGTTTGGCAGCAGCGTGGTCACCCCCCTGGAAACGGGCAAAACGACGTATCAGTTTGTAGCCGATCGCTGTCCGGGTGACGGGGAATACATTCTGGCCAATTCGACCCACTGCTACGGTTCGACCTGGCACAGGGTTGAAGAAGATCATACGCCGGATGACGGCAACGGGGTGATGGCCATTGTGAATGCGTCTTATGAAGCCGGTGAATTTTACAGCCAGCCGGTTCCGGGTCTGTGTCAGGGCATTACGTACGAATTTTCGGTTTGGGTGCTGAATTTGATGAATCCCATTCGGGCCAATGGTTGCAATCCGATTGAGCCGGTACCACTGGACCCGAACATCACCATGAAAATTGAACGAGCCGACGGCAGCAGCATTCAGGTAATCAACACGGGGGCCATCGGGCGATCCATGACGCCCACCTGGATTCGGTATTCGATTTTGTTTACGATGCCGGCGGATGGCAATATGGTGGTGGTGAAGCTGATCAACAACGGGCCGGGCGGTTGCGGCAACGACCTGGCGCTGGACGATATTCAGTTCCGGCCCTGCCACCCGCTGCTCCGGATTACCTACAGCGGCAACACCGGTGCCAATCTGGCTGTTTGCGCCAATACAACGCAGTTGGTAACCTCGTCGCTGGGACCCGGTTATGACAAACCGGTGTATCAGTGGCAGGAAAGCAGGGATAGTGTGAGGTGGGAAGCGATTCCCAACGCAACGGGTTCAACGTATGTGATTCCGGTTATTTACGCCGACAAACGGTATTACCGGTTGGTGTGTACGCAATTTCCGAATGCGATAAACGACCAGAACACGCAATGCAAAACCGCATCGAATGTGCTAAGCATTACGCCGATTCAGGCGTCGGAATGTCAGGGACCTAAAATTTATGTACCCGATTCCTTTACGCCCAATCAGGATGGAATTAATGATGTCCTGGTTATTTACCACGAAGACAACGTATCGTTTGAATTACAAATTTTTAACCGGTGGGGAAGCGTCATTTTTAAAACCGGCACCAACGGAATCCGGTGGGACGGGATGTATCAGGGAAAGCCGTGTATGGCAGGCGTTTATCCCTGGAAAATAACATATCAGGCGGTTGAGCCTAATCAGAAAACCAGCGCGTATATCAAAATCGGCCAGGTGCTGCTGCTGCGCTGAAAGCCGGTTTTTATCTGCATTGATCGCAACGATTCTAATTACTTTAAAACTATGGAAAATCACTTTCCGGGCGTCACTTTACTGGTCACTCATTACAACCGCAGCGGTTCGCTGGAGCGGTTATTAAAGGCTTTTCAAGACCTGAACTGTTCCTTCGATGGTGTGGTGGTTTCGGACGACGGCAGCAAGCCGGAACACGTCAACGCCCTCACCGAGTTGATGAAGCGATACGATTTCCAGCTCGTCACCACGCCGAAAAACCGGGGACTCGGTAATAACATCAACAAGGGGCAGGATGCCGTCAAAACGCCGTATACGCTGTATGTGCAGGAGGATTTTGTGCCGAAAGCCGCGTTTGCAACCCACTTCAGGGACGCGCTGGACATCATGAATCAGGAGAAAGACCTCGACCTCGTCCGGTTTTACGCCTACTTCGCCTACCCTTATCTGAAACCGTATGGCAAAGGTTTTTCACGCATGGTTTACAAACCGGAACCCTGGTATGCCAACCACCTGAAATTTTATCTCTACAGCGATCACCCGCATTTAAGACGGAGCAATTTCCTGCAAAAGTTCGGTCGGTATGTGGAAGGGAAAGATGTCAATGTCACCGAATTCCAGATGTGTCTTTCTGTGATTCAGAAAAAGGGAAAAGGGCTGTTTTTTAACGAATTTACGACAGTATTCGATCAAAAAAACTCGGCCAGTGAACCGAGCACATTTTACCGCGCAGGCTGGCGGGAAAGCACCAATCCGTTCCTGCTTTTCGCCCGCTGGTGGTATTTAAAATACCGGCTTCTTAAAAATACATTTGAATTAGCCCAGTTGAAAAAGTAACCATTTCCTCCACACCAAATCGAGTTAATCATCGTACCTATTGAGCTTATGGATTCCCACTCAGCGCACTTTTCGGACGTCACTCTGTTGATCACGCACTACAACCGCAGCGGTTCTCTGGAGCGTTTATTGCGTACGTTTAAAGAGCTAAACTGTTCGTTCGATGACATTGTAGTTTCCGACGACGGCAGTAAAAAAGAGCATTTACAGGCCATTCGCGACCTGAAAAAACAGTACACGTTTCGGCTCATCACCACTCCGCAGAATAAAGGACTGGCCAACAACATCAACAAAGGGCAGGAAGCCGTCAAGACGCCGTATACGCTGTATGTTCAGGAGGATTTTATTCCCAAGCCCACCTTCGCGGCCTATTTCAAGGACGCGCTGGCGATGATGAATCAGGACAAGGAGCTGGATATTGTCCGGTTCTATGCCTACTATCCGTATCCTTACCTGACCCCTTTTAAAAACGGTTTTTCCCGCATGCACTACAAACCGTGGTACACCAATTATACAAAAATCTACTACTACAGCGACCATCCACACCTGAGACGAAGCTCGTTTCTGGATAAATTCGGCCGGTATGTGGAAGGCATCAAGTCCGATAAAACCGAGTACCGAATGTGCCTTTCGTTTATCAAAAACAAGGGAAAAGGCATTTTTCTGACCGATTTTAACGCCATGTTCGAACAGAAGAATTCCGACGACGAACCCAGTACGGTTACGCGCAGCAACTGGAAACACGAAAATACCAATTTCTTCGTCGTCTGGGGCCGCGCCCTGTATCGCCAGGTCAAATACAATTACGATCTGCTGTTTTCCTGACTGTTATTCACTCCAATGAACCATCCGGCCGCTTCACCAGCGGCTTTTTTCGTTTCAACAACGCTCCAAAATCCGTCCCGGCCCTTTCCCTAAAAAAGAAGCGGTACCGGAATCATCCGGTACCGCTGAACGCTTTGGTTATGAGCAGGGAGTGAACGACTAAAGTCTGTCCGTTTTCCCACGAAAACCGCCCTATTTGTTTGCTTTCAACACTTTCCGAAAGGTCCGCTCGTTCCCCTGTTTGATTTCGAGAATGTACATCCCCACCGGCAGGCTCGACACGTTGATTTCGCGCGAATAACCGCCCGACGATTTCTCCCCGTTCACCTGCTTGTGCAGGGTTCCCATGCTGCCGCTGAACACGTTGATTTCGACGGGTCCGGCCTGTTCATTGGCCACATCGACCGTAACGAAATCGACAGACGGATTGGGATATACCCGAACCGACTGGTTCAGGCCCTTGTCCGTCAATTCCGCCGAACCCAGCCGGGCCGTTGCGGTGGTCGACGTGGCCGACGTCACGACCTGATCGGAGGCAATTACGAAAATTGGCGTTTCCGTCACTGTTAACGTCACCTTGCCGGCAACCGTGGGAACCGTCTGAACGTCAGCCGTATCACGTCCCATTTGGGGCGTATAGACTTTGGCATGACCCGCCGTTCCCAAATCCAGCGTATACGACGCCGTCCGGCCCACTTCATCCGGCACCACCAGCACGTAGGCCGACTTGCCCTGGTATTCATACCGGTCGACAATCGGATTGGTGCTGATCGTCTGTTTGTAGGTATACTCCCCCAACAGCTTGTTGGCCTGGAAAATAAAGTCAGCAGCCGGTTTGCGGGTGAAGTCCTGGTTGATCAGACCGGAAGAACCAAACTGCGTCGGATTCAGGAAGTTATCATCGTACATCTGGTAGAAGAAAACCCGCTCCACCCCCGACCGGGCGTAGAACAACGCCGTCCGCAAAATCCAATCGGCCTGGGTCTGGTATTCGTTTTTGTCGCCGATCGGAATGGCTTTCAGCGGACTGCCCTGGTTGGCGTCATAACCCGTTTCGGTGACCCAAACCGGCATATCATACGCATACTTGTGAGCCGCTTCGACAAATTTCTGTACTACATTCACCGCCGAGGAAATCTCGGGAGCCGCTCCCCGCGAGGAGGTTCCGCTTTGTGACGAATTGGAATTGTCGGGATACAAATGGTAGTTGATCACATCCCAGCACAGGTTGACGGTGCCATCGGGTTTGTAGCCCCGGTATTGCTTGCACCAGTCGATCATGCCCAGCAGATAGTCGGGGCCGGCATAGGCTGAAGCCATCCCGCCAATCACCACTTTCACGTTCGGATCGGCGTTTTTAACCCCAACGCCCGGACCCATGGTATTTTTGTGACCATCGTAGAAAGCCGACAGGTTGGCGGCATACTCGCGGGCTGTCTGGTACCCTTTGCGGCCTTTCCACCATTTGTCCCTTTCGTTGTCGCACTCGATGTACTTGATCAATCCCAACCCGATCTTTACCGTGTTGACGGGGTCGCCGGTCCAGCGCGGGGTGCTGTTCACACTGACCAGTGCCGGGTTTACGTTCGGGTTGAAGCCATAGCGGGCCATGTATTGAAACGCGACTTTGGCCTGATCGATGTATGAAGCCGGGTTGGTGAAGTCACTGCCGAAACGCAGTGGCACATTTTCCGAATCCCGCTGGTCTTCCGGATACGTCGCCAGCATCCAGCCCGGCAGGGTTTTCAGACAGGCCAGCACTTCGATGCCCTCGGCTTTGCAGCGTTCATAAATGGCGTCGTAGTTCCAGCCTCCGCTGTGGGTCGGGTTGTAGGTAAACTGGCCTTCGTTGGCTTCCAGCTTCTCCCAATCCATGTAGTGCCGAATGCCCCGGAAGGTTTTGACGGCTTTCATTTTCGTCTCGTCGATGATGTCCGGGTTGCGTCCATCTTCAAAATCCCACTCGAAAGCATTGGCACCAAACATGCTTTTCAACTGAATGGACTTCTGCGGAATCGGCGTTACCGGAACCGTGGTCGGCGTGTAGCTGCCATACAGTTCCATTTCGGTCGGGTAGCCCCACCATGCATTCAGCACCAGATACCGGGCATTGCTGATGGGTGCATCCAGCTTGAATTTGGCGTCGCCGGTTGTTGGCCGGGTCGGATACGGCCCCACCCAGCCGTTGTATTCCTGCCCCGTAAAGGTCGCAATCGGGATAATTTGCCACTGATCGGTAATGACCGACAGTGTCATTGGATTATCGGTCATCATGCCGGAGCCATCAAAAAACTTGATGCTTTCGATGGTCATGGTTTCCCCGGGTTGCAGCGGATAATAGGCATCGAAGTTGCTGAGAACCTTGCCATATCCCGTGTTGACATCGACGTTCGTAACGCCGTCGAACAAGCCTTCCAGGCCATTGTTGACGTTGTTGAGCTGGTACCAGCGTCCGGCTTCGATCGGAATTTTAACGGCCGTCGAAGAGGTCGGTGGCGTCGTTGGAGCCGGCTGAACCACGAGGGTTCTCGTCACGTTGCTGGCCGCGATGAAGTTCGCATTGCCGGTTTGAGAAGCCGTAATCGTTGCCGTCCCCGCTCCGGTTACGGTCGCTTTCCAGGAACCGGTTGCATTGGAAACGGAAACCACCGCCGAGTTGGACGAAGCGAAGGTAATGGCGGTTTCGGTGTTGGTGCTGCTGGCCGTTAGATCGAACGGCGCATCGCCGACGGTTTTGTCCGACAAAGCGGCAAAGGTGATCACCGACGGTACCGCCACGGGTGCGGTTGGCTGCACATCGACCCAATTAAAATTCCAGTCGCCCTTCACGGCGTAAATGCGCAAAATCTGGTTTCCGGCGGGTAAGGTAGCGGTACCGCTCACGGTCGAAAAACTTTGCCAGCCGCCGGTATACGGGATGTCTACCGTGGTCAATACGGTTCCCGCAGCGGTTCTCACTTCGATTCTGCCATCACCATATTGTTTCGCAACACGGAAATGAAAAGCGTAGGGGCCAGCCGATGCCACATTGACGTTATAATCCAGCCAGTCGTTGTCGTCGATGCGACCCACATTCAGGCCACCACCTGCATCCGAGGTCGTTTCGGTTTGAATACCACTCATATCGGCAAACGTTTCCGCTTCAATTTTGCCGGGTAACGCGATGGCACCCTCGACCTGAAACCAGTTAAAATTCCAGTTTCCGGCCACCGCCTTCAACCGTAGAATCTGCTCTCCCGCGTTCAGATAAGCCGTTGTCGAAATGGTTTGCCAGGCCTGCAAGCCCCCGGTTTGCGGCACACTTAGCGTCGTCAACACGGTGCCATTGAAGGTCTTGAGTTCAATTTGGCCGTTTCCCCATCCATTGGCAATCCGGAATTTAAGGGTGTATACACCGGCGGTTGCGACCTTGACGTGGTAGTCCATCCAATCGTTGTCATCGATCCAGCCGACATTCTGTCCACCGCCCGTATCGGCCGTATTTTCGGTTTGAATACCGTTCATTCCCGCAAAGCTCTCGGCTTCCACCCGGCCCGGAACGGGCGTAAAAGCGGATAAGGCCGTGATGGGCTGGCCAAACGCCTTGATCTTTTGTGGAATGTTGTTGCTGTATTTATGAATGACAATGGCGTCGGCAAAAACCGCCTGAGCCAGCGGCATATCGATCCAGGTCATGTAGGTGGGTCCTTCAAATGTACCGAGCAGGATTTTCTCGGTGCCGTTCACCGCATAAATCGAGGCCGGTTTGTCGGAAAACACCCCTTCCGCATCGAAAAAAGACAGGCGGCTGATGAGGGCTTTCTTTTCCAGTTTTAGGGTCACATCCACCCACTTGAAGTTGTTCGTCCAGGCCTGCGCCACCAGACTGTCGGTGTTGTCGTTCAGCCAGGGCGAATAATCCTGACCCGTTTCTTCACTCGGCGTCACAGACACAAACCGGATGCGCTCTTCCGTCTGCGCAAAAAGTACAATTGAGGTAATGAAACACAGAAGCGTTAGTACAGTTTTTTTCATAGTTACTCGCTTAAATGGATGTGTTAAAAAAAACAGAATTTGATCGAATAAATACAGATTAAGAATAGAAAAATAACTACTTAATCGATCACTTCTATTCAAATATACCTCAGAATCAAGAATATAGTTCAGTGATTTTTATCATAAAAAAGCCTTGCACGAATGTCAAACATGAAAATATTTTTGCAAATTTTAAGTAGTCAATTTAAATAAGAAGAATTTTATCAATTTTATTCTAATAATAAAATCACAGAAATAGGAAATTATTTCTGCAAATCTTTTTAACTATTTTTTCCTTTTTCCGGATATTTTTTGATGCTCAAAAAATATCCAAACAGAACACGTGCAGCGATAGAGAATTAAAAAAAAAGGAGAAAGGGTTCCACAGGCTTTTTTGAAGAATGAGGGGCAGTCCGGATGATCCACGGCGCGTTTCTCTTTACAAACTGAAAGGTAAGTAATAATGCGTAATCAGGTTTGCCCGGAGAAGTGTAAATCGACAATCTACTTAAAAACCAATTGAAGCAAAATGCACCTTATTGGAATTTTTATATTTTAAAATCCGACAATCAGATCTCGATTACCGGATTTTATTCCTGATTTTTATACCTACTTAATAACAGTTTTTACAGACTATAGCCCGTACGTACGCTCGACTTCACCCGCCCGGCGAACCTTCTCCCATGTGCCCGATTGGTTACCCTTTAAGTAGCGAACTAATCCGGCCAGCGCACAGACATTCATGAAGGTGAAATAAAACGGAACAAAGAGCAGTTTCCAGCGTAGATTCTTCTTTTCCAGTCGGTATCCAACCCAGGCAGCCACATAGAAAATACATTGAAGCACGAACAAAACCGTCCAGACATACTGGCCCGACGGGGCAATTCCCAGTTCCCGAACCACCAGCCAGGCATTGGCCAGAAAAATCAGGGGCAAACACAGGGGCGCCACGGCCCAGCGCATCGCCCGGTGCGACACATACTCGAACGTTAGCCAGCCGTAGCGAAAAATATTCAGTAAGTAGGTCAGCCGGACAATGGACTGAAAACCACCGGCCGCAATCCGGATTTTCCGTTTCTGCTCATCCACAATCGAAAACGACGGACGCTCCATCGCGTAGGCATCCGGCTCATAGGCAACGCGGTAGCCCTGTCCGGCAATGCGGAGCGAAATGATAAAATCATCTAAAATGGTGTCGGTTTCAACCGGCTCATACAAGGCCGTCCGCACCGCAAACAATTCGCCGGCTGCACCGACGATGGTGTGCAAATCGGAGTCCAGACGCTTCAGGAACGATTCGTATTTCCAGTAAAGTCCTTCACCCGAACCAGCCGCCGACTCACTCTCGTTGGTCAAAATGCGCTTTTCACCGGCCACCGCTCCCACCTTCGGATCGCGAAAATGGCTGACCAGATTCTGCACGGCCTCCGGGTTCAGAATGGTGTTGGCGTCAGTAAAAATGGCCAGCGGAGTTTTCACCTGCAACATGGCGCGGTTCATGGCGGCCACCTTGCCCCGGCGTTCCGTGCCTTCCATAATCGCCACCCGGTTGCCGTATTTCGAGCGCAGGAAGTCCGCCGAACCGTCGGTCGATCCTTCCGTCACAAACAGAAAATGAAGCTTTTCGGCGGGGTAGAGTTGCGCAAAGGAATTCGCCACCTTGTCGGGCAAACACGACAGTTCATTGTAGGCCGGCACAATCAGCGTGACATCGGGCGCAAAAACCGTGTCAGTTTTCAAGGCAGGCCGACGCCCCCGGATTTTCACCAAAAGCCATACCAGCATACCGTATCCGACGTAGGTATACGCCACGAGTCCTGCGCAGACAACCAGAAAAATTTCCATAGTGATTCGTTAAGTAGTCGCCACCACGCGCGGCAGAACGTCTTTGGCCGGTTGGTGGATTTTATTGCTGAAATGCCAGAGAACCGCGTTTTTCAGCGCGATGAGGTAGTTTTTCTGCCGCCTGATGGCGTAGAGAAAAGCCGCTTTGGTGAGGGCGAAGCTGAAATAGTAGACACAGAAAAAAAACAGAGGAAAACCGCTCACGTTTCTGCGCATGAACAACAGCCGGTTTCGCGTGTGGTAATACACCTTCAGCGGATTGGTTTTGCCCACGCTAATCGACTCCTTGTGGTAAATCAGGGCCGAAGCCTGGTAGTAGATCTGAAAACCGGCCCGCTGAATCTGCATCGACCAGTCCAGTTCTTCATAATACAGAAAGAACGATTCGTCCATCGCCCCTCCCACCTCCACGGCCCGGCGACTCACCATCATGGCGGCACCGTGGGCAAAAGCCGTCGGTCCGGACTGGTCGTGTTGCCCGCGGTCGGTTTCGCCCAGCCCAATGGACCAGGTGCGGCCGGTATAGCGGTTTAGCGGGTAGTAGCCCGCGTATTGAATGATTGTCGGATGGTCGTAAAACCGGATTTTGGGGCAGGTAATGCCAATCGTCGGATCGTTTTTGAATGGTGCCAGCAACTGATCGAGCAAGTCCGGCGTCACTTCCGTGTCGTTGTTGAGGAAAAAGAAATAATCGCCTTTGGCGTGTTGCATCCCGAGGTTGTTACCGCCCGAAAAACCGAGATTTTCGGGGCTGACAACGACCTTCACGTTCGGATAATTCCCCTGCCGGATGCGTTCGGTGGGATCTTCGGCAGACGCATTATCCACCACGATGATCTCATAACGGGGGTATTTCAATCGCCGGGTCGATTCCAGCAATTCGCAGGTCACCGCAGCCTGGTTGTAATTGATCGTAATCAGCGAAATCAGCGGCACGCTGGCTACACGTTCTCCTTTTGCCATACCGCCTTCAGGGTTCGAATTACAATCATCAGGTCCGTTTTGAACGAGTATTTTTTGGCGTAAAGCACATCGAGCTGGATGCGTTCCTGATCCGAAACGGCCGCACCTCCGCGCTTGGTCACCTGCCAGAGTCCCGTTAGTCCGGCCGGGGCCGCAAACCGCCGGGCATAGCCCGCAGCCGTCAGCTTTTCGGCTTCGTAGGGCGGCAGCGGCCGGTTGCCGACAAACGACATATCCCCCCGGAGAATGTTGTAAAACTGCGGCAGTTCGTCGATGCTCGTGTTGCGCAGCACTTTCCCAAGCCGTGTCACGCGGGGATCTTCCTTGAACTTCGAAAACATGGCCTTTGCCTTTTCAGCCCGGAAATGGACTTTTTCGCAAACCTGTTTATCATCCAGAAAAAGCGGTTGCTGGCACCCGGTTCCGGCCAGTTGGCAGGTGTCACAAAGCTGATCCGTTGCCTCTTCCACTTTCGCGACATTGTACATGTTCTTGGAAGCCATGCTCGCCAGCATCTGGTCGGCATCCGTGCGCATGGTTCGGAACTTATACATATTGAACAACTTGTACCCCATTCCGACCCGCTTGGAGCCGTAGAAAATGGGGCCTTTGGAGTCGAGTTTTACCAGAATGGCGACCACCACCAGCAGGGGCGAAATCATCAACAGGAGGAAAAACGACAGCACGATGTCGAAAATCCGTTTGCCGATTGGCATTCGAATCTGAACGGGCTTGTGGGCATTCCCACCGGTTTCGGCATACTGTTTTTTCAGAACCAGGTACGATAGCCGGGTCTGAAAAGCCGCTTCGGAATAACCGTAGTGGAACACATCGATGACGCGCCCCCGAAATGGTTCGACCGTCAGGTCGATGGGGGTTGGAGAATCGCCCGTTAGCAAAATGGTTGACAGTTTTCCGGAACGCGGTTTGGCCTTAATTGCATTCAGGAACGAGGTGCTGTTCAGCCGGTCGTTGTAAACCACCAGATCGACAGCCGGCTCGGCCTCCAGAAAAAAAAGAGCCTGCTCCAGGCTGGTTACCACCGTGATGGATGCCGTATCCCCAAATGCCTGGCTAAAATCGGCGGCCATCTGGGGATCGTCCTCGACGTATAAAACCCGAAACGTTGTTCCGTTCGCTAAAACCGTCAGCATACAAAGGGAAGGCTAAAAAGAATCAGTAAGTCGGTTTGTTTCCGGGTGCCGGGGTAGGTTGCGGACTGCCCCTTCGGCGCAGAATCGCATTAATTTTCGCCTTGACTTCCAGCGGATTAAAAGGTTTGATCATGTAATCGTCGGCCCCCTGCTCCAGACAGGCAATTTTGGTCGCACTGTCGGTGAAGGTCGACAACACGATGATGGGCACCTGCGTCAGCAACGAACTCGCCCGAATGGTCCGGATCAGGTCCTGCCCGCTCAAATACGGCATCTGCAGGTCGGTGATGATGATGTCGACCGGATTCCCCGCTTCCAGCCAATCCATCGCTTCAATCCCATTGTTCAGCGTTGTGACCTCAAACTCAGCTTTCAATGTATGACGAAGAACTTTACGGATGTACGTATCGTCTTCTACAACCAGAACATGGTATTGGTTTTCCATAAATTATCTACGAATCGTTCCCGTAAACTAAGAATATGTCGGCAACAGGTAGTTATTCAAATTTACTATTTAAAGCACCAGTAAACAGCACCGTATACTAACAATACGAAGTAGTAACAAAAATCATACTACAAATCTAAATTCTGTTAAATTTTGTCTGACAAATAAACACCTGTCTGAAGCAGAAATGACCTATTTTCAAATAATAGACTTATTAAACAGGAATTATGTATGATAATTCTTACACTTTCACTTTTGCCCCTAAATCCCCTTTAGGGGACTTTTGCATCCGGATTAAGCCGTGTCCAAGTCTACTTTAGGGGATTTAGGGGCAAAAAGCGAAAGCCCTAATTTTAATCAAATTTTAATAGTATATAGTCTGAATATCTGCACCTTGGCCGGATCCGTATCGGCATATGAACAGGTCGTTCTATTTTCCTTTTTATTTTGTCAACAATTGCAATTCGGCTTTCAAAACCGGCTGCATCGCTTCCAGCTTTTCAGTGAAGTTAAGGTAGGTAATCCGGATTAATTCATACTCCGTCTTTTTCTTCGCCAGCCGTTCTACTTCCTCCAATCGATGTTCCAGTTGGGTAAGTCCCACCATGCCCAGCCAGGGCCTCAACTGGTGGGTCATTCCACAAACGCCCGTCCAGTCCTGCGACTCAATCAGGCTCTCCAACACCTGAAAAGCCGGAACGACTTCGTCCAGAAACATTTCAATCGTTGAAATCAGGGTTTCCGTGTCGTCTTCATATAGTTGCAGCAGACGGGCGCGGTCGAGTTGATCAATGCCCTTGTCGGCGAAATGGGTCATGTCTACCAAAATAAGATGCGTTACGGTGGGGCCGGTTTTCCCGGTATTGGTTAGTTGAGCCGCTGGCAATACTTGGCGATTTTCTGAAACAAATCGTTAGGATTGAACGGTTTGGTCACGTAATCGTTGATGCCCGCATGAATGGCACGGTCGCGGTTGCTATACGTGGCCGAAGCAGTCAGGGCAATCACCGGAATTTTGGAGTCGGTCTCCCGGATGTGCTGCGTCGAGGTGTAACCGTCCATCACCGGCATCTGAAGGTCCATCAGGATGAGGTCGTAGGAACCCGCCAGAAATTTTTCGACGCCGATCTGTCCATTCTCGGCCACGTCCACCAGAACCCCCCAGCGGCTCAGGAACTTGAGCGCAACTTTCACGTTGACCGGATAATCTTCCACCAGCAACACCCGGACGCCTTTCAGGGTCTGGTCGTTGATCGAATCGGGCAGGACATAAGCCTGTTTCACGGCGGAACTGATGCGCAAATCGAGGGTAAAATGAAACTTTGCCCCTTTTCCTTCCTCGCTTTCCACTTCGATCTTGCTGTCGTGCAGTTCGAGCAGTCGGCGGGTAATGACCAACCCCAGCCCGGTTCCGCCAAATTGCCGGGTCGTGGCTGAATTGGCCTGCGTAAACATCTCAAAAATGGCCTGCTGTTTTTCGGGCGCAATTCCGATGCCGGTATCCTGCACCGAAACATAAATGGAAGCCACTTCGTCGTCTTTCTGAAGCAGCGACAGTTCGATGGTAATCGTGCCTTTTTTGGTGAACTTGATGGCGTTGGAAACCAGGTTGGACAATACCTGCCCAATCCGCAGCGAATCCCCAATCAGCGAATCCGGAATGTCGTCGTCCACCATCAGCTTGATGCGGGTTCCGTTTTCTTCGGCTTTGAACTGGTGCGCGCGTTTGATATTGGAAACCAGATGTTTAAAGTCGAAATTGGTTTCTTCGAGTTCTACTTTGCCAGCTTCGATCTTACTAAAGTCCAGAATGTCGTTGATGAGCGCGTGCAGGTGTTCAATCGAAAATTGCAGCGTTTTGAGGTTTTCTGCCAGGGCGGGCGGCACTTCTTCCTGGCTCATCAGATACGTCATGCCAACAATGCCATTGAGCGGTGTCCGGATTTCGTGGCTCATCATGGACAGAAATTCCGATTTCGCCAGGGTAGCGTTCTCCGCATCTTCTTTTGCCGACCGCAGTTCAAGCTCGATTTGCTTGCGGTGTTCAATCTGTTTTTGCAGAAAATCGACCAGGGAAACCAGGTTCTCAGGGCCAAATTCCGGCATTTCATCCCCTTCCGGAATCTCCATCGACTGAATGGCTTCGATCAGTTTTTCTTCCGATTGCCGGCGCTGGCTGATTTCTTCCTTGAGTTTTTGATTAATCGTGGCATATTCCCGTTCGTTGAGAAACGACGAATGCTCGAACAGTTCCTTGTCGCGGTCAAAGTTTTGATACGATTCATTGACCGCCTTGACAAACTGCTGAAACCGCTCATGCTGCAGACATTCTTCCGTCAGGTGTTTATTGATTTGTCGGGCCAGCAGTTTATGGAAATTCGTGGTGTCCATAGCGTCAGTTTTCGGAAAAGACCGTCACGGTCATCGTTTGGTTGTGTAGTTCGCAGCGGGTGTTGGACTGCAAGGGAGAAATTTCTCCGTAAGAATAAAAACCCGTCATCACCGCATCGGTTCCGAACACTTCGCGGGCGGCTTCAACTTCCTCGTCGGTTCGTTGCCCCAACACCAGCTTCCGGCCCACACAGCTAATCAGAATCGCCAGTTCGGGCGCAAAGTTGAGCTGATTCAAGGAGGTTTGTGCGGCCTCCGCCGACGCGTCGATGAGCCGGTCAAAATTAGCCGTCATAAACCGTACCAGGGCCTTTTCGGGCATCTCGCCCGCAAACGTCATGCTCCTGGCTTCTTCGTCGATGGCCAGGATGGTGCGCACCAGCGGCTCCGACCCGGCCGTGGCCCGAATGGACAGCGGGAAAAGCAGGGCCGCCGAGGGCAGACTTTCGGCGTATTTACCCAGATACTCCTTGTATAAATCCAGCGCGTGTTTGCCATCGATCTGGTACAACACATTGTAGGTCGCTTTGGTTACTTCGCGTTCCGGCCCGAAAACATCCCAGCCGCCCATCGATCCATGCCCGATTTTCAGTTCAGTACCGTAAAAACCGATTCCGACAATTTTACCCGCAGCGGGGTTTTGGTTCAGGCCCACGAGCGTCCGCTCAAACCGGGCGGCATCGCCGGCCAGCCCCCCCGAAATGGGAATGTGTCGTTTCAGCAATTGATTGAGTGCTTCGGTCAGATCGCTGCCGTTCACCCAGCTCCCATCAGAAATCAGGAAAATAGCCGCCAGATCCGGCTCGTCCAGTTCCCGGGCGATTTTTTCCCCCGCCTGAAAACTTTCCGTGTGTTTTCGGATGTCGATCTGCACGGTTCGAACCCGGGTTTTATCAAATTCGATGGCGGTTGCGATGACCGATCCATCATGAACTTTGTCGAGGTAAATTTCGCCAGCCGTGGAATTGATTACGATGTCGGCCGTCGGATAGCGTTCGCGGAGTTGGTCATATACATTTAATTTTTCCAATAAAAACCGTTCACCAAATGCCAAAACTAACTGGGCATTATCAGCCACAAAACCCGGCGTTTCCGACAAGGACGACCACGCCTGGTTTTCAAAAACAGATTGATTCAGTTTCATTCGTGTGTGACAGTAAAAAGTAAGGTGGGTAAGCCGATACGATCGATTTCATGAACAGAATACATAAGTAGTTTTCCCTACAAATAGTATACTAAATGGTAACTTCCGGATAAATAACGGTGAAATTTTTTCTGATTAATCCTACTTTTCCCAAACCGGCCGGTCTCTCTTATCCACGTCCTGTAAGCCGGTGCCGTAAATTCTGCCCGGGAAGGCATGGTTATTCCAAAAACAGTACCAGCGGTTTGAAGCAGAATCTGAACGAAAAAAAAGAGGGGAAATTAACCAGAACAATCTGTAATTATCAGACATTCACAACACAAATATCGTGCTAATTTCAATACAAAAATTGAGGATTCATTTAATTTCTTTCTTGTATGCGGGGCAGCCTGTAACCGATGGCCAAACAGTAGGGAATTATACTTACTACGACTGAGTTTCCAGGGGCAACTCGGTCTGGTAAATATCGGCAAAACATTCCTGCAATTCGTGAACATAATGCAGATATCGGCGGCTGCTGACGCACAGCCAGCAATTGAGACCGGGGACTAATTTCAGATCCTGAAAAAACCAGAAGTGACGGGCGGCATCCGGGCGAAAGCCGAATGAGGTCAACCATTGCTTGGTCAACCGAATGGGTTGAGGACGGTGATGCGGCAGGATTTCCTGCAACAATTTTTCAGTAAACAGCGTCGGTTCATTTCCGACGTAATAGTATCGGCCAACTTGTGGCGGGCTGATTTTCATGGCATGGGATCGGTAAAATCACGAACACACAAAAGTAGAGGGTTTATTTCAAATACGGCAAGTGAATTAGATCGTGAAAGTTACTTTTTTTTACTGTTTTTGTCACCATTTATTCACTAACGGTATAATCCCGCCTATTTATCTACGGTTTTGGCCTTTTTTATTCTGTGTCGAACGGATTCTGGCAAAAATGGCTACGAATTTTGCTTTAATCGTTACTTTTTTATCGGAACCGGTCCGGATTGAACGGACGCAGCTCCATGGCCGGTGCGCGGTTGTCGAGACAGTCCGCCACCAGTTTACCAGAAGCGGGTCCCAGGCTCACACCCATCATCCCGTGTCCGGTCGCTAAAGTCAGGTTTTCAAAGCCCGACACCCGACCAATATACGGCAATCCGTCGGGCGAACAGGGCCGCAACCCGCTCCAGACCTTCGACACGTCCGGCAGTTGAGCCGGCAGATCGGGATAATAGTTTTGGATGGAATTGACAATGCCCCGCACCCGGTTCATGTTAACGGACAAATCGGTTCCGGCTACTTCGAGCGTACCGGCAAACCGCAAATCCGCCCCCATCGGTGTGGCCGTGGCGCGGGCTTCCAGCATGATGGCCGGAACCCGGATGTTCGGACGCTGGTTTCGCAGCATGAAACTGTAGCCTTTGCCGCCCTGCAACGGCAGCGAAATCCCCAACAACCGCATCAAGGACGGTGACCAGGAACCGGCGGCAATAACCACTTCGTCAACGGGATGCTCCGCCGAAACCGTTCTGACGGAAGTAATCCGGGAGCCTGACCGGCCAAAATCGGTCACCGATTGGTTTTCCAGCAGCGTAACGCCCCGGTTTTTCAAATACGCAACCAGCGAGCGAATCAACTGACCGGGGTTCAAATGCGCATCGCCGGGGTAATATACCGCCCCCCGGACGTCTACCCGGGCATCCGGCTCCAGATCCTGCACCTGCACACCCGACAATTGCCGCGCTTCAATACCGGCGCGGTTGGCCACTTCTGCTTCCTCGGCCATTTCGTGTTCAGCAGCAGCGGTTTTATACAACATCAGAAGTCCGTCTTCCTTCCAGCCAAACGACAGGCCATCGGTCCGGGCGAGTTCCTGGTACAGCTTCTTGCTCAGTAAACTAATGTCACGCAGCGCCGGAATCGCCCGCTCGACGTGTTCGGGCGTCGAATGCTTGTAGAAGAGCCAGCCCCAGCGCAGAAGATCGGCACTCAGGCGGGGTTTGATGTAAAACGGACTGGTCGACCGCAACAGCATCCGCATGCCTTTGGCCATCATCCCCGGCTGCGCCAGCGGAATAATGTGACTCGGCACAATCATCCCGGCATTGCCAAACGAACAGCCGTCGGTCAGCGTGTTTTGATCGAAAACCGTTACTTTATAACCCGCCTTGTCCAGATAATAAGCTGAACATAAACCGATTACTCCACCACCAATAATACCGATGTGTCTCATATTACCTGAAAACCATGTACGTAAGGATCGTCTTCATCCAGAATAATATGATTGAAGCCGTGAATAATGGCCCAGCCTTCGATGCTCGGCACGATGGCGGTTTTTCCGGCCAACTCGGTTTCCTGCTCGATTCGGCCCGTAAAAATGGAACCGATAATGCTTTCATGTACAAAATCCTGACCCGGTTTCAGCCAGCCTTTGGCGTACCATTGCGCCAGCCGGGCCGACGTGCCGGTGCCGCAGGGCGAGCGGTCGATGGCCTTGTCGCCGTAGAAAACCGCATTCCGGGCCGTCGACGTAGCCGCCAGCGGTTCGCCCGTCCACAGAACGTGGCTCAGCCCGTTGATGGTCGGGTTTTCGGGATGCACAAACGCATACTGTTGGTTCATTCGCTCCCGCATCACCCGCGCCCAGGCAATGAGTTGTTCCGCCTTGAAATGCTGTAAACCGGCAAAATTGGGTTGTGGGTCCACAATGGCGTAAAAATTCCCGCCATACGCAACATCGACCGTCAGCGTTCCTAAATCCGGGCAATCGACCGTCAGCCCCTCGGCCGCCAGATATGACTTGATGTTGGTGATTTTAACCGATTTTACCTTCCGCCCCTCCTGCCGGTATTCGACCCGCACCAGGCCTGCGGGAACCTCCAGGTTCAGAACGCCCGGTGTTTTCGGCACGACGAGGCCCTGCTCGATGGCCACCGTCACGGTTCCGATGGTGCCGTGGCCGCACATCGGCAAACAGCCGGAGGTTTCGATAAACAGCACGCCCACATCGTTGGCGGGGTCGCTGGGTGGATACAGAATGCTACCCGACATCATATCGTGGCCGCGCGGTTCGAACATCAGACTCTTCCGAATCCAGTCGTAATCGCGCAGAAAATGCTGCCGTTTTTCACTCATCGTCGCACCCACGAGGTGCGGAATACTCCCACCGGTCACCACCCGAACGGGATTGCCGCAGGTGTGGGCGTCGATGCAATAAAAATTATAGTTCATACGAAGGGGTGAGCGAAAAGGCGACTACACCGTTTGCAGTTCGGGGCGGATCGCCAGGGCAGCTTCAATAATGCCCAGTACCCGTTCCCGCTCTTCTCCCTCCAGCGTCAGCCGCGGGGCGCGAACGTATTCCGAGCCGATGCCGGTGGCCGTGGCGGCTAGTTTGATGTATTGCACCAGTTTCGGCTGAATATCTAGTTCCAGCAGGGGCATAAACCACCGGTAAATCCGGATCGCTTCATCGATTCGACCGGCCTTCACCAGTTCATAAATGGCTACCGTTTCCTGCGGGAAGGCATCGACCAAACCGGCCACCCAGCCATCCGCGCCCGATACCAGCGCTTCCAGTGCCAGCGTGTCTACCCCACCCAGCAAACTGTAGCGATCACCAAAGGCATTCCGCATCCGGGCGATGTTGGTCAGGTCGCGCGTCGATTCTTTCACGGCCCGAATGTTCGGCAAAACCGCCAGTTCCTCAAACATGGCCACGGTGGTCATGATTTTGTAATCGACCGGATTGTTGTAAATCATGATCGGCAGCGACGTTTCCTGCGCGATGGTTTTGAAAAACGCAACGGTTTCGCGGGAATCCGCAAAATACCGCATCGGCGGCAACAGCATCAGGCCATCGGCTCCGTTTGCTTCGGCTTCCCGCGCCCCCCGAACGGCTTCGCGCGTCGACGCTTCTGCTACGTTCATAATCACCGGAACCCGATTGTTGGTGGTTTCCAGCGCCTTTTCCAGCAAAGAAAGTTTCTCGGGGCCGGTCAGCGTACTGACCTCACCCAACGAGCCGGCAATGATCAAACCGTGAACACCGGCATCAAGTTGAGCCAGGATGTTTTTGGCAAACAGCGGCAAATCGAGTTCGTCGTCGGCCGTAAAAGGCGTGAGCAGGGCGGGATAAACCCCTTTCCAGGGTACGGAGATAGCCATAATATTCAGGGATTAATCGGAGTTGATTGGATGCGTGCCACCTGCACGCTTCAGGTAGAACAAATTTGGCAAAAAACCGAATGGCTCACTTCATAGAGATTGATTACTTCTGATACTTTTTTTGCCACTTTACGGTATAAACAGAAAATAATCAACCAATTATGTATCAATTTCAAAAATTATCGCTACTTTGTTTTGCATCACCGTCTCTATTAATCACATTATCCATTTTGAATCGATATGTTTTCGATAATCATCTTCATCAATGAGCAACATGCACCGCTCCACCATTTTCATTCCTGCCACCCTTCATTACCGGCTTTCCAATGAAACCGCTGCTGTTCCGGATTCCAACCGTTGCGGATCGCTCTTTTCGGGTTCAGGTCGATGACGGGTCTCATTTTTACGACCGGCTTCATTTTCATCCCGAACTACAATTGACGTTAATCAAGGAAAGTGTGGGTACGCAGGTCATCGGCGACCGCATCGACCGTTTCCGTCCGTACGATTTGCTACTTTTGGGGGCCAATTTACCGCATGTTTTTCGCAACGATCCGGCTTATTTTTCGGCAAAAACCGCTCAACGGGCGCTGTCGTATTCCGTCTATCTTCGTCCCGAACACCTGAAAGAATCGTTTTTCGGAATGCCCGAATTAAACCACCTCAGCCAGCTTTTTCAGGAAGCCCGGCACGGCGTTCGGATTCGCTTCAACGAGCCGGTTTCAACCACGTACTGCATGGAAGAACTGCACACGCTACGCCCTTTCGAGCAACTGATGGCGCTGTTAACGGTTCTGGATTGCATGGCGACCGATTCGAGACGGGAAATGCTGTCGATGACGGCCTATGAACAGCCCCGCCGACCCGACGATCACCAGCGGCTCGACAATGTATTTACCTATATTCTGAACCACTACGCTTCGCCCATCACCCTGGAAGAAGTGGCCGCTCAGGCTCACCTGACCGAAAGCGCGTTTTGCCGGTTTTTTCGTCTTCATACCCGAAAAACGTTTTCGCAATTACTGAATGAAGTCCGGATCGAACACGCCTGCCGTTTGTTGCAGGAATCGAAACTCCCGATCAGCCAGATTGCTTTTTCGTGCGGCTACACGAATTTGTCGAACTTTAACCGTCAATTTAAACTCATTACCAGCCTGACACCGGGTCAATACATCAAAGCCATTTTCTAAAAAATATGAGACGGATTCGTACACTATTTCTGTATATTCTTTTTTTACTCAGTGGTTTTCAGACTGCCAGGGCACAATTTCAGGGCGTCCGCTGGACTTCCGACGGAAACGCTTTTTTAAGTATCACCCCGGAAGCGGTTCTGCAAACCGACGTGGTTTCCGGGAAGGCAACCACCCTGATTTCCAGGGAACAACTCACCCCAACCGGCGCATCGAAACCGCTGACGGTGGCCCAGTTGGCCTTCAGCCGCGATTCTTCACACGTTCTGATTTTTACGAATACCGCCCGGGTTTGGCGCTATAACACCCGGGGCGATTATTATCTGCTCGATCGGAAAAGTAATCGATTGCGGCAGGTGGGAAAAGACCAGCCGGGTCAGTCACTCCTCTACGCCAAGCTGTCGCCCGACGGAACCAAGGTGGCGTATGTAAGCAAAAACAATCTGTTTGTGGAAGATGTGGCAACCGGACAAACCACCCCACTAACCACCGACGGCACCCGCAAACGCATCAACGGCACGTTTGACTGGGCTTACGAAGAGGAGTTCGGCTGCCGCGACGGTTTTCGATGGAGCCCGGACAGCAAGCAAATTGCCTACTGGCAGGTCGATGCCAGCACGATTCGCGACTATTTGATGCTCAATACAACGGATTCGGTTTACTCCCGCGTCATTCCGGTCGAGTACCCGAAAGTCGGAGAGTCGCCCTCACCGGTTCGCATTGGAGTCGTTGCGGCAACGGGCGGACCAACCCGCTGGCTGGCCATTCCGGGCGATCCGCAACAACATTACCTCGTCCGAATGGAGTGGTTCCCGAACTCGAATGAGCTGATTATCGAGCAATTAAACCGCAAACAAAACCAAAGCATCCTCTTTGTGAGCCAACCCACCAGTGGCTCCGTGACGCCGATCCACCGCGAAACCAGCGACACCTGGATTGATACGAAGGGAATCTGGAACCGGGGCAATCCCGCCGGTTGGGAGTGGCTGGACGGTGGAAAATCGTTTATCTGGGTTTCCGAAAAAGACGGCTGGCGGCATCTGTATCGGATCAGTCGCGACGGCAAAAAAGAACTTTTACTCACGCCCGGATCGTATGACATTGCCAGCCTCAATTACATCGATGAGCAAAACCAGTACATTTATTTCACGGCTTCCCCTACCAATCCCACTCAGCGGTATTTGTACCGTACGAAGATGGATGGTAAGGGAAAACCGGAGCGAATTTCGCCCGCGAATGAGGCAGGAACCCATGCCTACGACATCGCCCCCGGCGGTCGATATGCCCAGCATACGTTCAACAGTCATCAAGTGCCAATGGCCACAAACTGGATTCGGTTGTCCGACAATCAGGTCGTTCGTGCGTCTCCCCGCCCCACTTCCAGCCCGCAAACACCCCGAAATGTGGAATTTTTCAAGGTTCAAACCGCCGATGGCATTTCGCTGGACGGCTGGATGCGAAAACCCGAAAATTTCGACAGTACCAAAAAGTATCCGGTGGTTTTTTATGTCTACGGCGAACCGGCATCCACCACGACAAACGACGTCTTTTCCGCGGGCAGCAATGCCCAGTTTGACGGCGATATGGCCAAAGCGGGCTATTGCTACATTGCCCTGGATAACCGGGGAACTCCGGCGCTGAAGGGAGCCGCCTGGCGCAAAGCCATCTACCGGCAGATCGGGCGTATCAACGTTCGGGATCAGGCTATGGGGGCTAAAAAACTATTCGAACAACACGCCTATCTGGATACCAGCCGGGTCGCCGTCTGGGGTTGGAGTGGCGGTGGTTCAACCACCCTTCACCTGCTTTTTCAGTATCCCGAAATCTACAAAACCGGCGTCGCCGTGGCGGCTGTGGGCAATCAATTGTTCTACGACAACATCTACCAGGAGCGGTATATGGGCTTACCCCAGGAAAACCGGGAGGATTTTGTAGCGGGGTCACCCATCACCTACGCTAAAAATTTACGCGGGAATCTCCTCTATATTCACGGAACGGGTGACGACAATGTGCATTATTCCAACGCCGAAGTCCTTATCAATGAACTTATTAAACACAACAAACAATTTCAGGTGATGCCCTATCCAAACCGGACGCATAGTATTTCGGAAGGCGAAGGCACCAGCCGACACCTCCGTAGTCTATACACCCGGTATTTACTGGAACACTGCCCTCCGGGGCCACGCTGAGTGCGGATAAAATGATTTAACGCTGAATTTGACATCATGATTCATCAACTTTCTAAGCTCATCGGCCTGCTGGCGGCTGTGTGTTTTTCCTTTGCGGTTTCTGCCCAGAAGTTTGCGTTTACTCACGATGACACCTTACGCGGTTCAATCACCCCGGAACGGGTCTGGTGGGATCTTGCATATTATCATCTTCAGGTAAAAATCAATCCGGCCGACAGCGCGATCAGTGGCAGCACAACCATTCACTACCGGGTTTTAACACCCAACCAGACGCTGCAAGTCGATTTACAACGCCCCCTTAAAGTGCAGAAAATTGTTCAGGAAGGGAAGGAATTGGCTTTCAGGCAGGATGGAAATGCCTATTTTATAACGCTTCAGAAAAAGCAGGAAATTGGGCAAACCGAATCGCTGGTCGTTCACTATGCCGGAAAACCGCGGGTAGCCAAACGCGCGCCCTGGGATGGCGGCTTTGTCTGGAAACGGGATAAAACCGGGCAATGGTTTATTGCCACAGCTTGCCAGGGATTGGGTGCCAGTGCGTGGTGGCCCTGCAAAGATCACATGTACGACGAGCCCGACAGCATGCTTATCAGCATCACCGTACCCAAAGGATTACAGGATATTTCCAATGGCCGTCTGCGCGGGGTGACTGAGCACGACGATGGAACCCATACGTTCGACTGGTTTGTGAGTAACCCCATTAGCAATTACGGCGTCAATGTCAATATTGGCAACTATGTTCACTGGGCAGACACGCTTCAGGGTGAAAAAGGGCGGTTGACCCTGGATTTTTACGCCCTGCCCGAACATGCCGATTCGGCCCGTCGGCAATTTCAACAGGCAAAGCCCATGCTGAAAGCATTTGAGCACTGGTTTGGACCGTACCCATTTTACGAAGACGGTTACAAACTTGTCGAGACACCCTATTTGGGTATGGAGCATCAAAGTTCGGTGACGTACGGAAACCGCTTTCGGAATGGGTATCTGGGAAGGGATTTGTCGGGAACTGGTTTTGGACTTCTTTGGGATTTCATCATCATCCACGAATCCGGTCATGAGTGGTTTGCCAATAACATTACCTACCGCGACGTGGCCGACATGTGGGTACACGAGAGCTTTACCAATTACTCTGAAAACCTGTATACGGAATATTACCACGGAAAAGATGCGGGATCGGCCTATGTAATGGGAACGCGTGCGCTTATTCGAAATGACCGACCCATCGTCGGAACTTACAATGTAAACCACTCAGGTTCAGGGGATATGTATTATAAGGGCGGTAATATGCTGCACACAATCCGGCAAATTATCAGTGATGATACGAAATGGCGGGGAATTCTTCGGGGACTTAACCAGACTTTCTACCACCAGACGGTTAATGGAAAACAAATTGAGGAGTACATCAGCCAACAATCCGGCATCAATTTTCAGAAGGTATTCGACCAATATCTACGCGATAAACGCATCCCCACGTTGGAGTATAAATTAGTTAAAAACAAGATTCAGTACCGCTGGATAAACTGTGCCGAAGGTTTTAATATGCCGTTGAAAGTGTGTTTAAACAATGCCGGCCCTAATGAGCATCTCAACCCAACTACGCAATGGCAGACATTACCCATCTCGGGTATCAATTCGTTAACTAGCGATCCTAATTATTATGTGTTTGTCCAGCGATCAAAGTGGATCAAGAGCAAAAGTTGTGGAGCATCTTGGTTTAAGCATATAACTGCGTTAATCGATAAAGGAAAAACTCGACGTTTCTTACCCCTCTGAACTGAGCCCGGAAGGCTTTGATCTTGGCATTGAAG
>NZ_QOWE01000008.1 GCF_003334855.1 Larkinella punicea
TGCCTACTACCACCGGGGTGCTGCCCACCGCCGTACAACCACTGCCGCTGGTCACCGTCACACTGTAAGTGCCACTGTGGGCACTCGTCGCATTATTGATCACCGGGTTCTGCTGATTGCTCGAATAAGCGTTGGGGCCTTTCCAAACGTAGGAAACACCACCCGATGCCGTTAACGACAACGACACCTGCACCGCCGTGCCTACGCAGGTGGTGGATGAAGACACCTGGCTTACCACCGGCACGGGATTTACCACCACCGTGACGGTTTTGGTTACACTGCAATTCTGGCTGTCGGTGATCACCACCGTATACGTACTCGTCGTCGTCAGGTTCGATACCGTTACACTGCTGCCGTTGCCCAAACCACCACTCCATTGATAACTTAATGAGCCGGTTTGACCCGTCGCACTGGCCGTCAGCACCACACTGCCGCCCGAACAAACCGCCGTCTGAGAAGCCGTCAAGGTGCCCGACAGACTACAGGGTGGATTGGGACACGTGCCCACCACCACCGGGGTGCTGCCCACCGCCGTACAACCACTGCCGCTGGTCACCGTCACACTGTAAGTGCCGTTGTTAGCCGTGGTTGCATTGGCAATCACCGGGTTCTGCTGATTGCTCGAATAAGCGTTAGGACCGCGCCAAACGTAGGAAACACCACCCGATGCACTCAGGTTGAGTGAGATCTGCACCGCCGTGCCTACGCAGGTGGTGGATGAAGACACCTGACTCACCACCGGCACGGGATTTACCACCACCGTGACGGTTTTGGTTACACTGCAATTCTGGCTGTCGGTGATCACCACTGTATACGTACTCGTCGTCGTCAGGTTCGACACTGTTACACTGCTGCCGCTGCCCAAACCACCACTCCATTGATAACTCACCGAGCCGGTTTGACCTGTCGCACTGGCCGTCAGCACTACACTGCCGCCCGAACAAACCGCCGTCTGTGAGGACACGACCGTACCCGACAAACTGCAAGGGGGGTCAATGTGACATGTCCCCACCACCGGCGTACTGCCTACTGCCGTACAGCCAATGCCACTGGTTACCGTCACACTGTAGGTGCCAGTGTTGGCCGCGGTCGCATTATTGATCACCGGGTTCTGCTGATTGCTCGAATACCCGTTGGGACCCTTCCACAGATAAGACACTCCCCCAGCAGATGTCAACATAATCAACATCGTCGTGCCTACACAGGCTGTAGACGAAGACACCTGTGGGAATGGCACGCCTTGCACGGTCACATTGACAGTAGCGGTACCTGTACAATTAGAACCCGCTACGGTCAGCGTATAACTGCCGTTATGGGTCAATTGTGCGTTGGTAATCACGGGATTTTGTACGGACGAGCTAAAGCCGTTTGGACCTTTCCAACTGTATGAATTGAAGCCACTCGTTGCTGTTAGACTAACCATATCGCCCACACAAACGGTAGCAGGTAAAGCCCCCGCCAATGGATTACAAATACAGGCTTTGACGGTTACCGGTTGTGTTACAGCCTGATTACTGCAACCGTTTTGACTGTATACCGCCAGCGTATAACTACCGGAATGGCTTACCTGAGCATTATTCACCACCACCGTTTGCCCGGTCTCATAAAAACCATTGGGGCCTCTCCAAATATAGTGGTAGGGTTGCGTTCCCCCACTCGCGGTTGCTGACAGACTAAAACTCCCGCCTAAACAGGTGCTCGCGCTTACCGATGCAGTAACCGTTGGTTTTGGCAAAATCTTCAGGCTGGTTATGGCGGTTCCTGAACAAACGGATGTTCCCGTGATCACAACTGTATAACTACCGGTGTTGGCGGTCGTTGCGTTGGGAATCGTCGGGCTTTGCAGGGAACTTGTAAAACCGTTGGGGCCGTACCATTTATAGGTTATTCCTCCATCGGTTGCCGACAAGGTAATGGTTCCTCCTTCGCAAACCGGAGAGTTACAGATGGCAATCGGTAAGGTGCCAATCAAAGCGGTTGTACTGGACAAGGCCGTGCAACCGGTTGCATCGGTTATTTTCACCGTATACACCCCCGCATTGGCGGTCGTCGCCACAGGAATGGTCTGGCTTTGACCGGTTTTCGAAAATCCATTGGGCCCGGTCCAGGCATATTGGTACGGAGCAGTGCCTCCCTGGGCAGTTGCACTCAACACCAATGGACTGGCTTCACACGTTGGATTGGCACTGGCCGTGGCAAGAATCTCGCACTCCGGCCCCGGAATGACTTCTATAGCACAACAGCCACCCACCGGGCAGCTTCCGAACATTCCCGTAAAAGAATAGGTACCAATCGATTTGATGACCAATGTACTCCCCGTCGCCACGGCCTGATCTGCCGAAAACTGGCTTAGCCCATTTCGGGTCCATTGAACATTCGTTAGCGGTATTGGAATGGAAACCGTAAATTCATCACCGGCGTACCATTGAATCGGTACGGAAAAACAGGTTAGTGCAATGTCGTCTTCCGATAAATCGTGATTATTGGGCACCGAGTTGGGATCCGTACCCTGCATTTCCGTTACCTCAGCGGTATTAAACCATACGCCCCGCTCCAGTACTTTCGCTTTTAATTCCAGTATAACCGAATCACCCGCAGCCAGAACGCCAATGTTCCAATTACCACTGGCCGGTGTAAACAACCCGGAACCCCGTAAAACCGTGTGCGTACTGTATTGAGCACCGGTTGACAGGTCGTCTTTTACCACAACGCCATTCGCAGGGCCGTTTCCGTCATTTCCCACCACAACGGTGTATGAAACGATCTCATTTAAAGCCGGGTGAGCATTATCGATTTTCTTGTGAACATATACATTGGGGTTCTGGGCAACCGCCATTCCGACGCTAAAAAGCAGAACAAGGATCGTTTGCCACAGACGATGGGATGCCATCATCGCTTGCTTAAAGAACAATATTTTAAATTGCTTTGACAAGCAATTATTTGACACTAATGTATGACGGCGAGTTACTTCCGGGGCAAATGAAGCACGCACGATTACCGGAATCGTGTAGTGGTTGTACTTCGTATTTGTCTGCCCATTTCTGTCTGCACGCAAAGTAGATGTTCTTTTCATCTGATGACCTTTTAGTTCTGTTTCCGACAGACTTCGCCAGCAAACAGCGTGTACCTTTATTTCAGACTTAACTTGACGATAAAAGTCACTTCCAATCCACAGGATTTCCGTCAAAATAGTATAGCCTCCTGATAACTAAAACATTGCCGAATCGCCTGTTTGAGCTATGCTGTGTATTCAAATACATCCTCCCGCGCAGATACTTAAAAAAGGAAACATAATTCTATATTTGTACACACAATCAATAGCTAAAATTATGCCATAGCTTGTCCCGCGAATGAAACAAATGGAGCCTAAACGCAAAAAACCTGCCGGGTGGCAGGTTTTTCTAGCAGGAAGGATGAGAAAGTTTAGAAATCGTAGCCCAGGGTTAGATAAGCCACCGGTTTCCCGACCACATTATTTTCAACCCCCCAGGCATAATCAAACTTGACGTAGTAACCAAAGAGCATCGTTCGGGCACCGGCACCGTATCCCAGTAAAAAAGGATTTTTAAAATTGGTAACGGTTGCCTGGAAAGGGTCACCTGCTCCTCCCACGATCTCGGTGTTCAGGCTATTTTGCCGGCTGAACGGACCTTTTCCGGCCCAGGCCGTACCAATGTCACTAAAAGCAACCAACTGAAAATTCCGGAGAAAATTGGACGTAACCGGTCCCCGATGCAAATACCGGATGACGGGCAGACGCAGTTCGGCGTTGGCAAGCATGTGACTGTTACCAGTCAGCTTACCCAAGCGGAAGCCGCGCAACGGAGCCGCCAGATCCAGGAAGAACACATCCCGGTTGTCCCGGTTGGGAGACAATAACAAGGGGTTGTTCGCCTTGTCTTCTTTGATGCCTTCCGAAATGCCGATCCAGTTTTCCATCCCGCCCAATGTACTCTTTTTGGGTGCCGCACCGGCTGAATGGCTACCGGACAAACGCAGAGCGAGGATAATATCCCGGTGGATTTTTTGATAATGCCGCAGGTCAACCGTGATCCGGTCAAAGCTGCCCGCTCCTCTTCGAACGCCACTTTCCACTTTTTCCGTCAAACCGATGTAATTTTCGTACCGGAGCTTGAAACGGGTTCCCTCAATCATATTCATTCCGTTGAGAGTCGTATTATCAAAAACGTATTCCGCTTTCGCACCGGTGTAGTCCGACGAACTGCCGCCCACCTGCAACAAGTCCAGGTAGCGGGTTACGATGTAGAAAGGTGCTACCGTAAACCGGCTGTTCACAGAAATAGGGTACGAAGCCGACAGGGTTACTTTGTTGAACCGGTATTTCTGGTATTGACCCGCATCGGAGAAAATCGTCTTCCGGTCAAACCGGGCGCTGTAATCAATCCGGTTTACCAGTTTGTGGTACTCGGTAAACAGGTCGCTGTTCCGGAGGTTGGTGGTGATGAACAAACCGGCCCGGATGATGTGGTTTTCCAGCAGGTCATTCATGGTGAGCGACTGAAAATAGCCAAAACCTCGGATTGGATCGATCCGCCAATCGGAACTGGCATCACTCGCGACGAACAAGCCCTGGTATTTGTAAGGCCCCCGAATCGTTACATTCTCCCGTCGGCGGGTGCGCGGGATGGCCACCGATGCCGACGTGTTTGTACTCCGGCGTTGCTTAAATTCAATGGTTTTGGCCACATCACTGTCAAACTGGTAGTTGTCCGTATCGACCTCGCCCGGCTCCAGCTTTAGCGCAGTTACTGCCGTGGAATCGACGGTTTTGGCCGCCGTCACAGAACTCGTACTGGGAGCCGTCGTGGGAGTTGCCACGGCCTTGGGAACTTCCTGAACGGTAGCCCGGCGGGTGAGCGGCAACTGGCGCGCCTGGTTCAGGTTGACCCGGGGCCGAAACCCAATGACCTCACTCCCATTTTTCAACTGGCTGTAGACCATCGCGCCCGACGTAGGATTCAGGTCGTAGCGACGGATATTCTGACTAAAACCGGTAACAAATTCCCTCGTTTTGGTTTCAACATCCATTTTGGCGAGATTCCGCACACCAGTTGCATCATCGAGATAATAGATAATATTTTCGGAAGAAGCTACCGGACGCATGGCGATACTCAGCGAGTCGGTCAGGCGGCTCACCACCTCGACGCGGGGCGTTCCGTCGTGCAGAAACAGACTGAGTTGATTGCGAATGGATTTGTAATTTCCTTTGTCGAGGCTGAGGGAGTCGATGTGCCGGTTCGAAGAAAACACGATTTGCCGGGTTCGGCCCACAAACTGCGGATACAGATCGTCGTACAAATCATTCGTCAGTTGCTGCACGGTTCCCCGGCCCATGCTGAAGAGGTATAAGTCATTTTGCCCCCGACGATCCGCACTGAACACCACACTCGCTCCGTCGTCGGAAGCATCCATATCGATCACCTGACTAACACCCCGAACGACCATCCGTTGCTTGAGCTTCGCTTTTTTATCGAGGTTGTTGTATACATATAAGTAAGTCTGTCCCCGCTCTTCGGTCAACACCAGCAGGTTGTCGCGCTGCCAGGTAACGAGCGGAGAAGCCGGTTTTACGGGCGATTCGTCCTGCTTGTAACCTCCTTTTCGAATCACCTGCTTTTTCTGGGTCTGGGTGTTGACCACGGTTACTTCAAACTTTCCGCGCCAGGCCGTCGCATAGGCATACTGGCTCTGGTCGGGGCTCAGTTTCAGACTGGTCAGTTGGGCGGGCTCTTTGGAACTGGAAACCGTTACCTGAAAACCGTCTTCACCCGGTTTGTAGGCATCGACAACCGGTTTGGCCATCGACGAATAATATTCCCGCCATTCCCGCAAAAACCGCGAATACGGAACCCCCAGCGTGCTGGCAATGCTGTTCTGCTCGTTCCGGATGATACGGGTCAGGTTCAGAATGTTGGAAATATTATCTTTCCCGTAACGCTCCGCAATGTAATTCCAGATGGAATGGCCTACATACATGGCCTCCTCCCCCACCAGTGTGGACGGTTTACGAACCGGGCGCGTCAGTGCGACGTCGCGCATGTAATCGTCCAGGTCAACACTCCAGCCATCGGCAATGTAGGATGCAATGCCCGGCATATACCATTCCGGCAACGAAAGGAGTAGTGAGCTTTGCAGGGCGTCTTTCAAACTGCCGCCATAGAGCATATCGTAGACGAAAAGCAGCGAAACTTCCTTAATCAATTGCTTGCGAAAGCTAATCTGGTCGCCCGTGAAAGCCAGTTCCAGCCGCGATTTGGCCAGGCTTAACTCCTTGTAATTCGTGCCGCTGGGCGCACTCAGACCAATGTTACTTTGGGAAAGCTCCTGGGGCGAGTTGTAAATAAAAACCTTGATGCGGTTATACGGCGTATAGCCCAGGATTTCGGTGATCCGGTCAAAATCCGTTTCGGCATACTGCGCCGTTAAATTGGCAATCTGGTTGCCTTCCTGATAAAAATAGATCTCAAAGTTGGAGGTTTTGATTACCTTCCAATCAAACTTCCGGTATTGAATACGGTTTCTCCCAAACTGTTCCTGCGAAGGATAGTTTTGTGCCACCACTTCATTCATTACCAGCAACAGTCCGGCCAGGCAGAGTATAAATTGCTTACTCATATGTAACGCTACTTTTAGAAATGGTTTCAGATCTGATGACTCCGGGATTGAACAACCGGCCTCAAACCTTATCCAACATTTTTTCCACTGTAATATAACGAAAAGCTACGCTCAATATTAACCTCCGGGTCTAATTCTTTCCGACCTTCCAGAAAGTCGGCGAACTGGTCGGCAAAATACGGGGCCAGTGATACGCCCTTGGTACCCAACCCATTGAAAATCCCCACCGCCGGATGGGCCGGATGCAAGCCAATCAACGGCCGCCGGTCTTTGGTAGCCGGACGAATGCCGACCCGCTGCCCGACAATCCGGTACGGAACTTTCAGCAGACCCTGTACTTTCTGCTGTAGAAACGCTTTTCCGTCCTCGGTTGTTTGCCAGTCGATGTCATGCCAGGTGTAAGTCGCTCCAATTCGGTAACGATTTGATTCAACGGGCATTATAAAGGCTCCCTGATTAACGATGCTGGTAACCGGATAATTGTCCATCGTAACATCCAGAACCTGCCCTTTCACGGGATTGTAGGGTAGCCAGTCGAACAACGGATTTCGATGCGCATGGGGGCCTTCACAGAAAATGATTTTGTCGTAGACGCCTTCCTGCCATAAAACCCCATTCGCCCTGATTTCTATTCCCTTAGCGTCAAAATCTGTTTCGATATACCGGTTTTGCTCCTGAAAAAAAAGCCGGATGGCGTTCAAAAAAACCGGCACATCCACCCAGCCGGACCGGGTTACTTCCAGACCACCAAACGGGTTGTGAATATAGGGCTGATACTGCTGATTGTCAACGGATTCGGCCACATAGCGACCGATGGAGGAATCGGACGTCTGGGCCAGGTAACTGTTTTGTTCTTCAACCGAACGGAAGGGGCGGTAAATGTTGGAAAAATGGAGCAAAGGAATCTTCAGTTCCCGCTCGACTTCGCCGTAGAAAGCCGTCAGAAACGGAAACAACTGATCGGCCTTCCAGGTGCGGACGAGTTTTTTTCCCGTCAGCGGATTGAAAATTCCCGCTGCCGCCAGCGATGCCGAAGGAAGATGGGAAGAGTTGACGAGAACGACTTTTTTACCCCGCCGATGGAGCGTCCAGGCCAATACCGACCCGGCAATACCCTGTCCGACAATCAAATAATCGGCGGTCATGCATCAATGGGTTTGAAGTGCCCTTTTCGGTGGAGGTTAGAGATTTTCTCATCGGCCAGTTGAATCACCCAGTCAATTTGCTCGTCGATGGTGATGAAGGAGGTATCCAGTTCAATGGCATCTTCAGCTTTCCGAAGCGGCCCCTCGCTGCGATTGCTGTCGATAAAATCCCGCTTTTTGAGGTTCTCCAAAATTACATCAAGCCCCACCATTTCGCCCTTCTGCAGCAACTCAATCTGTCGGCGCTGCGCCCGAATGGTGGCGTCGGCCGTCATAAAAATTTTCAGTTCCGCGTCTGGAAATACCTTCGTCCCGATATCCCGTCCGTCCATGACCACGCCCCGTCTGCGCCCCAGCTTCTGTTGCTGGGCGACCATGGCATACCGCACTTCGGGAATCGCACTGACTTCACTGACGATATTGGATATGTACATTTTCCGGATTTCCTCTTCAACATTCAAACCGTTCAGGCAGGTTTCGTTCCGGCCATTTCTGGGATTGAAATTGAAGGTAATCTGAATAAGTTGAAGCGCATCCTGGACGGCTTTGGGATTGGTGAGGGCAACGTGATTCTGGATAAAATACAAACTCACGGAACGGTACATAGCACCCGTATCGATGTAGGCATAGCCCATCCGGGCAGCCACCTGTTTGGCCGTCGTACTTTTTCCACAACTGGAATAGCCGTCGATGGCAATGACTATTTTTGGCATGAGTGCAAAGAAACAACTTTCCGGGGAACCCTACTGCTTTCCGGCCAGGGAAATACGCTCCTGCCGGGTTACAAATTCTTCGCGGAGCAAAGCGAATATGTGTTCGTCGAGGTATTGATTGTTCTTGATGGCGGCTTTTTTCAGAACGGCTTCAGCCCGAAAACCCGCCTGTTCCAATACCCGCATCGACACCTTGTTTCCCTCCAAAACGCAGCCAAAAAGCCGGTTTACCTGAAAATTAACAAAAATGTAGTTGACCATGGCCGGCAGCACTTCGGTCATGATACCCTGCCCCCAGTGCGATTCGCCCAGCCAATAGCCAATCTCGGCATTGTGCCGGTAAATGTCCTCTTTGATGGTAAACCCCACATTGCCAACGGCTTTGCCGCCAATATCAATCGCCAGATTGACCGGTTGTTGATACGAACGATTCATCCGGATCCAGGAACTGGCGTCACGGACGGTATAGGGATGCGGAAAAAAATCCCGGACACGGTCCCAGATTTTTCGGTTGTTGGCCTGTTCAGATAACGAAAATTCATCGCCATCACGCCAGGATCGCAGAGTGCAGGTATCTAGATAAATGGTTGCCACGTTGCTGCCCGTTTTTGGCCAATATACGGTTTTTACAATATGGCCTTTCACTTTTCAGTTATGAATTTTGCAACAAAACCACGGAAAGGCTCCGCGCACCGTGGGCTCCAATGACCAATGCCTGCTCAATATCGGCGGTTTTCGACGGCCCGGCGATGAATACCCCGAAGCCCGATTCGCTTATGTTCAGCCGTTCGTAGGCGTCGTGCATGTTCGGCACCAGGTCAGCCGTGTTGAGCAGTAATACCAGATGCTGGCAGATAAACGGCAAAACACGGTGGCCTCCCCGCTCCTCCGGCACCCAGATGGCCGAGTTCTCGGCCACGCCAAAAACGCCCTGAATAATGGCCAAATCGACGGTTTCCAGTTGGTGCGGATCCAGGACGTCCCACTCTGTGGTTGCCAGATGCTGTAAAGCCGGCACTTTGCTCACCACACTGGGCAAGTCACTGTAGGTCTGCCGGATATAGGTCTCCGCTTCCGCGTAGTCTGCCACCAGCACCGGCGTTCCGCCGATAAACCGAAGGATTTCCGAAAACTTGGCAACCAGATCCGGGTAATCGGACTGGAACCGGGTCGTTTCGGGCAAAGGTTGAAGCTCGGGTTTGTTCTGCTTCACAGCAGAGAGAATTCGTTCGCGACTGTTCATTTTTTCGTTTCTCTGTTCACATACCACTCCCGGAAACTCTCTTTGGGCGGTTCCGGCATTTCGCGCTGCTTAAACCAGGGATTGAGGGGATTGGAGACCGAATAAGGCAATAACCGCATCATCGTCCGACCGGCTTTCCCGGAAAACCGGAACAGTTTCGGGCTGGATAAGACGCTCGCCATCAGCTTCATGCCCTGCTTTTTGGTGCTATCGACGTAGCCCTCAGCCACCAGCACCTGCCGCCACTTGTAAAGCTGATCGTGGATGTCAATCTTAACCGGGCAGACGTTCGAGCAGGAACCGCAAAGCGTCGACGCAAACGGCAAATCAGCGTTTTTCCGCATGTCCAGGTTCGGGGCCAGAATGGAGCCAATGGGGCCAGCCACGGCATTGTGGTAACTGTGTCCGCCACTCCGGCGATACACCGGGCAGGTGTTCATGCAGGCTCCGCAGCGGATGCACTTGAGCGAGTTCCGAAAATCCGGGCGACCCAGTTGCGTCGTCCGGCCGTTGTCGACGATGATGATGTGCATCGTCTGGCCTTGGCGGGGCCGGTGAAAATGGCTGGAATACGTCGTGATGGGTTGCCCTGTGGCGCTCCGGGCCAAAAGCCGCAGAAAAACGCCGAGGTGATGCGCCTTCGGAATGATTTTTTCGATGCCCATGCTGGCAATGTGAACATCAGCCAGGTGAGCGCCCATATCCGCATTGCCTTCGTTTGTACAGACCACAAAACCGCCTGTTTCGGCAATGGCAAAGTTGACACCGGTGAGGGCTGCCCGTCGCGTCAGGAATTTCTCCCTAAGGTGCTGGCGCGCGGCTTCGGCCAGGTATTTTGGATCGGATGCGCCTTTTTCTGTCCCCAGATGTTCATGGAAAAGCTCCCCGATTTCTTCTTTTTTCTTGTGAATACAGGGCATCACAATGTGGCTGGGCGGTTCGCCAGCGAGTTGAACCACGCGTTCGCCCAGATCCGTATCAACCACATCGACGCCTTTTTCCATCAGGAAATCGTTCAAATGACATTCTTCCGTCAGCATCGACTTGCTTTTCACCATCTGGGTGGCCCCGGTTTCTTTCAGAATCTGTAGCACGATTTCGTTGTGCTCGTGTCCATCCGCAGCCCAGTGGATTTTCACCCCGTTTTTGATGGCGTTCTGCTCAAACTCCAGCAGGTATTCATCCAGATTGGACAAGGCATTGTGCTTGATGCGGGAACCGGCTTCGCGCAGGGCTTCCCATTCCGGAATTTGAAAAACGGCTTTGTCGCGTTTCTCGCGCACAAACCACAGCGTCTTGTCGTGCCAGGTGGTTCGGTCGACGTCTTCCGTAAATACTTCGGCGGCTTCGGAGTGGTTCATCATGTTAGAGGTCGCGGGCTTTGACCCGAACGGGTTTTCCATCCCGGGCAATCACCAGTTCTTCGTCGTTTCGTTTTGCCTGTTCAATAACGCGCTGAACAGCCCGGCGCATTCCTTCCAGAAGTTTTTCGTTTTCCGGAGTGATTTTAATCTCGCCCATTTTGGTTAATCTTCTCCCAGATTTTTACATTAAACAAATCAAGCGTGGCAGCTATTCCCCCTTGTGCAATAAATTCAGGAACTGTCCCGGAATTATTAATGACTAAAAATCGATCACTTATGGGAATGTATAAAGTCAATAAATTTTCAATACTCCGACTGTAGCGTCGCTCAATCACATCCGGCGGAATCGAGTGCCCTCCTTTTGCAACCCGAATGCCCACCCGCTCTTTCGCCAGTTCAACGGATTCAAGCCACACATAGAACAAAGTAACCGAATAACCGATCTGTTTCGCGCTTCTAATGGTCTGAACGTACGATCGTGTCGAAAGTGTCGTCTCCAGTGCAAAGTCAACGTTTTGTTCAAGCAAATGGTTGATGCGGTTCAACATAATTCTTTCAAATTCGGCATCGGGTTTAATCCGTTTCCTCCAGTTGAAAGATCTCGTTCACGGTTTTCTCAAACACCTGCGCCAGTTTCAACGCCAGAATCGTGGAAGGCACGTAACGACCGGTTTCGATGGAATTGATCGTTTGCCGACTCACGCCGATCTGCCCCGCCAAATCCGCCTGTGATAAATCCTTTTCAGCTCGCTCTACTTTAATCCGGTTTTTCATAACGCCATCAAAACCGTCTTTTCATTCCGGCGAATGGCGAGCCGAAACCGGATAATGAATACAATCAATACCGTAAACAGGTTGTAAATCATGACACTAAAAAAAAGGCCACCGTGAACCAAAAGAATGAGCACCCCCAAAACCAGATAATTCACATACACCGCCCATTGCAATGATTCCAGCCGTAACTGGCTGATCATCTCGTCCTCCACTTTCTCTTTCGAAAAAGCGATCAACAACAGACCGATAATAGCCCCAAGGGTCGCCAGTTCGTCGGTCAGATTCATGGAGTTAATACCCCCATTTAAAAAATCGCCCCCACCACTCAACCACCAGATTATTTTATAAACCCAGGCTGCATTTTCTTCTGGTGCGCGAAGCGAAATATCCAGAAAATCAAACCGAAATTCGGCATGCAAAACCAGCAAACCCAAAATCGTCGATGGAACAAACAAAATCCAGCCGATCAGCCGGTATTGATTCGGAAATAACCAGTGTGTTTTCATAGATATGTCTAATTACGTTGACCAAATGTAAAATATACTTTACATATTGTCAAGATAATTGGACAACTATTTTTTCAACGGTTACTCCTGATTCAGTATTTCGGCGATGTGCATCACCTTCACCGGCAATTTGTTCCGGCGAACAATGCCTTCCAGGTGCATCAGACACGACATGTCGCCACCGGTCAGCACTTCAGCCCCGTTGCGGATGTGGTCTTCCACCCGGTCGATTCCCATTCGCGCCGAAACCGCTTCCTCAAAAACACAAAACGTCCCGCCAAAACCGCAGCATTCGTCTTTCCGGTCGAGGCTGATCAACTCCAGGTCATCCACCATGTTCAACAGCTTTTCCGGTTTGGAATACGGCGCGGCAACCAGTTCCGACATCTGGGAAAGATGCAAACCGCGTTGTCCGTGGCAACTCTGGTGCAGGCCGACCTTGTGCGGAAACCGGGCCGACAGGTGATTCACTTTCAGCACGTCCGTCAAAAATTCGGTCAGTTCATACATGTGGCTGCGGATTTGCAGCGCGTCGCCTTCCCGTTTGTCCGAATGCAGGTGATGTTTAATATGAAGCGCACAACTCCCTGACGGACAGACAATCGCGTCGTAATGATCCCCGAAGTTTTCGACAAACAATTCGTTGCAATCGTGGGCCAGATTTTCAAACCCCGAATTGGCCATCGGCTGTCCGCAGCAGGTCTGGTTTAGCGGATAGGTAACCGTGCAACCCAGTTTTTCCAGCAGTTGCAGCGTGGCGATGCCAACTTTCGGGTAAAACTGATCGACGTAACACGGCAAAAAAAGGGCAACTTTCATGGTTTAGTGAGCAGTTTACGTCAGACCGTTCAGCGTTACCAGCGGTTTTAAACCCGTTTAGCCCCGTACAACGGTCTCTTATTTTTTGGGTTTTCGGAAGCGATACGTTGCCAAAACCGGCAGGTGATCCGACAATTTCGGCACATCCAAAACCCGGTACCGAACCAGTTCCAGTTCGCTTTGTTTCAGACTCAGGATGTAATCGATCCGCGCTCCGGTACCAACCAGCGTCGAGGTATGCGAATCCCGTCCGGCGTCCGACCAGCGATCCAACAGCTTTTCAATTTCCGGATCATCGGGGTCAGTGTTCAGATCACCACACCAGATGACGGGTTGAATGCTGTTCTCCAGGGTTTTATCGATGAATGCCAATTGGAGACTCCGGTTCAGCGGGGATTGGTGGTCGAGGTGTGAATTGCAAAAACGGACCGTTGTCTTTTCTGATAATTCAACGTACGCACACTGCAAAATCCGCTGCTCGGTTTTATCCGGATTTGGTAACATCATCTTCTGATTTGCAATGATAGGGTACTTCGACAAGATAGCTGTCCCGTACTTACCGCCCTGAAAATCGATGGCACTTCCATACAGCGGATACATTGACGTTAACCGTGACAATTGCCCCAGATGATCCTGCCCCCGGCTTCGGGTGGTCACACTGTCCACTTCCTGCAAAGCAATGATGTCGGGTTTATATTCCCGGATCAACCGTCCGATCTGAACAATGGTATTGTGTTCCTGGGCATTGGCCCCGTGGTGGATGTTGAAAGTCAGAACGGTAATGGTCGATTGCGCGTTTGTTTCCCGAAATAATTCAAACACCAGCACCACAATCAATAAACAGATTCGCATACAGTCGCACAGTTGGTTCCTGCCAAAAATACGCACAAATCCTGTTTCTGACAGCTTCCTCTCCGGCAGGCCGTATTTAAAGCGTAAAAATATTATCCAGCAGCATCCATTTTTCGCCCGGTTTTGCCATCGGCAACGCCTGCTGGTAGGTCCACATCAGCGCTTCCCATTCCTGTACTTTCGGGTTCGCGGCATCCATAGCGGCCTTTTTCTCAAACGAAAAGGAATCATCGGTTTCCATGATCATGAACAACCGGTTGCCAATCCGGTAAATCTCCATTTCCGTTATCCCCGCCGAGCGAATGCTCTCTTCGATTTCGGGCCGGAGTTTTTCGTGGTATTTCTCGTATTCGGCAATCAAAGCCGGATCATCGATGAGGTCAAGAGCGAAGCAGTAGCGCATAGAAGAATGATGGGTTATGAATGATGAACGATGAATTAGCTGACGCACGCATCCATCGTTCATCATTCATAACCCATCGTTTCGTTTTCAGGTTTGTATCCCCGCCAGCCGTAATAGGCCACCACCAGAAAACACAGGAGGGGGACAATGTAGGCGACTTTGATATTGCTCTGGTCGGAAATGTAGCCCATCAAAACCGGGAATAACGCGCCCCCGGCAATGGCCATTACGAGCAGGGATGAACCCAGTTCGGTATCTTCTTCCAGTTTGTTGATGCCCAGCGAGAAGATCGTGGCAAACATGATCGATTCAAAAAACGGAACGGCAAAGATCGCCCAAACCGCGATTTGGGAGCGCATGGTCATGGCCACCACCAGCAGCAGCACGCTAATCAGGGAATAGATGGTTAGCAGGCGGTTGGCCGACACAAACCGCATGAGGTACGTCCCGATAAACCGGCCAATCAAAAAGCCCAACATGGCCCAACCCAGCCATTCGGCAGCGGTTTTTTCGGGAACGTCGCTGGAAAATTTGGCAAACCGGATGAAGAAACTGGTGACACACACCTGCGCGCCGACGTAGAAAAACTGCGCAATGACGCCCCAGCGCAAATGCCGGTGCCGAAACACCGAACCCAGGGTCGAAGGCGCTTTCTTTTCGCTTTCGCTGATGTCCGGCAATTTGGTAAACATGAACAAAGCGGCCACAGCAACCACCACGACGCCAATGACCACATACGGCATTTTGACTTGATCGGCTTCGTATTGCAAATAGGAGTTGAGTTGATCCGCCGACATGGCAGCCAACTCGGCTTCCGAATGCTCAATGCCGCTCAGAATCACCCGACCGCCCACGACCGGTGCCAGAAAAGCCCCCAGACCGTTGAACGACTGACTGAAATTCAGCCGGGTCGTGGCCGTGGCCGGATCACCCAGAATGGTTACGTACGGATTCGCAGCCGTTTCCAGAAACGCACAACCCGATGCAATGATGAACAGGGCACCCAGAAAAAAACCGTACATCCGGGTGTCGGCGGCCGGAACGAATAGAAAAGCTCCGGCGGCATACATCAATAAACCGGCAATGATACCGCGCTGGTAGCCGTATTTTTTCATCACAAAACCGGCGGGTAAGGCCATGATGAAATACCCCAGATAAACCGCCGAGTCAATCAAGGCCGACTGCAAATCCGTTAATTGACACGCTTTCTTTAAGTGCGGAATCAGAATGGGTTCCAGATTATGGACGAAGGCCCAGAGAAAAAACAAACTGGTTACCAGCGCAAACGCCAGCGTGTAGCCGCGCATTGAACCGGCGGATTTGGCGGTGGTGGAAGAGGGAACGGAGGCCATGAAAAGTCCGAAAATTAGGATGTAGGTATTTATTTGCGATTCACCGCACGGCGGCACTCAATCGCTCAATAACAATTCACAATTGATCAGGTCAAAGCCCGGTCCAGATGCACATATCCACCATCCACGTAGATGAGTTGCCCCGTTGTGTGACTGGATTTGTCGGACAACAGAAAGACCACCATATTGGCAATTTCCTCCGGGGTCGTCATGCGTTTTTCGAGCGGTATTTTTGATACGATGCTGTCCAGCTTCTCCTGCGGATTGTCAAACGTTTTGATCCAGTTTTCGTACAGGGGCGTCCACGATTCGGCCACCACCACGGCATTGACCCGGATGCTATATGGCAACAGTTCCACCGCCCATTCCCGCGTCAGTGCATTGCGACCGCCGTTGGCTGCGGCATACGCCGAGGTGTTCCCCTGCCCGGTTTCGGCGGTTTTGGAGGTGATGTTCACAATCGCCCCTTTGGATTCTTTCAGAGCGGGCAGCGCATGGTGCGCCATCAGATAATAGTGAACCATGTTCTTATGCAGCGATTGCATAAACCGCTCGTAGTCACCGCTTTCCAACCCAACGCCGTCATTGACGCCCGCGTTGTTCACCAGGCCGTCGATGCGGCCAAATTGCGCCAGGGTTTGCTCGACGGCTTTTTTGCATTCTTCCGGCCGGGTCAGTTCGGCAGCAATCTGAAACGCTTTACCGCCCGTCGCGGTGATGGCGTCAACGGTTTTCTGATTGTCGGTTGCGTTGCGTCCGATGATCACCGGGGTTGCTCCTTCAGCAGCCAGCACGGTCGAGATGCCCTCGCCGATGCCCTTCGCCCCGCCCGTGACGATGATTATTTTGTCTTGTAGGTTCAGGTTCATACACGTACGCACGGACAAAAATCCGCATAGTTTCTGGTAGGAATGGTTAAAAATCAGGCTTTCGCCTTTACAGGTTATAAAACTTTACGGCATTGCTGCCAAACACCTTTTGTCGAACATCTTCGCCCCAGGGCTTCACGTACTCCTCCACAATGCTTTTCATTTCTTCATACTCCGCAGCCACGAGGCAAACCGGCCAGTCGGAGCCGAAAGCCAGCCGGTTGGGACCGAAATGTTCGAAAACCACATCGAGATACGGGCGAAAATCCTCCGGTTTCCAGGTCTGCCAATCGGCTTCCGTCACCATCCCCGACACTTTGCAATACACGTTCGGACTTTTGGCAATCTCGGCCATGTAGTTCGACCATGTGTTGATTTTCTGGTCCTTGATATACGGTTTAGCGATGTGGTCGATGATGAACGACACCTCCGGAACCGTCCGAACCAGATGCAGAGCGGCTTTCAGTTGCGTGGGGTAAATCAGGATGTCGTACGTCAGATCAAATGCCGCCAATTGCCGGACACCGCGAATGAATTCCGGGCGCGTCATGAAATCGTCCGGTTCGCCCTGGACGACGTGCCGAAATCCTTTCAGTTCTTCAAACTGTGAGAAGAATTCCAGCCGTTCGTACAGATTATTCGCCCGAAGATCGACCCAGCCGACTACGCCTTTGATAAAATCATATGCTTCGGCCAGTTGCAGCAAAAACAGCGTTTCCGATTCCGACTGATCGGCCTGCACGGCCACACAGCCATCAATCCCGTTCTGTTTCAAAACCGGCTCCAGATCGGCGGGCAAAAAATCCCGCCGAATCCGTTGCATCTCTTCCGTAATCCAGCCATCCCGTTCCGGATTGTAGAACCAGAAATGCTGGTGAGAATCGATCATCATATTCCTTAACTGTAAGCAATAGCCGTTTGCTTCTGAGTGCCCAAGCCTTCGATGCCGAGTTCTACCACGTCGCCGGGTTTGAGGAAGCGTTGCGGTTTGAGGCCCATGCCGACGCCGGATGGCGTTCCGGTCGAAATGACATCGCCGGGGAGCAGCGTCATGAACTGGCTGATGTAGCTAACGAGCGTGGGAACGTCGAAAATCATGTCGTCGGTGTTGGAATCCTGCAATGACTCGCCGTTGACGCGCAGCCAGAGACCCAGTTTATTTGGATTCGGCACTTCGTCTTTCGTCACCATAAACGGCCCGAGGGGTGCGAAGGTGTCGGCACTTTTGCCCTTAACCCACTGCCCACCGCGCTCCAACTGGAACGCCCGTTCGCTGTAGTCGTTGTGAACGGCGTAACCTGCGATGTAGTCGAAGGCGTCTTCTTTGGAAACATACGTGGCTTTTTTGCCAATGATAATCGCCAGTTCCACTTCCCAGTCCGTTTTTTCAGACGCTTTCGGAATCATCACGTTGTCATCCGGACCAACCAACGCCGTGGTGGATTTGAAAAACAAAATGGGTTCAGCAGGAACCGGGGCATTGGTTTCGGCGGCATGTTTGGCGTAGTTCAGCCCCACACAGACGATCTTGGACGGCCGTTTGATACACGACGCCCGGCGAACACTTCCCGACACGCTGGGGCAGCTTGCCGCGTTGGTTTCTAACCAGGTAGCCAGTTTTTCAAGGCCGTTGGTCGCAAAGAAAGTTTCGTCGTAATCATGTCCGAAAGCGGTTACATCCAGACTGGCACCCGAAGGCAGCATGACACCGGGGCGTTCATTGTCCGGTGAGCCAAAGCGAAATAGTTTCATTATGGAGGGTTTACTTTTTTAACAATAAAGAGAAAAACCGGGGGCTTATAACCTTGCGTGCAAAAATAAAGTGTCGGAACCGGATTGTAACAGCCCCGAAGAAATCTTATTATATTTGTAAAAAGCTTTTTCTACACGCATGACGACTATTGATGACTTCCTGAAAGCGCCGAATTTACGAGAACTGCTGGATGAACTTGAAAACGCCTGGCAGGAAGAACAACGCCGTCGTCATCAATTCTGGGCCGAGGTCGACGAAGGGAAGAAAGCCGAGTTTATCCTCGGTGAAATCATCTATCATTCACCGGTTTATGGGCGGCATTGGAAAGCTTCAACACGAATCACCCGGCGGCTCATACCGTATATCTATGATAACCATTTAGGTGAAGTCGGTTATGAAAAAGTGATGGTTCGTCTCACCCGGAACGATTACGAACCCGACATTTGCTTTTGGAATCAGGAGAAATCCGTTCAATTTGAACCAAAGCAATCGGCCTTTCCCCCGCCCGATTTTGTGGTCGAAATCCTTTCTGACAGCACAAAAGAACGCGACTACGGCATCAAGATGACTGATTATGCGCTTCATGGCGTCCGTGAATACTGGATTGTGGATGTCGAACACGAAACCGTCGAACAATATCTGCTCGACGGAAACGCGATTCAACTAGCGCAAAAATTGAAAGATGGTGTTCTGGAATCTGAAGTGATCAGCGGTTTTCGAATGCGTATCAAAGAAATCTTTACCGAGTCCTGAGCCCTACTTCCCCACCGCTTCCCGACTCTCCAGTTTCCAGGTATTGTCAAAAAAACCGGCTTTTCTGACGCCCTTGATGCCCTCTTTGGCCATGTCCAGGCCGAAAATCATATAATCCGGAAAACCGCTGCCGGCCGCAAAATACTGGTTGGCATCGGCGGCTTTCAGGCCTGCCAAACCGGTTCCGGTCACCACTGCCACCGAAGCCACCGGGCTGTCGGCGCGGGGCCAGCTAAAATAAGCACTGACGTCTTCGCCGGTATATTGCTCATTTCCAATCCGTAACGCCCCTCGACTAACCTGAATCGGGCAGTCTTTCAACAGTTTGCTCCAGGCCGAGTTGGTTGTCGCATTACCGAAAAGCACCACACCCCGGTCGGCAAATTGCGCCGGATTGAATTCCTTGTCTGAAACCATATCCACGGCTCCATTGCCCCGGTAATACCAGGTTTCGGCATCGTACCGCGCTTTGTTGAACGCCCATTCGTTTTCTGCCGCTGTCCCCGAAGTACCGTAAACAAATACCATCCGGTGGTTAAACGGTTCTTTAAACGTGCCATTTCGATGAGAACCTTTCGCTGTCAAGGCCGGTTTGCTACCAATTTCCCATACCGCATTTTTGACAAGAAATAGTTTTTCAGCCGGATTTTTGACCTGATACGCAATCGCTTTCAGACTATCCAGCGTAATCGTTACGGTTTCTCCAACGGCAAAATCCGCCAGATTCAACGATAACAATTCTACGTTTTCGGTTTTCCCGGCAATCGTTTTGGCTTTTTTATCCCGTTTCAACTGAACCCGGCTGTACTGCAAGGGATGTACCTGCTGCTCGACCGATACCCAACGCATCGTCGGTGAAATGGCGGGGTTGGCGGTCGTGAAATCAATGACGTTGACGGCGCTGTCGGCGGCAATGCGGTGCCATTTGAAATAGTCGAAAACCGGTTTCCAGTCGACGCTCTCGTTGCCGTACCAGTGCGACCCGCCCGGATATTCGTAGTGCGTAAAATCGGGATGAAACGTACCGAGTAGTTTGCGCATCTGACGGGCATATTCCACCGAAACCGTGCGGTCGGCGTCGCCGTGCAGGATGTAGACGCCCAACGGTTTGTAATTGGACGCGAGGGCCAGCACGTTGCTGGGATTGCTGGTTCGCAAGAGCATTTTTTCCAAAGCCGTTCCACCCTCTTCCGGGATTTTGCCGTCGTGCGAACCGTAACCGGCTAAGGTCGGATAACCGGCGCAAGGCGCGATAGCCGCCCAATTGCCGGGAAACGTGGCCCCAAGATACCAGGTGCCGTGTCCGCCCATCGAGTGGCCGGTCAGGTAAATGCGCTGCGGATCGGGTTTGAATTGCTTTTTGGCAATATCCAGCACTTCCAGAGCATCCAGTCGCCCCCAATCTTCCCAGTTAAAGCCCCGGGGCCGCCGGTTGGTCGGTGCCACCAAAACGCCCCAGTCTTTCGGCTGATACGCCCGCGCCTGCCCAATGGCTTCGACCCCGGCCCCGTGGACCGACAGAAACAAAGCCGGAGCCTGACCATCCGGTTTGGTTTGGGGAGCCACTCCGAAATACTGAACACTGCCGTCGATGGCACTGATGAAGGTCTGGCTGTAATGCTCGCCCGGTGCAGCCACGGATAGCGTCAGTTCTTTTTCGTCAATCGCTTTCCCGGATTGCAACAAACTAATCAAAACCGCCCCCTCTTCTTTTTTGGAAACGCCCGACGCGTCCATCCGAAACCCTACCTTGCGCGTACTCAGGGCCGGAACCGTTGGCAAATCCGTTAGCAGTTCTTTGCCAGACAGACGGCTTTTCATTTTCAACCCCGCCAGCGGTTTGTTGGTGGTGTTAACGAGCACGACGGCGCCCCAGAGCGGTTCGGTCTGGTTGCCCAACACCACACTCGGCAAGGTCGGATCTTCGATTTTCAGAAACACCGGTTTCTCGGGAAAAACGAGTTTCGCCATCAGGCCCTGAAAACGCGAAAACTGCGACGTCCGCAGGTAAATTTCATTTAGTCCCTTTTTCAGCGCGACCGGAACGGCCAGCCAGCCGAGCGCATACGGATCGCCCGCGTGGGGTGCGCCGTTGACATACACCATGTTATGCCCAGTGGCCTGCAACACGGCCACCTGATCTCGGTCGGCCTGGTACGTCAGGTAGAGATAACCGTTGTTGAACGAACGCCCCCGGAATTTGCCCTCTTTATCGGGCGTGACAGCTTGCCACCGAAGCGAATCAGAGCTACTGACTGAAAGCCCCTGCCCCTCGGCCGGTTTTTTCAAATCCCCCCGGTATAAATGGTACGCCAGTTGATCGGTATACAAAGCCTCACGCCCGTACTGGTGACACGGCCCGATTGCCAGACCTTGAGGAAAATTGTAAATGCGTTGCGCCTGAACCGTCAAAACCGTAGCCATGACCAGAAGCGCAGAAAGAAGAATGCGGTTTTTCATCGGAAGTTCGTTAATCCATTACCCAATTTTGACAACCCAAACCGGTTTGCCGGCCAGTTGCTGCCGCAGTCTTTCCGGAACACTCACCTCCACGCCACTCCCCACTTTTTTCCATTTCAAGGCCTGTTTGCTGCCCAGAATAGTCAGCGTAGCTTTGGGCTGAGTCGGCACAATCGGGAGTGTTAAAGTAGCCGGTAATACGGTTTCGGTTTCCGTTGGCAAATACGACGCATACTGAACTTTGCCGTTGGCGGTAAAAGCCCACTGGTTCTGGCGGTAGGGAGCCAGCGGTTTGGTGCCATACATCGACTCGCCGTTTACCTTGATCCACTCGCCAATTTCCGCCAGCCGCGCGTAGGCTTCCTCGTGCCATTCGCCATCGGGACCGGGGGCGATGTTCAGCAGCATGTTGCCGTTTTTGGCAACAATATCCACCAGCATTTGCACCAGTTTACGAGCCGGTTTAAAATTTTCTTTCGGAATGTACGACCAGCTATCGCCCATGGTCAGACAGCTTTCCCACGGAATCGGCATGTAGTGATCCGGGATTTGCTGCTCGGGCGTCACGTAGTTTTCAAACTCGCCCGAAACTGTCCGGTCGACGACAAGCAAACCGGGCTGGTTTTGGCGACCCATCCCGGCGATGCGTCCCATGTCGATGTCCTGGCTGTAGGGAATCGTGCGCTGCCAACTCACGGTCGAGTCGATGGTGCTGGCCGGGCGCACCCAGCCGCCATCCAGCCACAGAATGTCCACTTTTCCGTACCCGGTCATCAATTCCTGAATCTGGTTGTAGGAAAAATCGCTGAATTTCTTCCAGAGTTCGGGGTATTTCTTAGGATCGTAGCTCACGTTCCGGTCTTTCGGCGGAAAATACGGCCACCAGTACGACTCGGTATTCCAGTCGGGTTTGGAAAAATACGTGCCCACCATAAAGCCTTCATTCCGAAAGGCCCCCAGAATTTCTTTGGTGACATTGCTGCGCGGATTCGACGCAAACGGCGATTTGGTGCTGGTGATTTTGTAGTCGGTTTGCTTCGAATCGAACATGCAAAAACCGTCGTGGTGCTTGGTCGTGAAGATCATGTACTTCATTCCGGCGGCTTTGGCAGCCGTGGCCCAGCGTTCCGGATTGAAGCGGGTTGGGTTAAAGGTGGTTTGCAAATTTTCGTACGCCTTCTTGTACCCATACCAATTACCAGACTCCGGTCCCCGGCGCACACACCAGCCTTCGTCTTCGGGGCAAAGCGACCACGACTCGACCACGCCCCACTGGCTGTAGGTTCCCCAGTGCATCAGCAGTCCGAATTTTATATCCTGCCACTGATTCAATTTTTTCTTCACGAGACTGTCTTTCGGCCAAACATACTTGTCGTGATTTTGCTCGGAATGTTGCTGGGCAATGGCCGATCCGGCGAAAACGAGTCCGGTGAGCAAACCGATGAGGATGGATTTCATGGGATAAATCAATGATGGGTTAAATGATACAAAATAAACTTTCCTTTTATCAATCAATGCCTTAGCCAGTTCGAAGGCACCTCCCGCGGTTCCTCGTTTCCTTTGCTGTATGTCAGTTTGAGGGTATATCCTCCTCCGCCTTCAATAAAGTCCAGTTCGACCGGGTGCAGACCCGCCTTCAACGCGACCTGCCCGCTTTTCTCAATCGGGCCGTGTTGTCCGTCGTTGTCAACCACTTCTCGGTTGGCGATGCGCAGGACGCCACCGTCGTCACAGGTTAGAAAAAAGCTGTAAACACCGGTTTCCGGAATGGCCAGATACCCCCAAAACCGGAGTCCGAAACTGGGAGCCGTGGCCTGTGCTGGTACTTGAATCGCGCGGGTTGTCAGACTGTCAGTAACCGTCGCTGACGCCATACCTTTTGAATTTTTGAACGAACCGGCGTAGTAATGGACTTGCCAACCGGGTTGCGTCGTTCGGGCGGTAACGGGCTCCGCCAACGCCTGTTGGCGAAACCGGGCGGTATAGGTATCGCCTTTCAGACCACCGGGCGTAAAGGCGGCAAACGTCAACGTGGTCGGCTTCATAATGGGTAGGGCTTCAGGTAAAACCGTTGATGTCGAATCGGGTTGCAAGCCGTCAGTTCGGTAGCGAATAACCAGGTGATTAGCCGGTTTCTGAACCGTGAAGAGTGCCTTGTCAACGTACACGTTTTCTTCCGTAAACCCGGACAAATCGGGAAGACGATAGTGGACATTCAACGCATCCAGCCGGGCATAATGGCTTTTCAGCCGCTGCAAATAGTCGTCATACCGGTTTTCTTTCGTCCAGATCGCTTCCGCCAGCGCCGTCATCCGGGGCATGGCCATGTAGTCGACCCGGTTTTCGGAGGGAATGTATTCCGTCCAGATATTCGCCTGCGCCCCCTGAATCGCCGTGGCTTCGGACGCGGTCAGGCCAGCCGGTATCGGATTGAAATGATAGACATTGTCAAGGGAATTCTTGTTGGGCAAGACATCGAAATACAGCGTATTAACGGGCGTCATCACGACTGGATTGCCGTTTTTGACCGCTTTCACCGGCGCATCCTTCACCCAACTCCGCCAGTACATGACCGTCGCCGAAGCATTGATACCCCCTTCCAGCGCATCGTCCCAGACCAGCAGCTTTTTGCCCTTCGACTGAACGTATTTCTCCATGCGATGGACAAAATAACTCTGCAATTGGTTGACATCCTTCAGCCCTTCCCGCTGCATCAGCACCTTACACGCATCCGACTGCGCCCAGGTTGTTTTTTCAACTTCATCGGCTCCCAGATGAACATACCGGCTTGGAAATAAGGCCATTATTTCATCCAGAACCGCTTGCGTAAATTCGTAGGTCGTTTCATTGCAGGGGCAAATCGGCACGGAGAAATCCTTGCCCCACCCCTCTTTTCCGGTGCAACTTAGAAACGGATACGCTTTGATGGCAGCCGCCAAATGACCCGGCATGTCGATTTCGGGAACAATGTCGATGTGCCGGTCGGCCGCGTAGGCGATGAGTTGCTTCATCTCAGCCTGGGTGTAAAAACCGCCGTACAGCGTTTTGCCGTCTTTCTGAATCAGGTGCTTCGACGGCAAGGCAAAATCCGGGTTGGTTTTCGCCCGCTCCAGCACCACTGAATCCTGGTTGTTGAACGTGCGCCAGGCTCCCACTTCAGTAAGTTTCGGGTACTTTCTGATTTCGATCCGCCAGCCCTGATCGTCAGTCAAATGCAGGTGAAAGGTGTTGAATTTGTACAGTGCCAACAGGTCGATGAATTTCCGAAGATACGCCATCGAAAAGAAATGCCGCGAAACGTCCAGGTGCATTCCCCGCCAGGCATACGCCGGTTGATCTTCAATCTGCACCGCCGGAACCACTAGTGATTGGATCGGGAAATTCGACCGGCTTTCCAGGGTAACTGGCATCAACTGCCGTAGCGTTTGAATCGCCCGGAACATCCCCGCCGGTTCTTTGGCCGTCAGATTCACGGTTTTGGGCGTAATGGTCAGGCGGTAGCCTTCCGGTGCCGTCAATCCGGCGTCATACTGAAAAATGATTTGAGTCGCCGTCGGTTTGACGGCCTTCGCCAGCGGTTTTCCAAATTCGGTTTCCAGCATGGTGCGCAGGAAGTCCGCTTCCCGCCGAAAAAGGGCGGCTGATTTCGGGATGACGATGCCGGTTTCCGGCGTCAGAATAACCTGGCCCGGTTTGGGGGTCAGCGACGTCGGATACGGGATGATGGCGTATCTTTCGGCGACGGCCTGCGCGTGTAGCGTTGACCGATTCCAGACGCTGAGTATTACCAACAAAACAACTAGTCTACTTTTCCTATACATACTTACACGCTGTTCATGGTGTCTTAAAAATGGCCTACTTAATTCCCATTTTTTGAATAAAAAACCGCCCGATCTGCTTGCCCTGCGCCACGCCGTTTTCAATGGAATCCCGGAAGTGAATCCCGCCGTACAAACGGGAAACGGCGGCTTCGCCAGCGGCCTGTTCAAACGACCGGAACGACCGGGCCGGAATCCCAAACTCCAGCTCCACCGTGTCGGTATAGGTGACCGGCCCACCGGCCAGGGTCGTCAAAACCGTCGCAATCGCTGCCGACATCACGCTGTGGCCACTGGTGTATTCCGGAAACGGGGGCGTTTGCAACATCGGTCGCCAATCCCGGTCAAGGTGCTGATTGATAAAGGTTTCTGGCCGAATCCGGTTGCTGTTGTATTTTTCTTCCCAGCACGAGATAAACGCATCGGCCATCGTCAACCCCACCAGCGTGTGCCAGCGAATGGTTTCGGCCAGCGACAGGTTTCGCTGGAGGCAAACGATGCTGGTGATGCCCATCCAATGTCCGCCCGGTGTGATTTTCTTGGTCCCGAAACTAACGTGGCCTTTCTGGTTCAGGAAAAAAGGATTGCAGTCCCAGAAATTGGCGATGTGCCGTTGTTGATCGGTCAGCGCGCGGGTCGTGTCGTATACTTCTTTCGCCAGTTGAAAAAACGGCGATCCGGTTTTTTCGTCGTACTTCACCATCGGCAAAGGCCGGAACTGCGACGCACTATCGAGCAGAAAAGGACGCAATTTGGGCCAATGGGGTTCATACGCTTCCGAGTAGGCCGGGGGCGTCGGTTGCCAGTAACCCGGTTCGTTCGTGGGCGTGAAACGCAGATAACCGCTCGTTTTGATGTAGCCGTCCTGAGCCGCATACCGGACGAGTTTTTTTACCAGCGTGTCGGCATAGGCCCGTGTGGCCAGAATACGGGCGTCCGTCAGCCGGTACCGGCTTTTGGCCTCTTTCACCAACGCTAGCCGGTCTTTTTCAAGCGTATAGCCCGACGGCAACAACTCCTCACCCATGCGCAGAAGGGCGTACAAACTACCAAACCGGGCGTCGATTTGGGCGTCCGGCTGTCCGGTAAATGCCGGATAACTGCGCAGCAAACCGCCGAAAGGGACATAACTGGCCGGGCGTTTTTGCTGGTACAGCATTTCGTAGGCTGCCAGGTTCGCATACGCATAATACCGGGCCGATGCGCAGGGGCCGGTGACGTCGCTGACCATGACATCGGTCAGTTTTTTCAGGGTTTTCGCGTAGGCAGCGGCTTCGGTTTCCACCCCGGGCGGTTCGGCCCGGAGGGTGAGGCTGCAAGCCAGCAGCAACAGAATCAGGGGTCTTTTTTTCATACTCAACGGGTCTTTTGGTAAACCCGGATGCTGTCATTATTGCGGCCAAACAAGATGGTCAGGGTGTCATTCTGCTCCAGGACGACAAGGTCCCGCACGTCGCCCTCGACCCGAAAACCGGCTTTTGACTGCGGCACGTACGAAAACCGGAACGTTCCGTTGTTTTTAAACAGCGAACCGTAGTTGGCATCCATCTTGCCAATCTTGATGCGGGTAAACGACTGGTTTCCTCCGACCAGCAAATCCTTCAATCCATCGCCATCGTAGTCAACCAGCGCCAGGGCAAAAATGGGCGCAAACTGGGCTTCAACGGGCAAGTCGTGTTTGGCAAAGGTGCCGTCGCCCTTGTTTTCCAGGAGGATAGAACTGAACGTGGTCGCCTGGAGTGTGTCGGCGCGGGTCAGTTGTTCCGGCGTCAGGATCTCTTTCAGGGTAGCGTCGGCGAAGGACTGGTAGGTCGGAAATTTCCGGCGAAGCGGAAAAAGCTGGTTGAGGGCTTCGTCGCGGCTCACCAAGGGATACGAACGACCCTGGTTGTAATAACACAGGAACGGGTCGATGGCTTCGTTCTGGTCAAAATCGCCGTATACCATCGTAACCGGCTCGGTTTCGGTCGGTTTCATCTGGCTGTTACGGCCAAAATTGCCGACCACCAGATCCAGATCGCCATCGTTGTCAAGGTCGGCGGTTTCGATGCGGTTCCACCAGCCAGAGGAATGAGTGAATGAGCGAATGAGCGAATGAGTGAATAGTTTACCAGCGTTGTTTTTCAACACCGTAACGGGCATCCATTCGCCAACGAGGACGAGGTCTTGCCAGCCATCTTGGTCAAGGTCGAGCGCGACGGCGTCGGTAACCAGACCGATTTTGGTTAGAAAGGGCGCAAGCTGAGCGGTTTTATCGGTAAAAATGCCTTTGCCATCGTTGATGAGGATGCGGCTGCTGGTGGGTTCGGGATACCGGCCCGGAATGACGCGGCCCCCTACGAACAAATCGAGGTCGCCGTCTTTGTCAAAATCCAGCGAAACGACGCAGCCATCACTGATGGTTTCGTCGGGAAGGGCCCCGGTTTGCCGCGTAAAATTCCCTTTCCCATCGTTGAGATACAACCGGTCCTGCAACAGCAGATCGTCGGGCAAATAGGCAAAACCGCCACTGGCGACGTACAAGTCCGGATCACCATCGCCGTCGGCATCGAAAAACAGCGCGTCCGTGTCTTCGTGCATTTTATCCGCATCGAAAGCCGGTTGCGGAACGGGTTTCCACTGGCCGCTTTTTTCTTGAATCAGCAACGAACCCGGCTGGCCTTTCGCACCGGTGGCATACAAATCGATTAGGCCATCTCCGTTGACATCGGCCTTCGCCAGATGCGGCCCCTGGAACGATAACATATTGGGAATCAACAACTGTCGTTTGAAATCATTGTAGGCGTCCTCCGTATGCCGGTACGGAAGCGAATCGGTAAGAACTTCCGTAAAAACCGGTTTTTCCGAGACGGTTTTATTCCAGTCGTATTTTCCCGCTGCCTCCTCTGGTTTCAAAACCAACTTTTGGTTGGCTTTTACGCCCCGCAACACCTGCATCCGGTCGTTCGGCCAGACAATCCGCAGACTATCGACGGTCGTCGCTTTGCCCACACCAAAATGCAAGGGCGTGTACATGCATGACTGAAAACCACGCGAGGGGTTAAACTCCTGATACTGTGCCATTCCTTGGCTATACACCCATACTTTCGCCCCGGCAGCGAGCGTCGCCGAACCGTTCCCGAGCTGAACCTGCAAATAATGCTGCTCCGAAACCCGGCTGTCGTTGCGGTAAATCGAGGGCGGAACGTTGATGTTGTTGGTGATGATTTCCAGATCGCCGTCGTTGTCCAGATCGGCATAAACCGCCCCGTTCGAAAGGGCTTTCTGATCCATGCCCCAGGCTTTTACCTTATTTTCGAACGTCAACTGACCGGTATTCCGGAAAATGTAATGCTGGGTTGTGGTCGACGGCATTTGTCTGAGAATGTCCATCATGGCCGTCGAATCGCCCCGCGCAATCTTCAACTGCTGGTCGGCGTAGAACTTCATAAAATCCATGTTGGTGTAATCCCGCAGATAACCGTTGGTGACGTACAGATCCTTCCAGCCGTCGTTGTCAAAATCCGCGAACAGCGGGCACCAGCTCCAGTCGGTATTGGAGATGCCCGCCAGTTGCCCGATTTCGCTGAATTTAGGCACTAAAAAACCGTTCTCTTTTTTTACGCCGGTGTGCAACTGCAACATATTCCGCATCAACTGGTGGTCGAACCCGTTGCGCAGCATGTTCTGGTAGGTTTCGTAATTTTCCGGGCCGTAAAGCAGTTTTTGCCGCCGATTGTCTTCGGGCAGCATGTCGAGGGTGAAGATATCCGGCCAGCCGTCGTTGTTGATGTCCGTCACCTCGTTTCCCATCGAAAAGTAGCTCAAATGCCCGACCGACTTTTCCAGTGAATCGTAAAAGTGGCCTTTCCCGTCGTTGAGATAGAGGTAATCCTGTTCGATGTAGTCGTTGGAAACGTAAATATCGGGCCAGCCATCGAGGTTGATGTCCGCAATGGCAACGCCCAGTCCGAAACCGATCGGATTGCCTTTAATCCCGGCGGCTTCACTGACATCCACGAACTTGCCGTCGTCGTTCCGCAGCAAGCGGTCGCCCGCGAACTCGTCGCGCATGGCTTTTACGGCAGCCGCATCGAACCGCTTGAAATCCTTGATGTTGTGGTTGAGCAGAAAACAGTCCAGATCGCCATCTTTGTCGTAATCAAAGAAAGCGGCCTGGGTGCTGTGGGTTGGCAAATCCAGTCCGTATTGCGCGGCCTGATCCGTGAACGTTAGATTTTTATTGTTGATATAGAGCCGGTTACGCCGTTGTTCCGGTCGTCCGCTGCCGGAGTAGCAGACGTAAATATCCAGCCAGCCATCACGGTTGATGTCGACCAGCGTCACGCCGGTTTTCCAGCCCAGCCCCTTGCCGATTCCTGCTGACGATGAAATATCCCTGAACTTCAAACTGCCCTGGTTGACGTACATCCGGTCGGCCACCATGTTCCCGGTGAAGTACAGATCGGGCAAACCGTCGTTGTTCAGATCACCGACTGCCACGCCCCCGCCGTTGTAGAAATACTCGTAGGCCAGCACGTTGTTTTTTTCGGTCTCGACCAGTTTGTTGACGAATTTTACACCGGTTTGCTGGGAATTCAGCAGGGTAAACTGGGCCAAAGCGGGTTGGGCGGTCAGCAGACCGATGAGGCAGATTATCAGGCCCGAAAGCCGTGCGATTCGAAGAAAGTGTACGGTAGTAATCATCAAAAAGACTTACGGGTTAACAAGCCCACATAGCGATAGCCTATTAACCCGTAAGTTACGAAATTATACAAGTTACTTATTGTTTATCCCACCAGATCCGGGTCGTAAACAGATCGGGGCCCTGCACCGCAATGGCCGCATTGTACTGAGCCGCGTTCCGGCTGGCTTCCGACGATGGATACCGCAACCGGCGCATGATCGTGCCACCGGTTTCGTTGCCCGCGTAGTTGGTCGGGGTCAACACCGGGTAGCCCGTCCGACGCCAGTTGGCGTAGGCTTCGTACGAATTCAGGAAGTTAACCGCCCAGTATTGCGTGCCAATTTGTTCCATTTGCTGCGCTGTCGTACCGGTTGCCAGATACGGATGCGCCGTCAGGTAGGCTGTGATGGAAGCCGCAGGAACCGTACCGCCATACAACGACATCATGCTCATGGCCGCTGTCACGCCTTTGTTGTAGTGTGCAGCCGCCTGACCGTCACCCCAGCCGCGAACGGCGGCTTCGGCGAGCAGGTATTCCACTTCGGCATAGCTCTGGAAAACCGTCGGAGCCGAATTGCTGGCGATTTTGTTCAGGTTGGCTTCCGAATACGTTGCCATCGACTGGTCGGTCCAGGTTGGAATGAGCGTTTTGATGGTCGTCACGTCATACCCATTTGGCAAACCTTTCTGCAAAGCCGGAGCCGTTGCTGCTGCTTCTTTCGTCGGGTCGGCATTTCCTTCCCACAGAGTAGCGATGAACGGCAGCCGCGGGTCGTTGTTGTTTTTCAGGAAGTTGACAAACGTCTGGCTCAGCTTGCTGTTGGCATTGCCTTTCAGGTTGGCCGCGTCATATTCCTGCGTCCGCAGTGTGTTGCTGTCGAGGTTCCGTTTGTTGTCGTCACCCTCGGCATGGTTCACTTTGGCAATGTCGTCATTGCTTTGCATGACGCCCCCGGCAATCGCTTTTTTCACGTAGGTTTCCGCTTTGGCCGGGTCCACTTTCGTGAGCCGCATACCCAACCGGAGCATCAGCGAATAGGCAAACTTCTTCCATTTGGTCAGATCGCCCGCGAAGATGATATCGCCCGCACCGTACCCGGTTTTGGTGGCATCGAGGGCCGGAGCCGCCAGATCCAGTTCATTGAGCATGTCGGCATAAATGTCGGCCTGCTTGTCGTATTTCGGCGAGTACGTATTGTTCAGATACCCCTTTGCCGCTTCGGAATACGGAATGTCGCCATACAGATCCGTCACGCGGTGGTAGGCAAACACCCGGAAAATCCGGGCCACGTTGTAGAGGTTCGACTGCGCCGGATCGTCTTTCGTCAGGGAAATGATCTGTTCCAGTTCCTTGATGTGCGAGCCGTAGGCCGTCTCGAAAAACGCATCCGAATACGGGCCGTTATACAGGTACTTATCCCCCGACCAGTAGGTGTTCAGGGCGGCAAAATGCTGGATGATGGCACCGGCATAAATCAAATTTCCCCGGTGGTTTTCGTAGCCCGTTCCGGCGGTTTTCACCACGCTGTAGGAAAACAGGTTGGGAATAACCGGGGTCGTGAGGGCATTCGGGTTGGTGTTGAGTTCCTCAAAACCGTTATCGCAAGAGGAAAACAGGAGACTGGCGCTCAGGAGACTCGTCAGGATCGGCAGTCGTCTTCTTTTTATTGTTTGTAACATGATGCTGTAGTGTTAAGATCAGTAGTTCTTAGAAACGAACCATCAGGTTCAGACCAAAGCTGCGGGCCGGTGGTACGCCGAACATTTCGAGTCCCTGCGCATTTCCGCTGTTGTAGGTCGATTCCGGATCGACATTCGGCACTTTGCTATACAATAACAGCAGGTTCCGGGCGACGAACGACAAACTAACCGATTGAATGGGCGTTTTTGCCAGGAACGACTTCGGCAGTGTGTAGCCAAACGTCAACTGGCGCAGTTTGGCAAAATCCGAGCTGTAGATAAACTGGTCGGTGATCGTCGTCAAACCGCTGTAGTAGTCCTGAACGTCTTTGCCCGCAAACGTTTTCGTGAACGCATCGCCGGTCGGCGACACACCAGTTACGGTCAAACCGCCTTCGCGACCCACCAGCGTTTCTTTGGCCAGGCCTCTGGCGTAGGCGAAATAGTTGGTCGCGCTGTACAGTTTGGCACCAAATTTCGCATCGATCAGGAAGCTCATCGAGAAGTTCCGGTAGCTGAAGGTATTGGTCAACCCCATCGTCAACGGCGGCACACCGCGGCCCAGCATTGTAAACTCACTGCGCATCGGAACGCCGGTGGCGGTGTTGTAAACCGTGTTGCCGTTGGCATCTTTCAGGGCTCTATACCCCGCCAGCATTCCATAAGGCTCACCCTCAAAGTGATACACATACGCACTTTGCGTCCGCGACTGGTCGAGTTCCAGGCGTTTCAGACCATCGGCGATTTTTACGACTTTGTTATCATTGTACGCCATGTTGTAGGCCACATTCCACGTCAGACCGCTGGCCGCTTTGACGGGCGTACCGGTCAGCAAAACCTCGATCCCTTTGTTCACCACTTCACCCACGTTCAGCAACACGTTGCCGTAGCCGGAAGCCGACGAGGTTGACGCCGTCACCGGGTCATTTTTCGTCACCCGGTTGTAATACGTCAGGTCAAGTCCCAATTTGTTGTTGAACAGCTTGGTTTCCAGACCAATTTCCGTGGTTGTCGAGGTGTTGGGTTGCAGCAGGGCGTTCGGAATGGTTCCGCCATTGATGCGCATCAGCGGTACGCTGCCCACGTAAGAGTTGCCTTCCAGGGCGTAGGTCAGGTTCAGGGCGTATGGGTTCGGATAACCACCCCCTACCTGCGCCAGTGACGCGCGGATTTTTCCGTAATTCAGCCAGTTGCCTTTGTTAGGCAGCACGTCGGAGAACACAAAGCTCAAACCGGCCGACGGATAGAACAGGCTGTTGTTGGCCTTCGCCAGTGTTGAGAACCAGTCCTGGCGACCGGTCAGGGTCAGGAACAGCACATTCTGGTAACCCACATCCGCCGAAGCAAACAGGGAATTGATACCAAAACCGCTGTAGCCGTATCCCGATGATTTATTGATCGTGTTGTCGAGGAAGTAGTTAAACGGCACGTTAAACTGGCTGCCGTTGTAGCTCATTTCTTCCGTCGAGCGACGCATCCGGTTTCCACCCGCCAGGGCATTGACCGAGAAAGCCCCGAACTCTTTGTTAAACCCAAGCAGCACTTCGGCGTTGGTTTCCTGAATCTGTACCTGACGGCGGTTCATGCTGCCTAGTGTCGAATAGGCCAAACCGGTCGGTTCGATGCTCAGGTATTTCATCATGTTGTTGTCGGTACCCACCCGACCCCGGATGTAGAGGAAGTCGGTGATGTTGTAGCGCATCGAAAATGATCCCAGGAAGCGGTTCCGGATGTCTTCGTTTTTCACTTTGTTCACCACGAAATACGGGTTCTGGGCATACACGCTGCTGTTCCAGAGAGCCTCGTACCCACGAGAGTCATAACCCGGATCCAGCGAACGGATGTCGACCGTATTGGCAATCATCTGCACCCCGTAGTTCGGGTTTTTGGGCGTATCCGACAGGAAGGTCCGGTTGGTTCCGGTTTCAATGTTGTACTGAGCAACGCCCTCGAAAAGCACTTTTTTCGACAGGTTGGCATTGGCGCTCAGGTTGAACGACTTCCGGTTGAACCCGGAGTTCGGAATGCTGCTTTTCGAGTCGAGGTTCGACGCGGAGAAACGGAAGCTGGCTGCTTCGTTTCCACCGGCCACCGCCACGGTGTTGGTGAAGGTGCTACCGGCATTGTAGAAATTTTTGACGTTGTCTTTCTGGGCTGAATACGGCCGGGTTACGCCGTCGAACTGAATCACCGGCGAACCGTCGATCCGGGCACCCCACGATTGTGCTCCCGTGTTGATGGCTTCCTGCTGGGTCAGCGGTTTGGCCTGCCGGATTCCCTGACCGTAGTCATACTGCCAGTCGGTCAGCGTAAAAGGACGATCACTCGTATAGGTTCCGTTGTATTCGACCCCGATTCCTTTCTGGCCTTTTCCGGTTTTGGTCGTAATCAGAATGACTCCGTTCGAAGCGCGTGAACCGTAGAGGGCCGCAGCCGTTCCCCCTTTCAGCACCGAAATGGTTTCGATGTCGTCCGGGTTGATGCTGTTCAAACCGTCGCCCGTGTCCGTTCCACCCCACATACCGGCCGAGTTGACGTTCGTGTTGTCGATGGGCACCCCGTTGACAACGTACAAGGGCTGGTTGTTACCACTCAGCGAACCGTTCCCCCGGATAATGACCCGGCTCGATCCGCCCGGTCCCGTTGCCGTTGCGGTTGCGTTCACCCCGGCGACTTTCCCCGAGAGGGCGTTTCCGAGGTTGATTTCGCGGGCCTGCGTAAAATCAGATCCTTTTACCTCGGTCACCGAATAACCCAGGGCTTTTTTGTCTTTGGCAATCCCCAAAGCCGTTACGACGACCTCATCCAGCGTCTTGTCATCTTCAACCAGGGCCACATCAATGGTCGTCTGGTCGCCCACGGTAATGTTCTGGGCCACAAACCCGAGTGACTGGATCACCAGCTCACTGCCTTTGCCGACACTGATGGAATACCGGCCGTCGGCGTCGGTGATCGTTCCTTTGTTAGTCCCTTTAATCAAAACGTTGGCACCCGGAATGGCGCTCTGGCTTGCATCCGTCACTTTTCCCTGTACGTTCAGGAGTTGCGCCCACGACACGCTGCAACTCAGGAGCAGTACGAAAAAAAGGAGAGTAAACCGCTCTTTACATAGCTTCATTGGTTTTCTGTAGGTTGGTTGATGTTAAGAAATAAGCACAATAGCATTACGGGAAAAAGTAGAGTAAGAAAATGGAAATAAGCAGATTAAGGAATTAGTGATAGAGCACACAGAGTACTTATTATTATAAATTACTTTCTTTATAGGAAACAAATGGCGCGTAAGCTTCAATAATATTTGGCTTTCTACTGAATTAGCAAGCAAATATACTATTTGTTAATTTTTTTAAAAAATGCGGTATAGATTATAAATAAATACGTTTTATTACTTTCCTAAGGGCAAGTTTTACTAAATCCACATTTCTGTTATCACAATATTATTATTGCGATAACCTGAATAACCCCGGTTCTCCAAAGTCAAATAAGTTCTCTAAAAAATACAGCGAATATTTTGGAACAAGCCGACACGATCAGCCGACAAGCGGGTATTTGGGGCAAAATAGAGGGATGTAAACTGACGATAAGGAGCGTCAGTGCAGTGGCTTAATACCGGCTTTTTTGATTTTAGATACCACGAAAGTGCCGATGTCTTTTCCCTGCGTTTGCCCGTTCTCAATCGCATCGCGGAAATGAATACCGCCGTAGAGCCGCGAGATGGCCGCTTCCCCGGCGGCTTGCCGGAACGACTTAAAATCGCGGGTGGGCAGTTCAAACAGGACTTCGGTATCGTCCGTAAACGAAAAGTTATCGCCGATCAGGTACGTCAATACTTCGGCCACGGCGGTCGAAATGACGCTGTGACCGCTGGTGTATTCCGGAAAGGGTGGCGTTTGCAACAGCGGTTGCCAGCGCGCATCGATGGAGCGGTTGATGACGGTTTCGGGTCGTACGCGGTTGCTGCGGTATTTTTCATCCCAGCAACTGATAAAGGCATCCATCAATGTGGCGGCAACCAGCCAGTGAGCCTGGAGTGTTTTGTCAAAATCCAGTTTGGCTTTCCGGGTCGCAATGCTCGTAATATTCATCCAATGCCCTCCCGGACTGATTTTTTTAAAGCCAATCGACATGTGGCCGGAGGTGTTGATGGCGAAGGGGTTGCAGTCCCAGTACGAGGCAATGAACCGTTTTCTTTCATCCAGGTTTTTCCCTTCCCGGTACACTTCGTAAGCCAGTTTGTAGAATTCGCTGGTAGAATCCTTGCTAAAAACGACGGCCGGTTTGGGGGTAAACTGCGTACAGGAATCGATGAACATCGGGCGGATGGTTCGCCAGTGGGGTTCGATGGCTTCGATGTAACCCGGCGGGGTTGGATACCAGAATTGGTCGCCTTTGGCGGGGCGGTGGCGCAGGCGGGTGCTTAATTTCAGGTAATTATCGGTAGCGGCATACGCCGTTACTTTTTTGGCCACTTCCTGCGCAACCGCAATCGACGGGTTGATAACCGCCTGGTCGTACCCTTCTTTCCGGAGCGTTTCTATCAGCTTTTTCTGCTCATCTTCCAGCATATAGCCCGAGGGAAGCATCAGCCGACCGGTTTCCAGCACGCAAAAAAGGGCAGCAATCCGGTAGTTGTAAGCACCTTTAGATTCAATGACTATCTTTTTATGGCTACGAACCAAAGCCGCAGGGGCTGTGAAAGCCGTATTGTGCTGCGCCATAATTTCATACGCCCCCAGTAAGCTGTAGGTATAAAACCGGCTGGCAGCCGGCGGATTGGCCACATCATGAATCATCACCATCGTCACCGCGAAAATCGTGGGCTGCAAATGACGCCCCAGATCCGGCCTGGCCTTTTGCCCCTGCACCGAATGACAAACCAGGAAACCAAGCAGGAATAAATACCGCATGACAATCATTTTTTGTAAACCTGAACCGGTTCGTTGAAAGCCCCGATTACCAGATATTTTTGCTGCTTTACCTGCAATTCGACCACCGCTTTGACATCCCCAATCACCGATAAACCGGCTTCAGGTTGACTCACATACGAAAACCCGCCTTTCCCGTCCCCTTTCAATAAACAACCGTAATTGGCATCCAGACTGCCTATTTTCAGCCGATTATCGGATTTGTTTCCCAGCAGCAGAACGTCCATAAAACCGTCGTGATCGAAGTCTTCGACCAGTGATTTGGTCACCGGAGAAAATTGGGCCTGAAGCGGCAGAATCTGCTTTTCAAACTGGCCTTCTTTCGCCAGAAAACAGACGGAACGGCATTCCGTAGCCGTCATTTTTTTGGCTTTCGCCAGGTCATCCGCCGAGAAAATGTCGTTGATGGTTGCCGTCGAATAGTCTTTGTAGTAGCCAAATTTCCGGCGCATGGGGAAGATCTGATCATTCAATTCGTCGCGGCTGACAAACGGATAGGACGTTCCCTGCACGAAAAAACTGAAGAAGGGATCGATGGAACCGTTGTTATCAAAGTCGGCATACACCAGCTCGGCGGGTTCTTTTTTCGAGTATTTAAGCTGCGAATTAATGCCCAGGTTTCCGGCGATAATGTCTTTTTTACCGTCATCATTTACATCGGCAACGGTGATCGAAAACCAGAAACCGTTTTCTTCTTCCGAAAAGTAGTGAGCGGTTTTATCCACGAAACCGTCTTTGGTATTGGCAAACACTTTAATCGGCATCAATTCCCCACACAGAATCAGGTCCTTGCGTCCATCGCCATCCAGATCTTCCCATTGGGCATCGGTGATCATGCCAATGGTTGAGAACGGCGTTTTTACGGTTTTAAACTGCCCTTTTCCGTTGTTTTCCAGCAAATAGGACACGGGCGGTTCCGGATACCGCCCCGGAATAACCCGCCCGGCGACGAACAGATCCTGATCGCCATCACCGTCGAAATCCACGACGCGCACACAGGATTTACTGCTGGCCGTTAGCACCGGTAAAGCCGTCGTAATCAGTTTTAAATTGCCTTTGCCATCGTTGATGTACAGAACATCCTGCAACGACGGCGTGTTGGGTTCGAACAGCGAATAACCGCCTTTGGCAACGTATAAATCATCGTAACCATCGCCATTGGCATCGAAAAAAACAGCCGCCGAAAGCGCCGAAACGTTCTCGTCCCCAATGGTTAATTCTTCGATTTTTTTGAAGGTGCCCTCCGTTTGCTGCAACCAGATTTTGCCGTTGGTATTTTTATCCCCACCAATGAAAAGATCGTCCAACCCGTCTTTATTCACATCACCTTTCGCCAAAACTGGCCCGACCTGCGAATACATAAACAGCATCAACGGCTGGCGTTTGAAATCATTTTCGTTGTAGCCTTCGTGGAGAAAGGAAATGATCTTCCCGGTTTTTTGAAAAATACCGGGTTTGTTTCTCTGAACCGCCACTCCTTTCGACTTTGGAGCATTCGTCGATTGTGCAATCGTGAGAACCTGATTGGCAGCCACTTGTGTTAATCTTTGTTCGGTTTGATCGGGCCAGATTACCTTGATGGAATCGACCGTCGTTACCTGGTCGAGACCAAAATGCAGCCGGGACGATTGCGAGGACAGGTAGCCCCGAACCGGCTGTTGCTCCTGATACTGCAAACCGCCTTGGGTATAAACCGTTACTTTAGCTCCTACCGCCTGTTTATTCTTGCCCGCCGAAACCAGTTTGAGCTGAATATAAGACGTTTTTAACTGCTCCCGGCTCAGGTTCTGGTACACAAAAGCCGGTTCGTTGATGTTGTTGACGACCAGTTCCAAATCGCCGTCGTTATCCAGATCGGCATAGACCGCCCCGTTTGAAATCGAAGCGGTTTGAAACCCCCAGTCGGTTTGTTTATTCGCAAAAGTCAGATCCCGGTTATTCTTGAAGATATAATTAGGCAGTTTGGTCGATGGCATGGCCCGGATCAAATCCATGAGCTGAATCGACTCGCGTTTGATCGCTTTCTGCACTTTGTAATCACCCCAGTATTTCAGAAAATCCTTGTTGGTGTAATCCCGCAAATAGCCGTTGGTAATGAATAGATCTTTATAGCCATCGTTGTCAAAATCCGCCAACAAAGGAGCCCAGCTCCAATCTGTATTCGAAACACCGGCTGCCTGTGCAATTTCGCTGAAGGTTCCGTCGCCGTTGTTCAACTGCAACATGTTGCGCATGTATTGCTTGTAGAGTTTTTGCTGAACCATGAGTTCAAACGACTCGTAGTTTTCCTGGAGTTGCAGCAGTTTCTGTCGGCGATTGTCTTCGGGTAACATGTCCAGTGACATGATATCCGGCAGGCCGTCGTTGTTGTAATCGGCAATGTCGATGCCCATCGAAAACTGCGCCAGATGCCGGAAATAGTGCTGGGTTTCGTCTTTGAACGTACCGTTTTTCTGGTTGATGTAGAGGTAATCCGATTCGTTGTAATCGTTGGTGACGTAAATATCGGGCCAGCCGTCCTGGTTCACATCGGCAATGGCCATGCCCAACCCGAACGTCAGCGGATACTGGTGAATACCGGCTTTTTTGGTGATATCCACAAAATGGTTATCCCGGTTTTCGTAGAGTTTATTCCCGGCCAGTTCATCCACTTCATTCCGCAGTTTGGCTAGTTCCATGTTGTCGTATTTCTTCACATTGTGATTCAACAGCATCATGTCCAGATCGCCGTCGTTGTCAAAATCAAAAAAAGCCGACTGGGTGCTGTAGCCCGGATCATCGAGGCCATATTGCCTGGCCTGTTCGGCAAACCGCACCGAGCCATCGGACGAAACACCCTGGTTGATAAATAATTGGTTCCGGCGTTTATCATCCTCTCCTTTCCCGGAATAACAGACATAGATATCCAGCAAGCCATCGCCGTTTACATCGGCCATGCTGACGCCGGTTTTCCAGCCGCCCGACCGACCACCCAGGCCCGGCGCAGCGGTTTTGGTGATGTCTTTAAATTTCAATCCACCCAGATTCAGGTAGAGTTTGTTGGGTTTCAGGTTGGCGGTAAAAAACAGATCATCCAGACCATCGTTGTTCAGATCGCCGACGGCAACACCGCCCCCGTTGTAAAAATACTCGTAGGATAAGACGTTCAGGCTTTCGTTTTCGTCGATGTCGTTGCTGAAATCGATGGCGGTTTGCTTCGGAGAAAGAAGTTGAAACAGGGTCGTTTGGGCTTGCAAAAATGAAACCGGGAGACACAACAACAGCAGCCCTACCTGACACACCCATACTATTTTAAAACCGGATGCGCATACTTTATATTTCGAGCCGAGGACAATCATGGTAGCTTAAAACGAAAAACTTCAACAGGAGAGGTTGAAGTTAAGGTAATTTCTGAAACAAATAAAAAAAGGGAAGGCACCACCCGGCGACCCTCCCTTTTTCCTGAGCTTACTTATCCCACCATACCCGGCCAGTGAGCAAATCACCACCCGTCAGGCGACCAACCGCTTCCGTATAACTCGCGGCATTGTTGATAATTTCAGTCGACAGGTAAATCATCCGGCGCGGAATGGTTGCGTTCGTCACATTTCCCGGATAATTAACCGGCGTCAGTGTCGGATAACCCGACCGTCGCCAGTTGATCCAGGTTTCAACGAAGTCCATATAGCTACCCGTTGCCAGCCAGTATTGGGTATTGATGGCGTTCAGCGAGGCTTCCGTCGATGTCACGTTCAGCGGATTGGCGGCTACGTAAGCGGCTGCGGCTGCGGGCGTGATGGCCGCAGTGGCATCCAGTTGCGAGAGCGACGTCATGGCGGCCGTTACCCCGTTGGCATAATGCTCGGCGGCCGTTCCCGGCACGTTCCAGCCCCTCACTTTGGCTTCCGCCAGCAGCAGTTCGGTTTGCGCGTAAGTCATCGTTTGCAGCGTGCCGTTCCGTTTCAGGTACACCGAAATGCGTGGTCGGGAATATTTCCCCAGGGGTGCCACGTCGTTGCCGGTTCCGGTTCCGCCCGGATAACCCGCCGAAGATTTAATGTCCCGGGCTCCGCCAGTCAGGTCATACCCATTCGGTAATCCCATCTGAACAGCGGGATCGTTGACCCCTACCAGCGTCTGAAGTGCGTTGTTGGCCAGACCCGGCTGCGGCACTTCGGCAATGGCACTCAAACGCGGATCATTGGTCGTTTTCAAGGCGTCGATGAAGGTTTTCGACCACCGCAATTCCCGGAAATCATCCGCAACCTGGTACACGTTGAAAATTCCGGAGGTTGCATTATTGGCATCCGAAACAATTCTGGCGTTGTCTTCATTGGACGTAAAAACGCCCCCGGTAGCGGCTTTTTCAGCCCAGGTTTTCGCCGTGGCCGGGTCGACTTTGGTCAGTCGCATGGCCGCGCGCAACATCAGCGAATAGCCCAGTTTTTTCCACTTGGCGATGTCGCCGGCATAATACAAATCACCGGTTGGTTTCAGCTTCGTAGCATCCAGGGCCGCCGTTGCCTGTTCCAGTTCGGTCAGAATGGCCGTATAAATCGACTGCTGCGTGTCGTATTTCGGATTCGCGATTCCTTCTTTTACCTTGAAGGCTTCGGTATACGGAATATCGCCGTAGACGTCGGTGGCCCGCTGCATGTTCATGGCCTGCATAATCCGGCCGACGTTGTAGAGGTTGGTATACTGCTCTTTCCCCTTCGTCAGATTGATCATTTCGGCCAAAACCGTACCGATGTTGTAGGCCCGGCTGAACAGGCTGCCCTGATAGCTGGTCGAGTTCTGGGTATTGACATATTTGTCACCATTCCCGTAATAGGTAAAGGTTGACGCCAGAACCTGCATCGAGGTGCTTTGGTACAGAATTCCATCGTAACCCAAATTGATGTACGACATCTGGGCGTTGGGCAAAAAGAAGTTCGGGTCCCAGGTTGACTCACTCGACCGGGTTGGGTCGGTGTTGATTTCGTCAAATTTATCGGTACAGCTTGTCGCACAAACCAGCAACAGAGCCGCTATATAGATTGAAGTTTTCTTCATGGTTTTTCAATTATTTTTTGAACCGGGCATTGAGGGTGAAACCAAGCGTTCTGGTCGAGGGCAATTGGGCTCCTTCCGTTCCGGCGTAGCGCAGGTCGGACGAGAAACCCGCTTCCGGATCAAAATTTTCCGTATTTCTCAGCAACGTAGCCAGGTTACGGCCCACCAACGACAGGGAAATGGCTTCGAACGGTAGTTTACTACCCGTAAACCATTTTTCAGGCATGTGGTAGCTCAGAACGACCTGACGCAGTTTGATAAAATCGGCGTTGAACACGTTCAGTTTCGAGATGTTGGTCACCAGCGCCGGATAGTAGGTATACGCCGGCACGTTCAGCGTATTGGTTTCGCCGGTTGCCAGAACGCCCGAGGCCACTACGCCGGTTTCACGACCTTCGAGGGTCATCTTGTGCAAACCGTCCACGATGGAGTAGTGGTTGGTGGCCGACAACACTTTCGCTCCGAATTTGTAGTCGAACAGGAAGCCCAGCGAGAAGTTTCCGTAGTTGAAGTTGTTGTTCAAACCGCCATACACTTTCGGAATCGCCGATCCCATGGGCGTCAGCGCTCCCCGTTCCGGGACGCCGTTGGCACCGATGATGACCTGGCCGTTGGCGTTGTATTTGTAGTCATACGCCATCACCTGCGCGGCCGCCATGCCTTTTACGTGGGCGATGTTCCCGTTCAAAGGCCGGTAGGTGCCCAGACCGAGTTGCTGGGTTCCGCCGTCACCGTCGATGTCCACAATCGTGTTTTTCACATTCGTGATGTTGAACGACACATCCCATTTAAACGATTTGTTCACGATGGGCGTACCGGTAATCAACAGTTCGATCCCGGTATTTTTGGTCGAACCCAGGTTCAGCACCCGCGACGAAAACCCGGTGGTGGGCGACAGTGGCCCGCTCACGATTTCATCTTTGGTCACCCGGTTGAAGTACGCAAAGTCGATTCCCAGGCGGTTTTGCAGAAATTTCGTTTCAAAACCGAGTTCAAACTCCGTCAACCGGAACGGTTTCAGGTCGAGGTTCGGCAACTGGGAACTAAACCCACCTTGCGGGATGCCGTTGATGGTATTGCCCAGGGAATAATACTGGCTGGTCAAATAGGCATCGAAGGCTTCACCGCTCGTTTGGGCGTACGAAGCTCTCAGCTTACCAAAATCCATCGAACGCACTTTGAGTAATTCAGAGAACACAAAGCTGGCCGACACCGAGGGGGCAAAAATACCCCGGTTGGCGGCTGGCAGTGTGGAGTACACGTCGTAGCGGCCCGTAGTCGACAACGTCAGGAAGTTTTTGTAGTCCAGATCCGCCGTGTAATATGCCGACTGTACCTGCCGTTCGTTGAAACCGTACGACTGCCCTTTCGTCAGGGTGTTCGACAGCGTATACAGGTACGGGATGCTCAGGCTACCACCGGAAACGCCCACACTTTCAAACTTGTTTTTACGAAGGTTGGCCCCGAGTGCCACATTCAGGCCCAAATCCGGCGTAATTTTCCGGTTGATGCCCAGCAGACCGTCGACGTTCATTTCATTCCGCTGTTCTTTGCTGTTGCTGACACTCCCCAGCCGCGAATAGGCCGTTCCGTACGGTGTAACGCCAAAACCGCCGTCGTTGATCAGGTCATATCCCACCCGGCCCTGCAGATAGATCCAGTCGTTAAACTGGTATTTACCGGTGATGGCCGAAATCAGGCGTTTCCGTTCCAGTTTACTCTTGAACTGATTGACCACAAACCAGGGGTTGGTTTTGTAGGTATCATCGCTGAACGTCAACTCATTGCCCGTTACCGGATCGTAGCCGGGTTTCAGCGCATTTTGGTTGAAGCTCGTGGCCAGCAGAATAATCCCGTAGTTCGGATTCTGGGGGGCGTCACTCAAACCGGGGCGGTTGTTGTCCTGTTGATCGATGTAGTTGGCCATCACGCTCACATCGAATTTCTCCGTCACTTTCTGATTGACGCTCAGGTTGATGGTTTTCCGTTTCATGCCACTGTTCCGAACCGTTGCTTCGGCATCCATCGACGACAGCGACAAGCGGAAACTCGTCTGCTCATTCCCGCCCGACATCGCCACGGTGTTCGTCAGGGTTGCGGCTGTCCGGTAGAAGTTCTCAATGTTGTCTTTTACCGGTGAATACGGATACTGTTTGCCATCGAACTGGGTGTAGGGCGCGCCGTCCATTTTCTCGCCCCAGCTATAAATCCCGGAGTTGCGGGCGCTGTTGACGTCGGTTGGCCGTTTGCCCTGGGTTCCCTGCCCATACACATACTGGAAGTCCGAGAAATCGATCACCTGATCGAATTGCATGTTTCCGTTGTATTCCACCGAAAGACCGGAGTTTTTGCTGCCCCCTTTGGTCGTAATCAGAATAACCCCATTGGCCGCCCGTGTACCATACAGAGCCGCAGCCGTGGCTCCTTTCAACACCGTCATGGTTTCGATATCGTCCGGGTTGATGTTGGCAATCCCGTCACCGTTGTTGTTTCCGCCCCACTCACCGGCGTTTCCGCGCGAGGAGTTGTCCATCGGAACCCCGTTGATGACAAACAAGGGACTACCACCGCTGAAGTTGCTCACCCCCCGGAGGTTGATCCGGGATGACGAACCAGGACCGCCGGTGCCGGGCGTGATGCTCAAACCGGCCACCCGCCCCTGCAGGGAGTTGATGACGTTGGTTTCCCGCGCCTGGTTGACCGAAGAAGCATCAATGGTCGTCACGGAATACCCCAGCGAACGCGTGTCCCGCTTGATCCCCAAAGCCGTTACGACGACTTCCTCCAGCGAAGCATCGCCGGGTTGCAACTGAACCTCGATGTTGGAGCGGTTTCCGACCGCAATTTCCTGTTTTGCGTAGCCAATATAGGAGAACACCAGAATGGCGTTATCGTCGGGAACCACAATGCGGAAGCTTCCATTTCCATCGGTGTTGGTGCCGCGTGTCGTTCCCTTGATGGTGACCGTTGCGCCAGCCAGCCCGTTCCCTTTCTCATCCGACACCTTTCCTGTAACTGCTTTATCCACAGCCCATGAAGGTGAAGCCGCAAAGAGTAGCCAGGCTCCGGCAAAGACAAAAACCTTTAAGCAGGTTTTAAGTAGTTTTTGTTTCATAAACTTCATTATTAGGATTGTTTTAGGTGAATATAAGTAAAAAGCGCATTCGATTCAAGTAGGAAAATAGGGAGCTAACGTGCCGATTTCCAGACCATTATAGCCTAAAAAAAGCAACTCTACTTCTAGAAATTACTGAAAAAGATAAAAAAACAGGCAGAAGATTCTGTACGATGGGTGATTAACTGCAAAGATATTCCTTTTTTAAAAAATTTAATAATACCGTCATTAATTTTAAATTAATGTTGAATTTATACAGTTCACCCTTGAAATTATCCGGAACGCATCGTGTCCGTCTCAAAAAGCCTACTATTGTACTTTAGTAATAAAAAGGCAGCAATATTGCCCTTGAACTCGTTAATGATTGGTACTTTAGAAATTCCCGGGCTCACTGACGTTTATAGCCGACATGTTCCGGAATGGCTGAAGAGTCCCGGAATTTTCATGTTCTGGTTCTCCCATTGACAAGTCAAAAAAAATAATTAACAACCCAAATTTTTGCAGTGAGAACGTTACAAAACCCGGATTAGACTATCTTCCTGCCGTTTTTGCCATTTTCATTCCGCAAACCACTCCCCAATGCCTTTCCTTCAAACTGGTCTGTTGTTTTTCATCACCCTCTGGCTGGCGTCCTTTTCCTTGGTCGGAAAAAATGATACCCAGGCCGGTTTTCCAAACAGGGCGGCTGCGAACAGAGACGATTCCATTTCCGTTGGCAAACAACTGGCCCAGCGCCATTGCGGAAGCTGCCACCTGTTTCCGGAACCGGCGTTGCTGGACAAAAAGACCTGGGTCACGGGGGTGCTTCCCAACATGGCGATGCGGCTGGGGATCAAACTGCCCGGTCAGGATACGCTAAAACCGCTCTCGCCCGAGGAGGAAAAAGCCGTTGCCCACCTGACTATTTACCCCGAAACCGCCCGGCTTTCGACAGACGAGTGGGCGGAAATTGTGCGGTATTACGAACGTGTCGCACCCACCGAACCGTTGCCCCAAAAGTCTTACCAATCCGTTACCAATCAGCTTCCGTTGTTCAAAGCCCGCGAAATTGCCCTGGGCGATAAACCGGTTCCGCAAACAACCTTGCTGAAGTATGACAAAAATACCGCCCGGCTTTACGTCGGCGATGCCCAGAACGCCCTGTATGTGCTCGACAACCCACTGCAAGCTGGCGATGCGTTCCTGAACGATACCTGGTGGATCGATACCGCCCCAACGGATATTGACTTTCCCAAAAATGCCGCTCCCCGTCTGCTCACCATCGGCATTTTCAGTCCGTCCGACCAGCACCTCGGGCGACTCATGACGCTGGAACGGGCCGCCAAACCGGGCTCCTCCCCCATCAATATCCGGGACTTGCCCCGGCCAGTGCAGTTTACCACCGGCGACCTGAATACCGACGGAAAAGAGGATGTGGTCATCTGCGGTTTTGGTAACAACGCGGGAAAACTGTTCTGGTACGACGGTTTCGAGCCGACCAAAGAACACGTTTTGAAGGCATTGCCGGGTGCCCGAAAAGTGGAGATTGCTGATTTTAATCGTGATAAAAAGCCCGACATCATGGTCGTGATGGCCCAGGCCCGCGAAGAAGTCGTTATTTTTTATAACCAGGGAAACGGGCGGTTTAAGGAAAAAACCGTGTTGCAGTTTTCGCCCCTGTTCGGTGCCAGCTACTTTGAACTCGCGGATTTTAACCGGGACGGTTTTCAGGATATCCTGCTCACCAATGGCGACAACTGGGATTATTCATCCGTCAACAAAAACTACCACGGCGTACGGATTTACCTGAACGACCGGAAGGATAACTTCAAAGAAGCCTGGTTTTATCCACTCTATGGAGCCAGCAAAGCCATCGCCCGGGATTTTGACCAGGACGGCGACCTCGACATTGCGGCCACGTCGTTCTATGCCAATCTGGCCCAGCCGGAACAGGGTTTTGTCTATTTGTCTAACGAAGGCCGAATGAATTTCAAACCGTTTACCACGCCGGAAGGTGCTCACGGAAAATGGCTCACGATGGAAGCCGCCGATTTCGACAAAGACGGTGATGTCGATATTGTGTTAGGTTCGTATTTCCACACGGTTGGCGAAATGACCCAATTGATTTTTAAAGGTATTCTGTCGTTTCCACAACTGTTGGTGCTGGAAAACCGGAAGAAATAAAACCGTCTCTCCATAAACAAAGAGAGGCAAACCCGTGGGTCTGCCTCTTTTGTAAGTACTAAGTCAAGCTACCGGAACTTACTTCACATCCCAGAAAAGCTTGGTTTTCAGATTATCCGCTGCTTTTACGGCCGCATAGTTCACCGCATTGTAGGTGATTTCGTTGCCCGGAATGGTCCATTTCACCGGCGGCAACGTCTGGTTATTAGCGTTGTCAACCTGGAAGCTCAAAACCGGCAGATCCAACCGACGCAGATCGGCCCAGTTTTCGTAGGGCTGAACCACGTTGTAGTGCAACCATTTCTGGGTAGCGATCAGGCTCAGTTTCTGAGCGTTGGTCGTTGCTTTCGCCCAGCTCACGCCATCACCCGCAATGTAAGCGGCAACCGAAGCTGGCGTTGCAGCCGTCGGAATGGTTGAACCCGTGATCCCGGTGGCGTTGGTCAGCGACAGAATCTTGTTGTAGAATTCTACCGACTGCGTAATCGCCGTTTCATAGGCGGTTTTGGCCGATGCTTCGTTGCCCGTCCGCAGGTAATATTCTGCCTTGATCAGGTTCATCTGCGCAGCGTTGATGATCACACCGGGGAAAAACTGATTGTGGCTCGTGGTATATCGGTTATAAATCGCCAGTTGGCCGGCATTGTACTGAGCCGTTTGAACGGCTTCGGTCGCCAGGGGATCGATGCCAATAAACTTCCCGGCTGCGTTGAGTCCCGGTTCAAACAAGATGGGCAAACGCGGGTCTTTGTTGGTGTTCATGTGGTCGATCATCGCCTTGCCCGCCGTATTGCCATACCAGCCGTCCGATGCCAAACCGCCCTGAAACCCTTTCGAGTTGATGTCGGTGTTGATGTCGAAAACATTGATCTGGATGTTCTGCGCGTTGGTTTCCACAATCGGATAGGTGGTGGCGTTGCCCAGAATCTCCGCGATCTCGGTGTTGGAGCGGGTTTTCATACTTTCCACATCCGATACGCGGTTTAGCAACCGCAGCCGCAGCGAGTTGGCGTAGCGTTTCCAGGCCGTGATGTCGCCTTTGTTCAGGAAATCCTGCGTCTGAAACGACTTCTGATACCCGGCATTCAGCGTGATGCCGTTCAACTCGGTGGCAATGCGTTTCAGGTCATCCAGCAGGAAGGCGTATATCCCTTCTGCCGTATCGAATTTCGCCAGCGAAGACGCGTATTCACCACCGTTCGTGCTCAACATGCCGGCTTCCGAGAATGGGATCGCGCCGTGTACATCCACCAGGCGCTGCGTCTGGTCGTAGACGTAAATCGCAGCCGCCAGCATGAAGATTTTCCGGTCGGCCTGCTGATCGGCCGGTCTGGAAGCGTAGATTTTCTGTAATTCGCGGTACTGCGCGAGCATGTTGTAGTAGTTATACCACACGTTTTCGACCCCTGCCGAACCCGGAACGTAGAGACCGGACTGGTTCAGCCGGCCAATCGCCTGGGTGTAGGGATTCAGGGAGAGCCGCAGGGTTGTAAAATAGTGCGTATAGCCCGGCAGAACATACTCGCGGTTGGCATACAGTACCCCGGTAAATTGTTTTTCAACGGTCGACTCGGCAATTTTGGCCGGATCGGGATAGGCTTCGGCAAACTCGGATTCCTTACAGGATACGGTTCCCAGTAAAAGCCCGGCTAAAGCAAATATGGCTATTTTTTTCATTTTCAGTGTTGCGTTAAGATTTAGAAACTGGCGCGAAGCATAACCCCCATGGTCCGGAACGATGGGTTGTTCCCGGCATTGTTGATGTTGTCCGACCATTTCGTACTGGCGTTAGTCTGTTCGGCATCCAGGTCCTTGATGGTGCGGTAGAAGAAGAACAGGTTCCGGCCAAATACCGACAGCGTCAGGTTCTGGGTTCCGATTCGGCGGGTGATGTTGGCCGGAATCCGGTAGCCCAGGGAAATTTCCCGCATTTTGATGTAGGAATTTTCTTTGACGAACAGTTCATACCGGGCATTGCCGTATTGCGGGCCACCCCAGTTGTAGGTTGCGTTGTAGTAGGTAGCCTGCGAAACCACATTGGTGTTGGCTTCTCCGTTGGCCAGTACGCCCTGCATCAGCATCCCGTCGTTGTAAACGACTTCGCCATTGGGTCCGGCAGCCGCCGTGGTCTGCACACCCTTGCCATTAGCGTCTTTGTAGTAGCTCAGTCCACCGCGTTCCTTATCCATGGCAGTCAGGCTTTCTTCGGTCAAACCGCGTGAGGTCAACCAGTTGATCCCCGTCGGCATGATGTGACCGCCAAACCGGAAATCCGCCACCAGATCCAGGTTAAATCCTTTATAGTTCAGGCTGTTGATCAAACCACCCGTCAGTTTAGGCATGGCGTTTCCGACCTTGATCCAGTTGGCACCATCCAATTGATACAAACCATTCGGACCGACAATACCCTGCCCGTTCGCATTTTTCAGGATTCCGTGGGCGTAAATATCCCCCATCGGTTGTCCGACCACCGACCGCAACTGGGCCGCGTTGCCATCGTAATCCGCATGAATCAGTTCCGTCGAGCTATTGGCCAGTTTTTCAACCTTGTTGCTGTTCTTCGCCAGGTTCAGCGTAATGTCCCAGTTGAAAGCATTGTAGCCTAACCCTTTGATCGGCGTCGCGTTCAGGGCGAGTTCCAGACCCTGGTTCCGCAGCGTACCGATGTTGGCCAGAACCGACCGGGCACCCGAGCTGGCGGCAATGGTCAATGGCAGAATCTGATCGACGATCTGGGCGTTGTAATACGACAGGTCGAATCCGATCCGGTCTTTCAGGAACCGGGCTTCTAAACCAAATTCAAATTCACGCTTCTGCTCAGGACGAATTTTGTCGTTTCCGTAGGAGCTGTTGATCGTCGTGTAGAGGACCGAACTTCCGCCGGTTTGCTGAAGGCTCAGGTTGCCCTGGCTGTAGGCATTGTTGGCGCTGTAAATCGGCGGGTAGTTCCCCACGATCCCGAATGATGCCCGCAGTTTCCCGTAGCTAACCACTACCGGCAACTTCAGGAAATCACTGAACACCAGACCGGAGTTAACGGAAGGATAGGTAAAGGCGTTGTTGCCGGTGATCAGCGTAGAAGTCCGGTCCCGGCGGATGGTTCCTTCCACAAAGAAGAACCCTTTGTAATCAAAATTCAGCGTTCCCAGATAGGCATCCCGAACATACCGGTCACGGGTGTTGGTGCCATTTGCCGTGTTCACCGAAGCCGAAACATCGAAGAAATTTTCCGTACTCAACCCGCCGTTGGTCGAACGGCTGATAAACGTATTCAATTGCTTGTTAGCCGTATAGCCCGCCATGGCGGTCAGGTTCATGTCCTCGTTCAGCTTTTGGGTATAGGTTAAAAGCAGATCCCCATAAACATTGTTGTATAAGTTGTTGGTCATGGAAAACGATCCCGAGTACCCAAACGCCAGAGGCTGAGAGCTGCGTTGTTTGTCTTCCAGCCGTTCCGAGGTGATGTCGGTTCCGATCCGGCCCCGCAACTTCAGGTTGTCCAGAATGTCGTAGTGCTGCGTCACGGCCGCAATCACGCGGTTGCTATACTCGTCGTAGGTATTGGCGCGGGTGCTCCACACGTAATCCCCGATATCCGACTTGAAACCGTTCCGGATGATGTTCTCACTCGGCGTCAAACTCTGGTTGGTACCGGTTACGAATTTGTAGCCCTGGCTGGTTTGGTATTTATTAAAATACCAGTCGGCCGATTCGAAACGGTTCATCATCCCCGTAAAGTTGTTGATCATGCGATCCACTTTAAACGGGCGGTTGTGCGTATACTGGTTGACATAATTCACCATCAAATCCGTCCGAAGCTTTTTGTTCAGGCTAAAGGTCGTGTTCAGGTTCATGATGTTCTTGCTGTTCTTCGCGCCGTAGCTGATCATCCCGTTATCCTGGCGGGTGTAGGAAAACCGCAGGTTGGAATTGTCCGTTGCCTTGGAAATCGACAGGTTGATGTTGGAGCTGCTGGCGTTCTGGAACAAGTCAGCGTAGCTGTTTTTGGAAGGCGAGTAAGGCCGGATCACACCGTCGAACGCCATCACCGGTTGTCCATCGAACTTGGGTCCGAAATTGACCGTGGCATTCAGCAGACCCCGGGTGTCACCCACGCCATCGCCGTTGGTGTCGTAGGAAATAAACCCGTTGGCATCCTGGCCGCCGTTGAGGTAATTCAGCATGTAGCCCGGACCCCGAACATCCTGATACCGGGGCAGATAAGCAATTTTATCGACGCTATAACTGGCGTTAAAATCAACGCCTAATCCTTTTTTTCCTTTTCCGGTTTTGGTCGTCACCAGCACCACCCCGTTTACGGCTTCTGAACCGTAGAGGGCAGCCGCCGAAGCCCCTTTCAGAATCGAGATGTTTTCAATATCCGCCGGGTTCAAATCCAGCAGACCGTTCCCCCGAATCCGTTGGTCTCCCCAATAATCCGTATTCCGTACTTCGCCGTTCCGAATGGGAATACCGTCCATCACGATCAAAGGCTGGGTATTGCCGGTAATGGAAGCAAAACCGCGAACGCTGATGCTGACCGCACTGGTGGCACCACCCGGTGTTGCGTTGATAACCACACCCGGAGCTTTTCCGTACAGGGCCGTGGCAAAGTTCGGAGAAGCGGCTTTGACCAGCGCGTCGTTCTTGACCACCGTCGTCGCATACCCCAGCGCCCGTTGTTCTTTCGTAACACCCAAAGCCGTCACGACCACTTCATTGATCATGGTCGCGTCTTCGGCCAGTGCGAGGTCAACTACCGACCGGTTGGCGATGGCGACTTCCTGCGTTTTGTAGCCGATGAAGGAGAAAACCAGCGTTCCGTTTTTACTGGCCGAAAGGCTGTACTGGCCGCTGGCATCGGTCGTAGTCCCTTGAGACGTGCCTTTCACCACAATGGATACACCCGGCAAAGGCTGGCCATCGGTGCTTGCCGTAACCTTCCCCGTAATCGTCTGGGCGAAGACGGGTGAACTTACCATCAAAAGCATGACGATAAGCCTGAGTAGATTTTTTGACATAAAGGAGATGTAGTAAGATGGAAGTAGAAGAAATTTAACACAAGATTAATAATTTTTTTAAATATAAAAGCCCGTTATATTAAAAAATATTATTAAGTCTCAGCCGGATTGGTTTTGGCTGATCTGACAATCGGGTGCTATCGCCCTGAGCCTGTTTTGATTGATACGACAAGCAATAAAAATAACGCAAAAAAATGAGCCTTACAAATTATGGCACTTTCGCTTTTGCCCCGTTCCCCTAGAGGGGACACATTCCTCCAGATGCTAAAAGTCCCCTTTAAAGCAGGGCTGTTAAGTTCTACCGCCTTTGCCCCCAACCCCCTAAAGGGGGCTAAAACATCCGGATTTCGAAGCCCCCTTTAGGGGGTTGGGGGCAAAAGCGAAAGTGCAAAAGAATTATCAGACATAATTCCTATAGTCAGACAATTCATATGAAGACCCAAAAGCCAGGACGAGGCAGAAAGGAAATCACCAGCTACCATCGGCAACATCGTCCTCTCTACCTCGTCCCGGCTCCCCGTCTTTCGTCTCTTGTCTTTCTTCTCAACTCTTTACTCTTCTCTCAATTATTCAACCGAACGAAACCGCCGTCGATGGGGTAATCACAACCGGTATTGAAACCGGCTTCGTCCGAACAGAGGTACAAGGCCAGGGCGGCAATTTCCACCGGTTTCGCCATCCGGCCGATGGGCTGGGTAGCGGCTAGTTTGGCAAACATTTCCGCTTCCTGTCCGGGGTACGTACGGGCAATAAAACCGTCGACAAACGGTGTGTGAACCCGGGCGGGTGAAATGCAGTTGCAGCGAATGTTGTGTTTCAGGTAATCCTTAGCCACCGACAGCGTCATCGAAACCACCGCGCCTTTGGTCATCGAATAAGCAAACCGATCCGGAATCCCGACCGTAGCAGCAATCGACGCCATGTTCAGCACGACGCCCCCGCCATTGGCTTTCAGGTGTGGAATGATGGCATACAGGCAATTGTAAGCCCCTTTGACATTGACCGTAAACACCCGGTCAAAATCGGCTTCCGTCGTGGTTTCAACGGTTCCGATGTGCGAAATACCGGCGTTGTTGACCAGAATGCTGATGGCTCCACCAGCCGCAATCCGGTCAATCACCTCGACAACCTGCGCCTGATTCGACACATTGACGGCATGCGCGTGCGCCCGCCCGCCATTGGCATTGATCTCCTCGGCTACCTGCCGGGCCAGGTCCGCATTCAATTCCAGAATATGAACCAGCGCACCCGCCTGGGCGAACGTCTGCGAAATCGCCAGCCCAATTCCGCTGGCCCCACCTGTGATGATGGCAACTTTATCTTTTAAGCTAAACATGGCTTTTTGAATGAGCGAATGAGTGAATGATAGAATGAGTGAATAGCTTCGCAGGGAGCGGAAAATGGCGGAGCTATTCACTCATTCTATCATTCACTCATTCAAAATTAAAGAGAAACGCCCCGCTTCCAGGGGATAAAATCGTCCTGACCCAGTTGCTGGGCTTTGGTTTTGACTTCGCCACTGGCGAGCCGGATTACGTATTCGAGCAATTCTTCGGCATTTTGCTCGATGGTTTCTTCGCCTTCGATGATCGGACCACTGTCGAAATCGATGACGTCGGGCATGCGCCGGAGCAGGGCGGTATTGGTCGAAATTTTCACCACGGGGCAGATCGGGTTGCCCGTCGGCGTTCCCAAACCGGTCGTAAACAGAATGATGTTGGTGCCGGAACCAGCCATGCCCGTGGTGGCTTCCACGTCGTTGCCGGGTGTACAGAGCAGGTTCAAGCCGGGTACAGTGGCCGGTTCGGTGTAATTCAGGACATCGGCAACGGGTGATGTCCCGCCCTTTTTGGCGGCTCCCGCCGACTTGATCGCGTCGGTAATCAAACCATCGCGGATGTTACCCGGCGAGGGGTTCATGTCGAAACCGGAACCAACGGCCTCCGCTTTCGCCGAATAATCCTGCATCAAATGAATGAATTTCAGGGCTTTCTCTTCCGAAGTCGAACGATTGATCAGTTCCTGTTCCACCCCGTTCAGTTCTGGAAATTCCGCCAGCACGGTTTTGGCTCCCAAAGTGACCAGAATATCCGACAGATGCCCGATGGCCGGATTGGCCGAGAGTCCCGAAAAACCGTCGGAACCGCCACATTTCAGACCAACGGTCAGGCTGCTGAGGGGAGCTGGCTGGCGTTCCAGTTTGTTGGCTTCAACCAGCCCCACAAACGTTTCGCGGATGGCGTTGGTCAGCATGGCGTATTCGGTGCCGTCCTGCTGTTCAAAAATCAGCATGGGCTTGTTGAACTTCGGATTGCGTTTCCGCACCTCGTCGACCAGCATCGAGGTTTGCGTATGCTGGCAACCCAGACTCAACACCGTGACACCGGCCACGTTGGGGTTGTTGATAAAACCGGCAAACAGGCCACACAGGGCTTCGGAATCCTGGCGCGTGCCGCCACAGCCCATTTCGTGCGTCAGAAACTTGATGCCGTCGATGTTTTTAAAAGGCCGCTTGACGACGGGTTCATCCAGCGTACGGACCTGCGACGGATCGAGAAAAGCTTCCATTTTATGAACCCGGTCCATGTCGCCCACTTTATAAAGCTGCAACAATTCGTGTACCTGTTCCCGGTAAATCTCCGATTGGGCATAGCCCAACTCCCGCTCAAAAGCATCTTTCAGAATGAGGATGTTGCGGTTTTCGCAAAAAACGAGCGGCACCACGAGCCAGTAGTTGGCGGTTCCCACCATGCCGTCGGCGCGGTGATAGCCCATGAAAGTTCGGTTGTGCCAGGCCGACACGTCGGGTTGTTGCCAGGTGTAGGGCTGTTTTTTGTCGATACCGTACTGATCGGCGTCGTGTTTGAGGTTAAAGGTCGTGATGGGTTCGCCCCGTTTGATAGGTTGTGTGGCTTTTCCGACCAACACGCCGTACATAATCACCGAGTCACCGGTTTGTAGATCTTCGGTTACAAATTTGTGTTTCACCCCAACGCCAACCGGCAGGGTATACGTTTGTCCCTCAAAATCAACCTGTTCGCCCGACTGGAAATTTTGCAGGGCCACAATTACGTTATCGGCGGGGTGTACTTTCAGAAGTTTATGCTGCATAGTTATAAGAGTAGGAATAACATCCGGGGCTGATCCATCAGAATCCCGGTTTATTTCAAGAGACAAAAGTCTGTGAATTATCACTAATATTGAAATAAAAAAATCAAGATTCTTCCCTATTCATGCAAGTTTCCGGCAATCTCCTTAATCTTTTTGACCGCACCATCCGTTTCAGCCAGTTGACCATTGAGCAGGGCCGGATTCACCAAATCGACGAACTGGGCCCCGAACGGCCCGAAGAACCGTATCTCCTGCCCGGTTTTGTCGATGCCCACGTTCACATTGAAAGCTCACTGCTCACGCCCGCCCAGTTTGCCCGGCTGGCGGTGGTTCACGGCACCATCGCCACGGTGTCGGACCCCCACGAAATCGGGAACGTCCTGGGTGTCGACGGCGTGGAATACATGATTGCCGACGGCAAACGCGTGCCGTTCAAATTCTGTTTCGGCGCGCCCTCCTGCGTACCGGCCACACCGTTCGAAACCGCGGGGGCCACCATTGGCGTTCGGGATGTCCGGCGGCTGCTGGGCATGAAAGAGATTGGCTACCTGGCCGAGATGATGAATTTCCCCGGCGTTCTGCACCAGGACCCCGACGTGATGGCGAAGATCGCGCTGGCGAATGCCTTCAACAAACCCATCGACGGCCACGCCCCCGGTTTGCGGGGCGACGACGCCCAACGCTACATCGACGCCGGCATGACCACCGATCACGAGTGTTTTACGTATGAAGAAGGGCTGGACAAAGTGCAGCGGGGTATGGCTATTCTGATTCGCGAGGGAAGCGCGGCCAAAAATTTCGAGGCTCTGATTCCGCTGCTCCCCGATTTCCCGGACAAAATCATGTTCTGCTCCGACGACAAGCATCCCGACAGCCTGGTGGAAGGTCACATCAACAAACTGGTTAAACGGGCGTTGGCAAAAGGACACGATTTATTCAACGTCCTGCGGGCCGCCTGTCTCAATCCGGTGTTGCATTACCGCCTGCCGGTGGGCCTGCTGCGGGAAGGTGATCCGGCCGATTTCATCGTGGTCAGCGACTTACTGGCGTTCCGGATTCTCAAGACGTATAGTAATGGCGTTGTGGTGGCCGAAAACGGAATTTCACAATTGCCGGATTTGCGGAGTGAACACGTCAACCGGTTTAACTGCCTGCCGAAAAAACCGCTTGATTTTGAAGTATCGTTGGATCTGCAACCGGGTCAGTTACAGGTCATCGAAGCCCTTGACGGGCAGTTAATTACCAACAACCTTCTTCTCACTCCAACGATTCTGGAAAACCGGGTGGTGGCCGATGTGGCGCGGGATATTCTGAAAATAACCGTCGTGAACCGCTACCAGGAAGCGGCCCCGGCCGTGGCTTTCATCAAAAATTTCGGCCTTAAAAAAGGGGCGATTGCTTCTACCGTCGGGCACGATTCCCACAACATCATTGCTGTGGGCTGCGACGACGACAGCATTTGTCAGGCCGTCAACCGGGTCATTGAAGCACAGGGCGGTTTGAGTGCCGTTGCGGATGCAACCCATCACCACCTACTCCCCCTCCCCATTGCCGGTTTGATGACCGATACCGACGGTTATGCCGTAGCGGCTACGTACACGGCCATCGATCGCTTTGTGAAAGATGAACTGGGAAGCACGCTGACTTCGCCGTTCATGACCTTGTCGTTCATGGCACTGCTCGTCATTCCCTCCCTCAAACTCAGTGATCGCGGCTTATTTGACGGACAAAACTTCCGATTCACCCCCATTATGATTAAACGGTCGTAAAACCGTATGCACGCATACTAAAATAAAAAAAATCCTATTTATACAAGTTTTTGTAAAAAAAAGCCCGAACTGTTTTTATTAACAAGTTTTGTTAATAAGTTTACATTCTGTAGAAAGAGTACTTTCTGTTGACCCATCCTAAACCTCTACTATGCCTCGCTACCGCACCCCATCCGGTATAGACGAAGAGCAACTCTGGGATCAGTTCCGGAGTGGCGATGAAGTGGCTTTTGCCCGGCTTTATAAGGAATATGTGCAGGTGCTGTATCACTACTGCGCCCACTTCACGGCCGACCGGGCCTTGATCAAAGACTGTATTCACGACCTGTTTGTCGAACTGTGGAAACACCGGCAAACCATCGGTCAGACCACCTCAGTCCGGTTTTATCTGATGGCTTCGATCAAGCGAAAACTGGTTCGCCATCTGAATGCCGAGATGAAATTCAGTAGCCAGGACGATGTGGAAAACGACCGCGAATGGCTCCCCGGCTGTGCGCCGTCCTACGAATCGACACTGATTTCGTACGAAGAAGACGACCACGTCAACGCCTGTGTGGCCAAAGCCATCGAAAAACTCCCCCGCCGTCAACGCGAAGCCGTTTATCTGCGCTATTACCAGAATTTGAGCAACGAAGAAATTTCGTCGCTGATGCAGATCAACATCCAGTCGGTTTACAACCTGATTTTCGGCGCGTTGACCAATCTAAAAAAATACATTTCGCCCGAAAAAGTGGTTCTGTAACGGACAGCACCCTGGCCCTGCGGTTCTAACTATTGCTTGCCGTTTGAAGTTTACCCAATACGGTTACTTACCTTTGTAACCCAAACCGGTCTACTTCAAACGGCAAATTCTGCATGAACCCGATTACCACACCCCTTCCCGAACGGATGCGCCCCCGCACCCTGGATGACGTTATTGGCCAGCAAAAACTGATTGGCCGGGGAAGCGCCTTACGCCGGGCCGTCGAAGCCAACCGCATTCCATCGATGATTTTGTGGGGACCGCCGGGCGTCGGAAAAACGACACTCGCCCAGTTGATCGCGGAAGCCACCAAACGCCCTTTTTTCAGTTTAAGCGCCATCAGCGCGGGTGTCAAAGAAGTCCGCGACGTGCTCAGCCGCCCTTCGGGTTTGTTCCCTCCCATCGTTTTCATTGACGAAATTCACCGGTTTAACAAAAACCAGCAGGACGCGCTGCTCGGTGCGGTCGAAAAAGGGACCATTACGCTGATCGGCGCGACGACAGAAAACCCGTCGTTCGAGGTCAACTCGGCTTTGCTGTCGCGTTGTCAGGTGTATATTCTGGAATCGCTCGGTGTCGACGAGCTGAAACAACTGGTCGACAACGCCATTTTGAAAGACAGTTACCTCAAAGAAAAAAACATCACCGTTGAGTCCTACGATGCGCTCATGCGGATTTCGGGGGGTGACGGTCGGAAGCTCCTGAACCTGCTGGAGATGGTCGTAACGTCCCGTCCGGATAATCAGGAGATGACGATCGATGACGAACTGGTGACGACCGTTGCCCAACACCAGATTGCGCGGTATGACAAGTCGGGCGAACAACACTACGACATCATTTCGGCCTTCATCAAATCCCTGCGCGGCAGCGACCCCAACGGCGCGTTGTACTGGATGGCCCGGATGCTGGTGGCGGGTGAAGATCCCGAATTCATTGCCCGCCGGATGTTGATTCTGGCCTCGGAAGACATCGGCAACGCCAACCCAACGGCGATTATCATGGCCACCAACGCCATGCAGGCCGTGAAAATCATCGGCTTTCCCGAATGCCGGATTGTACTCTCGCAGGTGGCGGTGTATTTGGCGACGTCGCCCAAAAGCAACGCCAGTTACGTAGCGATCAATGAAGCCATGGCGCTGGCCGAACGGACATCCGACCAACCCGTGCCGCTGCACCTGCGAAATGCGCCGACGAAACTGATGAAGCAGATTGGCTACGGCAAAAACTACCAGTACGCGCACGATTACGAGGGGAATTTTGTGCAACAGAACTTTATGCCCGACGAGTTGAAGGGGACGAAACTGTATCAGCCGGGTCAGAATGCGCGGGAGAATGAAATCCGGAAGCAGTTGCAGAGATGGTGGGGTGAGTGGTACGACTATTGATCGATCAATACCGGTCTCCGCTGCCGCCACCGCCAAAGTCGCCTTCCCCAAACCGCATTCCGTCTTTGGAACCCAGATGCCCCGAAGTGGCCTGAACACTCGCCAGCAGTTCGGCATTGATCAGGAATTGGTTGGGTGAATCCTCATCGGGCCGATCGGTAAAACCGGCGCGGGGTACGCGCAGATACCGAATCAGGAAAACTGCCACCAGAATGAGCGACAATCCGTTGACCGCCAGATAAACTTCCAGCGAAAACAGCGGGTGAAAATACCGCCAGGTGGCCAGGGCCAGTCCCCAGCCGATGGCACTCATGATCAGTAACGGGCGTTCTTTTTGCCGGAAACCCAGGTAAAACAGCAAAACCGGAACCGCGATGGTCAGGGTCCAGAAAAGGCCTGCCCAGGTAATTTCGGGGGCTTCGGCGGGTCGCCGGTCCATCATCCAGTAGTTCAGTTCGCGAACGGCGTAGTAGTTGCAACTGATCAGTAACAGACTTAGGGACAGCCACTCCAGCAGAATAAAATTATCCCGCCAGTACACCAGTTCGTCCCGGTCTTCATACAATCGGGCTAGCACATACAGCCCCGCCGACACGCCCATCAGCACAAACGGCAGAAGCTGTTTCCCAAACGAAAACTCCAGCATAAAATCAAAAAGAGCCACCGTGAGTGTTCCGAAAGCCACCAGGGTCAGGAGCAGATCGCTGTAGTACCAGACGCCGAGCAGAATCATGGGCAAGCCGATGAAACAGTATTGCCAGAGCGGCATATTGTTGGGAAACAGACCGATAACGCCCACGATCACGAGGGCTACAGCGGCAATAATCAGGGCATTATCGATGCCGGCCCGGTAGTGTTTCCGGCTGTTGATCAGGTGACCCGCCAGAAAGCCAATGGCAGAGCCGAAACCGATGTTGAAGAAATGGTAAAACAGATCGACTTCAAAGAGTTTTGACAGGAGCGTTGCCAGCAGGAAATACCCGCCACTGACGGCCACAATGGAAAATACGAACAGGCCGATTTCGATAAAACCGTTGGATTCGTGAAAACCGACCGGATAGTTTTCCCGGATCTGCTGCATTTTTGCTTCATCGAACAGACCCTGGCGTTGCCAGCGGGCGGCCTGTTCGGTGATGTGTTTGTTGCGAACCCAGGTTTCGTTATAGGCTTTCATCTTGGAAAAGGGTGTGGAATACAGGCAAAAATGGTCACCGTCAAACTTTCCGGCTTCTTGATAAATAGGCCGTAATACCAATGCCGGTGACGATCCAGTAGAGGTACGTCGCTTCGTCGCGCAGGTGCAAGTAATGAAACACCAGGTAGGTTACGCCAATATACCCATAAAACGTACTCATCAACAGGAACAGAAACGAGTGCTCTTTTCGGGCATACCAGTCGAACGCGACACAGGCAACGGCCAGCGCGACGGCAAACAGCAGATCCTGTTCTTTAAAATTGAACAGCCCGGCCACCAGTGCCACCAGCAGCAGATTTCCCGCGAACGTTAGCGTGGTTATGGTGAAATGCCGTTTGATCCGTTGCCGATCCAGCACCAGTGCCCCCGCCATGAGCACCAGACTCAGCGCGATGGCTGAGAGCAAAACCGTCATGTCTTTCAGGTTGCCCCTGAAGTAAAACTCCAGCGGACGAACCGTCACCCCAATCCACGAAATCAAAGCCGTAAGTCCCATCGCCAGCACACCCCGGTGGTCGAACAGATACGCCAGCGTCAGAAAAAGGATGGCAGGAAGAAAAGTTACCAAACCGTAGCGGGTACCAAACAGGTTATATTGGTATTGCAGGTATCCTTCCAGGGTCAAAAAAAGCAGGCAACCCAGCAACAGGGCGTAATCGCCAAACGGCGAACGACTGGGTGAGTGAGCCGTACTGAGTGGCCCCTTGAAACGAGTGGCAAACGCAAAACAGGCCGCGCACACCACCGCCAGCGCCAGGATCAGCAGGTTGTGGCCGATCTGGTCGATGTATCTGTAAATCAGCCAGCCCGTTCCCGTCGTAAAAAGCAGAATACCGGCATAGAGCAACGACCGTAATTCCCAATGCACTGAAAACAGTTTCTGTTCTTCAACCGACTGGATCACAACGCGTTGTTGCTCATCAAGCAAATGCTGATCGGCAAGTTCCTGCAATACCCTTTTCGGGGACATATTAGCGAAAAATAGTGTTAGTAGTAATAACGGTAAAGATGGGCAAATGGATTGAAAAAATGGCAACCAGACCGCAACAGATCGAACTTCCACCAAAATACTACCTTGACTATTTTCGCTACCTGACCGGTTTTGTCCGTCGCATGTACGGCCATTTGCTGAATGATGCGGAGCAGGAATTCATTCGCCGGTTCGACGAACTGACGGAAGATGCGCAGTGCCTCTATGTGCGGTTCAGCAACCGGCGGGGAACGTTTTTTCGGGTGCAGAAGCTGCAATACAAGGAAATTGACGACCTCCCGGCGGCCGTGGGCGAACTTCTCATCAACGGTTTTATCGAACGGCTAAACCCGCACCATGAAGTGCTGGGCGATGAGGTGCTGAACACCTTTACCAAACCGGAGTTGCTGGAATTGTTGCCGCTGGAACCGGAGGAAATCAAACCACTGGGTAAAGCCAAAAAGGAAAATATTGTCCGGTATGCCCTGCACGAGCTGGATTTTGCCCGGATTGTCGAAAGCCTGACCCGGCTTGAAACGGTGGTAAAACCGCATTTCGATGCGGAGGTAATGATGTTGAAATACCTGTTTTTCGGAAACCGTTCCGGCGACATGACCGAGTTTGTGATTCGCGACCTGGGCATGGTGACCTTCGAACGCTACGACGAATCGAAGCTGACGGCCCGGTTTGTGAACCGCAAAGAGGTGGAAGACAAACTGCTGATTTCACTCACGAACGAAGAATTTCACGAGCTGCGCGATTCCGTAACGCCACCGGAAGACGTGTTCAACTGGTTTATGAACTGGGACGAAACCCGGCCTGAACTCAGTGAGATTGCCAAACCGGGCTATGCCAAACTGGTGGCCCACGTCGGCGGTTATCTGGAACGGCAGAAAATGCCGGAGCAGGCCATGCAGGTGTATACGTTGACCGACCGCGTTCCGGCCCGCGAACGGCGCGCGCGGCTGCTGTTCCGGTCGGGGCTGACGGATGAAGCACTGGCCCTCTGCGACGAAATCGCGCTGAATCCGCAGAACGCCGATGAACGGTATTTTGCCAACGACTTCCTGGAAAAAATCCTGAGTGCCGGGGAGAAAAAACGCAGCAGAAAAGCCACTACCCGGTTTTTGTCCGATGCCGAGAGCGTCGGCATTCCGGCCATTTACCGGCACCACGTCGAAGCCGGGGTTATGAACCACTTTCTGGAAACGGGTTGGGAAGCGTCGTTTACGGAGAATTATCCGTGGCGCGGGCTGTTCGGGCTGGTGTTCTGGGACATTATTTACGACGCTAATGTGCAGGCCATCCACCACCCGCTGCAACGGACGCCTTCGGATTTTTACCTCCCCGATTTTTACGTAAAACGTGAAGAATTGCTCAAAAAACGCCTGGCCGACCTCAAAACCCGCGACGACTGGAAGAAACACATCGAAACGGTTTTTTTCGAGAAATACGGAATTACGAATGTGCTGGTCGACTGGAACGAGGAACTGTTGAGCCTGAACTTGCAGATGGCGGACTTGCTGGAACCGGCACAACTGGGCCTGATCATGCTCGAAATCTCACGGAATCTGCGCGAAAACACCCGCGGTTTTCCCGACCTCCTGATCTGGAACGAACAGGGAGCGTATGAATTCGTTGAAGTAAAATCGCCCACCGATCACCTGGGCGCGCAACAATTGCACTGGCTGGAGTTTTTCCAGCTCATCGGCGTCCGGTCGCGGGTGTTGCGGGTGATTTGGACGGCTTAATTGCCCCCAACCCCCTAAAGGGGGCTACAAAAAAGTCGTATGTAAAGCCCCCTTTAGGGGGTTGGGGGCAATTAAACTCTCCCCGCGCGCAGAAAAACCGGAAACCGGACTTCCCGTTCGCTGGTGCCCCAAACGGTTTTCAGTTGATCGGCCATCCAGAGAACCGGGTCAGAGCCGTGCTGGCGGATGTATTTTTGCACACTTGACCACGTTCGGAGGTAGTTCAGAAAGCGATCCAAATCCCAGTTCCGCCGGATGGTAAAGTTCTGATGAACGACCTTGTCGAACGGAAACGGGATGCTGGCATACCCTTGATCAACGTGTTTTCGCTTGCTGTCCCAATACGGCCCGATGATGACCTCATAGAAATGATAAAAAACCGGGTCGATAACGGGGTCGATCTGCGCGTTTCCATACCCCCACTCCGCCAGAACCGCACCCGATTTTGCCACCCGCCGAACCTCCCGGTGAAACGCGTCGATATCGAACCAGTGCAAAGCCTGGGCGACGGTTATCAAATCGAAAGACTGGTCCGGGAAAGGCGTTTGTTCGGCCGGACAGACGGTATACGTAATGTTGGGTTTCTGAACGGCTTTTTCCAGTTGCTGCGGGCTGATGTCGGTGGCATCCACCTGGGCAAAATATAGCGACAACACGCTGGCAACCTGCCCGTTACCCGTGGCGCAATCCCACGCTTGTTGACGACCACCGGTTAGGGACAACAGAAAATCATAGAGTTCGGGCGGGTAATCGATCCGGTATTGCGCATACAGATCGGCGTGGCCCGAAAAAAGGTCGATGGTGGCCATAGTTGAATTCAAGAAAACAAGATTCTCATTTTTTTTCTTCTTTTTCTGCCATTTCGGCAGCAGCCGTTAAACTTTCGGTTTTCTACCTTGTCAAACGGGCAAGATATTTATGGAAAAAGCCGGTAGAGTGTTGGCGTATATTAGCATTGCCGTATAACTTTGTTGGCCCGATCACAGTTTTTAGTCTTAACTCATTAAGCTTTTAATCGAATTTACATGAAAAAAACGTTTGGAATGCTCATTGCGGTTGCCCTGACCGCCCTTATTTCCGTCAGCAAAGCGCAAGCACAGACCGTAATACCCGACGACATTAAAGCTTTACTTCAGAAAAACATCTGTCTGGCTTGCCATAACCCGGACACCCGTCTGGTGGGCCCTCCTTATAAAGAGGTTGCAAAGAAGAAATATACCGATGCGCAGATTGTCGAATTGATTTATGAACCAAAGCCGGAACACTGGCCAGGTTACCCCCCGATGGCTGCGTTGAAAAACGTTCCGAAAGACGAAGCCTTGAAAATTGCTGCCTGGATTAACTCTCTGGATGGTGGTGCGAAAAAAGCTCCGGCGAAAAAACCGGCTGCGAAGAAGAAGGCGTAATACTTACGTACGAAAAACGGAATCCCCGCCGAAAGCAGGGATTCCGTTTTTTTATGCCGTCGCGGGAGTGCTGTGTTTGCAATTCGCGAATTGCAAATTATGAGAAAACATTGTAAAACAAAGCACTTAAGCGCTTTCACTTTTTATTCGACAACAATCCCCTTCTTCGCCAGAAAAGCCCCGATGTTGAATTCCTGCCCGTCCATCAACTCAATATTTTTATCCCAACTGAACGTCTCAATACTTTCTTTGGTAGCCACCATAACCACTTGGGCCTCAGTGAGTACCCAAATGATTTTTTCGACACCAAAGCCTAGTAATTTGCCGGTTTTCTTGTAAATATAACCAGTTTCAGTGAGTTCGGAAATCGCAATACTGATGTCTACTTCAATGACAATTTTAGGTGGGACATCGGTGTATTTCTTCGAAATTTTAGCCGGAGTCAGAATAGCCTGATCATAAATGCCAATATCATTAGATAGATTATCCCTGTTATCAAGATGAACCCCCGGTTCACTAATGAGAACAAAGTATTTCTCATCGTCAATAAATGAGAAGATAATTTTTGCTAAATAAGAAATAAGCAAAGCCTGCAAGCTACTTGAACCCATAATTTCTTCCAACGTTTTTTTTCCGGCCATTACGTCTTCATAGCCCCTGTAATACAGGGGTTTGCCATCCAACACCTCACAAATCAGGTAGTCCGGAATTTTACGTTTTGAACGGGAAACCGGTGTTTGCCGGGCTTGTCCTATCACTACTGCCATTGCTTTCGTCTATTAATACTCAAACCCCTTCATCAACCAGCGGCTCGTTTTCACTAAAAATCCGTTGCCGGACCGCTTCGTACAAAACCACGCCCGTGGCCACCGACACGTTCAGCGACTCGACCTGCCCCACCAGCGGAATGCGGGCGTGGTGGTCGGCCAGACGCAGCAGTTCATCCGAAATACCGTCGTCTTCCGAACCCATGACAATGGCTGTGGGGCCGGACATGTCGATATCGTACAGGTAATTATCGGTTTTTTCGGTACAGGCCACGACTTTAATGCCCGACTCTTTCATGTATTTCAATGTCTCTTCGAGATTGACTTCGCGGCAAACCGGCAAGTGACTCAAGGCGCCCGAAGAGGTTTTCATGGCGTCGGAATTGATGAGCGCAGCCCCCCGCGCCGGAATCACAATCCCCTGCGCACCCGCACACTCCGCCGTCCGGGCGATGGCCCCAAAATTGCGGACGTCCGTAATCCGATCGAGCACCAGCAACAGCGGCACCTGCCCTTTTTCGTAGACACCCACAATCACGTTGGAGAGTTTGGCGTAAAAAATCGACGACACAAAGCAAATCGCCCCCTGGTGATTTTTCCGCGTAATGCGTTCCAGTTTCTCAACCGGCACACGCTGAATGGTCACCCGGCGCTCGAACGCGAGTTGCTGAATCTCGGGAAAACTGCCTTCCTTGACCAGATACAGCCGGTCGATGTCTTTCCCGGAACGCAGAATTTCGGTAACGGACTGAATGCCAAACACCATCTCATCGCTCGAGTACTGTTTGGGCTTTTTGGTATGAAACGTATTTACTCGCGAATTGCTCCGGTTCTCCATGCTTCGACTACGGGATACCAGACGGGTTGATATTCGACATATCGCACCAGTTCATAGTGATCCTCAACAAATTGATTAGGTTTTCGATTAAAGGTAAAGTTAATTTCCGAGACATTGGCACGTTGGTTATACACCCACACCTCCCGGTCGCGGCTACGCTGAACCCGGTCGGGTGGCCCCAGCACAATGTAGATCATCCCTTTGTCGGTTTTCCAGCCTTCCTTATAAGTGGTAAAAAGGCGGTTGGCTTCTTCTACGCGGCCATAATACGCCCGAATGGCTCCTTTTGCCAGACTCTGATCACCGGCCATTAGCGTCAGCCAATACCGGTCGAGTGCTTTTTTATAATCCGCAGCCGTATTCAGGCTGTTGATTTCGGTATTGGTGCTGACGTATAAAATGGGCTTGATCAGTTTTTCGGGCCGGGTCATTTTCGGGAAGCGATTATCAGCCACAACCAGCCCCAGACCGAAGGCATCGGCGGTATCTTCCACAAAATAATACAGGCCTTCGTCCGGTAGCGAAAACGGCTGGTTCGTCATCACTGTCATGGTCGAATCCACGCCCATCACTTTGGTCGGCGGACGCGGTGTGGTATTCATCGGCGACTGCGCCGGATCGAAATCGTGCCGATACCGGAATAAATGCAGCGGTTTCGAAACCGCCCCCATCACATCCCGTACCACCACCGTATCGCCGGCATTGACAAAATGGTGCTGCTGCGGCAGATTGGTTTTCGGATCAAAAAAGGCAAACCGGTCGCTCAGCTTGACGGTCTTAAACCGGATGGGTAAATCGTTCAACACCTTACGGCCCGTACTGATTTCGGTAATTTCGAGCAACATGACTCCGTTGACGGTGTTGGCCGGTTTCTTCACATCAAACGCAACCGTCAGCACATCGCCCGCTTCGGGGGTAGCTTCCCGGATCACCGACTCGGCCGTCAGCGGAACATTACCGTAAGCCAGTCGTTCGCGGCTGTTGTAGTCCGGATAAACGACGTAGTTCAGCATAAACCGGGACGTAAAATCCTCGACCGTGGCATGTTCACTCCCCTTCCGAACCATCAGGTTCATGTACACCCGAATCGATGACGAATCTTTTCCCAGAAACCGGCCTTTGGTCGAAACCACCCGCCAACTGGTTTCCGACGGTTTGACCGGAGCGAAGGCACTGACCGGTGCCGACCTTGGTGCCGACCGATCCGCCGGTCGTTCGGTCTGGCTGGTGCTGCTTTCCGGATTTTTGGTACGCTTGCCGGAAGCACAGGCTCCCAGTAAGGCCGCACAGAGTATGATAATGGCTATTCTCATATGGCTTAAATTCTATTCATACCTAAAACGAACAAAACGCCCAATCCCATCAATTCCAATTCGTTTTTTCAAAGCTACCGCAAATCAAGTAACTTTACCGAAAAAAAGAACGATGAGGACCCGGTTTATTCGAAAGCAATGGCTTTAAGCACGCGTTCGTTTTAGCCGAATCCTACTTCCAACTACCCGAGTCACCGCTCAGGCATCCTATGTATAAAACCACCGAAATTACCTCCGCCGAAATTGCATCCGACAATCCCGTTCACCAACGGCTGTTGTTTCCGTACGTCGAAGCCGCCAAAATCGTGCGCGGCAAGGTGCTGGAAATCGGTTGCGGTTGGGGACGCGGACTCGAATTGCTGACCAAAGCGGCTGACCACTATACCGGCATCGACAAAAATGAGGAGCTGATTCAATCGCTCCGTCAGGAATACCCACAATCTACCTTTATTCAGGCCAATATCCCCCCATTGAGCGGGTTAGCCGACAATAGCTTCGATTATATCGTCACCTTTCAGGTCATCGAACACATTCAGAATGATGACCTCTTCATTAAAGAAGCGTTTCGGGTTCTGAAACCGGATGGAACACTGCTGCTAACCACCGTCAACCGCCTGTTTTCGCTCACCCGCAACCCGTGGCACGTGCGCGAGTACACCGCCGACGAGCTAAAAAATTTGATACTGCGGTATTTTCCCAAAGTCGATACCCGCGGCATTCACGGCAACGGGAAAGTGATGACTTACTACGAGCAGAACAAGAAATCGGTCGAGAAAATTACGCGCTACGATGTGCTGAACCTGCAACACCGCCTGCCCCGCTGGATGCTTCAGGTGCCGTATGATCTATTGAACCGGCTAAATCGCAATAAATTACTGGAACAGGACGGTTTGGCCGCCGAGATTCAATACACAGATTATGTGGTGACCAACACACCCGCCGGAAGTCTGGATTTCTTTTATCTGGCTCAGAAATAAGTTTCGCCCCCACCCCCTAAAGGGGGCTTTTTTGCATCCGGTTTTTGAAAGCCCCCTTCAGGGGGTGGGGGTTAAACTCTTACTCTTTCCCGGTTTTATTGGCTTCCTTAATCGCCTGCCCGATTTCATCCCACTGCTCCGGGGTCACGCTTTCCAGGTGATTGAACTCCCCCGCCGACAGCACTTCACCGCCGTCGATGGTAATACACTCGCCGGTAACATACGCGGAGTAATCGGACAGTAAATAAGCCGCGACGTTCGCCAGTTCCTGGTGTTCGCCCACCCGTTTGAGCGGAATACGGCTAATGGGATCCATCATCTTTACCAATGGTTCGGGAAAAAGCCGGTCCCAGGCCCCTTTGGTGGGAAAAGGGCCGGGCGCAATCGCATTCAGGCGAATCCCGTATTTCGCCCACTCGGCCGCCAGCGATTTAACCAGAATCAAAGCGCCACCTTTGGCGACCGCTGAGGGGACAACGTAACCGGAACCCGTTGTGGCATAAGTCGTTGAGATATTCAAAACCGTTCCCGGAATCTTATTTTCAATCCAGTATTTCCCCACCGCCAGTGTGAAATAGTACGTCCCGCGCAACACGATATCGACCACCACGTCGAATGCTTTGTAGGATAAGCGTTCGGTTGGGCTGATAAAATTTCCGGCGGAGTTATTCAATAGTGCGTCGATCCGACCGAAACGTTCGACGGTTTGGACAATCACTTGCTCAATCTCCAGCGGTTTGCGGACGTCACAGGCCAGCGGCAGCACCTGCCCGCCCGTTTCGTCCATCAATTCAGCGGCAGCGGCTTCCAGAACGGGTAATTTTCGGCTGCAAATCACTATGTTTGCCCCCAATTGCAGGAAATACCGGGACATTGATTTCCCCAACCCTGTACCCCCGCCCGTAACAATAATTGTTTTATCTTTCAACGCGCCTTCGCGAAGCATGCCCTCAGCTTTGATCATAATCAGTTGGACAGTTTAAGGTCTATAGTGTCAGTTCAGGATTTTAGAAGGTACGCATCTGGAATTAGCGTCCGGGCCTACAAACCTACACGTTAAACTATAAACCAACATTACTTATTTTAGCGCGTAAACCAAAACCGTATGCATCCCGAAACTCTCGCCATCTACCAAAACCGTATGGCCGACGCCAACGCCTGGGCCGTCGTCCCGCCCATTTCGCTCAGCACCACCTTCGAACGGGAGGCCGATGGCTCGTTCCCGCACGGACATATTTACAGCCGGGCCAGCAATCCGAATCGTGATCTGCTCGAAACCGCCCTGGCCCAACTGGAAGGCGGTTTTGCCGGGCTGGCTTTCAGTTCGGGACAAGCCGCCACGATGACCCTGCTGCTGGCCCTCCGACCCGGCGATCACGTCATTCTCGGCGATGACGCCTATCACGGAACCCCAGCCCTGCTCGAAGAACTTTTTCATCCCTGGGGGCTGACCTACACCCGCGTCGATTTTACGGATCTGGAGGCCATTCGCAGTTCCATCCACGAAAACACCAGCCTGATCTGGATCGAAACGCCGTCCAATCCGTTGTTGAAAATAGCCGATATTCAGGCGATTGCCGATCTGGCGCACCAGGCCGGGGCGTGGTGTGCCTGCGACAATACATGGGCAACGCCGATTCTGCAACGCCCGCTCGATCTCGGTTGCGATGTGGTGATGCATTCCACGACCAAGTACATCGGCGGCCACAGCGACGTGCTGAGTGGCGCGTTGATTTTCAGGGAAGACGGTGATTTCTACCAGCGGGTTCGGCGGTATCAGACGCTGGGCGGTGCCGTGGCGGCTCCGTTTGATTGCTGGATGCTGTTGCGCGGCATCAAAACCCTACCAACCCGGGTGAAGGCGCAATCGGCGACGGCTTTGCAACTGGCGCAGTTTCTGCATCAGCATCCCGCCGTCGAAGCCGTCCATTATCCAGGTCTGGAAAGTCATCCGGGACACGCCATTGCGCAAAAACAGATGACGCGGTTTGGGGCCATGCTATCGGTACAGATCAAAGGCGGTTCCGACGCGGCCATGACGGTGGCGGGTCGCGTCCAGCTTTTCACCCGGGCCACGAGCCTCGGCGGAATCGAAAGCCTGATCGAACACCGGGCATCGGTAGAAGGCCCCAACACGTCGACTCCCCAGAACTTACTGCGGATTTCGGTTGGTCTTGAACACGCCGACGATCTGATCGCCGATCTGGAACAGGCGTTGAATGCGCTGACTTAAACCGTTACCTGGTGTTTTTTCAGGTGGGTCAACTGTTCACTCAGCGTCCAGAGCTTCGTGGCGTTGAACCGGCTTTGGGCGGCATCACTGGGCGGCTTGGGGCGGTTTTTGGCAAAATACAAACCCGTCACTTTGTCTACTTCCGGCGACGAGGCCAGGTAAATACCGGTTCTGGCCCCTTCTTCCGGGCTGATGAAGAAAGGACGTGCCAGATTAAAAAGGAGACCTTTCAGGTTGCTGTAATTCTGGGCAAAATTGGTTTTCACCACGCCGGGGTGCAGGCTGTTGGACGTGATGCCGTCATCGGCCAGACGTTCGGCTAATTCGTTGGCAAACAGAATATTACACAGCTTCGAAGCTCCGTAGGCTTTCATGCCTTCGTAATGCTGCGGTTTGGCCAGTTCATCGATTTTGAAACCCCGATCCCAGCGGTGCGCTTCGGAGGAGACGGTAATGACGCGGGAATTGGTTCCTTTCCGAAGCAGGTCGATCAACAGATTGGTCAGCAGAAACGGCCCCAGGTGGTTGGTGGCAAAGGTTAGCTCAATGCCTTCGGGTGTGTACTGTTCCTTTTCAATGTATAAACCGGCGTTGTTGATCAAAACATCCAACCGGTCGAAGCGGTCGATGACTTCCCGAGCGGCCTGAATCACCGACGACTGGCTGGCCAGATCGCACCAGAGCAGATCGACATACCCGGTTTTGCTGACGCTCTTGATCTCCTGACGAACGGGCCGGGCCTTTTCCAGATTCCGGCAAAGCATGATGATATTGAAACCTTTTTTAGCTAATTCTAATGCGGTTATTCGCCCGATGCCGGAATTGGCACCAGTAATCAGACACGTTCGGGACTGCATGGTGGTTTGTTTGGGTTACAAGAGAAGTAACCCGCTGAGGAAGGAAGAAGTTTTGGGAATGGAGTAATAACGAATATTCACATTAATTATAAATGAAAAATGATGAATGCTAAATGTAAAAGTTAATGGGTCAGCTACTTTTACATTTAGCATTCATCATTTTTCATTTATAATTAATAACTTCTTATTTCACAACCGCTTGCTCGCGTTTGAACAACTCGACCAGCGTATCGACGGCGTAATCGACTTCTTCGACGGTATTGTATTTGCTGAACGAAAACCGGATGGCTCCCCGCTCGGCATCGTTGTGGGGCAGGGCCGAAAGCACGTGAGAACCGAGGTTGGAACCACTGGTGCAGGCGCTGCCACCCGAAGCCGAGATGCCCGCAATGTCGAGGTTGAACAGCAGCATGTCGCTCATTTCGGACGACGGCAGACCGACGTTCAAAACCGTATACAAACTTTCGGAAAGACTGGCCGACAGCCCGTTGAACGATACGCCATCCAGCCGTTCGCGCAGTTGGCCAATCATGCGGCTTTTCAGACTTTCGATGTACTGCCGGTGACTTTCCATTTCGGCATACGCAATTTCCAGCGCTTTGGCCAGGCCCACAATTCCGTAGACATTTTCGGTTCCGCCCCGCATGTTGCGCTCCTGCGAACCGCCGTGAATAAACGGATGAATCGGGCCGCGACCGGATTTGGTATGTGTGTTGACATATAGAAAACCGACGCCCTTGGGACCGTGAAATTTATGAGCGGCACCGACGATGAAATCAACCGGAAGTTGTTGTAAATCATGCCGATAGTGGCCCATCGTCTGCACCGTATCGGAATGAAAAACCGCTTTGTGTTCCTGACAAAGACGGCCCACGGTTTCCAGATCCAGCAGGTTGCCGATCTCGTTATTGCCGTGCATCAGCGATACGAGGGTGTTGGGATGCGCCCGGAGCAATTCTTCCAGATGCGCCAGATTGATGCGACCCTCCGCATCCACTTCCACCAGATTCAGCTTAACCGCGCCCTGCTTATGCAGATGTTCGAGCGTGTGCAAAACCGCGTGGTGTTCGAGTGGAGACGTGATGGCATGCGTCAACCCATAGGTTTCGATGGAACTGCGGATGGCGGTATTATCGGCTTCGGTGCCGCCCGAGGTAAAAAATATTTCGGCCGGGGATGTATTGAGCAGCGTGGCGACGGTTTTCCGGGCCCGCTCGATGGCCGTCCGGACCTTCCGCCCGTGGGAATGAATCGAAGAAGGATTGCCGAATTCCTCAGTCATGAGCGGAAGCATGGCTTCCAGCACCTCCGGGTCGAGTCGGGTGGTGGCGGCATTGTCAAAGTAGGCGCGCATTGTGATGTTGTGTAATACACCACAAAGGTACGAAATTAGAAATTGCCCCCAACCATTGGAAATTGCCCCCAACCCCCTAAAGGGGGCTTTGGAAGTATTGTAAAGCCCCCTTTAGGGGGTTGGGGGCAATTTCTAAAGGTTGAGGGTAGTCTCGCTTATAACTTGGCGGCAATCACTTCTTTAATATCCGAAATGATTTTGTTGGCCAGATAATCCGCCGTTGAAAGCGTATCGGATTCGGAGTAAATCCGGATGATGGGTTCTGTATTGGATTTGCGCAAATGCACCCACTCTTTGTCGAATTCTATCTTGACGCCGTCGATGGTGTTGATGGGATTTTTGGCGTATTTGACCTTGATCCGGTCCAGCACCGCGTCGACGTTGATGTCGGGCGTCAGTTCAATTTTGTTTTTGGAGATGTAATAATTCGGATAGGTCCGGCGCAGCATCGATGCGGATTTGCCAAATTTAGCCAGGTGCGTCAGGAAAAGGGCAATACCCACCAGCGCATCACGGCCCAAATGCAAATCCGGATAGATGATACCGCCGTTGCCCTCGCCACCAATGGCCGCATCGACTTCCTTCATCATTTCCACCACATTGACTTCACCAACCGCCGAAGCCGAGTGTTTGCCGCCGTATTTCTGCGTGACGTCGCGCAGGGCGACCGTCGACGACAGGTTCGAAACCGTATTGCCCGGTTTCTGATCCGCAGAGCGGTTTTTCAGCACATAATCTGCCACGGCTACCAGCGTATATTCTTCACCAAACGGAGAGCCGTCTTCGCAGATAAGCGCCAGCCGGTCGACATCCGGATCGACTACAATGCCAAGATCGTATTCATTTTTCTCAATTTCGACAATGATATCGCGCAGGTTTTCGGGCAGCGGTTCCGGATTATGGGCAAATTGACCCGTGGGTTCGCAGTGCAGCCGCTGAATCGATTCCACGCCCAGGGCCTCCAGCAACATCGGCACGACAATACCGCCGGTTGAGTTGACGGCGTCTACGATGAGCCTGAATTTTCGGGCCGCAATGGCTTCCTTATCCACCAGCGGCAGGGCCAGAATGGCGTCGATGTGCTTCTGAAGCCAGGTGTCGTCGGTTCGGTAGGAGCCTAATTTCTTGACGTCCACAAAGTCGAACGCTTCCGATTCGGCCATTGCCAGCACGTCGGTGCCGTTTTCTTCGGAAATAAATTCACCTTTCTCGTTCAGCAACTTAAGTGCATTCCACTGAATCGGGTTGTGGCTGGCCGTCAGGATAATGCCCCCGGCGGCTTTCTCACCCGTTACGGCCAGTTCAACCGTCGGTGTAGTCGATAAACCCAGATCAATCACATTCAGCCCCAACCCCTGGAGGGTGGCGGCTACCAGTTTTGAAACCATCTCACCCGACAACCGACCATCCCGCCCAATCACGACCGTGCGGTTATCGGGATGGCGTTGCCGTACCCACTGTCCGTACGCTGCTGCAAACTTCACTACATCCAGGGGAGTAAGGCCATCGCCACTACGCCCACCAATGGTTCCACGAATTCCGGAAATTGACTTTATTAATGCCACGTTGAAAGAAATAATGAATATACTGAATGGTTTACGCACAAATGGTTTTATTTGCTGAACGGCCTGATTATTAAATAATTACTCAATAGTAACGAATGTATAATCCTTTTAACCATCCACCCATTTCCAACCACTCAGCCATTGAAACAAAGATAACTCCTTTTTCCGATCCTCAGTCTATTCCATTCCGGTTATCGAAACGGTGGTCGTCATGGTCGAGCGGGCCTGCCCCCGAAACGCACCGGCTAAAGGTGCCAGCCGATCGTGGAAAAAGGATGCCGCCAGAAAAACATGGTGATTGATGACCACCGAGCCCTCCGTCGGATCGAAACCGCGCCAACCCGCACCGGGCAAATACACCTCGGCCCAGGCGTGGAGTTCGTGGTCCTGCTGCGGATTACCGTATAAATACCCGCTCACAAACCGGGCGGCCAGCCCAATGCTCCGACAGGCCGCAATATACAGCACGGCATAGTCGCGGCAGGACCCTTTGCGCGAAATCAGCGTCATCTCGGCAGACGTCGCCGGCCCTTCATCGCGGGTTTCATACACGAAATTGTTGCAGATCGTCGTGCAAAGGTGCGATAGAAACGGTACGGTTTGCCATTTCGCTTCCGACGCGATCTGCCGGGCATATTGCTCGACCAGCGTAGTGACGGCGGTTCGTTCGAGATATGGTTCCAGCATTTTCCGGTCGGCGTCCGAATAATTGAACGGAATGCGCTGCGTTTCGAACGGAAACAGAAAAAAGTCGTAGGCGTTATACAGGTCCGATTCGATTTCCGTTTCTGCCCTGACAACCAGCGAATTGGTCTGGCTGGTGAAATAGATTACCTGCTGCGTATTGCCTTCGATATCGACATTGCTGACCAGCTTGCTGGGTAGTGGGTCAATGTGCAATTCGTAGCTATTTAACCGTTGGTGCGGGTAAATTTTGGGGTATAAATACAGCGTATGCGGTTCCAGAGATACCGCTGCGGAGTAATCATACCGGAGTTCATGCCTTACCCGAAGTTTCATTGGTGCGTAGAGGTGGTTAACGCGTGGCTTTCCGAATTACAGTATTTTATCAAATATGGGATTCATCCAGGCCGTTGGGAGTTTACGAACTGAATTATTCAGTAACGCGCTCCACTGGTTCGACACGCCTTCCATATCTTCTTTTTCGAGTCGGTGCTCGGTCAGGTGAAAACTATCTTTCGCGTAAACCACCACATCGAGTGGATAATCCACATCGTTTGCGCTAACCCGCGTGGCATCGAAGGCCAGAAAGCCCATTTTCAGAGCGTCCTGCAGGGAGGATTCGTAGGTCAGATTCCGGTACAAAAGCGGTTTTCCGTAGCCCGAATTGCCAATGATCTTGAACGGAGAACCGTGGTCGACTTCCACCCAGTTTCCTTCCGGATAGAGCAGAAAAAGTTTGTGTTCTTCGTCGTCTTCCAGTTGCCCGCCCACGATGGCGTTCAGGTTAAAGTGCATGCCGGAAGCTTCCAGCGCGGCTTTATCTTCAATGGCCACGCGCCGGACCTGCTCACCGAAGGCATTCACCGCCTTATACAGTTTGTTGAAGGACCGGTCTTTCTCCCCTATCACTTCCCGAAAGTAGGTGATGGCCTTGTCGCGGACGGAGCGTAGACCTGAGGTCATGATAAACAGAGAGTGATTTTCCAGTTCGTGAACCGAAATCTTACGATTACTCGAAACTTCGGAGCCGGAGGTAAGTCGGGTGTCGGCAATGGCGACTAAGCCGGAGGCTACTTTGATACCTAAACAATACGTCATTGAATCTGTAAACTACAAGCTATGGCGAATGGCAAATATACACGTTTCCGAAATTTGACCCCCGATTTAAACCGGTTTTTACAAAAACAACTCGTTTTTGTTTTGGCAAGACGGTAGAAAACAGCAAAAGATCTGGTCTGAATTAAAATTTGCCGGACTTTAAAAAAGGGTTTGTTACTTGCATATCGGATGCGGTACGGGCACTTTGCCGGGTCGCAATAACCGAAAACAATCCCTCCAAAACGAATAAATATGAAAAAAGAATCGCTGGCTGATGCGCCCAAATACCGGTTCTGGAAACAGCAGGCCGAAACCAATGGCCTCATCATCAACAAAATAGACGAATTTTACATCCGCCGACGCCACAATGGCGAGGTACTTTTCGCGATGCTGGAAGTGGATGCCAACACGCCGGAAGGCGACAAAATACCGCCCGCGCTGTTTCTGAAAGGCCACGCGGCTTCGGTGCTGGTGTGCCTGATCGACCAGGAAACGAAAGACAAATACGTAGTGCTGGTGCGTCAACGGCGGATCTGCGACGGCTCACACACCTACGAACACCCGGCGGGTATGGTCGACGCGTCCGATGACCCGCAGGAGGTGGCCGCCCGCGAGGTGGGCGAAGAAATCGGGCTGGACGTAAAACCGGAGGAGTTGACCAAACTCAACAACCGGCTCTGGTTTCCCAGCACCGGCACCAGCGACGAAGCCATGCATTATTTCTTCGTGGAGCGTGAACTGCCGCGCCAGCAGATTATGGATTTTCACCACAAGGACATGGGCGTGGCCTCCGAATTGGAACGCATCACCACCGCCGTAACGACCTTGCCCGAAGCCCATAAGCTCATCACCAACATCAACGGGCTGCTGATTCACTTTTTATACCTCCACGCGGTGGGTGATTATGACACCATGAAGTTGCTGTAAGTGAGGGAGAAAGGTGCCAACGCACCCAAAAAAACGGGCAAATGAATAAAAAAGAAAAAGCCGGGCTTGCGAAAAAGGAGTAACAATCACTATATTTGCAACCCGAAACGGGCAGTAGCCCGCGAATGGACCCGTAGTTCAATGGATAGAATTTCGGTTTCCGGTACCGACGATAGGGGTTCGAATCCCTTCGGGTTCACGAACTAATGCAAAAACGCCTTATACAGCTTGTATAGGGCGTTTTTCGTTTCCGAATAGCGTTCCGAATGGGATTTAATACCACCCTTTTTCCTAATATGATCCTAATGGGAACGACACAGAAGTATGTTAAGAAGCTGATTATCAAGGATGATTATTTAAAGAAAGATGGCACGTCACCTCTTTACATTTATGTCAATGTAGACGGCCAAAAGGATCGGCTTTCGATTAAATTATCGTGGCCACCGGCATTTTTCGACAAAACGGCCGGTAAGATTTTACCCCGAACGAAGAATGATAAAGACTTTTCAGATTATCAATTAATGATTGATTCAGAGATCGGGAAGGTGAATGAAATCTTCAAAGAATATCGCTTGTCGGGCAAAACGTTAACAATAGAAGGCCTGTTTCGTGATTTCCATAGCTATTCATCCAGAAAGGATTTTTTAACGTTTTCGCTGAAGGATGCAATGGAACGGCATAAGCGAAGGAAAATCGAACTGACCAGCCGAAACGCCCACATCAGCAGTCTAAATAAATTCAGGGACTTTCTGAACTATGAAAGTTCTAAGCTTAAGAAGAAAAGCAAAGAAGCCGCCGATGATGATTCGACCGAAATCCAGCTTCCTTTTCACGCTTTAACACCCAAATTATTAGAGAATTACCGGGCCTGGATGAAGGCGGAATGTGGCAATGTTCCCAGCACCGTCGAAAACAATATGAAAAATATCAGGACGTACGTAAGGCGGGCGCTGGCGGCCGGTAACGTTTTTGATGATCCCTTCAAAGTTGTAAAAGTTACCCATCCGGAAACAAATCCCAACGTTCTAACGGAAGAACAACTTCAGGCTTTAATGGCAATTTTCCGAAATAGTTCGATCGTTGAAGCCTGGAAAATAGTACTACGCCATTTTCTCTTTAGTTGCTTTACCGGCCTTCGGATTTCAGACGCCAAAGCGGTAAGCCACGAAAATATAAAGGGTGACTGGCTGGTAATTATGCCAAAGAAAACAATGAGATACCATAAGGTTATCCGGATCCCGCTTCACCCGATGGCCCGCGTCCTGATCACGACTTCCCTGGGGAGTTTATTTGAAACCTATTCAGAACCGTACACAAATCGGGTTTTAGACAAAATTGGACAGGCGGCCGAAATTGATTTTAAAGTCACCACCCACACCGCTAGGCATACGTTCGGGACTTTATTTATTGAATTAGGTGGCGATGTGGTCACACTGAAGGAGTATATGGGCCACGCCAATATTCAAACGACAATGAAGTATGTCCACCTGAGCGAAAAGAGAAGAAAGGAGAAAATTAACGTGTTTGACAAACTCTTCAGAAAACCCGACGATGACCTGAAAAATACCGCTTAATATAAAGAATTGCCGTTTTCTAGGTAGTTAGAAGGCTTTTCGTAGTGAGAACCCTAACTTTAACGCATTACCAATTAAAGGATGAATGCTGTAAGATGGCCCATTTTATGGGCCATCTTCTTTTTGAAATGATTTCTACCAATCAAACATTTCAAATCCCATATTACTTTAATAAATTTCCAATTGAAATAGGGCTTTTATTAGTTACCCTTTTTGAATATATTAATTAGGGATTTAAAAACTCCAAATTTAGGATTTGAACTTTTGACGCGTAATCTCCAAGAGGAATTTGCCATCTTTGCTCTGCAAATTCTAATAATCTGACACCTCTTTCAAGTATATCCTTGGGATTCCACTCGCTTAATTTACTTACTTCATTTTCAGAATATGAACCGTAGCGAAACCCCACTTTATTAAGACTATTATCAATCTTTTCTTGAAAGCATTTATTCTGCAAACTTGAATTTTTTGGTCTTGATAAAGGAAGTAAGTTCCCTAATGAGTTATTTAAAATCCTCCTCTGCTTAATTGTATAAATATTAAAAGAGTTTTTCCAACAATCTTCTTTTGGAGTTTGCGGATATATGTGCTCGACAGTTATGAAATCATCTTTCTCATTCGAGTATTCCAACCAATCGATTTTAGTCCTTTTTGTCTTACTTTTATCTTTTATCGACAATTCATATTCAAATAGGAAATACCTTATTCCTGCCCAGTCATAAAACCCTTCACCCCCAAATTTTTTTCTAAGTTCAATTATAAAATCCTTTTGATTAATTTTTTCCTCTATATACTCATTTATTTTCTTTTCTAAGTCAACTACTGTTAAATCTCCTTTAGCAACTTGAATTGTGTATTTGTTAAATTCAAAGAATGATGGCAAAATTCGAAACTCAGATAACATAAAAATAAATGAAAGTCTTTCAATTGCAATTAGTAATTTAATCCGCGTCGATTTATGAGGCTTTTTTAAATAACAAATAAGTAGTAAAGGTGCAAAATGTTGCATACCAATCCTGTAAAGTTTGTCTAAAAGTAACTTCTCTTCATCTGAATAATCCTTTGTAAAAGTAGGATTATAAACATTGAACCAAATTTCGACACTTTTTTGTAAGCTTTCTATATAATTATTAACATCATTGATTGTAAGCTTTTTATCTCCTTCATAATTAAGATTTTTCAAACTAAATTTATGTTCAAGTAAATTTTCTTCATATCTATCTCTAAAAAAGGTTTGTATCCGCCTGAGCCTCATCCAACTTTGATTTGCATCACTAGGAATTTCATTTCCAAAATATATCATATAATGATTCATTAAGAAAAAATCATCCTTGAGTGGTCTTTCTTTATTTCTACCAAGATAATGATACACTGCTTTCCACGAATCATTTACCCTTTTCCTAAGTTGCACCTTTTCACTTTCATCAACTTCAAATTTTGTAGAAATATATATTAACCTATTCTTTAATAATTCCAAGTTTGAAAGTGGTTTACCTCTATTATTCATTGTCTCGAAGGCAACAAATACATCAATATCAGATGTTATAGAATATATATTATACAAAAAATTTTGGGTAATTTTTCTAAAAACAACCTCTACTTCACTTTTATTAAGTTCTTTTAATTTTTCTTTAAAAAAATCTTTGGCAAAAAGAAGATTGTGGGTATATATCGTTTCTTCTTTCAAATAAGATGGCCCTGAATTTTCAAGAAAAATTTTAGTTTTTAGAAATTCATAACTTGGGTTATCTCTCTCATAACCAAAAATATATGATCTTGATATCCCACCATCTTTAGAATCAAAAATATATCGCTTTCTTATTTCATCACTTGTGGAATAATTCAATGTCTCTTTTCGACTTATTATTTCTGTAATTGCCTGAATTAGAATAATAGTTGTAGTAAGCCGTTGCTGACCATCGACAATATAATAAGGTTCAAAACTTTTAGATTTAATAATCCATTTATCATCATCCCACTTGTCAAAATTTTCAAAAGGAACTTTTTCTAAAGTAAGAACGCCTACATAATGATTTTTATCATTTTCTAGTTGAATAATATCATTCCAAAAGTCTTTTAGCTGTTTTTCAGTCCAAGCATAGCCTCTTTGGTAATCAGGAATCCTATATAATCTTTCTGTAAAAATTCTAGAAATTGACTGTAGTTGGTTATCCATAAATATATATTGTCAAAATTGTAAGTTAAAAAACACTAAAATCCAATTATAAGTCTAAAATATTTCGGTGCTATATTATTGACTTAAGCTTCTAGTTTTAATAAAATCCGCCACTGTCTGGCGATTCACGCCTAAAATACGGCCGATCGCTGAATGGCTCACTTGAGTCTTCAGCAGTTCCCTAATCGCTTCTTCCTTCCCTGTTAATTTGGTGGCCACCGATCGAGATCCTACCGGCCGCCCTAAAACCTGCCCTTCAGCTTTCTTTCTCTCCAGACTTTCTTTTGTCCGTTGGCTGACCAGCTGGCGTTCAATCTCGGCCGACAGGCTGAAGGCGAACGCCAGGACTTTACTGGATATGGTGTTTCCAAGTTCGTATCCTTCTTTGATAGCAATCACCACCGCATCCTTCATCATGCAAGTATGAAGGATCGACATAATTTCCATCAGAGAACGCCCGATCCTGGATAGTTCCGTTACATACAGAACGTCGCCTTTTTTCATTCGCTCCAGGATTTCGCCCAGCTTGCGATCCGTAGCCGCCTTTGTTCCTGATATCGTTTCTTCGATCCATTCATCCACCAGCTGTTTTTTGGCGTCCGTGGCCTTCAATATCTCGAAGCGTTGATTCTCGACTGACTGCCGATCCGTTGAAACCCGTATATAAGCGTAGATCATTTGAGACGTTTAAGCCCTATTTTGGCAGGTGCTAGGTTAAACCCATTTTCAATATTAAATCTAACAATTTTACCCTGTTTTAAAAGCATTTACTTTACACAATTTTAGCCGACAATAAACGGCCATTTAACTTATACATTCTAATAGTGGAACTTACACTAGGACATATTTGTACTATCCATTGCCAGATTGGCAAAAACCATTTTTTATAACATAAAAGTTAATGATAGTATTATGAAAGCTGTTAATACGATTGCGGACAGGTTAGAAGTGATCCGTGAAAAATTGATCAAACTGGAAGAAATGCCTGTTGCATGGGGTCCAGAAAAAGTGAACTTTATAGATGTTGGTTTTATTGAAGGAGATACTATTCGCGTTGATCTTTCTAAAGGATTGACCATTTATGTAAAGGTTGATAACAATGGATACCAAACCATAAGATATTCACTTTCAGATAGGCATGAATTTTTGGATCCGGCAAATGCTGAACTAACCTTAAATTCAATAAGTGCAAATTTAATTTAAAGTTAAGGCCTGGCAAATTCCCGCCAGGCCTTAATATTTTATACCCGCCACAGTTCCATTTCTACCGGTATTACTTTCTGATCCTTCATCAGCGCCACTTTCTTCGATCCTACCAGGTAGTTCACGCCTTTGATGTGAACCTTATTCCGGAAGCTAAAGGTGGCCAGATCGGCGGGCGTCAAATACACCACTTTGTTTAATCGGAACGTCGATTCCTTAAACCGTTCAAACCGTCGATAACCGGCATCCACTAAATTACTGGCCCCGTTCCAGATCAGGCTTCGGGTTCCGCTGGTATGGGTCGCCGTGGGCTTGCCGCTTACTATTCCATTCCAGAACAAAACCTTCGGAGCGCCTTTGTTCTGGCTATCCTTGTTATTCGGGCTGATCCCTGGCTGGCTGGTCATGGCCAGGCCCGAAACCGGATTCTTAAGGTAGGTCGATAAACGGGATCGGATCGATAGCACCGATCCGCCTTCGTTGGCCACCGTTTCCGGCGTGATGTACTTATCCATCAATGGCGGGATCGGCTTCATTAAGGCATCATTAGAATCGAGTTCATACCCTAATTCTAAGCGGTTTACGGTTTCGGGCGTTTTCGTGTGGCCAGGATCCGCTTTAGTAGTCCAGTCCAGCAAACAGGGAGCCACCAGAATGTCATCCACGAAACCGATATCGGCCACTTTCCGCCGAACGTCGAAATCCAGATACAGATTAAACAGCTTCCGAAGCTCGATCAGTAGGCCGCCACAAGTCAGATCCGGAAGGTGATTAGCGGGAAAGATCGCCGAAGCGCCATCCAGCGAATACAGATTCGCCAGGATCAGCCGCGCCAGATCCTGATCATCCAAAAAATCGCCCTGGAAGCGCCAGCCGGTTTTTAAACCAAATTGCTCCAGCACCCACCGAAGAAAGAAGTGGGGAACCCTGGCTTCGGCGGCAAAAGTGGACGTTCCCGAATCGTATTTGTTCATTACTCCAGTAAAAGCCTGGTTCCCGTAAAAGCCGGGATTTTCGATCGATGGAAAACAGTACGCATCGGCCAGGTGATTGGCGGCCGCCACCGGAGCACCAGGCAGCGCCAGCGAAGCGAAACCGATTTCCGACAGCGCCAGCCCTTGCAGATCGCCGAATATTTCGCCCAGGTTTTGCGTAAAATACAGCGTTGTCCCCCCTTCGGCCGATTGCTGGATTTTTACATATCCTTGTTCGATCACCTGGCTATCGACGTACTTTTCACAGAAGTAGCGTCGGTTCGTATAACCCGCTTGCGGATCATAGAAATAACCCAACACCCGGCGATTTAAAGGCGTATCCGGAAGGGAAAAACTGTTCACTCTGGCCCCTTGCACCGTAGCAAAGTCTAGGATCGGATTATACTTTTCCAGGGTGATCTGGCTGGCCGGATTCAGATCCACCGAATAGCCTTCGATTCTGATATCAAACATTACACTAAGTTGCTGGCACCGGCCACCACGTTAATATTATTGAAGACGTTCACAAACGTCTGTACGCTAAGATCTTTAGAAGCAATGCGGGCCAGGTAGCCGTTCGCCGTGTTTTCGATTCCCGCCAATTGATCCAGCTTCGTCCGGATGGTTAACGCCAGGTAGTCGTTCCCCCCTTGCTCGGCTTTGATCAGCCGATTCAGCTGGGTATCGATCAGGCTAGAAAGAGATGCACTATTCATGGCCATTACCATCCGCATCATCATTAACTGGCTGGAAATCATCTTTTGGGTTTCATCATTCTGGGCCGCCAGTCCCGCCGTAAATTTCCCGGCGAAAAAATCCTGAAGTTCCGCCATTCCCAAAACCATCGCTTCCGTGTTGTCGGCGATGGCTTCCATCATAGCCTGACTTTTAGCGATTTCTTCATTTGTGGCGTCCAGGCTGGCCGAAGCCGATTCCGCGCCCGCTGATCCATTCCCTGAAGATCCATAATCAGCGCCCGAATCACTTCCACCACCGCCACCGCCGTCGGATAGAAAATCATCCACATTGTAGGAAATCCCACCCGATTCGTACTTTCTCCAGCCGGGTGCTCTGGGAACATAATCCCCGTACGTGCCGCCATCCTTGAAGATTTTCGCCCCGTTCTTGTGCATACTGGCGTTTAAAAGCATATCGATCATCGGGCCATTGTTCTTTCGGGTTTCCCTGGAAAGAACCATAAAAGGTTCGCCACCTTCCGCTTCAGCCACTTCCATCCCAGTCGCCCGATCAATCATCGAAATGCCGCCTTCACCGGGCCGGGATCCGTGGCGGCCGCCCTGAAGCACCCCGGCATTTTTAAAGTGGCCAGCGCCAATTTTGCCCCCATCTTTAAATGTGGGTGGCGATTGCTTTTTAATCATCGCCACCTGGATCGCCGTGGCCACAGCCGCCCCGGCCACACCGATCAGACCCAACGGCCAGCCCAGGGTGGCCAGCGATTTCAAAGCCGCCTGAGCACCGTTTACGATCGCCATCGTAATGTTCAGCGCCTGTTCCCGTTTCCAGGCCTTCAGCTTTTCTTCCTTGATTTTGGCGTCCGCTTCCTTCGTCAATTCCAGTACTTTTTCATCGTACTGATCCTTGCTGATCACCCCTTTATCATATTGGTCTTTCCAGGCGGCAAGTTGCGTATTTTTCTCTTTGGTGATTTTAGCCACCTGGCTATCCAGATACTTCTGGTTTAATTGCTGAAGTACTCCGATCACCTGGCCCGCCACCTGAAGCGTTTCTTGGCCTTTCTGGGTGAAGTCCTGAAGGGCTTTCTGGTTCTTCGCTTCTTCATTGGCCAGCTTCTTATTCAGGATGTTCATAAAGCCGGTAAAATCGCCATTCATCAGCCCTTCCACCGCCGAAAAGAACTGTTTCTGGTTCTCCAGGCGTTGGGCGGTTTTCTCGGCCGCCAGTGCTGTTTTTTCCGCTTCGTACCGGATATCGTTGGATTTCAGTTCCGCCTTCAGCCGATCATCGATCGCTTTATCGGCCTGGGCGCGTCGATCCGTATCGGCGATCAGTTCCGCGTTTTTGGCTTTTTCTTCGGCCGCTTCGTTGGCCAGTTTTTGTTTGTTGTAATCGTATTCGGCTTTTAACCGATCCAGCTTCGCATCATAAATGGCCTGGGCGTTATTCTTCGCCAGCGATAGATTCAGATCCGCATTGGCCACGGCCGCCTGGAACTGGGAATCGAAAAGCTGGCGTTCACCGGCCAGTTCTTTTTCCCGCTTTTCCTGATTCTTCTGGGTTTCCTTCTGGCGCTGGGCGTCATTTTCCAGCTGGATATCGCTGGAAAGTTTTTTGTTGATCAGATCGATCGCCGTGGCTTTTCGGGTTTCGTCGGTGATGGTTCGGTTTACTTCGGCGATGGCCTGGGCCGATTGAAACCGCAATTCTTCCAGCTTCCGTTCGTGCTCATCGGTGATCATACTGATCAGCAGCTTTTTCTGAGCATCGGCCGCGTCCTGATCTTCCTTCGTTTTCTTGTCCCGATACTCTTTTTCGATGGCCGCCTTCCCGGTTTCGTACGCTTTATCGGCCGCTTCATACTGGGCCAGCTTCAGCTTTTTATCCGCCACGCTTTCCTGGATCTTCTGCTTTTCCTGATCCAGTTCAAATTTCAGCTGGGCGATTTTTCGGGTTTGTTCGTCAGCAATGGCCGCGATGTTGGCTTTCGTGGTGGCGTCGATAGCTTCCTGGTTGGCTTTCCGTTTAGCTTCGGCTTGCTGTTTTTCATGCTCCTGGCGAATCTTCTGATCGTTCGACAGGTAGCCCGCGTTATCCGTCGCCATCGTGGCCAGGCCGCCCTTATTGGCCAGGGCCGCATCTGCGGCCGACTGGGTTCCCCCGGTTTTGCTGGTGGCCACCTTTTTATCCACATGGCTTTTGTGATCCGATTCGATCAAAGCTTGTTCGGATTTGATCTTATCCGAATAGCCTTTCCCGTAGGCTTCGGCGATTTTCGCCCCGCCACCACTCCAGATTTTAGCCGCCCCGGCGAAGTCCAGATTTTTCAGAGCCGTTCCAAAATCACTTACCAGTTGAAGACCAGTTTTCAGGGCTTCCCAGACGCCCGCAATACCCGCCCGAAGTGGCTGGATATTATTGTACAGCAAGCTAAACCCGGCCACCAGCAGCGCCACGGCGGTAATCACCAAACCGATCGGGTTCATGCTCATCACCACGTTCAGCGCCGTTTGTGCCGTCGTTACCGCACTGGTGACAATGGCCCGCCCTTTTTCAGCGGCCGCCAGGCGAAGCGAATTTACTTCGGCCAGAATCGCCTGGGCGTTGAACGTCACCAGGGCCACCGCCAGCGCCCCGAAGGCCACCTTATTATCATTGATAAATGACGGAGCCGCCCGAATCGTATTGACAAACGTTAACAGCGCCGAACCGCCCGCCAGCACCACCGGAATCAACGCTTTCCCGAAATCAACCGAAAGGCTTTTCACCTCTTTTCCCATTTTATCCATCTGGGCGGCCGCTGTTTCGTTTTTGGTATTGAACTCTTTGGTTAGGCTGGTTCCTTTCTCCATTTCCACCGAAGCCAGCTTTTGATATTTCGTAACCAGTTCGGTCTGATCCCGTAACAGGGACATAACTTTCGTTGCTTCCTGGGATTTGATTCCCATATCGGAAAGTCGTTTCGCTACTTCATCAGCCGGAACCCCTTTTAAACTAACCGCCAGATCCATCAGGAATTTGTTCGGGTTCGTATTGATCAGGTTCTTCATCTGGGTTTCGGTAATGCCCAGCTGGGTCGCAAACGTGGCCGTATCTTTAGCCGCCGTTAATAGGATATTCGACAAACCACCCGCGCCAATTTCGGCCGATAAGCCTAATTCCTGAAGGGCCGCGCCCAGGCCCATCGTTTGGGAAATTTGCGGGCTTAAATTGCCCAGCTGACCCATTCGGGCCGTGAAGTCGGCCACCACCGGAGCCGTGGCCGAACCGGCCGCGCCCAGGGCGTTTAAAGCGGATCCGATATCGTTGATCGCTTCGCCCGCTTTCATATCTTTCGTTTCCCGAAATAACTTCTGAAGCGTACCGATTGAACTGGCGACTTCTTCCGCCCCGCCCGTAAACTCATCGCCCAGGGCCACCACGGCTTTATCCACCGATTCGACAAAACCTAAAACGTCCTCTTTGGCGATCCCCAACTGGCCCGCCACTTTGGCGATATCAGCCAGATCTTCCACCGCGGTACGGGTGTCGATTTTATCGATGGCTTCCATCAGTTCTTCCACTTTCTCGATCGGCTGATCGGTGGCTTTGGCGATATCAGCCATTGCATCCGACATTTTGGCGGCCGATGAAATGGATTCTTTGCCGAAGCTGATCACTTCTTCGATGATGTTTTCCAGGCTGAAGGCCGCGAACGTACTGGCGAAGCCTTCCTTCATTCGATCCAGGGCCGACGTACCATGATCCACATGGGTACGAAGGGCGTCCATTTCCTGGCCCACCTGGCGGATCCGGTTATCCACACCATCGACTTGCTTCATCTTGTCGATCCATTCATCGGATCCCACTTTCAGATCCTTCAGTTCCGCGTTCAGCTGGCGGCTTCGGGCGGTTAATTCCCGCATGGACGCATCAGAAAGATCGATGGCGCTGGTAAATTCTTTAATCTCGGCTTTCAAATCGGCCTGAAGGACTTTCAATTCCTTCCAAGCTTCGGTTCCTTCTTCGCCCGCTTCCTTCATTCGCCGAATTTCTTTATTCACTTCGGCGGCTGATTTCTGAAGTTCTTTTAGGGTGGCATCACCTTCATCCCCATCGATCAGCAGCTTTATTCTACTTACTTCAAAGTCGTTCATGGCTATCAAAAAAAAATGCTTCCGACGAACTTCGCCGAAAGCATTTTTCAATCATAGGACGTTATTCTACCCTATTTTTTGGCCAGCAGTTCCCAGCCCGATCGCTCAAAGTGCGGAGCGTCTTTAATGGATTTGAAGGATCCACCCCAAACAATTCCCGGCGTTTTCATCACCAGATTAGAAAAGGCTTTGAAAATATCGGGATCCCAATCCAGCGAACCGTTCGGATTTCTAAAGGCGATATCGAAGGCCAGGGCCGGTAAAAAATTGTGTGCCGATTGCCCCGCCCTGGCGTTCGTTACCCGTTCATCCGCTTCATCAATTTTCCCATCGCCATCATTATCCTTTTTATCCGTGGGCTGATTGAACAAAGTGGTTTGTTCCGCTGGAGGCCGGTACGTACACGTAATAAAGGGCTGGGCGAAGGCCGCAAATTTAATTTTCCATTCGCCTTCCGCTTTGCCGAAGGCGTACGCCAGTACAGGATCCAGATCTTCAATTCTACGCGAAGCCATTTTAAAAGCGTTTAAGTTCGGGCTGAAGATCCGAAACCGGAATTGTACCCGAAAGGACACAAAACCGCTTGCTTCCAAACGCGAAAAAACAGAACATTCTTTGGTGGCGACCAGGCCGCAGCGGCCCGATCTGGGCCAGATCCGGCGCTCGAGCAGCTCGTCGACGACGTTTTTCTATGAACGCCACCAAAGAATGTTCTGTTTTGGGGTTTTAGTGATCTTCCTCAAATTTGCGGGCCAGGTACGGCGATATCAATTCGGAATAGCGTGATCCTAACTGTTTTTGGGCCTGTTTGATCATTTCCATTTTTCCGGCATTGTACCACGTTCCCCGGTAGCCCCGCTTCACCGATGGCACCTTTCGGCGGCCGATACTGATCGCCCAGGCGATTCGCCTGGCTGCATTGGTAACGGTCGGAACCGACTTCCCTTTGTAGCCCATTACGTAGGCGAAGCGATCCAGGCCGATCTTTTCCACAAAGAATTCCATCGCATCCACCGGCGCGTTATGGGAATACCGAAGCTGGGCCATATCCTTAAACCGGCCGTACTGGCGGAAGTCGATTTCAAGCGCCAGCGTCGTCGCCGTACGAAGGATGTGATACTGAAAATCCCGCTTCAGCTGATCGGTTAGCACCAGGCCGTATTTCGTAATGTGTTCCTGGAAGCGTTCGATGGCATCTTTGGCGATTTCCTGAACCAGATCCGCCAGGTCGTCATAAATCTCGTTGATATCCATGTTTAGACAAATCCGCCGTGGGTGAATTCCAGATACACTTTATCGCCCGAAACACCATCCAGGCCAGCGGTAAAAAACAGCTTTTTACCACCACTGGCATTATACGGAATTAGCGGATAGGTATACCGCAATACGCCATTCACGTACACTTTTACCGCGCCGTATCCGCCACCCAACGGGCTTTTCAAAAGAAACTTCCAGATTCCCGGCGTTTGCAATGGCAAATCTAAATCGTTGGTATTCATCGGATACACGTTCGGGCCAGGCGTCATTCCCCACAGGTTTCCCGCCTTTGGTGGCTGATCGTAATAAATGTAAAAATTCACCGGCGAATTCGATCGGTAGTGAAAGCAACCCACCGGCACCGCCCAGGTGTAGTTTTCAGGGCCGGATATACAGCTTCCATTCAGATCGGCGTAAGCCTGGGTATTGAGCCGCGCCCAGGCGTCGGCCGCTTTGGCGTCGGCGTCGGCCTGGCTGACTTCGCTCCCGTAAGCAGCGGCCGGAATGGTGATCGTGGCCGGGCCGCCAAACTGGCCCGCCGGACAGGTTTGGCGAAGGTAGGTTCCCACCTGTTCAATTAGCACATTTTCAAATGGCGAAGCGAGACAGCTGGCCGATTCGACTGGCGAAAGATAGCCTTCCGTTCCGGGAACGTTGGCCTTCAGCGGAACACCCACCACCTTTTTATCATCGTCCAGGCAATATTTTTCCAGTACGGATACTTGCATCAAACCGGTTCGTTTGCCATCGCCATCCACCAGGCAAGCCGTGGCTTTAGGCCGCCAGCCGGTCGGCCGCTGGGATAGGGCCGAAACGGCCGGAAGCTGGGAAAAATTACGGCTGACGTTGCCGAATTCAAACAGCAACATCCGCCCGATCAATTCTTCATCATCGACCTTCGGCACTAGCTTTTCATCCAGTGGCACCAGCGGGATCATGGCCCGGTCGGCCACCAGGTAGACTTCCTTCGACAGCTGGAGTTCTTCCAAATACCGAAGACCATCCGCCGAAAGCCAGCCCGTGGCCACCGACAGTTCCCGAACGCCCGTAACCGAATTGATCACCCGTTCCGAATAGGATGGCAAAAACTCCCAGCCATTAAAGCGATCGCTGATCGAACGGTTCAACTTTAGGCCTTCCTGGCCCTGGCCGGTTAGGCAAAGCGTATCGAAGCCGCCCAGGCTATTCGCAAACATCAGAAAGCGAATATTCCGCCGATATTCCTGATCCATCAGGAATTCACGCTTTTCGCTGATCCGTTCATCGTTTTCATTAACCAGCCAAACCTTATACGACGTCACCGCTTTTACTTTCAGATCCAGGCCCAGGGCTTTCGGGCCGACTGGCACACAGTAGACTGTATACGGAAAGACGTTTTCCAGTTCGCCAGAAACGCCTTCATCCGATGTCAAATCGCTATAATGGGCCTGGTAAACCGTCCGGATCTTACCCGGCGATGGCGTAAAATTGGTTAGGAAGTACAGGAATTCGGGCTGATCGGCCTGGATGGTTTTGGGATTGGCCGCCCAGGTCAGAAACCGGCGATTCAGGCCGATGAATTCAGTAAAGAATTGATCCTTATACTGGGCGTAATCCACTTCGGAAATACCCGCTTTAACGATGTACTGAACGGGCTGGGTTTCGCGGAAGATCTCTTCGCCATCATCTTCGATCGACAGAATGCAATAGTACGGCATCGCCAGGCGATCGGCCACAGAGATTTTCGACTGATTGAATTCCGGCGCGGTTCGCTCCAGTAATGGATCCAGCTGGTTCTGGATCTCGAAGAAAGCGCCCTGGTATAACAAACCCGATCCGGCCGATACGGGTGGCTGTTCGGCCGCTTCCAGGCGAACCAATTCTTTGAACGTTCCGGACAAATAGAATTCGGGAATCATCACCGTACAAAAATACCGAAGATCCCGCCGAAGCGGATACAAATCCGGATCGGCGGCTTCGATGTTGACCACGATGGGATTCATCGACAGGCGGGCCGGTAAAAAGGTCTGGGTGGCTAAATAATCGATCATCGGAATAAGCGCGTGTTGATGTTAAGATCCAGTTGAACTTCCATCCGAAAGCCGTAATGGGCATCGATCCACAGCTGATTAATGGATTCCAGTTTCAGCGTATTCAAATCGAAGTGAATCAAGGCCTGATTATTATCCTTCATCAGTTTCGACATCAAATCGATCAGGATGGCCAGGCTTTCGGCGTAGGCGTCGATTTGCTGTTCTTGCTCATCGATGGGCGCTTTGATCAAAATGGAAATTCCGGTAAAGTAGCGAAGGCATAGGTGGCCCGCGCCATTATCCGACGGCTGTAAAACAGGCTGTTCCAGCCAGCAAAACGGATAATCGAATTCGGGCAGCGATCGGGCGAACTCGATTCCCTTTTCGACCGATCCGAAACAGAAGAATTTGATTTCCGGCGTAGCATCCGCCCAGGCCTGGAAGTAATTGATATACGATTTTAAATCGCCGACGATCATCATACGAATGGGTTTTTGATCGAAGATCAGGAACCTGATTCTTACCCGGTAGGACACAAAAATGTAAACAATGTTGGCTAATCTAGTAGATTATTGTTCTGTTGAATTTAAATTGACTGTTTAATCAGTAGCCGCACATATAACTAGAGCTTTTGAAGCTCATGAAGCGCAACAATTCTCCTGAACATTTTGAGAATGTATGCATACAAGATGATAGACTTTTACCCAAGATTAGAAAATAAATTACAAAATCCTGTAAATCAGACTATTAAATGAGCAAATATATAGATTTGAGTATAGGAAAGATTCTAATAGGATCCTTTAAAATCAATTTTGATCTTGACCTGCTATCATTATTTGATCGTTCAGACATTGTTCAACATTATTCTACCCTAGAAGAGGAAGGTTTAGTAGAGGAATATTCCCATAGAGCGATAGTTAACCCTCACCTTACTGTTTTTTATTTTAAATCTTCTTTATCAATAATTAAAGATAGGCTCGAAATCATGGGCTATACTAGTGAAGTGGCAAAAGAAGGATTTAATAAAAGTATAGAGTACCTTGTCTCAAATCGTGAGTATGAGATAAGCAAAGAGGATTTCATAGACACCTCTGATCAATACCCGATTAGTTTTTTCACTCAACTAACAGTAGAGAAATGGCTGGATAAGTTTAAATATATAGCCTTTGATAGAGATAAATATGATACCATCAACACAAATCACAACTCTAATGAAGATTTATTAGAGAGTTATATTGCTTCAAGGCAATGGTTTGGATACCCTGGCAACGATATCTTAATTTTCTTAAGACTTGTAATAGATTTTTTTGATCCAAATGACCAACTCATTTACAATTTTACCGAGTACTTGTATGACCAGGTTGACGATGAGTATGAATTTATTCATGAATTGGAAGCTATTGCTTCATCTCCAAAAAGTTGCATCATTATCACTGAAGGTTCTTCAGACACATGGATAATCCAGAGATCTTTAAAATTGCTTTATCCAGATTTAAGTAGATATTATAAATTTTTAAAATTTGACGAAAGTAATTTTTCAGGTGGAGCAGGAGCGATCGTTAATCTAATTAAGGCTTTTATTGGGGTTGGAATAAATGAAAGAATTATAGCTTTATTTGATAATGATACGGCGGCAGAAGACAGTCTTAGAGGAATAGGCTCTATAAACATCCCTGAAAATATAATTATTTCAAAGTATCCTGATATAAAAATAGCCAAAAATTATCCAACTATGGGACCATCGGGAATCGTTAACATGGATATAAATGGATTGGCTGGCAGTATTGAAATTTATCTTGGAAATAATATACTTCAGGATGAAAATGGAAATTTAACTCCAATCATGTGGAAAGGCTATAATTCAACATTAAAAAAATATCAAGGAGAATTAATCGATAAGAACAAATTTCATTCAAAAATAGACAACCAACTTAGTTTATGTGAAAACAACCCTGCTTTAATTGCCAACTTCGACTGGAATGATATTGATATGATTCTGAAACAACTTTTTACATCGTTTCATAAACTTGACCGAACCATCATTTTAGAAAACCTATATGCTGACTAAACAACTTTATACAGTATTTAGATTGAATTTATATATTGGCTCGTTCCGCCCTCTGATTGGCGCGTTTAATTTTCAGATTGTTATCCCGCAGGAATAGCCAAACCGTATGCCCGTTCTGTTTACAGACGTTTTCAAAGTCACCAAATACGCCCAGCTTGGCGATATCCATAAACGTCGTAACCAGGCCTTCCCCGTTCTGATACAGTGGCGTTTCATCCTGATCTTCCGATGGCTCATAGGCCAGCTTATAGCCTTCTAAAAACCGGTTGTTCGTAAACTCGAAGTACTGAAGTACGGACATCACTACGCCCAGCGGCAAGTTCTTATCCTGGAAGGTTTTCGCCCGTTCATCGGATAGAATCGTGTTATACAATTCCCGCGAATCGCCATTCCAATCGGTTGAAGATCTGAACGTTTCGGTGTCTGGGCGAATCGGCCGGCAAAGGGTGGCCACCAGTTGGAACACCGCCTGGATCGATGGCTGATCCTTCCGAACATAGGCGATATAATTGATATTGGCCATTGCGATTTCGATGGCGCTGGTATTACTAAAGCCGCCTTCCGGTAGAAGATACGTAACACCGTCAAAGGTGAACGAATCGAATGGTTTCGCCTGGATCTTCGTGGTAAAGATCCAACTGGCCAGCCGCATCAGCCGCCATTTCTGGCTGGCGTTTAATTGCTCCAGTAATTTTTCCGAAGCCGACAGCAGCACTTTAGCAGCCGCGAATTTTAAAAGGGCTGAAGATCCTGGCGAAGCGGAATCCGGATCCACCAGCTGAAGCGGAAGAAGTGCCTGGAGTTGTTCCGGCGTACATTCCGCCCAGGCTTCAGGCATCGTAAACGATTTTGTACCGATTTGAATGTTCTTCATCGAAGGAGTTGAAATAAGGTGATACCGGCCAGGATCCGCCAGGCCCAGGCTTCCAATTGAAGCTTTTTCCGCCGATCGGCTTCGGCCACCACGGCCACCTGGGCTTTCTCCAGGCCTGTCTTCAGCTGGGCTTCATTGGCCTGGCTCACCACCAGGATTTCTTTACAGGTTTGAAACCGGGCCTGGGCGATGGCGGCCGATTCCTGGGCGAAGTCACCACGGATCAGATCGGCATGGATCCGCCTGGCATTTTCCACGAATTCCGCCCGAATGGTGGAATCAGTTTCGGCTTTTATACCGTTGATTGATTGCCCGCATAGATTCGACCAGGGAAAGGCGATCAGCAGAATCCAGCTTCGCTTTTTTACGTAGTTCCAGAATTTCATTCGCTTTATCTAAAAGTAGAAGATCCTTTTCCTTCAATTTTTGGCCGTACTCAATCGACAGGCGAAACGCTTCATCCGCCCGAACTTGCCGAAGCAGTTCCACCCGTTCATCCTGGCAGGTCTGAAGGCTTCGCTGTTTCAGGAAGTAACCCACCGCCCAGCCGACCGCTGAAACCAGGATGGCCAGCCCGATTTCCCAGGCGAATCGGCGGCCATCCTGGCGAATGAATTGGCCCAGGATTTTATACCAGGCCATTCGCTTTTTGCTCGTTTAATTCCTTCAGACCACTTTCGTCCAGCGTCAAGCTGGCCACCGTGGCGATGGCTCCCGATGCGAAGCCCACGATTTCAATCGACAGGATCAGCCAGACCGGAACCGTCCAGCCCAGGGCCGGAAACAGCTGATCTTTTGCACCCACCAGAAACGCAGATAGTACAGCCAAGTACACACCGGCTGTAATTAGAGGGCGGAAGAACGGGCTGGCGGGCTTGGCGATCCGGAACAGAATTTCCCCGAAGTACTTCTTCAGGAAGGGCATCGACTGGAGTATTTTTAAAATCTTCATTGGATGAAAGTTTAACTGGTGAATTGAATTGGTAAGGCCGTTTCCCTGGGCGATCCGGATAGTACGGCGGATCCGGAAGGGTGTTTTTTCGCCTGGGCCTGGGTGGCGGATCCGCTACTGGAAACCGGCCATAACTCGGATCATTGGCGGATCGGATTACCACCAACGCCAGGGCCGCGCAGGCTATCACCATTAAAGCGCCCAGGGCAAACCCGATCTGACTAAAGAGAACCATCAGATCGGCCAATTCTTTGAAAAAATCCTTCATAGTGTCGTTTGTTTTAGGTTTTTCCAGTATGGGCCGATCCAGTTGGCGATCGCCTTGATCTCGCTGGTTTTGCGGAAATTGATGTAACAGCCACCCTTCGTTCCTTTGCCGCCCGTGGTATTGAAGCCGATACATTTCACGCGATCATCTTCTTCCGGATCATACCGATCCTGGGCAATGCCTTCGATGTGGCTGGCGAACAGCGAAACGGCATCCATCCGCCCCGGTTTCAATCCGATCCGCTGGTTTCCGCGTTGGTTGCGTTTGTAGATGATGGTCTTCGCCTGGCTAAAGTAGGATCGAACCATTCCCACCCCGCGAACCGGCAAGAGCACCGAATTGATGGCGTGAACGTAGTAAAAGGCACTGGCGCAGTAGTGGGCGTTTTTAGGCAGATTGCTAAACCGGTTAATGGCCGAAATCCAAACCGCATCATTCCGATCGGTTCGTTCCGTTTTCCCGATAAAGGTGTAAGCCGAATCATACACCGCCTGGCGAAGCTGGGCTTCCGACTCAAATCGAAGCGGCCGCTTCGTGCCACTGGCTACTGGAGCCAGCGCCGAAGCGGCCGCCGATTTCTTGGTTTGCGCGTTTACGGTTTGACCGAATGCGATAAGGCCAGAAAGAATAATAAGCCTAAACAGAAAATGGTTGTGATAAGGGATCTTTGCCACGGCGTTAGTTCTTCGTTGAATTCGGTATAAAAATCCTTCTTCGAGCGCAGAACTGGTAGGACGTAAAAACCCATAAATGGAACGATCAGAAACAGGATCGCCAGCGCCACCGGCAGATCCGAAAACACCACCAGTTTTTCAAAAAAGAATTTCTGAATGCTGGTGATATCGTACGGCTGAAGGTGTTTTTCCACCGGAAGTTTTTCGTTCAGCCCCTGAATGTAGGTCTGAAGCCCGATAAACTGGCGGTAACAAAACGCGATGGCCGCCAGGATCCCCACCACCTGGAGAAGCGCCACCACCGGCCGTTTCAACAGCGGAAGCCTGGGCTTTTCTTCACCCCGATCGGGCTGGCTCTGATCCAGTCCCAATTCCTGGCCGATCTCAAACGCCCGCTGTTCATCTTCCCGCGCCAGGCGTAACAGCGTCCGTTTTTCTTCTTCGTCGGTTTCCTGGCGGGCAACAGCGCGAAAGTTTTCGGCATCCATCAGATGGGTTTCGCGCACTTGTCCCAGCCGGGCGCGTTGGGCCACAATCTCGGATTGTTCTTCTTCCTGGAGCCGCAACAGATCCGCTTCGGCGGCCTGAATGGCTTCCTGGGCTTTCTGGCGCTGGGCGTCCAGGGATTCGGACTTCATCCGGTTCGGCTTGAACGAATGGCCGTTCATGGTCGTTTTTTGGGTTTCCGTGGCCACAATCGGGCCGCTGGCGTTTTTAGTTGTCATTGGTTTGATTGTGATTTTAACCGGTTGAAAAAGACTCTTAAAATGGCCACAGCGGCCAGGTAACAAAACAGGCTGAAGATCATTAAGATCAGCCAGGCGATCGGCAACCACACCGGCGCAAACAGCCAGATCCAGCCCAGGCTGATCAGGCCCGTAAACTTTAGCAGGATGGCCACCAGGAAGGTAAATTCCAGGCCACCGATCAGAAATAAGGCTTTAAAGCTCATAGCGTAAAATAGGGATTGGATGGATCGTTTTTCGGCCGCCGAACGTGGCCCGATTCAACCGGCGCGACGTACAAAGCGGAAGCGTAGTAAAGCGCGAAGACCGTGGGCGAAGCCTGGGCGTTCAGGTAGTTCCGGAGTTCGGCGGCTTTTTCGTGGCCAGCCGCCAGGGCGTTGTTCCGGATAATGTTCAGCCGTTCACCCGACAGGGCGTTTTCGTTCACGATCCCATCCGTTTCCGATACCAGGCGTAGATCCGTATTCATGTTCAGATACGGAATCGCCAGGCTGAAACCAAACTGAACCACGGCTTTCCGGGCCAGCGCCAGCACTTCTTTTTCTTCCGGCGAAAACAGCACTTCCGGAGCCGCCAGTTTTCCCTTCAGGTAATTTTCAAAAGCCGCGCCCAGCACCGGCCGGATGAATTCTTCTTCGGCGGCATTGAAATAATCCCGAATCGACAGATACAACCGGCGGCTTTTCTGGATGGCCGGGAAGTATTTCGTGGCTTCGCTGGCCGAACTGATCAGCTGGCTTTTCTGGATCAGAAAAGAAGTGGATCCCTTCCAGGTCGGAAACAAATCGGCCTTCCATTCCAGCCACGCAAGGGCCGCTTCCAGGTAGCGATCGGCTTTTTCCTGGTGGCTCTTGCAGGTGGCCACAAACAACCATTTGGGCATGGCCTGGGTGTTGGGAACCGAGTTCATCACCATGCCGCCATCGCCCGTAACGGTGATCAGCGAAGGCATGGCATCTAAATAGGCATACCAGGCCAGCGCCATCCGAAGTTTATCCTTCAGTTCTTTCTGGGCCGCATCCAGGCCCGCCGTGGGCTGGGAAAGTTCATCGTACAATTCCTGACCGATGGCCGGTATAATAAACGTGAGTTCCGCCCCGGCCACGAACGGCTTCCAGGTCTTCCAGTCCATCGTTTTCTGGATCCCGCCCAGGTATTCCTTCAGGCCGCCTTCATCGCCTACGGTAGTCGTTTGGTTAAACAGCATCGCCTTCGTTTGATTTATCGGTTTCTGAATTATTGGGGTTTTGCTGGCTTCCGCCTGGCGTCACATCGTAGGTATACAGCGAGATATTACGGATATCGAAATCCATTTCAGCGGGCCAGGCGTTGATCCGTTTGGCGATGTAAAGCACCTGAAGCAGAATCAGCCGATCGACGTACGTTAAAAACCCTTGCTGGTAATTGGCGGCCGCTTCCAGTTCTTTCCCCGATCCGCCCAGCTTGCCGCCCGTATCGATCCCCGCCAGCGTTGGAAGAACACCGTGGCCGCTGGCCTGGGCCACGTTCGCCGTATTAAACAGACTCATATAGGCATCATCCGACATCGTATTTTTCAACGGCGTAATGACCACCCCCGCCAATGGCTGGCCGGTTAAATTGCTGGAGTGAAACGTAAACAGGGCTTTTTCGGCGTTGTCGGTTCCCGCCAGGCTCTCCCCCATTTCCTTCAAAACCGATTCCTTCAGCGCGTTTTTTTCGTCGTCGGTCAAACCGTCCTTATCGAAATACGTATCCGGAATCGAAATGTGGTATTTGATATTATACCCATTGTCCAGACCGTTATCGTGAAACTTCGGGATCTTGTTGGCCACCTTCGCCCAGGATTCCGTAGACCACCATTCCGGAAACGAATAGTAATCCTGGCCGGGCATCTTATCCATCAGCTGGAGAATACAAACCGGATACTTCGTCGGATCTTTCGGATCGAAGGCTGGAATGGTTTTCGTATCAGCGGCTTTATAGGCCTTCGTTCCGAAATTGGGATTCACCAGGAAGGCCGACTTTTTCAATTCACCCGCCTTCAGTTTGCGAACCCGGCATTTAAAGGCATCGATGATTTCCACCGCCACCAACTTCTTCGACAGATCCAGCGTCAGCTGAAGGAATCCGTTCGCGCAAAAGGAATACTGAAGCGCCAGCGAAACGAATTCCAGATCCCAGCCCACCAGTTCTTTCCAAACCTGGAATTCCGGATAAACCACCGGTTCAAACCGCGTCGGCTGGCCTTTGATCTCCTTTCCCGCGTGGGTATACACGCCCAGGCCGGTCGTGAAATCCCGGCGCGTTTTGATCAGTCGCCATTTGTTGGGCGATTCGCTGGCCAGCTTGTGCATTTTGGTAAGCTGGTCATCTTTCGCCCCCCAGGGAACGTACTCCGATCGGGATTTAAAGCCCGCCCCGGCCGTGTGGGTTGTGATATCCGCTTCGCCGAACGTCACCAGGGCCGCTTCCTTTTTTGAGCCATAGCCCAGGGTATAGACATTATTCGACAGCTTCCGAAAATTGGTCATAGTTAATAATTGTGAAAAATTTTGTAGCCATTGTACGCCACCAGCAATTCGATTTTGACTTCAAACGTTTGGCGTTTCTCGCAGTCGTAGAGCAGCAGCGCCCCGGCCTGGTTCATGTTCCGGCGAATCGAATGAAGATCCTTTTTCTGGCCACTTTTATCGGCGGGAACCGTGGCCTTCGATGGGTTTTTCTTCACCTGGCCTTTAAAGCTGATCGATCCATCCAGCTTCCGAAATTTCAGGCTGAAGACGGTTCCGGCTTCCTGGATTTCGTGCAGTACGGTTTTAAGGGTAATTGTTCGCTGATCCATCGGCTTTTCTAAGTCGATACAAGGATAAACCACCTGATTCGTAGCTGATAGGACGCTTTTTCCCCTGTTTTTGGGCCACCATAAAAGGGTTTTGCAGTCACGAAAAAGGCGATCCACCTGATACAAAATCAGTTAGATCGCCTTTGATCAAAAAAATGGTGTTCTGTTTCCCGATGGCTCATACCGCCCTTTACCGCCGACCGCCGTGGCGGTATCTGAAAAACGGAATATAACTTCCGAAACCGGCCGGGATCGGGCTGGTTCTGTAACAATCTTGTACGATTACTGGGATCAATTCAAATATTTTAACCCCGATACACGTACAACTGATTTTGCTGTTTGGGTTGGCTGTTCGGCATCAGCTTGCGATACTTGCCCCAGATCATGTAATCGAAAGCGTCGGTTCCATCAGTGGCATACTCCCGGATTTTGGCGCTTTGTTCGCTCGACTTGTCCTTTTTGAAGTCGCCTTCAACGGGTGCCATCTGGGTCGCGATGATCAGCGCCTTGTTGTGGTTCTGATTGAACCGGATCTTCGGCGTTCGATCACTCGCTTCTTCGAGTAGGTAGTTGATCAGGATGTACTTGTCCTTGTGGCTGGGGTACGTGAAGCGTAGGTACTCGCGTCTGACCTTCCACCCCTTCTTGATGAGCACATCACAGAACTGATCAAAGAAGGGCTTGTTCTCTTGACTCGTGGCGGCACTCCTGGATCGGCCACTAGGATCACCCCATACGGCCACCTCCTTCCCAGGGTGCTTTTCGTACGTCTGATCAAAGGCTTCAGCCAGCTGGATCAGCAGGTTCTTATCGATGTTCAGAACGGGCTTCCGGAATAGGCTGTTTATTACTCTTAATTCAGCCCCTACTTCCTGGGCGATGATCATCCAGCAAATGGCCGCGTTAAAATCCAGGCTTACTTCCAGTAGTTTACCGTCCCGATAATCATTCGACAGGTGCAAATGAAGCTTGGTTTTATCGTCGTATTCGTACCGAAAGCTTTCAAAATAGCAGTGTTTCAGGGTGGAAAAGGCGAAGTAAAAGCCGTTTGGCAGACGGCCAAACCGGCGATTAAATACTTCCACATCCAGGGTAATCGGATCCAGGCTTTCTTCCAGCATCTTCAAATAATTCGGCGGAAGTACGTCCTGATTGTCTTCAAAAGTGGATTCCAGGAAAAGCGTTTCGGGTGGCGTTAGGTCTTTTTCGGAATCGCTCATCCGGCCGCGTTTCTCCAGATCGGCTTTCCACTGGTCTTCCGTTTCGTAGATCCACATCCCTTCCTGGCTCCAGGCCGCCGACGAAAAATCGTAATAGGCCAGGTGCAAATGGGATTTGGCAAAACCGGCGTACCGGTTGGCCCGTTTGGCCGGAAGCAAAACGGTTTTGATGAATTCGTGTTTCATCGTGGCCGATTCATCCACCAGGATTCCATCCGAATTGATCCCCCGCTGGGAATCGGGCCGATCCTGGGAAACCAGCTGAATCGTGAAGCCATTGATAAAACAGATGCAGTATTGCCAGCCGCGTTTTCCGGGACTGGAATACGGTTTGTACCAGTGATCGGGCGGGATCTGGCCGATCACATAAACGCCCGCAGGATCCTGCTTTGAATATTCCCGGTAGCCCATGCGGGAAAGGGCGTTTTTTACTTCCGGCAAAACGATCAGATCCAACTGGATATAGGTCAAACCGGCCAGCACCACTTTTGCCCTGGGCAAGTGCTCGAACATCATTCCGGCCACGTTGCCCAGGGTTGTCGTTTTGCCGGATCCCCGGCCGCCCTGGAAAGTCTTCCGGTTGGCCCTGGAGCGCAGGAACTTCAACTGTTTGGCGTTGGCGTAGATCTGGCGCGATGTGTCGGATTTATTCATCGTCAGCCCGTTTTTGTTGCTGAATCAGAACATTGATATTATCCGTAAAAACGAATTTGGCGGCCCGTAAGAAATCATCCGGATTCAATCCAATCTTATCATCTTCGTGCAATCCTTCCAGCTTATCCGCCCGTTCCCAGGCCCGGCTGGCGGCTTCAATATCCCCGCTGGCTCTGGCGATGTTCGACAAAAGGCGGTAATAATTGGCGCTGGCCATTTTCTTCGCCTGTTTGTCAATGGTTTGAACGTGGCCGAAGATCATGGCGGCTTCGGCGATGATGTACCGCGCCTGGCGTTCCTGTATCTGGTAATCCTTCATCAGCATGGCCAGCGCCATTTCGTAGGTTCGCCCCAATGACAAAAAGCTCCAGGCCTTCCGATACTTTTCCAGCATCAGCTGATCATCCTTCGATAAGGCCGTATTTTCGTGGTAGTACGCCAGGAATTTATCCAGCTTGTGTTCATCAATTTTCAGGGATTTCTTCATCCGCTGAAGCGCCGTCGTTTTTGCCATTTCTCCAGAAAAATTTTCCGTTTTGGCAATGATAATTCCAGAAACCCCGGCCTGGTAGGACGTAAAAAATCGCAAACCACTGTTTTACGATTTTTTCAACGTAAAGGAAGAATTAATATGTTATTGATAATGAATACTTTAGATGGATAAGACTACTAAAATTGGAATATATTGAAGGACATTTGGTCTATAAATTATTTTTATTCGAGTCAATTTTTCTTTCATACTCATTTCTTATAATACCTTCTTTCTTAATGCTCTCTTGATCTACAATATTTTGCAGGTCTTCGCTTATATTCCTATTCGTGTAAACTATAGCTAAACTTCCACTGCCTGGCCAACTTTGAGCATTTTCTTTCCTCAATTTATTAAGCTCTTCATCAACTGTTGTACTTCCCAAAAGCGGATCTTTGTAAATTTGTACATGTCTAACTCTGATTTCACGGTTTTGACACTCCCAAATTATATCCGTATTTTGGTGAGCTACAAGTACTGCATGACCGGAAGAGGTAAAATCAAATTCTGATGGACTATAAGTTTCTGTCCCATCAAAAATCACATCACCTCGATAACGAGCTATATCTTTTTCGCCATATTTTTTTTGCAACATTTCCCAAAATGAACCAGTTATTAAACTTCCAATTTCTGACTCTGTAGATTTTAATGAAATTTCGAATAGGCCTTTTCTTGGGTGAAACTTTGGATAGATGTAAAACCAATTTTTAGAGTCAATTATCTTATCGGAGACATAATCTTGAATTGGCGCTTTTATACATACTATATTTTTCTTTGCTAAACTTTCTTTAATCAATTTATTAAAATGGTTATCATACTGTTCATGAGACATACCATATCTAAACCCTAATAATAATGTATCTGAAAGGTTACAACTTTGATCTGATTTGGAACATGAAGAACTTGACATTTCAATGAGAACAGTAAAAAACAGCAATAAACTGACCTGAATAGGGCTTTTCATAATCATTTGTAGTTTGCTGGTACAAGTAAAATATGATTTATACATTAAGCTATTTCTGGCTTGGCGTGAATATTTACAACTAATTATTTCAAAATTATAGACGTAAAGTTAAAGCCGAACAGAACTTAAATCACACTCAACTAATCAAAAACATCGTAAATAGGGAAAATAGCGGGTAAAGTAAATTTTCAATGTGACAAAGTTTATGGTTTCCCCAAATTTAACCCATCTAATGAGTGATTAGCATAGTGCTTCATAAATAAAGATAATTTTACGCCATCGCCGATAATTGATTTTTAGCCAGATCCACGGCCGCCTGGGCCTTCGCCACTTCTTTCCGGTAGTGGGCGATCCAGATTTCCGATTTAGCGGCTGCCAGGCTTTTTTTCGCCCGATACAGCTTCGGCTGAAGTGAATTCACCAGCACTTTATTCAATTCATAACGATCGGCGGGCAGGTTAGCCAGAAATGCCGATTTTGTACAATCTGAACCATGATCGGGCGCGGGATCGGCCGATGGCTGGGGCAGTCTTCCGTTTAGCCGCAAATAGGCTATTTTTTCCGCCACGGCGTTCCGCTTCGCCTTCCATTCCTGGATTTCATTCACCAGTTCCTTCAGGTTCGTTTCATCCGGATAATCGCCCAGGCGATTCGACCGTAAACACATTTGTTTCAGGGCTTCGTGGCGCTCAATGGTCAGATCTTCGATCAGTTGGGTAAACTCCGAAACGGCCATCGCTGGGATAACGATGGCGGGCGCGGGAGCACTAGCCAGGCTGGATTCCTTCACGGTTTCCACGGCGGCCGTGGGAATGGCCACCGGATCGGCCGGTTTATAATCCCGTAAGGCTTCGTAAATCCGTTTTGCTTCGGCCACGTCGTCGGCCGTGGCGCGGTTCGCCCGAACCAGCATTTTCTTCAGTTCGTAATTAGCCAGGGCTTTGTTCCGCTGGGCTTTTAATTCGGCTTCATTCATCAGCTTCATCGATTTCAAAAGGTTCATCCAGCGGGCAAATCTTCGGCAACAGCGCCAGAAAGTCATCGACCGTTTTTTGCATATCCGCCACTTCCAGCCATTCCACCGGCCGTTCATACTGATCATGGTTCAGTTCGACAAACTGGTGAAACGCTTCGGCGTACCGTTCAAGTGCCTGGTGAAGTACGGCCGGATCGATGTCCAGGCGATCCAGTTCATCATTCAGGGCGGGAATAAAATTAATTTTCATAGGGCGAATAAATAGCAAAAGGCGGCCTGAATCCAGACCGCCTTTTGTTTATAAATGGGCTTATTTGTTGCGCCGATCGGGCTGGGCTTCCAGATCAGCCGCTTTGATGGCTTTGACCGCCCGTAAAACGGAATCCAGACGCATTTCCATGAGTTCCCGACTGGCGGATTTCCGGATCCGGATCGTTCGTTCCAGATCTTCAACCAGGGATTCTTCATCGGGCGTTTCTTCCACTTCCACGGCTGGCGGATCCACTTCGGGCGTGTTGGCTTTCGATCGCTGTTTCAGCTGATCCAGTTCGGCCTGGGCGTTCTCCCGTATGCGGGCCGCCCGAACGGCTTCTAGTTCATCGTTTTCTTCTTCAGCTGATTCCGTATCCACGGCCGCCACCGTTTCCGGATCCAGGGCTTCGGATTCTTCCGATTTCGGATCGGCTTCCAGAACGGTTTCGGATTCTGATCCATCCGTGGAAGCGTCGCCTGGTTTACTGATTTCATCAGCTTTTCCAGATCCAGTTTCGCCCGTTCCATTTCCGGCCGGATTTTCTGATCCATCAGATCCTTCAGCAATAGATCCAGATCCGGTTCCACCATCGACTGGCGTTGATCCGGTAACACCGGAATCAGGTTCGGATCCAGATACCGTTCCGGTTTCGGATCCTGGAGCACCACCACCAGCGGCAACCGATCCACCATCGAAAGCGCCCTGGCCAGCTGACAGTGGAACGACAGATCCAGCGCCACCGACACCAGAAAGATCCGTGGCCGGTTCATTCGGCTTTGGCAAATTGTCCACCGATGTTCCGGTTTCTTTTTGGGCGTTTTCGGCCGCCCGTTGGGCCTTTTGTGCTTTGGTCAGTCCCATCAGTAAGGGAGTTTAAAGGATTGGAAATTTCTTGAAAGTACGGTAAGCCAGCGGCTCGTAATTGATCCGCCTGTTCGTCGGTTAGCCGATGGTCGATCCGTACCCGAACGCCATTCAGCAAATGATCCACGCCCCCGCTGGGAACGTGGATCAGGGTGTACTTCGTCAGCATCGAAGGATCTAAACTTCTTCTTCAGACAGAAGTTCCAGGGCCGTAACCGCCGTTTCTTTCAGCGGCAGAATGCCCCACATGAAGCCATCCTGTTCGCCTTTCAGCGTGTAGCCGCGTTTGTCCGCCCCTTTCTTGCCAGACTTAAAACCGGGCTTAATGAAGATCGGGTTATCGGAAGATCCGCCCACCACATGCTGGCCGTCGTTGTGTTCCAGGATCACCACACAGCCAGCGTTCAAATGCTTCAGGATTTCGGCGGCCAGTTCCTTACTGAAGCCCGCCATCATCAGATCCAGCGAATGCTTATAGGATTGGAAACCGGGATCACCAGCCGCGTCATCATCCAGCGAACACGTACCATCCGGGAATTCATATTCCGCCCATTTTTTACCCGTCACCATCACCGGGCCGGTTTGGATCTCACCGCCAACAATATCGACGGCCTTCGGCCAGATTCCCACGATATCCTTCCGTAAAGCGACATACAGCGTCCGGATCCCGCCAGGGTTCGGCTTCTGATAACTGGTGGCGTCAATGTTGGCCAGGCTTACTAAACCAACCATAACCCCTTCCGGAGCAACCAGCACATCCTGGAGAAACGCCAGGCTATCCACCGACGAAACGGCGCTGGCTACCTGATCGGGAAACACCACAAAGGCCAGGGTGGCCAGGGCAAAAACGGCGTACTTCAAAAACGACTTCATAGAAAAAAAAGAAATAAAAGGATGAATGAAAAAGATTGATTGGTACTGATTGGTACACTTGAAAAAATCGGGAAGCCCATCCGAATCGAACGGCCTCCCGATGGCCTAAACTCCGTCGTTCGTCCAGATCCGGCTTGGCTGGGCAATACCCGCGCCCACCTGGGCATCCATCAGCCATGCCAGATCCCGCGTACGCTTTTGATAATCCACCGCCAGCGAATCGGATCCATCCATATCATCATACAGATAGACTAGGTTTCCCTTCGGCGTGAACAACGGCCGGGCAAAACCCGACAGACCCGGTTCAACCACAAACCGGATGTTTGTTCCCACAATCACATCCTTACTTTGCCCAGCATTATACGGCAAGGTGCCGTACAGGGCGCGATAATTCAGTTCGTAGAAGGTTTTAATCTGGCGTGACGTCACACAAACCATATCCCCATACAATTCCGCATCGGGCAAAGCCGCCACAATCTTTTCGACTTCAGCCACCGCATTACTGACCGTAATAACCGCCGTATCGATGATGTTTCCGGAAGGAATTCCACCGCTGGTAATTTCGGCCAAAACCTGGGTACGGATCCCATCCATTACGTCCAGTGGCGTCGTTCCAGCGGCATTATAAACCCCGTTGAACAGCGTTTTCACCCGAATGTTTTCCCGGTATTTCGCCAGGATCCCCGCCGTGATGTATTCTTCCAGCGGCACTTCTTCCGGATTGATCCGCTTGGCCTTCACTTTGCCCAGCCACGATTTGTAAAGGGCCATAATCTTCGTGTGGCTGAACAGCACGTCGATTTTCACCTGGCGAACTTTGCCGATTCGGGCGTTTGGCTTGATGGCGTTGAGCGTCGGATTAAACGTATCCTTCCCGCCTGGCTGGGCCACGTCGCCGATTTCCAGTTCCGACAAAACCACTTCGTCCGACGTTTGGATCGAAGTCATGTAATCGTCAATCGGCACGATGGCCGACCCTTCCACGCCCTGATCCACGCCTGGGATCATGGCACGGCCATAAATGTTGTCGTAATTTTCGCGGGCGTAAGCTTCCAGCGATCCCGACAGGCTTGTAAGATTTAATGAATCTGCCACTAGTGTAAATGAAATTAAAGGATGAATGAAAGATTGAACTGGTAAAACGTTGATAAACAGAATGAGTAAAGCGGTTTGATTAGACGGTTTTAACGCCTTTTCCGTACGCTTCGGAAGCCTTCTTATTCCATGGCTGTTCCGATACCGACGAATCCGTTTTATCGTGTTGCGTCGAAGTATCTTCTTTGCCTGGTACATTGGCCCCGGCGTCCTGCATGGATTTGTGCCAGTCGGTTAGGGTGGCAAACCGACCTTTATTTTTGTTCCATTCGGCGGCATCCGCTTTGATTTGTTTCAACTCCGAAGCATTGATGGCCACCTGGCCCGCCTTCAGGACGTTCGCCGATTTTTTATCCGCTTCGACCGTGGCCCCTGTAGATTCGGCCGCCGTTTCGTCGGCCGCCGTGGATTCGGTTTCTTCGGTTTCGCCTGATCCATCAGTTTCGGTTTCATCGTCCGCCGTGGATTCGGTTTCGTCAGTTTCTACTGTTTCAGTACTGGGAACCGGCGTTTCTTTTTTTTCTTCTTCGGCCTGTTTCCGGGCGAAGCTTTTCAACGTTTTGGTAGTCATTGTATGAAAATTAAAGGATGAATGAATACTGATTTAAGCCGCCAGCGCCAGCCGATCGGCTTCGGCGATGGCATCGCCCAGGAAGCCAATTTTGTCGGCCATTTTCAGCGCCAGGGCGTCGCGGCCGATGTACATCTTTCCGGAAAAAACGTCTTCCGAAATCCCCGGCCGCCCTGCTTTTACTTTGTCCACGAACGTTTCCCGAATCGCATCCAGGATTTCTTTCGTTTCGGCCAGTACGGTTTCGGATAGCGGTTCGATGGAGTTAAACAGGGCTTTATCCGTGGATCCGGTAGCCCGTACAATCGTTACTTTGTAGCCCTCTTTTTCGTAGGCTTTACTCGCATCTACGTGCATCGCCAGCACGCCGATCGATCCGACTTCCGAAGAAGTAGCGGATTCCATCACGATCAGCTTCGTCTGGCTGGCGATCCAGTAAGCCGCTGAAGCCGCCATTCCGGCCACAAAAGCCACGATCGGCTTCTGGCTCTGGCGGATCACTTCGCCCAGGAATTCGGTTCCGTCCACCTGGCCACCGGGCGAATTCAATTCCAGCACGATCGCCGAAATGGAAGGATCATCGTTCGCTTCCAGTATCCAGTTCGCGTAATCTTCTGATCCATACGTGCAGTAATCCCCGTACCGGCTCATGGTTCCCAGAATGGGCAGCACCACGATCCGGCCGGATTCGGCTTTCTGTTTGTAAAGCGATCCGTACGCCCACGATTCAGCCACTTTAGGCTGGGATGGATACATCGAAACGAAGTAGGGTTCTTTCCGATCCCGATCGGTGCCTTCGGCCGTGGCCGCGAAGGGTCTATGGCTGTTGGAAATCCGATCCAGGGCGATCTTCCCCATCCGGTCGTGGAAGGTTGGTTCCAGCGCCCACTTTGCATTTAAGTACGTTTCTAGCATTACCTGAAGTCGAATAAGTCTTACAAGGTTATTCGACGGTTTGGCGCTGGCATAGGACATAAAAAAGCCCGAACGGATAGCCGTTCGGGCTTCATCAAAACCAGTCGATTCCCCTAATCCACCCACCAACGTCGGCCAAACCACCGACAGGCCAGGTACATCAGCCGGTTCCGAAGTTTGCGATCGGGTTCGGCCTGATCCATCCGGATCCAGTATTCCAGATCGGCCAACTGGCGGGCTTCTTTTTCGCCCCATTGAGCCACGCCCAGGCGGTTATCATACCAATAATCGTGGAGCAAACTACCCCGGTTGTGCCGCCCGATCGGCGGAAAAATCCCCCAAAACAGCGTAGGCACACTGGCAAAATCCGTGATAAACCCTTCAGGTACAATAATTTCCCCGATCAGCGTATCAAACCGGATCGCCTGGGTCGTTACCCACCGATCCGGTTTGTCCGGATCTTCTTCCAGGTAGCGGACATATATCCCGTTTTCCATTTCAGAATTCGCCCAGGGCGTTTTTTTCGCGGATAATATTGGCCAGCATCAGATAAACCACGACCAGATACGGTTCGGATCCATCCAGTGGTAAACCCTGGGCCTGAAGGTGGGCAAGGGCCATCGACTGAAAAAAATGGATTTCAGGAATGGCGTTCGTGGCATCGAAGGCCACCACCGCCCCGGTTTGGGAGTTCCGAAACGAATCCCGCGTCGTTCTCGGAATCTCCAGTGGTTGTACCAGCGCCAGCCGCCCCCGGTTGACCGATGGCGAAACGGTTTGATCCTGGCTGTACAGCTGGAGTAGATCCTGATCAGCGGCATCATACACCCGCATTTCAAAAATTGCGGTTATTTCCAGATCATCATCGAAGGTTAACCGCTTCATTTTCACCCGGCGCTGGAATCCTTCGGCCAGGATTGGGCTGGCCGAAACGGGTAGTTCAATTCCGGTAATGGCTCCCGATTCGCTGATCAGCAGCCCCAACGTTTTAAGTAGGTTCGTATTCATGGTTTGTTACGCAATTACGATAAAATCAAAAATGTACGTTTGAGAAGACGAAAGCGCCACATCATTCGAGAAAAGGACAAACGTCGAAGCTGTTTTCGAGCTGATATAAAACCGCGCTATACTCATACTGGCCTGATTGTTTCGGGCCGTCAGCACGACCGCTTTAGGAGCCGCAGCAAAGGCCGATGAAAAGGTAATGGTGGCGATGGTTTGATTCGTGGGAATGCTCGTTCCGGTAACCAGCGTAAAGGTTCCCGCCATATCGGTCGAACCCGCCATAATGGTAATATTGCCCCCCGTTCCGGCACCCGTCCCCACGGCCGCGCTGGGCGCAGATCCGGAAGCAATAATTCGTTTGATGGTCTGATCGGCCGAAAAGGTATTCGCCCCCGAAAAGGTATTCAGCCCTGTAAAGGCATTGTTTCCCGCCAGCAGCGTCGCCGAATCAAAGGTTGATTCCCGAATATCCAGCATCGTAAAATAGAACGTGGTGGAAGCCGCTGGCCCGTTGTAATTGATCAGCATGATCGGCCGGATGAAAGCAGTACCTGGGCGGAACATCATGTTTGCCGGATCTTCCGTATTCCCTTGATTAACGCCCTGAATAAAGGCATCGTAGAGCGTCCAGGCATTCGGCACCAGGGCGTTATTCAATACCGATGAATACAAATAAGTGCCGCCTTCCATTACGTTCGCCACCTTCGTTCCAGCGGCCAGGGCCGGGCCAGCCCAGGGCGTTCGGAGTGTAATCACGTTACCGGCGATTCCCCCGGATAGCCAGGTTCCGCCGTTGCTCTGCCAGTACACACTGTAATTACTGGAGACATTCCGCGAATAACCGTAATCGGGAAACAACTGGCCCAGGCTGTTCGTGTAGGGATACCAGGCAAAACCACGGCTGGCAGCCGTGGCCCCATTATGCCATCCGGCCGCACTGGTTAGCGTCATGGTAGTAGCCCCTGGATTCAGCGCCACCGCCAGGGTGGTCTGGGCCGCCCCGGTTACTTTGGCAAAGTGGGGTGGCGTAATTTCCAACCCATCCGCATCGTAACAAATAACCCCGAAATACCCCCGCGCCAGGGCGTCGTAATTGGCCCCGTTACTGTCACCCGTACGGGCCACCATAGAAATCCGATGGCGACGTAATAGGTTTACCGGAATCAAATCCGTGGTTCTGACAAAAGCCGCCACGCCCGCATATTTGAAAGCACCCTTCCCGCCCGCTGGTACGCTTTGCGTTGGATCGAAGATTAATTTCGTGGCATCGCTGGGCGTCATGTTGCTCAAATCGCCGAATTCGCTGTTTCCGTTGGCGACCAAATTCCCCGTTACTAAAGGTTGACCGCCCGCCAACTGATACAGGTTTACTTTCTCCAGAACGCCATCGCTTCGCTGAACTACCATCTTATCCAGGGCGCGATTAATGGGCGTCGTACGGGCCGGTAAGGCGCTGGAAGTCAGCGTTCCCGTATCACCTTTGGCCCCCGTATCGCCTTTCAAACCCTGAATCCCTTTTAGCTCGACGTAATTTCCCGGCGTACCGTCCGCCCTGGTAAAGCGTAATTGGGTACCGTCCCAATCATGTTCCGGCGTATACTCCTGGGCCGCCAGCTGATCCACGAACGCCTTCAGGAAGTTCCGCATCGATTCCGCCGTATTAATTCGCGCAGGTGGCGCACTGATAATGCCCGCGTCGATCATCGCTTTAATTGCAACCGTATTAAATGCCATTGTATAAAGTAGTTACGAGTTAAAATCGAAAGAAAAAGATTCATCAAAATCGGCCAGCAGGTTGAATAAGTCTTCATTTTCAACCCCTTCCAGAAAATAGGCCGGTTGTTGAACGTTACCCGAAAAGGTCAAAGCGGTTTGATTTCGGCCGGATCCGGATCCCGTTCCCTGGCTGATCGCCATCCGAAGCGGCTGTTCGGGCGTACCCAAACACCGAAAAAAACCGTTCCGATCGGCGATAAACGCAATCCACCGTACGGCCAGATTTCGTTGGATCCAGATCGCCACGGCCGGGCGAATTTTGGGAAGCGTTAGCTGGATGGAAGGTTTGTAAAACGTACCGTGGGAATCTGAATCGGCGTCTTCTTTAAAATCGGCATAGGCGGGCATGATTTCGATATCCGTTAGGCTGGCACCGGCCGCAAAAATCAAGTGCTGATCCGACAGCGTATAATCCGGATAGCCCGCCAAACCCGGTAAGGGAAACCGATCGGGCCGGATGATTTTCAGCTGATCCGCCTGGATCAATCGAAGCCGACGAATACCGCCCGCGTTCATTTGGCCTTCCGCCGATTCCAGGCCATCGGCGGGCGTGTCATAGATCTGTAAATACATGGAGCGAAGGACGCCCCCAGCCCGCGAAAAAAGTAGGACACAAAAACGAAGGGAAAGGCCGCTTTAAAGGCAAAAATTCGGCGGGAATCGGGCATTTTGGCGGGCAATAGGCACAAAAAAAACCGCTGGACAAATCAGCGGTTTTCTGGACAACTTTTCCCCAAAATAGGACACCTATTCCGCAAAACTGGCCACGTTTCGTTTTTCGCTCACGGACAGTTTATTAAAAATGGTATCATTTTCCTGGGTAGACCTGGTAACGAGTTTGCGAACGGCATCGGCCGTATAGTGTTCTTCACTGATCTGGTGGCGATCCGTGAAGCGGACAGCCGCCCCGTTCATGGATGGGAAAATATCCATCCGACCTTTACACCAGCCGATGGTATAAAACTCGAAAAGCACTTCCAATAATTTGCCCAGCTGAAGAAGTCGATCATCCGTTACCAGGCAAGACCGAAGCGGAAATTTTAGCTTCAGGTGTAGCCGATCCGGATCCAGAAAATCGACCACCGCCAGATCTTCCTGATCCACTTCCTGAAGCGGATAAAAGGAGAAAACAGCCGCCACCAGTTCGCCCAGGCGGGAGTTCCGGCGAACGTCGATCGCTTCGCTTCCAAGTACGTGGGATGATTGGTAAAACTCCTTAACGTGCGGTTTAACCGGAATAATTAAGATCATAAAGGATGAATGGTACTTTGATAAAGGATGAATGAATTCGGCAAAATAAAAAAGCAGTAAACTGTTAATCAGCCTATTAACTCACAATTGACTACCCTGTTTAGAACCAGGGCTTTTAAGTAATTTTCCCGATGGATCGATCATTTAAGTCTGTTAAATGTAGATATTTTTCCCCGCTTCACGCATTAGCAGAAAAAAGAAATTTTATCCCCGATTCCTTTTATTTCGCGCCAGGATCCAGTGGGCCAAATTTGAAGGCACCGCATTTGTATTTTCCAAAGTCCGCCCACTGGCGAATATCCTGGCCAGCGTTGTCTTCCCACCGCTGACATTCTGCAACAGCCGTAAGTGTTAGATGGGAAATTTCTTTAACTTTTTAACTTCCTAAACTAGCCACTTAAACTACTCATTATCAACCTATTACCGGTTAAAGAATCGGTTGTAATTCTTTAACCGGTAATAGTAAATTCTTTAACCGGGCCATTTTCTTGATAAATGTTGCCCCCTTCATATTTCTTAACTCTTTATATTCTTTAACTTCTTAAACCTAGTTAAAGAAATAATAAAAAGTTTAACGGTTGATAGCCAGCTAATTATCGGTAAAATTCGACTAGGTTTAAGAAGTTAAAGAATTTTGCAGAAATTCTTCTTGGAAGGTTGCAAGGAAACACAAAATCGGTAGCCAGGCACAAAAAAGCCCGAAAGCGATGGCTTCCGGGCTTTTGTAAGCTTGCATAAAAGAAAGATCTAACCGAAAAATAAATTAGTTATTCTAAAATTACACCTACTTCCTATATTTAAATGTGCTTAGACAGTTCAAATTGACTTAGAAATGATTTAAATAATATTTAGTGTTATAAAGAAAAGGTAATCCTATTTGTCTTTGCCAAGCCATCAATTTGCAATTATGTATATCTACAAGAAATAAATTCAAACTGCATTAAAGGCTTTTATAAAACTTGTTAGCCATAATACGATGTAAGGCTCTATACAGAACAATTGCATAAAAATGCAAGAGTCCCCTTGTGTATTCAAGGATTCTACAGAATTTTACAAATTCAAATCAGTCATCTTATCCAACTAAAATTTACCATGAAAAAAATTCTATTTGCACTATTAGCTCTTGTAAATTTTTCATGCAACCACTCTTTCGTTGTTGCTACTTTGAATAACAGAAATGTTTACAAAACAAAAGCAAATCTTCCGATGAAAAAGGCTTATCAGGAAAACAGGCCATCAGCGGATCAACGTGACTTTACAATTGCTCCGAACTCTGTGCCATCCGTGACTAAAACCATAACGACTATAACAACCTCCCCTTCTTCGGACACAGAACCATCCCAAATAACAAAGACTGTTGTAGTAAGTACAATACCTGAAACTAAAACAACTACCACTATCTCAAAGGCCAAGGCTGATCCTCCATCAAATGCAACAACTACCTTAGTAACAACCGGATATTCAGTTCCAGCCACCCAGTCAACTAATGATTTTATCCGATATAAAGTTGTTGCAGATGAAGGAGACTTTAAATATGTTAAAGTTTTGCCAGGTTGTAGTTTTGAGGAAACATCACCTTCTAACACAAACATTATATTCAATTCATCCAAAATAGCTAAGAAAGAAAACCCTGAAGATTATATTTTTAAGGTATCTAAGAAAGATTTGTCACCTAACACTCATTACCTCGCAAGTAGTGCATTGATTGGAAAAGTAATTACATTGCCTGTTAGAGTTAGGAATGAATATTGGAATAGTAATAACAAAATTCTACAAGGAACTCTATCTATTGGCTATGGTTTCGGATGGAAATATAAACTTGGAAATAATCCTTACAAACCTCATTATTTAACTACTATATTATATGCAGCAGGAATAAGTCAACAAAAACACTTTTCAATCGGTGGCAAAGATATTACAACTGGCAAAGACTCTATTAGTGCTAAGACAGATGAAATTGCAGTCACATATCTCTCATTTGGGCTAGCGTATGAGTTTGACAAATTTAACATTGGAATATTCGGAGGAAAAGATAAAATGTTTGGCAACTTAGATAATTGGGCTTATCAAGACAAATGGTGGTGGGGCATAGGTATTGGATATGATCTTTTCAAGTAATAGATCAATTAGCAATCAGGCGTTATAAAAGCTTCACGAACCCCATTAGCTTGATTGATTATGTATGTGAAATAGCATAGCGAGAAACCATTATTTTCCATCCAACCTTCTGCCAGAAAAGCCGCTTCGTCCATCGAAGCGGCTTTCAATTCAAATTCCCAGACCAAAGCAAAATGGGCGTGGGTGGCAATCTCGACCGTATATCCGTTCATTCCGATTTCAGTTCATCGGCTCCAGGAATCATTTCGATCATCGACCCTTTATCCACCAGCTGGAAGAATTCATCCAGGGCGTGATAAAAGGGATTGGCGTCGCCTACTTCCAGAAGCTTTATTCCGATCGTCCGGAAGTCCCTTCCTACGCCTTTGAAGACCTTATCGACCACAGCAAACTTTCGTCTACCGTCTTTGCTTTTCCACCAACTCCACAGCATTACCGACCGTTTTGGGGCTTCTTCGGGCGTCAGAACTGCGGGCGCTGCCGTCGCTTCAGTTACCGGATCCGTTTCCATCCTGGGCGTTCATTTGGGCTTGCAAATAGTCTCCAGTTGCATCATCCACGATCAGGATCCGGCCAGCGATCAGTTCTTCCATCAGGTGTTCCGTGGCGATCAGTTCATCGACGGATTGACAGTTTACCAGCTTTTTCGCCAGCTTTAACATGATGTTACGCATCATAAAGATCGGATCGTGTTCATCCTTCGGAAGCTCCGTAAACAGCTTCACCCGATGGTTTTCGGCGGCCTTCCGGATCGACGGTTCCGATTCGGTTTCGGCCAGCATCACCAGGGCGACATTTTGCACCAGGTAGGTAACGACTTTGTTTTTTTGGCTGGCTTTCATCGGATGATTTTTTTAAAAATGTGATAGATACCGAAAACGGACGCCAAAAAGAGCACCAATAGAATAAGGCCTGGAAGCATGGCCAGGATGGCCAGGGATAGGCTGGCCACCACAAAGGATTGAAGGATAATCATGGAAATGTCAATTAAAGGATGAAAGGGCTGGCGAAAAATTACGGGGTAGTTTTTCGCCAGTGTGAATAATTCAATTAGGAATTTGGGGTGGCGACTTCGGCCGTGGCGGCCTGGCTCAATCGCTTATGTTCCGATACGGTAATTTCTTCCATTCCGGCCGCTGGCGAATAGTCCGCTTCTTCGGGAATCTGGATCAGGATAAAATCAGGCTGCCAGATCACACCGACATAACGCATATAAGACAGGCCACTCCATTGTGATTTAAAGCCGATCAGCGTATTGATTTCGTCCTTCATTACCAGCGGAATCGCCTGGATTCGGTCGATCAATGGCTGGTTTACTTTCGATTGTTTCGGGAAGTAATACGACTCGAAATTTTGTTCACAGGTCAATTTCCACCCTTCCGGTTTTTCGGGAAAATTAAACCCGGTTATCCCGCCAGCGGCCGATCCTTTTACAAAAGCAATTTGTGAACTTTCGGATCCCAGTTCTTTCGCCAGGGCGAAACAATCCTTTTGAATCGCATTGATTTTGTGGTTGAACTCCCAAAGTGCCGAAAACAATTCCGTACCTGATTTGATGATGTATCGCATAATTGAAAGGGAGTTTAAAGGGCTTTTTTCGCTTTGATCTTTGCCGATGGCTTATCACTATCAGCGGCTTGAATCATAATTACCTGGTGCTGGATCGGCGCATCAGTCAGCCAGACATTAACCGGCGACGTCCGTGGGTTGTCCGCGCAATACCACCGGTATTCATTGATCAGCATCATCAGGAAGGCCTTCAGCGAAACGGGCATCATTACGCCTTCGCCGTTTGCCCAGCGTTGGGCCGTGGCGACCAGGTGAGATTCCAGGCCGTTCATCTTTGGAATCGGCTGAAGGGTTTCTACAGAAAATAGGGACATACTTTTCGATCAATTAAAGGAAATCGTAAAACAGAAGATTATTCGGTGCCGGCGGCCGGCCGGCGGGCCATTTTAGGCCGGATCTGGCGCTCGAGCGAGCTGGCCAGGCTGTTTTTTGGGAAGGCCTACCAAAGAATGTTCTGTTTTTAAGGGCTTCTGGCGAAATGGTTTTTCATGGTTTGATCAATTAAAGGATGAAAAAAGGGTACTGGTTAATGCTTTTTGATTTCGTTAATAGTCGCTTCAGGCGTCCGGATGTAGATGAATTCTTTCGTGGAATCATCGGCATCTTTCCGGATGATCAAGCCCTGTTTGTTCAGTAATTCTTTCGGATTGTATTCGTAGCCATTGAAACCACACCAGGCTTTTAGCCCGCGCTTGAATTGCTGACTACTCATTTTAATTTTACTGGAGCGAAATAGATCTTCCTGGGCGTCCAGTTTATTGATCAGCTGATCCAGGCGGCCGCCTTCGATGGATAGGTAAGCATCCGCCCAGGCTCGGAAGTGATCACCCATCACGGCGATCAGGTTCCGCTTCGATATGTTCTGAAGTGGCGCTTCGATCTTATCCTGGCAGCCCAGATAAAACTTCAGGCATTGGGCCATAAAATTGTAAAACAGGTTCCATTCGGCTTCATCGAAATCATCAAACAGGTTCATTCCGAATTCATCAAACGGGCTTCGGCTTTCCCGGTAATCGCCCGTATTCTCGTGATAGTAGTCCGAAAACGCCACGTAAAGCTTCCGGCGTCGGCTGGATGAATCCGTGTAGCGATCGCCGAAATTCGTATCGAACAACCACTTCGGCGAAACGGCGTATTCGAGTTCAAACGACCGCTTTTGTTTGGGGTTTACCGTCGTGGCCGACGTCAGTGGCGCAAAAAAGAAACCGAACGGAAGGCCTTCATAAGCATCTTCAACGTGAACCAGATCCGTATCCTGATCGACGTTTTCCAGTAAGTGGCGATTCTCTACCAGGGCCGGGTTCCGGCCGTCCAGCTGCACTTTCGACAGCAGTTTGTAAATCCCTTTGGCCAGGATCCCCTTCCCCGCGCCACCGTGGCTTTCGCTGTTCTCGCTGATCTTGGCATCCATCACAAAAACCGCCCAGGGCTTCGCTGGATTTTTGTATCGATGGAGCAAATACCCGATGGCGTAAATCTTATTGATCAAGTGAAGCTTCTGTTCCTGGATCTCGTCTTCCGTCAACAATCCGCCGTCGATGGCGAATTGATTCGCTTTCCGGTATTCGATTTGTCTTTCCGGATTGCTCCAGTACAGCATCGACTTTAGATCCTCCGTTGTAAAACCGTGATCGGTACAGTACTCCAGCTGGGCCGCCTTATCCATCAAACCCAGATCCAGCCGGTCTTCCATTTCCTTCCGCCAGTGGGTACGGCTCGACTGGATCAGGAATTTCAAAAACATCGCTGGATCTTTCCCGATCTGGATATCATACTGGCCTTCGGTTTTTGTTACCGTGAACATATCTTCCAGAATCTTCACCGGCCGATCAATCACTTTATGTTCCCAAATGTGTTTATCCAGGGTGCCAGCCTTTTCTTCGACAATTCCCGAAGCGGTTATTTTCCAGGTGTTTTTCGCAAAGAATAAGTACTGATAATCGTGGCCGTAGGTCTTAAAATCGCCGTCGAAAAAGCCCAGGTTTGATATACTGGAATCGGACAGATACGGCGTTTTATACATCGCATTGCGCAGATCCACCGCAAAGCGCCGATCTTCCAGGAAGTTGTGGATGAAGTCCTTTACGGCCGATCCTTCAATTTTTGAAACGATGTTATTTTGTTCCCGTACGTAGCAAAAACCGTCTTTTTCCTTCGGCGAACGGTAGCGGGCGAACCCGTTCAACCGTAGGAAGTTGTAAGCGTGAACGTTATTAAATTTATACTCCATCAACAGCTTCCCGAACTTCATTCGTGGGCTTCCATCCCGATCCAGCGCCACATCCTGATCCCAGAACTGATACGGAAGCGCCACTTTAACGAGTTCGGCGAATTCATACTTCCTATGGTATTTCAGGTAATCCCGTACGTCCTTGCAGGGATTTCCGTTTCCGTCCAGGTACTTCTTCAGGGATTCCGGAAGGCAGATCGTACGGATTTCCAGGTAGGTCATGGCCAGTTTAAAGGCTTCCCGTTTCCCGGTACTATCGATATCCGGAAGGTTATAAATCTTATCGGCCAGCCGGGCCAGTGTTTTAAAATCAGCGGGCGATAGAAGGGCCGTTTCGCTGTTTTGCCAGGCCACCGCATAGCCCAGGGCCGCCACGTTCAGGGCGTCGGATCCACCCGTACACAGGATAATTTCATCCAGTTTTTCCGGGCCTTTCTTCTTCTTTTTGGCCGGTTTGTCGCCTTCGTCCAGATCTTGTTCACCTGGTTCCGGATTGGCGGCCACCAGTTCGGCCACTTTCTTCTGGGCCTGGGCCAGTCCGTGGATAAAGTTTTCGGGTTTGTTGCCCGTTGACTGAAACCGGAACTTCTTTTCGGCCTTTGGCTTATACAGCTTTTTCCATGCGCCTTCATCGATCAGGAACATCGGAAACAGATCCGTACTGATAAATTGGTGGGTTTTGCCCGCTTTGGTTTGCGTGTAGGACGCCAGGCTTTTATAATGGTAGTAGGTGCAAATTCGGGATCCTTCCGCCAGCCTGGCTTCATCGTTCGTTCCCAGGGCATTCCAGGCATTGATCGAAAACAAGGCCTTCAGATCGTTTATTGTGAACTCCTTCGGCTCGAACACCATCTGGCCTTCCGCTTCGTCGGGCTTCGCTGGCCAGCTTTTATAATCCGGCTTGACTTCCGGAACGTCGGATCCTTCAAACTTGTAGAAAGCGGCCACCGCCTTCAGGGCCGTAACAAAATCGGATCCGTCCAGGAATTGGGCCACCGCCACGGCGTTCATGGCTGGATCCGAACTTCCGAAATCCTTCACGATGTAGGTTCCGGAATTGAGGTCTTTTTTCAGGCTGGCGCTGGCCGTTTTTTCATCGGGCCGTAGCTTGAATTTTCGGTTTTTGTGGGAAACACTTTCTTCGGCATCAGGGAAACGGTAAGTGATATACGAAAGCCCGCCATCAATGGCCAGCAATTCGTTTATATCGATTTTCTTCTTCATGGAAATTAAGGATGAATGCGTTTGTACTATGGGTAAAGCATCGCTGAAGGCGAAGGCTGGCCAGTTAGATCCTGGCAAGAATAGCCCTTACTTTTTTACCCTAATTGGACACCGAAGCAGCCGCGTTTCAAGGCCATTTTCATTAAACAGTGGATTAGATTTTTTCTTCATATAGGCAGAAATGGGCATCTAAACCATTTTCATCAATGGAAACGGTATTGAAATATGTCCGAACGTTGGTTTTGAAAAGTGGAATAAACTGGCTTGTGTGAACAAAACCGGTTTTCGCAATGATAGAAAAGCTGTTTCGAGCTTCGTGAAATTTCACGGTTTGAGACTCGAACAAACAGGCCTGAATGATGGCCTTAATTTCGGGAGTTAGTAGCGTGTTCATCTTGTTACGTGGGTTTAGTCGTTACAGCCGTAGCGGATGGCTAAGGTTTTGGTAATGGTGGATTCGATGGCGTAAAGCGTTTGGCGGAAGTGTTTCAGGTCTGGTAGGTGCTGGGCCTGAATGGCGGCTGATTCGACCATCAGCCGGGCTTTCTCCAGATATGGATCTGGCTGGTTTGGAAGCGAATCGCCTTCAAACTGGTTAATTATGGTTTGTAAGTTCATGGGAAATTAAAGGATGAATGGGTACTATTTCAGCCAGGTTAAAGAATTCATTACCAGACTGTAATCACAAAAAGGGGGCGGTGGGGGTGGCTTAAATAGATTCAGTTTCTAAACTGTCGGCGATCTTTTCAACTAATTCAGTGAATTCAGGATCCCCGGCGTGAAGAAACCAGGCGTTTCGCCAGCGGTTCGCGTTTGTCAATTTGTCAAGGGTCGGATTAAGTTCTACAATAGCCTTAATAATGTCTTGTTGCCCCATCTCATCCGGAAACCTTTTTTTAGCGACCGCCATCCGGTTCTTCCAGTATTGTGCAGATGTAACTTTTTGCATTGCATTTTTAATTAAAGGATGAATGAAATTTTTGCTCAAAGCCCGCTTTAGATGTACATTTAGCCTAAATAAGTGCCACCGTTTTCGGTGTCGCATTTTTGAGATGGGCAAATGTACTATTATGATTTGCAATAGCAAATCATAATAGAGCAGAATTGAAATTATTTCCTAATGGATTTCGGAGAAAGAATAAAGCGACTGCGAGAAGGTAAGAAGTTGTCCCAGGACGATCTGGCCCAATTGATGGGCAAAAAGCATCGTAATGTTATCGGATCGTGGGAAAAAGGGAAGGCGGAACCATCCTTATCGGATGTACGAAAGCTGGCCGAAATCTTATCGACAAACACCGTATATTTAATTGAAGGGATTGATATAAACCAAATAGTTACGCCCGCAGCCCCGTCTGGTTATGTAATGATGAAAGCGGAAGAAGTAATCGAAATGCAGCGCCAGTTACTAGAAAGTAAAGACCGTAAAATTGAAGAGAAGAACAAAGAGTTGTCTAAGAAAACGGCGTGAGCGCTCTTGCGAGCTATCATACTAATACGCCATCACGACAATTGAATGATCAATTGAACCTTGTTTCCTATAAGGTGGAAGAATTGTAACTGAAATTTCAAAATCGCAAAGCTACTTTACTACATAACTAACTGTATATCAACTATGTGGCATTTGATTTTAGAATCAAATCAGCCTGTATAAGCCCCCTCTTTTTGCAAGGGACAAGTAGTTCCTAAGTAGTTCCGAATAATATTTAAATGCCTGATTTTCAGGTATATATTATCTCCCTTCGGGTTCACGAACTAGTACAAAAACCCCCTCTACGCAGCGTAGAGGGGGTTTTTCGTTTCCTAAGCCTTCTCCGAATTGTTTTTTGAAACCAATCTTCCGGTATACCCGCCAGAGATAAAAGTTTGAGCTGATAAAAAATCCACATCACCGTCCAGCATATTTGTAAAAATGCCGGACGGTATCTGCTTGTTCGGTGTACGTCTTCATGAGATCACTGGTTTGCATTTCCCGAGTCACACGATAATCCCTTCCAATTAGAAAATACTTCATTTGATGGGTCCCGAAGTTTTCTAAAATGGTCCGTCGGTCTTTGTCTTCCTGATTAAAATTGCGGGATCGAACCAGCTTCAAATACAAGGAATCATTTTGATAGAAAGCAACATAATCGACATTTCCATCATTTTCATGTTGAAGAATACGGCGATATCCCATGGTTTGGGGAGTAATTACTTGAGTTGGTGTCACGGTTTTAATCCACTCCCATTTCCCCATTAACTCTGAGCTTAAGGGAGGGGCACAACCACAGCCGGGTTTGTCACAAGCTTGTAACCATAAGCAAAAAGCTAAAGTCAGGAATGTCGAGGTAATTCGTTTCATACCGTTTCAGGTTTTACATGATCAATTTCCATTTACCATCAAACCGACTCCTCATGAATAGGGACGTCGAATTCGCCAGAATACAAATTTCACTTTAAGTATCCCGAAGTTCGTATAAATCCGGGAAATTCCCCTGATTTATACGAGTATTTTCACCTTGAATGCGTGCGACACAAGTGGCAATTTTGATCCACAAATAGCTACTTGTGTTTACAATGAAAAGAGAAACCATTCCATTTAAACGGCCGGCTTATCTTCAAAAAATGAACTCGTCGGTACGCACTCATTTTGAAAGAGCAACCAGCCTTCCGGTTTTTCTCTCCTCTTCAAACACGCTCAATCTGGAAGATCGTAAGACGGTTGTCCGGCAGGCTCTCCTGCTTATTGAACAAAACTACGCTCACCTGCCCCTGAAAAGGGCAATGCACGCAATTGATCCCGTCCAACGACTTAAACTACTTTTACAGACCCTTGAATTCGGTGAAGAAACGAGCATGCCGCCCGAAACCGAATTTCACCACGAAATGACCGACACATTTATGTCGCTTCGGGATCTCCACACCAATTACCTTTTACCGGATCCGTTCAGGAATATGACGGCGTTTCTTCCGTTTATGGTGGAAGATTATTTTGAGGGCAAAGAGCGACGTTACCTTGTCTCGCACGTCTCTCCAGGGTTCAGCCATCCAACCTTCGGTCCGGGGGTAGAGGTGGTCTACTGGAATGGAATGCCCATTGAAAAAGCGGTTTTGAACAATGCAGCCCGTTATGCAGGCAGCAACCGGGAAGCACGTCTGGCCAGAGGGGTGCAAACGCTGACGACCAGAGCACTGATTATTGCCGCTGCACCGAGTGAGGAATGGGTTATTATCGGCTACCGGACAGTCGATGGTGAACTTAAGGAAATCCGATTCGACTGGATGGTGAATCCTCCATTACCGGATGCCGCCGAAGTAGACAGTCGCCAGCAAGATCTGGCGCACATGATGACAACGGGGCTGGATCTGGAACAGGATCTCATTCAGCAAATGCGAAAAGCCTTATTTGCACCGCAAGTTATAAAAGCCCAAAAGCAGGTTGCCGTTAAACTGGCCAGCGGAGCAACGCTTTCGGATCTCGATAGCACACTTCCCCATATATTCCAGGCACGAACGGTAACGACACCATCCGGCACTTTCGGTTACCTGAGAATCTTTACGTTTAGTCACCAGGACGTACCGGGATTTATTAACGAGTTTATGCGGCTGATTACGCTATTGCCGGAAGAGGGTCTGATGCTGGATGTCCGGAGCAATGGTGGCGGTATTATTATGAATGGAGAATATCTTCTTCAGTTACTAACGCCCCACCTGATCGAGCCTGAACCCGTGCAATTCATTAATACCCCCCTGAATCTGATGATTTGCAAAAACGCGCCCCGCGAAGTGGCATTAGACCCCTGGATTGAGTCTTTAAAGCAAGCGCTCCAATCGGGAGCTTCCTTTTCGGCCGGTTTTCCCATCTCCGAAACCAGGGCCTGTAACCAAATAGGACAGCGGTATTTTGGCCCGGTGGTGCTCATCGTCGATTCACTCTGCTACAGTACGACTGACATTTTTGCGGCCGGGTTTCAAGACCACAATATTGGCCCCGTGCTCGGGACAGACGGAACTACGGGGGCAGGTGGGGCGAATGTCTGGACCCATTCTATTTTTTCACAGCTTCTGACGGGCGCAGACTCTCCCTATAAGCCATTGCCGAAAGGCACCAGCCTGCGGGTAGCGGTTCGTCGAACCTTACGTGTAGGTCGGCGGGCCGGAACACCGGTGGAAGATTTCGGCGTCATACCGGACGAACGTCACTTTCTGACCAGGAATGACTTACTCAATAAAAACCAGGATCTTATCAATCGGGCCGGGGCAATCCTGTCTACCCTGCCGGTGCGAAAACTGAAAATCAGATCCGAAAAGTTTGCCACAAACCAGGTCGGTTTCACCGTCGATGTTCAGGGAATCACACGGATTGATGTCTACGTGGCAGAACGCCCGATTGAATCGATCGACATCAAGCTAAATCAAACGGCATTTACGCTGTCAACGACAGCAGAAACGCCCCGACCGCTGGAAATCAGGGCGTATGATGGCAATGAACTAGTAGGCCGTTATCGGGCAGAAATCTAATTTTCAGCCTTCCTGATCTTATTAATCCTCATTAATCCTAAAAACGCTATCCCATGAAAAAGCAGAAAATGAATGCGATCGAATCCTATTTTGCACAAGCAGATGTAAACTTAGCGCAGGCATTAGCCAATTCAACCTCCCCTTTTACCATTGAAGTACGGTTTTTAGGTGGGCTGACCGAAAACCAGAAAAACGCCTTTAAAGCCGCAGCCGACCGCTGGAGCAGTGTCATCGTCGGTGATTTACCGACGATTAAGGTGGACGGCGAGAACATCGATGATGTATTGATTTTAGCAGAAGGCTCTGACATTGACGGATCAGGTGGCATTCTGGGGCAGGCAGGCCCAACCCACTTACGCCCGGCCAATGCGGGGGTTGCTGCTTTTCTACCGGCTAAAGGCAGAATGACCTTTGATAAGGCCGACCTGGAAAATATGGAAAAAAACGGCAGCTTAACGCACGTAATTACGCATGAGATGGGGCACGTCCTCGGAATCGGTACAATCTGGACTAAAAAAGGACTTCTGAAAGGAGCTGGAACCACAAATCCAACCTTTACCGGTGCCCTGGCCATGTTTGAGTACGGCCAACTGAAAGGCACCGGCCCCGCTCCCGTTCCGGTCGAAAATCAACATGGTCCCGGTACACAGGACTCTCACTGGCGCGAACCTATCTTCCGGAATGAGTTGATGACCGGATTCATTGACATGGGTAATAACCCGCTGAGCCGGGTCACCGTAGGCAGCCTAAAAGATATGGGGTACGTCGTGGATATGAATGCCGCCGAAGCCTACACGCTTCCGAACCTACTCCAACTGGCCGAAAGTGGCGAATTGATTGCTGCGGAGGATTCCCTCGAGTTAGGCACTATGCTGTCTATTATTCCTACTGTATTACCAGAAGACAGTTTACAATAAGAAAACCGCATACCTGCCATGATACGCTATGCCTGCCTGCTACTTGCCCTCCTTCTTCATCACGCCCAACCGCTTTTTTCCCAATGCATAGGGTGTAAAAATTCTGATAAAGCAAAGCAACCTGACACGCTAACCGTCAGCAGTGGGGGATTGCTCCTTTCGCCCTTGCCTACTTTTATAGCCCGCGACTCAGCTTTAACCCTCGTTATTCAGGATGACAAAATAAAACAGGAGACGCAACTACAAACCAAATTGAAGGGAAATAAGTGGGCAGACCTACCGGCTTGTTTAGCAGAGATTTTTAAAATTAAGGTAGGTTCCGCCGATATTGCTAAGTTAAACAAGGTTATTGATCAGGAAAAGGAGACTACCTACGCGATTAAGGTCGGAAATGGACCGTCATTTAACCTACCGCAGCCAGGCAATAACCAGAGTGAAATCAAGTTTTCAAAAGCCGGAAAAACCACCATTAAAATAATTAAGAAGAACGTTGATAATACTTTTTTTAAGGATCAATTCGACAAAAAGCCTGCGTATGCGGATTGGAGCCAATACAAGCCCATTGTCAATGCGCTTTACCCCGTTTACACCCGGTACGAAGCCCGTATCCGCCAGTTGAATGTAACGATCAAGGCACTGAAAGACCCGGGAGAATGTTGCGGCCAAAAAAATACCGGGTTACTTGAAAAGTTAGAAAATGAACGCTGTCAGTACCTTGATTCGATTCAGCGGACCCAGATCCAACTCTGTTCGATCGCGTATCAGGTTATCAAATCAAACAAAAAGTGGATAAACTACTGGCTTTGGTACACGGGTGGAAATCCAGTCCTGAATCCGTTCGGAGTCACCTCACCCACAGAAGCCAATGCCGAAATTGACCGACAACTGGCTTCGGCCGAAGCCACCCTCCGGCTTTATCAGACCCTCACGGACAAATGCTGTGAATCAACCGTGATCAAGGACATGCTGGACACCCTGAAACCGGCTATTTCCGAACTGACGCTGGTTCTGGTAAAATTGCGCCAGGAGAAAGAAAAAGCGCCCGTGCGACAGAAAGCGTACGAAGACTGGTTAAAATCAACCGCTCAGACCGAAACCGTGTTGAACGAAATCGTACTGTATGCGTCCGACTGTCCACAAATCAACTGGATGACGCATTATGACGCCCAAAGCAACTACGCCACCATGCAACCGGATGGTTTACTACCCGATCTGGTTTTTGAAAAAGATGCGCTGCGTGGCCTGGTACACAATATCCCTTCGGGAAGAAAGGTATCGGCCAAAGAAGTCGTGAAAGAAGCGAAGCTTCGCACCGAGATCGACGTGCAGACGGATGACTTTGCCGGTGCATTCACCCAGGCACTCGTCAACAGCAACGCGATTTCCACGCTGTTCAATCAGCTCAGCGGTATTTTAAATACGATCCGCACGGTCGGAAACCTGGGCGACAGCTCTCTAAAAGTTGATGACAAGGTTGGGGTCAGAGCACCAGTGGAAAATGCCCGCCAGGCGCTGATCGTCGAAAAGTTACGGGAACTCCTGGCTCCCTTGCTGGATGGAAAGTCGGACGCACAGCAACTGGACGAACTGTCGTGTATCAAGAAATATCCGCTAGAGTATAAGAATAAGTTAAATGCGGCCATCCGACTCGAAAACAATAAAGCAAAGCCCGTTTCGGACGCCGAATTTAATGAAGCGTTACAAATGCTGATAAATGAACGAAATGACAAACTAAGAGTGGCGAAAAAAGATAGTGCTCAACTTGTCGACTTCAATTCTTCCAGCAAATTAATCCGCTGGTTGATGGAACAAACCGAACCCCCGATTGACGATCTACAGGTCGCTTATACTGAATTCGCCCGAAAAAAAGCCAGTCAGGAGCCGGTTTTACGATCGGAAGATGTGCTTATTAATGAGAGCCGGACCGCAAAAGGCACCAATGACATAAGCTACGACATTTTTGAAGCCGGAAAAGAAAAACCCGTCGCTGCCGGCAGTTATAAAACCTATCACACGGTTCGTTTCTGGCCATCGGTCAGCATTAACTACGTGTTCGGATCACGGACTGTATCTGTTTTCGACAACGCCACCGGGCAGTTCCGAACAGACACCGGCATCGACAATTTTGAAGCGGTGGTGGGGGTGAAATGGTACCTGGGTCCAAGTAATCTGACCCGAACCGCTGCCCGAACCCGGTTTATCAAAAATACCGCCGATAAAGAGTATAATTTCCCACGGGGAAACAGTGTGTTGGGTAAGCTCTTTCTGACCGGCGGACTAGGGGTTACCCACAAGTTCCTGAAAAACTATTTTCTGGGTGCGGGCATTGACATCGTACCGGGACTAAGCGTGCAGGGTGGCGGCAATCTGTTTTTTCGAAAAGGATACGACCTGATGAATGGCCAGATCAGTCGCGAATATGATGTACCGACAGGCCGCTGGTTTTTTGGGTTGGCCATTGATCCAAATGTAGTTACCAAATTGATATCCATCTTTTAATCCATTCAAAGGCCATGCGTACCGGCATCTACCTCATTTTCTGCTTATTATTGGGTCTTACATTGGGGTGTGAATCTAACTTTGAAGACGTCATAGACAGCGTTTATAAAGACGGGGAAATCAATGGCACCGTTTACCTCAATGATACGTTTACAGACGCGCCCGTTGTCATTGCACCGGAAGCAACCATTTACCTGACGGCGACCGGCAGTGCCACCACCTACCTAATCAGCACAACCGCGGTTTCAGACGGCAAGTTTACCTTTTCCCATCAGCCTGCCACCGAAAATTTTTACGTGGTCGGTCGGTTCAAAAATAAAGAGGGCATCCAGTTTGAAAAAGTCATGTCGTATACTGATTTCAAAAATGAGCCTAAATTACTGCTGGAGCCGCAATACCCCGGCGGAAAAATCAAGGTAAAGGCCGTCAATTCTGCAAATCAGCCAATCTTCGGAGCCGATATCCTGCTCTTTATCAACCAGGAACAAGCCGAATCAATTGCCGGAACCGCCCCCGCCGGGCAAATCCGGCAAAAGACGACCAACGAAAAAGGAAACGTTTTTTTCTATGATCTTCCAGCGGGTGACTATTACCTGGCCGGAAAAAAAGACCTTCTGGTTTCCAGCCCAACGGCTGCGACCGTCAGTCAATCCAATGTGAATAGCTTCACAACTGTTCAAACAACACCGGCGTCCCTAACGCTTACCGTTCCGACGGAATTAACCGTCACCGTCAGGGACCTTAATTCTGACCCGGTGGCTGGCGCAACGGTTTACGTTTTCAGCAGCCGAACGCAGGCAGCTTCCATTAAAACCAGTTCGCCCACTGCCATCGGGAACAAAATGACGGATAAGAAGGGAGAGGCAAAGATCAGTGGACTAACCGCCGGTACAACATATTACATTGATGCCAAAGCGACATTTACGGTCAATAATACGGCTCAGCAACGAACCAACAGTACCGGTCCTGTCTCTGCAACCCTCTCTCAGCCCGTATCGCTTACGTTGTGAAGATGAACCGTAGCCTATTATAAAACACGATTAAACCAATCAACCCATTACTCGTATAGTCGTCTGGGGCAAGCAAGCGGCCACCTCATTGCACCCGAACCAACTCAACGCCCAGCACCGGACGACCATCGGCCGTAACGCCTTGTATCACCACGCGTACCGTTCGGACGACGTCCGATAGCGGAAACCGGAGCTGGCTGTGGCCCTGACCGTCGGTTTGCATCATGGGTTTCCAGTACAGGACGTCCCGGTGATCGACGGGACCAGAACCAGTGCCTGTCACTACTTCCGTATCATAGCGGGGCACATAAAATTCGCGCTGCACCGACGGATACCCAATGAATTGAATCGGCGTCATTCCCGCTTGAGTTTTTGCTTTGCCCTGCATCGAACGTTTGCTTTTGGAGTAAAAAGCAATCACGCCATTCCCTCCGCGAACCCCGTAGATACCGGCTGTACCCCCATTTTTCAGCAATTCGACCCGTTCAATATCGCCGGGATTGAATTGCATCAAAGCGGTTCCATCAGGGTCCTGAATGGGAATACCATCGATCAAATACAAGGGCTGCATTCCACTTTTGAAACTATTTATACCCCGTATAAAGACCTTGTAGCTATGCGCTTGCGCGGCCCCCTCCCGGGTAATCGTCACACCTGCCAACCGACCCTGAATCATTTCGTACAGATTCGAATAGGTTGGCGATTTATCGTCAAACACCAGAACGGCATCAGCCTCGTTGTGCAAACTGCGCTGTTGAATATCGTCGGGTCTTTCTTCGGTTTTTTGCGCCCGAACCGTTACTTCTTCCAGCACTTTCGTCGTTTTATCCCGGTACAAATCGGCGTTTGCTCCCTGCCGAATGCGGACCGCTTCTAGTTGAGCGCGCAACATCGACCAATTGGGTGCACTCGTTAGTTGACTGACTTCCCATTGTTGGCCGGGCCTTTCCTGAACCAGAAAGCCTTCTTTGGGAGAAAGAATAGTTCTCTTACGGTCAGCGAGTTGCGTCATTAATTGAATGGTATCCGTAATGGCCAGCCCCGCCAATCGAAACCGCCCCTGCTCGTCAGCGCCCGTCGATTTTACGAACGATTTTCCGGCTCCTGTCGACGCTACGGTAAGCTGCGCGCCGGGAATGGGCTGATTTTTCGCATTCAAAATGCGACCCCTGAACGATACTCCGCCCAGCGAATCCGTTCCGGGTGTGCCACTCACCCGTCGCCAACCCTGGGTCAGCAGCAGGTCATCCAACGCCCGGCGGGTTTCGGCCGAGTGGTTCACGACGTAGTCGTTGGGGTTTTCGATGCGTCCCCGAAGCTCTCCCGTTAGCAACAAGTGGGTCTGTAAGGTAGCATCCACGGTATCGTCCGGCACCTGGCCAGCATCGGTAATCGATGCCGACAAAGCGCCGGAGGCCGGTGATCCATTGTCGGTCAGATTGATGCTCAGGGTAACCAGTTCGCGGGGCTGATAGCGGTTTTTGTTGAAACCCATCCGTACACGAACCGGCGCAGTGAACTCAGACACAAACACCAGTCGCTCGGCTTGGGGCCGGGCGGTGGCATCGTACAGGGTGATTTGCGCCAGACCCGGCAGCCAGGTCATCATCGGTAAATTCACCTTCGCCACTCCATTTTGCAGGAGAATTTTTCGCTGATCGACCAGTTGGCCGCGTTGCTGAATCAGAATATATACTGAGTCGCTAACGGCCCGGTTGGCATTCATGATGGTCAACGCCAGATGGGTTGTATCGCTGATCGCATCGGCCGAAAGCAACAGCCCTTGTGTTTCGGGTTTGGGCAACGGAACGCGTTGCGGCTGGTTGTTATCCATTACCTCGGCATAATACGTCCGCTGCGGTTTGGGCTCCATCGACACGCTGGTCATGCCCTGTTGATTGGTCTTGAAACGAACGATTTCAGCGCCTGAATCATCCACAATCCGTCCTGCGATGGACAAACCGTGGCCATTGGGCCGAACCATCTTTACGCCCAGACGCGCCGGGAATCCCGCAATCCAGCGACCGCCTTCGGGCAAAATCTGAACGTCTAATGGCTGAGAAACAGAATCACTACGGATAGAGACCTCGTTCCGAACCAGATTATAGACCGCGACAGATCGCTCGAAAGCGGGGCGTCGCTGGGCATCATCTTCATCAGTATAGGCACGCAGTTGATACGCTCCCGTCGTGAGGGTATCCGACAGGCGGAAATGACCCTGGCCACGCCCGTCCACGATCCGTACCCACTGGTGCTGCACGAGTTTCCCGCTTGCCGTCAGTAGGTCGACCTGCAGGGCGGTTTCGCCACCGGCTCGCTGGTGACTAGCCGCGTCGAGTAAGTACGTACTCATCCAGAGCCGATCGCCCGTAGCGTAAAAGGGTTTATCGATGTGTACAAATACGCTGGGAGCCAATAGCTTGAATCGCTCGTTGAAAGCCGCCGTGATTCCTCCCAGACAGGAGTCGGGTGGGGCCAGTTTCCCCTGCATAGCCAAGGACCCGTTTGGAAGAGACTCCTTCTCATTCTCTTCGGGTTTCCAGTCGGCGGGCAACATAGTCGATAACCGGTCATTCCCCATCGATCCTTTCGCTTCCATCCCTTCCGGCATCGTAATCACCCCATTGACGGTCATTTGCAGTTGACCGCCAGGCAGTTTCATTTCCGTATAGGCGTAACGCGCATCGGGATAGGGCGAAAAACTTGAAGTTGCGTTCTTATAAAACACGATCAGTTTCATGGTGGAAACCAATCGGCGTTCGGTCGCCAATCGGCCGGGTTGAATCAACGCAGAAACCTGAACGGGAATCAGCCGCTTGTAGTCGCCAACCGCAGCGGCCAGTGTAATGATCCGCCTTTCCGGGGGAATCGGTTTGGTGACATCTTCCTGATAAACCAGAAAGCCGGCCTGCTCGAACGTATTATCAATCAGGCTGGCCATCAAGTGCCTGATCGACCCTTGGTAAGCAATCAGCCGGTTCCGCCGAAACCGGTTGGCCTGCCGTTCGTTCTCAGGTTTTACTTCTTCAAAACGGGCCGTACCCGCCGAAAAAACATTTCCTGACGGAGCGGCATCGAAATGTTGCAATGCGTAAATCAACCGATACCCTAACGCCTGATTTTCAACAATCAACGGTTCATTCGCTGTTGCATGCAAATGACCTTTATCTTCTTTAAAATCGAGAACCTCGCCGTTTACCAGCACACACTGTCCGCCAAACGGTTCGCCGAAGAGTAGCTTTTTAAACTGACGCAAGTGCCGCTCCCAGCCCTTTGGATTGCCCCGTATGGTGACAGCATCCAGCATTTGCACACTGGGTTCCAGCCGAAAACTGACTTTTTGTGGCGATGCATTATCAAATCGGATTTTTTGTGTAGCAGGCTGATAACCAACGAAGGAAGCGGCAATTTCGACCGTACCCAGTGGCACACCCGTCAATGTATAAGCCCCCTTTTCGTCGGTGATTGCACCCCGCATTGATCCGTTTATGAAGACGTTGGCCAACGGCATGGGTTTTCCCGTCGTGGCATCCGTTACGTAGCCGGTCAGTACGGCAGTCGTCTGTCCATGAGCCAGTCGGGTCGATCCCAGAAGCAGAACGGCAATGATCCAGCCGATGAAGAAAGAGTCACGCATCGTTACTAAATTATCCTGTCTATCTATAATAGCCCTGCGGTTTTTCGTTTCATACCATAACTCACTGCCACTACCAACAACAGTACGGCCAGGCAGCCCAATGCAATACGCAACGAAGAATGTTGCGCGATAAAACCCAGTAAAGCCGGACCGGCCAGCATTCCGGTATAGCCCATGGTCGTAATGGCCGGTAAGCTCACCGTCGGCGAAATGCCCGGCAGTCTGCCCGCCTGGCTGAAAAACACAGGCACAATATTGGCGGCCCCCAGGCCTAACAGGACGAAGCCGACCAGCGCCCCCACGACCCAGGGACTCAGGACGGCAATGCCCAGACCCACGGCCCCAAGCAAGCTGCCTCCCACCACGACCGTTTTTTCGTTCAAACGGGCCACCAGCTTATCCCCCACCAACCGCATCGTCGCCATGGCAATCGAAAAGGCCGAATAGCCCACGCCCGCAAACTCCGCTTCAATTCCTTTGTCATCCCGCAGAAAAATGGCACTCCAATCCAACACGGCACCTTCGGCCAGAAAAATAGCAAAGCACATCAGTCCCAGAAAGATAACCCTGCTGTCTAGCCAACTAAACCGCTGGTTAACCGCCGTTGGTTTCTCATCGGTTGCCGAGAAGTGGGCAATCGCCTGTTGCTCTACTTCTAGAGGAAATAAGGATTGGAATTGAGTCAGCGTGATCAGGATCATCAAGGTGGCAATACTGAGGGCGGCATAAACGGGGTTGAGTCCCAGTTTAATCAAAAAGCCCAAACCGAGGGACCCCAGCAGGCCACCCACACTGAAGAGGCCGTGTAGGGACGACATGATGGGCTTTCCGTAGAGGTTCTGCACCTGAACACCATGTGCATTCATCGCAACGTCAATGGTGCCAATGCTGGCCCCGAATATAAATAGCGTTATGGCCATCGCCGATGCGGAGGGCAGAACGACCAGCAGCGGCAAAGCCAGTGCCATCACCACCGCTGAACCGGCCATGACGATGCGGCTGCCAAAGCGTCCCACCAGCCAGCCGGAGATGGGCATCAGCAGCATAGACCCACCGCCCAACATCAGCAGTAAAAAGCCCAGGTTGGCGTCATTCAAAGCCAAGCGATCTTTGGCAAAGGGAACCATCGGAGCCCAACTGGACATACCCAAACCGCAAACCAGAAAAATCAATTGAGTGGCCAGACGGGCTTTCAACACCTGCCCTGACGGTAGGGCTACATTCATGGAATAAGGAAGGAAAATAAGGACTTCATCGGTTAGTGTTCAATCGAATTATAAAGTCATTTTAGGCAGATTTTTACTCAGGATGCGAGTGAAGGGCGTTGATTAGAAGCGATACGGGGATGGAATGCCGGCCGGAAAGAAAGTACAGCAAAAAACCGCTCTAAAAATGGTGGCCATTTCCGGAGCGGTCTCATTAACAACACGTTTCTCCCCTTTTATCGGGAAGTATCAGCGCATTTATACTGTTGCCAGTGGATTGCGGTGGTAATCCGCAAACTGCTGTTATTTTCAAAAGGTTCGATCAGATTTCCTTTGTAATAACAACCGTCTTCCCCACTCATGATATCACCCGGCGCAATCACCAGCGGGGTGCCCGTAGAGGGAGTGGCATTGCCGGTGGCTTTAACAATTTCAGCAAATAAAGTAAATCCGTTCGGACATCCTTCGATCAGCGAACTCACCGCCAGGCAATTATCCGGCCGGTGGTCGGGTCGTGAACAGCTTCCAAACAAACCGGTTAAAAATACAACACCGAGGCTGGCACTGGCGACACGTGTAAAGGTTCTTTTCATTTGATAAAGAAGGGGAGTTTAGTTCTGTAATTAAGAACGGGTTTAGCCACTAAAGTACTTATTTTAATATATAAATTACTAAATACGGTAACTTAGCTCGTAATAAATAAAATGGATAAGCCCCTAAATCCGTTTTCTTCCTTTCTACCTCAACGAATCCGCCCTCCTCACTGAAAATCTTTTCCGCATTTTGAGTATCTTAAGGCTGGAATTCAAACCGCTCCGGTTATTCCTGTGACCCTTTTCGGCTGTTCCTATGATGTATCGTTCTCTGTTTCTGATTGGCTTGCTGGGTATGCTGTCTCTTCGTGGCCTCAGCCAGTGTGTTGTTACCCAGGATGCACAAAAACGGGTGATCACCACCTGCCGGTATTACGACTCCAAAGGCGGATTTCTCATGAACCGGCCGGATCGCAGTCAGAGCATGACGCAGGTGACCTACCTGGGCAGCGAGTATTTGACCTTTCCCGTCTGGCAACCCGGTACACTGGAAACCGGTGATTCCAAAAAGTCCATCCCCTGCCTGATCGCCTTCAACATCGCTACCAACGTGGTCAAGTGCCGGTTTGAGGGCGATGAGCAGGAATATGAGGTTCAGCCGGATGCATTTACGGTCAATGACATGCGGTTTATCAGTCAGGTCAGCGAGAAAGGCGGCCAGACCAGCCGGGTCTATTACAAGGTCCTATACGCCGGTAAAACCCGGGTGCTGAAACAACTCCGCTGCAACCTGATTGTGCCGAAAAGAGAAGCGTACACCCTCGATGATCCGTTCGACGGGACGTTCCGGCGTCAGAAAACCTATTTTATTCAACGGAATAACGACAGGCCCCGGACGGTGAGCTTGTCCCGAAAATCCGTCCTCAGTGTGCTGGACGATCCGGCCAGCCGGCTCGATCAGTACCTCACCCAACGGAAACTGGATGTCTTACAACTCGTCAATGCGGTCGCGTATTATGACGGGTTTCAGGAATAGACAAAGGAGGTGAGACAAGAGACGAGGGAGCCGGAGATTGATTTTACTCCGCTCCTTCAAACAACTCTACCTTGTTCACCGCCCATTCGCCTGCAATCATGGGCATTCCGCGCAGAACGCCCCGGTTATTCGTACAAATCAGGTAGAGATCACCGGATTGAAAGATGGCCACGATGGTTTCGCCGGAAGTCTCGGACGGTTTGCCCACGGTTTCCGTAATTCGCATCCCATTATCATCGAAGGTGATGGAGTAGATGCGTAAATCGGTGGTTTCGTAGCGGTGTTTCAGCATGGCTTTCCGCAAAATGCCGTGCACTTTTTCAGCTTCTTCAGTATTCTTGGTAGCGGGAACAAAAAATTTCATTGTTTGAAATAAGTTTACGGTTTTCAGTATACGGTTTTCGGTAGGCTGGCGCACGAGGGCTAACGCGTCAGCCACCGAAAACCGTATACTGAAAACCGTAAACCTTAATCAGGTTTCTTCCACGTCAGCGTACTGCGTTCCTGATCGACAAAGCCGACAGATTCGTACAATTGTTTGGCGCGGGGGTTGTATTTCTCGGTTTGCAAATGAATGACCGACACGCCCAATTCGTCGGCGGCTTTTTGCAGATTTTGTAAAACCTGACGCCCTTTCCCTCCGCCCCGGTGGCCTTCTTCAATGAACAGTTCGTCGACCAGGGCGGTTTTGCCGCCAAATTCGTAGGCGAAACCGTAGGTCAGGGCCACATAGCCAACCGGTTCCTTCTCCGGCCCGATTAGCCAGAGCGAGCCCAGCGACGGATTTTCCAGGACTTGCTGAATCAAATTCTGGCGAAGCATCCGGTCGAACGGGTAATTGAAAAGCCCGCAAAACGTTTCCATCATCCGCAGAACGGCATCGGCGTCGGCGGTTGTTTGCGCAAGTCGGATCAGGTTGGGAATGGGTGTGAAAGTTTCCAAGGCGTTAAAAATACGGGAATAAAATCAAATTTCGCCCTTAAATCCCGAAATATCAGCCCGGTTTAAAGCGAGCCTGCCCCTGGAATAACCGGATGCAAGAACTCTCCTTTAGGGGTCGGGGGCAAAAATACTTCATTTTTTTCTTGACTCTCCCCTTACGTCATAGCCTACCTTTACAACGTCAACATCGGCAACGTCCTGAAAATGAAAACGTATTCGGTCAAAAAACTGGCGGTTCTGGCGGGGGTCAGCGTGCGCACGCTCCACCACTACGACCGCCTGGGCCTTCTCAAACCGTCCGTTCGCACGGAAGCCCGGTACCGGCTTTACAGCGAAAAAGAGCTCATCCGACTGCAGCAGATTCTCTTTTACAAGGAACTGGATTTCCCTTTGCTGGAAATCCGGCAGGTGCTGGAAGATCCCGACTTCGATCTGGTCACCGCGCTGAAAAGTCACCAAAACGCGCTGAAAGATCGACGTGACCGACTCACGACCTTGCTGAGTACGATTGACAAAACTATTTCAAAACTAAAAGGAGAATCCATCATGCTAACAGACGAAGAATTATACGAAGGCTTCCCAAAAGAAAAAGCGGAAGCCTACCGACAGGAAGCCGTCGACACCTACGGCGCCAAAGTCGTGGAAGAATCGGAGAACAAAATCCGTCAACTCAGCAAAACCGAGTGGGCCGATGCCAAAGCCGAGGGCGAGGAAATTGCCCGAAAACTGGCGGAATTGATGGACCGTGACCCGGCGGATGCCGACGTTCAGCAACTGGTAGACCGCCATTTTGCTTTCATCCAACGGATGTGGGGCGATTCGGTCTGCAACGGCGACAGGCTATCGGCTTACCGGGGACTCGCCCAGTTGTATGTCGATGACCCCCGCTACACCAGCCACAACGGCATCCCCAACCCCGACTACGCCCGGTTTCTGAGCAAAGCGATGACGCAGTTTGTAGACGGGAAGTAGTGGGCGGTTTACAGTTTACGGTTTTCAGTAGCTGACGCATTACCCTTCGCAAGCTAGCTAATACGCAAGCTACTGAAAACCGTAAACTGTAGACTATCCCTTCCGATCAAAATACATCCGCATGAACAGCATTTGATAATGGACGGCGTTGTTCCAGTAATTCCAGTTGTGAGCGCCGGGGCGGGTGATGTAGTCGTGGGCGATGTTCATGTCCAGCATTTTCTGGTGCAGATTGGTATTGACCCGAAAGAAAAAGTCGTCTGTGCCGCAGTCGATGATCAAAGCCTGCGAACCGGGCGTCAGCAAATGAAGCAGGTTGATGACGGTATGCTGTTCCCAGCGTTCCGGATTTTGGGCGTAGGTTCCCAGCCACTTCGCCATGTCCCAGTTGTTCGGAAACGGCCGGATGTCGACGCCCCCGCTCATGCTGCCCGCAGCACCAAACACATCCTGGTGTTTGAACGCGAGGTATAACGCGCCGTGTCCGCCCATGCTCAGCCCCGTGATGGCCCGGCCCTTGCGGTTTTTAATAGTCTTGTAATGACTGTCTACCCAGGCCACCAACTCTTTGGCAACGTAGGTTTCGTATTTGGAAGAAGGATCGACCGGGCTGTCGAAATACCAACTGGAAGCGTTGCCATCGGGGCAAACGATAATGGCCTGATAGGTGTCGGCAAGGTTGCGGGTAGCCGGTGCTTTTTTGACCCAATCGCCGTAAAAACCGCCGTGTCCGTGCAGCAGATACACCACCGGAAATTCCTTGCCAGCCGCGTACGAATCCGGCGTAAGCACCACCGCCTTGATGGTTTTCTTCATGGAAGGGCTGTAGGTTTCGACGGTATCGACTTTAGTTGCCCAAACGGTTTGGTGGAGTAGAAAGAGAAGGCTAAAAATGCGCAAAATACGGTTTGTAATCATTTGATTTGATTGGTTTTAACCCCTAAACCCCGAAACGTCGGCCCGGCCTAAAGGGCAGGGCTGTTAAGTTCTTCCGCTTTTCGCCCCCAACCCCCTACCTAAAGGGGGCTTGGACGTATGAAAAGTCCCCTTCAGGCCGGGCCGACGCTTCGGGATTTAGGGGTGTTTCTTGCAAAATAAAACCATTTCCAAACTTTTTGTATCTTCATGGACTGATTCCTCTTCAAAACAAACGCATGAAGTCCATTTTCTTTCTTTGCCTGCTAACCGGCACGGTCCTGGCGCAGTCGCCCGCCAAACGACCCATTGTTCCTTCCGACATCCTGAGATTGCAAAACATCACCGACCCGCAGGTTTCGCCCGACGGTCAGTGGGTGGCCTACACGCTGTCGTCAGTGGACAAGGATAAAGACAAACGCAATTCGGATGTCTGGATGATTAGCTGGGACGGCAAACAGTCGGTCCAACTGACGAGCAGCCCCGACGGCGAATCATCCCCCCGCTGGAGTCCCGATGGGCGGTTTCTTTCGTTTGTCGCTACCCGTAACGGCGACAAAGACAGCCAGTTGTGGCTTCTCGACCGCCGGGGTGGTGAAGGCAAAAAACTCACCGATCTGAAAGGAGAACTGGAAGAATACGAATGGGCTCCCAACAGCAAAACCGTTGCGCTGGTCATTCGCGACAAAGACTATTCCGATTCGGCAAAAACCAAAATCCGTACGCCATATGTCATCGACCGCCATCATTTCAAAGAAGACCGGAAGGGTTACCTCGACCGTCGGGCCGCTCACCTCTATTTATTCGATGTCGAATCCAAAAAACTCGATACGCTTACGGCAGGCACCTACGACGAAACCGCCCCGGTTTGGTCGCCCGACAGCAAGCAGATCGCCTTCGTTAGCAACCGCACCGCCGACCCTGACAAAAACGAAAATACCGATCTGTTCGTGATCGAAGCCCGGACCAAAGCCCCGATGAAGCAACTGACGACCTGGGCCGGTACTGATAACAACCCGGTCTGGAGTCCTGATGGCACGCAAATAGCCTACCTGCGCTCGACGGCTTCGACCAATTTTATCATGTATGACCAGCCGGTTTTAGCGGTTATTTCGGCCGATGGCGGTGAACCCAAGCTGGTTTCGGCGGCCCTGGATCGCCCGGTTCGGAATCCGCGCTGGTCGGTCGATGGCAAATCCATTGCGGTTTTGGTAGACGACGACCGCCGAACCTACGTCGGCGCGTATGAACTGGCGTCGGGTAAACTCAATCGCGTGGCCCACGACGATTGCGCCTATGCCGATCTGGAGCAAAATCCGAAAGGTGGCTGGGCAACGCTGATGAGCAAACCGCAATTACCCGCGGAACTTTACGCCGTCGAAAACGGGAACGTCCGGCGGTTAACCACCATCCAGGATGCGTTTGTCGCTCCTCTTCAACTCGCTACAGTCGAAGGATTTACATCGCGCAGCAAGGACGGCACCCAGGTCGAAAACATGCTTTTCAAACCTGCCAACGCGTCGGCGGGTCAGAAAATGCCGACGATTCTCTTCATTCACGGCGGCCCGGTGGGTCAGGACAATTTCGGTTTCGACCTTTCTCGGCAAATCCTGGCAGGGGGTGGTTATGTGGTCGCGGGGGTCAATTACCGGGGCAGCAGCGGGCGTGGACTCGCGTTTTGCAAAGCCATTTACGGCGACTGGGGCAACAAAGAAGTAGCAGATATTCTGGGCGCGACCGATTACCTCGTCGCCAAAGGCATCGCCGACCCGGCTAAACTGGGCATCGGCGGCTGGAGCTACGGCGGTATTCTGACCAACTACACCATCGCCACCGACCAACGGTTTAAGGCAGCCGCCAGCGGGGCCGGGAGTTCGTTGCAAATGACGATGTACGGTTCCGACCAATATGTCAACCAATACGAAAACGAGCTGGGAACACCCTGGAAAAATACCGACAAGTGGCTGAAAGTCTCCTACCCGTTCCTGAAAGCCGACCGCATCAAAACGCCGACGCAGTTCATGGGGGGTGAAAAAGATTTCAACGTGCCGATTGCCGGGAGTGAACAGATGTACCAGGCCCTCAAGTCGTTGGGTGTGCCGACGCAGCTCATTGTCTACCCTGGCCAGTTCCACGGTCTTTCGGTTCCGAGCTACCAAACCGATCGTTTCGACCGGTATTTGAAGTGGTTCGACCAGTATCTAAAAACGTCGGTAGCGGTTTTGGGAAGCGGCAAGTGATTGGCACAGGTGGCGGTTTCTGCCCCGTCAGGGGCTTCACAGCGCAGCGTCGGTAGAAAAAAAATGATGAATTCCACCAACCTCGCGTGCCTTTGGGCACGCAACCGTACCGGGATTTGTCGCGTGCCTAACGGCACGCTGCTTGAAAAGGGGCTCGGTTAGGCTACCTGCGCTGTGAAGCCCTTACGGGGCAAAAACCGCCACCCCATGATTTGAATTGCAAAGACGTCTCCTTCTGCCCCGTTAGGGACAGGAAAGAAATCGTCTATTTATCAAACCATCCTTAAAATCACCAAAGAAGATTACCGGCAAAATCCAAAATCTTAAATTGTAACGAACTCCTTAAAATTAGCACAAATTCAATAAGCTAACCTTCAAATTGCTACGTTTAAGCAAAAACCCCTAAGTTCGGGCGGATTTTGCCAACTAACAGGAAATCTGTCGTATGAAAACTTTAGACTCTTACAATTTTTCCGGTAAACGCGCCCTGATTCGGGTTGATTTTAACGTTCCGCTGAACAGTAAATTCGAAATTACGGACGATACCCGGATGAAGGCTACGTTGCCGACCATCTCTAAAATTCTGAAAGACGGCGGTTCGTGCGTGCTGATGTCGCACTTAGGCCGGCCCAAAGGCGGTCCTGAAGATAAATATTCGCTGAAACACCTCGTGGGACCTCTGTCCATCATGCTGGGCGTTTCCGTAAAATTTGCCGACGATTGCATCGGTGATTCGGCCAAAGAAATGGCGGATTCGCTGCAACCCGGTGAGGTGCTGCTGCTGGAAAATCTGCGGTTTTACAAGGAAGAAGAAAAAGGAGACGTCGCTTTTGCCGAGAAACTATCGAAACTGGGCGACGTTTATGTGAATGATGCCTTCGGAACGGCCCACCGCGCCCACGCTTCCACGGCGGTGATTGCCCAGTTTTTCACGGACAAAGTCTGCGGTTATGTCATGCAGGCGGAACTCGACAACGCCCAGCGGGTGCTCGACAACGCCGACCGGCCGTTCACGGCCATCATGGGCGGGGCCAAAATTTCGGATAAAATCCTGATCATCGAGAAACTCCTGGACAGTGTCGACAACCTGATCATTGGCGGGGGAATGTCGTATACCTTTACCAAAGCACAAGGCGGTAACATCGGTAAATCCTTGCTCGAAGCTGATAAGCAGGAACTGGCGCTGGAACTGCTCGAAAAAGCAAAAGCAAAAGGTGTTCAGGTGTATTTACCCGTCGATAATGTTATTTCTGACGGTTTTTCGAACGATGCCAACCGCCAAATCGTTGCAACCGGCGAAATCCCGGATGATTGGGAAGGTTTGGACATCGGCCCCGAAACCATCGCGCTGTTCAGCGATGTTTTGTCCAAGTCGAAAACCATCCTCTGGAACGGCCCGATGGGCGTGTTTGAGTTCCCCAACTTCGCCATCGGCACCAACGCGATTGCCGATGTGGTTGTGAAAGCCACGGAAGACAACGGCGCGTTCTCGCTCATCGGCGGTGGCGACTCAGCTTCGGCCGTCAACAACGCCGGGTATGGCGACCGGGTGAGCTACGTTTCTACGGGCGGAGGAGCCTTGCTGGAGTACATGGAAGGCAAAGTGTTGCCGGGTGTGGCCGCTCTGGACTGAGAAAGCGCAATTAATTGAATAGTAATTATCATTTAGAAAATCACAAAAAAGGTCATCGAAAGTGACCTTTTTTTATGACTTTTAAATCATAAAACCGAATTTGATGCAAATTTATTAAATGTATATACATCATGTGACCAAATGATATTTTGAAATGGGCGAAGGTTACCGTACTTTTAAAAATCAAAAAAGCCACTCCTCAAGGTGGGAGTGGCTTTCTGCTTTCTTAACCTAAACTAATTATCTATTAAAGTAACGGCGGACGAACCAAATACCGTCCGCCGTTTGCTTTATTTAACTTTTATTTAATTATTGCCCCCGCCGGCCCGGTTGCGTTCGGCCTCCGTGCTGGTGCTACGCTGACGGGCCGCTTTCACATTCTGGTTACCAAACCGGTACGTAAACGTCAGACGGGCAATGCGGCTTTCCCAACGGGCCCGCACCCGGAAATTAATATCCTGATAAACCGCTCTTCCTTCAAATTTATTCAGCCAGAACGGGTCGTTTACGTTCAGTTTCAGCGTCGCCTTCCGGTTCATCAGCGTTTTCTGCACCCCGATGCTGAAGGCTCCCATTTGTTTAGCCTCGTAAAAACCGTACAGGTTTTTCGAGTTATACCAGCCGGCAATTTCTGCGCTGAAACCCTTCGGCATCACAAAGTTCTGGGACGTGTAGATGTTATACGACACAAAACTCACGTTGTACTGCGCGCCCAGGTAAGGCGAATCATACTGGTTATAATTTACGCCGATGTTGTTCTGCATGTTCCACCACTTGGTCACCGCCAACGGGAAGCTCGCCGTCAGGTTGACGTTGTTCTGCGTGGCCAGGTTGTCGGTCGTCACATATGTGATGTTTTCTTCGGCAATCTGCCCCGGAACTTCATTGACAATCACATCCGTCGTCCGGCTATAGCCCAGCGTCGTCGAAAACTTGCCCTTGTAAACGTGCGTCAACTGGAACGAATTCGTGAACTGGGGTTTCAGGTACGGATTCCCCTGCTGGTACGTGTACGGGTCCAGATAAAACCGGAATGGGTTCAGATTCTGGTAGTTCGGACGGTCGATCCGGCGGCTGAACGAAAGATTCAGGACGTTGTTGGTATCGATTTGTCGGGATATAAACATCGTTGGAAACAAATTCGTATAATTCCGGTCGACAATTTTATTCAGCGTAACGGAATTGCCCCGGGAGTGCGTATTTTCCAGCCGTAAGCCCGCCTGAATGCTGGTTTTGCTGTTCAGTTTGCCCGCGAAATTGACGTAGGCCGCATTGATGTTTTCGGTGTATTTGAACTGGTTGCTCTGATTGGGATTGAACACCCAGCGACCGTCGACATAATCTTCGTACGTCAGGTTGTTGTCCGAGTTCACAAAGCTGGTTTTCACCCCGGTTTCCCACTTTCCAATCTTGGAAGGATGCACATAATCCGACTTGAACGCCCAGATTTCGATGGTCGACGGCATGTCGTTGCGAACTTTGGCCGTCGGCTGAACAATGCTGTCGTTGGCGTTGGTGTAGGTCGTGCTGAGGTTGTTATACGAATCACCGTTGAAACGGGAATAGTCGAGGTCGGTCGTCAATTCGCGGCCTTTGCCGTCGAAATCGTACTTGTAGTTCAGGTTTCCCGTCACGTTCGACCACTTGTTTTTTACAGAAACATCGGTAGTCGGTTTCAGCGTAATCTGGCCCAGTTCATTTCGGATAATCGAGTTGTTGATCCCGTTGTCCTGCCGCCAGTCGTTGATAAAACCGGTCGCCAGTACGCCAATCGTGCTTTTCTTATTGATGAAATAGTCGACACCCGTCCGGAACGTATGCCCGTCGAAGCGGTTGGGGCGGAAGGACGACTGGTCGAAATAGGTAATTTTGCCGTTGTAGGGAATGACCCGATCCAGGCTGTTCTCCTGAAACCGCCGGTTGTGAAAGTAGCTGTAATTGCCAAAGGCGTTGATTTTGCCGACGCGGTGGTTCAGGTTCAGGCTGGCGTTGGCTTTCTCATACCGACCGTAGCCCAGCCCGGCGATGGCCGTTCCGTTGGTGCCGAAATTCTTGTTTTTCTTCATCCGGATGTTGATGATCCCTACGTTGCCGGCGGCATCGTATTTGGAAGAAGGATTGGTGATGATCTCGATTTTCTCAATATTATCGCTCGGCGTATTTTTCAGCAGATTGGCCACTTCCTGGCCCGACAGGTACGTCTGTTTACCGTCGATCATGACGATAACACCCGCTTTACCTTTTAACTGGATGTTGTCGTTCTGGCGGTCGATAGTGACACCTGGTGCTTTTTCCAACACTTCCAGGGCCGTGCTTCCACTGGCCACAATGCTGTTTTCCACGTTGACCACCGTCCGGTCGATCTCCTGTTCGATGAATGGTTTCTTGGCCACGACCTTCACTTCATTCAGGCTTTTGGCTTCTTCCACCATCGTCAGCGTCTTCACCTGCACCTCCGGATTGGCGGCATCGATCACGAACGGTTCTGAATATACTTTCTTAAAACCGACCAGTGAAGTGGCCACCCGGTAGCCGCCATCGGCTACGTTGTCGAAATCGTACTGCCCTTTGTCGTTGGTAATCACGCCTTTCACCAGCGTCGAGTCTTTGGCCTTTAGAAGCAGAATGGTGACGAATTCGGACGGTTTTTGAGTGGGGTCAATAACGAGCCCGCGAACTTTGCCTTTCGTCGGAGTCTGGGCGATTGCCGCCGTCATAACCAGCCACGCACACACAGCGGTGATAAACGTTTTCATAGTGATGTATTAGTAGGTTGTTGTTTACGGAGTATGCTTCAAAAGTGTTGTTTACTGTTCGGATCAGATCCGGGGTACGTGGCAAAGTTAAGTAGTAGGTATTACATAGAACCTTATCTTACATAGATGGTTATTTTTTGATGATGACTGGTTCGGAGAGCCCTTGTATGTTACCGGCTGTGATTGACTGATGCAAAGATTAGCCGGAAGGTTGCATTCCCCAATCAAAAAGGTGTCAATGGGCGGTTTTATGGTTTAAACGGGTCTATTCTACCACATCTGCCTAAGCATTGTCCGTCACACCAACACCAGATCAAGGTGCTGTTTTACCCCAGTAAGCACGCGCTCTTAAAAATCAAAGGCTGAGAGTGACCAGACGACGGGTTCTGCGTCAAAATGAAACAAATGGTTACATGCGTCCCACTCGCGCCTACTGATATGGCTCTAAACAGTTCCCCAAACAAGATGCACCCCTTGGGTGTGTCGGCGGTCGTAGCATTTCTTGCCTTCGTGGGTTCAATGCTCTTTAATTATGTCCAACAAAAAGCGCTTATTCAAAATGAGATGAATAAAGCGAAAATAGAAGCGGATTCGGTCCACCGATAAAACCCATTTTCTTTCTTTGGGCTAATCAACCTCATGGTTGCTCTCGCTCCTGTTCCCTGTTTTCTCCAAATTCAGCCGAAAGAATTACTTCGTCGGCCTCAGAAGCCTGACTCACTCTTCAGTTTGCCCCAATTCGAACCAGCAAGGCATTACCGATCACGATTCCTTGGCTGAATGGTTCCATTCGCTTTAATTTGCGGTTCTTCGCTAAAATCACGACAACTTAAGTGTAACGCTACGTGTTCATTTAGTAGCTTTTTACCCAAAGCTGAAAAGTCGCAGGTTATCGAGTGACGTATAATTCGCTAAACAGAAAACCCGATTCATGAAACTGATAAAAGTTGCTGCTGGTGTTGTCAACCAGATCCCAATGGCCTGGGAACACAACCGCCGGAACATCATTGACGCCATCGAAGAAGCGAAAATTCAGAAAGTCAGCATTTTATGCCTACCCGAATTGTGCATTACGGGCTATGGTTGCGAAGACATGTTCTTCTCCCACGACTTGCTGGAACAGGCCAAGCAAAGCCTGCTGGAGATTGTGCCGCATACCGATGGCATCATTGTGGCCGTCAGTCTGCCGCTGCGACTGGCCAATAACCGGACCTACGACACGGCCTGCCTGATCGCCAACAAGCGCATTCTGGGCTTCGTCTGCAAACAGGTGCTGGCCAACAACGGCATTCACTACGAAACCCGCTGGTTTCAGCCCTGGACGCCCGGTGTGCGCGACGAAATCCAGATCGGCGAATTTTCGTATCCCGTGGGCGACCTGCTGTTCGATGTTTCGGGCGTAAAAATCGGCTTCGAAATTTGCGAAGATGCCTGGATTTCGAACCGGCCGGGCCGCAGCCTCCACGAGCGGGGCGTCGATATCATCCTGAATCCCAGCGCGAGCCATTTTGCGTTTTATAAATCGCACGTACGGGAACGGTTTGTGATCGACGGATCACGGGCGTTTGGCGTCAGTTATATTTACTGCAATCTGGTGGGCAACGAGTCGGGCCGCGCCATTTTCGACGGCGACTCCATGATTGCCTCCAACGGCCAGTTGCTGGTGTCGGGAACGCGTTTCAGCTATGCCGACCACCTGATCGTTACCGCCGTCATCAATGTGGACGACACGCGACTGAGTCAGGCCCAGAACAAGGTCAACCTGGCTTATCTGTTTCCCAACCTGCGGGTGGCGGCTCAGTTCGATTTTCCGTTCGTAAAACCGGTGGTGCAGAAAGCCGAACTGGAATACTGGGAACACGGCAATCATTTGAAAGAAGAAGAATTTGCGCGGGCCGTGGCACTGGCATTGTTCGATTATTTGCGCAAAAGCCGCTCCCACGGTTTTGTGCTGTCGCTGAGCGGTGGGGCCGATTCGTCGGCCATTGCAGCTCTGGTGTCGCTCATGATCCGGATGGCCGACGAAAGCATCGGTCTGGACGCTTTCAAAAAGAAACTGGGTTATATCAAAAGCATTCAGAAGCTGAAAACCGTGGAAGACATCTGCGGAGCGTTGCTGACGACGATTTATCAGGGGACCCAAAACAGCTCGACAGACACCTATGAGTCGGCCGAATCGCTGGCCAAATCGGTGGGTGCCACGTTTTACAACATCAACATCAATGGGTTGGTCGAAACGTACACGAAGCTGATTGAAGACCAGTTGGGCCGACCGCTGACCTGGGAAACCGACGACGTTGCCCTGCAAAACATTCAGGCGCGGGTGCGGGCTCCGAGTGCGTGGCTGCTCGCCAACATTCAGAATGCGCTGCTGCTTTCGACCTCCAACCGCTCGGAAGCGTCGGTGGGTTATGCCACGATGGACGGCGACACAGCGGGCAGCATCTCTCCCATCGCCGGTATCGACAAGCATTACCTCCGCGGCTGGTTGCGCTGGCTCGAAACCGTTGGCCTGGGCGAAACCATCAAAGTGGAAGGATTACAGAAAGTCAACAACCTGCAACCGACCGCCGAACTCCGCCCGCTCGACAAAAAACAAACCGACGAAGAAGATTTGATGCCGTACGACGTGCTGAATGCCATCGAGAAATTCGGGATTCGGGATAAATTGTCGCCGAAAGAAGTGATGCAGCAGGTTGAAGTGGTGTTTGAAGGTCAATATGACCGCGACAAACTTTACACCTCCGTCGACCGGTTTTTCCGGCTCTGGAGCCGTAACCAGTGGAAACGCGAAAGGTATGCGCCTTCCTTCCACGTCGATGACGAGAACGTAGACCCCAAAACCTGGTGCCGCTTCCCAATCCTGAGCAGCGGTTTCGAGAAAGAACTGGCCGAGTTGAAGGAATACGTCGAGGGCAACGAAGGACGGGGTCGGAAGGGGAAGATTGGGTTTTAAAAGCCACTATCCGGAGTAAAAAATGAGTTTAAACCGATCTTGTCTATCGTCCTGTCAAATACGTCAACCCCACAAACAATCCATTTAAACAGAATGTAAAACAAATAGCTGGATCAACGTTGTTATTTGTTCAGCGGTAAGGATCGGTCACGGTCCGTACAGGAGCGCTTCATTTAAGATGTTGGTATGAATTCAGATACAGTTGAGCATTTTGATGCGATTGTTATTGGTGTAGGCCAAGCCGGAAACCCGCTGGCTACGGCCCTGGCCGAAAAAGGCTGGAAAACCGCCGTCATTGAACGAAAATACGTAGGCGGTACCTGCGTCAACGACGGCTGCACACCGACCAAAACCCTGATTGCTTCCGCCCAGGTGGCCCACCAGGCACGCCGTTCGGCCGAATTCGGGATCGAAACCGGCGACGTTCGGGTTGACCTGAAAAAGGTCATGGCCCGCAAAAACCGGATGGTGGAAACCTCCCGCAAAAACATCGAAACGAATTTTGCGGAGACGGAAAACCTGACGCTGCTGTTTGGAGAGGCCCGGTTTAGCGGCAAGAAACAGATTGACGTGCTAGGGCCCGACGGTACCCAACAGACCCTGACGGCTGACTTTATTTTTATAAATACCGGTTGCAGCCCAACAAAACCGGATCTGGCGGGTCTGGATACGGTTTCGTGGCTGACCTCGACTTCGATTATGGAGTTGGAGGAGGTGCCCGAACACCTGCTGATCCTCGGTGGTGGTTACATCAGTCTGGAATTGGGGCAGATGTTCCGGCGGTTTGGCAGTGAAGTCACGATCATCGAACATGGCCCGCAACTGCTGAGCCGCGAAGATGCCGATGTGTCCGACGAAATGGGCAAAATGCTGGAAAAGGAAGGCATTACGGTTTTTCTGGACACGGAAGTTCACCAGGTAAGTCGGGCGGAGAACAACCTCATTGAATTGCAGGTATCGACCAATAAACTGGCCAGCCGACTCCGGGGCACGCACCTGCTGGTGGCCGTTGGCCGAACGCCCAATACCGAAGCACTTCATCTGGAGGTGGCCGGAATTGAAACGGACGAAAAAGGGTTTATTCAGGTAAATGACCGGCTGGAAACCAGCCAACCCGGTGTTTATGCGTTAGGCGACATTAAAGGCGGGCCGGAATTCACCCACATTTCGTACGACGATTACCGGGTGGTGAAACAAAATTTACTGGAAAATGGCAACGCCAGCAAGGCCGACCGCCCGGTTCCGTATACGGTTTTTACCGACCCGCAACTGGGACGCATCGGTTTGAGCGAAAAAGAAGCCCGGAGGCAGGGAAAAACGATTAAAATTGCCAAAATACCGATGTCTATGGTGGCCCGCGCCCAGCAAATGAGCCAGTCTGAAGGTCTGATGAAAGTCGTCGTTGACGCCAAAACCAGCCAGATACTCGGCGCGGTTATTGTAGGCCCGGAAGGCGGTGAAATCATGACCATTCTCCAGGTTGCCATGATGGGTCACCTACCCTATCAACAACTCCGGGATGCCATCTTTGCCCACCCGACGCTGGCCGAAGGACTCAATACGTTATTCACGAGGATGGACTAAACGATGCTACATAACCCTGTTTTACCCCAACCCTTTACCTTGTCTGAAGCCTACCAGCGCGTCCGAAGCTGGACGGAGCAGCTCTGCGCTTCGCTGGAAACGGAGGATTATGTCGTGCAGCCCACGGCCGATGTCAGTCCGCCCAAGTGGCATCTGGGTCACACGACGTGGTTTTGGGAGCATTTCATTCTGACACCACACGCCCCCGGTTACCGCATTTTTCACGACGATTTCAGCTTTGTCTTCAACAGCTACTACGAGTCGGTAGGTCGGCGGGTGCTGCGGACCCAGCGCGGGAACCTGAGCCGACCAACGGTGGCCGAAGTCTACCGGTATCGGGCCTATGTCGATGAAGCCATGAACCGATTTTTAGCTGACCGTTCTGCCAGCGCTGAACTCGAAAACCTGATCGAACTGGGCCTGAACCACGAGCAGCAACACCAGGAGTTGCTCATCACCGACATCAAATATATTCTGGGACACAATCCGCTTTTTCCGGCCATCGACATGCCAGTCAATGAGCAGCTTGTGGATTTGCCAATTTCGGCTATTGAAATACCGGAAGGTATCTATTCCGTTGGTTTTCAGCCGGAAGCGGGCGGTTTTTGTTTTGATAACGAGCTAGGGTCTCACCGGGTTTACCTGAAGGAAACCACCCTCGACGGACCATTGGTTACCAACGCCGACTACCTGGAATTTATCGAAGCGGGCGGCTACCGGCAGTTTCAGCATTGGTTGTCGGATGGCTGGGCCTGGGTGAAGGCCAACGGGATCGACGCACCCCTGTACTGGCATCAAATTGACAATCAATGGCATACGTACACATTTTCTGGTCTAAAACCGGTCGATCTAACTGTGCCGGTTTGCCACGTCAGCTATTACGAAGCCGATGCGTACGCCCGCTGGCGCGGTCGGCGTTTGCCCACCGAAGCCGAATGGGAAACAGCGGCCCTTCTTCCAACCAAAAACCGCCTGCCCTGGGGACTTCGCTGGGAATGGACGGGTTCGGCGTATCTGCCCTACCCCGGTTTTAAAACCGCCGAAGGGGCTGTGGGTGAGTACAATGGCAAATTCATGAGCAGCCAGATGGTTTTGCGCGGAGGGTCCATTGCTACACCGGAGGGCCACAGCCGCCCTACGTACCGAAATTTTTTTCAACCTGACAAACGATGGCAGTTCACCGGCATTCGGCTGGCAGCCCTCTGAATGCTGACCTATCCATGACAAAAATAGATTCATCGTTGAATGACTCGCTGGTGCTGCAAAGCGACCTCGCGAATGAAGTAGGCACTGGGCTGACCCAAACGCCTAAGCGGTTGCCGTCGCGCTTTTTTTATGATGACGAAGGAAGCCGCCTGTTTGCGGAAATCATGCACCTGCCCGAATACTACCTGACCCGCTCCGAATACGAGATTCTGGATACAAATCAGGCGGAACTGCTCCGGCTCTTTGCCGCCGACGGGCGGCCTTTTGAGTTGATCGAACTGGGGGCCGGCGATGGTCTGAAGACCAAAATCCTGTTGAATCATTTCTGGTCGCAACAGGCTGATTTTACGTACGTTCCCGTCGATATTTCCCAGGCTGCCATCGATAACCTGACGGCTGACATTCGGAAAAAGTGGCCTCAACTAGCCATTCAACCCCGGCATGATGATTATTTCAACGCCATCGAACAGTTGTCGAACCGCTCGGATAGCCTGCAAAACCGCCCCCGGCTGGTGGTACTATTTCTGGGATCGAACATCGGCAACTTCTCTCCCACTGAAGCCCGCGATTTTTTCCGTCAAATTAGTCAGTCGCTGCAACCGGGTGATTTGGTGCTGACGGGTTTTGATCTGCAAAAACATCCGGCGGTTATTCATGCGGCTTACAACGACCGGCAAGGTTTAACGAGGGCCTTCAACCTGAATCTGCTCCGGCGAATCAACCGCGAACTGGGTGCCAATTTCGACCTCTCGGCCTTCGATCACTACGAAATGTATCATCCCGAAACCGGTGAGGCCCGGAGTTATCTCGTCAGCCAGAAAGAACAAACCGTAGCGATTCGGGATCTGAACCTGACCGTGCCGTTTGGGTATGGCGAGATCATTCACACCGAAATTTCACGCAAATTTACCCGGGAGGGCATTGCCCAACTGGCCGAACAAAGCGGTTTTGAACTGACCAACTGGTTTACGGATTGCAAACACTACTTTGCCGACGTCATTTTCCGGAAATAAAACACCCCTGGAAGCGACGGTTTGCAATTGTTTCCGGGGGTGTTACGGTATTCATTATACGCAACTCATCAGACCAGTTCAGCCGCACGACGGAACGCACCCGCGTGCTCTTTGACGAAATCCCCATACGAACGGGGCGCTCTTCCCAGCAGTTTCGTCAGCACATCGAGTTGATCCGCAGAGGCTTTCAGGCCTTGCGTCTGGAAAAGATCGTACATCTGAACCCAGTCGTCTACCAACCAGCCCGGCAACCATTGTTTTGCCTGGGTGGCCCACGCCTTAAGGTCATTGCCCGCATATTGGACATCGTATCCGAGGTGTTCCGTCAGAATCCGGGCGGTGGATTCTCCCGTTAAAATTTCCGGCCCCGCCAACGGAATCCGCTGGCCGTCGTATTCATCCGTCAGCAGCACCCGGACCGTAGCCTCCGCAATGTCGCGCACATCGACCCGGCTCAACCCACCACTGCCGAAGGGCTGAGTATACAATCCGTAGTTCGTGATGCCTGCTTTGAAAAAGAAATCGTTCTGGAAAAAGTTGTTGGGGCAAATGAAAACGTAATTCAACCCCGACCCCAGAATGGCTTTTTCAATGGCAATTTTCGTGTAAAAGTGGGGAATATGCGCGCCTTCGTGAACGTTGTGAATGCTTTGGTACACGATTTTCTTTACACCAGCCCGCCGGGCAGCCGCCACGGCGTAGGAGCCCTGCGCGATTTCGGTATGACTTTGGCGGTTGAGCAAAAAGACACGGTCGATGCCGTCAAACGCTTTGGGTAAAGTGGCGGGTTCGTCCAGATTACCGATGGCGGCTTCTACCCCTTCGGGCAACAAAGCGGCTTTTTCGGCGGAGGTGACCAGCACGCGGACGGCTTGCCGGTGGCGTAGAAGTTCGTTGACAATCGGGCTTCCGACGGTTCCCGTTCCGCCGATGACTAAGGTTTGCATGTTGTTTGGTTTGTGTTGTTTACGGTTTCAAAGGTGGGCGGTTTTGCCCGCCATCCCAATCAGCAAACCCACGAAACGGAAAAAGCCGGGGTTGAAGCGTCTCCTCTCCCGGCTCGATAGCCCAAATACATCCCTATCGGATCGAAATTAAAAAGGTTAGCTGGCACAAGCGAATGCTTCACCGTACCTTTGCGGCATGAAATTTCTCCTGCCCGGCCTGCTGTTTGCCGCTTTGTGGGCCTCCGCTTCTGCTGCCACTAAATTTGGTGTCCTGTCTGCCGATCCGCTCATCCTGGCCAACGTCCGATTCCTGATTGCCGGGCCATTGATGCTCCTCGTAGCCCACGGTCTTCAACGCAAATCGCTCCCCAACCGCACCGAATTCGGTCGTTTAACGGTCTTTGCCCTGATGAACACCACCATCTACCTCGGTGCTTTCGTGCTGGCCATCAAACAGGTTTCTGCCGGCATTGGCAGCCTGTCGACGGCCACCAGTCCGCTGTTCATCACGCTGCTTTCTGCCGTCTGGCTAAGTCGCCCCATCCGCTGGTACGAAGTCGCCGGGATTGTGTTCGGCATGGCGGGGGTTTGGGTGGTCACTTACCCGCTTCTCCAGAACAGCTTTGCCACCATTCCGGGATTATTGATTCTGTTAGGTGGTATGGTTTCGGTGTCGGCAGCAACGGTCTATTACGCCCGCTTTACCTGGACGCTCCCGAGTCTGGTCATCAATGGCTGGCAGGTGCTGATTGGCGGTTTGTTGCTGCTGCCTTTCACGCTTCTTTTCGCCGACTTCGGCCAGTCGCATTTCGACGCCCGGTTTTGGTGGTCCATTTTCTGGCTGATCATTCCGGTTTCCGTCGTTGCTCTGCAACTCTGGTTCTATCTCGTCCGGCAGGATGCCGTTCAGGCGTCGCTCTGGCTATTCCTTTGCCCGATTTTCGGTTTCGGTTATGCCGCCGTTCTGCTGGACGAACCCCTCTCCATTTACACCTTAATCGGCACGGTACTGGTATTAATAGGCCTCTACCTGGGACAGCGCGACAAGTTCAAAAAGCGGCCCTGACAGCGATCGCTGCCCGGTCAGCGGCCGCTGTCAGGGTTTCCGATCAAGCACATACACCAGATCAACGGTTTTCAGTTCAGGATTTGGAACGGGATTGATGCCGATCTTTTTCGGATTGAAATAGCCCGATTCTGCCAATTTTTGCTGGGATTTCAACAATTTCGAACGATTAAACAATTCGCCTAGCCGAATCGCAATCAATTCATGTATCTGCGCTTCCGTTACGTCCTTATTTCCTTTGAAAGTGATCTTCCCAATGGTTACCGGGGAACCTTCAAAAACCGTCAGAATCAGATTGACCACATTACCCGACCGGCTTTCCTGAACATCCACGTTGAAATACAGATAGCCTTTGTCCATATACAGAGACGCAACATCGGTTCCCACCGCATCGAAAAACCGCTTTTTAAAGTGTTCTTTATTATACAAATCGCCTTCGCGTACGCCTAGGATTTGGGTCAGTTTTTCCGCTGAATAAACCGTATTTCCCTTCCAGAGAATGGTTCCAATTGGAATTCCCGTAGCCGGTTTTTCAGCTTCCGTTACCGTTCTTGTCCGGCTATTGAAAGGTTGTAAAAAAGAGCACAAAACCAGAGTGAGTACCAGGAGCGGTAGAACAATTAAAAAAGTGAGTTTTTGTATGGGACGGGAGCGGGTTTGGGTGAGCATCTGAATGCGCTGAAAAATCTGTTTATTCGAGAACGTATTCAGGATTGGAATGAAAGAAGGCTGGGTAGTCAGTTTTAGGAGCAAATAACCGTACATTCTGACGTTGTTGTTCGCTCGCGTAACCACCTCATCAACAATATATTCGTGAACCTGTCGAATGGACACACTCAAGTAGGTCACGATGGGATTGAACCAGAAAACAATTCCCGCCAGCTCATAGAGGAGTACATCGAGCGAGTGTCGCTGTCTGACATGTACCTCCTCATGTTGCAGAACCTGCTCCTGCTCTTCGTGCGTCAAAGCAGAAATGCCTGAGTGTAGAAAGATGCAATTCAGAAACGAGAAAGTAGGCCAACGCGATTGAATGAAAACCCGGCAAGACGCACGGTTCCAGATCGGCTGGCCCGGCGGAATCAGCTTGAAAATAGTTTTCAGGTTTTGGGCAAAATGCCATGTTTTATACAAACAACCGACCAGATACAAAGTCAGCAGAAGATACTCCCAAAACGGCGAAGACAAGGTGGTTGAAGTCGTATCGCGAGTAGGAAGAAAAGCATTGACGGATCGTTTCGACCAGTTAAGCGGTAGGCTAGATATTACGCCCGGATCTGCTTCCTCATTGAACAAGCCCGTAGAAAGCAGTACGGGTATGGCCAGGCTAAGCAAAAGGCTGCCGAGTAAATAGACGCGGTTCCATTGAAAATACGTCAGACGGCACAAAAAGAGCCGATAAACGAGTGCGCAGGTTGAAATGGCCACCGATGATTGAACCAGGTATAGAAAGAAATTAGTCAGCATGGCGAGTCTTTGTGGAAGCCGTGTTCTCTGGTCCAAGTAAATCCACAATACGCTCAATCTCTTCCGGACTCAGCTTTTCCTCGTTCACCATAAACGACACGACCTTTTCCGGCGATCCTTCAAAATAATTCATCAGGAAATTTTTGAAGGTGAATTTCCGATACGCCAATTTTGAAATCAACGGAAAATATTCGTGCGTTTTCCCGTAGGCTTTGTGCCCCACAAATCCCTTTTTCTCCAGAATGCGGATGAGCGACGAGATGGTGTTGTAAGGCGGTTTGGGGTTGGGCATGCCGTCGATGACATCCTTGACAAATCCTTTTTTGATGTTCCACAGAATCTGCATCACCTTCTCTTCCGTTTTGGTCAGTTGTTCCATGCACCAAAAATAAAACGTATTTTGCAGTTATACAACTTATTTTCCAGTTATATAACGTTAAAATACGTTAAAAGCTTCAAAACCGGAGTTTCAAGGTAGAAAAGAAAGGAAAAACCAGCGAAAAAAGGCCTGAAAAACGCATTGGTAAGAAGTGTTTTTTTGTCAGCGAAAACCGACTTTTTGGGCAGCCATTCACTGCTCATTATAAAGGCTGAAAAATATATTTTAATATACTGATTATTAGGTAATTAAACTCATAAAATAATTCCCGTTACGTGAACATTGCCAGCGGCTTTTATGTTCTTATTATATGAACGAGAACACAGAAAAATTGACGACTCAAGAGGGTAAACTGGTGTCGTTTGTGCCAGCTCAGCCCGTAGACGAAACCTGGCGGAAATCGATTCCGGCGCAGGTGTTTCTAAACCATTTCTTCGCGATTGATTTTCACATTCAACGGCAAGATGACCTGTTCGATCTGCGTCGTCTTCCGCTGTTTCAGGACTTTACCCCCGCCATTTCCGACGAACAGCGCAAGGCATTGGAAAAATTACTTCTGAATAGCTGGAGTGCCGAATATGCGCTCCGGATCACCCCGGTGGTGAATGACAACCAGTATTTGCAAAGTTCGCTGCACTGGACGTTCCCGCAGGCCTATTACAGCGTTTTGTTCAGCGTACGGGCTTTCCTGCACACGATGGGAGAACCGGCCAGCAATGAGGAGATCATTCGCCGGCGCATCGGAAACATGGTCGTACGGGGCTATTATCCGTCGTCAGTGGGTTTCTACGCATCCGGCCCCTTGAATGGCTACCGGACCATGCGGTTGCCGCTGGCCAAGTTCGACATTGCCAAACCGGATTTGACGCTGCCTTCGCGCGAGTCGGCCGCCCAGATCGAGATTGCCCAGTTTCTGAAAACCTCCCGCGACCGGCGCATCAAAGCCCTGCGTCAGGCGATTCAGAATAATCCCAAAACCGCGCTGCGGAGTGCGCGGACGGGCAAGGTGCTGCAAAAATTCGGCGTTGACCAATACAAGCAATTGGGGAAACAGATTGGCTACACGACCTATTTCGATGCGCTGAGCCGGCTGCGGATTTCGTCGAGCAACCGTGAAATCGAGCGGTTTGTCGAATCGGAGATCGATGTTCGGTTGTTTCACGAAAGCCTGGTCAACATCGTGTCACACATCAACGCCGTTCACGAAGCCTACATTGCCAAAGCACTCGGTATTCAGGGATATAAAAACTTGATTGCCAAGCTGCCCTCCTACCTTCAGGAAGGGTTCCTGCGCGATCGGCTGAACACGGTTATCGAACCGATGCTGCGCCCTGAACATCAGGAACTGCGCATTGCAGCGTAAAATTTCAGATAATCATAAATGTAAAATGATGAATGATAAATGTAAAAGTGTTGGCTTCACATCCCCTTTTACATTTATCATTCATCATTTTACATTTATGATTGCTTTCTTTTATTTCCCTTCCAGATACAATCGGCATTTCTCCAGATACTGACCAACGGGCGGCATTTCCACTTCCGTTTCCTTGGCCAGTTCATCCCAGCCGCGAACCTGCAAAATGCCCCGGAAATAGGGATTGGCTTCAAATGCCTGGGCCTCTTCCGCCGACATCGGCCCGCCCTGAAATTCCAGCGTTTTCAGACTGGCTTCCGAGAGCTTGTTGAAATATGCGGGATTTTTATACGTCAGATACCGCTTTGCATTAACGTGGTGTTCAATCAGTTGGGCCACTTTCTCCGAAAAACCGCGTTCCCGCAGCCAGTCCGCGCCCAGCTTTTCATGATCGACACGACCGTAGTCATCCATATGGTCTTCCGCCAGATCCGACGGCAGCAGATGACCAATATCGTGCAGAAAAGCCGCAATGATCGTTTCATCGTCGGCCCCGGCCCGCTCGGCCAGCATCGCCGATTGCAGCATGTGTTCCAGTTGCGAAACGGGCTCCCCGTAATAATCATCCGATCCATGCTGATCAAACAGTTCGGTGATTTCAGTAATCGTCTGCTCGGTTGTCATCTTTTGAATGAGTGAATGAGTGAATGATAGAATGAGTGAATAACCTGCCGGATTCCTAGCAACCTATTCACTCATTCTATCATTCATTCATTCGAAATTGGTTATTTGTCCCACCACACAGCGGTGTTGATATCGTTAACGCCCTGGCGGGCGATGGCTTCTTCGACGGAGGCTTTGTTCAGGTTCAGTTCCGAACTCGGATACGGAAACCGGACCGGAACCTTGTTGCCGTTCAGATTCGACGGCCCCGGGGTAATGGTGGGATAACCCGTCCGGCGCCAGTCGAACCACCCTTCCAGACCGCTGTAAAATAACGCAATCCATTTCTGAGTTCCAATCAATTCGAGGGCTTTTGCGTCATTGAAAGCCACATTCGCCTGGGCCAGATAACCCGCCGGAACTTCCAGACCGTAATAGGCGAAGGATGCCGTGATGCCTTTTTCGTAGTAGCTTTTCGCATCGCCGGTTATCAGTTTTTTCTGGGCGGCTTCGGCCAGAATGAACTGCAGTTCGGCGTAAGTCATGATAATGCCCTTGGCAATGTTCAGGTTGGCTTCGGTCGGCGTACCAAAACCATCGATGTAATACGTGGCGCCAACCCGCGAAACGTTCTGAGCACCACCATTATAGGTCAGCGCCGAGTTGTCGTCCAGACCATTCGGCACACCGACATAGGCTGGCTTTCCGGCGGCTACCGACGCCACCGTCGGGCGGGCAAAAACCGCCAGACGCGTATCATTCAACTGGGTCAGTCTGTCACCCAGCGTTTTGCTCAGCCGAAACTCATCGAACGAACCCACCCGCGCGGTGTAAAGCGGAAACTGATTCGGAACCGTCGGCAAATAGCGTAAAGCCGCGTTGTCCGTGTTGCTCGTAAAAACCGGCGTTGCCGTCGGGTTGCTCACAATCGCCTGCAAATCCGCCTTGATGTCGCGCTTGTTTGAAATCCGCATCAGATACCGCACCCGGAGCGAATTGGCCATTTTCTTCCATTTCGTCACATCCCCGCCGAACAGAATGTCGCCATTGACAACGCCGTTTTCCGGGGCCAGCAACGCACTGGCATCGGCCAGATCTTTCAGAATCCCGTTGTAAATCGTTTCCTGGGTGTCGTATTTCGGAAAATAGGCCATGTCTTTGCCTTTGGTGGCTTCCGTATAGGGCGCATCGCCGTAGGCATCCGTCACCAGCGACATCATCCACGACTTCATCACCAGCGCGATGCCCTGGTAGTTCTTCTGAACCGGCGTCGTACTGGATGCGATGTTGTACATATTCTGCACTTCCCGAAGCGTCGAATACGTGGTGTTCCAGATCCCGTTCTGTTCACCCCACAGATACCGGTCTTCGTTTACAAACTGAATTTTGGCCGTATACTGCATCACGCTGTTGCCAATGCCCCAGGCCGTTCCCATGTTCTCGTTGACCGTCGACCGGATGATGTTCGGCAGCAGCAGATCCGCCGTGACGGTATTCGGAACGTTGGGGTTGGTATTGATCTCTTCAAACTCGTTGTCGCAGGACGTGCTGCCGACAATCAGCAGGGTCAGGCAGGCGACTAATTTTAGATATGTTCTTTTCATAAGAATGTTATGGTTGAATGGCTGCATGGTTTTAATGGCTGGATGGTCAAATGGTTAGAATGGTTAAATGGCTACCGGAATCGTAAACTATCCAACCATTTTTAACCATCTTAACCATCTAACCATTTTTAACCATCTAACCTTGAACAGCTTACAGGTTGAAAGACAAGTTTACACCGTAGTTACGCGCCGACGGAATAGCGACCGATTCCGAACCCGGAATGATGGTTCCGCCCGATACCGAAGCGGTTTCCGGATCGATGTGCGGTACTTTGGTCCACAAGAACAGGTTGCGGCCCACCAGCGAAACCGTCACATTCCGGAACGGCAGTTTTTTGCCCATAATCGAGTTTGGCAGCGAATACCCCAGTTTCACTTCGCGCAGCTTGGTGAACGACGCATCGAAAATGGCGTCTTCCAGCACCCGGCGACCCAGTGTAAAGGCCGAATGCCACTCGCGGGCCGAAATCCGGCGGGCATTGGCGGCAAACTGGCCTTCGCCGGTTTTCACTACGCCCGGCACCACATAATACGTCCCGGCCGGCGCATTGGTAAACGTCTTGTCAACCGAGTTGTCGTAATAGCCATTTTCGCGACCCTGCAAGGTTTCAACCAGTTGACCTGCCTCGCGACCAACAACGTAGGTGTGCGAATAGACCTCTCCGCCTTTGCGGATGTCGAACAGGAAGCTCAGGTTGAACCCTTTGTATTTGAACGAGTTGTTGATCCCCGCCAGCCAGTCCGGGTTGTAATTCCCCAGTTTTTGCAGGGACGTCGTTGAAATGGGCCGACCGTCGGCGGTGATCACCATTTGGCCCACATTCTGGCCGGTTGGGTCGTAATACGGGCTTTTCGGATCGCTGCTGACGCGCTCGTAGGCGTATCCGTACATGTCGCCCATGCGCTCGTTGACGCGGGCCTGCACCGAGAAATACCGGCTGGCCAGTTCATAGGTCGAAACGCCGTTGGCCAGTTCGAGCACTTTGCTGCGGTTACGCGAGAAATTGACGTTCATGTCCCAGCGGAAACCAATGTTGTCCATCCGGATCGGCGTCAGGTTCAGCATCACCTCAATCCCGTTGTTCTGAATCCGGCCCGCGTTCTGCACAATCTGGCTGTAGCCCGTGGTGCCTGAAAGCGGCAGGAAGATGATCTGGTTTTTACTGATCGTGTTGTAGTACGTGAAGTCCAGACCAATCCGGTTTTTCAGGAATCGCAGATCAAAACCATATTCCTGCGAACTGCTGATTTCCGGTTTCAGGCTCAGGTTCGGAATCCGCGTCGATTCGCTGAAGGTCGGCGTTGTTCCCCAGGGCGTTCCCGGATTGAAAGGCTGCGAAAACTGGTAGGGTTCGGTGTCATTTCCAACCTGCGCATAACCCGCCCGAACTTTGGCGAATGATACCCATTCCGGCATTTTCACCCAGTCGCTCACCACCGCACTAAGCGTTCCCGACCAGTAGAAATACGAGTTATCGGCCATACCGACCACGCCCTGCGGCAGCGTCAGCGTGCTCGACCAGTCGTTCCGGCCCGTCATTTCCAGCGTTAATTTATCCAGATACGTCAATTGAGCCGACGCAAACATACTGTTGATCCGGCGATCCGAGCGGTTTTGCGAATATTCGAGCGGAACCCGGCTGTTGTTCAGGCTATACACGCCCGGAACCGTCAACTGGGGGGCAAAATTGTCGATGTAATCGTACTTGTTCAACCGTTGATTTCCACCCAATGTTCCGCTGAGCGTAAAGGCGTCGTTGAGTCGTTTGTCTACCAGAAACAACAGATCGGTGTTGCGCTCCATCGTTTTCACGGCTTCGCGCCGGTACGAACCATACGGATACCGCTGCGTGCTGAATGCCCGCTGGCGCACCCGCAGTTCATCCTGGTAATCGACCTGCGTCCGGCCCTGTACCGACAGCCAATCCGTCAGTTGATACGACAACGTGACGTTCCCAATCACCCGGTTGATGTCCTGGCCGTTGGTGTTTTCGTACATGTTAAAGTACGGGTTGTCGTGGTAGTTGTAGTTGAAGTTGAACTGCTGAATGCCCTCCAGACCCGGTTGCCAGTAGTTCCGCATCGAAGCCATGTCGATGTGACGGCCCCACCAGCAGTTGAGCAAATACATGATGTTTTCGGTTCCGTAGCTCAGATTCGGGCGGTTGTCGCTGTGGTTGCGGATGTAACTCACATTCGTCCGCGCGGTGAAGCGGTCGGTCAGCTTGTAACCGGCATTGACGTTGAAAGTGTTCCGGGTTAAATCCGTGTTGGGAACAAAGCCTTTCTGATCCAGGTTGGTAAACGACATCCGGAAATCGCCCTTGTCATTGCTGCCCGTTACGGCAACGTTATTCGTTACGATGCGACCGGTTTCGAAGAAATCGCGGATGCTGTTCGGGTGGGCAATGAACGGCGTAGGTGTTGCCACACCGGGGCCACCCGGCACTTTGGTATCACCGGCGCGATAGCCTTTGTCGGTGGGCGAATCGTGCTGAACGATCAGCCGACCGTCCATTTTGGGTCCCCAGCTTTCATCGACGCCATCGCGCAATCCACCACCGGAACCGTCTTTAAAGGCAAATTCGCCGTTCAGGCCCTGACCGTAAACATTCTGGTAATCAGGCAGTCGCAGAACAGACTCAAACGTCACGTTGGAATTAACACTGACGCCGATGCCTTTGGTGCCCTTCCCGGTTTTGGTCGTGATGACCACCACGCCGTTGGCCGCCCGCGAACCGTAGAGCGCCGTGGCACTGGCTCCTTTCAGAACCGTCATCGTTTCGACGTCGTCGGGATTGATAAAACCGGCCCCGTTTCCGTAGTCGGCGTCCTGGTTATTCCGCCCCGATGAGCCGACAAAGTTGTTGTTGATTGGCAAGCCGTCGATCACAAACAGCGGCTGGTTGGCATTGATGTTCAGCGACTTTTCGCCCCGGATCGTGATCCGCGACGAACCGCCGATCCCGGACGGGCTGTTGACGACCGTCACCCCCGCAATCTTTCCGGCCAACTGGCTGACCAGGTTGGTTTCGCGGGCCTGAGAGAGCGCCGAATTATCGATTTTCTGGGTCACATAGCCAAGATTACGCTGCTGTTTGGAAATCCCCAGGGCCGTCACGACCACTTCGTTCAGGGCTTGTGTAGAAACCGTCAGCGTAACATTGATCGTCGTTTTGGAACCGACCGGTACTTCCTGCGCTTCAAAACCGATAAAAGAATAAATCAAAACCGACGACGGATTCGGAACGTTCAGTGTATACGTTCCATCGGTGCGGGTGGTCGTACCGGATGTGGTGCCTTTCACCAGAATCGAAACGCCTGGCAGCGCCTGTCCGCCTTCCGACGATACAACCTTGCCGGTGATGGTCTGGGCCAGCAAAGGCAAGCCCATCAATAAAATAGCCAGAGTCAGGACAGCCCGACGATAACTGACCCTTCCTGACCGAATCGAAGAAGGTAGCTTTTGTGTCATAGTGTAATTTGGATGTTCCGGTTTTTCGGAAAGTTGAACGATGGATAAGAAACGATGGATCCTTTTACGAAACCGCAAAAGTACCCGGCACTTGTGTCGGAATTGTTACCGAATTATGAACTTTATACTACCAGGAGAAAGAATAATACAAAATTTGCCTTACACCCTGATTAGCAGCATAAATAAGTGGTTCTGTTTTAAAATTAAAAATAGTATATCGAATTACTTAAAAAATTATTTGAATAATTCGGAATAGCCTTTGGCGCAAAATGACCGCTTAATTAACGGTTTGCCGTTAAATAAATGCTTCATGGGTTCTGAGCGGCAGGATGAATACCTTTCTGCCCGGTCCTAAACCTCTGTCGTGCTATGGTCTATGAAGCGCTGGAACTGATCCGCTCCGAACTGGAGACGTATGTAAAACCGCTCGCGGATGGCATAACGGTCAATCTGGGCAGCATTGCCGCGGTTGCCGGCACGCAGGCCAACACAATTCTGATTGGTTTGGTCCATCTCGAAGAAGAAGCAACGCTCAAAAATACCAGCCCCTACCAGCGCAACAGCACCACCGGTGGTTTCGACGTCCGGAACCCGCCCGTTTTCCTAAATCTCTACGTGTTGATCAGTGCCAATTACGCAGGAAGCGGTGATTACGAAACCGCCCTGAAACTGCTCTCGCGAACGGTCCAGTGTTTTCAGCAAAAAAATCAGTTTACGATTGCCAACACCCTCACGGACAAAATTTTCGATGACGCGCAGGCCCTGATGCTGCGCATGACCGTCGAGCTGTACAGCCTCTCGTTCGAGAAACTGAATCAGCTCTGGGGAACCCTCGGCGGCAAGCAGGTGCCGTCGGTCGTGTATAAAGTACGGGTCGTGGAAGAACAGGCCGAAGGGCAACTCGGTGCCGGAACCCAGATTCTGTCGATTGAAGGCATTCGAAAACCGATCCCGATTGCTTCGGAGTGAACGTCCTTCACATCCTGATTCCTTTACGTCCTCACCTCTTCACGATATTTTCCGATGAAACCGCTTCTTCCTGAATCGTTTGGCATCAGCTACCAGGTTCTGTTCACCGTCCGGGTGCTGCACCGGTATTTCCTGGATTTTGGCACCACGCCTTTCGACACGGATGCGCCATCGGTTGAAGCACGAAAGAAAATCGGGCTGATCCGGCGGGTGTATGACGTCGCCCAATTCCTGGCTTTTTTGCCCGATGCCCCGACCCTACAACTCCTGAAAAACCAACGGATGCTTTTCAAAAAACAGGCTGACGGTTTTGTGGTGCTGGCGGCTACCGAAAATCCCCGCAGCCCAACGCCTTTCCTGCCCCTTGCCGCGGGTCTGAAGTTCGTCTTCGCGGTGTATCCGACCGATCCGTTTTTCATGCTCTATACGAATCTGACGCCCGAAGTCATGAACGACTTGAAACGACCAACGCGCGGCTTCCGGCTCAAAAACCGCAACTCATCGGCAAACCCGTTGGAAAACCGATTGAATACCGGAGAAACGATTCGGATGGCCGATCTGGAAGACCTGCCTCCCGAACACGCGGTGGCCGGACGGCTGGAGCGGCCCCTGGGCTTCATCGAAATTGAGCACGCCCCCCCAACCCGCAGCCTGCTGACGGCGGAGGATGCGCTTCAGCCCACGCTCACCTACACGCTGATGTTGCAAAACCGCACAACCCGCTGGCGGTTGAAAAACGATGCGCCCGGTGACTTTGCGGGCGAACACCAAATGGTGAAAAACGGATTGATTCCCGCCGTGAACGGCAACGCCAAACTCGTCAATCCGACACCCGCTACCACCACCTTCGAAAACGACGGACACTTTTATTCCACGATTTACTAAACCCCAGTCAAACCTCTTCTGCTCATGGCAAGTACACTCAATTTAGCGACGCTGAAAACCCCGGGCGTCTACATCGACGAGGTGTCGCTGTTCCCGCCATCCGTGGCCCAGGTCGAAACCGCCATTCCGGCCTTTATCGGCTACACCCGGTTTGCCGAAAAAGATGGCAAGGACATTACCGGGAAAGCGTTAAAAATCAAGTCGATGGTCGATTACCGGACGTATTTCGGCGGTGGACCGGATCGGGAAATCACGGTCAGTCTGGGTCCAACCAACGCCGTAAAAAGTGTCGATATGCAACCAGCCTGGTACCTGCACGACAGCCTGATGCTGTTTTTTGCCAATGGCGGGGAGAAATGTTACATCATTTCGGTGGGTGGATACGACACCAACCCGGTTTCCCAGACTCATTTTACGGACGCCATCGACGAGCTGCGGAAACACGACGAACCGACCCTGCTCGTGATGCCCGACCTGATGCTGCTGACCAACCCGGCTCACATTGCTGCGGTTCAACAGGCGGCCATCGACCATTGCAACAAATTGCAGGATCGCTTTGCCATACTGGATGTCAAGGTAAGCGATCTGACCAAAACCGCCGTTGACGATGCCGACATTATCGCCTTCCGGGGCAGCGTTTCCAACTTTCTGAAATACGGAGCGGCCTATTATCCCTGGCTCAAAACCTCCCTGCCGTTTGACATGAGCTTCGCCGGTTTGACGATCACCAAAGGCGGAAACCCAACCACGCTGGGTGCGCTTCTGGACCCCGGTGCCCCCAACAACGCCCTGCTGACCGAAGCGGACACCCTGGCGACCGATGGGTTTGCCGATACAAAAGCCATTCAGAATGTGGCCGTTCCGGCGGTTGTGGACTACCAGGCTTCGGCGGATAAAGAAGCAAAAAAGACGTTCATCACGGCCGCCATCACTGCCTTTGAGGGAATTGATCCGGATACGGTTTTCAAAAATAAACCCGTTCAGGATGTGCTAAAAGCCTTTACCGATGCGGGAAATGCCGAATGGCTGGCGATCCAGAGCGATAACACGGCGCTGGTGGTTACGGGCGATCCCGGCACCCATTCAACGGATGCCGCCATCGACGCGGTTTTTAACCGGCTGGTTGCCTACATTACGCGATTCAAAACCGAGGCAAAAACCGCCCTCCCGGCATTGCTGACGGCCAAACAGCTCGAAATTCAGCAGAAAATTCCGCTGTTTGCACTGATTCGCAAAGCCGAAACCCTCGTCGCCGATCAAACGATCGTCAATGACCTGGTGGAAAGCAGCACAACGGCGTATGAAGCAGCCGGTACAACGGCCACCAAAAAAACGGAGTTGCTGAAGGCACTTGATGCTTTTAACGGCACCCCTAATGCGCTGGCTTTTACGAATACGGATGTGCGGCTGAGCTATCAGGACTATACGGACCAGGCCACGCCTTCGGCCGCCGGAAAAAAACTATCCGATCTTCTGGCCAGTGCAACGGCCCTGTCGGGTTCCAATGCGTCGGCCTACGATGACAAGTTTGCGGAAGTGATGGGTTACATCGCTGAATTTCAGTCGCTCCTGACCGCGCGCTTGAAATCGCTGGAACTGGAAATGAAATCTAAAATTCCAGTGTATGCCGCCATCGTTGCGGCCACCGAAGCGCAGGGCATCATCCTGCCGCCCAGTGGTGCCGTAGCCGGGGTCTACGCCAGCGTCGACGAAAACCGGGGCGTCTGGAAAGCACCGGCCAATGTGGGCATCTCCAACGTCGTCGGTCCAACGGTTTTGATTACCGATTCCGATCAGGAGAGCCTGAATGTCGATGTCGAAGGCGGTAAATCCATCAACGCCATCCGGCATTTTACGGGCAAAGGAACGCTCGTCTGGGGTGCCCGAACGCTGGCGGGCAACGACAACGAATGGCGCTACGTGTCGGTTCGGCGGTTTTTCATTATGGTGGAAGAATCGGTCAAGAAAGCGTCCGGCCAGTTCGTTTTTGAACCCAATGACGCCAATACGTGGGTGAAAGTGCGGGCCATGATCGAGAATTTCCTGACGCTGCAATGGCGGGCCGGGGCGCTGGCAGGGATCAAACCCGAACACGCGTTCTACGTCCGCGTCGGCCTGGGCCAAACCATGACCGCCGACGACATTCTGAACGGTCGGATGATCGTCGAAATCGGGATGGCCGTGGTTCGTCCGGCCGAATTCATTGTCTTACGCTTCTCCCACAAAATGCAGGAATCTTAACTCATAACCGATCATGGCAGCAGTTTATCCATTACCCAAATTTCATTTTCAGGTTGAGTGGGGCGGAGTTCGCCTGGGATTCTCGGAAGTGACCGGTCTGAACGTCGAAACCGACGTGATCGAATACCGCGAGGGCGCATCGCCCGAGTTTCACAAAATCAAGATGCCCGGCTTGCAGAAGTTCCCCAACATCACCCTGAAACGCGGGACGTTCAAAGCCGACAACGAATTTTTCACCTGGTGGAATACCGTAGCCCTGAACACCATCGAACGTCGCAACCTGATTATCAGCCTGCTCAACGAAAATCACGAGCCGGTGGTGGTCTGGAAAGTCAAGCAGGCGTGGCCGTCGAAAGTGATGTCGGGCGATTTGAAAGCCGATGCCAACGAGGTGCTGATCGAGAGCATCGAGCTGGTACACGAGGGGTTGACCATCCAGAACGAATAAGGTATGGCGGGGCAAGTCTATCCACCGGTCGGCTTTCATTTTGTGGTGGAATTCGAACTCTTTCCGAAGACGGACCAGGACACCCGGTTTCAGGAAGTCACGGGGCTGAACGTCGAAATGCAGATGGAAAGCATCCGGGAAGGGGGCGAAAACCGCTTTGAACACCAGTTGCCGGTTCGCACCAAATACAGCGACCTGGTGCTGAAACGGGGCCTTTTCGTGGGGTCAGACGTGTACCGATGGGCGAAAGACGCGTTTGAAAACTTTCAGTTTCAACCCGTTAACCTGTCGGTAACGCTGCTCAACGATCAACACGCTCCGCTGGTTTCGTGGCATGTGGTTCATGCGTTGCCGAAAAAGTGGGACATCTCCGCTTTCAATGCCGAACAGAACAGCATTGCCATCGAAACGCTGACGCTTACGTACCGCTATTACACCACCATCCGGAACTGAACCATGCCCATTATTATTCGCGAACTGGTCATCAAGGCCACGGTCGACGGCAATGCCGCCCGGCAGGTCACCTCAGCCGCCACCCCACCCGCCGACGCGCAGCAGCAACTCGTCCGCCAGTGTGTCGAGCAGGTGCTGGCCATTTTAAGGGAGAAAACCGAACGGTAAACCATAAACCGCTTAACTATGCTGGGTGAACTGGTTAAAATGAAGCTGACGGGCTATCACGATGTTGGTTTTAAAGAACGAACGGGTGAGGAATACACGGCGGTGGTCAACCCCGAAACCTATACGCTGAACTACGAAATTCAGGCGAATCAGGAAAGTGCGGGTGGCACGAGCGCGAACCAATCGACGTTCAACAAAATCGCTCCGCGCAAACTGGAGTTTGAATTTCTGTTCGATTCCACGGGTGCCCTGACGCCGACGGGAGCCGCCCCGCCCCGGTCGGTCGGCACCAGCGAGGGCGTTTGGGAGCAGGTGGAGCAGTTGAAGAAAACGTCGTTCGATTTCATCGGTGAAACCCACCAGCCGCCGTACGTCGAACTGGCGTGGGGCAAGCTGATTTTCAAGTGCAAAACCGAGAAAATCAACATTACCTACAAGCTGTTCAAACCCGATGGAACGCCCGTCCGTGCCATCGCCAGGGTCAGTTTTGTGGAGGTTATCAACGACGAGCTTCGCAGCAAAAAAGAAAAAACCGCATCACCGGACCTGACCCACCTCCGCACCGTTCAGGAAGGCGATACGCTGCCGCTGATGTGCCACCGGATCTACGGCGATTCGACACTCTACCGGGAAGTAGCCCGCGTAAATAAACTGGTGAATTTCAGAAAGCTGGTAGCCGGACAACGGCTTTTCTTCCCACCCATCGACAAGCAACAAACCGTAAACCGTAAACCATAAACCGTCCCCATGCCCGAGAATCCGCGCATACTCGACACACCCGCCCCCCGCGACCTGCCCACCTACACCCTCTTTCTGGAAGAGCAGGCGCTGGAAACGTCGTTTCAGGTGTTGTCGATCCGGGTTCAGAAAGAGGCCAACCGGATTCCGACCGCCTACCTCACGCTGAAAGATGGCGATCCGGCATCCGGAAATTTTCCGGCCAGCAACGACAGCCGGTTTGTTCCCGGAAAAAAGCTGGAAATCAAGGCGGGGTATCACCAAACGGAGAAAACGATTTTCAAAGGCATCCTGGTTCGGCAGGGAATCGAAGCCCGGTCGACCGGAACCACCCGGCTGAATCTGCTCGCCAAAGACGTCTGGGTAAAAACGACGCTCGTGCCGAAACGCCGGTATTTTACCGAAAAGAAGGATTCGGAAGCCGCCGAAGAAATCGCGCAGACGTATCGCGGTTTAGAAATCGACGCTGAAGACACCGGTTTTCAGCACGAAGAACTGATTCAGTATGACGCCACGGATTGGGATTACCTCGTGATGCGGGCCGAAGTCAACGGCAGGTTGTGCCTGACCGACGATGGAAAACTGACGATTCAAAAGCCGGATTTTGACCAGGAACCGGTGGTCGAATTGCAATACGGGGCCACCATGCTGGATTTCGATGCCGAAATGGACGCCCGCGATCAGGTCACGACCCTGAAAACCACCACCTGGAATTATGCCGATCAGGAACTGGCCGAAGCCGAAGCCGCTGAACCGGCCGGGATCGAATCGGGAAACCTGTCGGCGCAGGATCTGGCCGAAGCGTTGACGGCCGAAGCGGTTTTTCAGCACGGCGGAAAACTCGAAACGGAGGAGTTGCAAACCTGGGCCGATGCCGCGCTGCTCAAACGCCGAATGGCCAAAATCCGGGGTCGGGTGCGGTTTTACGGCAATGCCGACGTCAAGCCGGGCCTGATGATCAGCCTCGGCGGACTGGGCGACCGCTACAACGGCAAGGTGTTCGTAACGGGCGTCAGTCACCAGTTGGCGGAAGGCAGTTGGGAAACGAACGTTCAGTTTGGGTTGAATCCGCAGTGGTTTGTGTCGGAAACGAATGTCGGCCAGCCGCCAGCCGCCGGGTTGCTGCCCGCGATGGGCGGCTTGCAGATTGGCGTGGTGACCGGCCTGGAAGGCGATGCAACGGGCGAGGAGCGGATTCTGGTGCGCCTGCCGGTGATCGATCCGGCGGCCGAAGGCACCCGCGCCCGCGTTGCCAGCCTGGATGCCGGGAATGAACGGGGCTTCTTTTTTCGGCCCGAAATCGGCGATGAGGTGGTGGTCGGTTTTCTAAACAACGACCCGCGCGAGGCCGTGGTGCTGGGCGGTTTGCACGGTAGCCACAATAAACTGCCGGAACCGTTTACCACCACCGACGACAACCACCAAAAAGGCTACGTTTCGCGCAGCAAATTGAAACTGGTTTTTGATGACGAGAACAAAATTCTGACCATCGAAACCCCCGCCGGAAATCGGTTGAAACTGGACGAGGACGCCAAAAGTATTACGCTGGAAGACCAAAACGGCAACAAATTAGTGATGAACGATCAGGGTATTCAACTGGAAAGCAGCAAAGACCTTACGCTGAAAGCCGTAGGCGATGTAAAAATCGAAGGCGTTGGCGTGGAAGCGAAGGCTTCCGCCCAGTTTAAAGCGACGGGTTCGGCGGGTGTAGAAATGAGCAGTTCCGCCACGGCGGTTTTGAAAGGGTCAATTGTACAGATCAATTAACGAAAAGATGGTATCGGAAAACGATTTTTTAGGCCGTGGCTGGCACTTTCCACCGGCATTCAACCCGCAGTCGTCGCCCAAAAGCGTGGAGATGACGGCGGGGCTGGCTGATATCGAGCGCAGTTTGCACATCCTGCTGACCACCCAGCCCGGCGAACGGGTGATGGTGCCCGATTTTGGCTGTGATCTGCAGGATATTCTCTTCGAACCGATCAGTACGGCTTTGCAGGCGCGGGTAAAAGACCGCGTCGAAACGGCCATTCTGTATTTCGAACCCCGCATCGATCCGCTTGATGTCACGATTGAAGAGCCGCCCGAACAGCTTGGTTTACTGCTGATTACGGTCAACTACCGCGTTCGCAGCACCAACACCCGGTACAATTTTGTGTATCCGTTTTACAAAAACGAAGGAACCGAAATTTCGAATTCCGCCGACCCTTCCAGCCTGCCATCCTTTAGCCGTTAACCAACCGCACCCATGTCGCAGCCGTGTCCCGACAAAAATCCGCTCCAACGCGATGGACTCAGTCAGCCCCAGCGCCGACTCCCCGCGTTGCAACCGGAAAACACGCTCCTCGATGAGCGCAAGCCGGAAGACTTGCTGCGGTTTCTGGCACGGTATGCCCAGGAAGCCCGAATCCGGTTTTTCGACGCTACCAATACGCCCGACAACGGCGCCGTCTGGGCCGACCTGATGAATTTTGAGCGGTATTTTACGCTGGAAGAGCTGAAGACCCGCCACGACATCGAACCGCATTTTGCGCTGGTTATCAGCTTTCTGCACCTGTTTGAAAAGCTCCAGGCCCACCAGAATACCTTAACCAAACGACACCTCGATTTTTACTACCGGGAGGTATTGCAATTGAGTCCACTGGCTCCGGTTCCCGACCACGTCCACGTTTTGTTCGAGCTGGCGAAAAATGCTGCGGAGCAGATTGTTCCGGCAAAAACCAAACTGGACGCGGGGAAAGATGGCCAGAAACAGCCGCTGATCTACCAAACCGCCCACAACCTGACCGCCAACCGGGCGAAAATCAGCCACCTGCGGACGGTTTTTCGGTCGGGTTCGAAAGTCTATTATGCGCCGGTTGCCAATACCGCCGACGGCGTCGCCGAAGCTCTTCCGTCCGAAAATCCGGGTTGGAACGGATTTGGCCCCAGGGGCGGTGCCAGCAAAAACCGGTTTCCCGAAGCACGGCTGGGCTTCGCGCTGGCATCGCCCGTTCTGCTGCTGGCGGAAGGATCCCGGGAAATTACGGTGCAAATTTTTCCACCGACGGACTTTATTCTCAGGAAAAAGACGCTGAACCTCCGCGTTCAGCTCAGCGGACCCAAAGCGTGGCTCGATGCCAGTGAGGTAACCACGGTGGTAAAAGAATCGGTCATCACGCTGGTGGTGACGGTATCGGCCACCATAAAAGAGGCCGTTGTGGCTTTTGACCCGGCGAAACTCGATGGCGGTTATGCCACCGATGCGCCGGTTATGCGTTGCTGGCTGGCAGACGACGAAGCGTATGGCGACTGGAAACACCTGAGAATCCGTTCCGTACGAATTGATGTCAAGGTCGATGGCTTAAAAAAGACACTGGCGTTGGAAAATGACCTCGGCCCGGTCAGTTCCGAAAAACCGTTCATGCCCTTTGGCCCCATACCCGGTATTGGCTCAACCCTCTCGGTACGCAACGACGAAATCCTTGCCAAATCGCCGGAAACGGTCACCGTTCATCTGACGGATTGGGTTGGGTTGCCCGCGAATTTGAGTACCTATTACGAAGCCTACGGAACGCCGTATACGACACCAACCGGCTTCACGGTAACTGGCGAAATTTTGACCGTCACGAAAAAAGGACTGGCCCTCTTCCCGGCAGCAAACACGGATTTCAAACTAAACACCTCTTTACCAGGCAATTCAACGACAGAAAACAACCCTGCCAGCCTCCTGAAAATCAGTCTGGAATCCGATTTTGGCCATGCGGTTTACCCACAGAAGCTAACCCAGGGCGTGATCGATCAGGCCAAACGGACACCCGGCCTGCAGAAAATTCCGAATCCGCCGTACACGCCGGTTCTGAAAAGTCTGACGGTCGATTACACCGCAACGACGGGGCGGATTTTACTCCTGGAGCCCGAAACCGACAATGCCAAGGTGTCGTTTGCCAATCGCACCCTGCAATGGTTTCATCTGGCGGCATTCGGGCAGGCCGAAGAGCACGGTTTTTTAAAGCAGTCGCAAGCCCTTTATTTGCTGCCGCAGTACAACCGCCACGGGGCGTTTTTCCTGGGATTACAGGATGTCGGTCCACAGGAAGCCGTCGCCATTCTGTTTCAGGTGGAGGAAGGAAGCGCCAATCCGGAAAACCAGGTCCCGACGGTGGAATGGAGCGTGCTGGCCCGGAATCAATGGCGTTTGCTGACGCGGGACGAGGTACTTTCCGACACCACCAACCACCTGCTGACGTCCGGCATCATTCAATTTATCCTTCCGAAAGAAACAACAACTGACAATACGCTATTGGATGCTGGTTTTGTCTGGCTGCGTGCTGAACTGAAAACCAGTTCGGGGGCCGCGCCGATCGACAGCGTGTGCAATTTCGTGGGCCTGCACCCCCAGGCGGTTCTCGCCAACTTTACCGACCAGAACAACGATCCGGCGCATTACGATTTGCCGCTGGCGGCCGGAACCATCCAGAAGTTGCGCCGGAGCCTCGCGGCAGTGAAAGCCATCAAACAACCGTATGCGTCGTTTGGTGGTCAACCGCAGGAATCGGACGCAGCCTATTACACCCGCGTCAGCGAACGGTTGCGACACAAACAGCGGGCTGTCAGCATCTGGGACTACGAACACCTGGTTTTGCAGACATTTCCCAATGTGTATAAAGTCAAATGCCTGAATCACAGCAAAGTAAATACCAATGACCAGACCTTAACGGAACTCGCCCCCGGTCATGTCACCCTTGTGGTCGTGCCGGATCTGCGAAATTTGAAAGACGTAAACCGGTTTGAACCCCGGGTTGACCTGAACACATTGAGCGCGATCGCCCAATTTCTGCAACACCGGGCGGGCAAACCAGTCACAATTCAGGTCACCAACCCCCGCTACGAACGCGTGAAACTTCGTTTTCAGGTGGCCTTCCGACCCGGTTTTGAGCCTGCGGTTTACAAGAAAGTGCTCCAGCAGGATCTGATTGCCTACCTGACGCCCTGGGCGTTCGATACGCAGGCCGAAATCGCTTTTGGGGGAACGATTTACAAAAGCACCCTCCTCTACTTTATGGAACGAAGAGCCTACGTGGCGTTTGTCACGGAACTGAAAATGCAGCATTTCGTGGGCGACACCAGCACCGGGGAAGACCAGGAAGTCATTTCGGCATCGGACGCCCGGGCGGTTTTGACCTCCTTCAGCGCGCATGAAATAAACGACTTTACGGGATGTTAAGGCCCACCAACGACCGATGACCACCGCTTCCATCACGATATCGCCCGCTCCTCCCCTGCAACCGGCCTCCGATTATGCGGCCCTGCGCGAAGCCGGATTGGCCTACATCGAACGCTATGCGAGCGCGAACTGGACGGATTACAACACCCACGATCCCGGCATTACGCTGCTGGAACTCCTGTGCTACGCGATTACCGACCTGAGCCTCCGAACCTCGCTGGACATGAAAGACCTCCTGGCGTCGTCGTTCGGCAGTGGGGACGCGATGCAGGCGAGTTTTGTGACGGCCGGAAAAGCCCTGCCGACCAGCCCGGTTTCGGACCTGGATTACCGCAAACTTTTTATCGACATCGACGGCGTTCGGAATGCCTGGCTCGAACCGGCTTCGCAAACCATCTTTGTGAATTGTCAGGCAAAAAGCGGGGAAGCCCAGCTTGCTTACCACGCCTTCCCGGGCGTTTTGCCCAACAACCAGACTTCGTTTGCGCTGAAAGGACTCTACGACATTCAGGTGGATTTCGACCATTTTTTCGTTCAGCAGCAGGTGCGGGCCGGGACGTTTGCGGATGAAGCCGCTGGCCGTCAGGCGGTTTTAAAAAAGGTGCGGGAAACGTACCTCGCCAACCGAAATCTTTGTGAAGACGTGATGACGATCGGCGCGGTGCCCGTGCAATACGTCATGTTCTGCGCCGACATCGGCCTGGACAATGAAGCCAACGTCAGCGAGGTCTACGCCGAAATTCTGTTCCGCGTTCAGGACTACCTGGCTCCGCCGGTCAAGCGGTATTCGCTGGCGGAACGGCAGAACCATACCGACGCGGATGGAAACCGGCTGACTACCGACCAGATTTTTGACGGCCCGCGGCTGGCGAACGGATTCATCGACGACGACGAACTGGAGCAATCGGAACGGCGCAGCCGGGTGTATGCTTCCGACCTGATCAACCTCATGATGAGCGTGAAGGGCGTGAAAGACGTCCGAAAAGTATTGATGAACAAATGGAAAGCGGGCGATGCCTGTCTGAACGGCCCTCCCCTTGCCAATGGCGAACAGCGCTGGTGTCTGCACATCGATCCGCTCCATCAGCCGCAACTCTGTGCCAAAAACGTCGCCCTCTCGTTTTTTAAGGACATTATTCCGGTTGGTAGTCTGCGGGATAAAACGGCGGCATTGAACCGGTTTCAGGAATTGCAGGAAAAAGCGTACCGGGAAAACCGCAAAACCGTGAACGATCTGCCGGTGCCAACTGGTGAAATGTACGATTTGAAAGCCTACTCGTCCATCGCCAATGACCTGCCGCAAAACTACGGCGTCGGGCGTTTTGGGCTACCGGCCTCCGCTTCGGCCGAACGCCAGGCACAGTCCCGTCAACTGAAGGCGTATTTGCTTTTTTTCGATCAGATACTCACCAATTATCAGGCGCAACTCGCCAATCTGAAATCGTTTTTCAGCGCCGACCAGGACGCCCGGACCTATTTCGGACAACCGGTTACGGAACTGGCTGGTATTGACGAACTGTATGTCGACCCGGCGGGAGTATCCGATACCATCGATAACGTGCTGGCGAAACTGGAAGATTTTGAGGACAATCCTGTTCGGAAAAACCGCTTCCTGGACCACCTGCTCGCCCGTTTTGCCGAAAATTTCAATGATTATGCGCTGCTGATGCATTCCCTGTTTGGGGAGCGGGGAAGCGAAGAAATCCTGGAGGACAAGGTTCATTTTATCCGGGAATACGGTGAAATCTTCCGCTCGAAAGCTTATAATTATTGTAAACCGGCCTGGGAAACCGCGAACGTCGCGGGCATCACCCGCCGACTCGCCCGGCTGACCGGTATTCGCGGGAATAATTACCAGACATACACAGCCTCAGCGGTGACTGTGATGACCGCTTTTCCTTCGGCTGAAAACCCCGCCTTGTTTCAATTTCAACTGAAGTCACCGGAAAACGACACCCAATTTCTGGTGTCAACGACCGAATTTAACAGCGTGGAACGAGCCGAAAAGGCGATGAAAACCGCCTTTCAGAAAGTGCCTGCCAAAGGCCGTTTCAGGATGGAAGCCGTCGAAAACCGCTTTACCTACGCCTTGCTCGACTCGGTAAACCAGCCGATTGCCCAGTGTCCACGAACGTTTTCGACGCGAAAAGAGGCCGATCAGGATCTCGAAACCGCCCTTGAAACCCTGATTTACAGCGGAGAAGCTCTGTTTCTGGTTGAACACAGCCTGCTCCGCCCGAAAACAGAACCTTCAGATGCGTGGATGACGGTTTGCGTGGAACCCGGTTGTGACCACTGCGAACCGCTCGATCCATATAGTTACCGGGTGAGTATCGTTTTGCCCGGTTACACCATGCGGTTCCGCAACATCGACTACCGCCGGTATATCGAAAACCTGATTCGTTCGGAGCTTCCGGCTCATGTGCTGGCCCGCATCTGCTGGGTGAGCCGCGAGCAGTTGCACCATTTCGAGGTAGTTTACCAACCGTGGCTCGACGCCCAGGCGGCAACCTGCGCGGACCCAACTCTGGCCAATGACCAAGCAAAAGCGTTGATCGACCGACTAGAACACCCTGACTTTCATACCATTTACGAAACGGGGGTACTGCACGATTGCGACAACGAAGACGAAGAAATCCCGATCATTCTGAACCGTACGGCCCTGGGTACACTACCCCTGTCCAAACCGGAAGACCCTCCAACCCCCGACTCCTAACACCATGGCGAATCCTTATTTTGACGAAGTATATCCGGCAACGGGCACCCAACACTTCGATTTCAGCAAGTATGGACTGACCATTTTTCGGCCGGATTCCATTCTGACTGCCGAACAGCTAAACCTGTTGTTTGGCTTTTTGCTCAATCAGGAACAATTGACCCGAACCCGGTTGCTGGGCGTTGGCGTGGTGTGCGGACTGAAACCCAGCCTGAATCCGGACAACACCATCACGGTTTCGGCGGGTTATGGCGTCACCACCGACGGCGATTTGCTGAGCCTGGAAACGACGATTTACACCAAGGCGGTCGATTACGTCCTGATCGACCACCCGGATTACAAGCCCTTTGACGACAATTCGGATTTGAACCTCTGGGAAATCTTTCCGGCGAATTACACGGACGATACGCAAACGATCCTGCCCCTGACGGACCTTGATTTGTCGGACAAAGTGGTTGTTTTGTACCTGGAAAGCGAAGCGAAAGTTGACGACAAATGCACCGGTGTAGCCTGTGATGCGAAGGGAAAAGTGTTTTTGAATCAGCTTCGGGTGATGCTCGTTCGGAAGTCCGACGCCAACGCGCTGATTTCGACCGGTCTCCGTCAGGCGGCCGCTGCCTGCACCCGGCTACCGGTTTTGACCATGACGCGTGTGCGGCTCGACGACCGGCCTTATACGCCATCGCTGCAACGGTTTCAGGTGTTTCTGCGCAGAACCGCCGTTCGGCTCGCGGACGGTTTGCGCGATGCGTATGAACTGATCCGGGCGGTTGATCCGGCCAACCTCACACCCATGACCGCTCCGGCGAACACCTTGCTGGAACTGACACGCAAGGTCAGTGCCAATTACAACAGCCAGTATGTCTACGACTGGCTGAAGGATTTACACGACGCCTACACGGCGTTTCGCGAAGCGACTTGCCACTGGCTGGTTGCCTGTATGCCCCTGAACAACTCGTTTCCGAAGCATTTGCTGGCTGGCGAACTGGTCACCGAACCGGGTCTGTGCCAACCGCAATTCCGGCACGAATGGATCCGGTCGCAGGCTGTTGCCCCCGCAGCCGATTCTCGCCGGAAAGCCTTCTGGCTGTATCAGCGAATCCTGAAAATGATCGAGCTTTTCGATGTTCCCGAAACCCGTTTCGACCGGTTTTCCATCACAGGCCGTGGCACCGTCACGACGCTTATCTCCCTGAAAATCACGCCCGATCCTTACCGGAAGTCGCCAATCGATCAGCGGGCGATGCCGTTTTATTACCAGCCGGCCATGCGGGCGTTCTGGAGTTACGAGCAGCACAAACATTGCCGGACCGGGTTCATCCACTCCTATCACCGCCCCCAGCCAGCACTGCCTGAAATCCAGAATCCGTTTGCCTACGCCCTCGAAACCTACCCGTTTTACCGCATCGAAGGGTTTGTTGGCGCGGGGGTTTTGACCACGCTGAATGAGATTTTATCCCAGCGACGCATCCACAACCTGGCGTTCGAGGTGCTGGCCCTGCGGCTGGATGCCGACCAGTTGTTGATCACGCAGGATCAGCCGTTCGACTTTGCCGATCTGACGGCTGATTTCGAAGATCTTCAAGCGCAGATTCTTTGCCACGTCCCCGAAGTGGACGGCAGAATCCCGCCATTTGACCTCGCTCTCCCAATGACTCCGGCCATCTTCCGGGTTAGGTGGTCCAATTATCAACTCATTGTAAGTCGATTCGCAGGGCAGCGAGCAGCCATGTGTATTCTGGCCAAACTGCCCTTGCTGCAAAAATTAAAGGATGCGTACGAAAAACGCAAAGCCGCTTTTGAAGCCAACCTGACATTCGGGCCGTTTTTACTCCAACATCCGGGACTGGAACACGGCGCGGGCGTACCGCCGGGCGGAACGTTTGTGATGGTTTATAAAGATCCGGTGATGGCCCGAAAAGACCGCCGGTTGCGGAAAGGTGGTGAGTCCATCGTGGTGGCTGATTTTTACCTGCCCTACCGCTGCTGCGGCTCCGGCAACGGCATGCAGTTCGTCCTGCCCGAACCGCCCCCAACCGTCGAAATGCGGGACTCGTTCTGTCTGAATTCGTCAAAAGAGAAAATCGACGTCTCGCCCGATACCGGCTCGTTCGACAGCCCGCTGGTCACGAAAGAAGACGGGACTTTCTTCTTCAATCCAACGGAGGTGGGTACGCACAAACTGACGTACACCGTTCTTAACCGGGTGCCGGTTTTCGTTGAGGTGCGGGTACTGGCCCTTCCCACCGTCGGTTTCGATTCGGACAAATTGGCTGAGAACGAGGTCGTATTTGTCTACCGCTACACCGACGCCAAAATCCTGACCTTTGACTTTGGCGACGGTTTGGAACCGGAAAAAATAGCGGTGAACGGAAGTGGGGAAGGCCGGGTCAATCACAAGTTTTTGCTGAAAGAAGACGGTTCCGGGGAATTTGTCGTCACGCTGACAGCGACCAATGGACGCTGCGAAACCACCGAACCAGTCACAAACCGCGTCATTTTTGAACCGACTCCGCCAGAACCGATTGAACTCAAAGCCGAGGAATTCGTCTGTTTTAGCAAAGACATTAAACTGAAAGTTACGGGTAAACCTGCAGGGGGCAAATTTACTTCCGATACCCTGGAAATCAGCACCCGAACGGGTTCGTTCATCCCCAATGTCGAAGGGCTGCACACCGTTCTGTACACGGTGGGCAATCGGGCCGAAGGGGTCAAATTCTTCGTTCTACCGGAAACGTTTGCCATTGAAAACATCCAGACGCCCGTAACGAACATCTCCATTTCGTTCGAGATTGTTATTATGACTCCACCGGATGGGGTTGTGTATCAGTGGCGAATCGATGATCAACCGGCGATCACCCCCCTATCCTCTTCCCAGGAAGGGGGCAACAAAACCCGGTTTAAATTTGCCCGGCTGAGGCTGCTGGGCCAACAAATGAATTTGCAGATTTTTGCCAGAGACAAACCCGTTTGTGACATCAAAACGGTCGCGTTCCGTAGATAACCTTTTCGTTTCGACCTGTGTCTGTTCCGGTTTCCCATATCATCCAGCGCCAAACCGTCCGGTTGCACCTTCGCGAGCAGACGGATAGCTGGGCTGTGCAGGAACGGGCGAGTCGAATCCTCCAGCAAACGGACCTGTTAACCACCCTCGATGCGGTGCTGTCGGCCTTCGATTCAGCAGATGAATGGATCGAACTGGAACGGGTTGAGGTGGATTTGGGTGTGCTGTCGGCAGTCGGTTTTGAGGAACAGATTACCCGGAACTTGCCGGATTTGCTCCGACGGCAATTGGCTGACCTGATCCCGGAAGCTCGTTTTCACCACCCAAAAACCGCCGTTCGAAAAACCGGCGAGGTGGTCTTTGAAACGTTCCTCTATTTTCTGGAGACTGGGTTGCTCCCACCCACTACGCTCTGGCCCGAATCAAATCCGGCCTTTGAACAGGAGATTCGATCCGCCCTGTCGAGCCTAAACACCCCGCAAAAAGAAACGCTACGGGCGGTTTTGGTTCATCCCGCAACCCGGTTTCGGTTGGTAAACCAGTTTTCGGAGAACGTGCTGAGTGCGGTTTTCCGGGCATTGGGTTCCGGTCAGGAATCCGTGAGTCTGCGGTTGTTGAAGCATTTGCAGGCTTGGCGCGAAAGGCTCCCGGCGAGTCACTATCGGGCGCTGCTGACGGCCTTGACCGAAAAAACCGTTCAGGACCCGGAAGCGGTTTTACCAGCGATCGAAAACCGCTGGGCCGACATCCAGCCGTCCGACCCGGCCTTCAACCCGGCTCTTGAACTCCTCCTTCCTGCGTTTCAACAACCGGATCTCAAGTCGCGCATTTCCCAACCGAACAGCGCGAATCCAGGGGATCAGGTGTCCGAAAACGATGCTGGAAAAGAGAAAAGCAAGTCCAAAAAGGCTTCTTCAGATAATCAGATCGAAAACCGCCGGGAATCACCGACCGAAGTTCCCGTTGATGCGGTTTTTTACGTCCGAAATGCGGGCGTCGTGCTGTTGCATCCGTTCCTGCGGTTTTGTTTCGAAGCCTGTGGCTGGACGCAGGATGCGGTTTTCAGCAATACGGAAAGTCAGGAAAGAGCCCTGACCATGCTTCATTTTCTGGCAACCGGCGAACCCACAGCGGCCGAATATGACCTGTTGTTGCCTAAAGTACTCTGCGAAATACCCTGGAATTCGCCCGTTTCCGGAAAAATTAGCTTGACCGATGCCGAACAGGAAGAAGGCATCGGCTTGCTGAATGCGGCCATTGGGCATTGGGCGGTTTTGAAAAATACGTCACCCGACGGTTTTCGGGAAGGTTTTCTGCAACGGGATGGAAAACTGACGCTCCTGCCGAATGGGCTTTGGGAGTTGACGGTTGAATCGAAGGCGCAGGATATTCTTCTGAATCGTTTGCCGGTTGGTTGGGGTGTCGGCACGGTTTTGCTCCCGTGGATGAAAAAACAACTGACGGTCAACTGGGAATCATGAAAGCGACGCGCCAACACCAGCCCCTCGTTCAGCCGAAAACGACCAGCTCGTCTTCGAATCACGCGACGACGTCTCAGCCTTTTTTTGCCAAAACCGGCACACCATCGCGGAGTCAGCCGGAACCGTTTTTCAAAGCGCCCGTACAGACTAAACTGACGGTGGGCCGGGCCGACGACCGGTTCGAACGCGAAGCCGATGCCACTGCCGACCGCGTGATGCGGATGCCTGCTCCCAATCCCTCCGCCCGCCCGTTTTTCCCCGCTTCCGGGTTACTCCAACCGAAATCCGACGAAAAAGAAAAGAAAGAAGTTCGGCGAAAGGAAGCGGATACCGATACGCCGGTGATTCAGTTGAAAACCGAGGAGGAAGACAAAAAGAAAATCCAAAAAAAAGGCGACTCCGCAACTCCGGCTGTCAATAGCGGTTTCGAATCGCAGCTTTCGGCCAGCCAGTCGGGCGGACAACCGCTGAGTGCCGACACCCGGCAGTTTATGGAACCCCGCTTCGGTGCCGACTTTTCGGGCGTTCGCGTGCATACCGACGCACCCGCCGTTCAGATGAGCCAGTCCATTGGTGCACAAGCCTTTGCCTACCAGAATCACGTTTATTTCAACGAAGGAAAATACAGTCCCGGCACGCGTTCTGGGCAACATTTGCTGGCACACGAGCTTACCCACGTTGTACAGCAGGGTGCAGCCATTCAGCGAAAACCGCTGATTTCATCGGCAATGCCTGCGGTTCAGCGGCTGTTCGGACTTGATGTGGCCGGCACCATCGACGGCTGGCTGGCCAACTTGCCCGGCTGGCGTCTCCTGACGGTTCTGGCTGGTTACAATCCGGTGCTCCAGCGCGAAGTTCCCCGCTCGACAACCAACCTGATCGAAGGATTTCTGACGCTGGGCGGCCCCATCGGGGTATTGCTCTTCAACAAACTTCGCACGGAAGGCATCGTTGGCCGGATGGCCGACTGGATCGATACGCAGGTGGCCACGCTCGGCATTTCGTATGCCTACATCCGGGGTCTGTTCAGCCAGGCCTGGGACGACATGGGCATTACCCTCGGTATCAGCGGCAATCTGGACATCATCCGCCGGGTGTTTGCGCCACCCTTTGACCGGATCACGGCCTTTGTCAGACGGGTGATCAGTCAGGTTGTCGTGTTTATCAAAGAAACGATTGTTCGGCCACTGAGCACGCGGGCCCGGCAAATGCGCGGTTTTACGCTGCTGACGGTCATTATTGGCAAAGATCCGTTCACCGATGAGGTGGTGGAACGCAGCCCGACCAACCTCGTGGGCGGTTTTATGAGTCTGATGGAAAACGGCGACGAGCGGTTCCGGCAGATGCAGCAATCAGGCGCCTTGCAACGAGCTTTTACCTGGTTCAATGTAGAAACCACCCGCCGAAACCTGACCTGGGAGCGCATCAAGGGAATTTTTACCGCCGTCTGGAATGCGCTCACGCCCGAAGCCGTGCTGCATCCGCTGGAAACCATCAGCCGGATTGCCGGTCTGTTTTTCGGTCTGGCTGCCGACATCGCCGGTTTTGCGGGAGCCGCCCTGCTGCAAATGCTGGAGTTTATTTTCGAAGCCGTCATGGGTGCGGGGGGAGCGCGGGTACTGGCCATTCTGAAACGGGCGCGGGCCACGTTCCTGATCATCATCCGCGATCCGGTGCGGTTTGTCGGCAATCTGGTGCGGGCGGGGGTGCAGGGATTCCGGCAGTTCATGCAAAATGCCCTTACCCACCTTCAGCGCGGCCTGGTGGGCTGGCTGCTGGGCGCGCTGGAAGGAGCCGGACTCACGCTTCCACAAACCTTTGATTTACATGGCATTTTATCACTGGTCTTGCAGATTCTGGGGCTTACCTACCAGAACATCCGTGCCAAACTGGTGCGGGCGACGAGTGAGCAATTCGTCAGCCGGATGGAGCAGGTGTTTGATTTCCTGCGGATTCTGATCACCCAGGGACCGGCAGCGGCCTGGCAAAAGATTGTGGAATACCTCGGCAACCTGCGCAACATGGTGCTTGACGGGGTCATCGCCTGGGTTCGGCAAACAGTGATTGGTCAGGCCATTATCCGCATTGCCTCCATGCTGAACCCGGCCGGGGCGGTGATTCAGGCCATTATGGCGACCTACAACACGGTGATGTTTTTCGTTGAACGCATCAACCAGATTGCCGCCGTGGTGGAGTCGTACGTCGATTCGATGGCTGCCATTGCCGCCGGTAACATTGTCGCAGCCGCCAACCGGGTGGAAACCACGATGGGGCGAATGGTGCCGGTCATGATCAGCTTTCTGGCGCGGCTGCTGGGGCTGGGCGGTATTTCTAACACGATCCGGAACACCATCGCCCGCATCCGTCAACCGGTCGACCGGGCTTTGGACCGCGTCGTGGATTGGGTCGTGGCGCAGGGACGGCGGCTGGTGGGGCGTGTTACGGGCGGCACCCCTGCTGAACGCGTTAATAGTGCGTTGGCAACTGCGATTCCAATTGTTAATCGTTTTGCTGGCCGACCAGTCACCAGCGTAGTATTGATGCCGCTACTGGCGGCTTTAAAGGTGCGCTATCAGCTAAGTTTACTGGAAGTAATACCTACCGACCAAGGGGTTTGGGCTGTTCGTGCCGCTGCCAGCCCTCCTACTCAGCAAAACACCCAGGCGCAAGTCCCAGGTGCCGGAGCAAACGCATCCACAACTCCTACCACTTTGGTTCCCATTGGCTCATGGATCAAAAATTTGCAAATGAATGGTTTTGAACGGGTGAGCAACCAAGCAAGCGTTCTTCGAAGAATTGCCGCTACTGGTCAACTTCAACCTGTTTCCTTCCTGACAGATAAACCCGACGGGGGTGGCAATACATTGAGCTATTCCGGCGAAGGTACGCAATGGCAGCGCACAGCATTTACCCACGGCTCCAGTTATGTCATGCCAGCTGGCTCGGGTGCCGGTTTCGTGTTAAAAATGCCCCATCGTGGGTCAGCCGCCATCAGACCCAACTTTTACAATGACTCCTCCAGCAGCCGAAGCGCCATTGTAAGAAGCAAATTACCCGCGCTACTTCATCCCACCCAACCTACTAAATTCTTAAGTGATGCCCCCTTGTCAGACGAACGAAGAGAAGGATATATGGAAACATTTAACGGGAAAGCTGTCATTCCGATCGGTAAAGCTTCAGCGGATCATACACCCTCTTTAGCCGAACACTGGACAAATAACCAAGGAAATTCAGTTGCTCAAGCCATCCGTTTGTCCTGGAATCAGTCAGCGGGAAATTATCGGATCACATCTTCCGAATATAACATCAGACGAGGCAGTGGCGGCACCCAATACACTGAAGTCGTAGGAATTTCTTTCAGAGGACCCAATGAACCATAATCTCATCAAAACCGTCGATTATCTTCGCATCCGAATTGGCTGGCGTCTGGATCTGGCGTCAAAGTCTGGCGCAGCAATTCCCTTACTTCCGGATTTAGATTATGAAGAAAGTACTTTTTTTACCCACTTTTTAGCCCAAAGCGGGCTTAATGAATTAGAATTGCTTTTTCTCCTCCTCGCCCTCGCTCCCCACCTCCAACCCGGTTTTTTCGATGCCATCATCCGCGAACACCTGCCCGATGGCGGGGATTTTCCGGAATTCGGCGGGGTGCGCGGCTCCAACCACCGGGGACTTTTGCCCACCGGCGAAACCGCCCTGTTCGTGCTGGCAGGGAATGACCTGGAAAAACGACTGGCACTGTACGACTTATTCAGCCCCGACCATTTTTTCGCCCGCGAACGAATTCTGTCCCTCGAAGACGTCAAAACCGGCGAACCGCGCCTGAGCGGTCGGCTCATTCTCGATCCTGACTATGTAGAATTGTTTACCACCGGGCGGGTGTCGGCTCCGGCCCTGAGTATGAATTTCCCGGCGCAGCGCATCCGTACCGACATGGAATGGACAGATCTCGTGCTGCCCGTGCCAACCTTCACCCAGATTCGCGACATCGAACACTGGATTCAGCATTACGACACGCTGCGAACGGACTGGAAGATGGGGCAAAGGCTGAAACCCGGTTATCGCGTCCTGTTTTACGGCCCGCCCGGTACGGGCAAAACCCTGACGGCCACCTTACTCGGCAAATACACCAACCGAGACGTCTACCGCGTGGATTTATCACTGGTGGTTTCCAAATATATCGGCGAAACGGAGAAGAACCTGGCTAATCTGTTCGATAAAGCCCACGCCAAAAACTGGATTCTGTTCTTCGACGAAGCCGACGCTCTCTTTGGCAAACGCACCGAAACCCGCGATGCCCACGACCGGTATGCCAATCAGGAAGTGGCGTTTCTGTTGCAGAAAATCGAAGAATTCGACGGTCTGGTCATTCTGGCGTCCAATTTGAAGAGCAACATCGATCCGGCTTTTGCCCGGCGGTTTCAGGCCATGATTCATTTTCCACTCCCCAACGCAGCCGAACGCTTGCTGCTGTGGCAGAAATGCCTGCCGCCCTCCGCCCGGCTGGCCCCCGAGCTTCCGATGGAGCAACTGGCCGGTCGGTACGAACTTTCGGGCGCGGCCATTCTCAACATCATCCAGTTTTGCGCCCTCCGCGCGCTAAGCCGGAAAACCGACGTTCTGGCAACCGCCGATGTGGTGGAAGGCATCCGGCTGGAATTTCAGAAAGAAGGCAAACTGGTCTGATCGGCAAATCCGGTCGGGTTTTCGCCGGTTACCGTTGAGCCACGAATAATCAGTCGCGTTGGCAAAACCACCAGCTCCGGTTCCGGACGTTCGTCGTCGGCGGCCAACTGATTGAGCAACAGACGGGCCGCTTCCCGGCCAATTTCATCGACCGGTTGAGAAACCGTCGTCAAGCCGGGTTCGATGAGGGCCGAAATCGGGTCGTCGCTGAAACCGACGATGGCAATGTCTTCCGGAATGCGCAGCCCCCGGCTTTTAATGACTTTCAACGCTTCGATGGCCGTGGGGTCATTGATCGCAAACAGGGCGTCGGGCGGCTGGGGCAGATTCAGCAAATGGTTGACATAAATGTTGGCTTTGTCGAGCGTCAGGTCGTAAGAAATAATCAGCGCCGGATCGATAGGAATCTGGTGGTTCGTCAGGGCATCCCGGTAGCCGTTCAGGCGGGAGCGGCTGTTTTGCAACGAATCCGGCCCGGAAAGGTGGGCAATCCGCCGTTTGCCGGTTTTGATCAGGTGTTCGACGGCCTGGTAAGCGCCTTCATAGTCATCGACGGCCACTTTCGACACACTCATCTCATCGACAATCCGGTTGAAAAACACCACCGGAATCCCTTTCCGGTCGAATATCTTAAAGTGCTCGAAATTCCGCGTCTCCTTCGTGTGCGACACCAGAATTCCGTCTACCCGACTGGCTAACAGCAACTTGGTGTTGACAATCTCCGTTTCGTACGACTCGTTCGAGTGGCAAATCACGACGTTGTAGCCCGCTTTGGCCAGGACATCCTGCGCCCCAATGATCACCTTTGGAAAAAAAGAACTCAGGAACTCCGGTACCATGATGCCGATGGTCTGCGTCCGGTTGGTCAGCAATGAAATCGCCAGTTGGTTGCGCTGGTAATCGAGTTCGGCCGCCAGTTCCAGCACCCGCTCCCGCGTTTTTACTTTCACGTTCGGATGCCCCGTCAGCGCCCGCGAAACCGTCGACTTCGACAGGTTGAGCGTATTGGCAATATCGATAATGGTAATCTGATGACTCTTCATAAATAGTACTATTCAAATAAATATAGCCTTTTCAGGGCAATAATACAACATGATTCCCGATAATTGCGCCTTCTTTTTGGGAACATTCCCATGATTTTGGGAATGTTCCCAAAAATATAATTCAATTTTTTCTTTTCAAAATTACTATTCAGTCGTAATATCAATCAGGAAAAGCAAAAAAACCAGATTTAGTTGGTTTTAACCCGGTAAAAGACTTATTCAACGGTCAAACCGTCTTCTCAAACTAAACTGGCTGGCCCTTTTTCTTAAATTGTAAATTTTCAATACCAACCTTTAACCATAAGGACAATGTCCAGATTTACGTATGCGGCCTCTTAAACCTAACTGGCTGGCAAGCGGACTACTCTGTCTCCTCTTGCTGCCCCTCTCTTTCTCATCTTTTGCTCAGGCTGGCCGTGGTGCCGCCATCCGCGGTCGGGTCACCTCCGGTACGGAAGCGTTGCCGGGTGTCAACGTCATTTTGAAAGGTACCCAACAAGGTACCACCACCGATGTCAATGGCCAGTATTCGCTGACCCTGCCGGATGGGGCTGCCGAATCGGCCACGCTTACGTTTTCTTATATCGGCTACGCTTCGCAGGAAGTGAAAGTCGGAAACCGCACCACGATCGACATATCACTTGAGTCGGACGACCGGGCGCTGAGCGAGGTCGTCGTCGTTGGGTACGGTACCCAGCGTAAAGTGGAAACCACCGGGGCGATTGCGTCGGTAAAAGCCGCCGATCTGGTGCAGACGCCGGTGGCCAACGTCGCGCAGGGTTTGCAATCGCGGGTGGCCGGGGTTCAGGTCAACCAGAATACCGGCGCGCCGGGCGGTAACATCAGCGTCCGGATTCGGGGAACGAACTCGATCAACGGCAACTCCGAACCGCTGTATGTCGTCGACGGTATTCAGATTTCCAACAGTGGCGGCATCAACGACGTCAGCCCACTTTCGACCATCAACCCGAACGACATCGAGTCGGTGGAAATCCTGAAAGATGCCTCGGCGTCGGCAATTTACGGTTCACGCGCGGCCAATGGCGTCGTGCTGATCACGACCAAACGCGGAAAAACCGGGGCCACCCGGGTTACCGTCGACAGCTATTACGGTGTTCAGAAAGTGAATAAAACCTTACCGGTTTTGAATGCGTCACAATTTGCACAACTGGAAAACGAGGTATTCAAGAACAATTTCTACCCGAATCCTTCTACGCTCGGTGAAGGCACCAACTGGCAGAACCTGATTTTCCGCGAAGCACCCATTCAGAACCACCAGTTGTCGATCAACGGGGGGACGGAAAAAACGCAGTTGGCTCTCTCGGCCAATTACTTCGATCAGGACGGGATTATCATTAACTCGGCTTTCAAGCGGTATTCGTACCGGCTGAATGTGGATCACAAAGTGAGCGACCGCGTCAAGATTGGCACCAGTATCTTAGGCAGTTACGCCATCAACTCCGGCATCACGACGGGTTCACAAACCATCGGCGACGCGGCTGTCGTAACGGCATCCATTCTGGGTGCAGCCATTGGCGCTCCGCCAACGCTGGTGCCTTACCGGACCGACGGCACGTTGTTTCCGTTTGGCGAGCAGGCCGGTGGGCAATACCGGGAAGTGACTAATCCGCTTAACTTCGCCAGCGTCCTGAACCGGAACGCCATCAAGCGGACGCTCGTTAACTTCTACGCCGATTTCAACATCCTGAAAGGCCTGAACTACCGGGCTTCTTTCAACGCTGATATTCAAAGCAATTTGCGCGACGGCTACACCCCCCGCTCCATTGTCAACCGGTCGGACCTGAACGACAATTCCGGCTCCGGGTTTAAAGTCAACGGCAACGGTCTGGCACTGCTGCACGAAAGTATTCTGACGTACAGTACGAGTTTCGCCACCAACCACACCTTTAAAGCTACGGCGGTGATTGCGTCGCAATCGGAACAGTATAACTCCAACCAGATCAACGCCAACGGTTTTCCGAACGATGCCACCCAGAACGACGCTCTTCAACTGGCCCTGAACCGCACCGTAACGAGCAGCCGGGACCGTCAGCGCCTGGATTCCTACCTCGCCCGGGTCAATTATGGCTACAAGGACAAGTTCTTTCTGGATTTGACGGCGCGGGTCGATGGATCGAGCAAGTTTGGCGCCAACCACAAATATGGTTTGTTTCCGGCGGTTTCGGCAGCCTGGCGGCTCATCGAGGAACCGTTTGCCAAAAACCTTTCCTGGCTTTCGGATCTGAAACTGCGGGGTAGCTACGGGATTACCGGGAATGCCGCCGGGATCAACCCCTACCAATCGCTGGCGACAGTGTCGGCTTCCGGCAGTGACTACAACCTGAATCACCTTTTCGTCACCGGCATCAACCCCTCGGGTATTGCCAACCCCGATTTGCGTTGGGAACGTTCGGCCCAGGCCGACATTGGCCTCGACATCAGCCTGCTCAACAACCGGATCAGCTTCATCGTCGATGCGTACCAGAAAACCACGAAAGATTTGCTGTATGTGAAAGCCCTGCCGTTGAGTTCAGGCTACAGCACGATTACCGGCAACTTCGCTTCGCTCGAAAACAAAGGATTGGAGTTCGCGGTGAACGCCCGGATTCTGGACGGCCCGCTGAAATGGAGTGTATCCGGTAACATGACGTTCAACCGCAACAAGGTGGTGGATCTGGACGGTGGCACCACGCAGGAACGGTTCATTACGGCCTATTCCGTCTTGAAAGTCGGTCAGCCCCTCGGCCTTTTCAAAACCTACGTGTATGACGGCATCAACCAGACCGGTGAAACCATTTTGCCAGGCTACGACGGGCGACTGGGTGGGCTGAAAGTGAAGGACATCAACGGTGACGGTGCTATTTCGGCCGCCGATCAGATGATTACCGGCAATCCGAACCCGGATTTTATCTACGGTTTTTCTACCAATGCCTCCTTCAAAGGCTTTGATTTGAGCATGTTCCTGTCGGGTTCACAAGGCAATGACATCTACAACGCGGCCCGTCTTTCGTTCGAGATGCCGCTGGGACAACGGAATCAATTTGCGGGTCTGGCCAACCGCTGGTCGGCCACCAACCCGAGCAATACGTACGTAAGTGGTGCTCAGGCGGGTCGTTTGCCGGTCACCAGCCAAGTGATTGAAGATGGTTCGTACCTGCGCTGCAAAAACTTGACGCTCGGCTATACCGTGCCCCGCATCAAGGGAATTCAGCAGATCCGGGTGTATGTGAGCGCCAACAACCTGTTTACGCTCACCAACTACAGCGGTTTCGATCCGGAAGTGAATACCTACGCCGGTTCAAACACCGCCATTGGCATCGACAACCTGGTGTATCCACAAGCCAAGTCGTTCCTTGGTGGTTTACAGGTCACGTTTTAATCGTTGCCCCTAAATCCCCTAAAGGGGACTTGGACACAGAACTCCGTATCTAAAGTCCCCTTTAGGGGATTTAGGGGCAATAAACCCACAAATCAAACTATGAAAAAAATAATCATCCCGATACTAGCCGCCCTCTGTTTGACGGGCTGCGAACTGGACGAAACGATTTACTCGTCCATCTATACCGAAGCGTTTTACAAAACCGCTGCCGACGCCGAAAAGGGTCTTATTGCGGCATACGATCCCTTTGCGGATATGTACAGCGGCCCGGCCGGAACCCTGATTGCGGATTTCAGCGACGACCAGACCTATCCACGGGGTGTGGTGGGTCGGAACACCCTGACCCTCTTCACCTACGACGTCAATTACACCACCCAGAAAAGTAACTCCCGGACCAACGAATCACCCCAGCAAATCTGGGCGTCGGGTTACGACGGGATTGAAAAAGCCAACTGGATCATTGCCAAGGTTCCGGATGCGGTGATGGACGAAACCCGCAAAAAGCAGATCATTGGCGAGGCTTATTTCCTGCGGGCATTCTACCACTGGATGCTGACCAAAAACTTCGGTGATGTGCCTATCAAAACCACGCCCAGTTATTCGGAAGCCGATGCGGTGGTAGGAAAAAGCCCGAAAGCGGAGGTTTACAAACAAATCTATGCCGATCTGGACCAGGCTTTTGCCGCCGGTTTGCCCTCCTATCCGGCCGTAGATAAAGGTCGCCCGGCCAAGGAAGTGGTCAACGCACTTTACGCCAAAGCGGCTCTGTATAATGAAGAGTGGGCCAAAGCCCTCGAAAAAGCGCAGGCCGTGATTACGTCAGGAAAATATTCCCTGATGCCGGATGTGCGCAATGTCTACAAATACGATCAGGAAGATGCTGCCCGCATCGAAAACATGTGGGCCTACGAAGTCGATCCGATCTCGCCGGGCCGGTCACACCAGTTGGTGGGTCTGTGTGGCCCGGCCGCCAGTGGTGGACCGGAATATGGCCGGACGACGTTCGGGTCAATGTTCGCCTATATGTCTTTTTACAAATCTTTTTCGACACAGGACAAACGTCGGCAGTTATTGGACACGACATACGTGGATAAAACCGGCAAAACCGTTCCGCAACGAAGCATTACGCCGATCACGACCGAAGGCGTTCTGATCAAGAAATACCAGGACCCGGTTTCTACACAGGGCTTGATTCCGAACATTCCCATCTTCCGCCTGGCTGATATGTATCTGATTGCCGCCGAAGCCGAAGCCCGTTTGAACGGCGCAACACCGGCTGCCTACGGCTACATCAACACCGTTCGGAAACGCGCGGGTCTGGCAGATCTGGCGACAGGTTTGAGCAAAGATGCATTCATCGAAGCGGTTTTGCAGGAACGGGCGTGGGAGTTTTTTGCCGAAGGCGACCGCTGGTATGACCTCACCCGCACCGGTAAATTCCTGACGGTAATTCCGAAAGCAGTCAACCCGGTGTATCCCGTCCGGAACGTCACGGCGAAGAACAAATACTTCCCGATTCCGCAGGATGAACTGAACGCCAATCCGAAACTGGAGCAAAATCCGGATTGGAAATAGTGGATCGGTTTTACGCTTGTTGCCCCCAACCCCCTAAAGGGGGCTTCCACCATCTGGATGTTTAAGCCCCCTTTAGGGGGTTGGGGGCAACAAGCGAAGAAATGGTGTACGTCTAAACAGCCTCATCATACCCTTTAAACGACCCTACATGAACCAACTACGTGGTTTATTTTCACTATTGGTAGTCTTTCTGCCGCTTTTTCGGTTTTCGGAAGTGGCTGCGGCTGCGGAAACGAAGCTGGAAAACGTCCGGGAATTTACCATCACCGAAAACGACACCACGACCTACACGCTCAAACTGGCATTGGACGAAAACGACCAGCCGTCGTATTTCTTCCGGAATATTTTCACACCGGTTTGCCTCACGGGCGAGTGCAAACCGGTGTATATCAATTTTTACTGGGATTTGCTGGGCAACTACACCCGATTCGATTTTCCACCCGGCGAGGTGTTAACCAAAATGGACCACCGGGAATTCAAACAGGAGGACTACGACAAGTTGCAGGACATTCTGAGCCGTCCGAATTCGCTGCTCAAAGACATTGCGATGGAGGATCTGGTTGGCAAAGGCACCGAAAACCTGGCCGACTCGGTGGATGCGAAAGCCGGGGCTACCCTGAAAACCGTGAAGAATGAGGTGATCGACGGGGCGGTTTATACCTGTTATACCCTCTGGCACATCGCCCACGGTTCGGTGGTCGATGAAATGCTGAAAATTACGGAAAGCTACAAAAGTGAGCCGTTGCTCCACCGGTTTCTGACCGGCACCAACCATTTTTACCAGTATTGGGCAATGGAGCGGGTGATCGACAAAACCGGAAAGCTGGCTGAACCGTTCAGCACGGATGTTCTGAAGATCATTCGCGGGAAGAACGTGTTCACGGCGCGATTTGCGTTGCAGAAGATCGGTGATCCGTATTTTTTCGACCCGAGCCGACAGGTTTGGTTGTGGGAAACGTATCGAACGGCACCTTATCCTTTGCAGCTCGTAATTCTGAAAAAACTGACCAAAATCCCGTTCCGCGCGCCATTGGCCGAAATGACGGCGAAGGATTTGGTCAAAACCAATTCCGAGCAGTTTGCTTTGCTGTTGAAATTGCTGGCCGACCAACCGAAATTGCCGGAAAAAGCGATGCAAAATCTGGCCGCTCATTTGACAAATCCGAATCCCGATTATGCAACCGAAATTTACCGCGTCCTGACGGCTTTTCATCCCAAAAACCGGGATGTTCTTGCAAAGATGACTGCCTATAAAACAAAACGCCCCTCAATCCCCTAAAGGGGACTTTTTGCATCCGGAGGATGCTGTGTCCACGTTCCTTTTAGGGGATTGAGGGGCTTCAAGCAAACACAACCAATAACCTTATGAAAACCCTTTTCCGAACCTTTATCTTCCTCCTGGCCTCCCTGCAACTCGTTGCGCAGGACCATGTCTTCGTTGAAACGGAATCGTTTGACAACAAAGGCGGCTGGGTCATCGACCAGCAGTCATTTGTTGTCATGGGCTCCTCCTACCTCATGGCCCACGGTATGGGTCGGCCCGTGAAGGATGCCGTGACAAACGTCAATTTCCCCAAAAAAGGCAAATACCAGATTTGGGTTCGCACCAAAGACTGGGCACCGTTCCCGAAAGGGCCGGGAAAATTTCAGGTCGTCGTGGATGGAAAACCGCTGAAAACCGTCTTTGGCGAAAGTGGCTCGGATGCCTGGAAATGGTATTCCGGTGGCGAAATTGATGTCAAAAGCGATCAGGTAAAACTGGCAATCCACGACCTGACCGGTTTCAACGGACGCTGCGACGCCATTCTGTTCACCAATGCCCCCAAGTTTACGCCGTCTGACAAACCGGAAGAGCTGACCGCTTTTCGGAATAAATTACTGAACCTGACCGGCAAACCCACCGAAGCCGGAAATTTCGATTTAGTCGTCGTGGGCGGTGGCATTGCCGGAACCTGCGCGGCCATTTCGGCGTCGCGGATGGGATTGAAGGTGGCACTGATTCAGGATCGTCCGGTTTTGGGCGGCAACAACAGTTCTGAAGTTCGGGTGCATTTGCGGGGCGATGTCGATAAAAACCATTATCCCAAACTGGGCCGGATTGTCCGGGAAATGGACAATGGCGATCCGGGAAACGGACATCCCGATGGGCTGGAATACGGCGATGCGCGGAAAACGGACATCATCAAGGCGGAACGAAACATCACCTTGTACCTGAATACCCACGTTTATAAAATCGAGAAAAAAGGCAACACTGTAGCCGCCGTGATCGGGCGCGACATCGCCACCAACAAGGAAGTCCGGTTTACAGGAACGTACTTTTCCGACTGCACCGGCGATGGCACGCTGGGCTATCTGGCTGGAGCCGACTACCGGTTTGGCCGGGAAAGCAAAGCTGAAACCGGGGAGTCACTGGCGGCCGAAAAAGCCGACAATTTTACGCTCGGCACCTCGAATTTGTGGGCGTCGCTGGAGCGGGATACGGCTTCTTCGTTTCCCGAAACGCCCTGGGCGCTCCCCTTTTCGGATGAATACCACATCGACGAAGCCCGGGCCGACTGGCAGTGGGAAACCGGTTTCGGGAACCTCAACACCATTACTGATGCCGAAAAAATCCGCGATCACAACCTGCGGGCGGTTTACGGCAACTGGTCGTATCTGAAGAACAACAAAAAAGCCAAGTACGGCAAGCGCGAACTGGCTTGGGTGGCCTACATCGGCGGCAAGCGCGAATCCCGGCGGCTGCTGGGCGACCACATTCTGACCCAGATGGACATTCAGGAGGGCAAACAACACCCGGACGGCACCGTCACCGCCACCTGGACGATCGATTTGCATTTCCCGGACGCCAAAAACAGCAAATACTTTGAAGGTCAGGAATTTTTTGCGGGAACGAAACACATCAAAGTCGCGCCGTATACGATTCCATACCGCTGTCTGTATTCTAAAAACATCACGAACCTGTTCATGGCTGGTCGGAACATCAGCACCACGCACGTCGCGTTTGGCAGTACCCGCGTGATGCGGACCTGCGGGATGATGGGCGAAGTCGTCGGTTTTGCGGCTTATGTTGCCAAAAAATACAACACGACACCGCGTGGGGTCTATCAGGAACACCTGCCGGAATTCATGGCGATTATCAAGGACGAACCCACGGCGGCCAAACCTTAACTTTTTGTCGTTTGAAGTCTGACGTTTAAGGTTTGATGCATGTCTTTAAATTCGAGATGTGCCCCTTTCACTGGTTAAACCTTAAACGTCAAACCTTATACTTTTTCAACATGCCTTCAACGTTCCCCAACATCCCGGTTTGCCTGCGCATGATCACCCTGACGGCGGTGCTGTTTTTCCATCGCGATGCAGTCCATGCCCAGTTGGTCAATCTGGCCAAAGGAAAAGCGGTTTCGGGGTATCCGGTGATTGCCGACAACCCGTTTCAGCATCTGGTCGATGGCAACGACGCGACAGTCTGGTATACCTCACCGGCGGCTCCGGTCAATCATTTTGAAGTGAATCTGGGAAAACCGTATGCCATCGACCGGGTGTTGCTGCGCGGGTTTCGCGGGAAAGACAAGGTGCGGATTCGGGTCTCGACCGGCGGAGCCTGGAAAGAGGTATTCAACAATCCCCAGCCCGACAAAGCGCTGATTGCTTTTGAGCCGGTGACGACGGATCAAATCCGGGTAGAGTATTCCGCCAAACAAGCCACCGGTTTCCCCGAATTTGAAGTCTATTCCTATGATCCGCAGCCTGTTTTTGTGAATCAGATTGGCTATAATTTGAAAGCTCCTAAACGGTTTACGGCACCACTGGCGGTGGATGGCACGGCGTTTTCCGTCGTAGATTCAGAAGGCAAAAAACCGTTCTCCGGAACCATCAAAGGGCACATCGGCGATTTTACGGCGTTTCAACCGACAAACGCCGGCCCCTATACCATTGTAGTGGATGGCGAGAAAAAAGGCACGTCATTTCCGTTCGACATTGCACCCTATGTCATCGAACAGGCTTCGTATGGCCCCGCGCTGGCGTTCATGATCGACGACCGTTGCTGGTACGGCAACTCAGATGGGTATTCGCCGACGGACAAAAATGCGGACTGTCCGTCGCTGGGTGTGGCCTGGCGCGACAGCCACCAGTTTTCGTTCGAACTTCCGGCGCTGATCGCGCTGTATTCCGCCAATCCCGAAGCGTTTTCGACCGAACGGATGCCCGTCGAGGGAATTTATACGGGGGTGCGTGAAAAACTGCCCGAGAACACGCCCGAGATTGTCCGGTTGATTTACTGGGCGGTCGACGTGTATCTGCGGGGTCAGGTGAATCATACGCTGCTGAAAGAACAACTGGCGTATTTTGTCTATGCCTACCCCGACCTGAGTCCGTACATTCCGCAAAAAGTCTACGTCGAAGCCCGCGATTACCTCTTCAAAATCTGGGGTGATGAGAAGAAAGACCGCTGGCATTGGTACGACCTCGAACATTCGGCGAACCTGTTTCAGACCTACACGCTGATTGGAACCGGCAAGGGGCAGTTTCCGCCGGGGCATTCGATTGTGCCGAATCTGATGCTCTATGAAGTTGCCAAACGGGAAGGCCGGAAGGATGCCGACGCGTATTTCAAAGCCGCCTTCCAGCAAACCGACTGGCTGATTAAAAACCTCGACTGGCAGGACCCAACCTCCACCAAAGGCCAGCGGATGAACGAGTATGTCACGATGGATGCCCTGGCGTATTTCCTGAAAACATATCCGAAAAAAGCGCCGAAAGGACTGTCCGAAAAAATTCAGGACTGGGCGAAAGTCACGATTTCGCGGTCGGATAACCTGTGGGATTACCGCAAATATGCCGACAACAAATGGGTGATTGCCGACATCAAAGCCACCTCCGACCCCACCTACAACCCGACCGGGAGTTTCAACGAACCCGGTAACATCGCCGGTTTTCCGGCTCCGGCCCTGGCGGCTGCATCGGTTTTGACTGATTCAAAAACACAAAATCGATTGCGCGAACTGGCAACGGCGCAGATGGACAACGTCTACGGTCGCAACCCGACCGGGCGGCATTTCTGCTACGATGCCCTGACCGATTTCAAAGGCGCGGATTTAGGCTGGTTCAAGGAACTGGAAGGCGGAGCCGCTCTGCTCCAGACGGTTCGGGGCGTGTTGGATGGCTCACCGAAAGAAGGCGTTTATCCCTATGATCCGTATTCCGGCGACCCCGGCCACACGGAAGGCTGGGTCACGTTCAATACCGCCTGGATCGTCGGCCTGGCGTATCTGGCCGCTGATGTCACAAACGTCGAGTTCTATGACGCGACCTTCACAACCCGCATTCAGGAAGCTAAACCGGGCCAGAAAGTCGGTGTTCGGTTGACGGCACCGCTCAACCTGAATACGCAGAAAAATGAACAGGCGTCGGTTGTTTTGACCAACGCGAAGGGCAATCAAAATCGGGTTACGCTGAATGAGCAGGGCACGAACGGCGTGGCTTTCCAACAGGTGATCGATCTGGCGGGCAGCCCGGTTTCGGTCGGCAAAAATGAAGTTCTGCGGGCTTCGTACGGATTGGGCGCGTTTAAAAAAGAAGCCGTTCTTAAAGTGAAGTGAGGTGTTGACCATTGACCATAGACGATGGTCGATTGACGATGGTCAATGGTCAATGGTCAATAAACTGATTAACTAATTACCATGAAATACAGCCTTAGTATCGTACTTGGATTCGTCAGTCTGACCGGTTTTGCCCAGACGTCGAAGAAACTCAGCCTGTCGAACGGAAAAGTTCAGTTGGTGTGGGAATCGACGACTGCGGGCTGGCGGTTGCAGAAAGTGGCCGCCCAGAAAGGGAAACAATGGCAGATGTTTGCCCAGGCGTCCGGCGAAAACACGGTGTTGTATGCCGCCGAAAAACCGTCGGAACTGCCCCAGCAAACCTTCAAAACCATCACGGGCGAAGAGTTTCCGGGTGAACACTACCATTATCAGACGAAACAATGGGCAGAAAGCACGAACCCGGTTTCGCTGAATACCGCCGGACAGGCCACGCATTTTTTTCCGAAAGAAGGCAAACAGGCCGGCAAAAACAGCCTGACCTTTCGGCAGGAAACTGAAACCGCTACGATCAGCACCGAATGGAGTCTGGACCCGAAATTCCCGCAGGACATTGTGGTTAAGCAAACGCTGGTCGCTAAAAAAGGCGGTTATTTTTCGCTGGCGAGTCCTTCACTTGCCACGGTTTCGGAACAAACGCTGGCGTGGGCGACGGTGCCGGGGTATTTTCAGGGCAATACAATGCAGCCCAATTTTGTGCTGGCCTACGCCTACGGACACGGTATTCCGAGCCTGCCCGTGGTCTACCGCGAACGCTGCGCCAGCACGCTCAGTCCGATGATCAGCACCAAAAACGGCTTGACACTTTCGGTGATTCCCGAACCCGGTTTGGCCCGCGATCCGTGGGCGAACGACAAAATCACGCAAATCGACTGGAACATCGGCCTGTCGCACATGAACCGCAAGGCCCAGCTTTCGCCGACGCTCTATTTCCCGGTTTTGGGCGAACCCAAATCCGCTTTGAAGTCGGGCGAAAGCATCAGCTACACGTTCCGCTACAGCCTGACCGACGGCGACTGGTTCAAGGCGCTGAACCATACGGTGTACGATATTTATCAGTTTAAAGAATCGCTGGCGTTGCGGCAGAGCAAGCAATCGCTGACCGACCGCATCCAGAAAATGCACAATTATTTGACCGACCCGAAAACGTCGCTCTGGAATGTGGAGGAATTTGAAGGCAAGAAAATCGGCGCGCAGTCGTATCTGGGGGGCGTCGTTGGCTCGAACAAAGACGCCATGAAAAACTCCGATTACGGCGCGATGTGGATGCTGGCAACCGCCACCGGCGACTCGTTGCTGACGAAAAATGTGTTGCCCTACGCCGAAAACTTTAAGCTGGTGCAACAGGAAACCAACAACGGTTTTTTCAAGGGAGCCGTTGAGGGACAGTATTATCTGGCCAAATCGAAGAAGTTTGTCGAAGAATGGGGCGCGGTGGTCGAACCGATTGCGCTGACGTATTACACCTTGCTGGACATTGGGAACATGCTGCTGTTCGAACCGGAAGATCAGGAGTTGAAGGAGCGGTTGCGGTTTGGTGCCGAGCGCTTGCTGACCTGGCAAAAACCGGATGGCAGTTGGGCCGTGGCCTACGACAAGAAAACGGAACAGGAAATTTTCAAGGATGTGCAGGACGTTCGACCGACTTTTTACGGCATGATTGTCGCCCACCGCATCCTGAAAGACCCCAAATACCTCGCTGCGGCCCGGAAAGGAGCCGATTGGCTGATCAAAAATGCCGTCGAAACCGGGAATTTTCTGGGCGTTTGCGGGGATGCCCGCTACGCACCGGATTTTGCCACCGGCCAGTCGGCGCAGGCCTTTCTGGATTTGTATGATCTGACGAAGGACGAGCGGTACAAAGCAGCCGCCATCACGTCGGCCAAGTTGTATACCACCTCGATTTATACGCACCCGATTGCCAGCCACAAACTAAAAACCGTGAATGGCGCGCAAAAAGAAGATTGGGAAATCAGTCAGGCGGGTTTGAGTTTTGAACACGGCGGCATTTTCGGCTCGGCCACCCGGCTCGGCCCGATTCAACTCGCCAGCCACGCCGGGATGTTCATCCGGATGTATGGACTGACGAAAGAACCGATTTTTGCCGACATGGCGCGGGCCGCAGCCATTGGCCGTGATGCGTTTGTCGATCCTAAAACGAGTGTCGCTTCCTATTACTGGCAGGCCATGAACCGGGGCGCGGGGCCGTATCCGCATCACGCCTGGTGGCAGGTGGGCTGGCTAACGGATTATTTACTGGCCGAAGCGGAACTCCGTTCGGGGGGCAAAGTGGTGTTCCCGCGCGGTTTTGTAACGCCTAAAGTGGGACCGCACCAGACCTACGGTTTTGCGCCGGGAATGGTGAATGGTGAGAAGGCCAGCCTATTGATCGACGAAACACTGGTGAAAATTAACAATCCGTCAGTGGATTACATTCTGGCCAAAGCAGAGAATAAGGTATTTGTGGTTTTGCTGAACAACAGCGCCCAGCCTTCCGATTTCCAATTCACGGCGGGAAGTCAGAAAACCGTGTCGAAAAAGCTGCCGCCTTTTGGGCTGGAAGTGGTGACGATTGAGAACAAGAAATAATAAGCAGAACGAAGCGATGTCGAGACTCTATTCTTTTGGGGGTAACTTGGGAAGCCCCGATTTTTTGAGTACCGCATTGACTCGTTCTAACTTTTCAGCGAAGAGCGGTTTTCCATCTTTTCTGATTCTGTTAATAACCGGTTCTACCTGATCATCAATAGATTGACCTTTCGTTTTCATGGAATGCCTTTTAAGTGAAATTAACGATTATTTCTTCTGGACCAAAAAAAACTCGTATTGGCGATTTGATTGAAAAGTCTCCCATTCATCATCATGATAGCCAAACAATGAAAACAATTCAGAAAGTTCTTGAAAACTATGATTGATTGCCATTCGATAAAGTCGGTTACGAGCCGTCGAGTTTCCGGAAAAAACAATCCATCGTTCCGGAAATTGTTTAAGATGTCCATTGACAATTTGAAAGATCGTCGCCAGAATTTTGGTAGCATCACCATTATCACTGATGATACGATCGTCAAACGACTGGGTAAGAGGATCAAAATCGGCCAAAGCAAGATTGTAAGTGTGTTCAACACCCGTTGGAGTGATCGAAACCAGTTTTTGAATTACGCCTTTGGGACCAACACTTTCAAAGAAAAATTCAGTGGTCTTCAGGCTTTGCCGGAATGAATAACTCGGATAATACACAGTTAATATTTTTACATACAAATATAGAAAATCTTGAATACAACCATTGATACCGCCGTCATCCTTGTTTTCTCGGCTTTTGTGCTGGGCATCGGGATGCTGTTTGCCCGAACGGGGCGCAACCTGAAATCCTTCTTTGCGGGTGGAGAAGCCGTGCCGTGGTTCATTGGTGGCCTGTCGCTGTTCATGAGCTTTTTCTCCGCCGGAACGTTCGTGGCCTGGGGTTCCATCGCCTACAAACACGGCTGGGTGGCCATCACCATTCAGTGGACCATGTGCATCGGGGCTTTGATCACCGGTTTGTACCTCGCGCCCCGCTGGAAAGCCGCCGGTGCCCTGACAGCCGCCGAGTTCATCCGTGAACGACTGGGGCTGACGGTCCAGAAAGTATACATTTTCATCTTCACCCTTGTATCGGTTTTCATCAAAGGATCGGTGCTGTATCCGGTGGCCAAGCTGGTCAGTTCGTCGCTGAACCTGCCGCTCGTTCCCTGCACCATCGGATTGGGAATTTTCATGATCGCTTACACCGCCGTCGGCGGACTCTGGGCGGTGATGGTGACCGACATTCTGCAGTTTGTGGTTTTGTCAGCCGCCGTGTTCATTCTGCTGCCGCTTTCGCTCGACAAAGTCGGCGGTTTTGACGGTTTTACGAACGCGGTTCCGGACGATTTTTTCAACCTTCTGAACGGTGAATACACCTTCGGATTCGTGGCGGCTTTCGTGATTTACCACATCTGCTACATCGGCGGCAATTGGACGTTCGTGCAACGCTACACCAGCGTCGACAGTCCGAAATCGGCCCGGAAAGTGGCGTTTCTGTTTGCGGGATTGTACCTCGTCAGCCCGGTGATCTGGATGTTACCGCCGATGATCTACAAAGCCATTAACCCTTCGCTGACCGGTCTGGATACCGAAAACGCCTACCTGATGATCTGCAAGCTCGTGTTGCCGCCGGGTCTTTTGGGACTGATGCTGACCGGCATGTACTTTTCAACCTCAGCCAGTGCCAACACGGCGTTGAACGTGGTTTCGGCGGTTTTCACCAATGACATTTACAAAGGGTTGATTAATCCGAAAGCGTCGGACAAACAACTGATGCGGGTGGCTCGCGGCTCATCGTGGTTTTTCGGCGTCGGCATGATCATCATTGCGCTGATGGTTCCGGCGGCTGGCGGCATTGTGGAAGTGGTCCTGAGCATTTCGTCCATTTCGGGTGGTCCGCTGCTGGCTCCTCCCCTCTGGGCGCTGTTTTCCAAACGCCTGACCGGAAAAGCGACGCTCTGGGTAACCGGTATTGGCCTGACCGTCAACCTGTTTTTCAAAGCGGTTTCGCCCTGGATGCTGGATTTCAAACTGACACGCGGAGCCGAAACGATTATTGGCGTCGGCTTACCTCTACTGCTTCTATTGGCCTATGAACTCTGGGCGAGATCCCGCGAAAAGGTAGCTGATGAGTACCTGACGTATCGCGCAGCCGATAAACAAAAACGGATCGATGCGGCCGAAGCCGTCAGTGAAGAAGAAGCAATTGAAGTGAAGAAACAAAACCGCTTTGGCTTGCGGGTGATTGCCGTATCGCTGGTTTTCACCGCCGTCATGCTGTTCGGACTGAGTTTCCTGACCACGCAGGGGGCTGGCATCACGGCGGTTATTTCCGGGGTCGTCCTGGCCGGTTCTTTCATTCCGTGGCTGGCGTCCCGTCGGGTTCAAATCCCTTCAGGGCTGCAACAACCGGAGAAAATCATCAAAACACATTGATTCCTCACATGAGACAACCTCTGATCATTCTATTTTTAGTACTCCAGTTCGCCACGGTTTCGTTCGGCCAGTACAGCATCCGCGACCCAAAAGCCATTCCACTGCACGGCGAATGGGTATTTGCGATGGACCCAAACGACGTCGGCGAAACCGGAAAATGGTACCGCGAAGACGCCCCGCTCAACCGCTGGAATAAGGTGACGGTGCCGCATTGTTTTTCGGTCGACCCGCGCTACCAGTTTTATACCGGTACGGCCTGGTATCGCCGGACGTTTCCGTGGCAACCGACCACCGGCAAACGCGTGTTGCTCCATTTCGATGCCGCGTATTACAAAACCGTCGTCTGGCTCAACGGGCAGAAAGTTGGTTCGCACGAAGGCGGGTACACGCCGTTTCACTTCGATGTAACGGATTTCCTGAAAGCGGGTGCTAACACCATTGCGGTTTCGGTCGATAACAACACCTGGAAAGTCGGCACCATTCCGGGGTCGAAAGACAACAACGAACCCAACGATCCGTTTCCGGGCTGGGTCAACTACGGAGGTCTGATCCGACCGGTTTACCTTACCGTCGAACCGGCCGTGTATGTCGAAAATGTAAAAATCGAAGCGACGCCGGATTTGACGAAAGGAACCGCCACGCTGAAGATCAAAACCCGGATTCGCAACACCACCGGTCAAACGAATGCCCCCAAGCTGACGTTTCGGGTCGAGCAGGCCGGAAAAGTGATTCCGCTCAACTGGAAACAGCAACCCGGTTCGGCTGCCAATCAAACCCTGGTGCTGGAGGCCGAAACGGCACTCAAAGCCGCCGAAGTGAAACTCTGGAGTCTCGATCAGCCGACCTTGTACGACATTCAGGTGATTGCCGCTACCGATACCGTCCGGACTCATTTTGGCATTCGTAAAGTAGAGGTTCGCAATGCGCAACTGTTGCTGAACGGCCAGCCGATCAAGGTAGCGGGCGGAAACCGCGTGGTCGATTACCCCGCTCTGGGATCGCTGGAACCGGACTGGCTGGTCGAAAAAGACCTGCGGCTGATGAAGGAAGCGGGCATGGAACTCCACCGCCTGACGCACTACACACCCTCCGAAACCGTCTACGACTGGGCCGACCGCAACGGGATGCTGATCATCACCGAAGCCGGTAACTGGCAGATTACGCCAAGGTTGATGGACAATGATACCATCCGCACCAAATTCCGGCAGCAGTTCCGCGAGATGGCCGAGCGCGACTGGAACCACCCCAGTGTCATCGCCTACAGCGTGGGGAATGAATATTTGTCGGAGCAACCCGCCGGGCAGCGCTGGACCAAAGATATGATTGCCTACGCCCGTGAGCTGGATCCCACGCGATTATACACTTTCGCATCGATGCGGCTGAACATTCTGCCCAAAAAACCGGAAGACGAAGCCAGTCAGTATTGTGATTTTATCTCGACCAATACCTACGGGAATCACGCCAACATCCTGAAACACATTCATTCGCTGTATCCCGACAAACCGATTTTCATTAGTGAATACGGCACCCGGGCCGATGGCAACAATGGCGAAGCGGGTCAGGTTACTCACCTTGAAAAGTTCCTGAATGATGTCCGGCCACTGCCCTATGTGGTGGGAGCGTCGTGGTGGTCGTTCAACGATTACCTCAGCCGCCACGACGGCACCAATCCCGACGGCACCCGGCCCTGGGGCCTCGTCCGGCACGACCGCTCGAAACGGCCGCTGTATGCGACTCACCAAACCGGTATGGCTCCGTTGACGATTGAAAAATTAAGCTGGAAACCCGGCCCGGAAGGCACACATGCCCTCACGATCCGGCTAACGGCCCGGCCCGATTTTCCGGCGTATGCCTTGAAACAATACCGCCTGAAAACCGGTACAGCCACCCAACTGATTCCCGATTTACAACCGGGCCAAACCACTGACATTATACTTCCGGTAACCGGTTTCGATAAAACAATGACCGTTGAGGTTGTGAAACCGACGGGCTTTTCAATTCTAACGCAAACGATTGATCTGACGAATGATACGCGAACAAGCAACCGATAAACGAAGTCCGAAAACCGTCCGGTACGAGGCTGATTTGGTGGTGGTAGGCGGAGGACTTTCCGGTACCTGTTGTGCCATTACGGCGGCCCGGGCGGGCATCCAGGTGGTGCTGGTGCAAGACCGGCCCGTACTGGGCGGCAACTCTTCCAGCGAAGTCCGGCTCTGGGTTCTGGGAGCCACCTCGCACATGGGCAACAACAACCGCTGGGCGCGCGAAGGCGGTTTTATTGACGAGCTTCTGCTCGAAAACCTGTACCGGAATCCGGAAGGGAACCCGCTGATTTTTGACACGATCCTCCTCGAAAAAGTTGTCAACGAGCCGAACATCAAGCTCCTGCTGAACACCGCAGTCTACGAAGTGGAGAAGTCCGCGGCCGGCGCTCCGGATGCCGAAACCATTACGGGATTGAAGGCTTTTTGCAGCCAGAACAGCACGGCCTATGAGTTGGTGGCCCCACTTTTCTGCGATGCCTCGGGCGATGGCGTCGTGGCGTTTCAGGCCGGGGCCGCGTTCCGGATGGGTGCCGAGTCGCGGGAGGAGTTTGGGGAGAAATTTGCGCCAACGGCCGAGTATGGCGAACTGCTGGGGCATTCACTTTACTTTTACTCGAAAGACACCGGCAAACCGGTGCGGTTCGTGCCGCCTTCGTATGCCCTTCAGGACATCACCCAGATTCCACGCTACCGGCGATTCAACACCAAAGAATTCGGTTGTCAGTTGTGGTGGATCGAATACGGCGGTCGGCTCGACACGGTTCACGAAACCGAAACCATCAAGTGGGAACTCTGGAAAGTGGTCTACGGCGTCTGGAATCACATCAAGAATTCCGGGCAGTTTCCAGAAGCCGAAACGATGACGCTTGAGTGGGTGGGGCAGATTCCCGGCAAACGCGAAAGCCGCCGGTTTGAAGGCGATTACATGCTGACACAGCAAGACGTAGTCGAACAACGCACGCATCCCGACGCCGTGGCATTCGGTGGCTGGTCGCTGGATTTACACCCCGCCGACGGCGTTTTTTCCGAAAAACCGGGTTGCAACCAGTGGCACAGCAAGGGACTTTACCAGATTCCATACCGCTCTTTTTACAGCCGAAATATCAAAAACCTGTTCATGGCCGGACGAATTATCAGCGCGTCGCACGTCGCTTTTGCTTCCTCGCGGGTGATGGGAACGAGTGCGCACGGCGGACAGGCCGTTGGAATGGCCGCAGCTTTGTGTACCCGCGACGGTCTGTTGCCCCGCGACCTGACCGAACCGGTCCGGATGCAGAAATTACAGCAGGAACTCCTGAAAACCGGTCAGCACATTCCTAGGTTAGTGCTTCGCGACGAAAACGACTTAACCCAAAAAGCCACCCTTTCGGCTTCCAGCGAGCTGGTTTTAAATGAATTACCGACCGACGGCCCTCTGGTTCCGCTGACGGCCTCAGCCGCCCAGATGCTGCCTTTGCCTGCCGGGCCGGTTCCGGGGTTGACGGTTTGGGTTAGTGCCGACCAGGCCACCACATTGACGGTTGAACTGCGTCGCAGCAGCAAACCCGACAACCACACGCCGGATGTAACCCTGCAAACGCTTTCGCTTTCGCTGCCAAAAGGCAAACAGGAACTGGATCTGAATTTTGAAGCCGTCCTGGAAGAACCGGGGTATGTTTTTGTAACCTTTTTGAAAAACGAGCACATTCGGCTGCAATACAGTGCGTTGCGGGTGACGGGTATCCTGTCGGTTTTCAACAAAATTAACGCGGCAGTTTCCAACTTTGGCAAACAGGAACCGACGGAAGACATCGGGGTAGATGCGTTCGAATTCTGGACGCCCGAACGGAGACCCAAAGGCCAGAATATTGCCTTGAAAATCGATTCCGGTATTGCGCTTTTTGGCGTCGAAAATCTGCGCAACGGGATTCAGCGGCCGACGAATCAACCCAATGCCTACGTAGCGGCCCCCAACGATCCGAATCCGACGGTTACTTTAAGCTGGCCTTCACTCCAGCGCATCGGCCGAGTGGAACTGTTCTTCGACGGCGACTTCGACCACCCGCTCGAAACCGTGATTATGACGCATCCGGAGACGGAAGTCCCGTTTTGTGTTCGTCAATACATCCTCTGTAATGATCGCAACGAGCGTATTTTTCAGGAAAGCGACAATCACCAAACCCGCAATACGATCCGGTTTGAGAAGCCCGTCGAAACCCGCAGCCTGACCATTCACCTGAAAACCATGAATGGGCCGGTTCCGGCGGCTTTACTGGAGGTGCGGTGTTACGCCGAATAGCATTCGAACTTTCCCAATTCCCGGGTTATTCCCGAATCGGATTAGTCGGTTCGGGAATAACTCTTTATAAATCAGCCAAAAGAAATAATTTGTTTTCGTAACTAATAAAGCCTATCTAGCGTTATATCCAGTATATGGTGCAGCTTCTCCATCATCGATTTTGGCTTCCTGGTTGACAAGTACCGATAGGCTGCCACTCTTCTTTTTTGTAAAGCACTGTATTTCAGAGTAGATATCATGATTATCGAGTTGGTCTGATCATGGTAAAACGACCGCTTGGTGCCTTTATCAACCGGTTTGTTGGCCGCTCTTTCACTATTAAACAACATAGAGAAAATGGTACATGCGATTCATTTGCTGAAAGAAAAAATTAAAACGATCGGAGTAACGCAATGGAACAACCTGCTTCATCGGGTTTTCCGGCCGGTTATCGGACCTTCACAATCCATTTACGATTCAGTGGGGAACGGCATGTTTGGATTCGATCAGGCCCCGGCCAAAAGTTATCAATTGATTCCCGTCGAAACGAATAAACCCACTTTTCAACCACAGAAATCGAAGCAGTATCTTCTGGAAGATATTCGCTAATCGACTACACGTTGAAAACGATTTCAGTAAGCAGTCTTTCTGTGAATTGACCCGCTTATTGGACCATTTGCTCCGAAAATTCGGGCAAATACAATGACTTTTTATTTTACAAAATGAACGAATTAGCCACCAAGCTCCAAAAAATGCAGGAATTTGGCACACCCACCGTCGGTGGTTATGTCATTACAAACTTTTACCGGTCTAACGCCCACAGTGGGCCAACCACCTATCGGTTGCATTTTAAAAGAGAAAAAGATTTAACACCTCCTTCGTTTGACGTTGTCATTCAATACACCGAAGCATTTCAGGTAGACTACAAAGATCCGGGGCACGATACGGAACGGCTTACGTTTCCTACGTATGAATCGGTTATGGCCTATCTAGCCGCCAAGTAGTACCCAAATCCATACATTCTATAGACGCGAAGTTGAGTCGTGGCGAAATGATCTGATCATTTTCCAGCTCAGTTTCGCGTTTTTATTTTTAAAATAATCTACTATACTAACAATATATTTACAGAACCTCCTTGTTGTTAAAAATATATAATTTTGCACAATTCAAACATACCTATGAGATACCTTCTGATAACGAAGGAGTTAAAAACCGCATTGATTTTATCTATACTGCATCAATAAATCGAATTTACATCCTACCTACTTTTTTTGCATTTTTGTACAGAATTTAGATTATACAACCTGTATAAATACTTGCAAACCATGAAAAATCAAATTGTTTCCGTCGGATCAACATTTCCGGATTTCAAAAAACTGGCCGTTGTATCGCTGGACAAAGGCAACGAGTTTTATGAAATTTCGTCGGACGATCACAAGAACGCCGGCAAATGGCTGGTGATGTTCTGGTGGCCGAAAGACTTTACGTTCGTATGCCCCACCGAAATCGCCGAGTTCAACAATAAGTTCGAAGATTTCGCCGACCGGGATACGATCGTGATTGGTGCTTCGACCGACAGTGAATTTGTTCACCTGGCGTGGCGCAAAAACCACGACGACCTGCGTGGCCTGAAATTCCCGATGCTGGCCGACACGTCAAAATCTCTGGCCGAAGAACTGGGTATTCTGGAAGCCAACGAAAAAATTGCTTATCGCGTCACCTACATCGTTGATCCCCAAGGTATTATTCGCTGGGTTTCAGTAAATGACCTGTCTGTTGGCCGGAATGTGAACGAAGTCATCCGCGTTCTGGATGCCCTGCAAACCGACGAGCTTTGCCCCTGCAACTGGGTGAAAGGCGAAGAAACGCTAACGGCTTAATATTAATTGTGAATGAGCGGATGAGTGATTGAGTGAATAGCTCCGCCAAATGAAACTCCCTGCGGAGCTATTCACTCATTCTATCATTCACTCATTCACTCATTCAAAAGATGACCACGTCCATTCAAAACGAAACCATACTGTCGCTGCTGACCAATCTGGGATTGGATACGTCGGCTTCCTATCCGTCACTCGAAACGCTGGGACAGGTCGACCACCGGTATTTGCGCGATCTGAAAATCAACGTTGGCAACGTGCTGAACAGCAGCCAGAATCTGTCGAAAAAGCACGCTTATCTGCTGGCGTTGTCGGTTGCTGCAAATGAAAAATACCAGCCACTGATCGACAGCTTTTCATCCATTGCCCGTCAGGAAGGCGCCACGGATGCCGAAATCGCCGAAACGCTGGCCTGTACGTCGCTGTTGAGCACCAACAACGTTTTTTACAGATTCCGTCACTTCACCGGAAAAGATTACTACCAACAGACCCAACCCGGTATTCGGATGAGCATCATGATGAATCCGGTGTTGGGAAAAGAATTTTTCGAGTTGGTTAGCCTCGTTGTTTCAGCCGTCAACGGGTGTGAATTGTGCGTTCGCTCGCACGAAGAAAGCGTCTTGAAACACGGTGCCACGGAGGCCCGGGTTTTTGACGCCATCCGGTTAGGGTCAGTCGTAAAAGGGCTGATTACCATCTTATAACGTACTGCTTACACTTCATCGACCAACCTGCGGGGCTTTTTAAAGTCTCGCAGGTTTTTATTTGCCAAATAATAAAACAAGCTCCTTGATGTAACCACTTCCCGCACATTTTAAATAAGTTTACCTGTCAGAAATACCTATTCCTTCCTTTAACACTATAGCATGAAAAAGTTACTACGAATTCTCTTAATCGCCGTCGGCGTTATTGTTTTGATTGGCATTGGCGGTTTCGCCTATGTGAAACTGGCCCTGCCCGATGTCGGCCCGGCACCGGAGCTAACGATTCAGGCCGACTCGGTGCAAATTGCCCGGGGCCGGTATCTGGCCAACCACGTGGCGGTTTGTGTCGATTGCCACTCCGAACGGGACTGGAACATCGTCAGCGGCCCGGTTATTCCGGGAACTGAAGGCAAAGGTGGTGAAGCGTTCACCCGCGAAATGGGTTTTCCGGGTGTATATTATGCCCGTAACATCACCCCAGCCCACCTGAGCGGCTGGAGCGACGGGGAAATCTACCGCGCCATTACGGCGGGTGTCAGCAAAGACGGCAGTCCGTTGTTTCCGGTTATGCCCTATGGCAATTTCGGTCAGGCCGACCCGGAAGACATCAAGGCCATCATTGCCTACGTGCGCACACTGAAACCGATTGAAAACAAGTCCATTCCGAGCCCCGAGTCGGACTTTCCGATGAGTTTGATCATCAACACCATTCCGACCCAAACCGAGGGAGGTAAGCGCCCAGATCCGGCCGATTCCATCGCTTATGGCAAATACCTGACAACGTTTGCCAGTTGTGGCGACTGCCACACGCCCGTAGACGACAAGGGCCAGCCGCTTCCGGGGATGGCCTTTGCCGGTGGGCGGCAATTTCCCATGCCCGTCGGAACCGTTCGTGCGATGAATCTGACGCCTGATGCCGAAACGGGACTGGGTTCGTGGACAAAACAGGCTTTCATTGCCCGTTTTAAGGCTGCCGAAAAAGATTTTAAACACCCCTCTACCGGCGAATTTGAAGGATTTAACACCATTATGCCCTGGATGATGTATGCCGGCATGAGCGAGCAGGATCTGGGCGCCATCTTTACGTACCTCAAAACCGTTCCACCAGTGAAGAACGCTGTCGTGCGGTTCACACCGAAGGGGAAAGAAGTTGCGAGTCGGTAAACCGCATCGGTTTATTTCTGTTTACTGAGACGAAAGGGCAGTGTAGTTAAAAAACTGAATTTTTAAACGAGTGAAGGCCCGCTCAGCAGCGGGCCTTCGTTATTCGGGCTCTTCCTGAACATCGACGCCCAGGTAAATTTCGCTCATGGGAATCTCCGCATCGACGGACTCCAGCCGAACGGTATCTGTTAGTCTCCAGTAGGAAGCGATTCGCCAGAGATCATCTTCCACTTTGGTAAATACATCCACCAGAACGCGATCGGGGCTTATTTGAACGTATTGTTGAAACGACGGAACCTGGCGGTACAACCGAAATTTCCAGCGTTTATCGTATCCTTTCGTAGATGGCGAAAATACCTCAATGATTACGATGGGGTTATTAGCGGCATTCTTGTTAATCCCAAAAGTCTGCAACGGGCCGCAGATGATGCTGGCATCGGGATAAACATATTGACTCTCCGACAGGGCGAGGGCAAGATCAGAATTATAGACGCGGCACGGTTTCCCTTTCAAACTGTTTCCCAGTTCACGCGTTGTGTTCGTTCCAACCAAACTGTGAGCGGGAGTCCCACCCGCCATATCATAAATGACACCATTGATGTATTCATGTTTGACGTCTGATTCCTGCTCCAGCGCAAGGTATTCTTCGACGGTATAATGAGTTTTTTCAACTATCTGACCCATAGTCCTTTGCTCTAAAATCTCAATATACTGAAAATCTGACATTAAGCCGTCCGCTTCACCAGGTCGACCAGGGTTTCGATCCAGATGGGGCTGTCGTTCAGGCTTTCGACCAACTGCCAGCGTTCACCGCCGTGTTTTTCAAACAATTCCCTGTATTCAACGCCCACTTCAATGATGGTTTCCAGGCAATCAGCCACAAACGCCGGGGAAAAAGCCAGCACACTTTTGACGCCTTGTCTGGCCAGTTGCGGGATCACATCATCCGTGTACGGCTGAATCCAGGGATTTTTTCCCAGTCGGGACTGAAAACAGGTTGTGTATTTCCCTTCGGGAATGTCAAGTTCCTTCACCAGTCGCCGGGTGGTGTCGAAACACTGCGCCCGGTAACAATACTGGTTCATGGCGTGCAGTGAATCGCAGCAATCGCCCAGTTTACACACCTTTCCCGTCACGTCGCCTTTCAAAATCTGGCGTTCGGGCAAACCGTGGTAGCTGAACAGCACGTGGTCATAGTCTTCCTGCGCCATGTATTTTCGACCCAGACGGACAAATCCTTCAATAAATTTGGGGTGATCGGAAAACCGGTTGGTGAAGCGAATCTGTGGAATCACCTGCCACTTGCCGACGATTTCCATCACTTTTTCATACACCGAACCCGTACTGGCCGACGCATACTGCGGAAAAAAGGGAATGACAATGATCTCAGTCAAACCCAGTTGCTGAAACGCCGAAAGACCAACGTCGATGCTCGGATTCTGATACCGCATGGCTAGTTTCACCACATAATCGTCACCCAGCTCTTTTTGCAGTTCCCGCTCCACCACTTCACCGTAATGCTTTAAGGGAGAACCGTTTACAGTCCATACTTCCCCGTAGACCTTCGCCGACTTGGGAGCGCGAAACGGCGCAATGATCCCATTGACCAGAAACGTGCGGGACACCACCGGAATGTCGATCACCCGACCGTCCATCAAAAACTCGCGGAGGTATTTACGGACATCCGGCACCGACGGGCTGTCGGGCGTGCCCAGGTTGACAATCAGAACGCCGGTTTTACCAGGCTGTTTCTGAACGGAAATTGATTGCTGCAAAACAGGCAGGGCCTGACCGGGTACTTCCATAGTGAATAACTTGATTGACAAATCAAAATTACAACGGAATTGGCATCAACTCAATCACTATCTTTTATTTTTGTATCGAAATTATTTATAATCAATAGAGGGCTAAAAATGGCCGGATGGTTGAAAATGTTTAAGAGCCACCAGCAATCAAAACCGCCTAAGCCATTCAAACCATCATAACCATTTAAGCCATCACGACCATTCATGACCCTTTCGCAGTTAGAATACATTGTTGCCGTTGATACCCACCGCCATTTTGCCACTGCCGCCGACCATTGCCACGTTACCCAGCCCACGTTGAGTATGCAAATCCAGAAGCTGGAGGATGAGCTGGGGGTGTTACTGTTCGACCGGTCGAAGCAACCGGTGGTGCCAACGGAAACCGGCCAACTCATTCTGAATCAGGCGCGTGACGTATTGAGAACCGCCCGGCGGATTCCGGAAATTGTGAAAGAGTCGAAAGAGGATTTTAGTGGCGAGCTACGATTGGGCATCATCCCGACGCTGGCACCTTATTTATTGCCCTACTTCATTGGCCAGTTCATCGACCGGTATCCGGCCGTGACGGTCCACATTCAGGAGATGATGACGGAACAGGTGCTGGAGCGACTGAAAAACGGGCTGATCGACGTCGGGATTGTGGTAACGCCACTGGATGAAAATGGTCTGCTGGAAATTCCGCTGTTCTACGAGCCTTTTGTCGTTTATGCCTCCGACTCCCATCCGCTTTTTCAAAAAACCGCTATTTCGGCGATGGATTTAAAAACCGACGGTTTATGGCTGTTGACCGAAGGGCATTGCTTTCGAAACCAGGTCGTTAGCCTGTGCGGAAACGACAAGCGGCTGAACGGTAGCCAACCGCTGCGCTACGAAACGGGTTCGCTCGAAACACTCATCAAACTCATTGATAAACAGGATGGTTTTACGCTTCTTCCCTATCTGGCGACCCTTGACATGGACGCAATCCGGAAGGCCCGCACCCGGCCTTTCGAGGCTCCACAGCCGGTGCGGGAAGTCAGTCTGGTGATGCACCGCAGCTTTCTGAAGCGGAAGCTGATCGATGCGTTGAAGCAGGAAATAGTAACCCACTTGCCGGCCGAACTGACTACGAAGAAAAAAAATACAATCGTTGGTATCTAACGCCGTCCAAACCGTCGGCGGCTACCACCCCGGAAATCACTGCCGGCACTTTCGCCCCGGCTTCCGTTGGAACCGCTGCCCGATTGCGTCCGCGATGACTGCCCCGTACCGGAGGAGGCCGCAGCGGTTTCCATCGGATACGGATGGTTATCAATCACCGGTATAGGCCTGGTAATCAATTTGTTAATGTCGCGCAAATATTCTTTTTCTTCCGCATCACAAAACGACAGCGCAATGCCGTCGTGACCCGCACGGCCCGTCCGGCCAATCCGGTGAACATACGTCTCCGGGACATTGGGCAGTTCGTAATTGATCACGTGCGACAGTTCATCGACGTCGATGCCCCGTGCGGCAATGTCTGTAGCCACCAATACCCGCGTTTGTCGGCTTTTAAAGTTCGTCAGGGCGCGCTGGCGGGCGTTCTGCGACTTATTGCCGTGAATGGCTTCCGCCTGAATACCGGCTTTCAGCAGATCTTTGGCGACTTTATCAGCACCGTGTTTGGTGCGGGCAAACACCAGGGCCGATTCAATGGCCTTGTCGTTGAGCAGGTGGATGAGCAGGCGTTTTTTGTCGGTTTTGTCCACAAAATAAACCGCCTGCTTCACTTTCTCTGCCGTCGAAGAAACCGGTGTTACTTCCACCCTGACCGGTTTACGCAGAATCGTATCGGCTAGTTTGGAAACGTCCGGCGGCATGGTGGCGGAGAAAAACAGCGACTGGCGTTGGGCGGGCAATTTGGCAATCACTTTCTTGACATCGTGAATGAAGCCCATGTCGAGCATCCGGTCGGCTTCGTCGAGAACGAACAACTCGATATGCTGCAAATGAACGAACCGTTGGTTCATCAGATCCAGTAGACGGCCCGGCGTGGCAATCATGATGTCGACGCCAGCTTTCAGGGCGAGTGTCTGCGAATGTTGCGGAACTCCGCCGAAAATAACCGTATGACGCAGGTTCAAATACTTTCCGTAGGCGGCAAAACTCTCTCCGATCTGGATCGCTAATTCGCGGGTAGGCGTCAGAATAAGGGCTTTAATCGGGCGGGGACCGCGTTCCGGACCTTTTCCGGCTTCCAGAATTTGCAGGATGGGAATGGCAAAGGCGGCCGTTTTTCCGGTACCGGTCTGGGCGCAACCCAGCAAATCCCGGCGTTCCAGCAAAATGGGAATAGCCTGTTCCTGTATGGGGGTGGGGGTCGTATATCCTTCGGCGCTCAGGGCCTTCAGAATGGGCTCAATGAGCGCTAATTTGGTAAAAGACATGTGTTGAATTTAATACTTGTACCTGTACAACCCTGCCAGGACAAATAAAGTGCCATTACACCATCAACAACCGCCAAATGATAGGAAAGAAAGGCAAGGGGAGGAAAAGCAACTTTCTATTGTATCTTCCAAATTCCTGTAGCTATTTTAGCTAAGCGCATCTGACGATGCTGGATCATCTTTACTGTCCAGTCAGTAGCTGTTATTTCATTGCTCAAAGCGAATTTACTCGTTTTGTAGACCTCAATTTTATCTTTCATTATTTTTTGTGCAGCGTCTCTTCCATTTTTACTAGGCTCTAAAAGTGTTAAATTACCAAGCATGTATACATTACGAGAGTGTTCTTCATCTGAAAACATCTGGGACCAGTCTTCATCCATATTTTCTGGCAAAATGTGTTCAATTGTTCCATCGTCTAAATCATAGCTTGCATTTACTCCACCTGCCAAATATGATTCTATTTTATATAAAATATACCTAGCAATTTTTTTTTGCTGGCTGTTCGTTGTATTGAACATCTTCAATGTAAAATAATTGCGAAAGTTATCGTCATTTATATATAAAATTTTCAAATCATTAATAATTTGCTGCACTTGTTGAAAAGAACCACTGTACACTTTGTTAGCGATTTTATTATAAGCTTTTTCCATATCATTAGTTTGCAATTTTCCAATCACGTTATAACGAAATGAAATAGTAACAACTGCTGATAGAACCTTCTTAAAATCAGGTAAAGAAAGTTTATCGTAAGCAACCATCAGCAACGAGTGGCAGAGAGTTACTCTAAATAAATTTAAACTATTTATTAAATCTTTTACCTCTTTGTCCCCACCCCAAAGTTCGTCTTCAGAATTAAATAGTGCATTGTAGGTGTAGGAATACCCTTCTAAATGGCCTAATAAGTCAAAAACATTTTGATCTGTTTTAACAAAATGTTTTTGACTTTTAAACAATCTATCTTTAGTAACAAGAGAGCTTCTTGCATTTAAATAGTGCCTTAAAAAAATTGGAAATTCTTTAAGTCCAATTGAGTCAATTATCTTCTTCCATTGTCCTTTTAATATGGATAAATCGCTGCTACTTTTTGCAACCAAAGAAAAAATATAGTTTTTCAATAAATCAGTAGAAGTTAGATCTATACCTCTTGAATTCAGAGTTTCAAAAACCGTGTAAGCGTTTAGCTCATCTCTGACAGTAATTTGAATAAACTTAAGTTGTTCACCAATTGACTTTGATAGAAAAGCAGTTACCTCACCGCCATTAGTTAAATTATTAGGAAATAATATATCAATTTGTTTATTAAAAAATATATATGCATCCCAAAGTAATTTTTCCGAATCGCTAAGTTTACTATAATTGACTGGCGACCTAAAGTTTAATAACCTTTGTTGATAAAAACCATCGTTATTCTCGTTAAGAAAAAGCTTACTGGAGTATAATAAGGATGATGGATCTTTTTTACCTATATAATCACGCATTAGAATTTCTATACGTTCTAAATTATTAGTTGTTTCAACGCCAGAATCAGCTAAATTTTTAATTTTTCTTATAACAGATAAAATCAATAAGCTTAATGTTGTAAAACGTTGTTGACCATCGATCACTAAATATTCCTTATCATCCTCGTTTCCTGATATTTGTAACACAATCGACCCCATATAATGCGGATTACCAGTCTGATATACCGTTACTAAATCATTCCATAAATCTTCCCAATTATCCTGCTCCCATGAATAATCTCTCTGAAATGCAGGAACTCTGTAAATCTTCCCATTTCCTAAAATCTCATTTAGACTCAGAGTTTTAGTATCTAACAAACTAGTTATTGCCATATTTAAACAGCGTTATATTATTACCATCAAACCACAAATAACCATTAAGCTCTTAAGAATCAGATTATATATTTCGATTAATACCAATGATTCCCTAAGCATTTACTTTCCTAATTGACTCAGATCTATATTTTTCACTAATTCCTTCATCGAATAATGTTTTGCCTGAAAAGCTTCTTTTGCGGTTTTATAAACCTTGGATTCTGTCAGAAACTCATTAAAATCTCCCTCCGACATATCGCCCCAGGAACCTGCTAAATTCAAAACCGCTTTCCTTGTTTCTTCTGTTGCTTTCCCATTCCGACTGAACTGGGCCAGAAATTCGTCAACTTGTTCCAAATGCTCAACCGGAATGGCACTCAGTTTTTGCAGGATCGACTGGTATGTTTTTTCAGTTGTGGTCATGGCAATACATTTTTCATTGAACACATTTGATCACCTTATTGGTTGCATACGGCGTTTATTTACACACTCACACCATCAACAACCGCCAAACGCCGGAAATCAGCAGTAGAATCAGTCCGATAGGCGTCAACACTTTCCAGCACAGAAACATCATCTGATCGACCCGGACACGGGGCAATGTCCAGCGCACCCACATCTGCACCAGCACCGCCAGCATGGCTTTTGAGAACAGCCAGAACACGCCGGTGATATTGCCCCAGGCGGTTCCGGGCAGGCCACTCGTCCAGTCGGCCAGGCGCAGGGGCCCGAGATTTGGCAGGGGTGTATTCCAGCTTCCCAGAAATAAAATGGCTCCCAGAAAAGAAACCAGCAGCATCATGGCGTATTCAGAAAGCATCAAAAGGGCAAACCGCATCCCGCTGTATTCGGTATTATAACCACCGACTAATTCGGATTCGCCCTCGGGCAAATCGAACGGGGCGCGGTTGCTTTCGGCCAGCGTCGTGATGAAAAAGACGATGTAGGCAATCAGTAGAAACGGATTACGGAGAATATTCCAGCTAAAAATACCACCCCAGTTCGTCACGTCGACGCCCAGGGCTTTCAATCCGAACAGGTAATTGGTTTCCTCAGTATAGATGCCCTGCTGAAAACTGATGGTCTGTAAATTCAGCGTCTGGCAAATCATGACGGCGCAGAGAATGGTCAGACCGAGCGGTATTTCGTAGGAAACAATCTGCGCCACCGAGCGCATGGCGCCAAACAGCGAGTACTTATTATTAGACCCCCAGCCCGCCATCAGAATGCCGATCACATCGACGGAAACAATCGCCATCAGGTAAAATACGCCCACTTCCGTCGCCGAGCCTTGCAAGTCGGGGGTCAGCGGCATGACGGCATAGCCCGCAAAAACCGAGGCAAAAATGATCAGCGGAGCCAGCAGAAACAGCTTTCGGTCGGCTGCTTTCGGCACAATATCTTCTTTCTGAAGCAGTTTCAGCAAATCCGCAATCAGTTGCAGCAGCCCGTATTTTCCCACTACCATTGGCCCCAGCCGGTCCTGAATAAAAGCAGAAACTTTCCGTTCGAGGTAAACCCCAACGACCACAAAACTAACGGCAATGACTAAAAATATCGGAAGAGCGAGCATAATGTACCCACGGACTTTAGTCCGTGTATGAGACCTGAGCAATACCCCCAACCCCCTAAAGGGGGCTTTCAAATCCGGATGTTAAAGCCCCCTTTAGGGGGTTGGGGGTATTTAATTTTCAAATATAGGCATGACAAGCTTATTATTGCGGACTAAAGTCCGTCGGTAAGGTAAACATTTCTGTTGAACCAGCCGTTGCCCAGAAAAACCATCGTATGTCAAAACCTTCTTCTGCACCCGTCGCCCTGTTTTGGTACCGCCGGGATTTGCGCCTGAACGACAATGCCGGTCTCTACCATGCCCTCCGCAGCGGTTTTCCGGTTTTGCCCGTTTTCATTTTTGACCAAACCATCCTCGATGCGCTCGACGATAAGCACGACCGTCGCCTGGAATTCATTCACAACACCGTTCTGGAAATGCAGCAGGAGTTTCGCAAAATCGGGACATCACTGCTGGTTCGGTATGGAAAACCGCTGGACATCTACCGCGACCTGCTGAAAGAATTCAATATTCAGGCGGTTTTCACGAATTATGATTACGAAGTCTACGCGAAGGAACGCGACAAAGCGGTGGCCGATCTGCTCTCCGAAAACGGGGCGGAGTTTCATGCCTACAAGGACCAGACCATCTTCGACCGCGACGAGGTGCTGACCGGCAGCGGATCGCCCTACACGGTTTTTACGCCCTACAGCCGCAACTGGCACCACAAGCTGACCGACTTTCACCTCAAATCGTATCCCACAAAAAAATATTACGCCAACTTCCTGAAAACCGCTTCACTGCCCATTCCGACACTGGAAGAACTGGGTTTTAAACCAGTGAAAGAACCGTTTCCGGGAAAAACCGTCCAATCGGACCTGCTCAAAAATTACAAGGAAACCCGTGATTTTCCGGCCATCCAGGGCACGAGCGAGTTGAGCATTCACCTCCGTTTTGGCACCATCAGCATCCGCGAACTGGCCCGGAAAGCCAAAGAGCACAACTTCACGTTTCTGAACGAACTGGTCTGGCGGGATTTCTATTTTCAGGTGCTTGACCATTTTCCGCACGTCGAAAAATACTCGTTTCGCCGGGAATATGACGGTGTTCCCTGGCGTAATAATGAAGACGAATTTCAGCGCTGGTGCGAAGGCCGAACGGGTTATCCAATTGTGGATGCGGGTATGCGGCAACTGAACGAAATTGGTTGGATGCACAACCGCGTCCGGATGATTACCGCCAGTTTTCTGTGCAAACACCTGCTGATCGACTGGCGGTGGGGCGAAGCCTATTTTGCCAAAAAACTGCGGGATTATGACCTGTCGGCCAACAACGGCGGCTGGCAATGGGCGGCTGGTTCGGGAACGGATGCCGCGCCGTATTTCCGGGTTTTCAATCCAACGTTGCAGGCCCAGAAGTTTGATCCGAAAGGCGAATACATCCGCCGGTGGGTTCCCGAATTCAATTCACTTAATTATCCAGAGCCGATGGTGGAGCATACGATGGCGCGAAACCGGGCCATCGAAACCTATAAAAAAGGGCTGGCGGCTGCGAAATAGCGCAAAAATTGCATTAATAAAATTGTATCTTGGATGATTACAACCTAATACGTGGTTTTGGTGTCTATACGACTACAACTTTTTGCAGTGCATGCCGAACCGTTTCCTTTTCTGCTTCGCATTCTTTCTGCTCGTTTTTCAGGAACTTATTGCTCAACGGGTGATGCTCAGTGGCACCGTCATGCGTGCCGATACGACGCTGCCCATTGTAGGAGCCAGTGTGTTCGTGACCGAATCCGGTGCGGGAACGACGACCGACGAACAAGGCCGGTTTTCGGTTTCGTTGCGACCCGGTTCCTACCACATTAGCCTTTCTGCCGTCGGTTTTAAATCGGACCGGCCGTTTATCGTCGTCAATGCGAACCGGACGGCGGTTTTTCGGCTGATTTCCCAAACGTTTGAACTCGATGAGGTGGAAGTCCGCGACCGGCGCGCGGATCAGAATGTGAAAGATGTCCGGATGAGTCAGATTCAACTGGATGTCCGGCAGTTGAAGAAAATGCCGGTGGTGCTGGGCGAACCGGACATTCTGAAAGCCCTGACGCTGCAAGCCGGTGTTTCAACGGCGGGCGAAGGGACGGGCGGTTTCAATGTTCGCGGGGGGCGAACCGACCAGAATCTGGTGCTGCTCGACGGCGCGCCGATGTATAACACCTCACATTTGCTCGGTTTTTACGCCAACGTCAGTTCGGATGTGGTGCAGGACATAAACCTCTACAAAGGCAGTTTTTCATCCCAATATGGCGGTCGGATTTCGTCCCTCCTGCTCGTCAACACCAGAGCCGGCAACGGCGAACGCTGGCGGCTTTCGGGCGGCATCAGTCCCATCAGCGGACGTGTGGTGATCGACGGGCCGATTGCCAAAGGGCTGACGTTGATGGCCGCCGGGCGCGTAGCCTATCCCAACTGGATTCTGCAATCATTTCCGGAACGCAGTGCCGCCAAAGAAAGCCGAGCTTTTTTTTACGACGGCAATCTGAAACTCAACTACGCACCCAATGCCGCCAATACGGTTTCGCTGTCGGCCTACCGCAGTGCGGATCGCTTCAAATTTCCGGGCGACACCACCTACGGCTGGCAGTCGAACGTGGTGTCTGGTTGGTGGAGCAGCCTGCTAAGTCGGAATCTGCAACTGAACGTCAATGCCTTATACAGCGGTTATCAATACCATGTCGATGGCGAAACCGAGGGATACACCTTCCGGCTGACCTCCTACATCCAGCACCGCGAAGCCAAAGCCGATCTGTTTTACACCCTCTTCGATAAACACAAACTACAGGTGGGCGCGAACGGGATTCTGTACCGGATTCAAAAAGGCGACCTTGAACCGACGGGTGACAATTCGAGCATCAACCCGAAAACGCTGGAACCCGAAAACGCCCGCGAACTGGGTATCTATGCCAACACAGAATGGATTCTGACACCGGCGATTACGCTTCAGGCCGGACTGCGGTATTCGACGTTCAGCCAATTGGGGCCGCAGACGGTGTATCGTTATGCCGAAAAAGTGCCCCGAACGCCCGAAACCGTGGTCGATTCGACGGTTTTTGCCGGTGGAAAACCCATTCAAACCTACGGCGGCTGGGAACCCCGGCTGGGGCTGCGGGTGCAACTTTCGTCCAGCATGTCTCTGAAGCTTAACTACAGCCGAAACCGTCAGTACATCCACCTGATTTCGAATACCACCGCCATTACACCCTCGGATTTCTGGAAAGTCAGTGATTCGTTTGTTCCCGCCCAGGTGGCCGATCAACTGGCCATTGGCCTATTTAAAAACCTGAACGACAACGCCATCGAACTCGCCGTGGAAGGCTATTACAAAACCATTGACAACCTGGTGGAATACCGCAACGGGGCTACGCTGCTGTTGAATGAACGGCTGGAAACCGATCTGCTCCAGGCCCGTGGCAAGGCCTATGGCGTAGAGTTGAGTGTCGCCAAAAACAAGGGAAAACTGACGGGACAGTTCAATTATTCCTACGCCCGGTCGCTCGTAGCGGTTCAGACGGCGTTCAGCGAGTTGCAGGTCAATCAGGGCGATTATTACCCATCGAATTTTGATAAACCGCACAACCTGAATGTGCAGACCCGGCTGGCGATGCGCTACAACTGGACGTTTACGACCAACTTCGTCTACAGTACCGGCGTTCCAGCGACCTACCCCGATGGACAATACGTATTTGCCAACCAGCCGACACTCAACTATTCGAAACGCAACGCCGACCGGATTCAGGATTACCACCGGCTGGATGTTGCCTTCTCGAAAGACACCCGGTTGAGCAACCGCCAGACGCGTTATAGCATCTGGACCATCGGGATTTACAACGTGTACGCCCGTAAAAACCCGTATTCGGTGTATTTCAACCGCTCCAATTCCCGGACGGACGCGTACCGGTTGGCCGTGTTTGGCACCCTGATTCCGTCGATTACCTATAATTTCAATTTCTGATGAAGCAGTTGGCCTTTGTGTTGGTGATTTTGAGCGGATTGTTGTCCTGCATCGATCAGGTTTCGTTGCCCATCCGCAATGAGGCTCCGCAGTTGGTGGTCGATGGGCTGATTACCAACGAAAAACCGCCTTACAGCGTCCGGCTTTCGTATTCAGGCAGCTTTACATTCGATCAGGAAAATCCGCAGGACCAAAAGGTAACGGATGCAGTCGTGACGCTGAACGATGACGCGGGGCATTCGACTCCAATGGCGCACGATGCATTGAATGCGGGTTATTATCGGACGACTGACGCTGCGTTTGTTGGACAACCGGGCCGCAGTTACACCCTGACGATTCGTTTGGCTGATGGAAAAACCTATATTTCGGCACCCGAAAAAATGCCCGCCGTTCCCGGTATCGACAGCGTTTACGCCCGGTTTACGCCCACCGAAAGCATCACCTTACCCTATCAGTATTATTTTTACCTCGACGCAACTGACCCTTCCGCGCAGCAAAATTTTTACCGCTGGACGGCTTATGCCTACACCGCCCGACGGTCAACCGGGGTGCCGTGTTGCCTGGGCTGTACAGCCATTTGTTTTGATCGCTGCTGGGTGCAGTATTTTAGTCAGGATATTAACATCATGTCCGACAACGGCATCGATGGAAACCAGCTTCGACAGCAACTCGTCATGCGTTCGCCGATCTATACACCCGGCCCCACGCTGGTCGAAGTGCAGCAGTACAGCCTGACGTCGGCGGCTTATCAGTTCTGGAAACTATTCAAGGAACAGCAATCCCGCACCGGGACCATTTTCGATCCATTACCCGCTTCGGTAATCGGTAACATTTCCAATGCCAGCCAATCTGACGAGAAGGCGCTGGGTTATTTTGGCGCGTCGGCAGTGGTTCGGAAGCGGTTTCGGGAGCGCGGGGATGCAACTTACGGCACGGCGATTTACGGGTATATCAATTCCATTCTGATTCCGGAGAAAGATTGTCGGCAAACCTACGGCTGGCTTACTCCCGTGACCGAGCCCAGCGGTTGGTGATGATTACAGGACTTTCCAGCCCACCATCCAGGTTCGGCCACCCGGTTTGAGTTGATCCGCTTTCGGGAGCGGCACCCCCGCAAGCCCGGTTTGCGGATTGAGGCAGATCAACGTGAGTTTATAGGCTTTCTTGTCGGCATCGGCCACCAATTTGGTCGAGCGTAGGAAAATCTGGCCCGACTGGCGGTCTACATCGTCAACCGTGGCATAGAGCACATCATTTTTGCCCAGTTTCTGATCACCGATTACTACTTCCTTTGTCAGTTTGAATTCCCACGTTTGCCCGATAGCCACCTTACCCGGTTTGAACAGTTCGGCTTCAACGTCGCCCTTGAACAAAACCGCATTTGACGCTTTCAACTTCGACAGGGTGCCCAGCAGGCTATCGACCGAAGCGGTTTCAAACCGCAATTCCAGGCTTTCTTTCGGCTCGATGGCCAGCCCGACCGGTTCTGGTTCTTCGGCCGGAATCAACCCTTTCGCGATGGCTTCGGCCCGTTCCCGTTCGTAGGAGTTTCCCGCCGATGCCATCAGATTATTGGTCAGGTATTGACCCGGAAACTGAAAAAACTCCTTGACGGCCACGATTTTATAGAGGTAATCGCTCGTCTCGGCGTTCATCGACAAAAAGTAGTAATTGCTCTCCTGCTGTTTTTTCATGTGCGATTGCATCCGGCCAATCCCACCGTTGTAGGCAGCCGCCACCATCGTCCACGAGCCCAGATTTCGGTACAGAATCCGCAGGTAGCGACACGCGGCATCGGTCGATTTGATCAGATCCTTGCGCTCATCGACCTTATCGTTCCGTTTCAAACCCAGTTCATCGGCGGTTTCGGGCATGAGTTGCCAGTAGCCCGTCGCGCCCTTGTGGGAAACCGCATCGGCTTTAAGGCCGCTTTCCACCACGGCCAGGTATTTGAAATCGTCGGGAATGCGGTATTTTTTCAGAATCGGCTCAATGATCGGGAAGTACTGCGAAATAGCCCGACGGCGAAAATTGATCAGGTGATTTTGCGACGCCACATTCCGCATCAAGGCCATCGACAGGTTGTGCGCCACGGCTCCGCTTTCTACCGGAACCGGCTCCCCGCAAAAGTTTACGCCCATCGGTTTGGGTACCGAAACCGACCGCGCGGGCAGTTTACGAGCCATTTTGCGGAAAGACCGCTGAGCAAAAACCGTCGTTGCCAGCGTAAAGCTGAAGAAACTAATTAGGATAATCGAAAAGAAGAATCGTTGTTGATGCACGCCTATAACCTTGGTTGTCAATGGGTAAAACGATCACACAGGCTTTTGTGTTCATTTTAGACGCGGTTTTTAGGGAAAGGTTACGGTCTGCTGGTCGAGACCGGGCGGCCGGCGCCGTTGTAATCGCCGGGCGACCCCGCTCGACCCACTCTGTTGCGGATCGCCGGGCGACCCCGTTTGAATCCGCAACAGAGTTGAGTCAATTCAAAAAATCTCACTCCAACCCATCGGTCATCACACCTTCTGCAAAAACTGCGTTTTCAGCACCATCACCGCCCGGTCAACCTTTCCTTCAATTTCCTCCGCATCGTCCGTAAGCCGGATATTTTTCACAACCGTTCCTCTTTTCAGCGTCGTAGAACTGCCTTTCACTTTGAGATCTTTGATCAACTTCACCGAATCGCCTTCGGCAAGCGTTGTACCATTGCTGTCTTTTACGTCCATTTCGTTTCCGTTTTGAATTGTGGCCGCGAAGATAGGACTTCTTCGTTCAAACATTTCCTGACCAAGTAGAAAAAGACCATCCAATGATTTTTAATACATTCGTGCTTTCCGGCAGTTTTGAAACTTTCTACGCCGGAATAGCACTCAACCAACCATTCGTTCTAATGAAGATTCGATTTACCGCTCTTTTTTTTCTCAGTGTACTCCTTTCCATTGCCAAACATCCGGTGGTGGCCCAACGGCCTCCCGCCTACCCGCTGATCACCATCGATCCGTATACGAGTATCTGGGCATTTACCGACAAGCTCAACGAATCGCCCACCCGCCACTGGACGGGCAAAAACCAGCCACTCGACGGCCTGGTGCGCGTCGATGGCCGGGCCTACCGGTTTATGGGTGCCGAAATGACTACGCTCAAACCGGTGATTCCAACAGCCCTAACCACGGGCTACGAATTGCAATATACTTTTCAAAAACCGGGTGATGGCTGGGAAAAGCCGGGTTTCAAACCTTCCGGCGATTGGAAAACCGGACAGGCACCCATCGGCGATGGAGCCTCCAGCAACCCCGTCAAACCCGCCACGCTCTGGAAAACCAAAGAAGTCTGGTACCGGCGCACCGTGACCGTTTCGGATCTGAATTTTGAAAACCCGGTTTTGTATTTGAGTCATGACAACGATGTGGTTGTATACATCAATGGCGTCAAAGCGTTTGAAAGCGGCCCCGGTTATATCGGTGATTACAAGACATTCTCCCTGTCTCCTTCGGGCAAAGCAGCGTTAAAAAAAGGAAACAACCTGCTGGCAGTGAGTTGTATCAACCCCGTTGGAGGTGGGTATGTCGATGTGGGTTTGGTGGATCAGCGAAAAGTAAATCTGGGTGCGCCGGTGGCCCTGGCCCAGCAACAGAGCGTGAAGGTTCAGGCCACCCAAACAGAATACCGGTTTGCCGCCGGGCCCGTCAGCCTGACTGTAAATTTTACGACGCCCTTGCTGCTGGATGACCTCGATGTGGCCACCCGCCCGGCTTCTTATCTGACCTACACCGCCCAATCGACCGACGGAAAACCGCACACGGTGGAGGTCTACACGGCGGCTTCGGGCCTGTTGTGTGTGAACCAGCCCAATCAGGAAGTGGTTGGCAAACGGTCCTCGGCCGAAGGGCTGACGGTTTTGTCGATCGGTACAACGGAGCAGAACATTCTGGGGCGCAAAGGCGATGATGTCCGGATCGACTGGGGTTACGCGCTCCTGGCGGCTCCAACGGCGTCGACCACGCAGACCGGCATCGGGCAACCGGCAGCTCTGTTCCGCAGTTTTGTCAGTACCGGAAAAGTGGTCGATGAAGCCAACCAGCCGACTTCCGCCGACAACCGGTCGCTGGCGGTTTCGCAATCGCTGGGCTCGGTGACGCAAACGCCGAAAACCGCGCACGTGATTCTGGGATACGATGACATTTATTCTGTTCAGTATTTTGGCAAAAATCTGCGGGCGTGGTGGCGCCGGGACGAGTCTATGACTACGGAAAAAATGCTGGCTGCGGTAGAAAAGGATTATGCCCAACTCACCGAAAAATGCCGCCAGTTTGATCAGAAACTGCACGCTGATGCCGAAAAATCGGGCGGAAAACCGTATGCCGATCTGTGCCAGTTGGCCTACCGTCAGGCGATTGCGGCCCATAAAACCGTGGCGGGTCCGAAAGGCGAAGTGCTGTTTCTGTCCAAAGAAAATTTCAGCAACGGCTCTATCGGAACCGTGGACGTGACCTATCCATCGGCTCCGCTTTTCCTGATCTACAACCCGACCTTGCTGAAAGGCATGATGGAGCCGATTTTTCAGTATTCCGAAAGCGGGAAATGGACCAAACCCTTTGCCGCCCACGATGTGGGAACCTATCCCCTTGCCAACGGTCAAACCTACGGCGAAGACATGCCGGTGGAAGAAAGTGGCAACATGCTGATTCTGACGGCCGCCATCGCTGCCTCCGAAAAGAATGCCGACTATGCCAAGCAACACTGGCAAACGCTGACCACCTGGGTTGATTACCTCAAAAAAGACGGTTTCGATCCCGCCAACCAGCTTTGCACCGACGATTTTGCCGGTCACCTCGCCCGCAATGCCAACCTGAGCATCAAAGCCATCATGGGCATTGCGTCGTATGGGCATCTGGCGAAGCAACTGGGGCAGGCAGAGGTCGGAGAACAACACCTGAAACTGGCCCGCGAGCTGGCGCAAAAATGGGTACAAATGGCGCAGGATGGCGATCATTACGCCCTGACGTTCGATAAGCCACAGGGAAGCTGGAGCCAGAAATACAACCTGGTGTGGGATAAACTCCTGGATCTGAACATTTTCCCAAAGGAAGTAGCCGAAAAAGAAATCCGGTATTACCTGACCAAACAACAACCTTTCGGCCTGCCGCTGGACAGCCGCAAGACCTACACCAAATCGGACTGGATTATCTGGACGGCCACCATCGCCGACAAACCGCAGGATTTCCAGCAACTGGTGCTGCCGGTTTTCAAGTATGCCGACCAGACCCCCAGCCGGGTGCCGCTGGGCGACTGGCACGAAACCACCGACGGCAAGCAGGTCGGTTTTCAGGCGCGTTCGGTGGTGGGCGGTTATTTCATTAAACTGTTACACGATAAACTCCATTAATTTACTTTTTTTAATCAGACCCATGATGAAAAACCAATTATCCCTTGTATTGCTTACCGCTCTGCTCCTGGATTTCAGCAGCGGTTTTGCTCAAAAGAAAATCTACACCTTTCCGATTGGTATTCAGTCGTATACCTATCGAAACAGCTTCCCGAAAGGTGTGGCCGCCACCCTGGACACAATTCAATCGCTGGGCATTACGGAGATGGAAGGCGGAACTCCGAAAGGCGTGACCACCGAAGAATTCAGGAAGATGCTGAAGGAGCGAAACATTTCGATTCCGGGCACGGGCGCGGGCTACGAACAACTGGTGAAAGACCCGATGGAAGTAGTTAAGAATGCCAAAGAACTGGGTTCCCAGTTTGTAATGTGCGCCTGGATTCCGCATCAAAAAGGCAATTTTACGCTGGAAAACGCCAAGAAAGCCGTGGAAGATTTCAACCGGGTGGGCAAAGTCCTGAAAGAAAATGGTCTGACGTTCTGTTACCACAACCACGGTTTTGAGTTTCAGCCGTATGAAGACGGAACGCTGTTCGATTATATGGTAAAAAACACCGATCCCCGCTACGTTTCGTTCGAGATGGACATTTTGTGGGCTACCCACGGCGGGGCTGATCCGGTCAAACTGCTCAACAAATACGGCAACCGCTGGAAACTGATGCACTTGAAAGACCTCAAAAAAGGCGTCAAAGGCGATTTCACCGGCAATACGCCCCAGGAAAACGACGTGGTTCTGGGAACCGGGCAGATCGATATGCCGATGGTGCTGAAAACCGCCAAAAAAGTGGGGATTAAGCATTATTTTATCGAAGACGAAAGCAACATCTGGAGTGAGCAGGTTCCGAAAAGCATCGCGTATTTAAAAAACCTGACCGAGTAACTTTTCAAGGCCCCAATATAGAGGACAGGACGAAGTGGCGCAGGCGGCTTCGTCCTGTCCTTTTTTATGGCTGCTGCCTTTTCACAGAGACTCACCTATTTACTAACCGGTAACCACTTGTTATCTATTGGTGACAATAACTTGAGAACTGCCTTTACTTTTGTTACAGGCATCAAAGCGCTGTTTTACCACATCGCTCAGTAGTTATTCCCTGAAAAACTTAAAAATAACCACTAAATAAGTACAAAAACGTCCTACTTCACGTTTTTAACCACGGAAAGCAGGTGACATATTGTTACTAAATTCACAAGGCCGGGAAACAAATGGCACAAAGTTTGAGATTGAGTAGTTATCTGTCGCAGGATGGTATACGCTATACTTAGAACGATCTTATGATTACGAAAGCTGTTTTCAACGAAGCCTTTAATCAAATCGGGGTAAACCGAGTCGAAGCAATACCGGATACTCATAAAATGGCAAAATACCGTAAAAAAACGCCTTACAAACTCAGTATGCAGAAGGCAGCCCTCTGGTTTGTGATTCTTTCTGTTGCTGCGGGTTTTGCGTTTTTGTGGTATAAATTGATTGCCCGGCTGATTATGGCGATTCTGGAGTAAACAGATTTTTTTGGCCTGAATCTTGCTAGATAGGAATGCACCGATTTTTTAATCGGTTTCCTCTACCGCTCCCGGTATTCCTACTGCTACCAATTCCTCCGCGTAATACATATCCAGTGCTTCTTTGTTTTTCACCGCAATCTTCCCGCGATAGCTGCATCGAATCTGCTCTTTCACCAGACGAAAGGTGGTTTCGGAAATGTTGACTTTCCCTGCTTCTCCGTACTGCTCCATTCGGGCTGCGGTATTGACAGTGTCTCCCCAGATGTCATAGGCAAACTTTCGATCGCCCACGATGCCGGCCACCACCGGCCCGGTATGAACCCCAATCCGAAATTCGAAATGCTGCTGCCCGTTGGCCTGCCGCTCGTGCTGGTTTCGAAGCAGGAACGCCCGCATCTCCAGAGCCGCCCGAACCACCTCGACCGGATTTTCGGGGTATACAACCGGCAATCCCCCGGCGCATAAATACGCATCGCCGATGGTTTTGATTTTTTCGATGCGGTACTGGCTCAGAATCGCATCGAATGAGCGGTAGTAATAATCGATCTCGCTGACCAGTTCTTCCGGGGAAAGCCGCTCGCCCATGCTCGTAAAATTCACAATGTCGGTAAACAGCACCGTGACCCGCTCGAACCGGCGTGGCTTCGAACGCCCGGTTCGTTTCAATTCTTCGACCACCTCCGCGGGCAGAATGTTGAGCAACAGCTCTTCCGACCGCTGTTTGGCTGCCTGAAGTTCTTCGGTGCGCTGCTGCACTTTCTGTTCCAGCATCGCGTTCTGCTCGCTCACCAGCCGCTTGTTCTCGACCAGCAACCGGATTTGCTCCTGCTCGGCTTCCTGACGCCGTTTTTTCAGCAGGTTCACCTTGTAGGTAAGTGCCACGGCAAAAAACAGAATTTCGACCCCGACGCCCAGGTGAATGCTTTCGTAGGTCCAGAAACTGAACTGTAGCTGACCATAGGTATACATCAGGAAGACAAAGATACCGATGTAGAAAAACAGGTTGCCTGCGATGTAAAACAAGGCCGGTCGAAAACCCTTGCGCAGCGTAACAAGGCCGGCCATAATACTGAACGTTCCTTCCAGCAAAACCACCACCGGCACAATGTCGATCTGACGACCCAGTTGATAATTCAGACTGACATTCGCCACATTCAGGACGAAACTAATCAGGTAAAGAACGACGATGCCAATACCGATTTTATAAAACCGGGGAGCCTGCAAACGCAGCCGGAGAAACGTCAGCGTGAAAAGGATATGCAGAACGCCGGTGACGGAAGACAGGGCGGCTGAATACCGTTCGATAGATGGATTGGCGGGCCAGAAAAACTCGCTGGTATGTCCCCGGAACAACGCCATGAGAAGTCCGATAAAAAACACCCAGATCGCATACCGAAGATTTCCCTGTTCGCGCAAACGAATGTAAAGAACGAGGCTGTAAACGATGATAATCAGAATGAATCCGTAATAAATTCCGTAAAATAAATCGGAATAGTGCTGGCTTTCGATCAGCCGGGTGGTCGATAGGGCATAAATTGGCAAAACGCCCGTATAAACCCCTTCCATGTAGACATAGAAGGTGTGGGTCTGGCCATTGCGGGCCTGGATCGGGCAGAACTGAATGCTTTTGCGAAAGGGAGCAGCCGGCTCGGGCTGAAGCGATCCCAGCTTATGGAGGGTCAGGATCCGGTTATCCACCGTTTCATACACGCGGATAAATTCGGTCCCGGCGTAGATAAACTGCATAAATACCTCACGGTCGGTTTCGTTCGTAATCTGAAACCGGAACCAGTAGCCAAACTGGTGGTCGTAGGGCTTGATCAGGCGGTTCTCGGTGGGAACAAACCGGTATCGGCCCGGGTTCTGGAGCAATTCGTCGACGGAAACGCTACCGGCCCTGACCTCCAGCAACTCACTGGCCTTATACAAATCGTAGGGTTCGGTCAGGTCGCTGATGCGTATGGGCCCGGCTCCCGCCCGACCACCAACCAACAGACTTATCAGCAAAATCAGTACAAGTCGGTTCATAGAATGGGGGTTTACCGTTTATGAAATCGTCGGAAGCAGGGCCGTTCGCAACATCACGTCGACTTTGTGGGCCGTTGTGCCAAATTCTTTTCGGGCTACGTAGACCAATGGCAGCCGCAACAGCCAGGGAGGTCGTGCCACCAGATTCCCCATTTTAGCCGAACTGGCTTCCAATAAAGCCAAGCGCTCTTTCCATTCGGTTTCGGACCGAGACTGATGAAATCCGAAGGTGTTGGCCCAGGCCTGTTCGCGCCCCTTCGCCATAACTGCCTTTTCAATGTCTTTAATTTTGTCCGAGAAATAGGTTACAAACGTTCCAAAAGGTCGAAAAATCCGGCCAATGTCGTCGTTCATCTGGTCGTACATATCTTCGAACAAGCCATTCATTTTTACAAAATCGCTCTTGAATAACTCCAGGTCTTTTCCTTTATAAACTTCCGCCACCACAATCGGCAAATCGTAGGAAATGTGGGCATTAGCCGCCGAAAAAATATACTGATTGGTGGTTATCATGGTCTTGGCGGCATCGAACGACAACTGCCAGGGAGCGGAAGCCGGTTTACCATCGAAATACTGATTGAGAGCCTCAAAATACCGGTTACCAAAACCGACATCGACCTGCTCCATTTCCACCGGATTTTCGAAGATACCTGCCTTCAAACCGTCCTGCACGCGCAACGTCACCAGTTTATACACGGCGGCAAACAACCCGATCGGATTGTTCTGCGAACGCAGGTGCCGGGCCACTTTATCCAGGTAAAAAATCACTTCCTCAATCGTCTGCGCAGGCGGAATCCGGAAGTCCGGAGCCTCCGACTGCCAGGTGTCGGTGAGGGCCGAGGGCAGGTAAAACTGCTCGCTTTTGGCCCCGTTGTGATACGACATCACCAGATCGATCATCTGGTTACTGAACGCCCGGCCCACCGCACCCATCAGCAAATGACGGTCGCCGACGGATCGAAACCCTTTGTCGAGCCACTGAATGGCGTTGATCACCGCCGAATCATCCTTGTCGTCGTCTTTGGGAACTTCGAGCAGATCGGCGTACTGATCGCCAATAAAAAACCGTACAAACAGGGGCGACAGGTTTTTGAGCGGCCCGAATGACAGCCGGGAATTCATCAGATCGATGCAGGCATCGGTTAGTTCGGCACCTTCCCGACCGCCATCGGGCGACCGGCCGGCCTGCTGCGCCAGAATCGCGTTCATCAGGTGTCGGCAGTCGTCCTCGTTTTCCGAATTCAGGTCATCGTCGACGCCGATCATGAACCCCACCACTTTCCAGAGGTGCAGATAGGCTTCACTTTCCTCGGGCGTCAGTTCGATGTCCATCTGCTTCAGCCCGTCGATGATCACGACGCCAAACGACAGCAGGGTGCCAACCAGATCCTGTTGATTGATTGGAATGCCAAAATTGTCAACGTCCCAACGGTGTTGCTGGGCATGATACCGGATCACGGCGTGAATCAGCCGAACTTTCTGGATGGAAACAACGGCCAGGCCATCATGTTCGAAGCTGTTCAGCGTCAGAATGTTGACCACAAACTGGGCGGTTTCCATCAGCCGCCGGGTAAACGAGTCGAGCGAACCGTCGTGAACGCGCAGCCGGCCGGTTCGGTACAACACCTTGGCCCCCCGCCAGCAGGTGTAACACAGCGGCAGCGATTTACAAAGCAGCAGCAGCAGAATTTTGGGGCCATATTGCTTGAAAACATCGGCCGCCACCATGAGTTTAAACGGTTCAGCCCAGTCGGGAAGCTGGCGGGTTTTGACAAAATAATCTTCCACGATCTGCTTCAGCCGATCCGGCAACACGTCGAAAGCCGGGTTGGGAAAGTTGCGGTTTTGCACCAGCATCTGGAAAATCTGATCGATCTCCCCTTTCTGATTGTCCAGCAAAATGGCGGCAATGGTTTCGTCGGCGAGCGGGTCGCCCATCCGTCGTTTGCTCCACAGAAAATCATCAGTCCAGGTAGCAAGGGAAGGGGTATTCATCGGTAGGTAGGACAAACGTTAACGTTACCACAAATAACTATATTAGTAACTCATTTGCAATTTCTCCGGCACATTCACGCTTTCTACCGCAATCATTTTCACCCGGTTACGGTGTTTCGTAGTTTACGGTGAAAATCAATTCCATGAAACGAACGATTCCGCCCATCCTGATTCATATGCTGCTTAGTCTGGCCTTTTTGAGTCTTCCCTATCTTTTTGCGCCGGACGGTTTTTCAGGACTGACGAGATTAGGCAATAACCCGCACGAACGAACCAATTTTCTGTCGTACCTCTTCATGCTGGCGTTCTTTTACGGCAACTATTATTACCTGATTCCAAAATTGTATTTAGAAGGAAAGTATGTCCTTTATGTTACCAGCCTTGTGGGGTGTTTTCTCTTGCTTATGGGGGCCGTTGTGCTGGTCGATCGCGGGGATCTGCTTGCTTCACCACCACCGGGGCCACCACGCGCTCACGGTCCGGTTCCGGGCGGCTCAAACCCAAAACCGCCTTTCGGGTTTGAACTGAGTCATGCGTTGTTTCTGTATCTGGTTGGCATTTTTGTTTCTCTGTATCTCCAGATCAAAAACCGCTGGCGACAAACCGAGCAGGAAAAACTATCGACCGAATTGTCGTACCTGAAAGCCCAGATCAATCCGCATTTTCTGTTCAACACGCTCAACAGCATCTATTCGCTGGCCATCGAAAAATCGGACAAAACCGCCGATGCCGTCGTAAAACTCTCGTCGTTAATGCGTTACGTCATTCGGGATGCCGGGAGTCATGAGGTACCCCTGGCGAAAGAAGTGGCCTACATCAGCGATTACATCGCCTTGCAGCAATTGCGGCTGGACGATACCGTCCGGATTGAGTACGCCGTCAGCGGCTTTTTTAATGGAAAACAGATTGCACCCCTCATTTTGATTTCGTTTATTGAAAACGCGTTCAAGTACGGCGTCAACCCGGAAGAAAAATCGATCATTCACATTACAATTTCGCTGAACGAGAACACTTTACGGCTATACGTATTCAACAAAAAAGTGCGGTTGTATCACAATGACGAAGCGTCGGGCGGTATTGGCATCGACAACACCAAAGCCCGGCTGAAACTGGTGTATCCCAACCAGCACGTCCTGACCATCAACGACAACCCCACCGGGTTCGCCGTTGACCTAACCCTGAATCTGGCATGATCCGAGCCATTGCCTTAGACGATGAACCCCCGGCGCTGCGGGTGCTGACCCATTTTTGTAGCCAGCTCAACACCATCGACTTGCAAAAGACGTTTTTGCGACCCGACGAAGCCCTTTCGCACCTGCACGAAGTACCCACCGATCTGCTTTTTCTCGACATCAACATGCCGTCGGTATCCGGCATCGAATTTCACAAAGCGATTCCGGAACAGATGCTGGTTATTTTCACCACGGCCTACGCCGAATATGCCGTGGAAGGGTTTACGCTCAATGCCGTCGATTACCTGTTGAAACCGTTTACCTTCGAGCGGTTTCAACAAGCGGTTCAAAAAGCGATTACGCAGCACAAATTCCGGCAAACGACCGATCCGGCGAAGGAAGCGTATCTCTACATCCGCGCCGATTACACGCTGCACAAAATTGCATTGTCTGACATTCTGTTCATCGAAGGATTGGACGATTACCTCAAGATTCACATCCACCAGGTCAACCGCCCGATTGTGGCCCGCATGACGATGAAAACCATGCTGCAAAAACTCGGGGAAGCCGACGAGGGAAGCGAGCGGTTTATTCGCGTTCATCGCTCCTACATTGTGGCTTTCAGCCGGATCGAAACCGTCCGCAACCGGATGATCACCCTCGCCGGGGAGGAAATACCGGTCGGCATGAGTTACGAAGCCGAATTTTTCAAGCGGTTTCAGGGCTAACTCAGGCACGTTCTTTTTCCATTTTTCCGATCAGTTGGGCGTATTTGGTGGCAATGCTCAAAAACCCTTTGTCGTTCGGGTGAAACTCATCGTACCAGTATTTCAACTGGCTGGTGGCCGGTCGAATGCTTCCGCGCAAGTCGATGTAAATCACGTTGTCATACGCCGACGCGGCCCGTTGCAACCGCTCGTTGAACCCGTCAATCATAAACCGGATCAGGTTTTTCCGTTCTACGGCGTCTGTTATTCCCTTTTCGGTCAGATACTTCTCCAAATTTCCCGGTTTCCCGGATTGGGTTTCACTGGCATCCGGCAGGAGGTAATCGTAGCCGTGGACCAATACCCGGACTTTCGCATTTTGCAGCCGGATCAAGCGAAAAAGGCGCTGAAAATCCTTCTCCAGTTCGTCCAGCGCAGCCGTATATGCGTCGGTTAAATACCGCTGTGGCCCGGACTGGCTCTCTTCTGCCTGGTCCCGGATGTACGTCGGAAATTCGTCGCCAAAGAAATGCGTTCCTCCGCCACTCAGCAGAAAATAACGCGGACTAACCTGGGCAATGGTTTCCAGAAACTTCGATTTTTCGATGTAATTCTTCAGCGATTTCCCAACCGCCGGGGTACAATTTACGGAGTAGACCCGCGCCAGGTAATCGACAATATCGCTCAGCAGCGGGTATTGAAACCACGAATCCCCACCAGCCACCAGCCGAACCCGATCCGGATATTTGATCAGATTTTGCATATACTGCCGGTTTCGGATCTGGTAGGCAATCTGGTTGCTCACGAACGTTTTCACATCGCCCCACAGCCCGCGCTGTTCTTCGCCCGTTACGGTCAGATCGTCCCGCAAAACCAGCTCCGAATCGACCGGATCGGGCCGAAAATACAGCCCCAGCGCGAAATCAGACATCGGATTGGCCACCGGTACACCATCGACCAGCACCGGTTCGAGCATCCGGTTCAGTTCGCCCAGATCGACCCGGTTGAAAACCGGATTCGGAATACGGAGCGTGATCAGTTGCGTGCTCCAGTCCGGAAATTCTTCCTCGTCTTCTTCGGTGTCGAAAGCCGACGCCCGGTTCTCGTCAGCGTTCAATTTCTCACCCAGCGTGTGGGGCGACGGCAAAACATCCAGCGCCAGCATCGCCAGCGTCGATTCGGACAAAGGGTTTACCGAAACGATGACTTTAAAATATTCCGTCACCTCCGGCCAGTTGTATTGCCGAACGGTTTCTTCCAGACTCATCCGCACAAAATCATTCCGCCCCGTCAGCGATTTCCGGCTGGGCAATCCCAACAATTCCGATTTTCCGGGTTCGAGTCGGTAGTTTCCCGCCTGGAGCCGCTCGTTCACCGGCAGAAAATTCTTCATCGCTATAAAATCCCGGGAAAGGTATAACACCGTACAATACAGCACCTGCGCCGTGGGATTGATCAACTGGATGCTGACTTTATTGGCCCAGACGGTTTTGCCGGACGGCGTCGTACTCTCCTGCAACGGGATCGTGACCGGCGTCGGTCGTGCGCCTTTCAGCACCACGGTTTCTGCGGTTTCGGGCGTAACGGCAATGGTCAGAATCGGTTCAGGAGCTTCGGGATTGCGCAGTTCTTTCAGGTATTGCCAGGCTGCCAGATGCCGTACATACCGGGTCAACTGTTCATACGCATGCTCCAGACTGTCAGCCGGAACGGTGCGAATGAGCGGGCGATTTTCGTCACCGGGCCGGGAAAAATACAAAAGACCGTTGCGAACGTGCAACGTGTAATCCGCCGTTTGTTCGTCTTCTTCCGGGATGAAAAACGCCCCGGCTTTTTCGGTCAGCGTTTTCAATAAGAGCGCCTGTTCGGCCACGTCGCCGTTGTGGTTGATGAAATCGAGTTTGATGGGTTCGGTGAGTAAGCCCTCCACTTCGGCCCGGTAGGCCTTGCCCCGGTCGAGTCCGGCTTCCTGCTCCGCAGCGATTTTCAACAGCGTGTAATCAGCCCCGATTTTTAGCGGTGTCACCGAAAAAGCCGGTTTTCCGCTATCGTCCAGGAGTTGAATGGATTTCGTCGTCCGCCCTACCCCGTGAATGGCTCCGACATCGAGCAGCCACTGCCGCTTGTTCGGATTGAAAGTAATTTCGGCAACGGCGGTTTGGGTATCGATCGGTCGGTTCAAAAAACCGGTAAGCAACAGCTTGTCGGACGCGTCGCCCGCTGCCGAAATGCGGGGGCGTTGCTCGTAGGCAAACCGCATGTACTGCCGCACGCGGTTATGCAGGGCCTGGTAGGAAATGGCCGAGTTGGCGGCTTTCAAAACCGCCACCAGATTTTTGGTAAAAACGCCCTCCTTGTTCTCCCGGTCTTCCACAGCCGCTTCGTCCGATTCGCAGGCCGCCAGTTGGATGTGGGTTCCCAGCGGGATAAGCTGGTCGAGTCCCTGCTGCCGGAAATCGTCTTCCGTAAACTCTTCCTGAAAAATAAAACCGGCATAGGGCCGCATGGGAGCCGATTGCGACAACCGGCGTTCCTGCATTTTCTGCCCTTCGGGTGTTGCCGCGAGCAGATCAAAAAACCGGGTATTATCGCCGGAATGGCAGCAATCGAAGATCGTAACGACATGCGCCCCGGTCTGGCTCAGCTCCGCAATCAGATACCGTAACTCCTTGTCGGTCAGCAAATAATCCCAGGTGTGCGTTAAATCGCCGTCGAAACAGACAATGCTTTCGAGTTTTCCGTCGGCTTCGGTTGGCCAGAGCGTCGGGTCGGCGGCTTCCTGCGCACCGTGGCCCGCGAAATAGAACAAAGCCGTGTCGTTCGGCCCGGCCTGTTTCAGGTGCGTTCGGAAGCCCGCGACGATGGCGGTTTTGGTGGCTTCCCCGTCGCTAAGGTGGAGCGAAACGTGTTCCAGATCAGTCAGGCTTTCGAGGTAGTGTTCGATGGTGGCCGCGTCCTGTACGGCACCACTCAACGGGCGCACCTGCTGATAGGCGTTGATGCCTACCACGAAAGAAAAAAGTTTAGGCAGAACTGCGGAAGGCACAGAGGTTGAAGGGTTCATCGTCAGAGTTTGGAGGAATTTCGTATTACCACGGCCTAAGCCGGTGATCGCCAGAAATATAGGAAAATAATCACAAATCCCGTCTTCCCTGAAAAAACCGACTGGTATTCAAGCGGTTTTTTCAGGGAAGACGGGATTTGGCCAAACGATGCCCTCCGTTTTAAAGACAGGATGCTCGGATCAAAAACAGAACCTGGAAGCTTATTTTTTATCGATCCGGTACAGCCTTCCCTGGTCGGTAATCGCGTACAAAGCACCGTCCTGGCCCTGCGTCACATCCCGGAAACGCTGAGATTCACCCGAGAGCAGCCGTTCTTCGCCTACCACTTTGTTCTTTTCAATTTTTAGCCGCACGATGTGCATGCCACTCAGCGAACCCACAAAGAGGTTGTTCTTCCATTCCGGAATGCGATCACTGCTATAGAACGTCATCCCGCTCGGCGACACGGACGGGTCCCAGTAATACACCGGTTGTTGCAGGCCGTCTTTTTGCTGAATGGCCTCCCCGACTTGCTTTCCACTGTACTCAATGCCGTAGGTGATGGTTGGCCAGCCGTAGTTTTTGCCGGGCTCGATCCGGTTGATTTCATCCCCTCCTCTGGGGCCGAATTCAGCCTCCCACAGATCGCCCGTAACCGGGTGGAAAGCCAGTCCCTGCACGTTCCGGTGTCCGTAAGAATACAATTCGGGCCGGGCATCGGCTTGTTTTGCAAACGGATTACCGGCAGCGGGTTTGCCGTCTTTCGTGATGCGAATGACTTTTCCCAATCCCGAATTGACCGACTGGGCCTGGGGCCGGGTTACCAGATCCGACCGTTCGCCGGTGCTGATCACCAGGTTGCCGGCTTTATCGATCAGAATCCGGCCTCCGTAGTGCAGATTTCCTTTGTAAGCGGGTGTGGCGCGGTAAATAACCGTTGCCCCTTCTACCGTTTTTTCATCGGCCGACAATTTCCCCTTGCCAACCGCCGTCAGATTCCCTTCGTCCAAAGCTTCTGAAAACACCCAGTAGATCATGCGGTTGGTCGCAAAGGCGGGATCGACCCGAATGCCCAGCAAGCCACCCTGTCCTGCGGAATTTACCTTTGTCAGACCCGTGATCGGTTCGCTCAACTTTCCATCGGCGGTGGCGATGCGCAGCGTTCCTTTCTTTTCCGTGATGAGCAGCCGTCCATCGGGCAGGCTCGTAATGCCCCACGGGCTTTTGAGGTCTTCCGTTAAGACCTTGCCTTCGTAAGGGGTGGCGGATTTGATCCCGGCTACGCGGGTTTGTCCGGCAAAAGCCGATTTGTAGGCCGAATTGGGTTCTTTGGTTTCTACCGGCGCCTGGGCGGACGATGCGGTTTGAGCGGATGCACTTTGACCACCCGCTAAAAAAGCGAGTGAAGTACCCGTCAGGATCATGATAAATCGATTGCTCATGTTGGTTCAGCCTGATGGCTTCTTTCAGTTCTAATGTAATTTACTACAATATTAAACCTGGTAACGCTAAACACCTAATTTGGTTTCTTTCCGCTGAAATACTTCCTGCAGACTTGGGCTTACAGGCCTTTAAAATTCTCTTGGGTAATCATGGTGGCGTTTATGTAAACCGAAATTAATTGTAATGCATCCGGTATTCGTGGGGTGATTGCCCAACGCGCTGTTTAAACAAACGGTTGAAGTGCTGGGGATACTTGAAGCCTAATTCATGATTGGTTTAGTTACCTAAAATTACTGCATTCTTCACCCTTCACCAATCGATATCTCCTAATCAGGAATATTGGTAGACAAATCCGTAATCTGTATACCATCCGGTAGAAGAAATGCAGAGACCTTTGCAAAATCAACTGAAGCAAACGATGCAAGAGGTTCGATTAACGAATGGGTGACTTACCCGTTAAATCACGAAAACGATGAACGCAATTAACAATCCTAAACGGATGAAAACCGGCATGAAAGCATCAATTCTCGGACTGTTTTTCTGCGGCATTGGCCTCCTGTCGTCTTTCGCCCAAACCAGTCAAGCCACTTCTCCAACAACAAAGACCACAAAGGTCGAGCAGGAAATCATTGACCTCTCGAAACAAAAGTGGCAATGGATGGCCGACAAAAATGTGGACAAACTGGCTGTTCTCTTCCACGATGAGTCAAAATTTGTCCACATGAGTGGAACCTGGAAAAAGGACGAAGAGCTCGAAATCATTAAAACCGGTAGCATTTGGTATAAGCAAGCGGATGTACACGATGTGGCAGTAGAGTTGTTTGACGACACGGCTATTAGTTGGGGACGCATTACGCTGGTAGCCATGGTTCGGGGGAGTGAGGTAAAAACAGAGTTTACGGTTACTGAAGTCTATAAGAAACAAGCGAATGCCTGGAAACTGTTAGCCTTGACATTCAGTAGTGTACGGGATACGCACAGTATCAAGCACTAGATCATAGCTGCGAATGCTGACTGTTCAAGGCCCATCACCTAAACCGGGCTGTCAAGGAAACAACGCAGCCGATGAAGTTTCGAAATGGTTGAATTTCGTTGTTTATCGATCGATTCGGTAGTTTAACCCTGTAATTAACGCACAGAATGATGAGCACAAGCATGCAAAAACGCCAACTGGGAAACAATGGTCTTACTGTGTCAGCCCTCGGGCTGGGCTGTATGGGCATGAACTTTGGCTACGGCCCCGCCCGCGACAAGCAGGAGATGATTACGCTGATCCGGGCTGCTGTCGAACAGGGCGTCACATTCTTTGACACCGCCGAAGTCTATGGCCCCTTCACCAATGAAGAACTGGTTGGCGAAGCGCTGGAACCCTTTCGGGGCGAAGTCGTTATTGCTACCAAATTCGGTTTCAACATTGAGGATGGCAAAATGAATGGGGTCAATAGCCGCCCGGAGAACATCCGGCGGGTAGTCGAAGCCTCGTTGAAACGACTGCGACTGGAGGTGATTGACCTGCTTTACCAACACCGGGTTGACCCGAACGTCCCCATTGAAGACGTGGCGGGAATGGTAAAAGAACTGATTCAGGAAGGCAAAGTGACGCATTTCGGCCTCTCGGAAGCCGGGGCGCAGACGATCCGCCGGGCGCACGCCGTTCAGCCAGTCACCGCCCTGCAAAGTGAATATTCGCTCTGGACCCGTCAGCACGAAACCGAAATCATTCCGACCATCGAGGAATTGGGCATCGGTCTGGTGGCCTTCAGCCCGCTGGGAAAGGGATTTCTGGCCGGCAAAATTGATGAAAACACCAAATTTGCCGAAGGAGACATTCGGAATATACTGCCGAGATACACCGAAGAAGCCCGGATTGCCAACAAAGCCCTGCTGGATCTGCTGCATCAGTTTGCCGATCAACGCGGTGCCACACCCGCCCAGATCGCCCTAGCCTGGGTGCTGGCGCAAAAGCCCTGGATTGTGCCAATTCCCGGTACGACGAAACTGCACCGCCTGGCCGAGAACAACGGAGCCGCTGCGATTCAGCTCAGGGCGGAGGAACTGCAAAAGATGGAGGAAGCTTCCGCACAAATTGATGTGGTCGGAAACCGATACACCGAACAGATGGAGAAGTCGACGGGCTTGTGAGGTAACCGCAATAAATCAGTGAAAATGGTAGAAAAATCCGTAATTTGTATACTGTTCTATTCCAGCGTAAACGAGACCTTTGCAGGTAGTTTATCCCTGTTTAAACGCATCCACCCGTAAACCCTATTCACTGTGGCCACCTACAATCTAAAAATTAACGGAAAAATCAGGCAGGTGAACGTCGACCCAGCCACGCCCCTGCTTTGGGTACTACGCGATCACCTGGACTTACCCGGAACCAAATACGGCTGCGGTGTCGCCCAGTGCGGGGCCTGCACCGTGCATTTGGATGGAACGGCAGTTCGCTCCTGTCAACTGCCCGCTTCGGCGATTGGTAAACAGGCCGTCACCACGATTGAAGGCTTGTCGGCCAAAGGCGACCATCCCGTCCAGAAGGCGTGGCTGGAACACGACGTGGCCCAGTGCGGTTACTGTCAGGCCGGGCAAATGATGAGTGCGGCTTCGCTACTGAAAACCAACCCGAAACCCACCGACGAGGAGATCGATGCGTACATGAGCGGAAACATATGCCGCTGCGGCACTTACCTGCGCATCAAAGAAGCCATCAAATCAACGGCGAAGAAGTAATCCCGTTGCTCTCCACACGTAAACCAGACCTTGACCATGAACACGACCAAAACAACCCATAACCGGCGTTCTTTCTTAAAAACCTCCCTGCTTTCGGGTGGCGGCATGATGCTCAGTGTTAGCTGGTTATCCAGCTTCAAGTCTGCCGATAAACTACAGACCCTGAACCTGCCTGAGCAATCGGCCATGCTCAACGGTTATATCCAGATTACCGCCGACAACGTGGTCAAACTCCTGTGCCCCAATCCTGAATTTGGGCAGAATGTGATGACTTCGCTGCCCATGATCGTCGCCGAGGAGTTGGATGTGGATTGGAAAAACGTGGTCGTTGAAATGGGGCCGCACGACAACACGAAGTTAGGTGCCCAGTTTACGGGGGGCAGTAATTCGGTTCGCATGTACTGGAAACCGCTCCGGGAGGCCGGGGCAGCCGCCCGGCACCTATTGCGCCAGGCAGCCGCCCAGACTTGGAACGTGCCGGTGGAAGAGGTCACGACCAAAGCAGGTGTGTTGAGTCATGCGAACGGAAAATCGGCGAACTACGGCGAAATGGCCGGCAAAGCCGCCACCCTGGAGGTACCTAAGGGCCTGAAACTGAAAGCCCCGAAGGATTTTACGATCGTCAGAAAATCGAAGAAAAATGTTGAGGGCCAAAAAATAATAACCGGCAAACCGCTCTTCGGATTGGATTACCGGGTCGACGGAATGTTGATTGCCATGATTCAGCACCCGCCGGCCTTCGGCATGAAACTGAAATCGTTCGATGCGTTGCAAACCCTCAAAATGCCGGGCATCAAAGAAGTTTTCAGCCTGAAATTGTACGAAGACGGTTTCGAGCAGGGCGGTTTCGATACGCGGACGTTCAACGATTTGCTGGTCGTGGTGGGCAAGACCACCTGGGAGGTCATGAATGCCCGTAAAAAGTTACTTGCTCAATGGGAACCGGTCGGCGACACCAAAGATGTCATGGCTGGTCGGGGCGGGAAACGGGAGGTTGTGGTTCCGGGCGGGTTGGAAAGCACCAGCACCCAGCTTGAAAAAATGCAGGAACTTTCCCAAAAACCGGCACAGCAATTACGAAAAGACGGCGACCCCGAAACGGCTTTCCAGCATGCGGCTCAGGTGATCGAACGTACCTATAATGCGCCTTTTCTGGCTCATAACTGCATGGAGCCGATGAATTTCTTTGCCCATGTAACAGACGAAAAAGCGGTATTGGCAGGCCCTTTGCAGGCTCCCGGCTGGATCGAACCGACGCTCTCAAAAATCTTAAATCTGCCTGCCGACAAGATTGAAATCCAGATGACACGGATGGGTGGCGGCTTTGGTCGCCGGGCGTATGGCCATTACCTGACCGAAGCGGCCCTAATCTCTAGAAAAGCGAAAGCACCCGTTAAGCTCATCTACACCCGCGAAGATGACATGACTTACGGCATCTATCGCCCGATGTACACCGCGACGTATCGCGCGGCTTTGGATGCCAATAAAAACCTGATTGCGTTCCATGTGAAAGGGGGCGGCATTCCGGAACATGCGATCCATGCCAACCGGTTTCCGGCCGGGGCCGTGGAGAACTACCTGGCCGAAGGCTGGCAGATTCCGTCCAACATCACCATTGGAGCCTTCCGGGCTCCGCGCTCCAACTTCAACGCAGCCGCCGAACAATCGTTTCTGGATGAGGTGGCCGAGGCCATGGGCAAAGACCCCATCGAGTTTAGACTTGAGCTTTTAAAACGGGCCAAGGAAAATCCGGTTGGCAAAAACAACGAGTATGACCCCGACCGGTATGCGGGTGTGCTCACGCTGGTACGGGACAAGTCGGGCTGGAACAAGCCGGGAAATGAGAAGTACAACCGGGGCGTGGCCGCTTATTTCTGCCATAATTCCTACGCGGCCCATGTGGTCGACATCGTTACCCGGGATGGGCAGCCGTATGTCGAGCGTGTTTTCAGTGCGATGGACTGTGGCATCGTCATCAACCCCGATGCCGCCACGAACATGGTGCAGGGAGCGGTGGTCGACGGGATTGGCAATGCGTTTTACGGGGCCCTGACTCACAAAAACGGGGCCGCCGAGCAAAGCAATTTCCACAATTACCGCCTGATTCGCCATAACGAAGCGCCGAAATCAATTGACGTTCACTTTGTCGAAAATGACCTCGACCCGACCGGCCTGGGCGAACCGCCCTTCCCACCGGTGTTTGGTGCCGTGGCGAATGCGTTGTATAAAAACAAGGGGAAACGGTTTTACAACCAACCCTTTCAGAATGAGATGGATAAGCGAATGTAACACCACACCGCAATCAATTGTAATGGAGCATCCGGTATTCGTTGGGTGATTGACCAACCCGTTGTTTAAACAGGCGGTTGAAGTGCTGGGGATACTTGAAGCCTAATTCATAGGCGATTTGACTAATGGATTTGGCTGGATCAAAGACGCGTTCTTTGGCCACATCGATCACCTTCGACTGGATGTACTCCTGCGCGGTTTTGCCGGTTTCTTTTTTGATTAAGTCGCCAAAATAGTTGGCCGACAAATTTAATTCACTGGCACAATAGGCGACCGAAGGCAAGCCAATCGTCTGGGGTTTGTCGGACTGATAATACGCGTTCAACAGATTCTCAAACCGTTCGAAAACGCCTTTGAGCGCATGATCCCTTGTAATGAACTGGCGCTCGTAAAACCGGACACAGTAGTTCAGAAACAGCTCAATATTGGATACAATCAACCGCTTGCTGTGTTTGTCGATGGCATGTTCCAGTTCGTAGTCGATTTTGGAAAAGCAATCCAGGACAATTTCCCGTTCCCGTTTCGATAAATGCAGGGCTTCGTAGGATTGGTAGCCAAAGAAGGTATACTCCTGAATGTGCCGTCCCAGGGCGGTGCCGTGGATGAGATCGGGGTGAAAGACGAGCGCATAGCCTTTGGGTTGATAGGTTTCGCCATTGCTGTTCACCCCGGCGACTTGTCCCGGTGCCAGAAAAACCAGCGTTCCCTCCTGATAGTCATACGTATGCCGACCATACACCAGATCACCGCATTTGACATCTTTCAGGAAGATGGTGTAGAAGCCAAAAAACATCCGGGAGCCTTGCCGGGGGTCGGACTTGGACAAGTCCACCACGCTTACCAGCGGATGGCGGGTTTCATTGTTATTGAAGACATTATACTCATTAATGGTCTCAAACCGGCGCAGCGTGTCCATATCACGATTGGTTTAGTTACCTAAAATTACTGCATTCTTCACCCTTCACCAATTGGCCTGCTCCAATCAGGAATATTGGTAGATAAAACCGTAATCTGTATACTAGACCTGAATTTACCTGAAAATACCATGAACAAGGAAAAAACCGGTTTAAGAGCCGAAGCATCAAAGGCCGTCATCTCTTTTTTAGCAATTGTGTACCTTTTGGTTAGCTACCAAACTGCTTTAGCGCAGCAGCCAGAGAGGATGGTACGGATTTCGGAAATTGAAATAGATCCTGCTTTTCTGGAAGCGTATAAAACCATCCTGGCCGAAGAATCGGCAGCATCGGTGAAATTGGAGCCGGGAGTCATTGCCATCTTTCCGATGTACCAAAAAGAAAATCCCACATCGGTACGGATTTTGGAAATGTATGCCAGCAAAACCGCTTACGAGCAGCATTTGAAAACATCACACTTCCTGAAGTACAAAACCACGACCCTTAAAATGGTAAAATCATTGAAGTTAGTGGATATGGGCTTGATCGATGTGGACTCAATGCCCCTGCTGTTTAGAAAAGTAAAGGAAGATAAATGATGAAGATTCATTAACCGTTGGGAACACGATACGACAGCTTCGTAGGACGTGATTACCGCAAAAGTGGTCAGAACCGGATAAGGCCGTCTCCAACGAATGGAATGGATTTCAATAAAACCGTGTTAAGCTGTATCTTTGCAACCAACCAATAAAATCAGTTATCGCAAGGCTTTGAACCTTGTCTGATACGTCATGAGCAAACACGGACGCATTTTGGTCGCCATGAGTGGCGGCATCGACTCCTCCCTGGCAGCGGTTCTGCTGCACGAAGAAGGCTACGAAGTCATCGGCATGACCATGAAAACATGGGATTATGCCTCATCGGGTGGCAGTAAAAAAGAAACTGGCTGTTGCAGCCTTGATTCCATCAACGACGCCCGAAACATCGCCGTTAACCTCGGATTTCCGCATTACATCCTCGACATCCGGGCCGAATTCGGTGATTCCGTCATCGACCACTTTACGGGTGAATACCTGGAAGGCCGGACGCCCAATCCGTGTGTTCTCTGCAATACCCACATCAAATGGGATGCGTTGCTGCGCCGAGCCGACCGCCTTGATTGTGAGTCCATTGCCACCGGCCATTATGCCAACATCCGGCAAATCAACGACGACAGTTCCGCCAACGGACGGTTTGTCATTTCCCGGGGCATCGACACCCTGAAAGACCAGTCCTACGTGCTGTGGGGCGTTTCGCAGGATAGCCTGAGCCGGACCAAATTACCATTGGGACACCTCCGGAAATCCGAAATCTACGCGATGGCGACCGAACGCGGTTTTACGGAACTGGTCACCAAGTCCGAATCCTACGAAATCTGTTTTGTGCCTGATAACGATTACCGGGGCTTTCTGAAACGGCGCGTTCCGGGACTCGAACAGGAAGTGGCCGGCGGCAATTTCATTCTCGAAGATTCATCCACCGGCACCCGCAAAGTGGTGGGCAAACACGAAGGCTATCCGTTTTATACCATCGGCCAACGGAAAGGACTGGGCATTGCCTTCGGCTACCCGGTTTTTGTTACCGACATTCGGAAAGATACCAACGAAGTCATTCTTGGAATCGACAAGGATTTGTACCGCGACGGCATGATGGTCAGCCGGTTGAATCTCCAAAAATATACCTCGATCGAAAAACCGCTCGAAACCGTTACGAAAGTGCGCTACAAAGACCCCGGCACCCCGGCGGTTATTTCGCAGGACGGCGACAAGATCAAGGTACTGTTCGAACAGGGCGTTTCGGCCATTGCACCGGGTCAGGCTGCGGTTTTTTACGAAGGCGACGACGTAATCGGCGGGGGCTGGATTATGAAAAGTTTCCGCCAGTCCGACGCCAATCAGGAAACGGCGGAGGTGGCATTCCCTTTGTTTACCTAAGAACCCTTTTACCGTTCTGAATCAGCCAGTTGCCCCATCACCTTTCCTTTTCCAACAAAATGGAGCCAGTCTGGTTAATCAGGAGAAATGCGTAAAATTCAATGGAGCGTGGATGAGGCAAAAAAAACGTGCAACTTTGTACGTCAAACCAAACACGGTCAATAGTCGAAAAGCTATCGACGTGCTCCATCCATTCCATGCTGTACCTGATTTGGACTTTACTGAATATTGCGTTAGGCGTTTATTTCATTATCCTGTGTTTTCATGCCGCCCGCTTGCTAAAAGAAAGAGTTGGCCTGTACGCTGCCGTTATTTTCACGTTTGGGTTCTTATCCTTTGCCGGAAATTCAGGCAAAAAAAGTGATAGTTTCAGTGAAAATCCGGATGTAAAAAAGTGGAATTACGTTTCAAGAGATAGCATTGTGCCAGGCGATTTAAAATTTGCACACGCCCAAATCGATAAAACCTGGATTTCCGAAATTGATTTGACCGTTTTGTGTGGGACTAAAAAGTCGTCAAACCAAACCGTACCTGTTGAAGCCACTTCGGTCTGGTCGGGTTTTGTTTCGGGTTACGACTGGAAACCAACATCAATTTCGGTTCGTGCAACAACAGGCCAGAAATACGCGTATACGGTTATAGGGATTTTACAGTGGAAATTGCTGGGAATCTCCCTGTATTCGCAGCACAAAACGTACGAGGGCTTAATTGAATTAAAGTAAGTGGCAGCTTATCCTTCCCGAAAAAAGGCGGGATGTAAATTATATCCTGAATCGACGTATGAAAAAAACCGTACTTCTCCTGCTTATTCTGGTCACCAGCGGCTTGTCGGCGCAGGCCCAAACCCGCAAATACCTGATCCTGCTGAAGGATAAAGTCAACACACCCTATTCGATCAGCCGACCGGAGCAATTTCTGTCCCAGCGGGCCATTCAGCGAAGAACTAAACAAGGCATTTCGGTGCAGGAAAAAGACCTGCCCGTCAATCCGGCTTACGTCTCCGCCCTTCAGCAAACCGGGGCCAGAGTCTGGTTCAGTTCGCGCTGGGCCAATGCCGTGCTGGTCGAAACGACCGAAGCTAACCTGGCCACGATTCGGGCACTGGCCTTTGTTCAGGGCGTCGAAAGAAACCGTTCCATCGGCAATGCCCGGATTGGCTATGCCCAGTTAACGTCCAATCCCCAAAAAAACAAACTCGAACAGGCTGATCCGAGCGTCTACGGTATTTCGAGCGAGCAGTTGATCCAGATTGGCGTTGATAAAATGCACGCGCAGGGCTACCACGGCGAAGGCATGTTGGTCGCCATTCTCGATGCCGGTTTTCGGAATGCGAATCAGGTTCCATTTCTGAGTCCGCTTTTTCGGGAAAACCGCATCATTGGCACCTATGATTTTGTCCAAAAAGAAACCAGCGTTTACGAAGATGATAAACATGGTATGGAAGTATTGTCGATCATGGCCGGGTATCAGGCCAACCAGTTGATTGGCCCGGCCTATCAGGCATCCTACCTCCTGCTCCGAACTGAGGATGCCGCCAGCGAAACGCCGGTTGAGGAAGCGAACTGGCTGTTCGGTGCCGAGTATGCCGACAGTACCGGGGCCGATGTCATCAACTCCTCCCTGGGTTACACCACCTTCGACGATCCAACGCAAAATTATACCTACAATGATTTGAACGGACAAACGACACTCGTCAGCCGGGCCGCCCGCTGGGCCGCCGAAACCGGTATATTGGTGGTTAATTCGGCCGGCAACGAGGGCAATGACACCTGGCGTTATATCGGCGCCCCCGCCGATGTGCCAACGGTTCTGGCCATTGGCTCCGTCGACCGGAATGGCGTCAAATCACCGTTCAGTTCGTTTGGCCCCTCCGCCGATGGTCGCGTCAAACCGGATTTGGTTGCCCTGGGATCCGGCACGGTTTTGGGTTCGCCCGGTGGCACCGTAGCCACGGGAAGCGGAACGTCCTACTCCGCACCCCTCGTGGCGGCTTTGGCAACCGGTTTCTGGCAGGCCAATCCACGGTTGACCGCCCAACAGGTGATTGCCTGCCTGCGCCAGTCGGGCAACCAGTTTACCCAACCCAACAATGAATTAGGGTACGGTATTCCCAATTTTGAACGGGCATCGGTTATTGCTGCCAACGACTACTCCCTGCTGATTTACCCCAATCCGTTCACCAACGCCGACCGGCTTACGGTGCAGTGGAATGAAATCCCGCTGAACCAGACTATCGAAGCGATGGTGACCAATTCGGCGGGTCAGGTGGTCTGGCAGCAAAAGTATTCGTCAGACCGGATGGCGAACTTTTCCTTGCAGTCGCTGAGCCTATCCCCCGGACTGTATTTCCTGACCCTTTCGAGCGAAAGTGCCAAACGAACCGTGAAGTTGATGAAATACTGACGCTCGCGGAACAATTAACGGCCAAACCGGTACCATTGTAGTTCGTCGGCTTTTTTGCCCTGCAACACATCCCGAATCAATTCAGCCGCCGTTACGCTGAACGTGATGCCGTTGCCGCCAAAACCGAGCGCAAAATAACTGTGCGGAAAAGCAGGATGTTCGCCAATGTAGGGCAACCCATCTTTGGTTTCACCGAAGGTCCCCGCCCATGCCAGATCCGGAATAAACGGCAGATCCGGGTACAATTGCCGCACTTTTTCGGTCAGCATTTCGCGTTTCCTGTCGATCAGTTTATCGCGCAGCAACGCGTTTTTGAACGGTTCGTCTCCCCCACCGACCAACACCCGGTTGTCGTCGGTAGTCCGCAAATAGAGGTAGGGACTTTGCGTGTCCCACAGCAAAACCGACCGCAGTTCCGGGGGCAGTTCAGGCAGGGGTTCGCTCACGACGGCAAAGGTACTTTTCAATTTGACCACCTTTTCCGGCAGCATTTCCTGCGCTTCATAACCGGTACAATACACTACTTTCCGGGTTTCAATCAGTGCCAGATCGGTGGTCAACACCCGAACGCCGTTGGGTTCATAGTCCGTAGCCTTGATTTCAACGTGGTCAAAAACCCGTAAGCCTTTGGCGACGGAAGCCCGCAGCAGATCGTGGGCGAAGTGATAGGCGTCGATCTCGGCCGCATCCGACGAACAAATGGCCGCAACGGCCGCCAGTCCAAAGCGTTTGCGCAAGCTGGCCCGGTTGAGCCACTCGACCTTAAAACCGTGTTTCCGGCGGGATTCATATTCTTTCCGCAGAAATTCTTCGTCGTCCGGGATGGCCGCGAGGTAGATACTTTTCTTCGGTTTGAAACCGGAACGGCTTTTGAGTTTCTTCACCAGTTGGTCAATTTTACCGATTGCATCCCGACACGATTCGTAGGCGCGGAGAGCCCCCTCCTCGCCGATCATCGGAATCAATTTGTGCAAAGCGGTGTCAATTTCGTATTGTAGCATGGCCGTGCTGGCCGATGTGCTGCCGGTTGCCACATCCCGTTTGTCGATCACGACGGTATCGAAACCCGCCTGAACGAGAGAATGGGCCATGAGCGAACCCGTGATGCCGCCCCCCACAATGAGTACATCGCAGGAAATGGGTTGGCGTAAAGATGGATAGGTGTGTAATAAGCCGTTTTTCAACAGCCAGAAAGGTTCCTGAGAGTGAACGTCCATAAATGGTAGAAATGAGAGAAAAGACAAGAGAAATGAGACAACATCTATATTGATTTCTCTCGTCACAAAGCATAACCGCTTGAGCAGGCTCAGGGTTTAAAGAAAAAGCCACCCCGTTTCGGAGGTGGCCTGGATCGGAAGGTTCATCTTAATTTCCAACGCTTTCGTCGGCTTCAGCCCGGTTGGCAACTTCCGGTTTGTTGGCCGGTGGTGGGCTGACCATCAAATTCTGCTGCTTATAATTTCGGTTGGCCATCGAAGGTTTCGCCGGAATGGCAATAGCCGGGTCTCCGATGCCGCCCCGGCGTTGCTGCTCGCGGTAACTGGCGATGTTCTGCGGCTGGCGTTTCCGAATCCGGAAGGTGATCCCCGACTCGGGTTCCCACTCGCGGGCGGCTTTCGCTTTATTCGGATGCTTGTAATTTGCCGTCGAATACGTGTGGTCTCGCTTCACTTTATCCTGCGAAGTTGCCGGGATAGCCAAAGCTATCGCCAGCAGACCCAGACAGGTCATTCGTATCGTCTTCATAGGAGCTGTGGTTTTGTTGTACCGGGAAAACAATAAAGTTGTTTTCGTTGCCAATATAACACCACAAACAATAACTATACTTTTCGTTATTCTATTTTTTCTTAGTATTCATTCTATTTATTGATTTTTCAGTCGTCAATTTCTCAATTTCATCCACATTCACCCATCGAACCCCCTTCGTTTCCGCTGACTGAACGAATGGCTGGTCTGTTGTGGCCTCCAGTAAAAACCGGATGTCGTAGTGAAGGTGTTCAGGCTCCGAAGCTCTTGCCGGGATCGTATGGACGTCGACATCAAAAATGGCCGGGCTAACCACTTTTATATTCTGAAGACCGGTTTCCTCCCCGGCTTCCCGCAGTGCCACCCCGAGTAGATCCGGATCACCATCGGCATGTCCTCCGGGTTGAAACCAGCGGTCGAGTTTGGCATGATGAATAAGAACCACCTGTCGGCGGTCGGGGCTGACGATCCAGGCCGAACCGGTTACATGGCCGATGGCCAGATGGCGCTCGAAGCAGTCGCTGTGGCTCTTGACAAACTGAATAATTTGTTCCAGCATGGTGCTTTCTTCTTCATCGAAGGGCTGGTGATGCTGTAACAGCGTTAACAAAGGTTGACGGTGCATATTTGGGAATCGAGTTGGCAATGAAGAGAAAAAACTGCAATTTCGTCCTGATTTTACTACGACATACAATTAACTGAAACCATGAAAAAAATTTCCATTCTAGCCACACTGACGCTCGTTGCCCAGCTAGCCATCGCCCAGATTAAATTGCCGCAAGCCAGTCCGGGAGCAACGGTAATCCAGACGGTTGGCACCACGGATCTTACGATAACCTATTCGCGGCCCAGTTTAAAAGGACGGGCAGCCCTGGGTGCGCAAACACCCCTGGCGCCATTCGGCCAGCTCTGGCGGACCGGTGCCAATGGCGCTACCAATTTTAAAACGACAACGGACGTGATGGTGCAGGGCCAGAAATTGCCCGCTGGTACCTACTCCGTTTTTACGATCCCGAATCAAAGCGACTGGACGCTGATCTTCAATAAAAACCCAACCGCCAGTGCTGAAGAAGGCATTCCGAACGGGTACAAAAAAGAAGAAGATGCCGTTCGGGTGCAAATAAAAGCAGAAAAAGTGTCGCGCCCCCGCGAAACGTTCACCATCGACATCAGCGACCTGACCGATAGCACTGCCAACCTGAACTTCTACTGGGCGGATACGCGGGCTACGGCCAACCTCAAAGTCGATGTGATGGCCAACGCTCAGGCTAACATTGAAAAAGCCGTTGCCGACAAACCCGAAGATGCCGGTATTCTGCAAGCCGCTGCCAACTGGAACCTTTCCAAAAACCGCAACCTGGACCAGGCACTGGCGTGGGCCGATAAGTCGATCGGGCTGAAAGAAACCTATTCGAACCTGTGGATTAAGGCCCAAATCCTGTCAAAAATGGGCAAGGTAGCCGAGGCATTACCCCTGGCTCAAAAGGCACTTGTGGTCGGTGAAGCGTCCAATGATCCAGTTTTCCGATTCTACAAAGAGGGTATCCAAAAAGGGGTTGCCGATTACCAGGCTCTGATTCCAGTGGACACTAAAGTCCTGAAAGGTAAGAAGAAAAAAGCATAAGCTTTTGACAATCAATACCCAAAAAAACGCTTTCAATCATTGGAATTGAAAGCGTTTTTTATTTTTACATACAACTATACACCCCAAAAATAGTTTTCAGTATATTTGGACATGCCAACTGAACGCGTCCCAGGGCCGTATGCAACTGACTCTCGACATGCTCCTGGCGTACCTTCGGGAGCGTCAGTTGCCCTAAAAATTAAGAGGGAGTCGCCGTTTTCTTCGAAGGCATCACCTGTTCCAATAACCAGGCAATCCCGATTAACAGAACACAACCGATCACGTTCAACCACAGAAATGCGGTCAGTTCAGCCAGCCAGCACCAGACGACGAGCCCCTCGGTAATCACGGCGGCCCAGAAGGTGGCCTTCCCTCCTATGGATTTGACGTAAAAAGCCACCAGGAATATCCCCAGAATAACGCCGTAGAAAAGTGACCCCAGGATGTTGACGGCTTCAATCATGCTCCCCAGCTTGCTGGCAAATTGGGCCACAATGATGCAGAATACACCCCAAATGATGGTCGCCACCTTGGACGCCTTCAAATAATGCCCATCGGAATAGTCTTTGCAAAAAAGCCGTTTGTAAATATCGACCACCGTGGTGGAAGCCAGCGAACTGTAGGCAGCGGCAATCGACCCCATCGATGCACTGAAAATAACGGCAATCAGCAACCCGATCAAACCGTGGGGCAGAAAGTCGAGCACGAAACGGAGAAAAACATAATTGACATCACTCGTATCACCCACCGGGTTGTTCTTTTTAATCAGATCGACCACCTGCCCTTTCACGGCTTTGGCTTCCTCGTCGGTTTTCAGGATCACCGCCTTGGTTTGTTCAACGGATGCGTCGTTCCCATCAGAAAGTGCCTTATTTAGCGTTAAAACCGCCTTTTGGCGACGGGTGGCAATGGTTTGGTGTTCCGTTTCCAACTGTCGGTATTGATCCGCATATTGACTTTTCAGCAGTTGATCCGTTTCTACTTTATTGAAAAAAACCGGCGAGGGGTTGAACTGATAGAATACAAATACCAGCACACCCACCAGAAGGATCAAAAACTGCATCGGAACTTTCAACATCCCGTTGGCCAGCAACCCCAGTCGGCTTTGCCCAATCGATTGCCCGGTTAAATAGCGTCCCACCTGCGACTGATCGGTACCGAAATAAGACAGTTGCAGGAAAAAACCGCCAATCAGCCCTGACCAGAGGTTGTAGCGACTATCGGGGTCAAATTTGAGGTCAATGGTATTGAGCCGCCCGGCTTTTCCGGCCACTTCCAGCGCATCCATAAAACCGACATCCGCCGGCAGCAGATGCACCGTCATCCAGCCGGCAATAAACATGGCCACCGTCACGATCAGCATTTGCTGGAGGTGGGTGTAGGAAATGGCTTTGGCTCCACCCGTCACGGTATACACCAGCACAATACCGCCCATGATGATGTTGGTCCAGAAGATGTTCCACCCCAGAATGGTCGAGAGAATGATGGACGGCGCGTAGATGGAAAGACCCGTCGACAACCCGCGTTGCAACAGGAAGAGCAAAGCCGTAAAAACGCGAACCCGGGCATCGAACCGGGATTCCAGGTATTCATAAGCGGTAAAAACTTTCAGCCGGTGGAAAATGGGAACGAACGTAACAGCCAGTACAACCATCGCCAGCGGAAGTCCAAAATAAAACTGAACAAACCGCATCCCGTCCGTAAAGGCCTGCCCCGGTGTGGAGAGAAAAGTAATGGCACTGGCCTGGGTAGCCATCACCGACAGGCAAACGTGGTACCACGGCAATGATTGGTTGGCCAGCAGGTAGTCGCCCATGTTGCGATTACCCCGGCTACGAACCACCCCATAAACAATGATAATCGCCAGTGTGCCGGCCAGGATGAGCCAATCGAGACTGCTCATGAAAAATACCGCATAAACCCGTAAAACAAGATTATTTCGAGCAGCAAACTGCCAATGACAATGCTGTATAACTGGCGCCAGGAACGCACGAAGGGAGGTAAATCCGTAGAGTTTTGGGTCATTGTAGAACGGTGGTTGGTTCTTTCTTCTTTATGGCAACGAAAATAAGTAAATCTCTCGTATACAAATTACCTGTAGAGTCATTAAAACGATCCTACCTTATTTTTGAATTGTTCAATTTTAAGGATAGTTTGCAGACAGACTTTCCTCGATCACCCCACAAGATACGGTCAAATATGGCAAAACTACCCGGAAAAGACGCAGAGAAATCCGTTTTTGGTTTGGACGGCAAAGTGGCACTGATCACGGGAGCCAGTAAAGGAATCGGCGAGGCCATTGCCCGCATGTTTGCCCGGTTTGGAGCCAAAGTCGTGATTAGCAGCCGTCGGCAAAGCAGCCTCGACGGCGTTGTTGCCGAAATCCGGGAAGAAGGTGGAGAAGCCTGCGGCATTGCCGCCCATGCCGGTGACCACGACCAGCTTCGGCACCTGGTCGACAAAACCGTGGAGGTATACGGCGGCATCGACATTCTGGTCAACAACGCGGCTACCAATCCCATTTTCGGACCAACGATTGACTGCGATCTGACGGCTTTCGATAAAATCATGCAGGTGAACGTCAAGGCTCCTTTTGAGTTGAGTAAAATGGTGTATCCGATTATGAAAGCCCGGGGCGGTGGCAGCATCATCATGATGAGCAGCATTGCCGGCGAAACGCCCGATCCCGGTTTGGGCATGTACAGTGTTAGCAAAGCGGGTCTGAACATGCTGACCAAAGTCCTGGCCAAAGAATGGGGCGCCGACCACATCCGTGTCAACGCCATCTGCCCCGGTTTGATCAAAACCAAATTCAGTCAGGCGCTCTGGCAGGACGAAGCGATTCTGGCTCATTTTACCCACCGTTTGCCCATCGCCCGCATGGGAACCACCGACGAAATCAGCCCACTGGCCCTATTTCTTGCATCCGACGCATCGGCGTATTGTACAGGCAGTCTGTTCCACGCGGATGGCGGAACGTTGATTTGAAGAACGATCGGGTTTCCCCCCTCCGAATATCCGAAAACAGGCATTACACCATTAACCTTTACTTTCCGGCGGTTTCAGGACGATTGCCCTGAACCGACACAATTTTAAACTCAGTTCTCCGGTTTTTCTGGTGTTTACTTTCGGGACAGGCCACTTCATCCGTACAACCATTCAGGATTTCGGTTTCACCATACCCCTGAGCATCCAGCCTTGAAGGGTCTATCCCATGGTTAACCAGATAATCGACCGTGGCTCTGGCCCGGTAGGTCGACAATTGCAGGTTGTAAGCATCGTTGGCGCGGCTGTCGGTGTGCGACCGGAGTTCAATTTTCATTTCCGGGTATTTTTTCAGAAGCCGGGCTAAGTGATCCAGTTCCCGGGCGGCATCCGGGCGGATGAAAAACTTGTTGTAGTCGTAATAGATGTTCTTCAGCTCAAATACATCGCCCTCACCGTAAATACCCTGTTGCTTTTCAATCAGTTTGGGATTTTTTCCGGCCTTCATTTTCGGGATTTGTTCCGAATTAGCGGTATAGCGGTTTTTCTGTGTGGTCAACGTATAGGGTGCTCCCGGTTTCATCTCAAATTCATATTTCCCGTCCGTTCCGGTCACGACCTGCTGTTCGGATTTATCTTTATCGTTCCGCAAAGTCACCGTTACGCCCGGTGCGGGCTGCTGGTTTACTTCCGTTTTCACCGTTCCTTTTACCAGCGTATTTTCACTTTTTTCCAGGTAAATCGACACCGTCATCACCGGCCTTTCCGATTGCGTCATGGTTGAAAACCGGATGCTGTTGGGCGAATACCCTTCCTTAATGGCCTTAAATTCATAATCGACATTGGCATCGAGACAAAAGCTGGTTTTGCCATCGACCCCGGTAAAGCGTAAATCCTGATTTACTCCGGCTTTGATCACCCGAACATCGGCCACGGCGATGGGCTCGCTGGTTTTGGCATCGTAAACAAAAATGTTCAGTTGCTTGCAGGTCCGCCGGAAACTATAAATATTGTCGTCACTGACACCCCGTTTCCGATTGCTGCTGAAATAACCGGACGTCCGGTTCTTGGTGGTAATCAGGCCAAAATCATCCTTTTCCGAATTAATCGGATACCCCATGTTCTGAACGCCTTTAAAAGCGATTCCTTCCCGCAGTTCGGCATAAAACAGGTCGAGACCGCCCAATCCTTCGTGGCCGTCCGAGGAGAAGTAGAGATTACTGTTTTCGTCAACAAACGGAAACATTTCGTTGCCTTCCGTATTGATTTCCTTGCCCATGTTCACCGGCGACGACCATTGCCCGTCTTTGTACTCGACCACGTAAATATCGGTCCCGCCAAAACCGCCCGGCATATCCGACACAAAATACAGTTTGGTATCATCCGGTGACAAAGCCGGATGTCCGACCGAATAATCATTGCTGCAAAACGGGAGTTCCTCGACTTTCTGCCAACTCCCTTTGTTATTTTCAGCGATGTATAATTTCAGTTTACGGATGCCATCGTTACTTTTTCCGCCTTTCCCCTTGGCCGTGTTGTTGCGGGTAAAAATGATCCGGCTCTGGTCTTTGAAAAAAGTCATCGGCCCCTCGTGGTATTTCGTGTTGAGCGTCCGGCTGAACAATTCGGTTTTGGAAAGCGACTTTTCCTCCACGGGTGCAACCTCAACCGCGTCAGCCGTCGCATTGCTGCCACCCAGCGAAGCCGCCCGGGCCGCGAGTTCTGCGTTATTTTGCAGTTCAGCCGTATCGGGATAAAAATACAAGTCCAGAAACGGGGTTTGATTCCAGCCAAAAACCCGTTTGACCGGTCCCGTTTCATCGCGCGCTGACACAAAAGCCAGGCCGTTCTGATAATACATGGGGCTAAAATCAGCCTGACGGGAGTTGACCGGCAGAAATTCCACTTTATAGGAAGAAGAATCCTGAAAAAACCGGTTCATGTCCATGTAGGAAACCGTGAATTTCCGGCCCCGCAAGTCTTCATTCTGCTTTTCACCGTATTTGCTGTACAGTTTTTGCGAGTCGCGGTATTTGCCATTGGCGGCCAGTGCCTGGGCGTAGTAGAGGTAATTTTTGGAGTCGGTTTCGGGAAATTCCCGGATCAGATCGGCGTAGATTCGTTCGGCATTTTTCGTATCCTGCAACGCGCGGTAACTATAGCCCAGTTTGGTGTAAGCTTCCTGCACCTCAGCGGGGTCTTTCTTCTTATCAAGTCGCAAAAAATCTTCATACGCCCGGGCCGCATTCACGTAGGCCAAATTCTCGAACTGTTTGTTGGCCGCTTTCAGACGCGCACTTTGCGCCTGAACGGCCAACGCCACAATACTCAGGATGGCACTCAGCAGGGACAATCGTACGTATTTCATAGTGAATTGAAAGGGTTATCCAATGAAAGCATCAAAACGAATGCCAAAAATTGCTTGTACATCACATTAAAAGATACTAAAATCTCGTGCCTCAGCAATCGGTAACAAAAAAGGGTGACTATTTTTGAAGAATAATGGGGTTATTGCCCGACAATTCTGCGCTCAATTTTCAGAATTTTTCGAGTCTGACCAGTGACCCGAAACCGGTCATCGGGCCTGTATCCGATGAGCCAGGCGATTGCCTCACCCGCCACAACGACCCAGGCAGAACGCCGGTCGGTCAGGGAGACTTTCTGGTTGGTCAGAAAATTGCCAACCGACTGCTTGCCTTTCAGGCCGAGCGGCTGGAAGCGATCTCCGGTTTGCCAGCGCCGAATGGTCAACGGCCAGGAAATCCGGTCGGCATCCAGGCAGGCCACATCCGGATTGGGCGGAATCTGAAACCCGTTTAAAGACTCAATGATTTCGAACCGTAAAAAAAAGTGATCCGAAACCGACACCTCGCCAGTCGGCATTTCATTTAGAATAATCTCCTGATTGGCAACCGATTGTAATTCTGAAACAACCAGATAGTCGCGATCGCGAAGCACCTGGTGGGTCGCCGACTGGAATTTTTGCCCAAAACCGTCTCCCCGAACGGCTTCAGCAAGCGGGTCTATCTGAACATACTGAAAACCGTATGGTTTCAGCCATTCGGACAACCGAAACGCCCACTCCCGCTGGTTGAGGAGTTGCTGAATCGAAAGAAAGACGCCTTCCGGACGATTCTCGGCTATCTCCTCCCAAGACCGGCGCATTTCCTCTTCAAGCAGTTGGTCCGCTGATTGCAAGCGCGCAACGGTGGTTTGCAGGGTTTGCAACAGGCTGGGGTTCATTTCTTTCAGAATAGGAATCACCTGATGGCGAAGGCGGTTTCGGCGGTATTTGTCGGACGCATTGGAACTGTCTTCGCGCCAAACCAATTCCGTTTCCCGCGCATAGTCGCCAATGGTTTCACGATCGGCAAACCACAGCGGCCGGATGATGCGTCCCTGCCGGATGGGAATGCCCCGCAATCCGGTCAGGCCCGTACCCCGAACCAGGTTGATCAGGATTGTTTCCAGGACATCATCCTGGTGGTGAGCCGTCGCAATGCTGGCGTAGCCGTTCTCCTCTGCCAGTTGCTCAAACCACGCATACCGCAGGTGCCGGGCCGCCATCTGCGTCGAAATCCCCTGCTCTTCGGCCTGCTGTTTTGCCGGTAAACGGGTGGTATGAAACCGGACGCCATGCTGCTCCGCCAGGGCTCTCACAAAAGCCTCATCTTCATCGGATTCGGCCCCGCGCAACTGAAAATTGACGTGGGCGATTCCGTACCGAAAACCCGCCGTCCGAAACAACTCCGCCATCACCACCGAATCCAATCCGCCACTAACCGTCAGCAGGATGCAATCAGTTTGGCTAAAAAGTTGTTCTCTGTTAATAAAACTTAAAAACTGGTGGTCTATCGCCCGGTTTCGCGCTAAAGCCATAATTTTGTATCCGAAATAGTCTGAAATGCCGTTACGTCGGTTAAGGAGAAAAGTATTCCTAGTTAATCATTTAATCCGCGTAATCCCAGTTCAGATGATTCAGAAGATTTTTTTCCATGCATCGCAACCCTTTGAATAAAACGAGCGTCTATAGCAATAGAATGATTCACAAGCTCCTGGTCATGCTTCTGGTTTTGCTGGCCGGTTCAGCAAACGCCCAGCCTGGCAATCCGGCTGCGGGTGGCGCAACCGATATTGTAATTCTGAAACGGGCCGACCAACTGGAAGGCCTGCAATCGGGAACCGAAGAGATTCGTAAACTAATCGGTAACGTCGAGCTTCTGCACAAAAATACGCTGATGTTTTGCGACCGGGCGGTTCAAAATCTGACCACCAACGTCATTGAAGCTTACGGCAATGTACGGATGATTCAGGGCGATACGCTGAGTGTCAAAGGGGATACCTTGTTCTATTACGGGGCCAGTCGACAAGCCAATGTAACGGGGCGGACGGTGGTGTTGAAAGACCGGAAAATGACCTTGACTACCCGGCGGCTGGATTACGACATGGCCAACGGAATTGCCCATTATCCGGTAAAAGGCCGGATTGTTGACCGGGAGAATATTCTGACGAGCCGGGAAGGCTATTACAACACGCGGACGAAACTGTTTACGTTTCATGAGAACGTTAAACTGGTCAATCCGCAGTATACGCTGACCGCTGATTCGTTGCTTTACAACTCGTTGAGCAAAATTGCCACGTTTCAGGGGCCAACCAAAATTGTGAGCAAGGAAGGAACGCTGCTTGCCAAAGACGGAGATTACAATACCGTCTCGCGCCTGTCGAACTTCCAGCGCCGGGCCACCATTGAAACGGAGAAATATACGCTGACGGGCGATACTTTGTTTGGGAACAACGCCAACGATTATTACACCGCCCGTGGCAACGTCGTTCTTTTTGCGAAGGGAGATCAAACGATTTTGACGGGCGATTTCGGTCGATACAACCGAAAAGCCGGTGTCGCCCGCATGATTGGGCACGCCCTGGTCAAGAGCATTTCGAGTTCGGATACCTTGTTCATGCGGGCCGATACCCTCTGGTCGTTTGAACTACCCAATCCGAGATACAAAAAGGGGAAGGTCAACACGGATTCGACGTACCGGCGGCTGATCGGGCAGCGAAATGTCCTGGTTTTCAAGAATGATTTGCAGAGTAAATGTGATTCGATCGTGTATGAAACCGCAGACTCGACCATCTACTTTTTCAAGGATCCCATTGTCTGGAGCACGAATTACCAGATGGAAGGTGACTCGATAACGGCATTGATGAAAAATAATCGCATCCATAAAATGTTACTTCGGGGCCATTCGTTCGTCATATCACAAGATACACTGCTCAATTTTAACCAGGTAAAAGGCCGGACGCTGACCAGTTATTTTGCGTATGACAAGAAAAGTGATCGCTCCGACATCGATCATGTGGTGGTTGAAGGCAATGGGGAGAGTCTGTATTTCGCCGTCGATGACAATAACAAAATGGTGGGTATGAACCGGGTTTTGTGCAGTAAAATGACGATCCGGTTTGCGGACCGAAAGGTTAACAAAATTAGCTTTTACGGCCAGCCGGATTCCAAACTGGTTCCTCCCCAGGAATTAAAGGATGCGGACAAACAACTGGACGGTTTCAACTGGCGGATGGCCGAAAAGCCAACCAAAGCCCGGATTCTGGGATTACCGGAATCAACGACGCCCGCATCGGCAACGGTTTTAAGTGCAAAAACCGTCAAAAAAGCGGCAGCAGCCGTTTTGCCCGAAGCATCGGCGACGACCAAACGGGAGGTTCCGTTAAACGAATCAAAGATGAAAGGGTTGATCCGGAAAACGACGGAAAATACCGTCGGAACCGCACCCGTTAAAGAAGCGGTTTCGGTGAAAAAACCGGCACCCGTTCCGACGGTTGAACCGAAAAAGGAAATTAAAGAAGTCAAAACGGCCACCGTCCAGTCCGTTGATAATACGACCGCCGAGACCGTAAACCCAGCCTTGGTAAAAACGATACCCGAGGCAACGAAAACGGATTACAAACCGGCCGTTGGCAGTACTGAGCAGAAAGCGAAACCCGTAGACAGTTTATCGACGGAACCCTTGAAAAATACCATTTCAAAACCGGCACTTCGCCCCACGCCAGCGCCGGTGGAAGAGAGCGATCTGGAAAAGGAACTGAATAAAAAACCGGTTCGGAAAACCGGTAACTGATTGGGTGTCCTACGGTTTACAAAATAAATTTTCGAGTTTGTTTTAAACCTTTGGGGTAACAACCTGTTCTAACTGACAAAAAAGTATTTGAATTGCAATTTTTTGAGGAAGTGGTCGTTGACTTTCTCGTTTTTTTAAATATGTTTGTGATGGGGTATTATATCCACCCAATTATTGAATGAAATTATATGAAACAACCTGTACGTTTATATGCCTGGTTAACCGGATTGGCACTTCTGGTATCGCAGAGCCTGATGGCTCAGAGCGATAGCGGCAAGCCCAAAAGCCGGTTGGAGTTGGGGCAAAAACCCGCACCGACGAGTCGTGTGATTCACTCCCGCAACTTCCCCTTCCTGAAGCACCCCAGCGTTTCCAGTCTGGATCGTGGCGTCACTGCTCAGAAAAATACCGCCATCAACCAATTTTACCGCAACCAGCTTCTGCATACCTCGGCGGGTAAAACCCCGGTTCGCACCGCCAGTTCGGATACCGGCAACCTTTCAACCCCTGAAGCCCGCGTGTCGGCGGAAGAGACCCGGAAAGTAGAAGACTGGATGTATGCCAATGAACGGATCACGGTTTCGAATATTTACCCGAATCCAGCCAACGAAAGAGCCGAAATAGACTACCAGATTCTGGGTGGCGTAAAAGACGCTAAACTCATCTTTTACAATGTGTTAGGTGCTCCGGTGAAAGAGTATGTTCTGGACCGGAACGAGCGAAAAATTCGGATTGCAACCAGCGAAATGAATTCCGGTATGTACTTTTATCAACTGTCTCTGGAAGGACAGAAAATTGCAACCAAAAAGTTAATGGTCAGTCATCAATGACGATCGATATAAGGTTTGATAGGCAGTAGGCAGTTTTCCTGTTTACTGCTTATTTTTTTGCCTGGCAGCACCCTCAACGTCAGCACTATTTACGGGGAATGATCGTTAGTCTTACAGAGATTTTTATTAATTTTGCATCCTTATGCAGCATTGTTTGAAAGCAGGTACATTAGCGGTTGTGTTGTTGGTAATGATTACATCATGCAGCCCATTTCAGAAATTACAGAAAACGGGTACGGATGATCAAAAGTATCAGGCGGCTGTCACGTACTTTAAAAAGGGGGAATTTTACCGGGCGGGTCTGTTGTTTGAAGAACTGATTCCCATTCTGAAAGGAAGCACGGAATCGGAAATGGCCCAGTTCTACCGGGCTCACTGCGAATACCAGCAGCAGAACTACCAGTTGTCATCGTTTCACTTCAAGCAATTTTATGAAACCTTTGCCCGAAGCGATTACGCTCACGAAGCGATGTATTTCTATGCCCTTTCGCTCTACAAAGATTCGCCGAACTACAACCTGGATCAATCCAATACATTGACGGCTATGGCCGCTTTGCAGGACTTTATCAACGCCCACCCGCAGAGTCCTTTCCGGCAGGAATGTACCCAGTATATTGCCGTTCTACGCGATAAGCTAGAATTGAAGGCCTACGATAAAGCCAAACAATACTACAAGACCAGTGCCGCCAACATTGCCAATTACCGGTCGTCGGTGGTTTCCATTACCAATTTCCTCCGTGAATACCCGGATTCGAAATACAACGAAGAACTGGCCTACCTGCGCGTGGATGCGCAGTACAACCTGGCTAAAAATAGTTTTGCCGATAAACTGAAAGAGCGGCACCAGGAAGTGGTTACCTATTACCTGGCATTGGTGGATAAATTCCCGAAAAGCCCGGATCTAAAAAAAGCGGAGCGGATGTATGAAGACAGCCGCAAGGAACTGGAAACCATCGCTAATCAGGAAAAAGAGAAATTAAATCAACAACAAAAACCGGCCAAAGTCACAGCGACGACGGCCAATTAATCAATACCGGTTGGCCGAATTCACCAGCGTTCGGCGACTGAAAACCGAGAAGAGAAAACCAAAAAACTATGGCAAATAATCCTTCGATCATCACCCGCGATACCGATAAAATTGCGGCAGCAACGGGTAATCTGTACGAATCAGTATCGATCATTTCAAAACGGGCGCGGCAGATTTCGAGCAAAATGAAAGAAGAACTGAGCAACAAACTTTCAGAATTTGCGTCGGCTGTCGACAACCTGGAAGAAGTGTTCGAAAACCGGGAGCAGATTGAAATTTCAAAATACTACGAACGTCTACCCAAACCGACCACGGTGGCAACGGATGAGTTCCTGGAAGGGAAACTGCAATGGCGCACGGTTGAAGAAGACACGAGTAGCTCGCTGTAATTCTTTACGTTAGATTCAAAACGAACCGGAAAAGCACAGAGACCACGGAGAAAATCGCACCGGCGACCTCTCTCTGTGTCCTTTGTGCTTCTTCGGTTCGTTTTGTTTATCCTGTTTATCATGTCCCAATTGACCGGAAAAAAGATTCTGCTGGGTGTAACGGGGAGCATCGCTGCGTATAAAGCCGCCCTGCTGATCCGGCTTTTGATCAAGTCGGGAGCCGAAGTGCAGGTGATCATGACACCCGCGGCCAAAGATTTCATCACACCCCTGACACTGGCCACGCTGTCGAAACGCCCCGTTTTTTCGGAGTTCATCCAGTCTGGCGGACAGGGCGAAGGGCAGTGGAACAACCACGTCGAACTGGCTCTTTGGGCCGATTTGCTGGTTATTGCGCCGGTGTCGGCACACACGTTGGCGAAATTGGCCCACGGATTTTGTGACGATTTGCTGTCGGCGGTTTATCTATCAGCGAAATGCCCGGTTTTTCTGGCTCCCGCCATGGATCTGGACATGTATCGCCACCCCACGACCCTGGAAAACCTCCGGCGTCTGGAATCCTTTGGCAATCACCTCATTCAGGCCGAACACGGCGAACTGGCGAGCGGACTGGTGGGCGAAGGCCGGCTGGCAGAACCGGAACACATTGTGAATGAACTGGAACGACATTTTGCCCACCGCCCGGTTTTCAGACACAAACGAATACTGATTACGGCTGGTCCCACGCAGGAACCCATCGATCCGGTTCGCTTTATCAGCAACCACTCGAGCGGCAAAATGGGCTATGCCATTGCCCACGCTTTTGCCCAGGCCGGAGCCGACGTTACGCTCGTCAGCGGCCCCACGGTGCAACCCCTCCCCGATCCGGCCATCCGGCGCATAGCGGTACGCTCGGCCCGGGAAATGTTTGAAGCAACGGCGGAAGAATTTCCGAAAGCGCACGTGGTTGTGCTGGCAGCCGCCGTGGCCGATTACACCCCATTGCAACCCGCCGACCAGAAAATAAAGAAAAAGGAAGCGGTTTTTGGGTTGGAAATGACCAAAACCGTCGATATTGCTGCCACCCTGGGGCAGCAGAAACGCCCGGATCAGATCATAGTCGGTTTTGCACTGGAAACCAACGATGAACTGGCCAATGCGCTGGGAAAACTTCGGGCCAAAAAATTCGACCTGATCGTTCTGAATTCTTTGCGCGATCCGGGAGCCGGTTTTGGGCACGATACCAACAAAATTACCGTTATTGACAAAGACGAGCGGATGTATGAATTTGATCTGAAATCGAAGGACAAAGTGGCCGAAGATTTGCTCAATCTCGTTCAGGAACAGTTATCGATGGTATGAAATTTCAATCCTTATTGCGAAGTGTTGCGGTATTCATCGGCCTGTCGACCCAAACCGGTCTGGCCCAGGAACTCAATTGCCAGGTGACGGTGAATTTCAACCAGGCCCAGTCGACGCAAATCACCGACCGTCAGGTTTTCCCCCAACTTCAGAGTTTCATTACGGATTTCATCAATACCCGCCGTTGGACTACCGATGCGTTCAATCCGGAAGAACGCATCAACTGCAAGCTAATTATTGACATTCTGAAAGTTCCCGCTCAGAATGTCTACCAGGGTCGTGCGCAGGTCATTGTTACCAGACCGGTGTATGGCAGTAATTATGAGACCGTTACACTGCGTTACATCGACAATTCGTTTGATTTTCCATACCGCCCGAACGATGCAATGTTTTTTAACGAAAATACCAATTCCAGTGAGTTAACGTCTTTGCTTGCTTTTCATGCGCTCATCATGCTGGGTGTCGACTATAACACCTTCAGCAAGCAGGGTGGAAAACCGTTTTTTCAACGGGCTTACAATGTGATGACCCTCGCGAATCAACGAGCCGATGCTGGTGGGGCGTGGACAGCCAAGGGCGACATCCGCAACCGGTACTGGCTGATCGAAAATCTGCAAAGCCAGCAGTTTATTCCCTACCACGACGCCTTGTATACCTACCACCGCCAGGCGTTGGATACCTTCACCACCAACCCATCGGGGGCGCGACAGCAGATTTTGGGCGTTTTGTCGACCCTCCAGCAGGTCAGTCAGCAGCGGCTCAATTCCGTGGTGATCAACACGTTTTTTGATGCCAAGGGCGAAGAACTCTTTAACATCATGAACGAGGGTCCGCGCGATGAGCGGCAAAAAGCCTTCACGCTTCTTTCCACCCTCGACCCGGCCAAAACAGAAGTTTACCGGAAGTTACTCAGATAATTCATGGGTAAACGTTTACTTCGCATTCCGGCTTCTTTTTAGAATCTTGCCATGCTTTCGCATTTACTGATCAAAAACTACGCCCTGATAGAACATCTGGAAATGGATCCCGATACCGCACTGAACACCATTACGGGTGAAACGGGGGCGGGAAAATCCATCATGCTGGGTGCCATTGGTTTGCTGATGGGTAATCGGGCCGACACCAAGGCACTCTATAATCCGGACGAAAAATGCGTAATCGAAGGGCTTTTCAAGGTATCAGGCTACCTCATTGAGAATCTATTCGAAGAGGCTGACCTCGATTACGACTCAACCTGCGTGGTTCGGCGGGAGATCAGCCCGAGCGGAAAGTCCCGCGCTTTCGTGAACGATACACCGGTGACGCTCGATATTCTCCGGCGGGTAACGAGCCATTTAATGGACATTCATTCGCAGCATGATTCCATTCTGCTGGGGTCGAATGAATACCAACTGGAAATTGTCGACACCTACGCCCAAAACGACGCCCTGTTGCGCCAATACCGCATCGATTACCGCACCTATCGACTCAAGCAGGAAGCCTACGAGCGCCTGCTGTCCGAAACGGCGACGATGAAAAAGGAGTTCGATTACAACAGTTTCCTGTACGAAGAACTTCATAAACTGGAATTACAAACCGACGAACAGGAGTTGCTGGAACAGGAACTCACGATTCTGGAAAACGCCGAAGACATCAAAGAGCGGCTTCAGCTCTCTTCTGATTACCTCGACAATGCGGAGCAATCGGTCGTTGTTTACCTCAAAAATGTGGTTAACAACCTGAACTACGTCACCCGCCTGACGGATCGGTTCAGCCAGCTTCGGGACCGGGCGCAAAGCGCACTGATCGAACTGCGTGACCTCGCCAATGAAATAAATACCGAAGAGGATAACATCGAGACCAACGATGCACGGGTCGAAGTGATTCGGGAGCGACTGAATCTGATTTATCAGTTACAAACCAAACACGCGGTAAAGACCGTCGCCGAACTGCTGGTTATTCAGGCAGATCTGGAGAAAAAAGTCAGTAAAATTCTGAATTCCGATGCTGAACTGGCATTGGCCAAAGCCGAAAACGAAGCGGCTTTTGAGCAACTCATGACGAGTGCCGATGCCCTTTCTGCGTCACGCCGGGAAGCAAACCCCGAAATTGAGGAGCGGGTGGGCAGTTTGCTGGCCGACCTGGGCATGCCCAATGCTTCGTTGAAAATCAGCCTGGAAGCCGGCAAGCCGACCGACACGGGTGTCGATACGGTTTCTTTCCTGTTCAGTGCCAACAAAGGCGTCAAGAACCAGCAATTGAAAAATGTCGCTTCAGGAGGGGAATTTTCCCGGTTAATGATGGCGATTAAATACATTCTGGCCAGCAAACGTTCGCTGCCGACGATTATCTTTGACGAAATTGATACGGGCGTCTCCGGCGAAATTGCGATCAAAATGGGAAACATGATGCGCGACATGGCACACAGCCACCAGATCATCGCCATTACACACCTGCACCAGATTGCCGCGCAGGGCAAAGCCCATTACTTTGTGTATAAAGACAATTCCGGCAATCGTACCGTGAGCCGGGTGAAAAAACTTAGTTTTAACGAACGGGTTCAGGAAATCGCCCAGATGATCGGCGGAAATAATCCGTCGGCCAGCGTTTTGAAAAATGCAAAAGAACTGCTATCGCAGAAAGCGTCGTCCTGAATGAAAACCCACCGATTTAAAATCCTCCATCAATACCATGAAAAAACTAGTGATTTGCCTTATTACACTGGCGGGTTGTCAGTCATCCAACGACAAAAAAAGCATTGAACAAATGCAAGATCAGGTTATGGTTGTTCATGACGAGATCATGCCCCGCACCGATGACCTGATGGATTTGAAGGAAAAGATAAGCCACCAGATTGATAGTCTTTCCAAAATCACACCCGCTTCAGCCAGCGTCAAGGCCCGTCAGGAAGAAGGCCTGACCATCAATAAAGACCTGACCGAAACCGACAGCCTGATGTTTGCCTGGATGAATCATTACAACGCCGATACCGTCAAAGGCATGGATGAAACGCAGGCAAAAGCGTACCTGGATCTGGAATTGAAGAAAATCAGTGAGGTGAAAGCAAAAATAAACAGCGGAATTACACAGGCGAAGAAATTCCTGGGTAACTAATTCCGGACGCGGACTGTTGATTGAGTACACCCTTTCGCTGTCTGGTTTTTTGCCATTAAACTAAATTTCAGAATGTATTCAGTGCTAAAAAGCAGTATTTCGCTGGCCGTTTTCCTTTTTTTAGCGGCTTGCTCATCCACCGAATCCCGGTTGCCCATCATGGGCGAACGGGATGTCATCACGAAAGAAGTAGACGGTAAAACCGTTACGGACACGGCCTATTATCAGATACCGGGTTTCCAGTTTACCAACCAGGACAGCCTGCCGGTAACGGATAAAACCTTTGATGGAAAGATCTATGTCGCCGACTTTTTTTTCATCACCTGCCCGACGATTTGCCCGAAGATGAAAACCCAGATGAAACGGGTTTACGACCAATTCAAGAACAATCCGGACGTAATGTTGCTGTCATACACCATCGATCCGAAACACGACACGCCGGCGGTGCTGAAAGAGTTTGCGACCAGTCTGGGAATTACCGGATCGCAGTGGCAATTTGCAACCGGCCCGAAAGAAGAGATTTTTAAAACCGGCAAGAGTTATATGGTGGTGGCCCAGGAAGACGCCGGAGCGCCGGGCGGTCTTCTCCACAGTGGTCACTTTGTGCTGGTGGACAAGGAAAAACACGTTCGGGGCATGTATGACGGCACCACGGAAGAAGGTGCAGACAAACTGATGGCAGACATCGACCGCTTACTCGCCGAATATAAAACGAAATGAGAAGACGAACGCTGGGATGGTTGCTCGTACCGCTTTTCTTCCAAACCGCTTGCCAGAGCCAGGAGGAGTTAAAGCAGGAGAAATATTTTGTGGAGGGCTACCAGCTTTACACCGAACATTGTGCCAATTGCCACCAAACCGACGGCAAGGGTCTTGAAGCGCTGTACCCGCCCATCAACGGGTCCGACTACCTGAAAAACAAGGAAAAAGTCATCTGCCTGATTCGGTATGGGCAGAACGAACCCATTGTGGTGAATGGCCGGCGATTCAACCGGCCAATGCCCGCCAATCCGCAATTAACCGACATCGACGTGGCGGAAATCACCACCTACATTTACAACAAGTGGGGCGGAGAAACCGTGATTACGGACGTGAAAGAAACCAGCAGAGTGCTGGATACGTGTCGGGTGCAGCGTCAACCTTAGTTCAACATCAATTTCCGCTACCCGACATCCGGAAGACACCCGACGTTTTTCGAATAAAATAGTGCGAGAACGTTTGATCCGTGTCCAAACCCACCCCTTCCAGCCGTTCGTTTGAGTTTTTGCTCAGAATTTTGACCTTTTTTTCGGTGTAAACCTTCTTGGTGGTCGGGTTCCAGTTGAGTTCCGGCGTGTAGAGTTCCTGATTCTTTTTCTTATTGACCACCACCACGTTCCCCATGACGCGGTAATAGTTCTGGGCTTGTACGTAGCGGCCCGAATCCGCCCGCAAGGTGGTCTCGATCTGTTGATCGGGACCGTAGAACTCGATGTTGACGGTTTTGGGATAAACGCGGTCGTTGGATTGGTACTTGTACTGCAAGGGCGTTTTCATCTTGACCTTCAACAACCCCATCTCGCTGTACAGAATCTGGACGTCGTTGATTTCTTCCAGCGGCCCCGTATACGGTTTTGATTTTTTCGCAGCCGGTTCTTCCGTACAACTCATCAAGGCACTCCCAAACAGGCCCAAAAAGACGGCCCGAAAAATATACTTACTCATCATGGTTTTCAGTGTGAATCATTCCAATCCCTAGAACGAAAGTCTGAGCGCCCTGGTTCGCAGCTTTGACTAAACGGCAAGGCTACGCAGTGAAACCATCGGTCAATCGATTTTCTGCCGCTGGAACCAGGGCTGATTGAGCGACAGACCCAGGCCAATTTTGAAATACCGTTCCTGAATCTGACCGTTCGTAACCGTCCCCCGCTGACCACCGATCAACGAGATCGTCACCGAGTTGACAAATTGACCCACGGGCAGTGAAACGCCTAAACTGACGTTCATGTCGTTGGGTTGTTTTCCGCCTACCGAATACGGCAGCTTGGAATAATTGAACCCTAACCGGTAAGGAATGAGGTCCAGGTAGCGCGTCGACCGGGTTTTCGGGGTGTATTCCAGCCCGGCGCCAATCGAATAACTATCTTGTAAACTCCCCGAATTGCCCTCCAGGTCCGAAAATTTTGACCAGGGCTGGTACCCAAATTCAACCCCAACGGCTAGTTTTTGCGATTTCTCCAGCACAATACCGCCCCGAAATTGGGTAGGCAGCGTAACCGAACCGCCACTTCGGGTACTAACCGTATCCGGGTTTGAAATCTGTGTGCCACTGGCATCGATTTGCTGATAGGTATCGATTGAATTGCCGCCTAATTTTGTCATCGGATCGATGGTGGCACCGATGTTCAGGAACCAGTCATTTTTCAGTTTCGGTCGCCAGGCCGCTCCGAGTCGCCAGACAATATCGCTGTAACTCGTTTGTGTCGAACGTTTTACGGTAATATCATCCCCGCCAATCAACAAGCGGGAATCGGAATCCTTGGTGGTATTTCCAAAGAGAAAAGCGGCTTCAAAGCCGAAGAAAAGGCTCTTGGTCAGGCTAAAGCCATTGGTAAACGTTGCCTTGTTGAGTCCACCCCGTCCCCGGTAAATGTATTCGGATTCGTAAATGGTGCCCGGCACTTTCTGGTATTGCGTGGTTTGGTAGTCCACGTAGCTGTAGGGCCGCAAGCCAATGCCCGTCGACCAATAGCGGGTGACGGGAAAGGTAAACGTCAGGTAGCTGAGGTTGGCTCCAAAATCCTGTTGTTTTTGTCCACGGCCATCGGTAAGTCCTTTGCTTTGCCCCAGCAAACCCACTTCAAACAGGGTGTAGCGGTTCCGAACCAGCAAAGCGGGGTTGACACTATTCAGAAAAAAACTGTTGGCATACGCAGTTCCCATGCCGCCCATGCCCAGGTTGGTGACGTTGCTGTTGCCGTAGATTTCACCAATACCCAGCGAAGAATAAGGAGAATTGCCTAAACCTTGTGCCTGAGCGGTCAATTGAGCCGTTCCAAACAGGAAAAGGCCGGTAAATAAGACGGAATACCATCCGTTACGAGAGGTCGACATTATGTTGTAAAATACGATTCAATCCGATCAGTACCAGTTCCGGTACTGCAAAGATGGGTGGTTTCAGGCTACTTTCAAAAAACGGAGCGTCTCCCCCGCAGATTAGTACCTTCACATCGGGGTGTTCCCGGCGATGCGCATCGATAATACCGTTCAATTCGGCCAGCAATCCGTTGACCACCCCGGCCTGCATGGCCTGCCGGGTATTTTTTCCCAAGAGCGAGGGTCTCAACTCATCCGGCTCGACCATAGGTAACCTTTCTGTAAACGAATGCATCGCCCGGAATCGCATACGGAAGCCGGGAGAAATCATTCCGCCGTGAAAGACCGAAGCCGCATCGACGTAGTCATACGTGACGCAGGTCCCCATATCGATCACCAGACAGGCATCGTCCGGAAACCGGACTTTGGCCCCAACAGCCGACGCAATCCGGTCGGTGCCCAGCGTGTTGGGCGTGTCATACCGCTTTTCCATCGGCACCGGCGTATAGCCATCCACCGCCAGCCAGAACGTTCCCGGTTTTAGCGGAAGCTGGTCCCGCAATTGGTCGGCCGGGCGGTTGGTCGACGAAACGACGACCGCGTCGGGCGGAGCATTCCGAATCAGGGTTTGCAGGTTCTCGACCGATAACTGCGAATAGACCTCCATAGGCTTTCCCTGCTCGAAAATTCCGGCTTTGATGGCACTGTTCCCCCAGTCGATGGCGATGTTCATTCCTGCAAAAATTGCAAATAGAGACCAGATTCCTCACTCTTGTGTGTTAAAAATGCTTAAAATGCGGCATGGAATCGGTAAAAACGTGGTTTGAGCAGCAGTTGATGGGCAATTCCGTCGGCAATCTGGTCCTGTTCGCTCTCCTTATCCTGTTGGGTTTGTGGCTGAAACGCATTCTGTCGATGTTGCTGAGCCGGTTTTTCTACCGGCTCGTCAAGCCCGAATCCAATTCCATTCCGATCAGCGATTTTCTTCGGTTGATGCGCCAACCGATCGAATTTCTCATTCTGCTGATCATGCTTTTCCTGGCCTTCGACCGATTGGCCATTCCCGATCAATGGGGATTTGTTCCGCGCACCGAGTTCGGCTACCGCCTGGTGGTAATCCGGCTGTACCAGACGACGCTGATGATTACGCTGGCCTGGATTGCCATCCGGTTTGTGAAGTTCGTGGGCCTGATTTTTCAGAAACGGGCCGAACAAACGGAAACGAAGCTGGACGACCAACTGGTACCGTTTGTTCGCGATCTGATGATTCTAACCGTCTCCGCGATTGCGTTTTTTTCGATTCTGAGTGTCGTTTTCGATGTCAACGTCATTGCGCTCGTAACCAGTCTGGGCATCGGCGGTCTGGCCATTGCGCTGGCGGCCCGCGAAACACTCGAAAATTTATTTGCCTCGTTTGCCATTTTGCTCGATCGTCCGTTTGTAACCGGCGATACCGTGACCGCCGGAACCGGCCCCAATCAGGTTACCGGCACCGTAGAAAAAATCGGTTTCCGAAGCACCCGTCTCCGCACCGACGACGGCAGCCGGATCGCCGTTCCCAACCGCCTGATGATTTCACAGTCTCTCGATAACCTGACGCAGCGGAGCCAGCGCCGGGCCAAGTTCTACCTCCGGCTTGCCCTCGATACGCCGGCCGAGACACTCCGGGGCATTGTTGACGATACCCGACAATGGCTTGAAAACCAACCTAAAACCAACCAATCTCCTCCCCTTATCCAGTTTGATACCTTTGGCGAAAGCTCGCTGGATATTCTGATTCAGTATTACGTGGCTACCAGCGACTATCGTGAATTTAATGCGATAAAAGAAGAAGTGAACTATCAGTTGATTGCCATTGTTAAAAAACATAGCGGACAGTTTGCATTTCCATCAAGAATCGTTTATCTTCGATCACAAGCTGAGTTCCCGCTCGAAAATCAAAAATAATTCCTGGCTATTTTTGAATACTTTTTAAAACATTTGCATCTTTTGGTCGTTCTTGTTGACAAAGCGGGATTAAACTATTAACATTGTGGTCATATAGGTTCTGACCCGCTATCCCAGGTGTTCTGCCTCTATCCATGTAATCTGAGGCCGCAAGCCAAATCCACCTGAACAAACTGTCCCTGTTGAACCCCACCACGCACCAGCGTAGTTGTGTTATTACACTGAAACAGTTGCTGCAAGTGCATAGGTCAAGCAAATATCTGACTTGTAATCAATCGTACCATTAAAGCACTACTTTTCCTCATTTGGATTCATTCATCCACGGCTTGCCGTAGCGACAATTATCTCACACATTTTCAAGTAAAGCCCCCTTTGCTTACTCTGGCTTTTTATGTACAATAAGGAAGAACTCGATCTGAAACTCTTATCAGAATTGAAAGCGATTGCTGAATCATTCAGTATTCGTGACATTAGTAAATTCAACAAAAAGGAACTGGTTTACAAAATTTTAGACCAGCAATCCTTACTCCCCGACCCTGTTCCGGCTCCCACTGAAAACGGCAAAAGCGCGGAAGCCACCCCCGTGGTGGTCGCCGAAGCCCCGCGCCGTGGACGCCGTCCACGCCCGGAACCAACACCGGTAGCCGAAACGGCTCCCGTTGCACAACCTGCTCCTGCGGCCCTGGAAACGCCGGCTTCGGCCCCCGAACCCGTTCAGCCCGAAATGGTAACCCCCACTCCGGAAGCCCGAACTGAAGAACCACGCGTACCGGTCGTACGGCCCAATCGTGACAATGCGGCCCGAAACGGCCGACCTGCCGATGCGGCAGGCACCCGCCCGCAAAACCGGCGTGGTCCGGAACAAACCGGCCCCATTCGCCCCACCCGAAACGAAAATTCCGATTCCCACGATCCACGGCGCGTGCGTCAACGGATCCGCAAAGACGAGGAAGTTGGCGAAGATATTATTCCTGCTGCCCCTTCTGCGGAAAAATCCATTGAAAAAAAGGGACTTCCCAACCAACCCCAGCGCCCGGAACAACTCCGCAACCGCAAAGGAGAACTGGAACAACCCGCACTGGATCTGTCGATAGAAACCGACGCCGACGACTTTTACACCGCGCCCACCGAAACCGATGGCGAACAATCGGAGGAAACCGCTGTTAGCCCGGCCACGCCGGAAACCCCGGTTCAGGCCGATCAGCCCGAAGCAACCAGTCAAACCCCGGCACAGCAACCCGAACGCCAGCAGCGTGACGTGGTGCGCCCGGATGAGTATACCAACCGCATTCGCCGGCAGTATAACCAGCACGTTCGGGAATTCGACGGGATTATCGAAAACGAAGGCGTTCTGGAAATCATGTCCGATGGTGGCTACGGCTTCCTGCGTTCGGCCGATTACAATTACCTCGCCAGCCCCGACGACATATATGTATCACCGTCACAAATCAAGCTCTTTGGTCTGAAAACCGGGGACACCGTACGCGGTCAGATCCGTCCGCCCAAAGAAGGTGAAAAATATTTTGCCCTGCTGCGCGTTTCGTCGGTCAATGGTAAAACAACCGAGGAAATCCGCGACCGGATTCCATTTGAATACCTGACTCCGCTTTTTCCGGAAGAAAAACTGAACCTGAGCTACCGTTCCGATCAGTATTCGACCCGGATTGTAGACCTCTTTGCGCCGATTGGGAAAGGCCAGCGGGGGATGATTGTGGCCCAGCCCAAAACCGGTAAAACCGTGTTGTTGAAAGACATCGCCAACGCCATTACCAAAAATCACCCGGAAGTTTACCTCATCATTCTGCTGATCGACGAACGCCCGGAAGAAGTGACGGACATGGCCCGGAGTGTGAACGCCGAAGTCATTTCGTCAACTTTTGATGAACAGGCCGAGCGGCACGTTAAAGTGGCCTCGATGGTGCTGGAAAAAGCGAAACGGATGGTCGAGTGCGGTCACGATGTGGTTATCCTGCTCGATTCGATCACGCGTCTGGCGCGGGCCTACAACACCGTGGTGCCTTCGTCCGGTAAGATTCTGTCGGGTGGTGTCGATGCCAACGCTCTCCACAAACCGAAACGCTTTTTCGGGGCTGCCCGAAACGTTGAATTTGGCGGCTCGTTAACGATCATTGCCACGGCGCTGATCGATACGGGTTCGAAAATGGACGAGGTAATCTTTGAAGAATTCAAAGGGACCGGCAACATGGAACTCCAGCTCGACCGGAAACTGTCCAACAAGCGGGTTTATCCGGCGGTCGACGTTCTGTCGTCCGGTACGCGTCGGGAAGACCTGCTGCTTGACAAAGAGACCCTGCAACGCATCTGGATTCTTCGCAAGCACATGGCCGATATGAACGCGATGGAGTCGATGGACTTCCTGCTCGACCGCATGCGCGGAACCCGCAACAACGAAGAATTTCTGGTGTCGATGAACCGCTAACGTTCATCTTCCCTCCGTCTTTTTTATACACTAAAACCGTGTTGCAGCCCGAAAGGGTTGCGACACGGTTTTTTAGTTACCAGACAACCCACCGCATTTGAGAAAGGCACCGCCACAGAAGGCGTTTCTCAAAAAATAATTTCGGGTTTGCATGACTTCACGGCCCTTTCTGAGTCTCAATGAAGGAATATAAACTTCAAACCCGTCGTTATTTCATGTTCACCAATAAAACTCCCTGGGTTGTGCTGCTCCTTGTCTGGATGGGCGGTTCAACCTATTGGCACGTCTGCCACATCAAACAATTGTGCGCCGACGACGATACTCCCCGGTCATCCCTTTCTGCGGATTCAAAAACAGCTCCTGCCTTTACGGTTCCCGGTTTGCAGTTTGCGGATGGAGCAACTGCATCCTTCCAGTCAGCGGGTCATCTGGCGTTTGCCAAATCCGGGGCCGAAGTCAACCCGGCGGGCGTTCAGTCTTTGCTGGATTCCCTGGCGCTCTATCTGAAAGCAAACCCCGGCAAACGCGTGCAACTGACGGGCTTCTATGATCCGAATGAACAAAATCCATCGACTGACGCGAATCTGGGGCTGGCCCGCGCCAACAGCGTCCGGGCTTATCTGAAAACACTGGGTGTAGCGGATACGCTCTTCACGATGCAAGGCGAATCAACCGCCGATCTGGCCTTTACGCCGGCCGGCGATTCGCTCTACGGCGGTATTCGCTTTGCGTTTCTGGAAGAAGTACTGGTGAAAGCACCCAAACCGGCCGAAGAAAAATTAGCTGACAGTCAGAAATTTGCGTCCATTTTCGAGCCGATGGACTTGTACTTCAACACCGGCAAAATCGACTACATCAAAACCGCCGGTACCCGTGAATTTCTGGAAAAAACCCGGACCTACCTGAAAGAACATCCGGATCAAAAACTGGTCATTACCGGTCACACCGATAATGTTGGCCCCGATGTGCTCAATCTAGCCCTGTCCAAGAAGCGGGCCACCGCCGTGAAAATGCAATTGGTGAACGAGGGTATTCCAGCCCGTCAGGTGGAAGTTCAGGGCAAAGGCGAAATCCAGCCCGTCGGCACCAATGAAACCGAAGACGGCCGCCGGGCCAACCGCCGGGCCTCGATCGTCGTGAAACCCTAATGTCCTCCGCTACCAAAAACGCATTACCACTATGTTTGAAATGAATCCCCATCAGTTGCCCGACGCCGTTCTGCAACACTGGATTATGTTACTGGTTTGTGGAACGTTAGGTTTCATCATCGGTTACATCGGTCGAAAAGTTACGATTCGCCAGCTCGAAAGTCAGATCAATGCCACTGAAAGCCAGGTGGAAGAGTGCCTGAAATCGAGCCAGGCCCAGCAGGAAGACATTGTTCTCCAGCGTATCTCCTCCCGGGCGAATGAACTGAATTTCACGCGAATTGGCCATTCCTCGCTCGCTAAAGCCGATGACCTGAAGGAAATCAACGGGATTGGACCCTTTTTCGAGAAAAAACTGCATAGTCTCCGAATCTATACGTTTCAGCAGTTGGCTAATTGCACCACGGAAGACATCAACCAGATTGCCAACATCATTGAGTTCTTCCCCGACCGCATCGAACGGGAAGACTGGATCGGTCAGGCAAAAAAGTTACACCGCAAAAAATACGGCGTTTAGAAATCAACTGTTCGACCTAAAAAAGCACAGACATTATGTTCAATTTAGATCCGTTTAGCCGGGGCGTTGCCATTACTGAAATCCTGATCTTGCTGGCCTTTGCCGCCCTTGTGGGTTATTTCCTCGCCCGGTTGATCACCAACAACCGCATCAGCGAATTAAGAGCCGCTTTAGCCGATCAGGAAGCCGCCCTGGATGACTGCCACCGCAAGCGGAAAGCACCGCAGAAAGTCGTTATGACGCCCCCATCCGCCAAAAAAACCGTCGAGTATACCAATGTAAGCGTAGTTGCTACGACAACCAATGGAAGCACAAAAACAGAAAACGATGAAGAAACAATATTCCGTAAAATTGCGTCACGCGCTTCGGAATTGAATTTTAGCCGCATTGGCTACGCTACCCTGAATGATGCAGATGATCTGAAGGAAATCGTGGGCGTCGGTCCATTTTTTGAACGCAAACTGCACACACTCGGCATTTTCAGCTTCCGGCAACTGGCCAACTTTACGACCGAAGATGTGGAGAAGGTAAGTGATATTATTGAATTTTTTCCCGACCGCATCGAGCGCGAAGACTGGGTCGGACAGGCCAAACAACTGTATAAGGATAAGTACGGGCGGGAGGTTTAAAGACGATTTACGGTTTTCAGTATACGGTTTACGGTGGCTGACGCATTCAATTGCGCTCGTCAGCCACCGTAAACCGTATACTGAAAACCGTAAAACCTGTCTTACAAGGTCTCGACCGTGCGACGGATGAATGCGGTCAGGTCGGAGCCGGAAAGCATGCCCTGCGCCAGTTTGGCCAGATCAAGGCTTTGTTTGACCAGTACCTTTTGCTCGTCCATATCGCTTAATTTCAAAATACGGTCGGCCAATGGGTGGTTAGCGTTCACGGCAATGTTGTAACTATCCGGCATGGCACCGAACATGCCGCGTTCGCCACTCAACGCGGACATATCTTTCATCCGGCGGAAAAATTCGGGCAGGGTAATGATCACCGGCAGTTCGTCGGTCGGCATTGCTTCGACGGAAACCGTGCCGGTTTTCGTATCCAGCGCTTCCTCAAACAACGTTTTCAGTTTCGTTTTGTCGTCTTCCGACAGCACACTTTCGTTATTGATCCCCTTATCGATCAGCTTGTCGAACGTGTCGGCATCGACACGTTTCAGGCTGGTTTTTTCGAGTTTGTATTCCAGTTGATTGATAAAATGGCTGTCGATCACCGTATCGAACAGCAACACCTCGTACCCGCGTTTCCGGGCCGATGCGATGAAACCGTCCTGTTTTTGCAAATCGTTCGTATACAACCAGATAACGGAACCGTTTTTATCCGTCTGGTTTTCTTTAACGGCTGCGCTAAACTCCTCAAAGGTGAAGTATTTCCCTTCTACGTTTTTCACCAGACAGAAATCTTTGGCTTTTTCGTAGAATTTCTCATCGCTGATGATACCGTATTTGACAAACAGGCCGATGTCATCGAATTTCTGTTCAAAACCGGCGCGGTCGTTGCGGAACAGTTCTCCCAGTTTATCAGCGACTTTTCGCGTGATGTACCCGTTGATTTTCTTCACGTTGCTGTCGGCTTGCAGAAAACTCCGCGACACGTTGAGCGGAATATCCGGCGAGTCGATTACACCGTGCAGCATCATCAGGAAGTCCGGTACAATGTCTTTGACCTCATCGGTGATGAACACCTGACGGCTATACAATTGAATTTTTTCGCGCCGGATCTGAAAATCATTTTTGACCCGCGGGAAATACAGTACGCCCGTCAGGTTAAACGGATAATCGACGTTCAGGTGAATCCAGAACAGGGGTTCTTCCGACATCGGATAGAGTTCCTTGTAAAAATTCAGGTAATCTTCGTCGGTCAGTTCGGAGGGTGACTTGGTCCAGATCGGGGCAGTATTGTTAATGGTCGCTCCATCGAATTCGATGTCGATGGGCAGGAACCGGCCGTATTTGTCCAGAATCGACCGAAGGCGGTCTTTATCGAGAAACTCTTCCGAATCAGCGGCAATGTGCAGAATGATATCCGTACCGTGTTCCGCCCGCTCGGCTTCCGTAATTTCAAACTCGGTCGAGCCATCGCAAATCCAGCGGGCCGCTTCCGATCCTTCCCGATACGATTTGGTGATAATTTCCACGTGGTCGGAAACCATAAAGGCCGAATAAAACCCCAAGCCAAAATGGCCGATAATCGCGCCTTTTTCGTCCAGCTTGTCTTTGTACTTTTCCAGAAATTCCGAGGCTCCGGAAAACGCAATCTGGTTGATGTACTTCTTGATTTCTTCCGCCGTCATCCCGATGCCCCGGTCGCTGACAGTGATGGTTTTGGCTTCTTCGTCGAGGGTGACGGTCACTTTCAAATCGCCCAGTTCACCGTTAAATTCGCCGAATCCAGCCAGTTTTTTCAGTTTCTGTGATGCATCGACGGCATTAGAAACCAGTTCCCGTAAAAAAATCTCGTGATCGGAATAGAGAAATTTTTTGATGATCGGAAAGATGTTTTCCGTATGAATCGAAATTTGACCTTTTTCCTGAATGGTCGAGCTCATGACAATAAAAATTAGAGTATGATTGACGCAATAAACTGATGCCCACCCGGCACCAAGAACTGTTCCAGAGCATCAGAATGTGACAAGTTGGCAGTAAAAAGCGGATAAAAGGTCAATAGAAAATAAAAGATCGCGGATCCTCTACTATTTTCCGGCCTGAGAAAACACCCTTTCCTATTTTCGTGTTTCGTATGCAATGACACCGAATGAACCACCCATCTCTACTACACCGCCCTATCGCCTGTGAACCCGAAATTATATACCGACATTACAACGGAAGAAATGGAGTCACTGGTGATGGAACCGGAAACCGTCATTGTCGACGTACGCGACGAATGGGAATTTGAAGAATTTAACATCGGCGGCCTGAACATTCCACTGGCTGAAATCCGCAGCAAACGGCATTACCTGTTGCCGTATGACAACGTAATTGTGGTCTGCACCAACGGCGTTCGAAGCCGGGTGGCGGTGAAGGATTTCTGCCGCCATCCCGAAATGGAAGAAAAACAGTTGTATCACCTCAAAGGCGGCATTCTCGGAGCCGAAGAGTGATCGTTAAACCGCTACCGAACCGGTAAATACCCGAACCGCCGGGCCGATTAAATACAGATCGCTAAAACCGCCGTCGGCAGTGGTAACGAAGGATACCCGCAAATTACCGCCCAGCGTCTGAATCGAAACCGGGCTGCTCATACCGAGTTGCCGGTGTGCGACCAAAGCCGAGGCCGTTACGCCCGTGCCACAGGAATAGGTTTCATCCTCAACACCCCGCTCGTAGGTTCTTACAAACAAGGCATTAGCCCCAATTGGCTGCATGAAATTGGCGTTGGTTCCACCAGGTGCAAACCGGCTGTCGTAGCGAACCGGCCGGCCTTCCGCGACAACATCCATCGATTCGACGTCTTCTACCACTTTCACGTAATGCGGAGAACCGGTATTCAGAAAAGCATAATCCGCCTGCTGGTCGATCCCGGCAATCTCATTCATTTTGAGCAAAACTTCCGCATCGTTCACCGATGCCTGGTGTTCGCCATCGACGGCCAGAAAACGGGTTTCCGCTTCGAACAAGCCTAAATCGTGCGCAAACCGAACAATGCAGCGACCGCCATTGCCACACATGCTGCCTTCGGCGCCATCCGCGTTGAAGTAAACCATCTGAAAGTCATACTCCGGGTGATTGCGAAGCAGAATCAGTCCATCGGCGCCGATCCCAAACCGCCGGTGACAAAGCCGGGCAATGCGTTCCTGCGAAACCGGGAAGGTTTCGGCACGGTCGTCGATCAGGATGAAATCGTTTCCGGTTCCCTGGTATTTGAAGAAATCGATCATTTCATGAGTTAAGAGTTAAGAGTTAAGAATGAAGAATTGGCTGACGCATACGAAACTCTTAACTCTTAACTCTTAACTCTTAATTAATAATTCTTAACTCTTTTTTTGGGGTACAAAAAAAGCCGTCCGGACAGACAGCTTTCTTACTGAGAAGAGGGGCAGTACTACGCCTGTGGCTGTCTTACTTTAGCCTTGCGTTCCTTGATCCGTGCTGCTTTACCCTGACGACCACGCAGATAGAACAGACGTGCCCGGCGAACGCGGCCCAGACGAACCAATTCAACTTTGTCGATATTCGGCGACAGAATCGGGAAAATCCGTTCTACACCGATACCATTTGAGATCTTGCGTACTGTAAACGTTTCTCCGTTGGTGTTCGGATTCCGGCGTTGGATTACCGTTCCCGAGTAAACCTGAATCCGCTCTTTGTTTCCTTCACGGATTTTAACATGCACATTGACTGTGTCGCCTGAGTGGAAGTCCGGAAAATTGTTCCGCCGACCTGCATTCTCAGCTTCGACCAGTTTAATTAATTCACTCATGACCGTAGATATCTTCGGGGGTATGAAATTTCCTAATAAGCCGCAAATATAGCCAAAAGATTCCGTTTTATAAATAGTTGCCCTTAAAATAAATTGATTACCCCCCGAACCGTGGAAAGTTAACGGGTTTTTAGCTAATTCGCCATCGAAGACCCGAACCCCTTAGTCCCAGTTGATCCAGCCTGATGAAAATTCTGACCGTTGAACAAACCCGCACCCTCGATCAATATACCATTGAGCATGAACCCATTGCGCCCATCAACCTCATGGAAAGGGCTGCTCAGGCGTTTACCGACTGGTATACGGCCCGGTTTGACAAAACCCGTCCCGTTCGGGTTTTCTGCGGATTGGGTAACAACGGCGGTGACGGTTTGGCCATTGCGCGTTTACTGACCCAGTTGGAATATTCCGTTCAGACGTATGTGGTCCGCTACGCTCCCCGCGAATCCGATGACTTCATGCACAACCACCGGCGGTTGAAGCTGATTTCTTCCATCAATTACATTGAAAATGAACGCGATATACCGATTATCCGAAACCGGGAAGTGGTGATTGATGCCATTCTGGGCTCGGGGCTCTCCCGAACCACGGAGGGTATTGTTCAGGCGGTGATCGACGCCATCAACCACAGTCCGGCCACGGTCGTTGCCGTCGATATTGCCAGCGGTCTCTTTGCCGACACGGCCAACGGCCCCAATTCTACCATCATTCAGCCGGATTATACCGTCGCGTTTCACCTGCCGAAACTGGCTTTTTTGCAACCAACGCTGGGGCTGTATGTTGGTGAATGGCACTGGGTCGACATTGGATTGAGCCGGGTGTTTATCGAACGAACACCGACGACTTATTTTTACACGACCGAACAGGAAGCCCGGCATTTGTTACGCCCACGAAACCGCTTTTCCCACAAAGGATCGTTCGGACACGCCCTGCTGCTGGTCGGCAGTTACGGAAAAATAGGGGCCGGTGTTCTTGCGTCCAAAGCCTGCCTGCGGTCGGGGGTTGGGCTACTGACGGTACAGATGCCCCGCTGTGGCTACGAAATTCTGCAAACCACCGTTCCGGAAGCCATGTGTTTGCCCGATGGTCATTTGCACATCCTGTCGGGACAGTCGGAACTGGAAGCACCCGAACTAAGCAGCTATTCGGCCATTGGCGTCGGCCCCGGCATTGGCACCGCTCCCGAAACCCTGGCAATGTTGCGCAACCTGCTGTCGGAAGCCAGAAAACCGATGGTGATCGACGCCGATGCCATTAACCTGATTGCCAGGAATCGCGACCTGATCGATAAAATACCGAAGAACAGCATTTTAACCCCCCACCCCAAAGAGTTTGAGCGCCTGACGCGACGCTGGACGAGCGATTATGACAAACTGGGCATCCTGCGGGATTTTGCCCAGCGCAACCAGTTTGTCGTCGTTTTGAAAGGCGCCCACACGGCGATTGCTACGCCGGACGGTACTACCCATTTTAACTCGACCGGAAATCCGGGCATGAGCACCGGCGGAACCGGCGACGTTCTGACAGGGATTCTGACGGCCCTGATCGCTCAGGGCTATGACCCGGTGGAAGCGGCTGTACTGGGTGTTTTTGAACACGGGCGGGCGGGCGATCGCGCGGCTGACCAACGCGGCCCCATTGGTCTGACGGCTTCCGACATCATCGAAGCCCTGCGGTGGGATTAACACCCGTGGCGGTTTTTCATGGTAGAAATACCCGTCTTTAAAAAAGATTTCTTCTTCTCCATCTATTTTCTTACAACCATCGTAGATACAAGCGGGTCTAACGCTGTGTAATACGTCCCCAATGGGTGTAGAAAAAAATCTACACTTATTGGAAAATTCCCGGTTTTAACCAACAGAAAAATTTGCTTTTTAGCACTTTTTGATTGAAGAACCTATTGAAAATCAAACACATTTAACCATTGGTGAGTCAAATACGAAAAACCGTATTCAATGGAATAGTATTTGACTAGCAATTAAGTAGTCCGGGCGGTTTACCCTGTAGAAACTACCTGTTTTGAAAATCACGTAGTTGTACGCATTTCAAAATCGCCCGGATTGCCGAATTTTGTAGCCTATATCCAGCATATCCTATATCAACACCATAATTGACCATTACCATGAGAAACGTTGTCCCAAAAGAATGGAGAGCAAATCGTACAGGAAGCCGCCGTGCCCGATTTGAAATTGACCAGATTTCATTGCTAGGCGTCTTGACCGTCATGATTTTTGCCTATATTCTCTTCCACTTCGTTTACCCGATCATTTCGAAAGGGTTGTTCTGGTAATGTAAACCGAGTAATCCACACCAAAGCATCATCCACACCAAAACAGATTTCATTAGGAAAAGCGGATTTCAAAACCGGCTGCTCCTGATGAAATCTGTTTTTTCATTTCATCAGTTGATAAACCAGAAAAGCGGACCCATACGCCAGAACACTCATGTAGGCTAACTGGATCATGGGCCACTTCCACCCTTTTGTCTCGCGGTAAACGGTTGCAATCGTGCTCATGCACATCATCGCGAATACGTAAAAAACCAGCAATGAAAAGGCTACTGCGGGCGTATACATGGGTTCTCCCGTCTCCGGATTGATTTCTGCCGCCAGTTTTTCCCGAATCGTACTGTCGTTTCCTTCGTCGGCACTCCCGATGCTGTAGATGGTGGCAATGGTTCCGACGAACACTTCGCGGGCCGCAAACGAACTGATGAGGGCGATGCCAATTTTCCAGTCGTAGCCCAGCGGTTTGATCACCGGCTCCAGAATTTTACCGAACCGACCGGCATACGAGGCTTCCAGTTTCCCGGAAGCGACCCGGTTTTCCACCTCCTCAGTCGGCAGATTGGCATATTGACTCCGAGCCCGGTTTTCAGCCTGTTCCAGCGCATCGCCGGGACCGTAGGACGCCAGCACCCACAACACAATCGAAATGGCGACGATGACCCGTCCGGCCTGCCAGACGAACGACGTGACACTATCCCATACCGTGATGCCGACGTGGTTCCAGCGCGGCCATTTGTAGGTCGGCAGTTCCATCACAAACAGGCTTCGTTCTTTGGCTTTGATGATGAGTTTGAAAGCATAGGCCGCCACCAGAGCCGCCACCAGCCCGAGCAGATACAAGCCCATCATTACGATTCCCTGTAAATTCAGGAAACCCAATACGGTTTTTTCCGGCACCACCAGCGCGATCAGAATGGTGTAGATGGGCAAGCGGGCCGAACAACTCATGAGGGGCGTCACCAAAATGGTGATTAGTCGCTCACGCCAGGAACCGATGCTGCGGGTGGCCATGATGGCCGGGACGGCACAGGCCACGCCCGAAATCAGCGGCACCACACTCCGGCCGTTTAACCCAAACTGCCGCATGATGCGGTCCATCAGCACCATCACCCGCGACATATACCCCGATTCTTCGAGCAACGAAACCAGCAGAAACAGGAAGGCAATTTGCGGAATGAAAACGACGACACCACCCACCCCGGCAATGATTCCGTCCGTCAGTAAATCCGTAAGCGGACTATCGGGAAGTTGATCGTGGAGCGTGCCGTTGAGCCAGGCCACACCCGCGTCGATGCCATCGACAAACGGCTGCGCCCAGGCAAAAATAGCCTGAAAAATCAGGAGCAAAACCGTTGCAAAAATGGCATACCCCCAGACCGGGTGCAGCAGAATCTGGTCGATCCGCTGGCTCCAGGTCGACTGGTCGAGGGGCCGTTTGTCCGTCACGACGGTTTTGACCACTTCGCCAATGCGCTTGTACCGCCCAATGGTTTCCTTCGCCTGAAAATCGACATCGTCGAACTGGTATTTTTCAATCAGGCCGTCCAGTTTAACCCGTTGCGGTTGTCCGAGAAACGAAAACCCATCGTGTTGGATGAGGTATTGCAGCGCGAGGTAGTTGTTGGTGAGCTGGTATTGCTGCCGCACGTCGGAAATCAGTCCCTTCATGTCGTGTCCGGCCAGGGCCGTCTGCTGTCCGGGATCAAAAAAAAGCGTTTCCGAAACCGTCGGCTGGCCAATTTGCTGCTCGATGGCTACCTTCAACAGTTCCAGCCCCTCCCCGATCCGCGCATTAATTTTCACGACCGGCACGCCCAATTGCATCGACAACCGAACGGCATTGATTTCAAGCTGCTGCTGCCGGGCAATGTCCAGCATATTCAGCGCCATAATAACCGGTACGCCCAAATCCTGAATCTGACTGAACAACAGCAGGTTGCGGTTCAGATTCGAGGCATCGACCACCACCACGGCCACATCCGGATAATCGGGATGCTGCGGATTGGCCAGAATATCCGTTACGACCTGTTCGTCGACAGACTTGGGATAGATGCTGTAAACGCCCGGCAGGTCGATGACTGAAATTTCGGTGGTCTCATTCAGAAAAGCCGTTCCCGATTTTTTATCGACGGTCACACCGGGAAAGTTGCCCACTTTCTGGCGAAGGCCGGTCAATTGATTAAACAGCGATGATTTTCCGGAGTTCGGATTGCCCACGAGGGCGATGACAGGTTTTGATTTCAAGGGTACTATAGAATGAAAAAGCCGGGAACTGTCTCACAACACCCGGCCCCCTGGCGATATTATTGTTCGATTAATATGGTAGCCGCTTCTGATTTCCGCATCGATAAACAGTACCCGGAAACATTCAGACAAATGGGGTCTCCCAACGGCGCTTTGCAGTGCAAACACACTTCCGTGCCGGGCAAGCATCCCATTTCAAGCAACTTCAGCGACATCCATTGGTCACTAAATGATTCGATTACCGCTTTTTCGCCAACCTTTAAATCGGCGACACTGCGCTTCTGTATTTTTCGGTGGGGCATTCGCGTACGATATTTAGACTCATTACAAATTAATGCAAGTTAACGGATATCCGTTCGCTTTTACAAGAAATGTTTCAAAAAAACCGGGGTTTTCTGGCTGGACGAGTAAACGAAAAAATTAGTTAAAACGGGCAGATTCCACAAACCGGATTAATTCCGGGAGTCGTTCGCTCCTGCCCGTGAAAAAACCGCCCTGGTATCAAGCTGAACTGGGGTTTGTGTTGTAATTTTGTAGAATCTGGTACAAACACTCGAAATTCATACATTTTGACCGGATGACGGAGGGTAAAATCCCTCAGGCGACAGCGCAATGCAACAGATCAGAGTATTAATCAGCAAAGAATTTCGGTTGGAATGGCGGCAGCGATATGCCCTGAACGGGATGCTGCTCTACATCGTCAGCACGGTTTTCGTTTGTTTTTTGAGCTTCAGCCTGCGCCGGAACCAACTGACGCCGATGGTCTGGAACGCTTTGTTCTGGATTATCCTGTTGTTTACGGCCATCAATGCCATTGCCAAAAGTTTTGTTCAGGAACGCGCCGGGCGGCTTTTGTACTACTACACACTGGTCAGTCCGCAGAAAATCATCCTGTCCAAAATTGTATACAACACCCTGCTGATGCTGGTGTTGGCCGGTTTGGGGTTCGGGATTTATACGCTGGTGATGGGCGTTCCCGGTGAGGGGATGGACATGCCTCTGTTTGTGGTCAATCTGTTGCTGGGTGCCATCGGCTTTGCGGCCTCGCTTACGCTGGTTGCGGGCATTGCCTCCAAAGCCGAAAATAGTGCGACACTCATGGCGGTTCTGAGTTTTCCGGTGGTGCTTCCCTTGCTGCTTATGCTGATTCGGGTGTCAAAAAATGCACTTGATGGTTTAGACCGTAGCGTTAGTCTGGACGAAATCGGAACTTTGCTGGCCATCGATGCCATTGTGCTGGTGTTGTCGGTGTTGTTATTTCCCTATTTGTGGAGAAGTTAAAATAACTATGAAAAAAAACTGGTGGAAAGCCCTGGCCGTTGTCATCATGACGTACGTGATCTGGGTCGGTCTTCTGGGAACGGTTCCCCGTCAACCCATTCTGAATGAGAGCATTCGCAACGTCTATTTTCACGTTCCGCTGTGGTTTTCGATGATCATCCTGATGCTGACGTCGATGATTTACTCGATCCGGTATCTGCGAAAAGGGCGAATGGACGACGATCATATTTCCGTGGAGTTTGCCAACAGCGCCATCTTATACGGTATTCTAGGGTGTGCAACCGGCTCACTCTGGGCGAGCGTCACCTGGGGAGATCCGTGGCCGAACGACCCGAAACTCAACAGCGTTGCGGTCGGAATGCTGATGTATTTTGCTTACCTGATTCTGCGTAACTCGTTTGATGACGAACTGCGCCGGGCCCGGATTTCGGCGATCTATAACATTTTTGCCTTTGCGGTTTTTGTTCCGCTCATTTTTATTCTGCCCCGGCTCACCGATTCGCTGCATCCGGGCAACGGCGGCAACCCGGCTTTTGGCAAATACGACATGGACAGCGGCATGCGGCTGGTGTTGTATCCATCCGTGATCGGTATGACGTTACTGGGCGTCTGGATTACCCAACTGCGGGTGCGGCTGCGTCGGCTACGCGACCGGCTGGATCATGTCAACGATGCCCTGCCAAAAGCCCATTCCACCGCGGAATGATTAGCCGACCAAACTTGTTACCACTTTACACTACTCACTACTATGATACCTAAATTCCTAGTCCTTTGCTTTTTGTTGTTGCTGTCGTTCAGCAGTCAGGCTCAGGAAATTGAGATGGCTGACCGGCTTCGGGCCGATGGTAAAATCTGGGTCGTTGTGGCCGTATTTCTGGTCACCTTTGCGGGAGTCATTGCCTACCTCATCCGACTGGATACGAAAATCAGTAAACTGGAAAAAGAAATTTCGAAATAGACATGAGACGATAGACAAGAGAGTAAAGAAATGTAGGATGCATTTTTGTCTTTACTCTCTTGTCTATCGTCTTTCCTCTCCATCATGAAAAAAACACATATTCTCGGTATTGTCGTGATTGCCCTGGCAATCGGTATCATCATCTCCACCGCGGGGGATGCCAGTTCTTACGTGACTTTCACCCAGGCGGCTGAACTGGCCAAAAGTGGTGAATCTGACGGCGTTCACGTCGTGGGCACCCTGACAAAAGACGCTCAGGGCAAGATCATCAACATGGTGTATCAACCCCAGGTCGACCCCAACCGTTTCGAATTCACGCTGATCGACACCGAAAACCACCTCCAGAAAGTGGTTTACAATTCGCCCAAACCGCAGGATTTCGACCGTTCCGAACAGGTGGTGGTGATCGGCAGCATGCAGGGTGATCATTTCCGCGCTGACAAAATCCTGCTGAAATGCCCGTCGAAATACCAGGATAACAAGCTGGAAACGAAGGAATACGAAGCTAAAACGGCAAAGCTATAAAGAGATGACAAAATGGTTCTAATGGTTGAAAATGGTTGAATGGTTTTGATGGTTAAAATGGTTAGGTGATCGAACGCTTTCAATCATGACCAATACCTTCCACCTAGGACTTTCGCTTTTACCCCTAAATCCCCTAAAGGACGGTCGGCCGCTGCCGGACTTTCTGATCCGGATTAAGCAGTGTCCAAGTCCCCTTTAAGGGATTTAGGGGTAAAAGCGAAAGTGTAAAGAATTATCAGACGTAAGTCCTACAACCATCAAAACCATTCAACCATTTTTAACCATAAAACCATCCCTTTAGCCATTCGAACCATTCAATCATGATTCATACAACCGTCGGTAATATCGGCCACCTTTTTGTTATTATATCCTTTGTTACGGCCCTGATGTCCACGTTCGCATACCTGCGGATTTCGCTGGCGGGTAACGAGCTGTTGCAAAACAAACGGGAAATTACGCAGTGGCGCTGGCTGGCCAGGGGTGCTTTTTACCTCCACGGCGTGGCCATTTTCGGTATCGTCGCCTGTCTGTTCTACATCATTTCCAATCATTATTACGAATACCATTACGCCTGGAACTACTCGTCGCGCGCGCTGCCAGCCGAATACATCATCTCGAGCTTCTGGCACGGACAGGAAGGCAGTTTTCTGCTCTGGCTGTTCTGGAACGTGATTCTGGGCATCGTCCTGATTCAAACCAACCGCGACGACCGCGCACAAAGCCGCAGTTCGCGCCAGTGGGAAGCGCCGATGATGACGGTTTTTGCGCTGGTTCAGGCCTTTCTGGCGTCCATGATTCTGGGTGTGGTTTTTGGCGACACCTTCAAAGTGGGTAGTTCACCTTTCATATTGATGCGGGATGCGTTGGCCGAAATGCCGATTTTCACCAGCAACCCCAATTACATTCCGGAAGACGGCAAGGGCATGAACCCGCTGCTGCAAAATTACTGGATGGTCATTCACCCGCCGACCCTGTTTCTGGGCTATGCTACCACGCTGATTCCGTTTGCTTTTTGCATCGCCGGTTTGTGGAAAAACGAGCCGAAAGAATGGATGCGTCCTGCCCTGCCCTGGGCTTTGTTTTCGGCGATGGTGTTGGGCGTCGGGATTTTGATGGGTGGCTACTGGGCTTACGAAACCCTTAATTTCGGAGGTTACTGGAACTGGGACCCGGTCGAAAACTCGGTGCTGGTGCCCTGGATGGTCCTGATTGCGTCCATTCACGCCATGCTGATTGCCAAAAAGAGTTCGACTGGTTTGAAAACCGCCATCATTCTTTCGGTAGCCACTTTCCTGCTGATTCTGTACTCGACCTTCCTGACCCGCAGCGGTATTCTGGGCAATGCCTCGGTTCACTCCTTTACGGATTTGGGACTTTCCGGCCAGTTGCTGATTTACATGCTGGTTTTCGTAGCCATGGCCGTGGTGTTAATCAGTTTCAAGTGGAAATTGATCGAGAAAGACGAAGAAGAAACTTCCGTTTATTCCAAAGAATTCTGGCTATTCATTGGTGCCATTGTGCTCTGTCTGGCCGGTTTTCAGGTTCTGAACACCACTTCGTTTCCGGTGTATAACAAAATAGGGGAAGCCTTCGGATTTAGCCCCAACATCGCCATGCCCGCCGACCAGGTGGCGCACTACAACAAATTCCAGATCTGGTTTTTCTCGGCCATTGCGCTCTTGACGGGGATCGGGCAATTCATCTGGTGGCGGAAAGTAGGCAAAGGCAACCTGAATTCCCTCATTACTTCCGGCATCATTACGATGTTCATCAGTGGCGGTTTGATTGCTTACGGTGACATTACGAAACCGGCCTTCATGGTGTTGCTCACTACATCGGTTTTTGCCATTGTTGCGAATTCGAGCATTTTGTGGGGCGTCGTTCGGGGGAATTACAAGCTGTCGGGTGGCGCAGTGGCGCACATTGGCGTGGCCCTGATGCTAATCGGAATTTTGTTTTCGTCGGGCTATTCCAAAATTGTCTCCCTGAACAACACCGGTTTGCTGATTTCGAAAGGGGACGATTTTACGAAAAATGATAACAAGGAAAACAAGGAAAACGTCATCCTGTGGCTCAATCAGCCGCAGAAAATGAGCGGTTATCTCCTCACGTACCGGGGCCAGCGGATCGAGATTCGCGACGTGCCGGATTACGTTCCCCGCAACTGGGTCGAGCCGATTGTGGGCGCCACGCCGGAACTGAGTTTTCACGGAATTGCGACACGGGATATTGAACAAAACGGCAAGCTGTATCACAAAAAAGGCGATACCGTTGCCCTGCATCCCGAAAACACCTATTACGAAGTGGAATACCGCGAACCTGGTGGCAAAATTTTCACCTTGTATCCGCGCGGTCAGATCAACGAGCAAATGGGCGCAGGCGGTTTTCTGCCCTCGCCGGATATTCGCCGGATGCCGGGCAAAGACCTCTATACCTACGTAGCGACCGTTCCCGACCCCAGCAGCGAAGGCACCTGGAGCCCGACGGAAACGTACCGGATTGCGCCCAAAGACACCTTCTTCGTAAACGATTACGTAGCGGTTTTTGACAATGTCATTCAAACCCGCGAAATCGAAGGAACGCCCCTCGGACCAAACGATGCGGCTGTCAAAGCCGTGGTTCGCGTGCTGGACAAGGAGCGGGAATATACCCTGTCACCGGCCTTCATCATCAAAGACCGCATGGTGGGCCGGAAAGCCGAAACCAACGAAGAACTCGGCTTACGGCTTCAGTTGAACGAAATCGATCCGCGAACCGGCCTGTTTACCTTCACGGCCAACACGACCCAGCGCGATTACATCGTGATGAAAGCCAAGGAAATGCCGCTCATCAACCTGCTCTGGATCGGGACGTTTGTGCTTGTCATCGGTTTCTCGATGGCTGCAATCCGTCGCTACCGGGAATTCACCAAGATGCGGGACAAAAAGAAGCCGACGCTGGTGGGCAGTTCACAGTAGGCATTTTATGAAAATCAGAGAAACCGTTCTTATTTCCCTTTCCATCGGCTGCCTTATTCTGTGGGTTCTGGAGTTCCGGCGGACGCGTACGTTTGGCGAACATTACTGGCTAATTATGCTGTGTCTGGCGTTTTTGCTGGCTTTTATGTATGTTCGTGGCGTACACCTGAATTCGGTCAAACAAAAACCGGCGGTTCCGGTGAAACCAACCCGAAAAAAGAAGAAAAAGTCTTGAACTCGGATTACGCAGATTAAAGGATTAACCACGATCGCTGACACGGTCTTTTAATCCGCGTAATCCGAGTTCAGAAACCCTATGGAATCCTACAGTATTCTCCTCGGAGCATTCGTGGCACTGGTGCTGGCCGGTTTTTTCTCGGCGGTCGAGATGGCCTACCAATCGGTGAACCGGCTTTATTTTGAACTGCACAGTAAACAGGGGCCCTTAGGCGAAAAGCTGGTATCGGCCTTTCTGAAACAACCCATTCTGTTTGTCGGTACAACCCTGACCGGGAATACGCTCTTTCTGGTGTTATACGGTGTGCTGGGCGTGACGGCCCTCAACCCGTTTCTGTCAGCCTACGTTCCGGATGCGTTCAACCATCCCGTTACACTGATCGTCATCGAAACGCTGATTCTGACGGTTGTTTTCATGCCGTTCGCGGATTATGTTCCTAAAAGCCTGGCGCTCATTCATCCCGATGCGTTCATGGAAAGGCTGGCCATCCCGATTTGGGTCATCTACAAGGCTATTGCGCCCATCGTCCGGCTGATGGTCTGGCTCACCAAAGGCATCGTCAAGATTATTCCGGGAAGTCAGTACTCCGAAGTTCGGCCGGTTTTTGGCCTGATCGACCTGAACCACTACCTCCAGCAATTCAACCAGCAGAAACAGCAGGTCGATTCGAGTCAGGAAGAAATCGACATCGATACCGAAATTCTGAACAATGCCATCGATTTCCGCAAAGTAGCTGTGCGGGATTGCATGATTCCACGGACGGAAATTACGGCGGTGGATGTGGAAGACAGCATTGAGGAACTGAAGAACTGTTTTCAAGACAGCGGCCATTCGAAAATTGTCGTATATCGTGGTAACATCGACGATGTGATCGGCTATTGCCACGCCCTGGCCCTCTTTCAAAAACCGCAAAGCATCGAAAGCATCCTGACACCCATTCGGGTTGTGCCGGACAGTATGCCCGCCCGGTTGTTGCTCGAAAAGTTTCTGGCCGAACGCAAAAGTCTCGCTTTGGTAGTTGATGAATTCGGGGGAACATCAGGTCTGGTTAGCGTCGAGGATTTAGTAGAACAGATTTTCGGCGAGATTCAGGACGAATACGACACCAACGAAGACTGGGACGAACGACAACTGGACGACAATACCTGGCTCCTGAGTGCCCGGCACGAAATCGAAAATCTGAATGAAAAGTACGGCTGGGGCATTCCAGAAGGCGATTATGATACCCTGGGCGGTTTAATTTTATCGATCAATGGCGAAATTCCGAACGTAAACGATGTGATTGAAATGTCGCCGTTTACGTTTACGATTCTGTCGATGACGGAAGCCCGGATCGATCTGGTGCGGGTTCAGATTGTTCAAAAAGAAGACTAGACAAGAGAGCAGAGACAAGAGAGTAAAGACCAACCGCCCAAAATACCGTCCCCCTCTCTGTTCTCACTTCTCGACTCTCACTTCTCTATTCTAAAATCACCCCTGCTCAAACCACTCCCGGAACACGGCGGCTTTTTCTTTGCTGATGGTCAATTCAGTCGTGGCCGGTTTTCGGAGGGTGACAATCAGCTTGCCGCTGTAATGCGATTGATAACCGGCAATCGCATTCAGATTGACCAGACACTGGCGGTTGGCGCGAATGAAAACACCCGGATCCGTCAGTTCTTCCAGTTCATCCAGCGAGCCGTAATCCGTTACCAATTTCTGCCCGTCCATCGTGTAGAGATAGATCAACTCATCCCGGCAAAAATACGCCACGTTTTCTTCCAGAACCGGCACAATATTCCGGAGGTAATGCGCCATAAACCGGTGTTTGTACTTTTTGCTCGGTGCCGAAACGTCCGCCAGCAAATCCCGGAGCTGATCCCGAAAATCGGCCGAAGTACCGCCCTGCCGCCAACGGTGGTATTTGTCGAAGGCGGCTTTTAATTCGTCCGGTTCGACTGGTTTCAGCAGGTAATCGATGCTGTTGAGTTTGAACGCCCGAATGGCATATTCGTCGTAAGCCGTCGTAAAAATGATGGGACACTTCGGATTGATTTCACGATAGATATCAAAACTGACTCCGTCGGAAAGCTGAATGTCTGACAAAATCAGATCCGGCTCCGGAAGATCGGTGGCGCGGTGGCGGCCAAACCACTCCATCGCCATCTGCACACTCTCCAGCGGTCCTTCGAGATGAGCCTCCGGCTCCAGTTGCCGAACCAGTCGGGCCAACGTTTTGGCAACCAGCGGTTCATCTTCGATCAATAAAATAGTCATGCCTTTTTTACGCTCAAAATCGATTTTTATTAAACATTCGCTGAATGATCCAGTTAAAATAGGTAATAATCAACACACCTTGCAATCATGACAAACGACGAAATAGTTGACTCTCTGAACGATCTGGTTAAAATTAACAACGACCGCATCAACGGTTTTGAAAAAGCCGCCGAGGACATCGAAGACGCCGAACTGGCTTCTCTGTTCAAGAACCTGACTTCACAAAGCCGGAAATTCCGGAGTGAACTGGCCGACAACATCGTTCGCATTGGCGGAGTGGTTCCCGGCGTTGACGAAACCAGTACCGGCAGCAAAATTCACCGCGCCTGGATCGACATCAAGTCGGCCTTTACGGGAAAAGACCGTAATACGGTTCTCGAATCCTGCGTTTTTGGCGAAAATGCTGCGGTTGAAGAATACGAAGAAACGTTGGAAGATGAAAGCATTCCATCCTACATCCGCCAAACCCTCAGCACCCAACTCGACGAACTCCGCCAAACCCGCGATCAAATCGCGACGCTGCGGGATGTTACGGAGTAATGTTTAGCGAATAACGAATAATGAATGTTGAATAGCGAAAGTGGGGTAATGACTTCGATTTTGCCCCTAAATCCCCTGAAGGGGACTTTACGCATCCGGATGCAGGTGCGTCCAAGTCCCCTTCAGGGGATTTAGGGGCAAAAAGCAAAAGTTCTGACTTCGTTATTCATTATTCGTTATTCAACATTCATTATTATCCTTTTTCTTTATTTTCCTTTTCTTCCCAATCCCGTCGAAACCGCATCCAGCGTAGTCGCCAACTCCTGAAGTTTTCCTTTCATTTCCTCTTCCGCATTCTCCAGACTTTTCCGGGTCAGCTTCGCCAGTGAATGCAGCGACTCGGCAATTAGCAGGCTTTTTCCGGTGGCCAGTGCCGCCTTCAGTTGCTCCAGTTCATCCGAAATATCGTCCAGAACCAGGTGACCAGATCCCAGCGCCCGGACCCATTGATCAATAAAACTGTTTGCCATCGGTTGCAAATGAACCGGATCGGTAGTCAACTCCCGGAGCGTAATGTCCAGCAATTGGTCGGCATTGTGTGCGTGCGTCATAGTTTTTTACGAAATGATGATTGCGCACAATGTACGACGATTGGCCATTCATTTGTTATTTTTCAGAGTTCATTTTTCATTAAACCAAGGGAATGCTCACCCGGAACCGGTCATTGTGTTCTTCCACTTTCACTTCCTTCTCGCTCAAAAAGTGGTATAAAGCTTTCAAATTCGTCAACCCTTGCCCATTCGACGTTTCAACCCGCGGTTTTCGTTGCAGGTTATTTTCGACGGAGACATAGTCTTCATCCGCTACGATCTGAATGGTCAGCGGCTGCCCGGCATTGGCGACATTGTGCTTGATGGCATTTTCAACCAGAATTTGTAAAGTTACCGGTACAATGGCTTTATCGGCGTAGGCCGGTGGGATTTTCACCTGAATATCAAGCGAGCCATTAAAGCGGGTTTTCAGGAGCAGAATGTAGTTATTTATAAAGTCGGTTTCGGTGGTTAAGCTCACCAGGTCCTTGTCTTTATGCTGGATGACATACCGGAATACTTTCGATAGTTGCCGCAAAAATTGCGATGCTAAATCCGGATTTTCGTGAATTAATCCGTCCAGAGACGACAAACTATTGAAGAGGAAATGCGGGCTAATCTGATTTTTTAAACTATCGAGCTGCACCTGAATTTTCTCCTTCTCGAGTTGCGTTGCCCGAACGGCATTCTCCTGCCATTGTTTCAGGAAATGACTAGCGATAAAGCCCAGACACACCACCGTATTCGCTAAAAAAACCGTCATCCCAATGATGATCACACTAAACCGGTTGAGTAAGGGAATGCTGGTTAGTTGCGCCGATAAAAACTCGGTATAAACAAAATAACTAATTACCAAATACACGGTTTTTACAATGCCCCACCCACCAATGATCTGAATCAAAACGCGTAATTTGATATTTTTTTCAAAGGGCAATTGGCGATTCAGATAATCATTGAACCAGTAATGAAACAGCCAGATGGCGTTCAAAACAAAAAAGGACAGAAAGAATAATTCAACCTGAACCTGCCACGTAATATCGGGCATCAGCCACTGCCGACCCACCACACCACCCAGGGCTCCCCACAGCAATAGCAGCTCGACGTATTTGTTAAACTTGATTTTCATGGCTGGAAATGATTATGCCGTCCGACATCTCAATGACCCGGTCGCAACCGGCGGCAAAGTCGGGATCGTGGGTAACGGCAATAATGGTTTGGTGGTTTTCCTGCGCAATTTCGCGGAAAATATCAAAGACAATCCCGGTATTGGTCTTGTCCAGGTTCCCCGTTGGTTCGTCGCCCATCACAATGGTTGGATCGTTGATCAAGGCGCGGGCGATGGCCACGCGTTGCTGCTGTCCGCCCGATAATTTGCTCGATAGTTTGCGGGCGTGGTCTTCCATTCCGATCATTTTCAGCTTTTCGTAAGCCCGGTGTTCGACCTCTTTTTCCGAGTATTTCCCCAATTTTAAAGCTGGAAGCATCACGTTTTGTAAGGTGGTGAATTCCGGCAACAAAAAGTGAAACTGAAATACAAAACCGAGGTGTTCATTCCGAAACTTCGACAGATAATCCTGACTGCGACCCGTTAACGTTTGTCCGTTAATCTCCAGTGTTCCTTCATACTCCGTGTCCATCGTTGATAGCAAATACAACAGCGTCGATTTGCCGCAACCCGACTTGCCAACAATCGCCAGAAATTCACCTTTATTGACCTCGAACGTCACATCTTTCAGCACCTGAAACCGATCAGGTTCGGTGAAGTACTTATTGAAATGCGATGCTTTTAATACCTTTTCCATCGTTATCCTCTTAATATCGAAACCGGGTCTACTTTCGAGGCTTTTCGAGAAGGAAAATAACCGGCTAAAACCGTCGTAATCAATCCAAAAAGAAGGCCCATTCCGTAATATTTCAGATCAAAAATAACCGGGAACGTTTTGATGCTTAAAAAATCCCCGGCGTTGAAGGGTGTAATGGATAACAAGTAACTGAGTACAAAGCCAATCAGCAGCCCCAGCAATCCACCCAATACCCCGATAAAAACCGCCTGGAGCAGAAAAATCAGAACGATATCTTTCCCTTCAAAACCGGTCGCTTTCAAAATGGCGATATCCTTTATTTTATTGATGACATTCATGTTCATGATGTTGTAAATGCCAAAACCGGCCACTACCAACAGCGTCATCGACACCACAAACGTCATGACATTCCGGATTTTTTCACCCGCCAGGATGGCCGAGTTTGCCGTTGCCCAGTCTTCCGTATAATATCCGTATATGGCCCGCAGTTTTTTACCCAGTGGCAGCGCCAGCAACGGATCGAACATTTTGATGTGAATATCGGTCACATAGCTCGCATCTTTCTGCAAAATCTCCTGCACTGTCGATAAATTGGCGTAACTCTTGGTGTTGTCGACCGTTCCGATGCCGAATCCGAAGGTGCCGACCACCCGCAGAATCATCGTCCCCCCCGTCGGCGTCGTCACACTTACCTTGTCACCTTCGCGAACGTTGAGCTTCCGTGCCAGCACATTGCCCATAATCAGCCCGTTCGGGTTGCTCCGCAAGGCTTCAATCGTTCCGGATTTTAACCGGCTTTTCAGATTGTACAGACGGTTTTCGCGATCGATGTCAACCCCGGCGATGGTTCCTGAAATCTGAATGGGACCGTTGTTGTAGAATGCCTGCGTGCTGAGTTGGGGCGAAACGCCCAGTACACCCGGCTCCTGCTCGATCCGTCGGGCAATCAGAAAACCGTTTTTCAGCCGCGACAATTGTTCCTTCGGTTTCTGATGATAGATGACGTTGAAGGCCGAGTCGCTCCGGTTCAATTGGTCGATCAGGGCGGGGCGCTGCGTGTTCACCTCGTTGTACATCCGCACGTGCGGACTAGCGTCCAGCGCCGAGTCTTCCAGAAACTGGTTGACGCCCTGCATGAACGAAATCATGGTGATGAACATGGCAATCCCGAACGTCACGCCCAGCATGGCGACGAGGGTTTGCCGCTTCTTCGACAGCAGGTGCGTTTTGGCAATTTGGATGGTGATGCTGAGATTCATAGATTTTCGAGAATTATTTCGCGGAGATTAGCGGAGAAAAAAGGGAGTTAAGCGAAGAAAAAAGCTCTGCTAAACTCTCTTTTTCTCCGCTAATCTCCGCGAAATAACTTTGTAAATTCATTCCGGATTAACCACAACAGACTTCTCATTCAAACCGCCTTTCACTTGGACCAGATCGAAATTCTCAGCGCCCTTTACAATTCTCACCTTCTTTTTATCGCCGTTCTCACTGACCCAAACGCTATCATTTCCAACCACATACGACTTCGGAATCGTCAGCACCCGGTTGTTCTGGCTGATGATGATATTGGCTTCGACCGTCAATCCGTAATACGCGTCGGGTCGTTCACCGACAAAATCCGCATCGACCCGGAACGACTGATCGACCCGGTTCAGCTTCGGATAAATCTTCCTGACCCGGGCTTTGAACACTTTATTGGGATAGACATCCGCTTTGACCACCACCTCCTGCCCTTGCCGCATCTTTCCAAAATCGCTTTCGTCGACCGCCAGTTTCACAAACACATCATGACCGCTTCCAATCAGCGCGAGCTGGTCGTTCCGGCGAATCACTTCGCCCGGTTCTTTCAAAATCTCGTATACCTTGCCATCCACAAAACTCCGGACGCGGGTGTTGCCCTGCTCCTGCCCGCTGGCAACGTACTGACTTCGTGAGTTTTGCAAGTCGACATACAACTGATTCCGGGTGCGTTGCAGCGAACTGCGCCGGGCAATGTAGTCGTTTCGAGACGTCTGGTAGGCCAGTTGAACCCGCTCCAGTTCGGCTTTGGAGGTCGCATTTTGCTGGTACAAATCCCGGTAGCGGGCGTAATTGACCGAGTCGTTGGCCAGACAGGTTTGCGCCGTGCGAACCTGCGCTTCGAGTTCAGCTAAAACCGGCGAGTTGCTGCTCAGGTTGGCCTGCGACTGTCGGTAAATGTTGGCCGTAGCCTGTTCGCGCGCGCCCTGCGTAATGCCTTCCAGCACAAACAACAATTGACTGCGTTTGACCGAATCGCCCTCACTAATCAGCTTCTGCTGCAAAATACCGTCTGCATTGGCTAGCACTTTGTACTCATTCCGGGGGTAAATACCGCCCGATGCATAAACCGCTTCCGTCAGGTCTTTATAGGTCGGCGAAGTGCCTTCTTCTTTCCGGTTACAGCCGGATAAAACCGCTATAGCCAGCAGAATGAGTCCCTTTCGCATTCCCGCAACCGTCGGAAGCAGGAACTCGTAATTCAATTCGGGGTGTGCTTTATTGTCCATTTCTGATCTGCAAAATCGTCTGATTGATAAACACATTCGACAAATTATTCAGGTAGCGGTTTTGGGCGTTCAACGACTCATTGAATACGTTCAGATACTGGTCATACGCAAAAATTCCCGCCCTATATTTCACCAGGGCAATCTGCGTATTCTGCTCGTTCAATTCGAAATTCTGCCGGTTAAAAACCAGCGAACGAACGGCCTGGTTATACGCATTCAGAATATCCTGATTGTCGGCTTCCGCGCGCGTTTGTTCATACGCCAGTTCAGCCTGCGCCTGCTCGATCCGCAGCCGGGCGCGGTTCAGGTTGGCCGTCCGCAAACCGCCCGTATACAGAGGAATATTGAGTTGTAGACCGGCTACACCAATGGGAAACCACTTTTCGCTAAAATCCAGAAAGTCGAACTGTTTCCGTTGCGCCTGAGCCGAATACCGGGCATAGATCGACAGCGTGGGCCACCGCAGGGCATTTTCCCGGTTCAACTGCTGCTGAAATAATGTCAGTTGCGAACGGCGAACGGTGATCTGTGGCCGTTCGACGGATCCATTCAGAGCCGAAAATCCGTTTTGCGCAGACGACCCAACAAGATTCTGCTCCAGCACCAGCGAATCCCGCACGGTAAGCCCCAGCAATATCTTCATCTGGTTTTGGTTGCGGACATAACTCAGTTCATTTTGCCGCAGCACATCCTCCGCCGTTAGCCGGATGGATTGCAGGCGGTTGTATTCCAGCGGTTCGATCTGGCCTTTTTCCAGTCGATACCGGGCAATGGTCGCGACGGTATCCGCGTTGGCCACGTTCCGGCGGGCAATGTCGATGGCCGAGCGGGTCAGCAGCGTGGCGTGGTACACCCGCGCAACCTGCGTCGACACCTCGTCCTGCAACACCAGGTTCTGGTCGTCGATGATTCGTAAATTCTGGTTGGTCAATCCAACATCCAGGCGGTTCGGGCGACTCAGCAAGGGCATCGAAACCTCCACGCCCGCCGTCAGGTTGAACGGAACGCCAAATTGCAGCGACCGGAATTCGCCGGGCTGACCACCCAGAAACTCCGCCGGAATCAACTGTGTCGGCAGCGCATAATTATAGTCGAGGTTGGTAAACGCCCGCGCCGTTGGCATCAGACCGGCGCGGGTGGCGGCCCGTTGCTGCTCCTGCGTGATGCGGTTTTGCCGGGCAATTTTCAGATCGGGATTTTGCTGCCGGGCCAGTTGAAGGGCCTCCTGCACCGTCCGAACGACGGTTTGCGCCCCTCCTTCATGACTGGCCAACAACAGGATGACGATGAACACCTTTTTCATACACGAATCGAAATTCATGTACAAAGCAAAAAAAAGGGATTGTCTTTGTCTTTTTTACCTCGACGAACCGGAAGAATCAAGCTCCAAACCGGACATTTTGACGAGCGAATGAATAGAAAACATGAGTCATCCCGAATTTTAGGGGATGTGCAAAAAAGAGCCTCCTTTCTTAGTTTTGAGCATCACCACAACGCCAAAACCAGAAAGGAGGTCTTTTTATGTCGAAGACATGCCAACAAAAAAAGGGCATTCAGCCCACAAAGTCAACAGCCGCTGCCTTTTTACAAACCAAAGCCCAGCACTACCTCCAGCCCTTGCAGGAACAACTACTGGCTCAAATTGATAAGCGACTGGTGGCTACCTTCTCCACCCTGTTTTCCAGCATCCTGCTGTTACGCAATAGCAAAATGGGGCTGTTGTTGAGTGAGTTAGGGAGCTACATTGCGGGCTATGCGCATGCTCCG
>NZ_QOWE01000009.1 GCF_003334855.1 Larkinella punicea
TTGGGTTTATGGTCAGCCATGTTGGTACAAGTATAATTGAAGGGCGTACTCAACAGATACTCAATATATTCATGCTGTGCAATCATACGCCTAAACTCTTAAATTTGATCCACAAGCGAAAGTCCTATAAAGTAAAAAAATATGGAGCAACCATCCTCTAAATACAGATTTAAAGTTATCCTTAGCACTCATACCTGCGTATAGAATTTCACTAAAAATATCTAATAATCTATACATTAGGACTTACGTCTGATAATTATTTACACTTTCGCTTTTGCCCCTAAATCCCCTAAAGGAGACTTGGACGCAGCTAAATCCGGATGCAGAAAGTCCCCTTTAGGGGATTTAGGGGCAAAAGCGAAAGTCCTATACATATAACGCTTTTTTAAAGTTGATAACTGAATCAATTTTAGGTTTATCTTTAAATGTGTTCAGTGTTTCGTGCCCTCTGATAACAGTTCCAAAGCTTATAGTAACAGATACGTTTTCAATAATATCTTGCCTACTGTCAAGTAGAAATAAAATGAAACTTTATCTGGAAAACTCTTTCCCGATGTCAAAAAAATACCTTAGAATCGCCAATGCAATCATACACATCCCTATCATACAGAGAAATAAATTGATAGTCTTCTCTGTATCTAAATCTAAGTGCTTCATCTGAATAGTATTAAACAAAAAATTCGCAAGTAGAAAATCCTAAAATCCTACACCTGTACATTACGGTTCGCAACTCACTACGCACATTTTCCATAATATCTGCCTAAGGAATATGCCAGTTGGCCTGCCAGCAAAATAAAAAAGCAGAAAGCCATTACTAACAGAGATATTGTCTTGATATCTAACGTATCAGTGTCTAGTGAACGCTTTAGGTCGCGTTTAATCAGCTTGTATAAATTGACGATGGTTGTCATTTTCTTGAGCGTTATTTAAAGCGGTTTTTTTCCAAGATTTGGTAATGCGCTCTGTGGCATAGTCATACCCCAAATGAAACAACCTGATCAAGGTTAGTATTAACACCGTTAACCAGGCTAGTTTTACTAGTTTTGACGCGATACGCATTCGGTTTTTTTACCTTAGACGCACCGAAGACCAGAAAGTAACGCTTACGCAACCGCTTTCTTCACAACTAAAAACGGGTAGGCTTGAAACAAAAAAACCGCCCTGATCCTCAGACCAGAGCGGCTTTTGTAACGCTCTCTACAATCAATTGCCCGGCTTCACCTCCGCAACTACTTTGATCTTGTTGTAATACAAGTTCGTCAGCCCTTCAAAACCGGAGTCTGTGCCGACCAGCAGCCACAACTCACCTGCTTCGTTGGTTTTGGCCGTAATCGGCTGCGTCGTACTGCGCTGAATGAGTTTATACTGCGTTGCGTCCGCACCGGCGCCAATGTTGCCCAACACCGGCACGGCATCGCTGCCCGTAGCCTGGTTGCCTTTGTCGATGTTCAGGCGGTAGTCGTCGCCTTCCTTTACTTTCTTCGGTTCCGTGGCCAAAACCCCGGCTTTTAGATAGACGCTTCCTCCCGGCGAACCGCCGATCCCGACGCTGTTGTCGCCGTATTTCGACGCCAGTTCTACTTCAAAATCAATCGAATACGTCTGATTTGGCTTTAAACCCGTCACTTTCTTTTTAAGGAACATGAACAGATCATCGCTGCGGTTGTGGCCCGAAAGCATGAACGACTTTTTAGAAACATCCAGCGGCTCGGGCAACGCCTTGTGGCCCGACTGAAACTCGATGATCTCCTCCTGCGCCGTCGAATAATCCGTCACTTCGGCAACCCAGCCATCGGTATTGTTCCGAAAATCAGAGTTGGTCAAGATTACCGGGCCATTGGGATTCACTTCACTGTCCTGACAAGCCGCGCCCATGAATAACCACATGGCGGCAAACGTCCATTTTACAAACTTCATAATTAAGGTTTTTACTACACCCCTAAATCCCCTGAAGGGGACTTTCAAATCTGGATTATTCTGTGTCCAAGTTCCCTTCAGGGGATTTAGGGGTTGAGATGAAACAAACGGTGTGGTAGCTACCGGTTGAATGACCCCCGTTTGGAAGGCACCGTTGGAACGTTCGTTTATTTTTCGGCGGTTTTCTTCGCCACTTCCGACCCATTCGACAGAGAATGAGCCAGTTTCACCAACCGAATAAATTCACTCCGGTAGCCTTCCGGGTCACGGCCCAGCGCCTGTTTTGCCAGCGTTTCGACCTGATTATACTGGGCGTTCCCCTTAAATTCAGAATCGCGGAGCAGCAGCCCGAATTCGGCGACGGAAGCCGAAAACCGGAAGTCGGCGGAGGTTTTGTCCCACGTTTGCGGCTGGTACGTTACGACCTGTTTTATCAACTGACTGGTTTCGTCATCCGGTTTTTTATAGCGGATTTTCAGCGTCAGCAATTCAGTCTGGTTGCCCGTCGAAGTCGCCTGCCGCTGGTATTTCAGTGGATCCACTTTCTGCAAATACCGGCTTTCGACGCCCGCCGGAATGATTTCATACAAGGCCGTCACGGTATGCCCCGAACCCATTTCACCGGCGTCTTTCTTGTCGTCGTGGAAATCTTCGTTGTTCAGCATCCGGTTTTCGTAGCCGATCAGCCGATAACCCTGCACTCGCGCCGGGTTAAACTCCAACTGAAGTTTTACGTCTTTCGCGACCGTGAACAGCGTGCCACCGAACTCTTTGCCAAACACTTTCTGTGCTTCCTGCAAATTGTCGATGTACGCGTAATTACCGTTGCCTTTGTCTGATAATACCTCCAGTTTGTTGTCTTTGTAGTTGCCCATTCCGAAACCCAGCACGCTCAAGAAAACACCCGTTTTCCGCTTTTCCTCCACCAGCCGCTGCAGGTCGCTGTCGCTCGAAACGCCCACATTGAAATCGCCGTCGGTGGCCAGAATCACGCGGTTGTTGCCGTCTTTCCGGAAATTTTCCTGCGCCACCTGGTACGCCAGCCGGATGCCTTCACCCCCCGCCGTAGAACCTCCCGCCGACAACTGGCTAATCGCATCTTTAATTTTTTGCGGTTCATTCCCCGGTGTCGAAGGCAGCACCAGCCCGGCGGCTCCGGCATACACGACAATCGCAACCCGATCCTGCGGGCGGAGTTGATCGACCAGCAAACCGAGCGCGGTTTTGACCAGTGGCAGTTTGTTGTCGGCTTCCATTGAACCCGATACATCGATCAGAAAAACCAGGTTGGAGGCAGGCAGGTTGCCGGTCGGAATGCTTTTGGCCTGTAACCCGATGCGAAGCAGTTGCAAACCCGGATTCCAGGGGGAGTCGGACAACTCGGTTTTAACGGCCACCGGATCAGTCCCGGTCGGTTGCGGATCGTCATATTCGAAGTAATTGACCATTTCCTCGATCCGGACGGCGTCTTTGGGCGGCAAGTTTCCGCCGTTCAAAAACCGCCGGATGTTGCCGTAAGCAGCCCGGTCTACATCGACCGAAAACGTGGTAACGGGCTGGCTCTGAGCCATTCTAAAACCGGTTTCATCAATTTTACTGTAGTCTTCGGTGTTAAAAACAGGAACGACTACGTGTTCAACCGCGTAGGAAGTGGCCGACCGCATACCCACACCCATCGGCCTCGGCATACTTGGTTGATGAACCGTACCATATCCGACAACCACCGATTCCTGCAAAACCCGGACATCAGTATTCAGTTTTACATCGACAACGGTTTGCGTCGTGATTTTCACTTCGGCTCGCTGAAAACCGATGGCGTTGAAAATGAGCAGTTGCGGACCGTCCGGCACGGCGATGGTGTAGCACCCGTCGGCGTTGGTGGTTGTGCCGGCCAGAGCGCCCCGGAAAGCGACATTAACGCCCGGCAGTGGCTGGTTCGTGAGGGCATCCGTCACGCGGCCCGTAATGGTACGACTGGATCGAACGGTCGACACGAAAAGCAGTCCGAGCATCAGAAATGAAAAAATAGTGCGCATGGTCGTATGGAATTGAGGAGTCTTTTTTCTCCTATGGATGCAAACCGGTTTTGAATTCCATACGGCACCGAAACTTTTTTTTGTAAGTTGCACAGCAGCCGTATCCAGCGTATGTTTTTCAGGCAGTTCCGAAAATCCAAACCCGTTACCGATGCCGACTACCTTTCGGCTTATAAAACTACGGGCGATCTGGAACTGCTCGGGGCATTGTATGAACGGTATATGGATTTAGTGTATGCGGTGTGTTATAAGTACTTGCGCGACGAAGACGAAAGCAAAGACGCGGTGATGCAGTTATTTGAGCAACTGATTACGGATTTGCGGAAATACGAGATTCAGAACTTTAAAAGCTGGCTTCATTCGACCGCCCGGAACCATTGCCTGATGCAGTTGCGACAACGGAAAATGATCGCAGGGGAGGTAAATGACGAGACCGAAGTCAGGGCAATGCCGCTGACGGTTTGGCCGGAAACCGACGGTCTGGAACTGGAAACCAAGTTGAATCAACTGGACGATTGCCTGAAAACGCTGTCGGAGGAACAACGCACCAGCATTTCCCTGTTTTACCTGAACCAGAAAACCTATGCCGACATTGCCGAACTGACCGGCTACGATCCCAAGCACGTGAAAAGCCATTTGCAAAATGGCCGACGCAACCTGAAAATCTGCCTGGACCGGAACACCGACACAACCCATGACTGACGCCAACCGACATAACGACCTCCTGACCGCCGACGACCTGCGCAACTACCGGGCCGGTACGCTTTCCGCTGCCGACCAGCACCGGGTGGAACGGCTGTTGCTGGAAAATCCGCTGTATGCCGACGCGCTGGAAGGGCTGGAAACCGCTGAACAGGAAGGGGTTGCGCTTCATACGGCGTCGAATGCATTGCGCGAACGGTTGCAAAACCGCATCGGCAACCCTCCAATCCGGCGATGGCCGGTTTGGATCCCGGCAGCCGCGGCTTCGGTGGTGCTGGCGTTGAGTATTGGTTTGTATTTTCGGTTACAGGAAAAACCGCAATCAGAGCGTATGGTCAGCTTACCAGCGCCGGAAATTTCCGCGTCAGAAGAGGCCATTCCGCCGGTCGTTCCTACTGAAATCCCTCGTTCGGAATCCATTGCGAAAAAATTGGCGCCACCGAAACCAGCACCGGCAGCCCCAAAAGTGGCACAGAATCCTTCCAAAGACAGCCTGATTTTTCCGAAGAATCACCTTATAGCCTCCTCGTCAGAACTGCGGGCAGCCCCCGGATCGTTTCGTTCAGTATCCGAAGAAATCGTGGTTTACAACACGACCGGTCTTGATAATCCGGGATTGAGCGGTCAAGTGACTGACTTAGCGAACCAACCCCTGGCGGGGGTTTCGATTATTGCCAAAAATGCCCGACGCAGCAGCAGTAGCGATTCGTTGGGACGGTTCCGGTTGGAGAATGTCGATAAAAAAGACTCGTTGCAAATCATGTCCGTCGGTTTTGAAACGCAAACCGTTCGGGTTGCGGACCTTGAAACCACTAAAATCCAGCTAAAACCGGATTCGAAGGCCCTGTCAGAAGTAGTTGCGGTAGGATATGGTCAACAAGCCCAGGCCAATAAGCTCGCAACGAGACGGGTGTCTTCGCTGGCCGTGGCGAATTCTGGTGCCCCCTCCGCCCCGGCCAGCTTCAAAACCTATCTCGAGGAAAACCGCCGAATACCGGCTGAAGCAAAGGAAAAAGGCATTTCCGGCACGGTGCGCGTCCGGTTTCAGGTCGCTGCCGATGGTTCGGTCAGCCAGTTCACGATTGTGCAGTCGCTGGGGTACGGTTGCGATGAAGAAGCGATCCGGCTCATCCGCGAAGGCCCGCGCTGGAAACCGGCTTTCCGGAATGGCAAACCATTCATCCAGTTTGTGGAACAGGACATTGCGTTCTGAAACCGTCTAACCGGAGGATACATTTCCTGCGGGAATTCCCGGTAACTTGCCGCAATGACGTTCTACCAATACCGGTAATCCGCTCCCGGAAAAAGACATGCTTCAATCCAAAAAAAAGGCACAACTAGAAGCCGGTTACGGCAAACCCAAATCAGAATCGTTCGATTTTTTCAGGATTGAGCAATTCTTCGCCAACCGGCCGAAAGAAAGCACGGATCACCTGATTTCAGAAAAGACCTATCAGGATCTGGACTTTGACGAGGTCTTTATGTTTGTAGATCGAACGGTTTCGAAAGTGGGCCAGCAATATTTATATGCCAGGCTGCGAACCATCGATTTTTTAGAGGCTAAAAACCAGTCCTTCGAACGTCTCATCAAAAGCTTTCAGGACGATGGCGAATTACGGCAGGATGCAGGAATTCAGCTCGCCAGTCTTTCGCACCAGAACGCCTATTACATTCCGTCGTTGTTTTTAAAATCCCATCTTCAGCCTCCGGACTGGTTTTGGATCGTGAAGGTGCTGCCTTTTATCAGCGTTTTTCTGCTGTTGCTGCTTCCTTTCTATCCGCCCGCATTTTTGTGGCTGTTTGGCATTTTAGCGATTAATTATACCATTCATTACTGGAACAAAAACAATGTGTACCAATATATTGCCTCGATTCCGCAACTGCTTCGTTTAAAACAGGTTGCGAAAGAATTGCGCCAACACGAAGCGTTAAAACCGGAAACCGACACCGTCAATCAGTCGATTGAAATCCTCGATGAAATGGGCTATTCCATGTCTTTTTTCAAACTGGAGTCCAAATTGCAGAGTGAAGTGGGCATGATTGTGGAAGTGCTCACGGAACTTGTCAAAGCGCTGTTTCTCATCGAACCGTTGTTGCTGTTTCGGGTACTCCACCAGATCGATGCGAAAAGGACGCAGATTGATGCGGTTTTTCAGTACGTCGGCAGAATCGATACGGCCCTGTCCATTGCCTCGCTGCGGAAAGGCGTAACGCACTATTGCCAGCCGGAAATCACCGAAAAGGCAAAAAATCTCAGCGCGACGGATTTGTATCATCCGCTGATTCCCAATCCCGTTGCAAATTCCATCACACTCGTCGATAAATCGGTTCTGCTAACGGGATCGAACATGTCGGGAAAAACCACCTTTATCCGAACGATCGGGATCAATTGCATTCTGGCCCAGACCATTCACACCTGTTTTGCGAAGGAATTCAGGCTGCCGCCGATGCGCGTTTTGTCCGCCATTCGCATCGCCGACGATCTGCTCAGCGAAAAGAGTTATTATTTCGAGGAAGTGCTGACCATCAAAGGGATGGTTGACGAAAGTCAGTCCGAGATTCAAACCTTATTTCTGCTGGATGAACTCTTCAAAGGAACCAATACCGTCGAGCGGATCGCGGCCGGAAAAGCCGTACTGACCTATCTGAACAAAGGGCCACACCTGGTTTTTGTTTCTACGCACGACATCGAACTGACTGATTATCTAAAAGATACGTTTGATTTATACCACTTTACTGAAATCGTGGAGGAAGACCGGATTGCTTTTGATTTCAAACTCCGGGAAGGCAATCTCAAAACCCGGAACGCCATTCGGATCCTGGAACTGAACGCTTATCCGGCGGAGGTGATCCGCGAAGCCAACGCTTTATCAGAAAAAATGAGCAATGCCGGCGGCTGAAATCCGTTGCCTTTTAAAAGCACTGCCAAACCCGGGACAACCAATGGCTCGTTTTCGTTCTGTGGATTCGGTCTCTTTAAAGCTGCACCATTTTACGGAAACCTTTATCTTTGCGCCCTTCGAAAAAATGTCAAACATTTAACGACAGGAACAGTTGTAATGAATGCAAATCAAACTCACCTCAAGCGAATGAATCGATTACATTGCACAATGAAAAGAAGTATAGTATTGGGAATGATGTTATTAGTAGCCAGCTCGTCTACCCTGCTGGCCCAGCAACGCTGGAGTGCCGGCCCCCGTCTGGGCGTCAATATCTCGAGTCTGTACGGCAAGAGCAGTTATTACAATGCCAAAGTCGGTTTAGTGGCGGGTGGCTTTGTCAGCTACAGTTCGATCAATCACTTTGGTATCTCGGCGGACATTCTGTATTCACAACGGGGTGGTAAATACGATCAGCCCAGCGACCGAAGCAGCCATACGCAGCACCTCAATTACCTGGAGATTCCGGTGGTTGCCCGGTATTATCTGAACCTGAGCGGCAATTTCCGCCCCAATCTGTTCATCGGGCCATCTTTAGGCATTCTATTGAACTCTAAACGGACGGATTCTATTTACCAGGGGCAGGCCTTCCCCGATGCGAAAACCGACGAAGAGTTTGAACCCCTCGACCTGGGCGGAACCGCTGGTTTTCAGGCTAATTTCAAAGTCAAAAATCGCCAGCGTTTCCTGATCGATGCGCGGTATACCCTCGGCCTTACGAACGTCAGAACGAATCCATCGCCCTGGCTCGGTAATTCAACTGTATCACTCACCCTCGGTTACAGCTTCGGCATTGGCCGAAATTATTAAACCGATGCCTCCGGGCCGCACGTGCGGCCCGGAGGTACGTATATTACTGTCCGTATAACGCCTTCGAAGCGGCTTCGTATTTATCACCGGCAACCCACTGCGGCCGGGCGGGTTTGTTGGCAATTAGTCGGGCGGCATACGAAAAGGCCTGGCTGAACTTGAGCAAATACCCGAACTGAATGGTTTCCGGGTTGTCTGCCGCCTGGTGATAATACTTCATAAGTTCCTCATCGAATTTCTTGAAACCGGCTGAGAACGTCGGTGCCGGAACGCCTTTCACCGCAAAATTGACGTTATCGGAGCGGTCGAACAGGTTTTGTTCGGGAGCCGGATCGGCAAAAACGCTCAATCCGAATGCTTTGCTGGCGGTTTCTATCTCGGTTTTCGCGCCCGTCCGCTCCAGACCAACCACTGAAACGAGCGTGGTGTCGTTGTAACCTGCACCATCGCTGTTCAGGTTAAAAATGGTTTGTTTCAACGGAATCAGCGGGTGTTCAGCGTAATACCGACTGCCCAGTAATCCCATTTCCTCGGCCGTTAAGGCCAGAATCAGAATCGACCGCTTGGGCCGTTGCGCCTGCAATGCCTTCGCCGATGCCAAAAGGGCTACCGTTCCGAAGGCGTTATCCCGCGCCCCGTTGAAGATGCTGTCCGCCGGCGTATACGGCTGACCGCCTTGCTTGCCAATGCCCACATGATCGAAATGGGCCGACAGCAAAACATATTCGTCCTTCAATTTCGGGTCCGTTCCTTCAATAACACCCGCTACATTCACCGCATTGACAAACTGCTGCAAACGGCCCGACGTCTGAACTGTCACCGTTTGGGTAGCATCTTTCAGTCCGGCCAACTGGTTTTTTCCGTTATCGACCCAAAGGTGCAACAGCGTCGGCAATTCGGTGGACGTGGCCAGCGTCATTTGCTCGCCCTGAAACGCCCGGGTTACAATCGGCCACGGGTATGTTCCGCTCGTATAGAGTTCTATCAGCCCGGCGGCTCCTTTTTCGGCGGCTAGTTTCCGCTTCTGTTCCGAAGCCGCCAGCAAGGCGCGGTTGGTAGTGGCTTCCGGCGAACCAACCTGAGCCACCACAAGTTTACCCCGCACATCGCGTCCGTTGTAGCCATCAGCGGTTTCGGTAAGTCCGTAACCGACATACACGGTTTCCGCTTTCAGATTGGTTTCCTTCCCGCCAATCACCACAAACTGTTTTCCCGCTTGCAACGAGTCGCTGCCAATTTGCAGTCTGGCGTAAGTAGCCGGTTTTGACCGAAGGAAGGGTACTTTCTGAAAATAATCCGGTTGCCCGGCCACCGGTTTTAGCCCCAGCATCCGGAATTGTTCGGCAAGGTAGCGGGCGGCCACAAAATTGCCCGGATCGCCCGTCCGGCGACCCTGGAGTTCGTCGGCGGCCAGAAAACGCATGTGCGCTTCGAGTTCGGTGCGACTGAGTTTGGATTCGGGAAGTTTAGCCACCGGTTGCGCCACCGCAAGGGCGGAAAGGAAAAAACCGGTTAACAAAAAGCCGTACGATTTCTGCATGATTGTGAAGTGTATAATTTAATTGGTTTGTTCAAAACGGCTGTTCCCCTGTTCGGCCTTGTCACGCAGGTTTTGGGTGGGGCGAAACCGCTCTCCATAAGCATCGGCCAGCCGGTCCGCTTCCTGCACGAAGGTTTTTATGCCCACAAAATCGACAAACGACAGCGTGCCGCCCGTGTAGGCCGGAAATCCCCAGCCCAGAATGGAGCCAATGTCGGCGTCCAGTTGGGTTCGGATCACGCCTTCTTCAAAACAGCGTACGGTTTCGATTACCTGTCGGTACAAAAGCCGTTTTTTAACTTCATCAACCGACGGCTGTTGGTCGGCCAGCGGGAAGAGTTCCGACAGCCCCGGCCAGAGGTATTTCTTTTCGCCCTCGGGATAGTCGTAAAAACCGGCTTTCGATTTTTTTCCCAACCGACCGAGGGCCACAAATTTTCCGGCCACCTGGTACGCCGTATCGTCTTCGGTCATCATGCCGTCGTGGATGCTTTGGCCGGAAATTTTGCTGATGAGATCCAACGCGACTTCGTCGGAAACCGCCAGCGGTCCTACGGGCATCCCGGCATTTTTTCCGGCATTTTCGATCAAAACCGGATTCACACCTTCTTTCAGCAACTCCATCCCTTCCGAGGTGTAGGTTGTAAACACCCGCGACGTATAAAAACCGTGGGAGTCGTTGACCACAATCGGCGTTTTGCGGATCTTTTTCACAAAATCCAGGGCAAAAGCAAGTGCGTATTCTGAGGTTTGTTTTCCCACGATCACCTCCACCAACTGCATTTTATCAACCGGCGAAAAGAAATGCAGACCGATGAAATTTTCGGGTTTGGCCGACGCCTGAGCCAGTCCGCTGATCGGCAGGGTCGAGGTGTTCGACGCAAAAATACCCGATTCGGCCAGCATCGGTTCGGCTTCTTTCGTCACCTGCGCTTTCAGGTCACGGTTTTCAAAAACCGCTTCAATAATCAGGTCGCAGCCCCGTAGGTCTTCAGCATCGGCGGTGGTTTTGATCAGATTCAAGGTGGCTACGGCCTTTTCGGGCGTTCCTTTCCCGCGCTCGATGGCTTTTTTGAAAACCGTCCGCGAATAGGCTTTCCCTTTTTCGGCGGCTTCGACCGACACATCTTTCAAAACCGTTTCGATACCGGCCAGCGCGGCTGCATACGCAATGCCCGATCCCATCATGCCTGCGCCCAGAATTCCCACTTTTCTGACGTCCGTCGGCGGAATCGTCTTCGGGCGGCTGATGCCTTTGTTGACTTCGTTCAAACCCAGAAACATCGTCTGAATCAACCCCTTGGCTACTTTCGAGGTCGCGACCTGCACGAAATACCTGGCTTCGATCACCAGCGCACGGTCGATATTGACTTGTAACCCTTCATAAACACACGACAGAATGGCGAGGGGTGCCGGGTAATTTCCGCGCGTTTTTTCCATCAGCATCGCCGTTCCCGCACTGAACACCCGCGCGTCCGTCGGGCTTTGCACCGCTCCACCCGGTACCTTGAAATTCTCTTTTCCGACAATCCGACCGGTTTTTCGGTCACGCTCGTCCCACGGCTGCAAGGGTTCGGGATTGGCGGAAAGCCACGCAAACGCTTTTTCAAGCAGTTCGTCGCGGGACGTCGCCAGTTCATCGACCAGGCCCAACGCCAGGGCTTCTTTCGGACTCACGCGTTTGCCTTCCAGCAACAGCGGCAGGGCGGCTTCCATCCCGAGCATTCGGGGCAACCGCTGGGTTCCGCCCCCGCCCGGCAACAAACCGAGTGTCACTTCGGGCAGGCCGATAACCGCTTTCGGATTGTCGAGTGCAATCCGGTGGTGGCAAGCCAGGCAGGCTTCGTAGCCCCCGCCCAGCGCCGTGCCGTTGATGGCAGCTACCACCGGTTTTCCCGATGTCTCGATGGCCCGGAAAACCCGGTTCAGTTCAGCCGAAACCTTCAGCATGTCGCCAGGCTCCTTGTCATTATTGCGGAGAATCATCTTCAGATCGGCGCCGGCAATGAATTCATTTTTCTCCGACGTAATGATGATGCCTTTGACCTCCGCGTTGTCGTAAGCCCGTTGCAGCGCAGCCTCGAACACCGGAATGGAGTCGTCGTTGAGCACGTTCATGGGCGAACTGGTCATGTTCCAGCTTAGAATGGCGACGTTTCGGTCGATGGTGTAGTTAATCATGGTCAATGGCTTAGTTGATTCGTTCAAAAACCGTGGCAACGCCCATTCCTCCGCCCACGCAGAGCGTCACCAGCCCCGTTTGCCGACCGGTTCGTTCCAGCTCGTCCAAAAGTGTTGCCGAAAGAATGGCCCCGGTTGCGCCCAGCGGATGCCCCAACGCAATGGCTCCGCCGTTCACATTCAACCGGCTGTGATCGACGCCTAATTGATTCATATACAGCAACGGAACGGCTGCAAACGCTTCGTTCACTTCGAACAGGTCGATGTCGCTGAGCTGCATACCGGCTTTCTTCAATACTTTCTGCGTGGCCGGAACCACGCCGGTGAGCATGATGGTCGGTTCGGTTCCAATGACGGCAAAGGCCCGGATGCGGGCGCGGGGTTTCAGACCGTTTTTTTCGCCAAATTCTTTCGAACCTATCAACAGTCCGGCGGCTCCATCGACAATTTGTGAGGAATTGCCGGCGTGGTGAATGTGGTTAATCTGGGCCAGATCGGCGTATTTCAGTAGGGCCAGCGCATCGAAACCGGCTTTCCCGATGGCGTCAAAGGCGGGTTTCAGTTTTGATAAACTTTCGGCAGTGGTGCCCGGACGAACGCCTTCGTCGCGGTCGAGCAGAATGGTACCAAGGTCGTCTTTGATGGCAACCAGCGTTGGTCCAAACCGGTTTTCCTGCTGGGCTATCGTGGCCCGTCGGTAGGATTCGGCCGCAAAGGCGTCGGCATCGGCGCGGCTAAAACCGTATTTGGTAGCGATCAGATCGGCGGAAATGCCCTGCGGAACGATGTTGTGACGAGCCACAATCTGCGGATTCATGAAGAGAGCCCCTCCATCGGAACCGATGGGAACGCGCGACATCGACTCCACGCCACCGGCCACAACGGCCTCAAACTGCCCCGACAGCACATAAGCAGCCGCCATGTTGATGGCTTCGAGTCCAGACGAGCAAAAGCGGTTTAGCTGCACCCCGGCGACGGTTTCGGCGTAGCCTGCTTCAATGACGGCAGTACGGGCGATGTCGGCCCCTTGTTCGCCAATGGGCGTTACGCAGCCCATGATGACGTCGTCGAGGAGGGCGGTATCGAGCTGATTTCGGTTTTTGAGTTCGCGCAGAACGCTGGTCAGTAATTGAATGGGCTGGACGTCGTGGAGGGAGCCGTCACTTTTTCCCCGGCCACGGGGTGTGCGAACAGCGTCATAAACAAAGGCCTGGGTCATAGGAATGGTTGCTTATCGGATTTCACAACCGTATGCGGACATACGATCACCGAAAAACAAACTTACCGGTATGCCTAATAGGCCGCAAGCAAATGCCTTAAAATCGACAGGCTGAATTGGTTATTTTCCTGAACTCTTGGAAAATTAGAGTTCAACCGCTTCCGGTTTTTGGGAATCCAATGCGGTAAAAATGGAGTTTTTACTAATGTATTCCGGGATGACCAGTTTGATAATCCGCACCAGTTTCGTGGCATCGCCCTCAACCAGGCGATACCGCAATTCTTCCAGAACGGCCTTTATTTCGTTTACGTCCGTGGTATTGACCCGGGCGATCATGATTTTCGGATGGTGGGTCGGTAACGTCTGCTCGTTGTTACTCAATAATTCTTCGAACAGTTTTTCGCCCGGACGCAACCCGCTATAGACCACCTGAATTTCTTTTCCCACGGTATAACCGGAGAGGTGAATCATTTTTCGGGCCAGTTCGGCAATGCGTACGGGTTCGCCCATATCGAACACAAACACTTCGCCCCCTTTGCCCATCGTTCCGGCTTCCAGCACCAATTGGCAGGCTTCGGGAATGGTCATGAAATACCGGATGATGTCCGGATGCGTTACTGTTACCGGCCCACCGGCCTGGATTTGCTGCCGAAAAACCGTTACTACCGAGCCATTAGAACCCAGCACGTTACCGAACCGCGTCGCGATAAACCGGGTTTGGTGCAGCTTTCCGGTCTGGTGATTCAGGCTCTGCACGTACATTTCGGCCAGGCGTTTGGTGGCTCCCATCACATTGGTGGGATTCACCGCCTTGTCCGTCGAAATCATGACAAATTTCCGAACACCGAATTGAATTGCTAAATCGGCCACGATCTGAGTTCCCAGCACATTGACCCGAACGGCCTCGTAGGGGTGCTCTTCCATCAACGGAACGTGTTTGTAGGCGGCCGCGTGAAAGACGAAATCGGGTTTGACATCCCGGAAAATATGGTACATCCGCACTTCGTCGGCCACATCACCAATTTTCAGGATCAGGTTGGTGGTTGCCAGTACGGTTTTAAACTCCCGGCGCAAATTAAATTCCAGATCGAACAAGGCCGACTCGGCCTGATCCAGCAAGACAATCGTATGCGGTTTATGGCTAATCACCTGCCGAACCAACTCACTCCCGATGGAGCCGGCGGCTCCGGTAACGAGCACAACCTGACCGCGCAATTGTTTACCAATGATGGGATTAACAACCTGAATGGGTGCCCGTCCCAGCAAATCCTCAATCCGAACGTCACGAATCTGCGAAGATTTCAATTCGCCATCGATCCACTGTCCCACCGTCGGAATGGTTTTAACACTGACGTGATGCTGGAGAAAAAACTCGGTTATTGCGTTTTTCTGACGCAGATCGACCGTTCCCATCGCTAAAATCACCTGCGGCAGAACGGCCCGATTCCGCACATAACGCTCATAGGCCTCCTGGCGCGAAATGACTTTTATGCCCTGAACTACTTTTTGAATTTTGTACGGATTATCATCAATAAACGCCAAAACGGTGTAGCGTTGGATGGAATCCTGGGCTAAAGCCTTGCGAGTCAACAGGCCCGTTTCGCCCGCACCGTAAATTAAAACCGGCTGACGAACTCCTCCGTTCCCAGCCCGTAAGGTCCAGTAAAACGCTTTGGCCATAAACCGGCTGACGGATAGCAGCACAAGGCAGGAAAAATAGTCGATCAATAAGATGGAAACCGGGATATAAACGGAAACCCGTCCGGTCAGTTGCCAGAAAAGAAACGAACCCACTGCCGTGACGACTGCGCTGAGCGTAACGGCGTAAACCAGCAAGGTGACATCTTCCAGACTCGTGTGCCGGATAATGCCCTGATAAGGCCGAAACAGCAAAAAAAACAAAAACCGAATACCGACAATGACCTGTAAACAATATAAAAAGTCGGCCCGGTTAAGACCGCTGGTTTCAAAATTAAACCGCAGGAGATAAGCGACTGAAAACGATACAATGCAGATGATTACATCGATACTCAGCACGAGATAACTGGACACAAAGCGTGTTGCACTCGTTTTTAGTAGTTGTTCAATCATTTGTTCACAGGTCGATAAATACTGGTTATCTAATTGCCGGTTATTTCTACATGGGCTCTGTTTAATTGTTTCTACAAACAAGTATAAGAATATTAAAACAAACTTGCACTATCGATATAAAATGGCTAGGGTAATAAGTTCCGCAGGGCTGGCAACAAGTCTGGGAATTGATACTCAAATGTAGTTTCTTCCCGGATCCGTTTATTCAACACATAATTGCCTCCCAGTACGACAATAGCCATTTCACCAAAAAGCAACCGAATGGCAAAGGCCGGTACACGGGGTAAAAGATGCGGCTTGTTGAGTAAGTCTATTATTTGACGCGTAAAAGTCTCATTAGTCACAGGCCTGGCAGCAACGGCGTTATAAATTCCCCGCCAACTTTCATCGGCAGCCGCCTGAACATACATCCGGCAGAGGTCATCAATGTGAATCCACGACATGTATTGCTGCCCCGACCCCAGCGGAGCACCGGCTCCCAGGCGAATGGGCTGCACGAGTTTGGGCAAAGCACCACCCTCCATCGTCAGCACGATTCCCGTCCGGAGTTTGACCGTCCGAATGCCCAGCCCGGCTACTTCATCGACGGAACGCTCCCAGGCCCGAACCACCTGCGCCAGAAAATCGCTACCACCCTCGCTGATTTCAGTCAGCGGGCGGTCGCCGGTGTCTCCTCCATAATAGCCAATGGCCGAGGACGAGACAAACGACTGAACGTGGTGTTTGCCCGAACGCAGGGCACTGGCCAGTAATTGCGTGGATTTGGTGCGGCTTTCAATGATTTGCTGTTTGCGCTGATCGGTCCAGCGTTCGTCGGCAATACCGGTACCGGCCAGATGAATGATGTGGTCGGCTGTCAGGATGGCCTGCGGATCGATATGCCCTTTGTCAATGTCCCACTGATAAACTGTGACATTCGGAGTATCTTTTTTGGATGCAGAACGACTCAGCAGCGAAACCTGAAAGCCCTGCTGAAGCAACAATTGGGTAAGTCGGCGGCCGATGGTGCCGGTGCCGCCGGTAATCAGAATAGTTTTTGCCATAACGATAGAGGATGGTCATGGTTTAACCAATCATAGAATGAATTTGTTACCTCACCCGTCTTATTTCAAAGTCGATAATTGACCCAGGTTAGGCGCTGCTGAACGGGCCGCTACGGTTTGCGGGGCGGCAAAAACCGTTTTGCCTTCATCCAGAAAGCCAGCGAAATTATTGACATCCAGGTCATAATTCTTCGGCTTGACCAGCAGTTTTCCTGTTTGATCAACGATGCAATAATGAGGCTGGGCGTTGTTGTTGTAACGCACAATCTGCAAATCCGCATTTTGCGCCCCGATGGTTTTCTTTTGCTTGTTATCGTAGGTTGAAGTGTACCAGGCGGATTCCGGCAATTCGGTTTTGTCATCGACATACAAGGCCAGAATGACATAATCGTTTTGTAACCGGCGCAGAATCGGCTCTTCCGACCACACGCGGGCTTCCATTTCCCGACAGTTTACACAGCCGTGGCCCGTAAAATCAATGAAAACGGGTTTGTTCACTTTGGCCGCGTAGGCCAGTGCCTGTTTGTAGTCGAAAAAACCCTGAAGTCCGTGCGGCAAGCGGAACAATTCGCTGTATTTTGGTTTTTCGCCCAACGTATTTTGTTCCGTTGTAGCGTTGCCGGCTCCCCGAAAACCGAAATCCTGCGTCGTTTCGGGCGGCAGATAACCAGCCAGGGCTTTCAAGGGGGCGCCCCACAAACCGGGAATCATGTACACCACAAAGGCAAAGGTGACAATGGCCAGCAGCAAACGCGGCACACTGACGGTTTTGGTTTCACTGTCGTGCGGCAGCCGGACTTTTCCGAGCAGGTAAAAACCGATGAGGGCAAAAATAACGATCCAGAAAGCCAGATACACTTCGCGGTCGAGCAGGTTCCAGTGGTACACCTGGTCGGCAATGCTCAGGAATTTCAGCGCCAGCGCCAGTTCCAGAAAACCGAGTACTACTTTCACCGCGTTCAGCCAGCCACCCGATTTGGGCAGGCTTTTGAGCCACTGCGGAAAAGCCGCAAACAGCGTAAACGGAATGGCAAAAGCCGCCGAAAAAGCCGCCATGCCAACGATCGGCTTCAAGACTTCACCACCCGCGGAAGCCACCAGCAAACTGCCGACAATCGGCCCCGTGCAGGAAAACGACACCAGCACCAGCGTAAAGGCCATGAACAGAATCCCGGCAATACCGCCTTTTTCGGATTTGGCATCAATGGAATTGACCAGCGAATTCGGCAGGACAATTTCAAACAAGCCCAAAAACGACAGCCCGAAAATGAAGAAAATGGCGAAAAACAGAACGTTGGGCAACCAATGCGTACTGACAAAATTGGCAAATGCCGGGCCGTTAATCCGCGAAACCACGGTGCCAATCAGCACGTAAATAAAAATAATGGACAAACCGTATAGCACCGCTTTCCACAATCCGTGATCCTGTTTGGTAAAGTAGCTGACCGTCATCGGAATGATCGGAAATACACAGGGCGTCAGCAAAGCCAGCAGACCCGACAGAAAAGCGGCAATCATAAACCCGATCAGCGATTCTTCCGGTTTTTCCGTCGACGCATCGGTCAGTTGGGGTGTAGCGACCGGTGCTTCGGCAGTGGTTACGGTTTCCGAATCCGGGCTGGCGGCTCCGGTTGAAGGCGCAACGGCGACGCGGGAAGTTGTGTCTGGCGTGCCCGAAGTGGATGCCGGTTCACCTGTTGCGACGGCTTCCGAAGTTGGTTTTACGGGCGTTGGTGCCGCAGCCACGCCCCCGGTTTTTACCGATACCGAAAATTCGTGTTCGGCAGGCGGCAGACAATTGGTGCCGGAGCAGGTCTGGTATTCCAGCGTTCCGGCAATAACCGGGTTGGCTTTCAATATTTTAACCTTCTGAATGAGCGTCGCTTTGTTCTCAAAAAAACGCACTTTGCTGTTCCAGACCTCTTCAAACTCCTCTTTCGGGGCAACTGAAACGAACGAACCGACTTTCTCAAAGCTGCCGTTTTCCTTCAACTTCAAGGTCGTCGGAATCGGGCCAATGTCCGGATTCAGATCCGAAGCATACATGTGCCAGCCCTTGTCAATGGTTGCATTCATGCGGATCTCAATCACCTCACCGACTTTGGCTTCGGTTTTTGATGCCGCAAACGTCCAATGCGTCGGATCGGGCTGAATTTGCGCTGTCGCCGTCAGCGTTACAAAAAATACCGTCAGAAAAGAGAAAAAACGACCAACTTGTTTCATATCAATGGCTTACTAAATTGCCCAATCTTACAACACGATTTCTGCAAAAATATCTCCAATCCATACACAAATCATCCGGACACCAAAAAAAACACCCTGCCGGAGCTCCAGCGGGGTGTTCTGCACAACCAACCTATATTTTGTTTTAGTGAGGACGAAAGAGCAAAGACCAGAGAATAAAGAGGAACACCACCAGGCACTCAGTCTCTATTCTCTCGTCTATCCTCTCTTGCCCCTTATCTCTTGTCTTTATTGTCTATTCTTTACTCTCTTTCAAACAGCAACGGATTCAGTTCGCCTTCGGGCTTGCTACCGATGGGGTAGCTTCCAAGCCACGTCGTCCAGTCGGCTTCCTGATACGTATTTTGGGGCTGCGTAATCGTCTGTTCGGCATCCATATAAATCATCGTCATCACCTTACGCGGGGTGCTGGAGGTGTTGGGTCCCGCCCGGTGGAACGTCCAGCCGGCGTGGTAGCTCACCTCGCCCAGTTCGAAAGGCGTGTCGTTGATGGTAAAATTCTGATTGGCCAGTTCCTCCGCCAGCAACCGCTCGCTTTCGTCGCTGATCTCGATGTTGCGGCCAATTTCCACCTGCTGGCTCTGCTCGGCGAAGGCCAGCGGCCCCATTTCCATCGGCGTATCCTGCAACGGAATCCAGACGGTAACGGTTTTGGGAGACGAAAGGGGCCAGTAAAACTGGTCGGCATGCCAGGGTGTAAAACCGCCCGACGGTTCTTTGTACAGTGCCTGGTCGTGGTAAAGCCGAACGGCATCGACGCCCATCAGATCGGCCGCGATTTGGGCCAGTCGACGGGAAAATACAAACTCTCTGGCGGTTTTATCTTCCCGCCAGAGGTTCATAATCTGGAGGAACGCGCGCTCGTAAGTCGTACGCTCTTCCATGGACTTGGTCAAGGTGTTCAGCCTGATTACCAGATCGGTAATCACATCTCCGTAGTGGTTGAGAACTTCCGGGCTGAGCACATTTTTTAATTTGACGTAACCGTTTTTTTGATAAAACGCGATTGCTTCCGGGCTAACGGTATATTCTTCGTTCAGCTCGTGTAGCAAAGAAGTGTTGTCAACGGTCACGGGCATACGATTAACGGGTTTAGGAAAAATCAGTGACACAAATTTGATTCAATTGTTTCTTGTAAAAATTTAATTATTATGCCAATAAGTGTATAATTGTGACTTTTTCTTCCCCATATTACCCCTAGAGAGTAAAAATACTGCATGTTGTGAAAGCTTTATTTGAAAAAATTGAATTGGGAGATCATAATTCCCTGCGAGTGATGCACGTCGACCTGCCGTATTTCGACGCGCCCTGGCATTTTCATCCCGAATACGAATTGACGTATATCGCCCGAAGCCACGGCAACCGGTTTGTCGGCGATCACGTCGAACCCTTCGATGCCGGCGATCTGGTGCTGCTGGGGCCGGGGCTGCCGCACTTCTGGCGCAACGACGATGAATATTACCAGCCGGAGTCCGACCGCCGGGCCGAATCCATCGTGGTGCAGTTTTCCCAGTCACTGGGCGACACCCTCCTCCCCCAGTTGCCGGAAACCCAGCCGTTGATGGCCTTGCTGAATCGGGCCCGGTACGGGGTGCGGTTTGGAAAATCGAAAATAGACGAGGTGACACCCGCCCTCGGAACCTTGTTGACATGCCAGGGGCTTGAGCGATTGCTTCGCCTGCTCTTCCTGCTCCAGCAACTGGCCAGCGATGCCGACGCCGTGATGCTGGCCAGCGACAACTACGAACTGAAAGCCAGCGAAGCCGAAACCGAGCGCATGAAACGGGTGCTGGATTTTATGCTGGCCCATTTTCGGGAAGAAATCCGGGTCGACGACATGGCTTCCGTGGCCGGTATGGCACCAGCCGCTTTTTGCCGGTATTTCCGGAAACGAACCCGTAAATCGTTTATCGAATACCTGAACGAACTGAGAATCAGCCACGCCCGCAAATTGCTGGTGCAGTCGGACCTCAGCATCAGTCAGGTTGGGCTGGAGTGCGGTTTCAATAATATCTCCCATTTTCACCGGCAATTCAAGCTGCACAACGGCACAACGCCCCTGAAATACCAGTCCCTTCAACATAATAAGTAGAAGACAACAAGAATGCTGTTTTTCTCCGTACTTTTGTACCTGTATCGTTAATTTGTTATCCAACTACGAATAGCCATTCGCTCCGGCGAACCGTTTAGCATGTCGACACTAGTTACTCCCATCACCCGTGATACGCAGGTATTTGAGCTTATCGCCAAAGAACAGCACCGTCAGGAATCCGGAATCGAATTGATCGCTTCCGAAAACTTCGTTTCCAAGCAAGTCATGGAAGCCGCCGGAACCGTATTGACCAATAAATACGCCGAAGGCTTACCGGGAAAACGGTATTACGGCGGTTGCGAAGTGGTGGATGAAATCGAGCAGTTGGCAATCGACCGCGTGAAGGAATTGTTTGGTGCTTCATGGGCCAACGTACAACCACATTCGGGCGCACAGGCCAACACGGCGGTGTTTGTGGCCTGCCTGAAACCGGGTGATACCATTCTGGGTTTCGACCTGTCGCACGGCGGTCACCTGACCCACGGTTCAGCCGTGAACATTTCAGGGAAATATTTCCGGCCGACGTTTTACGGTGTTGAGCAGGAAACCGGCGTCATCAACTACGACAAGGTTGAAGAAACCGCCCAGCGCGAACGCCCGAAGTTGTTGATCTGTGGTGCTTCGGCCTACAGCCGCGACTGGGATTACGTCCGGCTCCGCGCCATTGCCGACTCGGTGGGCGCATTGTTGCTGGCCGATATTTCGCACCCCGCCGGTCTGATTGCCAAAGGCTTGCTGAACGATCCGATGGATCATTGCCACATCGTGACCACGACGACCCACAAAACCCTGCGCGGCCCCCGTGGCGGAATGATCATGTTGCGGAACGATTTTGAAAACCCTTTTGGCATCAAAACACCCAAAGGTGACCTCCGGATGATGTCGTCCTTGCTGGACTCGGGTGTTTTTCCGGGTACGCAGGGTGGGCCGTTGGAACATATTATTGCGGCCAAAGCGATTGCGTTTGGGGAAGCATTGTCCGACGAATTTGGTGATTATGCCAACCAGATCCAGCGGAATGCGCAGGCGATGGCTGCGGCTTTTGTATCGCGCGGATATAAAATTATTTCGGGCGGAACTGATAACCACCTGATGTTGATCGACTTGCGCTCGAAAGGTTTATCGGGCAAACTGGCAGAGAACACGCTCATCAAGGCCGACATTACCATCAACAAAAACATGGTTCCATTCGACGACAAGTCGCCAATGGTGACGTCGGGGATGCGGGTTGGCACGGCGGCCGTCACAACACGCGGCATGAAAGAATCTGATATGGAGCAAATTGTCGTATATATTGACGACGTGCTGATGAATCACGATAACGACGCCAAAATTCAGGTCGTAAAAGAAGAAATCAATTCCTGGATGAAAGCGTTTCCACTTTATAATTAATTGTGAATGAGTGAATGAGCGAATGAGTGAATAACTGCCGCGGTAATAAGCGTGATCTTCGATCCTATTCACTCATTCGCTCATTCACTCATTCACTCATTGAAATGAAATGAAGCCCATAGACCAAGAGTTTGATAGCGAGAGTGAGGTTGAAGAAGCCGGGGAAATGACCTTCCTTGAGCATCTGGAGGAACTTCGGTGGCACCTGGTTCGGGCCATTGGATCGATTGCGGTATTTTCGCTCCTGAGTTTCATCTACATTCGTGAAATATACGACAAGGTGATTCTGGGACCGTCAAGCCCCACCTTCTGGACATACCGGATGATGTGTAAGCTGTCGGAAAAAACCGGCTTTACGGACTTATGCGTTGAAAAGTTGAACTTTACGCTCCAAAGTCGTGAGGTGGGTGGTCAGTTTACGATGGCACTGACAGCCTCGCTGATGATCGGGTTGCTGTTTGCCTTTCCCTACGCCTTCTGGGAACTGTGGCGGTTTATCATGCCGGGTTTGAAGTCGTCAGAACGCCGGGCTGCGCGGGGCGCCGTTTTTTTTGTAACGTCGCTGTTTTTCTCAGGTGTTCTCTTCGGTTACTACATTGTTTCTCCTCTGGCGCTCAACTTCCTGGCCAATTTCCAGCTTGATCCGCGCATTGTCAATGAGTTCGACATTACCTCTTACATTTCAACACTCGCGACGCTGACGCTGGGCTGCGGTTTGACGTTCCAGATGCCGATTGCGGCTTTTGTCCTGTCTAAAATTGGTATTCTGACCCCCCAGTTCATGCGCGCCTACCGCCGTCATGCGCTGGTCGTTATTCTGGTGGTTGCAGCCATCATCACCCCGTCACCGGATGTGTACAGCCAGATTCTGGTGGCCATTCCGCTGGTGTTGCTCTACGAAGTGAGTATCTGGGTATCGGGCTACGTGCAACGGCTGCGGCTGAAAGAAGAGCAGGAGCTGATGAAAAGCGACGGGTACGAAGATTAACCGGCCTATACGGTATGGGAGAGGAATGATAAATGTAAAATGATGAATATCAAATCTAAAAGTGCGTCGCGTTGAAACACTTTTAGATTTGATATTCATCATTTTACATTTATCATTCCTCTTTTTATTTCTAACGATTGAGTGACCTATCCGGAACAGACGATCTTAGAATTTCCCGGTGATTCCCAATCGGATGGGGGATATCCCCAGGCCTACTTCGGCAAAACCGCCGATTTTCTGGCTAAACCGGTAGAAGCCACCGAGGTGAATGCCCGGGAAAATGCCTTTGGGGCGGGGTTTGAAGTAGCCTGCATGGTCTGCCTTATCACGGCGCATGGTGCTGCGCGTGCCGACGGCCAAACCGGCATACGGATCAAATTTATCGTCTCCGATGGCCAGCAGGTTGGCCAGGTGGTAGGAACTGCGGAGGCCGATGCTCACAAACTGCGATTTCCACTGGCGGTCTCCGAATTTGGTGCCGTACAAGGCATAATCGAAAAAACCGCCCACGCTGACCTGATCCGTAAAGCCGAGTTCAAAAGAGGCTCCGTTACACAATCCCCCCAAAGCATACGTCTGCATCCCCAACCCCATGTTAAGCATGAGGTTCACTTTTCGGGCTATTTGCGAAAAGCCGGGCGTTGCTGCCGTGGAGAACCAGAGAAAGATATAGAGTATTTTTAGCTTCACAACGGGTTGATAGTTACGCTCTTCTAGTTGTTTACTGTTCCGGAAAGAGGTCATTCGCGCCTGCATCCATCACGATACGACAAAAGTGGTAACCAAACGACGGGAATCAAATCGGTAAAAGGTTCAACTGGGAAAACCACAAACTGAAACGTGTAAAACGGCCCTTCAGTGGTGAACGCTGGTATCGATTCAGTGGCAAACCTACAACGGAAAAAGCAGAATTAAATTTTACGGGCGAAGAAAGACCCGCGACGGTTTATGTCTTTTTTCTCTTGTCTTACTTCTTTTCTCTCGAAACGGTTTTGCGAAACCCTATAAAACCGCCCAGGGCGTCCTCATACAATTGCCCTGCATCGGCCGACAGAGCGGCTGTCAGATAGGACCCGCCAAGCCAGCGCAACGGAAAACCAGCCTGCACCCAGGTCGATACCTGGGTGGGAGGTCCCGCCAGAAAAACCTCCGGAATCCCGTAATTGCGGCTGTAGGAAACCCGGGCGCGCAGGTCAATCTGCCGGGCCACCGTCGCCCGCAGGGCCGCATGAAACACCTGAACCCGGTTGTTGACAAAGGCCCAGTCGCTGGTGTTTTGATAAGCCGCCTGAATGTCCTGCCGACGGGTTAGAAAGGGCGTTCCGATCACCCGGTTCTGGTACGTCCAGCCTTCCCGGTATTGCGAATTGTTGAAGTAATTATCGGCTCCTTTCCAGGCTTTGTTGGTTTGGTACAAGGTGGGTCCGCTCTGGCTCAGCGTGGTCAGAAATTCCAGCAGAACCTCATTCAATTGAAAACCGGAAGCAGCCGGACGGTTATTCCGCAGCCGAATCCCGCTCAGTCCATCGGGAAGATTCTTGAAAAACATGCCCGTCACATCATCGAAAGCATGTTGGTGATACACAAAAAGGTTCACTGCCGGAAACCGGAGTTCGCCGGCAAAGTCGATGGAACCCAGGTGATTGCCGTATAAATTCACGTAATCGAACGAGGTGAGCCGGTCGTTGTTCAGGCCGTTGGTGCGGATGGCAAACAGCACGTTCGGGAAGTCCTCCAGACGGCCGGGCAGTTTGCCATCGACGGCAAATTTCGGGTCGATGTAGTCGGATTGTCCGCCCCACTGCGCATTGTGATTGATCCCGGCATACAGGCGGACCCTTGAAGTGGGCTTGCCGATGCGGAAAATCAGCGATTTCTGGTGCAGAAACGAGTGCCGCAAATACCAGGTTTTGGCATACCAGCCGTGGGCGATAAAACCGTTGATCGACAGCCAGCCCCGCCGTCCGAGCGGCACAAAACCGCGCGTTCCAAACTGCACCTTCGGAAGCGGCAGGGCGTTTCCCGACCAGGCATACGAACCCGACGAAAGCGTGGAATCCACCAGACCAATTACCTCGCGCCGACGGCCCAGCACCAACTCCATTCCCCGGTGTGCCAGTTTTACATAGGCTTCCGGCAGCAGAAATTGACTTGATTTTCCGGCATTGGCCACCGCTTCGGCCTGGTATTCCAACCGCCACGCCCGGTTGCGCCGGGCGTGGTAGCGGCCCGTTGTCGTGTCACTGAGCAAGACTGCTCCAGCCCCGCCAAGCCGAAACGTGCCGAATGGCGCCGTCAGTGGTATAATCCCGTATTGATTGGACCGAAGCCAGAAAGGCGTTCGATCGGTGGAAGAGGCCAAAGCTCCGATTTCCGCATAAATCCGATTTTGCGGTTGTGAAGGTGATTGAGCAAAAACCGGGTGAAAAGAAAAGAGTCCGATCAGGCTAATCAGGTAGCGTTGCTTCATGCAGGACGAGATTGACAGATATACGAGTAAATATACGATGTAAAATCCGTTATCTTTCGCACGACCGCACCGACGGTAACGACTTGAAAAACAAAACCCCGGCAAGTACCGGGGCCTGTAATTCTAACCTTTTTATCTATACCTGACGATACGCGGTACGGCAAAGAAGTGTTGCATAAAAACGGGTGATTTAAGGCTCTCTGTTAATTTTGCATTCAAGTATCTCTTTTATTGTTCCCGTTCTTGTCTGATGAGAAACCATTCCATCTGGATCAGCTTGTTGCTGCTCTCTCTTTCGCTGGTCGCGTGTAAAACAAGCCAAACCACAACCGGAAAAACCGTCCCGGTTCTGAGTGTGGCAGTTGAAACGGAAAACCTGCTGACCTGCTGCGATTTTGGTACGAAAATGCCCGACGGAAACCCGGTCTGGTGCGAGGCATCGGCGGTTTTGTTCGATAACGGAACAGTGTACGTCGCCAACGACAAAGACATGCCCACCGGTCTCAGTTCGGTGTTTACCAAACCCTGGAAAAACTTCGCCGACACCACCGTCCAGCCCACGCCCCTGCTGGCAAACGTGTTTCGGGAAGCCCGGAAATACGAGGACTTTGCCACCAACGGCGACTATGTTTTTCTGACCACCGCCTTCGACCGCGTCAAAGCAGGTTCGACCGACTGGGACGGCTACAACACCATTCTGTACTGGAAAAAAGGCAATGAAGCGAATCCGCAGGTGCTGGCACCGCAGCGGGGGGCGAAAAATTCCGTCGCCTACCGGGAACAACTCAGCAAGCTCTTAGCCCAAAACCGCCCGGCTTTCCCGAAAGGGATGCCTTATTTCAAAGTGGAAGGACTGGCGGTGATGGATTCGCTGCTGCTGTTCGGAATTCGGGAGGAAGGCGAAAAATACGATAAGTTCGACTACCGGGTTCGCATCGTCACCGTACCATTTTTTGTGGACAAAACCGCCGACGGGGAGCACCTGGCGTTGCGCGACAACTGGCGCATCGTGGCCGACTTCGACCCGGCGACGGTGGCTGATTTACCAAAACCGCTGGCCTTGTCGAGCATCGAATACGACCGCAACCGCAAGCTGTTCTGGCTGCTGACATCCATTGAAACCAACGGCCAGTTAGACGCGTATCTCTGGACGGCAACGCCCGACGAATTGCTGAACAACCGACCCTTCAAGCCGGTGCGCGATGCGGCTGGTCAGCCCATTCACTTCAACCACAAAGCCGAAGATCTGACGCTGATCGACGCCAACCATCTGCTGGTAATTCACGACGACGACCGCGCGAACACGACCGTCGGGACGAAAATCCGCCAGCCGAATCAGGCCGCCTATACGGTTTTGAAAATTAACTGAGATGTCCCATTCGCCCGCTCTGGTAGTCAGAAACTGCCTGTCGGATTTCCTGTTCGGTGTTCATCACAAACGGGCCGTAGGACACGACGGGTTCGTTAATCGGTTCGGCAGATCCCAGTAAAATGCGGGAATCTTCAGTTGCCTGAACGTCAACTTCATCACCATCATTGTCAAAAACCACCAGCGTCCGACCGCTGATTTCCGCTCCGTTAACGACGACAGAACCGTTTAGCAGATAGAACAGAATCGTGCGCGACGCTTCAATTTGGCGCGTAAACGAACCGCCCGGCAAGAGGGTTACGTTTGCCAGTTCGACATCGTAAACCGGCTGAACAGGTCCGGCAATTTCGTCCCAGACACCCGATGTCAAGGCTACCGACCCATTTCCACCCGCCAGCGTTACGACCGGAATAGCCTCTTTCTGCAACCCGACATAATGCGGTTTTACCATTTTGAACCGGGCCGGCAAATTCGTCCAGAGTTGAATGAGTTCAACCGGGCCACCTTTTTCCCTGAATTCTGCGGACGAGCTTTCCGAATGCACCAGGCCGCTACCGGTGGTCATCCATTGGATTCCGCCACTTTGAATTGTGCTGGAAAAACCGCTGCTATCGCGGTGCTGCACATCACCCTGGTAGATAAAGGTGACGGTTTCGAAGCCCCGGTGCGGGTGCGGCCCGAACGGCAACCCGCTGTTGTGCGCCGGAAACACCGTTGGCCCGTGGTGGTGCAGCAGCAGAAACGGATCGAGTTGGTCGATGCCGTTGGCCGGCAGCGGCTGGTGCATGGTCAGAGGTCCCATTTTCTGGGCTTGTGGCTGGATGATAGTCTGGACGGTGCGCTTCATAGTCCGTAAAGTTAATCAGGATTACGCTACTTTAACTTCCGCCCGTCTACCAATGACTTGGGTATCCAAATAGTACAATATTGTGTCAACAAAACCAGCATCGATATTCAGGTCAACTCAGGACAATAAATGTATTTTTTACATCTATTTAAAAAACCGCCATTCGATAAACCAAGCGACAATGCGGTTTTTATATATTTTTTTGGAAAAAATAGAAAAATCTTTATCTATTTGTGTCTCCATTGCAGATTGAGCAGAGGGTATTAAGCCATTTATTCACAGAAAAATTCAATTAGGTAAATCAGTTTCAGATTTTTATCATTTCAGGTTGATGGAGACTTCTGTTAAAAATATGGCAGAAAATGTGGTGTGGAGGAATTTCAGAAATGGAGATTCCAATGCCCTGGCCCAAATTTTCAGGGAGCAGTACGACAGCCTGTATTATTACGGAACGAAACTGACCCGGGACGAAGATCTGGTGAAGGATTGTATCCAGAATGTGTTCCTCAAACTCTGGAGTCGGCGCGATCAACTGGGCGAAATCCGGTATGTAAAAGCGTACCTCCTCAAAACGCTGCAACGCCACATCAGCGACGAAGCCGTGGCCTCGGGCAAGAAGAAAAACCTGCAGACCGATCTGGTTTACGAGTTCGATATAACGTTTTCCCACGAAGATTTTCTGATTGCGGCCCAAATCTCCAAAGAGCAGGGCGAAGCCTTAGCCCGATTCCTGAACCAACTTTCCAAACGGCAGCGCGAAGCTCTTTTTTTGAAGTTTTACGAAGGATTGGATTACGAAAAAATTGCGGACGTCATGGCGCTGAACGTTCAGTCGGTCCGGAATCTGATTCACCAGAGCCTGAAAAGCCTGAAAGAACACAAAGCCGAATTGATGCCACCCTCTTCGTCTGCCCTCCGCCCGGTGCTCGACAGTGCCTGTTTTGACGGAAAATACGCCAGCCCGCTTGCGCTGCTCATCGCGTATTTTTTTGCCGCCTGATTTACAATTATTTACCCCAGATTAGCCCACAGTAAACCCGCTAACCGAACCGGTTTTGTCCCGTCAGGGGCTTCACAGCGCAGCGTCGGTAGCCTAAAAGATGAATCGTTGTCCCGCGTGCCGTGAGGTACGCAACGGGCTCCGAAACAGGCGGTTCCGTACCTCACGGCACGCGGGAGCTGAGAATAGCCTTTATTTACTACCGACGCTACGCTGTGAAGCCCCTGACGGGGCAAAAAACGGCGCAAAACTGCCGGATCAATCCGCTAAAAAAAGTTTGAGTATATAACCGCTTTTGCGCTGTCCTATAGGCAAAAGAGGAGAAAAACCGGTTTGCCGATCATCCCTTTTTCGTATTTCCACGCGCTTTCGTCATGCATCAGTCATCCCATTTCATACACTATACCAGCGAAGATTTTGCCACCAACGAATCTTTTCAGGCTTTCGTCTACCGAACGAACGCCGATGAGATTCAGTTTTGGGAGGATTTCATCCGGCAATACCCGGAAAAACAACGCGACATCGACGACGCCATCGAGCTCGTCTCGATGCTGTCCCCCAACAAACTGACCACCTCAGACCCGCACAAAAACCGGGAACTGGAACGGCTATTGGCGACTATTCGGGAGCATGACAACCAGGCACCAACGATTCCGCTATGGCCCGATGCGGGCGAAAAACCGTGGTTCCACCGATGGCGGGGAATAGCCGCTTCGCTGGCCGGATTCCTGCTGCTGGCGGCTACCGGGTATTTCTGGCTGGGCCGTTCCCTGAACGACGCCGTCATGCTGCAAACCGCCTACGGTGAAAATGCCACGTTCACCCTGCCCGATAGCTCCGTGGTGACGTTGAACGGCAACACCAAACTGCGATATGCCCCGAACTGGGACGGGAAACACCAGCGGGAAGTCTGGGTTGACGGTGAAGCGTTTTTCGACGTAAAACACAAACGGAACCACGCCCGCTTCGTGGTACATACGCCGGATCTGGATGTCGAAGTGCTGGGAACCCGGTTCAACGTTTTTAACCGCAACGACAAGACCAACGTCGTGCTCAATTCCGGCAAGGTCAAGGTCAACATCATGTCGGCGAAAGATACCAGCCGGGTGATGATGGTCCCCGGCGAAACGGTGGAATATTTCCGGAAAAACAAAAAGGTGATCAAAAACCAGGTAAATGCCGAAGCCCTGACGTCGTGGCGGAATAAAGTGCTGGTTTTTGAAAACACACCCCTCTATAAAGTCGGCGAAATGATCGAAGACACCTATGGCGTCGACGTGATTTTCAAAGACAACGTGAAAGCCAACCAGAAGCTGGTCGGCACCATTCCGAGCGATAACCTGGATGTGCTGCTAACGGTATTGGCCAAGTCTTCCAACCTGCGCATCAGCCGGAATAATAACCAGGTCGTCATTGAAAACAGCATTCCTTTATCCGATCACCCTTAAGATGTTCACCTTATGAAGAAGAACCGATACGCGCTGAGCAAGCTATCGTTCTGCCTGTTCCTCCAGACTGTCAGTAGCTGGCAGGGATACGCATACGCCCAGGTAACGGCTTCCATTGACAACTCGCCTGTCGATAAGAAAGTGTTGGCCACCGACCTGCACAAGCCCCTCAAACAGGCTCTGAATGAGCTGAGTACGCGGTATAATGCCTCGGTGATCTACAACCTTCAGACGGTCGAGAACAAGTTTGTGACCCGACAAACCCAATCGCCCGCCCGAATTGAGGACGCCCTCCAGAATTTGCTGGAACCGCTGAATCTGCATTTCGAGAAGGTCAAAGAACATGTATATGTGGTGGTGCCGCCCAAAGAAAGCCGCAAAGAAAACCGGTCCGAAGGAATCGAAGCCACCCGCCCCACCTCCATGCCCCTGCTGGACAACAGCCTTTTTAACCCCATGCTGGCCCGCATGAACACGACCTTACTGGCCCGCATGGAACAGAAAACCGCCATTACGGTGCGGGGACGCGTAACATCCGACAACGGCGAGGGCCTCGTGGGCGTGAACGTCATCATCAAAGGCTCAACCACCGGCGTAACCACCGACAGCGAGGGGAATTATACGCTCACAGTGCCGAATGGCAACGGAACCCTGATTTTTTCCTACATCGGTTTTCTCTCCAAAGAAGTTTCGATCAACAATCGGGCGGTCATCAACGTGCAGCTCGCGACGGATGAGCGGTTGTTAAGTGAAGTCCAGGTCGTGGGGTATGGTACGCAGTCGAAGGCCGAAGTAACCAGTGCCATTGCAACGGTTACTGCTAAGGAAATCAAGGATATGCCGCTCGTTGGGCTGGATCAGGCGTTGCAGGGCCGGGCTTCGGGCGTTCAGGTGACCAACAACACTGGCGCACCGGGCGGGGGTGTTTCCATCCGGATTCGCGGAACGTCGTCATTGGGGGCCGGCAACGAACCGTTGTACGTCGTGGATGGCGTGCCGATCAACAATACGCAGACCTTCAACCAGCAAACCGGCGAAGAACGCATCAACGGAATGTCGAACATCAATCCGGCGGATATCGAGTCGATAGAAATCCTGAAGGATGCCGCTTCGACGTCCATTTACGGAGCACGGGCGGCCAACGGCGTCGTGCTGATCACCACCAAACGGGGAAAAGCCGGGAAGCAGCAAATTGACTTTACGAGCTATTACGGTTTTTCCAAAGCCACCGGCCGCTACAACGTGCTGGGTGCTTCCGACTTTGCCATTTTGTCCAACGAAGGGCTGGCTTCCATCAAAGCGGCTCCGGTTTTTACGCAGGATTTTATCAACAATCCCACCAGCAACACCAACTGGCAGGATGCCGTATTGCGAACCGCGCCAACCGCCAACATCAACATTTCGACCCGGGGCGGCACCGAAAAAACGCAGTATATGCTGAGTGCGGGGTATATGGACCAGCAAGGGATTCTGATCGACTCCCGCTTTAAACGCTACAACCTCCGGGTCAACCTTGATCAACGTATCAATAAAAAAGTAAAAATCGGAAATAACCTGATGGTTAGTTACACCGACAACAACCGGCTGCGGAACAACGGAACGCCCCGGTCCGACGCGGGCGGCAACCACCTCTACGGTTCTCCGGTGTTGACCACCGCCCTGACCCGCAGCCCGGCGACTCCGATTCGGCTGGCCAACGGCGAATATTCCTTCGATCCGCTGGCTCCGTTGATTGCCAATCCGGTGGCGATGGCCCTGGCGCAGCACCTCGACAACAAAACCATCCGCTTGATCGGCAACCTGTTTGCCGAATGGGAAATCATCCGGGGGCTCCGTTTCCGGACACAGTTGGGAACCGATGTTCGCTTCGAAAACGAGGACTTTTTCTACGAACCGTTTCAGGCGGCAGTGCAGGGCAACGGAACCGGCACCGGGAGTGTCCGGAACTTCAACGAAGTGTTGTGGCTGACCGAAAACTATTTGACTTATGAATTCGGACTCGGGAAAGATCACAAATTTCAGGCCCTGCTCGGCACCAGTTTTCAGGAGTCGCGGCTGGAAGAAGCGTTTTCGTACGTCGGCGGTTTTGTCAGCAAAAACGTCACGACGCTGAACGGTGGTTCCACCATTCTGACGTCGACCTCAAATGCCGAATCCTGGGGCATTGCGTCGTATTTCGGGCGGTTGAACTACAACTACAAGAGCAAATACCTGCTGTCGGTCAACGCCCGTCTGGATGGGTCATCCCGGTTTGGGGCCAACAACAAATACGGTTTTTTTCCCTCCGCGTCGGTGGGCTGGAACCTCAGTGAAGAGGAGTTTATGAAGTCGTCTACCACCATCAGTAACCTGAAATTTCGGGCGAGCTACGGCATTACCGGCAATCAGGAGATCGGAAACTACTCCTACATTGGCACCTTTGGCGTTGGTGGGGGAGCCAACACGGGCCGCAATTACCTGAACCGGCTGGGTGCGGTGGCCAACAACATTCCCAACGACGATTTTTCGTGGGAACAAACCGCCCAGTTCAACGTCGGAGCCGATGTCGGTTTTTTGAATAACCGCCTGAGCCTGACCGCCGATTACTACATCAAAACCACGACCGACCTGTTGCTCAACCTGCCGCTGCCCCGCACCTCCGGCTTTAACTCGACGCTGACCAACATCGGAAAAATGGAGAACAAGGGGTTTGAGCTGGGCATCAATACCGTCAACCTGAACGGCGCTTTTTCCTGGAGCACGAACCTGAATTTCAGCATGAACCGCAACAAAGTGCTTTCCCTGATCGGTGGTCAGGACATCGCCGTCAATGAAGCGACACTGATTCGGGAAGGTCAGCCCATTTCATTCTGGGTATACGAACGGGAGAAAAATGTGAACCCGGAAAACGGCACCGTCTTGATTGTCGACCAAAACAAATCGGGTGGCGCTGTCAACAGCCTCGACCGGGTGATTATGGGCAGTCCGCTCCCGAAACACATCGGCGGTTTGACCAACACGTTCGGTTACAAAGGCTTCGACCTGAACATTTTCTTCCAGTGGTCGTATGGCAACAAGATTTACAACCAGACCCGGAAGTGGATGGAAGGGCTAAACCGCGACCTCAATTCCACGATCGGCTACAACACCACGCAGGTTTCGTTCGACAAACGGTGGAAAAAACCGGGCGACGTCACGGAATATCCGGGGGTGTTTTACGACAACCGGAGTGCCAACAACCTGCTGCCCCACAACGGCTGGCTCGAAGACGGTTCGTATCTGCGCCTGAAAACGCTGACGCTGGGCTATAACCTGCCCCGCAGTGTAACCGGCAAACTCCAGATTGCCTCGGCCCGGCTTTATTTCTCGTCGAACAACCTGCTGACGTTCACCCGCTACAGCGGTTACGACCCGGAAGTGAGCCATTTCACCGGCTCAGGGCTGGGCGGAAACGTGGCGATGGGGTATGACTACGGCACCTTCCCGCAGCCGAAAACCTACACTTTAGGTCTGAACATCTCTTTTTAAGCATTGCCAACTTTTAGATTTCAGCAGTGATCATGAAAAATATACACAACAAAGGCTATCGGCTGGTGGCTCTTCTTCTGATCGGATTCGTCGTGAACGGCTGTAATACGCTGGATCAGAAGCCTGAGTCGGCACTGGCGCAGGACGGTTTTTATTCGAACGGAACCGACGCCGAACTGGGCCTGGTTGGGGCCTACAACCGGCTGTTTACCGAAAACCACATCGTTGGAACGTACATGTTACTGGATATGAATTCCGATGACCTGACGACGGCTACCGGGAAGTTCGGCTACATCATGGAAAACCGGGGCGACATGTCCAGCGTCAACCACGGCACCACCGAGTCGTATTTTCAGGCACCGTGGGTGACCATCGCCAACGCCAACCTCTTTCTGGAAAAGGTGAAGGATATTCCACCGACGGCTTTTGTGGGGGCCACCACGGCCAACGACAAACGCAAGGATGAAGTGCTGGGCGAAGCCCATTTCATTCGCGGACTGTCGTATTATTACCTGACCATGCTGTGGCGCAATGTGCCGCTGATCCTGAACTTTCCGGCGGGTGCCTTGCCCGAAGACAACCAGATCCCGAATTCGACCCAGCCGGAAGTGCTGGCGCAGGTCGTGAAGGATTTGCAGGTGGCCGAAGCGAACCTCCCCAATTCGATGACGCAGTTTTCGGCCAACGAGCGCCGGGGAAGGGCCAGCAAATGGGCGGCCAAAGGGTTTTTGTCGCGGATTCGGTTGCAGGAAAAAAACTGGCAGGAGGTCGTCAAGCTGTCGGACGAAATCATCAACAGCGGTCAGTATTCGCTGGTCAATCCGTGGACGACGATGTTTCTGGGCGATCAGAACAGCGGAGAAGCCATTCTCGAAATTCAGGCCGAAGCCGGACCCGGTTTTTTCAACATGGGAATCCACGGCTGGTTTTACGGCAATGGCGAGTTTCGGGCCACCGACGATGCCGTGGCGCAATACGAAAAACCGCGCAAGGATGCGCGGTACGAATACACCATCAAGGACGATAAAGTCTCGAACAAGTTTTTGCCCCAGCCTCTTTGGGCCAACGAAGGCATTGCGCGGGCCAACCTCGTGATGTTGCGGTTGGGCGAAATCTATTTCAACAAAGCCGAAGCCCTCAACGAGATCAATTACGAAGCCAACAAACAGGCGGTTTTGACCATTCTGAATACGTTCCGCGCCCGGGCGCAGGATGCCAACTTTGCCAACCGCTTCCGGCCCACCTTGCCCGTCGGCACCACCGGGATTCCGTTGCTGACCCTCGCCGACGTGGATACGCCGGAAAAAATGCGGCAGGCCATCCGCGCCGAAAAACGCCGGGAGTTGATGTTCGAAGGGGTTCGCTGGCTGGATTTACTGCGCTGGGATCCGGCTTATGCCGCTCAAATCGTCAAAGCAAACAGCCCGGATCGGCTGTATTTCCCGATCCCCGAAAACGAGATTCTGCTCAACAAAGGCGTCCTGAAGCAGAATCCGGGTTGGTAAAACAGGGGTTGCCTCTAAACCGTCCTTTTTGTTTGCCCCGCCAGGGGCTCAACAGCGCAGCGTCGGTAGCAAAGTCGATTATCCCAACGCACCCGTGTGCCGTCAGGTACACAACCGCTTATTTGATGGCAATCGTTGCGTGCCTCACGGCACACGGGAGCACAGAAATCGAAATTGCTTGCTACCGACGCTACGCTGTTGAACCCCTACGGGGCAAATTGCCCGGTTAAAAAAAGAATGTCTATGCGCAGCCTGCCTTTTGCCGGTTTTTGTTTGCTCTGCTGGTTACTGTTCCTCTTTTCCTGCCAAAACCGGAACGAAGAAACGCCCCTTTTCGAGCTGGTTCCCGCCGGGAAAACCGGTATTCAGTTTGCCAACACCATCACCGAAAATGACTCCGTTAACCTGATCGATTACGAATATGTCTACAACGGCGGTGGTGTCGCCGTGCTGGATGTCAACCTCGACGGACTGCCAGATCTCTTTTTCAGCGGCAACATGGTGCCCAGCCGACTGTATCTTAATCAGGGTAATCTGACGTTCAAAGACATCACCGAATCAGCCGGCATCCGGGGCGACAACTGGGCGACCGGCGTGGCCGTAGCCGACATCAACGGTGATACGTATCCGGATTTATACGTTTGTTCGGCGGGGGTGTACGGCGAATCGCGCCAGACCAACCGGCTGTATATCAACAACAAAAACGGGACGTTCACCGAGCGGGCGGCCCAATACGGCCTTGCTTACACCGGTTTTTCTACCATGGCGGTTTTTCTGGATTACGACCGCGACGGTGACCTCGACCTTTTCATTGCGACCTACGCCAACGAAACCTGGGACACCAGCGTCATTCACCCCAAAATAACCGACGGTTCCGGCAAAAGCGCCGACAAACTCTTCCGAAACAACGGCAACGGTTTTTTTACGGACGTGTCGAAACAGGCTGGGCTGCTGATCGATGGCTACGGCCTGGGCGTGGCCGTCTGCGACATCAACAACGACCACTGGCCCGATCTTTACGTCTCCAACGATTATGTGGATGACGATTTCATTTACCTCAACAACCAGAACGGCACCTTCACCGAAAGCGCGGCTAACTACCTGAAACACACCAGCAATTTTGCGATGGGTAACGACATTGCCGACATCAACAACGACGGTTTGCCCGACATCCTGGTGGTCGATATGCTTCCAGAAGACAACGAACGGCAGAAGCTGTTTAGCGGGGCCAAAAATTACGACAAATTTATGATGACGCTGGCGCAGGGCTATTTGCCGTCATACATGCGCAACACGCTTCAACTCAACAACGGCAACGGCACCTTCAGCGAAATCGGCCAACTCGCCGGGGTGCATGCCACCGACTGGAGCTGGGCGCCTTTGCTGGCGGACTTCGACAACGACGGTTATAAGGACCTGTTTATCAGCAACGGTTATCCGAAAGACATCACCAACCGCGACTTTTCGGTCTATAACAAATATGCCGCTTCGCCTGACGCCCCCAATCGGCTACCCGAAAACCAGCACGAGCAACACCACATCATGCTCCGCGCCGTCGATGAATTGCAGGGTTCCAAACTTCAGAATTACGTTTTTCGGAACAACGGTGGCGACCGACCGGGTGGCGACCGACCGGGTGGCGACCGACCGGGCGACCTGACCTTCACCAAAAAATCCGACGCCTGGGGACTGCGCGAGTTGAGTTTTTCCAACGGAGCTGCCTACGCTGATCTGGACAACGATGGCGATCTGGATCTGATTATCAACAACATCGACGCCCCGGCTTTTATTTACAAAAACCGCGCAAACGAACTCGAAAAGCATCATTTTCTACGACTGAAACTCGTCGGTGATTCGCTCAATACCGCCGGTCTGGGTGCAAAAGTGTGGGTATATGCGGGTAAAAACGGAGTACAGTTTCTGGAAAATTCACCCTATCGCGGTTTTCAGTCGAGTGTGGAATCGGTATTGCATGTTGGGCTGGGAGCGAACCCCGTGGCCGACAGCGTCGTGGTTCGTTGGGCAGACGGTCGGCAGACGGTTTTGCGGGATGTAAAAGCCAATCAGATCTTGACCATCCGGCATCAGGACGCGGTTGCCAAGCCGGTTTTACCAGCAAAACCAAGGCCGGTTTTGTTTGAGGAGGTGGCGGCCCGTTTGGGAATCGACTTCAAACACCAGGAAACCGAGTATGCTGATTTCAAGGTGGAGCATCTGTTGCCCCATAAATTTTCACAGAGTGGTCCCGGTATCGCGGTGGGCGATGTCAACGGCGACGGGCGATCCGATTTTTTTGTGGGCGGTTCGGCGGGTCATGCCGGTACGTTTTTTCTCCAAACCGCCGACGGACGGTTTACCGGAAAAACCTTCGATCAGGACGTCATTTACGAAGATACGGGCCCTCTGCTTTTCGACGCCGATGGTGACAAAGACCTCGATCTGCTGGTGGTCAGCGGCAGCAACGAGCAGATGGCCGGGACGAGTTATTACCAGTCCCGACTGTATCGAAACGACGGCAAAGGAAATTTTAGCCGGGATTTGGCGGCTTTACCCCGCATGACCGACAGCGGTTCCTCCGTCGTTGCGGCTGATTATGACCGCGACGGTGACCTTGATCTGTTCGTTGGCGGGCGGGTTTATCCGGGCAAATATCCGTTACCGGCCAGAAGTTACCTTCTGCGGAATGAGGGTGGGAAATTCAGGGATGTCACCGAAGAAGCAGGCGGCAAAGCGTTGAGCCGGATCGGACTGGTGACGGCGGCTTTGTGGACGGATTTCGATAACGATGGCCAAATCGACCTGATGGTGGCCGGGGAGTGGATGCCGGTTACGTTTTTCAAAAATGACCAGGGGCGGTTTACCAATGTCGCTAATTCGATTGGATTGCAGAACACGACCGGCTGGTGGAACAGCCTCGCCAGCGGAGATTTCGACAACGACGGCGATATGGATTATGTGCTCGGCAATTGCGGACGGAACAGCCGCTACCAGCCCACCGCCAACGAACCAATTGCAGTCTACGCAAAGGATTTCGACCAGAACGGCACGCTGGACCCGGTTTTGACGTATTACCTTCATGGAAAACAACAGGTGACGCACGCCCGCGACGAGCTGATCGGCCAGATGACGTTTATGCGGAAACGCTTCCTGAAATACGCCGACTACGCCAAAGGGGCGTTTGCCGATGTGTTCACGAAAGACGAACTGACCGGCGCGTATGTGTTGACCTGCGAACGGTTTGAAAGCGTTTACCTGCAAAATGAAGGCCATGGAAAATTCACGTTGAAACCGCTGCCGACGCAGGCCCAGTTTGCCCCACTCTTCGGAATGACGAGCCTGGATGTGGACCAGGACGGCAATCTGGACCTGCTCGCCGTCGGCAATTCCTACGCAACGGAAGTGACCATCGGGCGGTATGACGCAGGAATCGGCTTGTATCTGAAAGGCAATGGAAAAGGCAATTTCACACCCGTTCCAGTCACGCGAAGCGGTTTTTCAGCGACCGGCGATGCCAAAGGGCTGGCGACGTTGCAAACCCAAACCGGTCAGAATCTGGTTTTAGTAACGCAGAATTCCGGGCCGCTGCTGGCCTTTACTCCGCTTACCCGCAAAAGCCAGCAGGTGATACCGTTGCAATCAACCGACGCCTGGGCAGAAATTACGCTGGCGAACGGGCAGAAACGAAAACAGGAATTGTCGTATGGTTCGACGTATCTGTCGCAGTCGGCGCGGACGCTGGTGGTTCCGGAGAGGGCGGTTTCGGTAACGATTTATTCGTTCGCAGGAAAAACAAGGCGAATCAACCTTACATCGGGTTAAAACCGGGAGCTAGTATTTTTTATTCTCCTGAAAAATCCCATTGTACTCGCTCCCCATATATCCCCCCCAAATCCGGTTCTGCTGAACCGGCACCGCTAGTTTCAGCTTATTGATTTTCAATCCTTTTTTCTGCTTAACCGACAGCAGATCGACCGGATTGATTTCGTGGGCATAAACCAGATCGAGTAAACCGTCGGCGTCCAGATCACCGAGCCAGGGCGTGCTGGCGACGTTGGCCCCGTATTGCCGCTTACTGATCTGGTACGTCGTGTCGTTGTGGAAGTCGATCACCATCAACTGGTTGCTGATGGTGGAAAAGTGGTTGTAGTTCAGGCTCAAAAGCGCATCGTCAAAACCGTCCCGGTTGTAATCGAACGCCAGCGGGCTGCTCTCCTGAAAGCTGCCGAGCGAATCCTGAAAAGCAATCCGGCCGGTTTTTCCGTTCACCATCAGTTGCACCGACCGGTTCAGGTTCGGCCAGGTGCCGATGCCGTAGTTCGTAAAAAAATCCGGTACGCCATCATCTGTGAAATAACCGACCGCCAGGGAGCAATACGCTTCGGTTTTCGGAATCGTCACCCACCAGAGCACCCGTTCCGTCGCGCCGTCGATGGCAATCATCCGGCCGTTAACGGCGTTGGCGATGATGTCTACAATACCGTCCTGCGTAATGTCTGCCAGAACCGGCGGAGCCACAAAGCCCTTCTCCTGCCCCGACTCCAGCCGCGTTGCCTTCGACAAGTCGTTTTTCATCAAATCCGCTAGCGAAGCTTTGTACAGGCTACCTTCCAGCGTCTCCCCGCCCGTACCAAAAATAATGGAAAGGTTTCCATCCTTCTTAAAATCAGCCACAACCACCGACATATAGATCTCAAAACCGTCGGGCATCACGGCCGCAGCGAGTCGTTTTCCGGTAGCGCTGCTCAACACCAGCAACCGGCCCGGCGGGCGTTTCGGATCGTGGGGCAGCGCTTTGACATACCCACCGGCCGCGACGACCAACTCCTCAAAACCGTCACCGTCCTGATCGGGAATAAACTGCGGACTGAAGAAATTGTAGGTGCCGGAATCACTTTCGGAGCGGTTGTCCGAATTCGTAAAATAGTCCCAGATCACCGCGCCTGTTTCGCCGTCGATGGCTTTGAATTCGGCGGCTCGCCCACCCATGAATACGTCGGGAATGCCGTCGCCGGTGATGTCGCGAAAGAGCGGAGAACCGAAAATCTGGTCCTTCGCCCGGACGTTCCAGAGCAACTGGCCGTTGGCACCATCGACGGCAATAATGGCAGAATCGCTCGTCTTGAATTCGATGCCACCCGCCCCCATGACCAGATCCAGAATACCGTCGTTGTTGAGATCGGCCAGCCGGGGCGACGAAAGCGTCCCCAACCCTTTGAAAACCGTTGTCCACTCCTCCCGTTTGACCGACTTCGGTTTTGGCTTCATCACCTGATACCCCACCAGCAGAATCGTCGCAACGGCGATGAAGGCCAAAAGCAGGAAAAGGGGGCGTCGTTGGTGCGTCATTGCAGTCAGGATTCCGGAAGATCGGCTATACGAAAGACGGTTCGGCGCGTCTTTTATACTCATTTCCTACAACGTCAACCGCTCCGCCCGCACCGGCTTTCCCCAGAACAACCCGGCTTTCTGTTCAAATTCTTCCGCCGAATCCGTGGTGTAAAAGTGCAGCGTCCGGCCTTTGCTGCATTGGGCGTCGATTTCCGGATGACGGTGTAGATAATCCTGCAAGCTTTTGGCAACAATATCGCCCTGGCTGAGAATCGTCAGGTTTTCGGGAGCGAATTGCCGGATTTTGGGGAGTAAGAGCGGATAATGCGTACACGCCAGCAAAAGCGTATCGATTTCCGGCGATTGTTGCAACAGCCGGTCGAGGTGTTTCTGAACGAAATAATCGGCACCGGGGCCGTTGTGTTCGCCATTTTCGACCAACGGCACCCACATCGGGCAGGCTTCCTGATAAACTTTTAAATCCGGGAAAAACTTTTCGATTTCGACCACATACGACTCCGACGTCACCGTTCCGCGTGTGGCCAGAATTCCGATGTGACCGGTTTTGGAATACGTTCCAATGACCTCTGTCGTAGGCCGGATGACGCCCAATACCCGGCGGTCGGGCGCGAGGGTTGGCAAATCGAGTTGCTGAATGTTGCGCAACGCCTTGGCGGAAGCCGTGTTACAGGCCAGAATGACCAGACGACACCCTTTATTGAACAGGTGCTGAACGCATTCCAGCGTGTAGTCGTAAACGGTTTCAAATGAGCGCGTTCCGTAGGGCGTGCGGGCGTTGTCGCCCAGATAAATATAATCGTACTGCGACAGTTGCTGAACAATCGACTTCAGAACCGTCAGGCCCCCGTAGCCGGAATCGAACACGCCAATGGGTTGGGTTGCTACCATGACCCAAAGATACGGTTTCCGTGTCGTTACTTGCGCACGCTCGTGTCGGGTGTAACGGTGGCGGCTGTTGCAGCCGCTTCTTTTTGTTTGGCCTCTTCTTTGGCCCGACGCCGGAAAAAACCGCGTAACAGGAAGTTGTGCTGCAAGGCTTCCAGGTTTTCGTCGAGTTTATAGCTGCTGCTTTCCAGATTCCGGATCGTATTTTTCAGGTTCTTATTCACGGCCTTGTCGTTGAGCAGAATCCCGATGGCGTTGTCGCTGCTGTTGAGTTTATCACTCGCCCGCTTGACGTTTTCCGTCGCTTCGGCGGCCGTGCCCGACACCTGCCGCAGTTTGGCCGACGACATCCGCAGGTCGTGGAAAATAACCGTGTCGGACACCAGATCGCTGGCCAACGTGCCTTTCGTGTTCAGTTTTCCGGCATACTGGTTCAAAGAGTTCGACACCTGACTCAGCGATTTGGTAGCCTCAGCCGCCCCGCTCGAAGCAATCTGAAGGTTAGCCATTGTATTTTTAAAGCGATTGGCCACTGTAGAGTCCCGCAAAACCGCCCCCGCCATGCCTTTTCCTTTCAATACTTCGTCCAGAATTTTTTTGGCATCGGACGTGACGCGCAGCAGGTTGTTGTTGTTTTGCTGGAGCGTCGCCATGATTTCATCCGTATTCAGGGCGGCTTTGGCGTGCAGAATATCACCGTCTTCTACAGTTCCTGCTTTCATGCTGCCCCCAACGATTTCCACGATTTTATTCCCGATCAACCCGTCGGTGCTCAGGGCCGCCAGCGCATCTTTGCGGATATACTGCTGACTCGATTCCTCGATGTTCATGGTCACTTCGACCTGCGAATTTCCGTAGAACTGAATCCGGCGAACGGTACCGATTTTTACACCGGAAAACCAGACATTCGCACCGGCCTGCAACCCGCCGACGTTGTCAAAAATCGCGTTCACACGGATGCTCTTGACAAACCGCTTCTGCTGCCCGCCCAGCACCATGATTCCCGTAACCAGAATCACAATGCCGATTAACACAAAAATCCCGACGGTGATGGCCCGCTTATTTTCTGCCGCTTTCATTTAATGTTTTTTTGAGGTATGGAGTATGTCTTTTTTTACCGTTGTCCCTGGTTTATTAACCCCTAAATCCCCTAAAGGGGACTTGGACGCAACTACAGCCGGATTTTAAAGTCCCCTTTAGGGGATTTAGGGGTTTAATTAACAAAGTTGTATTCATAGAACTGTTTTGCGCGCTCATCGTTCGAATCTTCGAAAACTTCCTCGAACGTGCCCTGCCGTTCAAACCGGCCATCGAGCAACATCGCAATGCGATCGCCAACGGTTTTGGCGCAGGTCAGGTCGTGGGTGATGATAATCGATGAGGTATTGTGGCGCTCCTGAACCTCGTTGATGAGGTTGTTGATTTCGTTGGACGTAATGGGGTCCAGACCCGCCGTGGGTTCGTCGTAGAGCATAATTTCCGGTTTCAGAATCAGCGTCCGGGCAATGCCGATCCGCTTGCGCTGTCCGCCCGACAGTTGCGATGGCATCTGGTTGATGGTTTGGCTCAGTCCAACATCCTCCAGGGCTTGTTCGACGGCCTTGTCGATGTCGCTGCGACTCAGGTTCCGAACATTCCGGATCAGCGGAAATTCGAGGTTCTCGCGAACAGTCATGCTGTCGTACAGCGCGCTGTTCTGAAAGGAAAATCCCAGCTTTAGCCGCAACGCGTCCAGTTCCCGTTTTTTGAGTTTGGACACATCCTCACCCAGCACGTTCACCGTCCCTTCGTCCGGCTCCAGCAAACCGGCAATAATCTTGATTAGTACCGACTTGCCCGTTCCCGAGCGACCCAGTACCACCAGATTTTCGCCCTGGTACAAATCCAGATCGACCCCGCGCAGAACGTGCAAATCGCCGAACGAAATTCTCAGGTCCCGAATCACAATGACAGACTCCTTCGGGTGATTGACCGTTTTTTTCGTGTTCATGCGTTACGAAGCGCGAATGGCATTGATGATTTGGAGTAACAACAGTTCTTCGATAAAAACCAGAAACATCGATGTAACTACTGAGGCATTGGCTGCTTTTCCGACCCCCTCCGTTCCTTTCGACGAATTGTAGCCCTTGTAACATCCCACAATGCCGATGGTAAATCCAAAAATAAGGGCCTTCACAACGGTGGAGTTGATGTCCAGAAAGGAAATCGAGCTAAAAAAGGTTTCAATAAAAGACATGAAACTGGTTTCTTCGTTCTGGGCCACATTGACATAGGACCCCAGTACGCCCAGAAAAACGAAGAACATCGCCAAAACCGGGATCATGAAGGTGGTGGCAATGACCCGGGTAACAACCAGAAACTTGAAAGGATTGGTGCCCGAAACCTCCATCGCTTCGATCTGCTCCGTCACGCGCATGGAGCCCAGCTCGGCCCCGATGTTGGAGCCCACCCGCCCGGAGGCAATCAGGGCCGTTACCAGCGGAGCCAGCGCCCGAACCAGCGCAATGGAAATCAGCGAGGGAAGCCAGGAAGTAGCCCCAAAGGTAGCCAGCGACGGGCGCGACTGGTTGGTAAACACAATGCCGGTGATGAAACCCGTCAGCGAGATCAGCGGCAGCGAACGAACGCCCACCTCATAACATTGCCGGACAATTTCCTTTCCTTCATAGGGCGGAACAAAAACTTCCTTAAAAAATTGCCCGACAAACGACGCGACGTCGCTGAGAGCGAGAAACATGCGGTCGAGCCGCCGGGAAACGACCGGTTTAGGGGTGGTATCCGTTTTCGATGGGGTTGTGCTGGCTTGCATCCGTAAAAATAATCACCTGTCGTGTTAAACGGGTTTATCAGTTAAAATTTATGGTTTTACACAGTTGAACGCACTGGAAATCAAGAAAATAATTTAACAGTACCGGGTACCCATATTTACTAAACGATAAACTAATTTTAGCTATTAACTGGATTTGAGGATACAAGGTTAGATTTTGTTAGATTTGGGCTTCAAAAATCATGAAATACTTCCGTATCTTCTTCAAAGTGCTGTTGGGTCTGGTTGCGGCCATTCTCCTGTTTTTAGCCGTCAGCCTGGCACCCGTCGATGATCAGCCATACCGGAAAACCGACTATTACCGGTATACGCGGCAACAACTGCTGGACCTGGCTCCTCCACCCAATCCGCAGACGGGTTTGCGGGCTGGCTGGGCGAAGACCAACCTGACGCCCTCGTTCACCACGCCGACGGGCGGTTACGGGGCCCGAAGAGGCCAGCACTGGTCAACGGTCAGCGATTCCATTTTTGTCCGGACCATCGTTCTCAGCAACGGCGGCACCAAAGTAGCCATTATTGCGCTGGATTTACTCATCACGCCCCCCACCGTAACCGAGCAACTTAAAAAAAGATTGCCGGAAATCGGTTTTCAATGGGATCAGGTGTTCACAGGTGCCATTCACAGCCACAACAGCCTGGGCGGCTGGGCTCCCGGTCTGGTCGGCGAACTGTTTGCCGGCGATTTTGACCAGCGGGTCGTCGATCACATTACGGATACCATTCTGAAATCGATTGTGCTGGCGGAGAAGCAGATGGCTCCGGTGGAAGTTGGCTTTTCGCAGTTCGACGCCCCCGATCTGGTGTATAACCGGATGAACAAAGAGGGAAAAGTGGATGCAAACGTGCGACTTTTGAAACTCAAAAAAAATACCGGCGAATCGGCCCTCCTCTGTACGTTTGGGGCACACGCTACGATTTTCCGGGCGGCCGATTATCAATACCTCAGCCGTGATTATCCAGGAGCGTTGGTGGACCGGCTGGAGAAACAAACCGGCAGCTTTGTGGCCTTCATGGCCGGTTCGGTGGGCAGCACCGGTTCGAAAACCACGCCGGGGAAAGACGAATTTGCCACCATCCGAACCTACGCCGATACGCTGACCGCGCGGATTCTGCCGACCTTGCCCCAGGTTAAAACCCAGCCCGACAGCACGCTGGAAATTCTGACCTTGCCCTTGCAACTGCGTGAACCGCAGGCCCGTGTCATCGAAGACTGGCGGGTACGTGGCTGGCTGTTTCATTCCGTTTACGGCGACTACCCTTCCGACCTGAAGGCGTTGCGCATCGGTCAGACGGTTTTGCTTGGCACGCCCTGCGATTTTTCGGGCGAGCTGGTGGCCGAACTCCGGCAGGAAGCCGACCGGAAAGGTTTTCAGTTGATGGTCACGAGTTTCAACGGCGGGTATATCGGTTACATTACGCCCGACAAATATTACCACAAGAATTCGTACGAGACCAGAACGATGAACTGGTTCGGGCCGGAAAACGGCGCGTATTTTGTGGAAATGATGAAAGGCTTGGTAGACCGGCTGTAGAGTTAGGGCATGGTTTCCCACCACCGCCCGGTCGGAACCGTCGAACCCAGAACGACCACTTCGCCAATGCGGGGCGTAGCGACTTTGGTGCCCAGTTCGGCCGACTTTTTCATCAACCGCTGAATGGGATCGCGCCAGGTGTGCAGGGCCAGATTGAATTTCCCCCAGTGAATCGGAATCAACAGGTCGCCTTTGACATCCAGTTGGGCCTGAGCCGTTTGTTCCGGCATCATGTGAATATCGATCCAGTCTTCGTTGTAGGCGCCACATTCCAGCAAAGCAATATCGAAGGGGCCGTATTTCTCGCCGATGGTTTTCAGACCCGGATAATAGCCGGTGTCGCCCCCGTAATACACCCGTTTCTGCGTTCCCAACAACGCCCACGAACACCATAACGTACCGTTTCGGTTGGTCAGGCTGCGACCGGAAAAATGCCGCGCCGGGGCACACACCAGCGTCAGATCACCGAATTTAGTGGATTCATGCCAGTCCAGTTCGGTAATTTGCTCCGGAGCAATCCCCCATTTTTCGAGATGCGCGCCCACGCCCAGCGGCACGAAAAACCGGCTGACTTTTCCTTTCAGCTTTGTAAAAGTCTCGTAATCCATGTGATCGTAATGGTCGTGCGACAGCACAACGGCGTCTACCGGCGGCAGTTCATCCACATTCATGTAATGATCGAAGGGAAACCGCTTTGGGCCACTGAAGGACGCAAACGACGCCCGTTCGCTAAAAACCGGGTCGGTCAGCAAGGTTTTTCCCTGAATCCGAATCAACAAAGATGAATGCCCAAACCAGCTAATGGCGACCTGTTCGGGTCCGCCATTGCCTTCAAAAACCGCCTGGTCGAACGGGACGGTTTGGATGGTATCGGTTGGCTCGGCTCCCGGCACGCCCGTCAGCATTTTCCAGGTGGCCGACACCATTTTTCCCGCCGACATATCGAGGCTGGTCGGCACCAGATTCTGAAACGTACCGTCTTTAAAATTGGGGGAAGCCTGGATGCGTTTCAGCCGCTCACCCGCCGGATTTTCGCCGAACTGGGGAGCAAAATTCACAAACGCAACGACGGCAATAACCAGGAGAATGAGGAGGGAAACGAGAATCAGGGCCATTCTTTTTAAGACTTTTTTCATGCGGTGGGTGTTGCCCGGTATACGGGCTTCACGTCACAACACACCGCCCCTTTGCCGAGTTCCTCACCGAACCCGGTCAAACACAAACAAATCGGCGAAAACCCACTTGCCGTCTTTCTGATTACCGCGTTGAATTACCAGTTGGTTGTCCGAGCGTTTTTCGTAGATAATCCGGATCGAGCCGTCTGATTTCTCAAATAAGGCCTGGTTCTTTTTGGCCTCGATGAACGAATACCGGTCGGATACGTCTTTTTCTTCCGAAGCGATCAAACCGGGTTTGAAGTGTTTGACCAGTACAATCGGCCCCTTTTCGGTTTGCTCAAAGATCAACAGTTCGTACATCGTCACTTTGTTGTCTTTCATCATGCGCATAAAACCGGCCAGGTTGTCGCCCTGCGGAGCGGCCCAGGCCGCATCGATCGGCCCGCCGTTGAAGGTTCCTTTCCACCGGCCTTCCATAAAGCTGACATCTGCCAACGAGCCGGTTTGGGCCTGAGCGGCCTGGTTTACAACTAAATAGAGCGCTATCAGAATGGCAAAAGGAATGGAATCGCGCAAAGTGCCGAAGCGGAAATTTCTAAATCGGTTCATGGGAATAGGTTTTGTTGGACGGCAAGATACGCATCCGGGATTAAAGAGAAAAGACGGGAGAAAAAAGACCATTCACTACCCACCCAACTGGTCTTTATTCTTTCATCTCACTTCTTTCATCTCATTTGCTTTTTTGCGTACGCCTGTAGACCTTGCCTTCCGTAAAATACCGCCCTCTACCCTTTTATGATCCCGACTACCATCTGTGCAAATCAAATTCGTTCATTTTTGACAGGAATCGCCTGCTGGTTTCTGTTAGGCCCTCAGCCGACTGCCGCGCAATCGCTCAAAATCAGCCCGCAGGATCTACGGTTTTCGCAACTCCCCACCCGCTGGGACGAAGCCCTCCCGTTGGGAAACGGCGTTCTGGGCGCACTGATCTGGCAGAAAAACGACCGTCTCCGGTTTTCGCTGGATCGGGTGGATTTGTGGGATCTGCGCCCGATGCGCGGGCTCGACCGGCCCGAATTCAGCTACCGGTGGGTGCAGAATCAGGTCATGAAAAAAGACTACAAGATCGTTCAGCAGTATTTCGATAAACCGTATGATGAAGAACCCGGCCCGACCAAAATTCCGGGGGCGGCTCTCGAATTCAACACGACGGCCCTCGGGTCCGTGCAGTCGGCCCGGCTGCTCATTCAGGAGGCTGTTGCGGAAGTAACCTGGCAGAACGGAGCGGTTTTGCGTTCGTTCGTCCACGCGACAGAACCGGTTGGCTGGTTTCGCTTCGAGAAGATCCCGGCCCACTTTGCGCTGGAACTCATTCCGCCGGCTTACGGAAAATCGATTCAGGAAAAAGCGGAAAATGCCGTGGTCGATGGCGACGATCTGGTGCGTTTAGGGTATCCACAAGGAACCGTTTTACAGCAAAAAAACAAGATTACGTATCACCAGACCGGCTGGGGCGGTTTTTCGTACGACGTTACCATTCAATGGGTTCAGAAAGCCAACACGCTGGAAGGAACCTGGACGATTGCGTCGGCGTATCCCGAAAAAAAGAAAACCGCCAGTTTAGCAAAAACTACGTCGACCACCCGAACTTTTGCCGCTGCTCTGGCTTCGCACCGAAGCTGGTGGCAACGGTTCTGGTCGAAGTCGTCGGTTCAGGTGCCGGATTCCCTGCTGCAAAAACAATGGTATCTGGAAACCTACAAATTTGGCGCGACCGCCCGTGCCGATGCCCCACCGATTTCGCTCCAAGCCGTCTGGACCGCCGACAATGGCCGGATTCCACCCTGGAAAGGCGATTACCACCACGACCTGAACACGCAACTCAGTTACTGGCCGAGCTACAGCGGGAATCACCTGGAAGAAAGCATCGGGTACATCAATCACCTGGAAGAGAATTTGCCGACGTATCGCGACTACACCAAACGGTATTTCGGAACCGACGGGATTGCCGTTCCGGGCGTCACCACACTGACGGGCAAGGAAATGGGCGGCTGGATTCAGTATTCGCTCTCGCCCACGGTTTCGGCCTGGCTGGCGCAGCATTATTATTTACAGTGGCGGTATAGCAACAATGCGGTTTTTCTGCGCCAGAAAGCCTATCCGTGGCTGAAAGGTGTGGCGCAGCACCTGGAAAAACTGACGGTTTTGGATGAAAACGGGAAACGAAAACTGCCCATCAGTTCGAGTCCGGAAATCAAGGATAATAAACTGGAAGCCTGGTTTCCCACCAACACCAACTACGATTTGTCCCTCATGAAGTTTGTGTTTAAAACCGCAACCGAAATGGCGACGGCTTTGGGCAACGAAGCGGATACCCGGCATTGGCAGACTATTCAAAACCAGTTTGGTGATTTTGCGTTGAGCGACCGAAACGAACTGATGTTTGCCGCCAGTTTGCCCTACAATGAGTCCCACCGCCATTTTTCGCACCTCATGGCGATTCATCCGCTGGGGCTGATTCGGTGGGAAGACGGCGAAAAGTCCCAGCAGATTATTCGGAATTCACTGGCGTTGCTCGACCGCGTCGGGCCGGATTGGTGGTGTGGCTATTCCTACGCCTGGCTGGGCAGTCTGAAAGCGCGGGCGAAAGACGGATCGGGAGCCGCCGAAGCCCTTCATACTTTTGCCTCGGCCTTTTGTTCAGTCAACTCGTTTCACCTGAACGGCGATCAGACCAAATCCGGAAAATCGAAGTTTACGTACCGACCGTTCACGCTGGAAGGGAATTTTGCGTTTGCTGCCGGTTTGCAGGAAATGCTGATTCAGAGTTACGCCGGTTTTATCGAAATTTTTCCGGCCATTCCCGCCACCTGGAATGACGCCGGTTTTACGGATTTACGAACGGAAGGGGCTTTTCTGGTCAGTGCCCAAAAACGCGCTGGTATCGTGAAAGAGATTACGGTAAAAACCACCCAGGGCGGTACATCCCGCCTTAAACTGCCTTTCAACACCTACGTTATCAAAACCTCACAAAAGGCGACCGTTGAACCTTCAGAACCCGGTTTTGTGACGTTGAAGCTGCAAGCAGGTGGTTCGATCACCTTGCAAAATCAATAGATTAATTGTCCTTCCGCCGGGTGGTATCACGTTTTTCCAGGGTTGCCCCCACGCCAAAGGCATTGGGATCGCTCGGCGGAACGACCCTGACCTTGCGTTTGCCTCTTCCCTCGCGCGGGCTGATGACCTTGCCCGGCGTCGATACCGGTTCGGCGGCCGGGCTGGTCAAGGGTACACTGTTCGAAGGCGTCACCACGGGCGCAATCGTGGTCGGGAGTTGTTGCGGTTTTTGCCGAACGGTATCGCTTTGTCCCAAACAGACACCAGCGGAAAAACTAAAAACGAGAAACATGACAATCGGGCGCATAACAATAACATCATTTGTTCAATGAAACGAATTGCAACTGGTTTTGTTAGAATGAACGGTATAACGCTTCCCAAAGCAGCCTGAAGCGGTACCGACAAACCCAAAATCATCACACACTATGAAATACAACCTCTTGGGAAACACCGGATTACTGGTTTCCGAGCTTTGTTTAGGCACCATGACCTTTGGCGGAAGCGGCACGGGCATGTGGGCGGCCATTGGAAAACTGGAGCAGGAACCGGTCGATCAGCTTCTGAAACGCTCGGTTGATGCGGGCATTAATTTTATCGACACCGCCAATGTCTATGCCGAAGGCGTGTCGGAACAACTTACCGGTCAGGCCATTCGAAACCTCGGTCTCAACCGCGATGATCTGGTCATTGCCACCAAAGTCCGGGGTAAAATGGGTGAAGGACCCAACCAGATCGGCCTGAGCCGGAAACACATTGTGCAGCAGGCCGAGGAAAGTCTGCGCCGGTTGAACACCGACTACATCGACCTCTACCAGATTCACGGTTTCGATTTTCTGACTCCGCTGGAAGAAACGCTCCGGGCGTTAGACGATCTGGTGAAGAGTGGGAAAGTCCGCTACATCGGTTGCAGCAACCTGGCAGCCTGGCATTTGATGAAAGCGTTGTCGTATTCTGAACACAAGGATCTGGCCAAATTCGTGTCCCTGCAAGCGTATTACACCATCGCCGGTCGGGATCTGGAGCGTGAGATCGTTCCGCTGCTGCTGGATCAGAAAGTGGGCCTGATGGTCTGGAGCCCGCTGGCGGGCGGTTTGCTGAGCGGCAAATACGGTCGCAACAAACAACCGGAAGATTCCCGCCGGGTGAATTTTGATTTTCCGCCGGTCAACAAGGAAAAAGCATACGATATTCTGGACGTGATGGAACCGATGGCCGAAGAAAAAGGCGTTTCGGTAGCCCAGATCGCGCTCGCGTGGCTGTTGCACCAACCCGCAGTAACCACGGTTATTATCGGAGCCAAAAAACCGGAACAACTCGAAGACAACCTCAAAGCAATCGACGTCGTTCTGAGTGCCGACGACCTGAAAAAACTGGATGACATCAGCAAACTGGCTCCCGAATATCCGGGTTGGATGGTGGATCGGCAGGCGAATGATCGGAAAAAGTACGTACAGTAAATCATAAAAAAGGCCAGGAGCGACCTGGCCTTTTTTATGATTTAGATACCCGAAGTTGTTAGTTCATGACCACCAGTCGCGTTGGCGCTTCAACCGGCTCCGAACCCAGGTTCACCTCTTTGACAATGCTGCCTTCTTTCGATTTTACTTCCAGTTCATACTTGCCATCGGGCAGTTCCGCAACGTTCAGTTTGACGGCGTACTTCTGTTCTTTCTTGCCCACAAATTGCTGAAACATCACCCGATTGTTTTTATCACGCAACAGAACGACCACCGGTTCCAGGGCGGTTTTCTCGACCGCAACCCGGATTTGGTTGTTGATGGTCACGTAGGCACTGGCATCGAACGTGAGGGTTTTGGGAGCCGTTCCGTTGTCAACTGGGGTAGTACTCAGGATAGCGGTGCAAATCAGGTTACTCAGTAAATTCATCATGATATTTGTTGTTTAGTATTGTGTTGTTTATGTCTTAGCGTTGTTGTTTCCTGTTCGATGATCTATAATGCCAACGCCGTGCCAAGGCAATATCAATTTTACAACTAATTGATAATCAGAAGACAAGAATTTACATTTACTTTTCAAGTGTACGAAGGCGGACAATCTCTGTTCAAATGCGGACAAAAGTGTACGCCCAGCGGCCGGTTTTCCAAAAAACTAAAAGAAGTCGCCTTGCCTTTCATGTTTGTAAAAGCATTAACTTTCTGCGTGCCTATCAGGCCAGCCCAATTCGCTTGAAAAAACGCTAAAAACCATGCTACTATGAAGAAAATCATTTTCTGTTTTGCGGCTTCGATCGCAGCCATCAGTTATGCGTCAACCGCATCGGCCGCAGCACCGGCCCGGGGTGCCATCACGTCGCTTCACGCCCTCCTGATCAGCTCCGACTCAACAGCGGCCCTGCTCGATAAAGCCGTAGCAGCCAATGCGAAAGGCGACAAAACCGGCACAGTGAAAGCGTTGCAGGCCGGCACCACGGCCCTCGAAACCGAAGCCAAAAGCAGCACCGGAAGTCTGAAAGACAAATTGCTGGGGCAGGTCGGCAACCTGAAAAAATTGATTCCGCTGGCGCAAAGCGGTTTGCTGAAAGGCGATATTTTGCAGAAAGCCGTGAGCCTGGCCAAAATGGCCCTCGGTGCCAATCAAGTCGAAAAACTCATGGGGGGCGGGAACCTGCTCTCGAAAGTTACCGGACTGACCAGCAACCTGAATCTGGTTAAAACCGGTCTCTCGGCGCTGGGCGGAAGCAGTGCCAGTACGGGCAATTCACTCATCACAACGGCCCTCGGTGGACTCTCGAAGCTGAGTAAAGGGGGCGTTGCGGCAAAAGCTGCGGAGCCTGCTGTGAAGAGTCAGTTGGACAGTGTGCTCGGCTTTGTGAAAGGCGTTCTCTAATCCGAAATGCCCCCGAACCATTGCAAAAAAGCCCGGCGCAAACGCACCGGGCTTTTCCAATTCAACTCTAACCCTTAAACACACACAAACTGTCTTCTAATGAATATTAAATATAAAATGATGAATGCGAAATGATAAAGTGCATATGGATGAGCTACTTAACTTCTACATTCATCATTTTACATTTAATATTTATCATTCATTACGCTCCCTTCACTGCCCTATCGCGAACGAGTAGCCAATCGACGCGCTGAGTCCGCGGTTGCGGATGGGAAGTTGAAGAAAGGGTAAATCATATTGCCGCGAAAAACCGTGTTCATAGCGTGCTTCGACGAAGAATTTTCCTGGCCCGGCTTCGGCACTAAAGCCCAGTCCGCCAATGGCACTGAAATCCCAGCGGTTATAGCCCATCGTATTCATATTCATGTCGACATCGATGGGCTGGCTCCGGAAAATACCGCTGGTGCGGGTGCGAATCCGACCGTTGACAGCGTAACCGGCGGCAGCACCCGCCAGCATATAGACTTGAACCGGTCCTTCATTCAGGTTGATTTTGGCCAAAACCGGCAGTTCCACATACCGCGTCTGGTAGGCCACACGGGCACCCAGTGGCAAATCCCAGTTGCCTATCGACAGATCAAACCCTTCATCGACCACAAAGCCTTTCTGTACATACGAAAGTTCGGGGCGGATGCTCACGCGGTCGCTCACCGGAACTTCCAGAAACAACGCGCCGGTTGGGCCGGGAGACAGGCGGAAGGTGGGAGAAAAGCTGTCTAAAAACTCGGGTTTGGAAACCGCCCCCCAATTGGCTCCTGCCCGAAAGCCAACCTGAACCTGAGCCGATGCCGTTTGAATAAGAAAAAAGGTCAGCGCAGCGAGTGCTGCCAATGTAAAGCGTTTCATGGTCGATAAAAAGATTGGTTGGTTGTTCGATGGCAAACCGGTAGCTTACGTTCTGATCTCAAAAGGGCCGGTTGGTTTTGCAATCTGATGCTTGGACAGGCGTCGGCGACAATGGATTAATGACCGGGTGCATTTTGTTCAGAATTAGTTAAAATCATGGATCTTTTAGTACTTTATACCGAAAACATTGCATTGCTTTTGCCGCTTTAGTACCTGTTCGACCACGCCAAAACTTTGAATAATGACGGAGAAAAAACCAACCCGCTACAGTTTTTTACCAAAACCGCTTGACAGGCTGGATTTTTTGGGGTTTTTCGAAAAAGACCCCTTCGGTAACTCGTTGTTCATCAAGCGAATCATGATTGCCATCGTCGGCTGGATCTCCTACTTCCGGTATACGGTTTACAACAAACTCACCATTGAGGGGACTGAGCATTTGAAGGATTTGCCGATCAACAACGTGGTGTTTCTGTCCAATCATCAGACGTATTTTGCCGATGTCATTGCGTTTTACCACATTTTTTGTAGCGTCAAATGGGGGTTTACCAACACGATTGCGCCCCCGGTCTATCTGTTCTGGCCCCGCGCCCGTAACTATTACGTTGCCGCCAGTGAAACCATGAAAGGCGGTTTGGTACCGCGTATTTTTTCGTTGGGAGGAGCCATTCAGGTCGAGCGTTCCTGGCGGGCGAAGGGGCAGGATGTGAAACGGGAAGTCGATAATACGGCCAATGACCGCATTGCCGCAGCCCTCGAACATGGCTGGGTGGTTAGTTTTCCGCAGGGAACCACGAGCCCCTACGCGCCGATCCGGAAAGGCACGGCGCACATCCTTAAAAACAACCAGCCGATTGTGATCCCGGTGGTGATCAACGGTTTTCGGCGGGCCTTCGACAAAAAAGGATTGCGGATTAAAAAGCGAAATACGCAGTTAAGCGTACGTTTCAAACCGCCTTTGCAATATGACGAAGATGAGTCGGTCGACGCCCTGATCGATAGAGTGCGGGAAGCCATTGAGCAGGATATTCCGAAAGAGAAACTGACGTGGTTGTAGTCCACGGACTTGATTCTGCGGATACGTTAATCCAAAATCCAGCGGAAAAGCAGATAAAGGGTGAACGACAGCGTCACGGAAACCGGCAATGTCATCAGCCAGGCGAGGGCGATGTTCCGAACGGTTCCGCCCTGCAGGTTTTTGATCCCTTTGCTGGCCACCATACTCCCGGCAATCCCCGACGACAGCATGTGGGTCGTGCTGACCGGTGCTTTGTAAAGCGTAGCGAGGGCGATGGTCGTCGCGGCTACCAACTCCGCCGAAGCACCCTGCGCGTAGGTAAGATGCTGTTTCCCGATTTTCTCGCCGATCGTGACCACAATCCGTTTCCAGCCTACCATCGTACCCAGGCCGAGCGACAGGGCGATCATCAGAATGACCCAAAACGGTGCGTAGTCCGTAAACCGGCGTAAGCCCACTTTCTCGTTCAGGTTCGTCGTCAGCGTGTTGATGTCCGTTGCACTCAGGTCGACATCTTCACTTTCCATCAACTTTTTGACATTGTTGTTGATCAGCAGCAAGTCCCGGCGAATCTGCAACCGCTCTTCGGCCCTGAACTTCCCATCCACCAGCGGAAGGCTGATTACGCGCTGCAAATCAACAATCTCTGCTTTTGTTCCGGCCACCCGGCCCCGATCGGTGTCGGACAGCCCCGTGGTATCAATTTTGTTGACGATTTGTGAAATCTGCACCAGATTGCCACGCATCGTGGTCGGATCGATGGTGTTGTTGAGGGCAAAATAAGCCGGGGTAATCCCAATCAGAATCAGCATAATCAGCCCGACGCCTTTCTGCCCGTCGTTCGACCCGTGGAAAAAACTAACGCCCGTGCAGGTAATGATCAGAATGGAGCGAATCCAGGTCGGCGGGGGCGTATTTTTCTTGGGTTCCTTAAAAAGGTCTTTGTTGCTAACCAACCGGCGCAACAGAAACATCAGGATAATGGCGAGGCTAAAACCGATCAACGGAGAAAGCAGCAGGGCCTTCCCGATTTTCGTCGCTTCTTCCCAGTTGACCCCTCCCGGTTCACCCGCCCGACCCATCGTTGAAAAAGCCAGTCCAACGCCCAGAATCGAGCCAATCAGGGTATGCGAACTTGAGCTGGGCAGACCAAAATACCAAGTCCCCAAGTTCCAGATAATGGCACTGAACAGGAGTGCCAAAACCATCGCAATGCTGTGATACACATTCTGATCGACCAGCAATTCGACGGGCAAGAGATTGACAATTCCCATGGCCACGCCAATACCGCCCAGCAACACACCTATAAAGTTCCAGATGCCCGACCAGACCACGGCTACATTGGGTTTCAGGGAGTTTGTGTAAATAACCGTAGCAACGGCATTGGCCGTATCGTGAAATCCATTGACAAATTCAAAAGCGCAGGCAGCGAAGAGACAAAGTGCGAGGAGGATAAAAATATCCGTTTCTAATCCGAACATGCAGATACAAGTCTGTGAAACTGAGTCTTAGTAAAAAACTCAACAAATCAATTTGGCTCAAAAGTACGGTAAACTTTTGATCGCAATGTTAACTAAATGTTAAGCAATACACCTGCCAGGTTTTGAAAACCTGGCAGGTCTGGCTAAAGTGATAACCTTCATTGAAATCGCAAAACCTGACAGGTATGAGTAAGTTAACGCAAACTGTGAGATGACTGACCCCAGAGGGGTCCGATGTTAATAGCAAATCGGTATTCTAAGAGTTCCAGGCGTGCCGGAGGTACGCAACTCAGCCTATATCGCGTACCTCCGGCACGCCTGGAACTCTTAGAATACCGATTTGCTATTAACATTACGTGCCGCTGGCACTTAAGCAAGGGCATCATCTCATAGTTGGCGTTAAGTTACTGCTTCCCGGCCAATTGCCCGCAGGCAGCATCAATGTCTTTGCCCCGGCTCCGGCGAATGTTGACGATGACACCCCGGTCTTCCAGAAAACCGGCAAACCGGTCGAGCGTCTGGGGGTCGGTATTTTTATAATCGGCTTCGGCGATCGGGTTGTATTCGATGATGTTGACTTTCGCCGGCACTTTCTTCGTAAACTGCCACAGTTCTTTGGCGTCCTCCAGCGTATCGTTGACGTTGTTGAAAACGATGTATTCAAACGTAACCCGCGTACCGGTTTTCTGGTAGAAATAGGTCAGCGCTTCGGCCAGTGCGGGCAGCGAATTGCTCTCGTTGATGGGCATAATCTGGTTGCGCTTTTCGTCGTTGGCGGCATGAAGCGAAAGCGCCAGGTTGAATTTCACCTGATCGTCCCCCAGTTTTTTAATCATTTTGGCAATCCCGGCGGTCGAAACCGTAATCCGTTTGGCCGCCATGCCCAGGCCGTTGGGCGACGTAATCCGCTCGACCGACTCCAGCATGTTGGCGTAGTTCAGCAGCGGCTCGCCCATGCCCATATACACAATGTTGGTCAGACCGGTTCCGTAGGCTTCTTTCGCCTGCTGGTCAATGGCCACCACCTGATCTACCATTTCGCTGGCTTCCAGATTGCGTTTGCGGTCCATGTAGCCCGTTGCGCAGAATTTGCAGGTTAGCGAACACCCCACCTGCGACGAAATACAGGCCGTCATGCGGTCGTCCTCGCTTTTCCGCAACGACGGAATCAGCACGCCCTCCACCAGATTACCGTCGAAAAGCCGGAACGACGATTTGATGGTACCGTCGGCACTTTGCTGCTGTTTCGAAACCGCCAGCGTCCGCACCTCAAAATGTTCCACCAGCAATTGCCGCGTTTTCAGCGACAGGTTGGTCATTTCCTCAAACGTCCGTACCGAATGTTTCCAGAGCCATTCCTGAATCTGTTTCGCCCGAAAACCCTGCTCACCGTGGCTGGTCAGCCAGGTTTTCAGTTGGTCGTCGCTGAGTTTGCGTATATCCTGCTTCGTCGTAATCATCCTTTTTTATGCGGTCTTTCCACGCCAGAGTCCTCCGAATTGGTGTTGCCGTCGGACCAGTTGCGTGAAAATTCTTCCTTTTGTTTTCGAATCCAGTTCGTTCCTACGGGAATCCAGCCGGAGGTTACATCCATCACGATGGGCGCGATGGGTTTTACAACCGGATACAGATACGTTTCCTGCGTGTGTTTCACGGGCATACGGATTCCCATCCACGTTAACAACCAGAGCATTACACTAATTCCGAAAACCCAGGTAAAAATTCCGACGGCCGCTCCGGCCAAACTGTCGAACGTACCCAGAAGCGTGTATCTGAGCGACTGGCGCAGGGAAAAACCGATGCGGTTGATCAGAAAAACGGTCGGAAAAAAAATAATGGAAAAGCCGAGCCACGGCAACAACCGCCGGGCCACTTCCATGCTGATGTACGGCGCCAGCAAGTCGATGCCAAAACCCAGAAATTTAAATCCCACAATCATCGCCACGATAAACGCCACAATGGCCACAATTTCTACCAGCAAACCCTTGCGGTAGCCATTGAACGCGCCATACAGCAACGTAATCAGGATGATGATATCGAGGATTTTCAAGTTTTAAATGATTGGATGGTTTTGGTGGTTGAATGGTTGAAAATGGTTGGATGCTTGAAAAATGGTTGGATGGCTCGTCTTAATTTTAACCATTTAACCATTTTTCAACCATATAACCATTCAACCATTCTTAACCATTCAACCATTTAAGCAGTAAGCAAATTCTTTACCAAAGCTGAAATGGCTTTTCCTTCGGCCTGACCGGCCAGTTCTTTGGTGGCCACGCCCATTACTTTACCCAGATCCGACGGCCCGGTGGCACCAACGCGGGCGATGATGTCCTGCACGCGGGTTCTCAGTTCGGCTTCCGAAAGCTGTTGGGGTAAATAATGTTCGATGATGGCGATTTCTGCCAGTTCAGCCTGCAAAAGATCGTCGCGGCCCTGCGTGCGGTAAATATCGGCTGAATCCCGCCGTTGTTTCACGGCTTTGGTCAGCAGTTTCAGTTCATCTTCGGGCTTGATGTCGCCCCCGGCCGAACCGTCTTTGGTTTCTTCCAGTAAAATCAGCGACTTAATCGCCCGCAAAGCCCGCAACCGATCCTGCTCTCTGGCTTTCATAGCCTCCTTGATGTCAGCATCAATTTGTTGTTTCAGCGCCATAATGTCAGTTAAAAATGTAAAAGTTATGAGTTAAGAGTTACTTTAACTCCGGAACCAATGACTGTTTGGCAAAGTTACGAAAACAGGATGGGCTTGTTTGCACCTCATAACTCTTAACTCATAACTCTTCACTAAAAAATGACTCGTTTGAGTGTTAATATCAATAAAATTGCCACGTTGCGGAATTCACGGGGTGGCAATAACCCGAATGTGGTCAATGTGGCCCTCGATTGCGAACGATTCGGAGCGCAGGGCATCACGGTTCATCCACGCCCCGACGAACGGCACATCCGCTACAACGATGTGTTGCAGTTAAAAGAGGTAGTCACGACCGAGTTTAACATTGAAGGCAATCCCGATGAGCGGTTTATTGAACTGGTGACGCGCGTCCGGCCCGAGCAGGTGACGCTTGTTCCCGATGCGGTCGACGCCATTACGTCCAACGCGGGCTGGAATACGGTTTTGCACCGGGATTACCTGACGGATCTGGTTAAGCAGTTTAAAGACCTGGGAATCCGGGTTTCGATCTTCGTGGATGCCGATGAGCAGATGGTGCAGGGGGCCAAAGAAGTCGGTACCGACCGGATCGAATTGTATACTGAACCCTATGCGGCTCACTACGCCGAAAACCGGGAAGCCGCCATCGCGCCCTTTATTCAGGCGGCCAAACTCGCCAATGAGCTGGGATTGGGGCTCAACGCGGGTCACGACCTAAGTCTGGAAAACCTGCGGTATTTTCACCAGAACGTCCCCGGTTTGCTCGAAGTATCCATCGGTCACGCGCTCATCAGCGACGCGCTGTATCTGGGCCTGGAAAACACCATTCAATTGTATTTAAAAGAACTGGAATAAAGAGGATAGACAAGAGAATAAAGACAAAATGCTGGTAGCCAGTTTCGTATGTCTTTACTCTCTTGTCTCGCTTCTCTTGTCTACACCATGATTTCATCCGTCGAAACCCCCAATGCTCCGCTTCCTGCCGGGCATTATGCCCAGGCCACGGTCTGGAACGACCTGATTTTCGTATCCGGTCAGTTGCCCATCCATCCCGTCACGAAGGAAAAATTTACCGGTCCGATCGACGTACAAACCCGGCAGGTGCTGGAAAATGTCAAAGCCATTCTGGAAGCCGCCGGGAGCGATTTGGCCCACGTCCTGAAAACGACGGTTTACATCGCCGACATTTCCCTCTGGGATCAGGTCAACGGTGTTTACGCGGATTTTTTCGGTGACCACAAACCCGCCCGCGCCGTGGTGCCCACAAAGGAACTGCACTACGGTTTTCTGATCGAGATTGAAGCCGTAGCTGTGCGGACACCCTGAGAGCGGTCGAAGCCCCTGTCAGCGTTGGTTGGTTATTTCAAAGCTAATCATCTATCTCTTCACCGCTGACAGGGCCTCCGACCGCTGTCAGGGTGTTATAAGGAATAACTACCCCTGTATTGCCGTTTTACAAACTGGTTGGCGTAATCGAAGTTGGTAATTTTCATGTTCACGCCGTCCCACAACAGCTTCTTGCGACCCGGGAAAGTGAAGCCTCCACCGGTTTTCGGTTCCCGGTACAAATAACTACGCGTGGCCAGATTCCCCATCAGGACGGTTTCGGTCAGCGGACCGGATTCATCGAACGACGAACTGGTGTACGCCCCGTAGCCCTGCTTACAGGCTTTGACCCACTGCTGCTGATGGCCGTCGGTTTTGCCCTCGACCAACGGTTTTTCGGCATCCGGCATTTTTTTATCGCCAAATTTTTCTTCCGGAAACAAACGCGGGTTGTTCCCGAACAACTCGGCAACCAGAATGCCTTTGCTGCCGATGAACATCATGCCGCCGTCGATGTTCGTAAATACCTTCTCGTACGGAATGCCGTCCGGTACTTGCGGGCGAATCCCGCCGTCATACCACGAAAACTTGATTTCTTTCACCTTTTTGTCGTCCGACGGAAAGGTCAGGTGAATGGCCGATGAAGGTGGACAAACATCGTCGTAAAACGCTTCTTTGAAGAAATCGGAATAGACCGAACCCACGCTACACTCCACCGAAGTCGGGTATTTCAGTTTCAACGCCCGAAACGGCACATCCATGAAGTGGCAACCCATGTCGCCAAGTGCGCCCGTACCGAAGTCCCAATAGCCCCGCCAGCGGGTCGGCATGTAGGCTTCGTGGTAGTCGCGGGCGGGGGCCGTGCCGAGCCACAAATCCCAGTCGACCTCCGACGGAACCGGCTGCGACTCACCTTTGTCTTTCGGCGACCGAACGCCCTGAGGCCACACCGGGCGGTTGGTCCAGCAGTTGACGGTATGAACGTGCCCAATAACCCCTTTCTGAATCCAGGTTTCTATTTTTCGCGTATCGTCACCGCTGCTGCCCTGATTGCCCATTTGCGTCACGACCTTGTATTTCCGGGCCGCTTCGGTCAGCATTCGGGCCTCGTAAATGTCGTGCGTGAGCGGTTTTTCGCAATAAACGTGCTTGCCCAACTGCATGGCGGCCATCGCAATCGGCGCGTGCATGTGGTCGGGTGTCGAGATAATCACGGCTTCGAAATTCTTCGCTTCCTTGTCGAATAATTGGCGGTAATCTTTGAAATACGGTGCCTTGGGAAACTGGGCACGGAACTTCTTTGCCTGCCGGTCGTCGACATCGCACAGCGCGACCATGTTGTCCGAGCCGTTGTTATAGGCCATTCGAATGTTTACATCCGCTTTACCACCGCAACCCACGGCCGCGATGTTGAGCTTATCGCTGGGAGCCGTAAAGCCGGCCCCACCCAGCACGTGACGGGGCACAATCGTAAAACCGGCGGCAGCCAGGGCACTACCCTGAATGAATTTCCGGCGGGAAAGGGAGGTGAATTTCATACGGGTTTAGGTTTAGGGATTGAAAAAGGGAGAGCGACCGAGCCGTTAGCTCAGTTTTTGACCAATTTTCATGGCCAGACCCATATCGCCCTGAACTTTGAGTTTACCAAACATAAACGCGGTCATGGGGTTCAGATCGCCGGTGCCTAATTTTTGTAAATCACTCAGTGACACCTTGATCGTGCAATCCGCGTCGGTGTCTTCGTTGGAAACAACGGCGGGCACCTGCCGACCGTCGATGTAGATAACCCCCTGATCGGTAGCCAGTTTAACGGTGGCATCTAACCCACTGTCGGTACCGATGCGTTGCCGGATCTGATCCGTAAATTCCTGTAAATTCATGCGTGTGGTTCGTTTATGACTCGAAATAGGACAAAAACCGCTAAAACTAGGCGGTTTTTTCGGTAAAAGTAGAAACAATACCGAAATTTTTAGTAAGTTCAAACCTGTTAATCACGCCCTGAACTAATCTGAATTTCTCTGCACTGATGGAACGACCCTCCACAGCAACGGTTTATTTAACGGTAAACCCATTTTCTGCAATTCTGACAATTCTGTGTATCTTTACCCTCTCAATCTGTCCGATCAGAATAGATAATAACCTCCCCGTGTTTTCACCGATGGCAGGTACTACTTTGGTCTGCCGGGAGATTCTCACTAACGCCAGAGCGCAAATCCGTGACCAGAGCATTCGGAGTTTGTTGACGAACCAGTGGAGTTCTGCGTCTGATAACTAAGAACAATCAGGCTGCTATAAAAAACGTGTATTAGGATGCAAGCTGAACAAACCCTACTCCGACAACTACGGAACGCCGACCCAACAGCCTTCAGGCGGGTCTACGACCGGTATGTTCAACGGATCTATTATTTTACAGTAAGCTTTCTAAAATCACCGGAAACCGCTCAACAGATTGTGCGTGACGTCTTTACCACGCTCTGGGAACGACGCAGTACGCTCGATGAAGACATTCCCCTGAACGGGTATTTGTTTACCATGACCTACGGACTGGTACTTTCGGCTTTTCGCGAACGGCACAGCCAGTGCCAGCCGCAGGAAATTTTGCAGCGACTGACCACGCAGTCCGGCACCGATACCGAGGAGCAAGTGCTGTATCAGGAACTGGAATTGCTGTATCAACAGGCCGTTGGGCAGCTTCCCCCGCGTCGGCGTGAAATCTACTTGCTCAGCCGTCACGAGGGATATACGTCGCAGCAAATCGCGGATCGCATGAACCTCTCCACCCGAACGATCGAAGATCATCTGGCCCAGGCTTACGACACATTGGGCAGTTATTTTCAAAGACATACCTATTAAATGAGTGAATGAGCGAATGAGTGAATGAATGAACAACAAAGCAGGATCTTTGATCTATTCACTCATTCACTCATTCACTCATTCACTCATTCTATCATTAGAATGGAGGAATTGCTGGTTAAATACGTCCGGAATGAATGCAGCCCTGAAGAAGAGCAGTGGGTCATTGGCTGGTTGCAGAACCCGGACAACGAATCACGCTTGCGCGGATTGATGCGGAAACAATGGAGCAATCCGTCGGTTTCCGGGGTTGAATCGCCCGACTGGCAGCAGATGTGGATGGGTATTGCCCGACAAACCAAAGACCTGCCCATGGAATCGGAACCTCCTCTATACCGTACGGTATGGCGTCAGATTGCCCGCATTGCAATCTGGATTGGGTGTATTATTGCTTTTGGACTCGGCATCCGGTTCCTGCGGGAGGCCCAGTTGCCCGCCGACGTCATCTACCAGTCCGGAGCCGATCAATCCATGCGGGTGGAATTAACGGATCATTCGTCTGTCATCCTCAATAAAAACTCAACCTTAACGGTTTCTTCCGACTGGTCAGGGCCAAACCGCAGCATCTGGCTCGATGGCGAAGCGATTGTTGATGTGGCAGAACAGCCCATCGGGTTCCGGTTGCTGATTCATACCGCCGACCACGTAGTGACCGAAGCGCAAAAAGCCCGGATTTTCGTAGCCCGAAAAGACAAAAAAGTGCGGGTCGTGGTGGAACACGGGCTGGCCAACTTCGTCATTCACTATTCAGGCATGCTGGGCGAAATGAAGAAATATGCCCTGCAACGGGGCGGCATGGCCGAATACGACGAGAAATCAACCCAACTGATCCGACGTCAGGTTAACCCGCTGACCTATACCTCCTGGGCACAGCCTGAATGAGTGAATGATCGAATAATTACTACATCCCCGTCTGCGGCTCAATAACCGGCACGACCGTCAGCAACCGTTGCGTTGAACGCTGCTCAATTCCGGACGACTTTACTTGAAAAACTTTTTCGATCGTTTCATCGCCGTTGGTGATCTGGAACGTGTAAGCTCCGTCGGCCATCGCACTCATGTCAAACCGCTGGCGGTATTTATCCAGATTCCGGGGCATGGTTTCCGCAAAGAGGATCCGGTTGTTCTGATCGCGTAACCGAACAATAATTTTACTTTTGGGATCATTCTTTTGGACAGTTAACCACAATTTCAGCGGGTTAGCCGACGGATAGGTGGCGGCCAAAAAGGGCTCGTCTTCGGTAGTAGTTTGAGCGAAGGAGGACGGACCGACCAGGAGGAGTGCACCCAGCAGAAGGGCACCAAAGGGGCGAATGAGCTTTTTCATGTGTGTTCGTATTTGTTGCTTACTGTTCAATTGCAGACCAAAGACAACACCACACGCAGGTCGGCACCGACGGCCGGGAAAAACGGCAGAAAAAAAGGATGAGTGGTTGTGAATCGGGAAGAACCGTCGAAAAAGCCCGGAGCTTACTTGATTACCGGCACTTCAAAGGCTGAAACCGTCGCACGACGATCCGTGGAAGCCCCCACCATAAACCGGTCTTTCAGACGCAGGAAAGGTTTCTCAAAGTAGGTATAGGAAAGGTATGACAACAGAATCGTGAGCAAGATTATCAACGCATACGCCTGCAAATTAAATGTGACAGAATGGAGAAGCTCGGGATTGGAACTCCGACCGGCAAGCAGATTAAGAACCAGAGTAATCGCAACCGGATGATAGATGTATAGTCCGTACGAAATGCTTCCCATGAACTTCATCAACGGATTTTCAAACTGCACAATGGATTGCGGATTAGACGCCAGATTGATCAACAAAAAACAAAAGAATACCGCGTAAAATTCATAATTAATTCCCGGCACCCGGAAACCCGTTGCTATAAAAGCAGCCAGAAATAAATACATGATAATCTGAACTGATTTTCGATGTAAAACTTCTAAAACCGGGTGGTTTTTAAAAACTAAATAAGCGCCTAATCCACCAATGGCCATGCAGCCAATTCTGAATTGTGCCATGAACATCGATACAAAAAATAAAACCGGATGGGTCTGTTCTTTGGCAATGTGATACGGATTAAGAACGAACCGGAAATAGAAAAAAATCCCCGCTAAAACAAGGCCAACTGTCCCGATTATAACCAATGTTCTTTTGAAATGACGGCTCAGTAGTAGCCAGGGCCAGAACAAATAAAACTGCTCTTCAACCCCAATCGACCAAACGTGTCCGGAGAGTGGCATGGGCTCATAAAGTCCCACGACGAGGTTGGGCAGCACGAGCAGATAGAGCGTTAATTTCTCGTAAAAGTGATGAAAAGTGGTCTCTGACCAGATCGGCATTTGAAGAATCCCGATCGTGGGAAAAACGAAGAAGCTGAGCAGAACGATCAGGAAGTAGAGCGGCCAGATGCGAAGCATCCGTCGAATGTAGAATTTTGCAATATCGACCGTACCGGTTTTCTGTTTTTCAGCCAGTAGTAAATAGGTAATTAAAAAACCACTCAGGACAAAGAATAGAGCGACGCCAAATTTGCCAAGTTGGTAAATGATCGGCCGGTCATTTAAATTATCGATGTGAAGAAAAAAAATCGATTTATATTCTTCAATATGATGAATAATGACAGCAGAAGCGGCAATAAAACGAATACCATTAAACCCCTTGAAGTAAACGGAATCGGTCTTAACAGGAAGCATACGGAGAACAGAGTAGAGCGTATATTACATAGATAATCCAGTTAATCGTAAATATATTATTTATATAGATAATTTATAGAATGCGACGGTATTAATCTTCAATGTAGTTTAAATCCTTACCATATGTTTCATCTAATGTTAATAAAGACCAGAAACTAATGATAAAACAAAGCAATCCAACCAGGGCGGCTGCGCCGATCACGCCAATCGAAAGTTTGAGCGTTTGAAAGAGTGGAATGGTTAACAATGTAGTAGCCCGGACGTTGTTTGCAATGGAGGTTGTAGCGGTGGCGCGCAAGTTGGTGCCAAAATGTTCGGCCGAAACGGTTAAAAACAGGGCGATGTAGCCAATCGAGAATCCCAGACCTACGCAAACGGCATAAAACAGCGGGACGGACGAAATACTGCCAAAGAGATAAATGCCTACGAACACGAGATTCATTGTCATCAACGCCCCAATAGCCCGTCGGCGGGACCGAAACCACTGGCTCAGGGCACCGCTGATTAAATCGCCTACCGCCATACCAATATATGTAAACATGACGGTTCGGCCCGGCGTGATGGGCTCGGCAATGCCCAGGGCTTTCCCGAACTCGTTGCTGAAGGTGGCCAGAATGCCGATTACAAAGTAGGTCGGAACGGCCAGCCCCATACACCGCAGGTAGGTCAGAAAGCGTTTTTGGTTAGAGAACAGCGACCAGAAATTACCACGCCGGACAGTTTGCTCCTTGATTTTGAGAAACATTCCCGACTCGAAAACCGACACGCGCAACAGCAACAATAGCAAGCCCAGGCCACCCCCGATGAAATACGTGGTGCGCCAGTCGAACAGCACGACGGTGAAATACGCCACCACGGCCCCAAAAAGGCCCACACCCGCGATCAGCGAGGTGCCGTAGCCACGGAGTTCTTTCGGCAGGATTTCGGACACGAGCGTAATGCCCGCGCCCAGTTCGCCGGCCAGCCCCAGCCCGGCCACAAAACGCAAAACCGCATACGTATCTGCGTCCTGCACAAAACCGCAGGCGATGTTGGCGAGTGAATAGGTAATGATGGAGCCGAAGAGTACCGAAAGCCGCCCGCGTTTATCACCCAGAACGCCCCAGAAAACACCGCCCAGCAACAACCCGGCCTGTTGCCAGTTCAAAACCGTTCCCCCGATAACCGACACCTGTTTTTCGTCGAGCCCCAAATCTTTCAGACTCGGCACCCGAACGATGTTGAACAGCAACAGATCGTAGACATCCACGAAATAGCCCAAAGCGGCCACAATAACCGGTAACGTAAACAGCGGGCGGTAGGTTACGGAAGGCGAAGAAGAAGTCATGCCAGAGGAAGAAGGAGAATGGTTTAACTTTAAAAGAATGATAAATGTAAAATGAGTAACGTTAAATGTAAAAGTTCTTCAGGATTACCAGCCTACTTTTACATTTAGCGTTACTCATTTTACATTTATCATTTCGTTTCTTCTCCTTTATTCTTCCAAATAATTAAGATCTTTCCCGTGCGTTTCGGGAATGGTCAGGATGGAGTAGAAGCCGATCGCAAAGCTGATGATTCCAACGGCCACTCCGGCATTGACGATGTCGAGAGACGGTTTGAGGTATGCGTACAGGCTGGTCATCAGAATAACCGTTCCGCGTACCATGTTCGGCACGGTGGTGGCGGCAGTGGCCCGGAGATTCGTCCCGAATTGTTCCGCGCCGATGGTGACAAACATGGCCCAGTAGCCGATGCCGAAGCCCATCGCCAGAAAATACATGTAGAGTCCCATGACGGTTTTGGGTGCCACATACACGTAAATCAGACTGACAACCAAGGTAAAGCCCATCAACAGTGAAACCGCCTGCTTGCGCGATTTGAGGCCCTGACTGATGACACCACTCGCCAGGTCACCAATGGCCAGACCGATGTAACACCACATGATGGTCAGACCCGGTTTGACCGGCTCAGCGATGCCAAATGCCAGACCAAACTCGTTGCTGAACGTGGCCAGAATACCGATTACAAACCAGGTTGGCAGACCGATGCCGATGCATTTCATGTATTTCGAAAACCGCTCCCAGTTGGTGAAAAATGCGAAGAAATTGCCTTTCTGAACGTGTTTCTGTTCAGATACCTGCGTAAACATGCCGGACTCGATGACCCCGATCCGGAGCAGAAGCAGACCGATTCCCATGGCACCACCGATCAGAAACGCATTTTGCCAGTTGAACAGCTCGACGGTGAAATACGCGACGACCGCACCGAACAACCCGACCCCGGCCACCAGCGACGTACCGATGGCGCGCAGTTGTTTGGGCAGCACTTCGGAAACGAGCGTGATGCCCGCACCCAATTCGCCGGCCAGCCCGACACCCGCCACAAACCGCATCGCTGCGTAATAATCAGTCGGGTCCATGAACGTCACGCGGTCGATGAAACCGCAGGCAATATTGGCAAGTGAATAGGTAATGATGGACCCGAAAAGTACTGAAAGCCGTCCGCGTTTATCGCCCAGAACGCCCCAGAGAATGCCGCCGATGAGCAACCCGCCCATTTGCCAGTTCAGAATGTTGGCCCCAACGCGGGAAATCTGTTCGTCGTTCAACCCCAGATCTTTGAGGCTCGGAACGCGGACAATGCCAAATAGTAACAAATCGTAAATGTCGACAAAGTAGCCCAGTGCAGCGACAATGACCGGAAGGCCAAACAGGGATTTGTACGATACCTTTGGCGGGGGAGGAACTGTAGATTGCATTCGTTTGGTAAAAGGATGTTAGGAAAATAGAATGAATGGCAAGTTACCGATTTAGCCACATTTGACCAACTTATCCGCAAAGGTAGTGCCAACCCGGTGGTTTAAATCGGTTGATACGGAGTCGGTTGCGCTTCGTGGTGGACGATCACCTGCATGGCGGTTGCCAGGGTCCAGACTTTCAGGGCGACTCTTGAAAATATGAAGAGTTGCTGAACGATGAACAGCAGGATAATCGGGAGCCAGCCGCTGGTGACAATCCAGGACTCGATCAGGAAGTAGATAGCAAAACAACCCGCTCCTATACTCATCAGGAGCAGATAATAACCAAAAATTGTTCGAAAATGGGCCAAAAAAAAACGCAATGCCTGACTGAACGCCAGAAATACCCGGGTGTCATCCTGACGGAACAGCAGAATTTTGGCGTAATCCCCCAAACAAATCACCAGCAAAGCGAAGAAGGCAAATACAAAAAAACAGGCCATCAGGAGATAAATCATGCTTTGCTCATTCAGCAGATCGCTCAGGCTGTAGGCCAGCAAGCCGGCGAAAAACATTCCGACAAAAGCCAACGCCAGCAGGATGCCGGCGATGCTGAGAAATAACCGAAAAAACCGCCCGAAGCATTCAACACTGGCCGATAGAAACCAGCTCAGCCGGAACGCCTGCCGGAGGTGTTCGGCCGAGGGTGATACGTACAGCAGCATACCGCCCGAAAAAAACACGCTCAGGATCAGATACAAAACGCCCAGCCAACTCCCGACAGCCAGCAACGGATCGATAGCAGATCCACTGTTTTGCATGAAATCGCTGTAAACCGTATAATCGAAGCTATTCAGTAATTTCAAATACGCCAGGGAAGAACCGGCTTCACTTCGGAGCGTCGCATAGGCCGGAAGTAAGACCAGCAAACCCACTAGAAAATGAACAAAATACACCCACAAAACCATACGCCACGAACGAACGACGACGTGTAAGGCACTAAAAATCACCATTTCGGTTCGATAACAATAGATAAAAGACTAGGGTCGCGTTCATGAGTCCGTGTTAAAATCAAACCAGCCAGGCCAGCCACTGCATCCAGTTCTGCGCCCAGAACATCAGTTTTGCGGCATATTTAGCGGCCGGGCTGGCGGGTGGACGGGTCGTAAAGCTGTTGTTGTTCAGGTTGATATCGATATAAATCTTCTGCTGCGGATCGACTTTCGCCCAGTCGGCGCGGGTTGTCTGCGTCAATGTAAAGGTGTGAGAGCGTGCCTTGCCGTCCCACTGGAGAAGTTCTTCTTTTCCGTTCTCGAAATGCACCAGCACCTCCACCGGCAATTGCGCATCACCTTTTCGGTATACCGTAATGGCAGATCGGTACGTACTCCCCTGCTCCGTGTTGTGTAGGGAGTGCAATTCGTAGTCACAAACCTGGTTGCCGTAAAGTACCTGATCGAAAAACCAGTTCATATCCGGCCCGAACCGGTTGCCCAGCCGTTTCTTAACAACTTCATTCACAATGGCGATGAAGTTATTGGCGTTAGGGTGTTTGAATTGCCACCGATTAAAATACGTCCGCATGATTTCGTCCATCACCGGGCGGCCCACCAGCCCGTCGAGCGTCCGCATCCAGGTGGCGGGTTTGAAGTAGGTCAGTTCGCCATAATAGTCGTCGGGCAGTTGCCAGACATTGCCGAACGAAGGGGCAATCGCCGGATGGTCGAGGTGAACATAGGATGTACGCGACAACTCCAGATTGCCCATCCGGTAGCCGAAGAGATCGATCACCGACGATTTCGGGCCGTAGGTTTCGTCCATGATCCGGCCTTCGTAATACTGGTTGAAGCCCTCGTCCATCCACGCTTCCTCAAATTCGTTGGTCGCCAGCAATTGCATAAAGTACTGATGACCAAACTCATGGATGGTTACCTGTTCCGGTAGCCGCATTCCGGTGGGCATTCCCCAGCTTGTTCCGGCCGTGATAAAGGTGGGATATTCCATTCCCGACGCGCCCAGCGCCCACACGGGCGGGTCCACGATGGTGAGCGTGGCAAACGGATACCGCCCCAGGTGTTTATCAAAATAGGCGAGCGCAACTTTGGCCGCATCGATGTGCCGTTGCGCCTGGCCGGCGTGTTCGGGTTGCATCAGGGCGCGAATCGAAACGTGCCGCCAGCGGTCCTCAAACACTTCAAAATCCGGGGAAGCCGTCCAGGCAAAATCCACCACATCTTCGGCATACCAACGCTGGGTTTTGGTCCCATTCGGATTTCGTCGCTCACTTTTCAACTGGCCCGTCGCACCAACGCGGAAGGATGCCGGTGTTGTCATGGCGACATCGTAGACCCCAAAATCGGCGTAGAACTCCGAATGGGCGTGAAACTGATGACAATTCCATTGGCCCTGGGTGGCATAACGGGTTCCGGCTGGTTCATACACCCCGATCTTGGGAAACCACTGCCCGATCAGAAAAAAATCGCGGCTGTAGCCGGTCCGGGCAAAAATTTTAGGCAATTTGGCCCGAAACGCAATGTCAAGCGTGATGCTTTCGCCGGGCGCAACCGGTTTGCTGAGCAGTACGCGGATCACGGTTTTGTCGTCGGCATTGGCGTCGTCGGGCTGGATAAACCGGTAGTTACCCGTCAGGTTTTCGGCTTCGCCAGAGGCCCCGACACGGGTTTTAATCGACACAATATCGATGGATCCAAACGCTTCCGGGTCGTTTTTATCGATAAATTCACCCCGCAACTGACCACCCGATTCCCGCATGAAGGTCGACTGAGGATTCCGGAAGGCATTCAGGTACAAATGGAATTGCAGGTCACGAATGAACTCGTTCGACGGGTTTTTCCAGACCAGTGTCTCTTTCCCTTCCAGCCGCTTCGTTGCGGTGTTGAGCTCAACCTGAATCTGGTAATTCGCAATTCGCGGACTGAGTGACACGGCAGAAACGGTTTTCTGCGCGTACACACTCCGGCCAAAACAGAAAATACTGAAAACGATTACAAAATAGTTCATCCCCGTTCGGATCCGGTTTCAACGAATTGACCACACAACCCGCTCTCTATTGATTTTCGCGGAGCCGAATCGGCACAATAGCCTCGGTTTGATCCCAGGCCAGCAGCATGTCGCTCCCGCCCGCCTGGGGCGCGAAACTGATGTAGAACTGTTCGGCCACCGCATTGCGCTTCCGGGCCGCCACCGGCACCCGCAAAACGTCTTTGGTCTGGTCGTAACTGGTTCCCCACTGCCCGGTTTCCCGGTTGAAAATAACCATCCAACTGCCTTCGGACGGGATGGTCCAGAGCGAATATTCGCCTTCATCCAGCGGTTGCCCGGCCACGGTGACGTTCTGATCGATCGTAATGATCGTCGCTTCGTTTGCGCCCGTCCGCCATACTTCGCCATAGGGTACCAAACCGCCGAAAATTTTGCGCCCTTTTTTATACGGCTGGCAATATTCTACTTTCACCTGAACGCCATTCTGGTCACTGGTCGCAACCGCTTCCGGGCTGGACGATTTGGTGAACGAGCGAAGTCCGAAGTAACCGATGAGTACTAAAACCGCAAGGCCGCCGACGATCCATAAGACTTTTTTCATAAAACAGGGGTTTTGTTTAGCGAGCAGGAAAGTTATGAAAATTTGTTTGGTTGCAGGTTTCTAACTTATTATAACTTGCAGGTAAACCGGCATGTCATTTGTGCGGATGCCGACGCGAACCGCTCGTAAAGTAGCAGGAAATAAACCCATACCGTTTGAAACCGAACAAATACCTTCTCTTTCTGATGACAACCATCGTTGCGTACGGGCTGTTCGAATTTTATCGCCCGAAACCTATCGACTGGAATCCCACCTACACGAACAAAGACAAAATTCCGTTCGGTACCCGGGTGTTGTTCGACCTGTTGCCGGACGTGCTGAACCAGCAACCGGTAAAAAGTCTGCGCCTGCCAGTTTACAATCATCTGTCAGATAGCACCTTACCCGCCCGCAGCAATTATATTTTTGTTTGCCATACGCTGAAGCTGACCGGTTTCGACCGAAAAAAGTTACTGGAGTACGCCAGCCGGGGCAATGCGGTTTTTATTTCGGCCTACGAATTCCCGGATTCACTGGCGATGCAGCTCGGTTTTCGCGCCGATCTGAAAACGCCCACCTTGCGCGATACGACCTTAGGGATGAATTTCACCAATCCGGAGCTGAAAAACCGGGTCGATTACCACTTCCGGCATGACGACGGGCGAAATTTTCTGGTCACCACCAAAGCGACCCAAACGACGGTTTTGGGCCGAAATGCCCGAAACGAGCCCATTTTCATCAAGATTCAATACGGCAAAGGCGCTTTTTTCATCCACAACCTGCCGCTGGCGTTTACCAATTTCTACGTTCTTGATCCATCCACGGATGATTACGCCTACAAAGCCCTGTCGTATCTGCCCGCCCAACCAACTTTCTGGGACGAATACCAGAAACTGGGGCGTTTTGATGAAGACGAGCAGTCGCTCCTGCGGTATATTCTGACGCAGCCGCCGTTGACCTGGGCCTATTACCTCACGGTGATGGGCTTGCTGCTGTACGTCATTTTTGCGGGAAAACGAACCCAGCGCGTCATTCCGCTGGTCGAACCGCTGAAAAATACCTCGCTGACGTTTGTGCAGAACGTGGGTCGCTTGTATTTCCAGCGCGCCGACCACGGGAATCTGGCCCAGAAGAAAATTCAGTATTTTCTGGCCTATGTTCGGGAACAGTTTGGCTTAAATACCGCTCTTCCTGATGAAGAATTCAAACTGGCCCTGGCGCGGAAAAGTGGCGTTTCGGAATCGGATGTTCACGCGCTATTCCGCCAAATTGCTTTCTCACAACAGCAGATGATGAGTGAGTACGATTTGATTCGATTGAATGAGTTGATAGAAAACTTTTATATACAGGCGAAAGCGTAACTGCGAATTCACACCATGTCTCCCTACGAAAACCGCTTAGATTTAACCGAACTCAAAACCGCCGTCGATGCCATTCGGGCCGAAATCGGCAAGGTCATTGTCGGACAACACCAAACCATCGATCTGCTCCTGACGGCTTTGCTGGCCGACGGCCACGTGCTGATCGAAGGCGTTCCGGGTGTAGCCAAAACACTGATTGCCAAGCTCCTTGCCAAAACCATTTCGGTCGATTTCAGCCGGATTCAGTTTACGCCCGACCTGATGCCTTCCGACGTTTTGGGAACGTCCATTTTCAACCCCAAAACCACGGATTTTGAATACCGCCGGGGTCCGATTTTCTCCAACATCGTGCTGATCGACGAAATCAACCGCGCTCCGGCCAAAACGCAGGCAGCTTTGTTTGAGGTCATGGAAGAGCGGCAGGCCACCAACGACGGCATCACGTATCTGCTGGCCGACCCGTTTCTGGTGCTGGCGACCCAGAATCCCGTCGAGCAGGAAGGCACCTACCGGCTGCCCGAAGCCCAGCTCGACCGGTTTCTGTTCAAAGTCGTCGTCGGCTATCCCAACGTGCTGGAAGAAGTGAACATCCTGAAAGGCCACCACGAACGCCGGAATCTGGCCGACGCCGTCGAAGCCGTTCAGGCGTCGCTGACGGCGGATCAGTTGCAGGCATTACGGTCGCAGGTTCACCGGGTTTACATTGAAGATAAACTGTTTGAATACATCGCCCAGATTGTGCAGAGTACGCGCACCCACAAATCGCTATTTCTGGGGGCCTCGCCCCGCGCTTCGGTGGCGCTTCTGAACAGTTCCAAAGCCCTCGCCACGCTCCGGGGCCGCGATTTTGTCACGCCCGAAGACGTGCAGGAACTGGCCGCGCCGGTGTTGCGCCACCGCGTCTTGCTTACTCCCGAACGCGAAATGGAAGGCGGTACGGCGGATGAGGTGATTGGGCAGGTGGTGCAGAAGATTGAGGTGCCGCGATGACCCTTTTCCGCGCGCTCTACGTTTCTACCCGCGTCTGGCTGTTGCTGATCGCGTTCGTTTTGCTGTTCATTCTGGCGTACGTGTTTCCGGTCCTGTTCCCGTTCGTCAAACTGCTGCTGGCGGTTTTGGTAGCGTTGTGCCTGCTGGACGGCATCCTGCTGTTCCGAAATCCAACCAAACGGGCGGCTTTTTTTGCGCGACGCGAACTCCCCGACCGGCTCTCGAACGGTGACGAAAACCCGGTGACCCTTTACCTCGAAAACCGCTATTCCTTTCCGGCACAGGTCGAAATCATCGATGAAATCCCGTTCCAGTTTCAGAAGCGGGATGTGCTGTTTACGGCCACGTTAAAACCCAACGAAACCAAAACGCTGCGCTACGAACTGCGGCCGACCAAACGGGGAGAATATCATTTCGGCGCGGTGAACGTCTACGCAATGACACCCCTGCGGCTGCTGAAACGGCGCTACCAGTTTTCGCAGAACAAGATCGTGGCGGTTTTTCCGTCATTTCTGCAAATGCGACAGTATGAATTGCTGGCCATTTCGAACCGGTTGAGCGAAGTAGGCATCAAAAAAGTCCGCCGGATCGGACACAGCATGGAATTTGAACAGGTGCGGGCCTATAGCCGGGGTGACGACGTCCGCACGATCAACTGGAAAGCCACCGCCCGCCGGAGCGACCTGATGGTGAATGCCTTCCGGGACGAAAAATCGCAGGCCATTTATTGCCTCATCGACAAAGGCCGCGTCATGAAATCGCCGTTTGAAGGACTTAGTTTGCTGGATTATGCCATCAACGCGACGCTCGTTTTGAGCAACATCGCCCTGCTCAAACAGGACCGCGCCGGGCTGCTGACGTTCTCGGAACAGATCGGGCAACTGGTAACCGCCGAGCGACGGCCGGGCCACATGCAGAAAATCCTGGAAGTGTTATACCGGCAGAAAACCCGGTTTCTGGAATCGGATTACGAAGCCTTGTACACCAACCTGCGCCGACACATCCGCCAGCGGAGTTTATTACTGTTATTTACTAATTTTGAGACGGTTAACGCCCTGCGTCGGCAATTGCCGTATCTGCGCCGGATGGCTAAAGACCACTTGCTGATCGTTGTTTTTTTTGAAAATACCGAATTGAAAACATTATTGAACAACCCGGCCAGTTCGACGGAAGAAATCTACCAGAAAACCATTGCCGAGAAGTTTTATTACGAGAAAAAGTTGATCGTCAAAGAATTACAACAATATGGCATTCAGGCCATTTTGACCGCCCCGCAGAACCTGACCGCCGACACCGTCAACAAATACCTGGAACTGAAAGCCCGGGGCATGATTTAGAAAAAATGAAACGACTCAGATGGTTCCTGATTGGATTGGCTGTCCTGCTGCTTGTTCTGCTGGTCAATACCCTCCGCTTTTCTTCCAAGCAACTGCGCGATGTTCCACCCGCAGCCGCTGTTGCGGTGGGCGATTCGGCCGTGAACCGGCTGGTGGCTGCGTTGCGGCTGCGGACGGTTTCCTATTCCGATGAGTCGCTGACGGACACTACGCAGTTTGAGAAATTTCTCAGTCTGCTCCAGCAATCCTTCCCCCGGATTCACCAGCAGCTCAAACGAGAGACGTTTAACCAGTACGGTTTACTCTACGAATGGAAAGGACGCAATCCGGCGCTGAAACCGGTGTTGCTGACGGGGCATTACGATGTCGTCCCCGTCATTCAAGGCACCCAGAAAATGTGGAAACGGCCGCCGTTCGAAGGATTGCTGGAAGGCGGTTTTCTGTATGGCCGGGGGACGCTGGACGACAAAAGCAGCGTCATGGCGCAACTCGAAGCCGTCGAAGGACTGCTCGCTACCGGTTTTCAGCCTGAGCGGACGATCATGCTGGCCTACGGACAGGATGAGGAAGTCACTGGTTTTCGGGGCGCCCAAACCATAGCCGCCGAACTGGAACGGCGGAAAATCACGCTGGAATACGTACTGGACGAAGGTGGTGTGATTAAAACCGACGGTATTCCGGGCCTGCCCAAACCCGTTGCACTCATCGGAATCGGTGAAAAAGGCTACGCCAGCATCGAGTTGACAACCGTCAGCAAGGGGGGCCATTCGTCGATGCCGCCCAAACAAACCAGCATCGGTCTGGTGGCCGAAGCGGTGAGCAAACTGGAAAAGAACCCGTTTCCGGCACGGCTGGATGCGGGGCTGGACCAGATGTTTACGTACATCGGTCCCGAAATGCCGTTCGGGCAGCGGATTGTGTTTGCCAACCAGTGGCTGTTCGCGCCCCTCATCACCCGCATCATGGCGCAGTCGAATTCCGGCAATGCGACGCTCCGGACCACCACCGCGCCCACCATTTTTCAGGCGGGCGTGAAAGACAACGTGCTGCCGATTGAAGCCACAGCGACGATTAACTTCCGGATTCTGCCCGGCGAAACCGTGGAGACCGTTGCCGAACGCGTAAAGGAAGTCATTGATGATGAGCGGATTCAGGTCAAGGTGCTGAAAAAATTCATCAGCCAGCCTTCACCGGTTTCCGATCCGAATGCGCTCGGTTTCGAACGGATTCACCGCACCATCAAGGGGGTTTTTCCCGAAACCATCGTCACGCCGTATCTAACGCTGGGCGGCACGGATTCCCGGTTTTACGCCCGGGTTTGTCCGCAAATCTACCGGTTTTCGCCCACGCCCATGAACGACGAAGACACCCAGCGGGTCCACGGCACCAATGAACGGATCAGCCTGAAAGACTACCGGAACATGATTCGGTTCTACGCCACGCTGATTCGGAATAGCCAGCCGTGAAAGGCGGTTTTACGGTTTTTATTTTATGGTTTATGATAATAGGTTTATAGTTTACAGAATTTGTACTTTTATAAACTTCTTATCCAACCCTATGCCCAAAACCGGTGTCTTGCAGGTATGGCTGCCCTTCTCCTAAACCGACGAATTCCGAACGCAAAAAGCAGCGGTTTTCAATGCTTCATGCTTTGCGGTTACTTTCTCCTTGCTGGCGTATCTTTGGCTTTCGGGCAATCGTCTTCGGTTCACCTCGATTCGAACGGCTTTTTCCAGCTTCAGATTCATCCGTCCATCCGTTCGGCAGCGGCTCGGAAGACCCAGAATGCCGTTCTTTCCGTGACGGATGATGCACGACGGCCGGCCAATGCGGCTATTCTTTCGGTGTCGTTCGATGCGGGTTTCGACATCAATGCCATCAGTTTTCTGACCCTGGTCGTAAAAACCTCCACCGATTTTCAGGCACCGGGAGAGGTTATTTACATTTCAGGCAAGGCGCTTGACAAAGGCACCCGAACGCTGCAAATACCGGTTGGAGGATTAAAAGAGAATACCGACTATTATTTCACATTATACCATTCTTCGGGCTGCGATGGCGACGAAACCGGGCAAATCCATTATAAAACCGGAACGGCGCTCAAAAAAAACAAAAAAGTTCTGCTGGTTATGGACAATCAGTACGAAAACGATTCCCAGGTCCAGCAGGCTTTAACGGTCTATAAAACCGACGCTACCCGCGCCGATCCCAATCTTGTTTTTGAGCAAACATACCTTTCTGCCGACCCAACGGAGAAAGGGCAGCTATACGAAAAAATTAAAGCCCGATACTTTGATTCCGAAGCGCCCCTCCATTACCTGTTTTTTATCGGGCGCATCCCCAACGCCAGCATCCGGGCCGACATCCTCGACCACAAAACCAATCAGCCGCTCCCGGGGAGACAAACCTGGTTTTCCAGCCTGGGCGTATACGCCAAAATTCTGACCCAGGATTTTCCCTTCGATCCGCAGGAAAAAGTGTTCATTAGTCGACGTTACGATTGCCAGCTCGCGGGAAAAGAGCCGCTACCGAATGACATTGCACCCGTTTTTTTCCAGTCCTCCATCTCCGACATTTCGTATGGTGCCCTCGTGCCCACTCGCCCGGAAGAGGGAAAGGCTTATATTTTGCGGTATTTTGAAAAACTACATCAGTTCAAAACCGGTACGATCAAGTTTGACAAAAAGGTGTTGCTGGCCGATACGTTTTACAACGACGGCGGTTATCCAAAACAAATTGAGCAGCTAACCGGGCGATGGAAGAACAACGATACGATTAACGTACCTCAAAAATATGGCGCAGACTTTCACGGTTTTGATCCGGTCTGGCAGGCGGATTACCTCAAAAAGTTAGGTACAAATTCCTACGAAATAGTCTATTATTCGGGACACGGTGAGCCCGTTTCCCATTATTACGGCATTACACCGAATGCGATCAGAAGCCTCGAAAAGCTTAATACGCTCCTCTTCGATTTTGCCTCCTGTTCGGTCGGAAATGTTGATTTTCAGGATTATCTGGCCGGAACGTATCTCGATAAAGGGAATACGCTTTTTGTCAATTCGTATTCGACTCCGATCGCTATCTTTACTTATAATAATCAATCGCCGTTATTAACCAAGTTTAAGGAGAATCAGACTTTTCATGAGATTGCGAAAGGAGCTTACGTGAGCGATGCCTACCGGTATGGCTTCACGGCCAACATAACCCAATATTTATTGGGCGACCCGCTCCTGTTGCTTGATCCGCCCCAATGCAACAACGCTGAACCACTGATTATTTCCACCACCGGTTTCACCGAGCTTTGTCCCGGCGATACGGCGACGCTCCGGCTTTCGACCAATTTCACGGATGTTCGCTGGTTCCGGAATGAGCAGGAAATCAGTGGTGCCAAAGGCCATACGCTGGCCGTGACACAAGGCGGTTTGTATACGGCGAAAGCCAAACGATGCGAGCAGGAAGTGAGCAGCGATCAGGGTGTTACCATCACGTTAAAACCGGGTCCCGAAACACCGGTTATTACGGTTGAAACCTTCCCGGATCGGTTCCGTTTGCGGGTCACGCCAGCGGGAAAATTCACGAGCTTCAGTTGGTTCATTAACGGAGAACGCTGGACCGAAACCACGCGTGACACCACCGTTGCGGCCTTTTTGGGCGATTATACCGTTCGGGTTTCCCAGGATGGTTGTTCGGCCCTGTCAAAACCGGTTTCGGTTCGCATTGAAAAACCGGCGCTATCCGTCACTACCCCCGTCCCCCTTTGCACAGGCGACAGCGTCTCGCTGAAAGCGCCCGATAATTTCAGTTCGTATACGTGGCTGACCAAAGACGGCCCGTCGGTGACAACCACCAGCAGCACCCGGTTCATCAAGCAGAGCGCTTCCGTGGCGGTGACGCCCAAACGGGGCAATCTGGAAGGGCCGACCTCCGATTATGTCACCATGAACTTCTCCCCTAAACCGCCCAAGCCAACCGTGACCCCGGAAAGCAACGGTTTCCGTTCGAGCAGTGCGACGGGCAATCAGTGGTACCGAAACGGTCAACCCCTGCCGGATTCGACGCGCCAGGTTCTGCGCAATCCGGGTGCCGGAACCTATACCGTCCGCGTGACCGGACAAGGTGGCTGCTTCAACGACTCGGACCCAATGATCATCACGGCGGTGGAGCCGACGTTGGGAACTTTGAAAGTATACCCGAATCCCGGCAACGGGACGTTCTGGGTGGAGTGGCCCGACGCTTTCCGGTCGGGGGATCTGGAGGTGGTGGATAACCTGGGCCGCAAACTCTATAGTCGTTCCTACGCCACCAAACCGACAGGCCCGGTGCCGGTCAGGCTGAAAACCGCTCCGGGTCTGTATCTGTTGCGGCTTTCGAATGCCGGACAAATTCACACGGTCAAGGTAGTGATTGAAACCGATTGATAGAGCTAGCCCCAAAACCGCTGCCATGACCCGTCTGTGGTGTATCGCCCTCCTGCTCATTTGCTCGTTGAGCGTATGGAGCCACGCCCAGACGGCCCGCCAGTTCCGCTTCGAACACCTGGGCATCAACCAGGGGCTGGCGAACAATGTGGTGTATGCCCTGCTTCAGGACCGCGAGGGGTACATGTGGTTTGCGACCGACAATGGCCTCAGCAAATACGACGGCTACACGGTTACTACCTACAAAAAGATTCCAGGAGATACGACCTCGCTCGCGGGCAATTCCGTAATTCAGTTGATGGAAGACCGGGATGGTTTCCTCTGGCTCGGCATGATGGGGCAGGGAATTTGTAAATTTGATAAACAGACTGAAACCTTTACCTGCTACGGCCCTACTCCCCAAACCCTTCATCATGGAACGATAAACACCCTTGTGGAAGATCGGGAGGGTGACCTTTGGGTAGCGAACGGCACGCCCGAACTCCGGAAGTTCGACAAAAAAACCGGCACCTATTCCCGCTTCAATTATGCGACCTTGCTGGCCGAAAAGTCCTCCGCCGGGAAAATCCCGGAAGTCAACACGATTTACCGCGACAAAACCGGAACTTTGTGGGTGGGTAGTCAACAGGGGCTACACCGAATGAGTCGCAACCCGGCCGGAGCCGAAAAAACCGCTCCCGTTAGCTTTACAACCTACCGGCACGACCCTGCCAATTCCCGCAGCCTGAGCCACAATGAAGTGCGGGAACTGTATGAAGACCATACGGGTATGTTGTGGATCAGCACCGAGAATGGCCTGAACCGGTTTGACCGGAAAAGTGGGACGTTCAGGCATTACCCCTACACACTAAGCCCGTCGCCGGCCATCAATGCCACCATCAACCGAAAATTCAGACACTTTGCTGAAGATCAGCAGGGGAACCTTTGGATTGGCACCAATACGCAGGGTTTGTTTCAGCTCAATCCCGAACGCACCCGCTTCACGCAGGTGCAGCACGACCCGGAAAATCCGCTGAGTTTGCGTGGTTCTTTCGTCAACGCCCTTCTGGTGGATCGATCCGGTTTGTTGTGGGTCAGCATTTGGGGTGAAGGCGTTGACCGGGCGCATCCCCGCCAGCAGCCGTTCCAGCATTACCGACCGCTTCCCGCTCCTGTTCCGTCCTTGAGCAATAAGTACGTCGATGCCATTCTGGAAGACCGCTCCGGAATCGTCTGGCTGGCCACCGGGGCCGGACTGGACCGGCTGGACCAACGAACGGGCCGCTTTAAGACGTACCGATTCTCCCCTAACCAGCCCAGGGGGCAGCCGACTCGCCATGTGAATGCCCTGCTCGAAGACCGCGACGGCAACCTGTGGGTAGGTAGCCAGGGCGACCTGGCGCTGTTCAACCGGCAAACGGAAACGTTTATTCCGTTTACGCAGGACACCCTCCGCTATCCCGGACTCGGCGGTAATGGCGCGATCTTCACCCTTTACGAAGACCGCCAGGGCCTGCTTTGGCTGGGCACCAACAACGGGATCAAGAGCTTCGACCGAAAAACGGGGCACGTAACCCACTATGCGTATGATCCGAAAAACGCAAAGGGAATCAGCGATGCCTGGGCGATTTCGATTCATGAAGACAAGCAGGGAAACCTCTGGATTGGGACGGGCAGCGTGGCGCTCAATCGGCTGGACCGGAAAACCGGGCGGTTTACCCATTATCGCCCGGATCGTCGCAAACCGGGTAGCCTTCCGGCAGATGCCGTTCCCAGCATCTTTCAGGATTCAAAAGGGAATCTGTGGCTAGGAACCTCCGGCGGAGGGCTGTGCCGATTTGAGTATGAAACGCAAACATTTCAGGTCTTTACGCAGGCCGACGGGCTGGCCGATCATTCTATTTTTTCCATTCAGGAAGACAACCAGGGGCAGTTGTGGCTGGGAACGTCCAAAGGCCTCTCCCGGTTTTCGTTCGCCGACAAGACCTTTATCAATTACGATGTCAGTGACGGTTTGCCCGGCGACGGGTTCAAAAAGGCCCATTTCAAGGGGAAGAGCGGTATGCTGTACTTCGGCGGTGAAAATGGATTCGTTTCGTTCGATCCCCGACAGCTAACGACCAACCGCCATATTCCACCGGTGGTGATTACGCAGGCCAAATTGTTCGACAAACCCATCCCCGGTAAAATAGAAGCCCGAACCCTGCACCTGAACTACGATGAAAACTTTTTCTCCTTTGAATTTGCGGCCCTGAATTATGTAAATCCCTCCAAAAATCAATACGCCTACCAACTGGCAGGCCTGGAGAAAAACTGGGTATACAGTGGCTCGCGACGGTATGTGAGCTATACCAATTTGGATCCCGGAACGTACGTTTTCCGGGTCAAGGGATCGAACAACGATGGGGTCTGGAACGAAAAAGGAACGTCGATTCAGGTCATCATTCATCCACCGTGGTGGCAAACGACCTGGTTTCGACTGGTGGCCATCCTGAGCCTGCTTTTGCTGGCCGGTACTGCCGTCCGGCTTTACACGCAGATGAAACTGAGCCGGCAACGGCACGAGATGAAACAGGTTTTGCAGGCGCAGGAGGGCGAACGACAACGGCTGGCGGGCGATTTGCATGATGACCTGGGATCGACGCTGGCGGCCATCAAGGTGCAACTCGAAATCGTTCACGAACCCGACGATGCCTTGTTGCAGCCGATCAGGCTGATGGAAAAAGCAATTCGCGACCTTCGGCACATTTCCCACAACCTGATGCCCCCCGAGTTTGCCCGGCTCGGCCTGACCGAAGCCCTGCACGAAACCGTAAACCGGGTCGAAGCCAATTCCGGGATTTACTTTCTGTTCATCTCGTTTGGCCCGGAACGCCGGCTCGACAACGAAATGGAGTTGACCATTTACCGAATTGCGGTTGAACTCATCCAAAATGCCATCCGCCATGCCCGGGCAAAGCAGATAACCGTTCAGTTGCTTTTTTATCCACAACAGGTATCTTTATTGGTCGAAGACGACGGTCGGGGGTATTCGGCAACCGGGCACAACAAATCCGCCGGAATCGGGCTGCGCAACATTCGCTCCCGGGTCACGTATCTGAAGTCAAAATTACTGGTCGATTCCGGCGAACGCGGAACAACCATCATTCTGGAGGTGCCTATTGATTCGTAAATGCATGGATTCTGCTGTTAAACCGATCACCATTCTGATTGCCGACGACCATCAGGTGTTTAACGATGGCCTACGCAGCCTGCTCCGGTCGGTTGGCTCCCGCTATCAGGTGGTCGATCAGGTGTATACTGGAACGGGCATCCTGCCGGCCATTCAGAACGTACACCCTGATCTGGTTCTGCTGGACATCAATTTGCCCAACCGGAATGGGCTAAACAGGGCCCGCGAGGTCGTCCAAGCGTTTCCGCTGGTTCGGGTCATTATCATTTCGATGTACAGCTACCAGACGTTTGTCGACGAACTGAAAGCCATCGGTGTGGCCGGTTATCTCCTGAAAAGTGCTTCCCAGCAGGAACTGTTCACCTGCCTGCAAAACGTCGTCGACGGTATTCCGTACTTCGACCCGAAATCGGGCAGCAAGGCCGGAACGCTGCACCCCGAAGATGATCTTCTGAAACGGTTTAAACTATCGCCCCGCGAGTTGGAAATTATCGCCCTCCTGAAACAGGGATTCGACACGCCCGAAATCGCCAAACGGCTTTTGCTGTTGACCGAAACCGTTAAAATCCACCGCAAGAACATCTATTATAAGCTGGCAGTCAACAACCTGGCCGAATTGATTCAGTTCGCCGATGAACAGGGTCTGTGAGCGTTGATAAATCTTTATTGGAAGCCATTTCTTGAAAAACCAGCTAACTAAAATTCAATCGATCCAATTTTCAAGTTTGATCCGATCCAGATTTTCAAAGTCACGCGTGTTGCGCGTAACAAGCGTCAGATCGTGAACAATAGCCGCCGAGCCGATCAACAAATCAAACTCGCCGACAGGACGCCCAATCCGCTTTAATGCCGCTTTCTGCCGGGCATATTCATGGAAACTTGGCCCAATAAGTAACGTTCGGCCAACAAATGCCGTACGAAGCCAATCAAGGTTTTTCCGATTCTTGTTACGACGATTGGGATCGCTATTTTCAACACCGTAAAGCAGTTCTGCAATGGTGATCTCTGACAGGTAACAGGAGCTAATACCGACCTGACTAATTTTACGTTCCAGATCGAACTGCCCTCTAAATAAATAAATAAATGCAAATATTGGTATCCAGCAGGGAACTCATAATTCAATATCTCGCGAGCGATCATTGCGGGCACGGTAGATCATCTCTACCAGTTCATCACCGGATTCTTCGCCCTCCCAACTTCCAAAAAACCGTTTCAAGGCTTCTTCCTGATCGACCGTTTTTGCATCGGTATGAGATTCAGAAAAAGGTGCGCCAATATGCTGAGCGAATTCTTTAACTCGCTCAAAAACGCTTTCATTCTCCGTTTCGATTATGATGGTATGAGTCATGCGCGTCTCCTTTCTTTCATAGAAAAAGCCCTGACCGATGCGATCAGGACATTAATTTACCGAAAATTTGGCTATTTAGCAATTTCTCCCCGGCTTTACACCCGTGTTTTCCTTTCTCCATCCCGCTTATTTCCCCTGCGAAACCGTCCCCATCAGCTTCCCTTCCAAAACCGGGCGTGGGTCTTTGGTGTTTGACAAAACCGCCAGGCTTTTCTGGAATTCAAGCCGCAGATCGTCACCGTCAAACCGGCAGGTTACGTTCTCATAATGGGCCGTTTCGATAAACCGCCATGTCATCGTAAACGTGTTTTCGTCGCTCCAGGCACCACTCCCGGCCAGTTTCGTTTTAGTCTCTTTCGGAACCGATGTCGGAACGAGTTTCAGCGGAACAGTCGACAAATCGGTCTCGCCTTCTTTCCAGTTCCCTAAACCGCAAACCACCCGGTGTTCGCCCTGGTCGTCGTGCAGCGTGCAGACGCAGGAACCGTTCTGAAAAGCCAGCGAAACCCGTTTGATGTTCAACGAATTGTCGGCCATCTGATACGGTTTTCCCGTCACCCGCGCCACCGTCGGCGAAGTGGCTTGTCCGGCTGGCAGCGGCAAGGCCAGCGCGGCTAATTTCTGCTTGAGCGGAACCACCGGTTTGGCCGCAATGGCCTCCGGCTGAATGCCGGGCAGAATGTGTTTCCAGACCTGATCCAGAATGCCCTGCATGTCACTCGTTTCGCTCGTAATGGCAATCACCGTATCTTTTTCCGGCATCACAATGCAGTATTGACCGAAGGCACCATCCCCCCGGTACGCGCCGTTGCGGCACCGCCAGAACTGATAGCCGTAGCCTTGCAGCCAGTCGTTTTCTTCCTTCGGGCGCGAACCGCCCTTCGATTGAATCTGAAATTTGGTGGCGTCTTCAATCCAGGCTTCGGGCAAAATTCGCTTGCCGTTCCAGATACCTTTTTTCAGGTATAACTGGCCAAACTTCGCAATGTCCTCGGTGCGCACGCGCAGCCCCCACCCGCCAGTCGCGATGCCTTTCGGATCGGTTTCCCAGTCGGCCCCCTCGATGCCCAGCGGATCAAACAGCCGGGGTTTCAGGTAAGCCAGCAACGGCTGACCCGTCACTTTCTGAATAATCGCCGACAGCATATACGTGGCCCCGCTGTTGTAGACGAAAAACGTGCCGGGTTCGTGCTCGACCGGCTGCGCCAGAAAGGCTTTCACCCAGTTCTGATCGGGATCGGACCGAAGAGCACCCGTCGAATCTTTGTCGTGACCCGTTGCCATCGTCAGTAAATCCTTCACCCGCATGGCCGCCAGATTGGCGCTGACCGTAGCCGGAACCTCGTTCGGAAAAAACGAAACCACCTTATCTTCGACCGTCAACCGCTTTTCGGCCACCGCCAGACCAATGGCCGATGACGTAAAACTTTTGCTGAGCGAATACAAGGTATGTTTGAGATCGGGAGCGTAGGGCGCCCACCAGCCTTCCGCCACCACCTGACCATGCCGCACCACCATCAGACTGTGCAGATTGAGTTTGGCCGCTTCGACCGCATTGACAAAATCCAGCAAACCGGCCGACGACACGCCCTGTGCTTCGGGCAGGCTGCGGGGCAGCCGGAACGAACGCAGCGGAGCCGCCCGGAGCGTCGTCGGCAGGGAGCCGATCAGACCCAGGCCCGCAACGCCCAGACCCAGTTGGTGGAGGAAAATTCGACGATTTAAGGTCATGTTTTTAGGAATAGTATGATTTTATCCAGTGATTTTGCCAAAATACACAGAAATTGGCAATCTTTAGACTCACGGTTCCCCATTTAACGACTAAACCCTTTCATGAAAAGAACATTTATCCGGACCATCTGTCTGGTTAGCGCACTGGCAGGCTTTCATCCGGTTTGGGCCACCAGCGACACGCCCGCATCTTCAACCCAAAAAAGCAAAACCGTCGAGCCTTCGGCGATCAAACTACCGGCCGGTTTTTCGGCTTCCATCGTCGCAACCGACCTGTTGGCTGCCCGACACATGGCCGTCAGTAAAAACGGCGACATCTACGTCAAATTGGGAAAACTGAAAGATGGCAAAGGCATTTACCGGCTGCGGGATACCAACAAAGACGGCTTGATCGATGAACAAACCGGTTTTGGGGATTACCCTGGCACGGGCATTTTCATCAAAAACGATTACCTGTACGCATCGTCCAACAGTGGCGTTTACCGGTATCAGTTGAATGAAAAAGGTGAAGTGATGCAGCCGGATCAGCCGGAAAAAATTGTGGAAGGTCTGCGGTTGAAAGAACGCGATCAGTCCAAATCGATTGCGGTCGATAACCAGTCGATGATTTATGTCAACGTGGCCTCCGACAACGATGCCTGCCGCGAAGCCGGAACCGGCAAAGGCCTAATGCCGTGCCCTTTGCTGGATTCAGCCGCCGGCATCTGGCAGTTCAAAACCAACCGGCTCAACCAGTCGTACAGCGATGGCGTCCGGTTTGCAACGGGTTTGAAAAACACCGTCGGCCTGGATTGGAACACCAAAACGAACTCGCTATTCGTCGTTCAGCACGGTCGCGGCAAGTTCCATGATTTCTACCCGGAATATTATACGCCCAAACACAGCGCGGAACTGCCGGCCGAAACCATGTACGAAGTGAAAAAGGGATCGGATGGCGGCTGGCCGTATGTGTATTACGACCACATTCAGAAGAAGAAAATCCTGGCCCCCGAATACGGCGGGGATGGCAAAAAAACCGGTGGTGAAAAAGCCATGAACCCCGTGGTGGCCTTCCCGGCGCATTTGGCCCCGAACGGATTGTTGTTTTACACCGGCACGACGTTTCCCGAAAAATACCGCAATGGCGCTTTTGTCGCCTTCCACAGCCAGTCGGCGGAACTGCAAAAAGGCTATTTAGTCGCGTTTGTGCCGTTTAAAAACGGAAAACCGTCGGGAGCCTGGGAGGTTTTTGCCGACAATTTTGCCGGTATCGACTTAGCAAAACCAACCGGCCCCGTCCAACACCGCCCCTGCGGACTGGCACAGGGACCTGACGGGTCCCTCTATGTATCTGACGATCTGGGCGGAACGATTTTCCGGATTGCGTATAAGAAGAAGTGACGGTTTTTTTTCGCTCGTTATTCAGTGTTCATTATTCTAGGACTTTCGCTTTCTGCCCCTAAATCCCCTAAAGGCCGGGCGGCCGGAGCCGGACTTTTAGCATCCGGATTAAGCCGCGTCCAAGTCCCCTTTAGGGGATTTAGGGGCAGAAAGCGAAAGTGTGATATAATTATCAGACGTAAGTCCTATATTCATTATTCGATATTACAGGATCTTAAGATACTAATAATGAATAATGAACACTGAAAAACGAATATAAAACCGTATCAAACCGCCACAGTCTTTAACTCAAACACCTCCGCCAGCAGCCGATACGACTCCAGCCGCTCTTCAAATTCGGAGCCCACATTGACCAGCATCAGCTCATCGACTTCGTATTGATCGGCATACCTCAGCAGTTGTTTTTTCACTTCTTCGGAATTACCCATGATCATCCGCTGCCGGTTGTGTTGAATGCGCGCTTCTTCACCCGGCGAATAGGCGACGGTTTTCAGATCGTTGTAGTCGAACGGGTCCACTTTGCCCCGGGTTTCGTATTGCAAAAACCGGTAGTCGATCATGGCCTGCTGACGGTGTACGGTTTCGGGGTCGTTGGAACAGAAGACGAAAAACGCGACGTTGGTCTGCGGTTCTTCCAGGTTCTCGGAAGGCTGAAACCGCGCCCGGTACTGCTGCATGGCTTCCGGCCCGCCGTGTGGATTGATAAAATGGGCGAACGAAAATCCCATGCCGAAATGTGCCGCCAGCAAGCCGCTGTGACCGCTGGAGCTTAACATCCACTGCTCCGGCACCGACGGCGGAATCGGCATCGCCCGCACCTTGGCCTGAACGCTGCCCGGCGCGTACCGATCGTTTAAATAATTCTGTAAATCAAATAGTTGCTGCACCAGATCCTGTTCGCTGAAGGTGTTGGTCGGGTTCAGAATGCTGGCCGTAACGCGATCTCCGCCCGGTGCACGGCCCATGCCGAGGTCGATGCGGCCGGGGAAAAGCGTTTCCAGCATCCGGAAATTCTCGGCTATTTTCAACGCACTGTAATGCGGAATCATCACCCCGCCCGACCCCACGCGGATGGATTGCGTTTGTCCGGCTATGTGGGCAATCAGGATTTCCGGCGTTGTGCCCGCCAGCGAGGTCACATTGTGGTGTTCGGATACCCAAAACCGGGTATACCCCAGTTCTTCCGTTAGCTGGGCGAGCGCCACGGTTTCCAGCAAGGCTTCCCGCGCGTTGCTGCCTTTGCGAATGGGCGACTGATCTAAAACACTTAACTTCATTTCTACTTTGGATTATGCGTAACCCCTAAATCCCCTAAAGGGGACTTGGACGCGGCATCTTCCAGATGCTAAAAGTCCGGCAGCGGCCGACCGTCCTTTAGGGGATTTAGGGGCAAAAAACAAGTTCTATTGTTCTAGAACAACAAACGAACAAAAAAGGTGCCATTCCTGCTCTAAACCTTATCGAACCGGCAAGTGATGGAAACCGGATCGTGGTTTTGAGGAAACGGTCTTGCTTTTGCGAATGCATTCTGTTAAATCGACTGGCTATTCCTGTATCCCTTCCTGATCGATCATGAAATCCATCCTGCTGTTTGCCTTTTTCGGCTTTACGCTGAACGCCTTCGCCCAATCTTCATCGCAGGCCCGCGTCGATACCGGCACCATTGCCGGTGCCCGATACCGGATTGATTTCCCTGCCAATTGGGGCCAGACCGGTTCGCCCAAACGGTTGCTGATGTATGCCCACGGCTACGAAACGATCGGCAACAAACGAGGCAATCTGAGTGGCGGATGGATGGCTCCTTTCCTGAAAAAAGGTTTTGCTGTAGCCCAGTCGGCCTACCGGCGGCAGGGCTGGGCGGTGTTGGAAGGGGTAGACGATACGGAAGCCCTGCGGCAACACTTTGTGAAGAAATACGGCCAGCCCGACAGTACGTTCGTTACCGGCCATTCCATGGGTGGCATGATCACGCTGGCAACCATCGAAAAATTCCCGCAGCATTACCAGGGTGCCCTGCCCTTTTGCCCCATCTCCGGCCATTTATACCAATCGTTGCAGAAACACCTTTTTGCGGTTCTGGTCACCTTCGACGGCCTTTTTCCCAACACGCTGGCATTGGAAAAGCTGGCCAATGGAACCGCAACCCCCACCGACGGAGACGTAATTAAGCACAAACTGGAAGCCGATTCGCTCACCGGCCAGCAATTCGCCCGTCGGTTTTCTATCAAATACAAAGACCTGCCGGGTGTCCTCTGGTTTTTTCAGGAAATCTACCGCGACATCAGCCAGCAGGCGGGTGGCAATCCATTCGACAATACGAATCTGCTGTACAGCGGTTTTCCGGACGACGCGCTCGTCAACCGCCAGGCCCCCCGGCTGGCCGCCCAGCCCAAATCCCGGACATTTCTGGGGCCTTACACCACGTTTAGCGGCAAAATCAGCGCCCCGGTTTTGCTGGTTCACACGACCTACGATGAGTTGATTCCGCCCGAAGAAGCCACGGCCTACGACGCCATTGCCCGACAAGCGGGCAACGATAAGCTTTTTGTTATGAAATTCACCGACGGACAGGGCCATTGCAAATTCACACCCGGCCAGACCGAAGCGGTTTTCGATCAACTGCGAAACTGGGCGAAAGCGGGGCAACGGCCGGTGGCGGGGGAAGTGAAGTGAGTCTGGTAGCGTCAAATAGGGCCGCTATTTCACAAAATCTGCGGAAATAGTCATCAAAAAAACATAAATTCGTACATGAAACGAGCTACAAAAAAGGCAAATACGTCGGAAATTCGGGCTGACATTCTGAAATCAGCCTTAGCTTCTTTTCGAATCGAGAAAATACATATCTCGCTTGAGCAAGCTACTGCCACAATGCGGAAGATCGAAACTACGCTGGCAAAATCGCCCCGATAATGCGTTTCATAGGTTCATAATGATGACCGGAAGCTTGCTGAACGGCATGAATGTAGTTAGTAAACGAAATTTCAGCCCCTTCGTTTGGTTCAATTTTCCCCCACTGCAATACGTTCAAACCCTGCTTTCAGCACATCAGATTTGCCAGTAAGCGTGCAGTTCGGCCATTTCCCTCCCGAAATAGATGAATGAATAGAAATTCTGCATGAACGACAGCCAGATCATGAATTAGATGTCCGGTATCTGAATACTGATTAGGCAATATTTTCAAAATATCTGCTTCAAATGACGGCATCGTGTTGGGCAAAAAATGGGCAGCAGCAAATACAAATCCACCTTTTGAAAGATTAACATCGCGCCATTTGCCCACAAATCCGTATAAATGTCTCAAAGCTTGTTTGTGGATTTTCTGAATATACTGGCTGGTGAATCGGGTTCGATTTGTTAACTGTCCGCTCAATACAATTTCTGCTTTCAAAAATCCTTCAAATTCTGCCAGTCCAATTTCTTCGGCCTACCTTAAGCCCAGCAGATTGGGTAGCCGTTCATTTTGATCATATGGAGTTTGGTATTTCATTCAGTAAAGCTAGTTACACTTTCATGAAAGCTTTGCTGTGAAAATAGACATTTTAATCTTCTAATGCCTTTATTTCCTTCAAGAGTGTTTCCCACCCATTCCCTCAATAACCCAACAAAAACAACTTTTCAAACAAAAAAACTAATACATTAGTTGTAAAACTAAAATATTAGTCATACGTTTGATTTAAGATTGTAATCAACCTGATGTCGTATGCAAGTTCGCGAATTGACCAATGCCGAGGAAGAAATCATGAAGGTGTTGTGGAAACTGGAAAAAGGGTTTGTCAAGGATGTTCTGGCCGAACTCCCGGAGTCGCTCCCGACCCGGGCCAAACCCGCCTACAACACCGTCTCGACCATCATCCGCATTCTCGAAAAAAAGGGACTGGTGGGCTACCGGGCCTACGGCAAAACGCACGAATACTATCCGCTGATCACGGAAGAGGAGTACAAACGCTTCGAAATGGAGCAGCTCATGTCCGGTTATTTCGACAATTCGCTGAAAAAGCTGGTGTCGTTTTTTGTCAAAGACCGCAACCTGAGCCTGAAAGAAGCCAACGAAATTATTGAACTTCTAAACCGCCAAAAAGACTCATGAACGCGGCCCTCGAATACCTGCTGAAAGCCAATCTGTTTCTCGTATTGTTTTACGCCTGTTACTGGATCTGGCTCCGAAAACATACCTTTTTCCGGCTCAACCGGGCCTATCTGATTGTCTCGGTGCTGCTCTCGCTCACCCTGCCGCTGGTGGAATTGCCCGCCGACGCGGCCGAAACCCTTCCCGTTCCGGTGGTCGCGTTTTCGCTGCCGGTCGTTATTCAAACGGCGGAACAGCCGACCGGGCCGGATTGGGAAACCATCGCCTATTGGGTATACGGTCTGGTTGCCGGGGCGCTGTTTCTGCGGTTGCTGGTGCAGATAACGGGCGTGGGGCGGCTGATCAAACGCTCGGAACGGCACGATCTGGACGATTACACGCTGGTGCTGCCCGCCGATGAGCGCGTTCCAACGTTCTCGTTCTTCCGGTATCTGGTGCTGTGTCGCCGGGATGCGCAAACGGCCAACACGCCGATTGTCGCCCACGAACTGGTTCACATCCGCCAGGGACACAGTTTCGACGTGTTGTTGCTGGAAGTGGTCCAGCTTTTCTTCTGGATAAATCCGGTTTTGATTCTATATAAACAGGCGATTCAGCAAGTCCACGAGTTTCTGGCCGACGCACAGGCGGAAGACAAACACGAATACGCCACCTTCCTGATCAGCTATGCGTTTGGCGTTCAGCCCAATACGTTGACCAACGGTTTTTTCAAACCGTCGCTGCTCAAAGAACGCATCAAAATGCTGCAACGCCGGGCTACCAGTCACTGGGCGCTGGGGAAATACATGCTGGTGTTGCCGCTCCTGCTGGGTTTACTGGCGATGACGGCCGCCCGCGAACAACTTACGGAACTGGTGACCCCGGTTTCGGACGAAAAAGGAACGGTTTCGGGAAAAGTTATCGATAGCGATGGACAGCCGCTGCCGGGTGCGACGCTCATCGTCCGCAACACGACGAGTGGTGCGCAAACCGACATACAGGGCCGCTACGAGTTGAAGAATGTTCCGTCTGACGCCAAAATCGTGGCCAGTTTTGTCGGCTATGTATCGCAGGAGAAGGATGTAGCCGGCAAAAAGACGCTTGATTTTAAACTGGTTCCTAAAGTCGATTCGCTGGCCCGCATTGTGGTTGTCGGTTATGCCTCACAACCCAAGTCAACAAACACGACAACGGCCCCGCCGACCACTAATACCGCGAGAGACGGAGCCTTTACAAATATTGAACAAATGCCGGAATTTCCGGGCGGAAACAAGGCCCTGGGCCAGTATTTAGCCGAAAACCTGCGGTATCCGTCGGATGCTCAACGAAACAATACGGACGGGACGGTTTTTGTTCAATTCACCATTGGAAAGAACGGATCCATTTATGGGATTCGCGTGAAAAAAGGGGTTGGAGATGGATGCGACGAAGAAGCCGTACGCATCGTAGGGAAAATGCCATCGTGGAAACCAGGCCTGCAAAACGGCCGACCCGTTGCGGTTCAATACATTTTGCCCATTCAATTTATCCTGGAAGGCAAAGAAGACAAGCGAAGTGGTCAGGTGATAGACAGCAAACCCAATGCTCCAAATGTCATCCTCAGGGGTTCGGTCGTTTCGGATCCGGATAAAAAACCGCTGATTTTTGTTGACGGGGAACCCCGGACTGCTTCTGCACTAAAACCAGAGCCTTTGTCAGACGTAAATCCGAATGACATCCATTCTATTAATGTCCTGAAAGGAGAATCGGCTACCACCTTGTATGGCGATGAAGGTAAAAATGGGGTAATTCAGGTGAAAACCAGACAAGGCGCAATCGGCGAACAGATTCAGCAGGCTGGCCGGATCGATTACGACGGAAAACCGCCGGTTTATATGCTGGACGACAAAACGATCACACGGGAAGAATTTCAGAAACTGAACCCCAAGAATCTGAAAAGTGTCGAGGTTGATCACACCAAACCAGCCTATACCATCAAAGCCACTACCAAAAACTAAACCCGTTATGAAGCTTTCCAAAACCGTCTCGGCCCGGCTCCGCTTCTGCCAGCGCCGGATGGACAACCGACTCATTGCCTACACGTTCGGGCCGAAACCGTCGGCTTTTGTAACGCCTTTCTTCCAATCTTCCACCTTAAAACAACGCATTCTGATGCTCCAGAAATCCGAAACCAACCGCTGGGCAATCGTCAAATACGGCTTTGTGGCCCTATTCACCTTTTCTCTCTTCCTATTCGTGGCGGCTTGCGAAGACCGCGCGAAGCAGGATGTTGTCAATAACAAAGAAATAACCGTTTCCGGTCAGATTTTTGCTAGTGACGGAATACCCATTCCGGGTGCCAACATTGTTTTGAATGGCGTCCAAAGGGGCACAACAACCGATGCAAAGGGCCGCTATACAATCACGGTGCCCGCCAATGGAACCTTACTGATTAGCTTCGCCGGACATAAAAGCCAGGAAATTGCGGTCGGCGGAAAAACCGTTGTGAATGCCCGGCTGGCGGAAGGTTCTGACGGAACAGCGGGGCGGTTTTCGGGCCAGACCACAGACCCCAATCGCCCCGCTGAAAAACTGACAGCGGAGCAGGATAAAGAGGGTATTTTCACCGTCGTTGAGAAGAATCCTGAATTTCCGGGCGGCATGCAGGCGTTGAGTGATTTTATCGCTAAAAACATGCAGTATCCCGAAGCCGCCCGGAGGGCGCATGTCAGTGGGAAAGTATTTGTCCGGTTTGTCATCAACACGGATGGCAGTTTCCAGGACGTTCAAATCCTGAAAGGCATTGGCTTTGGTGCCGATGAAGAAACCATTCGGATCATCAAAGCCATGCCCCGCTGGAAACCGGGGACGCAGGATGGAAAACCGGTGCGGGTTCGGTATAATCTGCCGATTAAATTTGACTTGGAAAATCAATAAAGCAAAAGCCCCGGTACGCAATGTGCCGGGGCTTTTTTGGAGTTACTTTCTCCGGTTTTTGGGGAACAGTTCCATAAATTGATCATAAAACTGTTCGTACTCATCCGGAGCTTTTCGCTTTTCCCAGCCCACGGCAAACTCGGTTTTCGCCCGCTTCCAGGTCACGGTTACGGCAGGATTTTCCGGTTTTTCCAGTTTCGTGGTTTTGATTTTACAGGTCTGTTCCAGCCTTGCGAATACCTTCTGGGTGGTATCTTTTTTTTGCTGGCCTAATTGCGTAAATCCTCCCTCCGATCCTTCCCGGTAATACATCAACCCGTTGTCCAACAGACGATATTCGGGCCGGTCGGTATCGCTGCCAAGCGTTACCACAATCTGGCGTCCAGTAAACCGGTTCGGAAACGTTGATCCGGTGGGTGCCGGTGTTTGAGCCGTAACCATGCTCATTTCGAGCAGATACGTCAGACAAAAAACAAAGAACAATCTTACCAGTCGCAAACTCATTAAACGGATTCAATTTGGGTTAATACTCTCTATCTTAACTGCCTAAACGACAAAAAATTGCCCGTTTTTTTGTCGCCGAATATTCACATTTCCCCGAAGGCAAGCGAATCAAGGTTCTGTCGGCTTGCCGTACGTTTCTTCCTGCAAGCTGACCGACGTGCCAAAAATTCCGTTCTTGATGGTCACAATCAGCAAGTTATCGTGATCGCCGGATTCAATTTTTGTTTTTGTTGGTTTGGTACCCAGCCCCTGCGCAATCTCCAGAATCGTGTTGCTGTGGCCGACCACCAGACTATTTTTACCCTTCGTTTGCTGGATCAGTTCTACCACCGCACCGACCGGTTTTGCCGGATACGAGTCGATGGGCAGGTTGAGTCGTTGAGACAGGGGCCGGGCCGTTTCCTGCGTCCGACGGTAGGGCGTAGTCAGAATCTGGCTAATCCGCTCGTCTTCCAGCCGGTCGGCCAGGGCCTGAGCGCGTTCCAGCCCAACGGCGGTCAAACCGCTGCTGTCGGCTTCGTTGATCTTCTCCGCGTGCCGAACAATGTAAACCGTAGACGTCGAACAGCCCGTCAGGCCAAGCACCAGCAACAGAACCGGAAGCAGTTTATAGATCCTCATCGCAGCGTTGTAAAACTCTTAACTCTTAATTCTTCACTCTCAACTCCTCCAGCGCCAGCCAGCTCATCAAACCGGCTCCAATTTCCAGGGCCGATTCGTCGATGTCGAACGTGGGCGTGTGAACGCCGGAAATGATGCCCCGCTCTTCATTGCGCGTTCCGAGTCGGTAGAAACACGAATCGACTACCTGCGAATAGAAGGCAAAATCTTCGCCCGCCATCCACAAATCGAGGTTCACGACGTTTTCAGCACCCATGTATTCCGTGGCCGCCGAGCGCATCCGCCGGGTTAGTTCAGGGTGGTTTTTCAGAAACGGATAACCGCGTACCACCGTAAATTCGCAAACGGCACCCATCGCTTCGGCCATGCCCTCGGCCATTTTTTTCATCCGGCGCAGGCCGTCTTCCCGCCATTCTTCGTCCATGCAGCGAAAAGTGCCTTCAATTTTTACTTCGTTGGGAATCACGTTCGTCACACCGTCTGCAATAAACCGCCCAAACGACAACACCGAGGGATTGGCCGGTTTGCGGTTGCGACTGATAATCTGCTGCAAAGCCACGATGATGTGCGAAGCAATCAAAACCGGGTCGATGAGCTGGTCGGGCATGGCACCGTGGCCGCCTTTGCCGATCACCGTCAGGTAGAGTTCGTCGGTGCTCGCCATGTACATACCTTCCCGGAAGCCAATTTTGCCAACCGGCACATTCGGGGCCACGTGCTGGCCGAGCATGCTGGCCGGAGCCGGGTTTTCCAGCACGCCGTCTTTGATCATCAGCGACGCCCCACCGGGGGCTTTTTCCTCTGCCGGTTGAAAAACCAGTTTCACCGTTCCCTCAAACTGGTCGCGGAGTTGCTGCAAAATGCGGGCGGTTCCCAACAACGACGACGTGTGAACATCGTGCCCACAGGCGTGCATGACGCCCTCGACGGTCGATTTGTAGGGAACATCGTTGGCTTCGTGAATCGGCAGCGCGTCCATGTCGGCCCGCAGCCCCACAACCCGGCTTTCGGATGAACGGCCCGCTCTTCCTTCAATCAGTGCGACCAAACCGGTGTTGGCAACGCCCTCCTGCGGAGTCAGGCCGATGGCTTTGAGTTGTTCGGCAACGAATTGGGCGGTTTTGAACTCATTGAACGACAACTCCGGGTTGGCGTGCAGGTGACGGCGGTTGGCAATCAAATCGGCCGCATAGTCCCGCGCTAGTGTTTTGATTTGTTCTTTCATATGTGTAGATACCTGCGGGCCGGGCCGCGCAGGCTTAAGAGGCTAAAAACTGGTAATCATTGATCAGCGTCCGAAGGAAAGTGGTATCGTCCAGTTCCGACCGAACACCGATGACTTGTTTGACTTTATCGGCGGCTAAACCGCTAATTTCGGGATTATTCATCCGCAAAGCCTCCCGGACAATGTTCAAATCCCGGTCGGAAAGCTGGGCCACTTCCGGAAACCGCACCTGATAGTCGTCGGGTAAGGCCCGGTAGGTAATCTGGGCCAGCGTAACGGGCCGGGTCAGTTTCACCACCGTGGTGCCGGCGGCAATGTCGCCAATTCGCTGGCCCCGGCCGTTGGCCGCAATGGTAATGACGGCCACCATTCCGCCAAAAAACATCGGCGATTCGATGATCCGGAGCAGCCAGCGGAGCAGATAAGCCCCCAAACCGGGTTGCGATCCGTCGAGCATCACCACCCGGATTTTCATCGCTATTTTCCCCAGACTTTGCCCATTCAGAAACGTTTCGCACAGCAGATCGTAGAGCATGAACGGCAACAGCAAAAACAGGCCCGTCCAGAAGGAACTCCGAAACGCGCCGGGGAGCAGTTTGGTCAGCACAAAATACAGAATCAGCCACCCAAAAAAAATCAGGTAATCGAGCAACAACGCCAGAATCCGGTCGCCCAAACTGGCGGGTTCGTATTCCAGCGTAACGTTCTGGGAAGTCTGAATTGAAACGGTCATGGTAATCTGGTTTTCCTGGCAAGACTTTCGACCACTTTGATTTTTGTTTCCAGCCTATCCACCCTGTCAGGGTCTTTGACCGCTGACAGGGTGGATAGGCTGGAAACAAATCAAAGATGATTAAAAATCGTCTCTGCAAAATAAACGTTCGAATTGCGATCGGCTAACTTTTGCAGGTTTGTTTTCGAATACGGTAGTTGTTCGGTCAAAATCCGTTCCAGAAGCGCCCGAATCGCAGCCGGTGAGGTGGCATCCGTCACGGCCCCCAGTTGCTCGGTTTGCACCAGATGACCCAGATAACCGTAATCCGACGCCAACACCGGTTTTCCGGAAACCGCAGCCCGCACCACGACCGACGCCATGCCGATGTGGTTCTGGTATAACGCTAAAACGTAGTCCGACAACTCAAAATAAACCTGAATTTCCCGTCCTTTTATTTCGTCAAACACCCGCACCATCTGCATGTCGCTCCCGACCTCAGCCATGCTGCTTTCGACTTTTTCCCGAAAACCGGGTTGAATCGGCCCGGCCAACACCAGACACAACGCCCGTTGCTGCTCCGGTTTCAGGAGTTTCAGGGCATTGAGCAGCGGTTCGATGCCTTTGCGGTCGTCCAGATGCCCGAAAAGCAGCAGAATCCGGCGGTTGGGTGAAATCCCGAGTTTCGTTCGCAGGTGTTCAACCTCGGCGGGCGTAATGGCATACGATTCGACCGGATCGGCCAGCGGCCAGATTTTGACGTGCGGACTCAACGCCTGCAACCCTTCCACCGCCGAATGATCCAGGCAAAACAGATTGGTCAAGCCTTTCCGGTTCAGAACCCCGTTTAAGGTTACTTTTTTGCGGATTCCGTTCAGCCGGGCTTTGATGCCGGGCCGGGTTTTGTAATGAAAATCCGGCCGAAAATAAATACCGGAAACCGCAAAGGGCGCTGACCGTCCGAGCCAGGTTGCCAGCATAAACAGATCGAAATACATCAGCAAAACGTGCGATGGCTGATGCGTCTGCCCATATTTCAACACCAGATTCCACTCCTTGAACGAACGGGTCGCCATCGACGCTCCGTGTACGGTTTCAATGTCTTCCTCCGAAATGGGCACGAACCGGATGTTTTTAACACCCGGTTTGGCTTCGAGCAAGGCCTCAAATTGCTTCCCGAACGATTGCTGGGTAACGACGATCAGTTCACCTTCGGGGCGGTTTTGCACCCAATAGGCGATCAGATGCGTCAGGTAATCAGCGTGGTGGCCGTCGATGATCGTATCAAAAAGCAGGATTTTCTTCGCTCTGTTCACTTATGCAATACGTTGGTAAACCTGAAGTGTTTGACTTGCCGTTTCTTCCAGCGAAAAATGCTGCCCCCGCTCGCGTCCTTTCCGGACCAGGGACTGGCGCAGTGACTCGTCCAGAATAATTTTTTCAATTTGTTGCTGCATATCCAGCGCCGATTCCGGGTCGAAATACAACGCAGCTTCCCGCGCCACTTCCGGAAAACACGACGCCCGACTCAACACCACCGGGCAACCGGCCGCAAAAGCCTCCAGAATCGGAATGCCGAAGCCTTCGTAGAGCGACGGATAGACAAATGCCAGCGCGTTCTGGTACAGGCGATACAGCGTAAAATCGTCGATGTTGCGCTGGCTGATTCGGTCGGTCAGTCCCAGTTGCTGAATCCACTGCGTTTCTTCCGGATTGAACGAACCGCCCCCCGCACAGATCAGTTGGACGTGGCGGTGTTTTTTGAGCGTCGGCGCCATCGCCTTCAGAAAAGGAATGAAATTTTTGTAATCGTTGCGGGCACCGACGTACAGCAAATACGCTTCCGGCACCTCAATCTGAACGGTTTCGGGGACTTTCAGCGTCTGAAAAGCCGTCGCGTGGTAAACGACGGTGATCTTTTCCGGGTTGATGTTGAACAGCTCGATCAGATCGGTTTTGGTATTTTCCGACACCGCAATGATCTGGGCGCTCCGGTCGAAGAGCCTCTGTTTCAACTCCTTCGATGCGTTATCGATGTGCCCAAATTCAGCCCCAAACTTGTCTTTGATGGCATCGTGGTACGTCAACACCACCGGTTTTTTCGTGTGCTTCAGAAAGTACGGATGAAAAAAAGTAGGATGAAAAACGTCGTAATTATTCCGCATCAACTGGGTCACGCTCCACAACCGGTTCACCTGCGAAAAGAGCATATTGGTGGGCATAAAACCCAGAAAATACGAAAAAGACTGAACCCGAAACGCGTCACTTTCCAGCAGGTAGGCATTGTTGGAAAACAAAAGCGACAACTGGGTTTCAACGCCTTTTTTTTGCAGCGATACCATCAGATCGTAAAAATACCGGGACACTCCGCCATACCGCACCCCCGTAAAGGCCTGATGGTCAAACAATACTTTCATAAAATAGCCAAATACACACAGAAACTACAAACTTACGGAGAAACCCTTTGACAACGGCTATTTGTTGCCGAAATCGACCGTATTGTCCCCGTTCGTATGAGCGGCTTTGAAATATGGCATTTGATTTGCAACTTATCCGACCCAATGGGTTTTGGCTCATAACCCGGTTTTTTCATGCGCGAAGCGGCTTTTATCAAACAGAATACGGAAAAGTGGAAGGAGATCGAGAGCGAACCCGTAACCGCCAACGATCGCTCCAACCCCGATGTGCTCACCGATCACTTCATTGAGCTGACCGATGACCTGTCGTATGCCCGGACGTTTTATCCCACGTCGCCCGTCACCCGGTATCTCAACGGTCTGGCGGCCACGATGCACCGGCGGCTGATGGGCAACAAACGGGAGGAACGCAGCCGCTTTGTCCAGTTCTGGGCGGTAGAATTGCCGTTGCTGTTCCGAAAATCGCACCGGCTTTTGCTGGTATCGTTCATCATTTTCCTAGTAGCGGCCGCACTGGGCTGGGTGTCGGCGGCCAACGACGAGTTGTTTGTCCGGCTGATTCTGGGCGACGATTACGTCAACATGACGCTCGAAAACATCCGGAAAGGCGATCCGCTGGCGGTTTACAAAGGCAGCGGACAGGCCGATATGTTCATGGGTATTACCGTCAACAACATCCGGGTTTCGTTCATCGCGTTCATTCTGGGTTTGTTTGCGTCCTTCGGAACGATTGCTGTCATGTTTCAGAATGGCGTGATGCTCGGAGCCTTCCAGTATTTTTTCTACGAACGCGGTTTGCTACTTCCGTCGGTCCTGACGATCTGGATTCACGGAACGCTGGAAATTTCGGCCATCGTCATTGCGGGCAGCGCGGGGCTGACGCTTGGCAACAGTTTGCTGTTTCCGGGCACCTGGTCGCGGCTGGAGTCGTTCAAACGCGGGGCCAAACAGGGGCTCAAAATTGTAATCGGGCTGGTACCGGTTTTCATCACGGCGGGTTTTCTGGAGAGTTTCGTCACGCGTCTTCCCTTGCATCCGGTGGTTAGCGCTGCCATTATTCTGGCGTCGGCTGCGTTCATTATCTGGTACTTTATTATTTACCCAATTCGACTGGAGAAGAAGTTTACTGAGAAGTTTGATGGGAACGCGGATTGAACGGATGCAGCGGATTGAAACTGATTTTATCCGTGAAAATCCGCTGCATCCGTTCAATCCGTGTTCCCATCCGTTAAATAAATAATAACCCATGAATCTCTACCAAACGCGCGATTTCGGCGAAAAAATCAACGCTACGATCCAGTATGCCGTCAAGCAAATCCGCAGTCTTAGCACGGCGTTGCTCTACATTGCCGGGGCTCCGGCGCTGATTGCGGGGATTGCGTCGGGTATGGCATCGGCGTCGATGCTGTCGACCCAACCAACCGGCGTCAACACTCCCCGCATGAATTCCTGGATGATTCAGCAGTTGTCCAGCCCTTATTACCTGGTAGCCATTGTGTTTGCGTTGTTTATCCCGCTGCTGGTCAACCTCACCGTCTATAGCCATTTGAAAGTCTACAACCGCAACCCGGGCGAACCCGTCACGGTTGAAGCGGTCTGGGCGGAGGTTCAAAACGCATTCGGGCGGGCCATCATTACGTGGTTGGTGGTTGGCATCCTCGTCATTGCGGCCACGCTCTTTTTCCTGATTCCGGGTATTTATCTGGGGGTTGTTTTCTCGTTGGCACTGGCGGTCGTCGTCCTGGAAGACGGTTCGGCCAGCACGTTTATGGGACGGTGTTTCGAACTGATCCGCGACCACTGGTGGTCGACCTTCGGGCTGATCATCATCATCAGTTTTATCGCCTATATTCTCAGTTTTGCATTCAATGTGCCCGCAGCCGGTGTCAGCATGATGGTTGCGCTGAAACTCGTTCCCAGTATGCCGGTTTATGTGACGATTCTAACCAGCATCCTTAGTACAGTCGGCAGCGTGGTGGTGTCGTCGCTCATCGCCCTGGGCATCGCTTTTCAGTATTTTAATCTGGTTGAATTGCGGGATGGCCGCAGCATTCTGTCGGCCATCGACAGCATCGGATCGTCCACACCCCCGCCCATCCCCCGTTCCAGCGATGAAGGTGATTATTAACCGTACGGCGAAAAACCGCCTGGCCGGTTTTTTGCTCCTGGCCACGTTGACCGGTTTTCCGGCGGTAGCGCAACTGCCAATTCCGCAGGCCAAAGACACGGCGCAGGCGCAACCGGCTCCCGACGACCGCAGTTCGATCCGGGTGCGAAAACCGTCGACGGCCAAGCTGAACGACTACCGCAACGACCGCGATTACCAGTATGGCCAGGACTTTAAACCGGGCAACAACCTGTGGTCCAAGTTCTGGAGCTGGTTCTGGCAAAAAGTGGGCGAATTTTTGACGAGCAAATCCTACCAGAATTTCTGGCAATACGTGTTTCTGGCGGCTGCTGCGGGTTTGGTAGTCTGGCTGATCATCAAGGCCGAAATCATGGGATTCATTTTCAGTAAAAAATCACAGGGAGCTGCGCTGGCCTACGAAACGCTGACTGAAAACATTCACGAAATCGACTTTGAGCAACAGATCAACGCGGCCATCGACCAGCGAAATTACCGGCTGGCGGTGCGGTTGCTGTATTTGCAAACGCTGAAACACCTGAGCAATCACAACCTGATCGATTGGAAACCGAACAAGACCAACCGCAGCTACGTCTACGAACTGGCTCAGTCGCCCCTGCAACCGGCGTTTGAGACCCTGACGACGCAGTTTGAATACATCTGGTACGGCGATTTCCCGATTACCGAGGAGCGGTTTAAACCGTTGCAGGAGTCATTTGTGCGGTTTAACCGGTAATTACAAACCGCCCGTTTTTCCACCATCCACCGGCACGTTGATCCCGTTGATCGAAGCCGCTGCGGGTGTGCAGAGAAAGGCCACGGCTGCCGCTACTTCTTCCGCTTCTGCAAACCGCCGACTCGGGATTTCGGCCTGCATTTGGGCTTCAATTTCATCCAGCGATTTATCCTGCGCGCTCGCCCGCATGGTCAGCACAGCATCCAGCCGGGCCGTACGCGTATATCCGGGCAAGACGTTATTAACCGTAATTCCGAATTGAGCCATTTCCAGCGACAGGGTTTTGGCCCACTGCGCCACCGCCCCGCGAATGGTGTTGGAAACACCCAGCCCAACAATGGGCTGTTTCACCGATGTGGAAATAATGTTGACAATCCGGCCGTAACCCGCTTGTTTCATGGATGGGATCACAGCCTGCGCTAAAATCTGGTTGTTGAGCAAATGCGCGGCAAAGGTTTTGGTAAACTCCTCCAGTTTGGCGTCGATCAGCGGGCCACCCGCCGGGCCACCGGTATTATTAATCAGAATGTGAACCTCCGGAAAGTCGGTCAGATAGGCTTCAATAGCGGTCTTCACTTCTTCCGGATTGGCAAAATCGGCCACCTGATACCGGTGTTTCTGCCCTTGCTGCGTGTCTAATGAGTCGATGGCCTCTTTCAATTTTTCTTCATTGCGAGCCAGCAGCGTAACATTTGCGCCCAATAGCGCCAGTTCAACGGCGGTCGCGTAGCCAATTCCCTGGGTGCTTCCACAGACAATAGCGGTTTTTCCGGTAAGCGAAAGATTCATCGTATAGTTGGTTTAGTCCGGGCCATTTTTAGCTGGTACAACCCATTCATTCGTATAAAACGCTAAATAACGGCATTGCGGCAATATTTTTACTAATTTACCAATCAATTGGTATCTGTAATCAGTTATTCACCCGAATCACCTGCCACTCGTCCGCACCGGTTTCCAATCATCAACCCCGGCGGATGGGTTACGGTCGAAAGCGTCCGGCCGTGTAATTTATTGGGATACGGATCTGGTTTTAACGAACTTTGCTAACAAATTAATCGATAAAAAACATGTCTAAAGGTCTTATTATTGGCATCGTCCTGGTTCTGATTTTTGGTTTTTTCGGATGCAGTACATATAACGGTATCGTCGGAAAAGACGCGAATGTGGGTGAAAAATGGGCCCAGGTCCAAACGCAATACCAACGCCGGGCCGACCTGGTTCCGAACCTGGTGAACACCGTGAAAGGAGCCGCCAATTTCGAGAAAAGTACGCTAACAGCGGTGATGGAAGCCCGTTCAAAAGCCACCAGCGTTCAACTGACCGCCGACCAACTGACGCCCGAAAACGTTCAGAAATTCCAGGCAGCTCAGGATCAGTTAGGCGGTACGCTGTCCCGTCTGCTGGCCGTGTCCGAAAACTATCCGCAGTTGAGAGCCACGCAGAATTTCTCCGAACTCCAGTCACAATTGGAAGGCACCGAAAACCGCATCAGTGTAGCGCGGAACGATTTTAACGCGGCTGTGAAAGACTACAACGTCTCCGTCCGCACGTTCCCGGCCAATATTTTCGCCGGCATTTTCGGTTTCTCGCCGAAAGGTTTCTTCGAAGCCTCGCAAGCCGCCCAGAACGCCCCAGCCGTCCAATTTTAAGTTAAGAATTAAAAGTTAAGAGTTAAAAATAGACTGCCTCATTAAACGTTTGGCAGATCAACATTTTTAACTCTTAACTTTTAACTCTTAACTTTTAATTCATAACTCCTTTATGTCCGCAATCAACCTTTTCACGTCCGACGAGCAGCAGCAGATCATTCAGGCGATTCGGTCGGCTGAACTGGAAACGTCGGGCGAAATTCGGGTCCATCTCGAACTGCATTGCCCAACACCGGACGTCATCGAACGGGCGGTGCAGGTTTTCCGGCAACTGAGCATGGACCAGACCGCCCAGCGCAACGGGGTTTTGTTTTATCTGGCAACGGAAGACCACAAGTTTGCGGTATTGGGCGATGAAGGCATCAACAGGGTTGTGCCCAAAGACTTTTGGGTAACCACCAAAGACATTATGCGTGAAAATTTTCGCGCCGGTCGGTTTACGCAAGGGTTCTGTCTGGGCATTGAACGGGCAGGACAACAGTTACGACAGTATTTCCCTCGTCTGGACAATGACTCTAACGAGCTTTCCGACGAAATTTCACACTAAATGAAACTTCCCTTCGTCACATATCGCTTTGCAATACCGGTTCGAATTCTGTTGATTCTTCTGCTGGCCGTGGTTTCTTTTCGGACCTACGCCCAGGACGACGTCATTCCGCCCCGACCCAATCCACCGCGTCTGGTCAATGATTTTGTGGGTATTCTGAAAGCGGACGAACGGGCGAGACTGGAGGAAAAGCTACGGGTTTATAACGACTCGACGTCTACCCAAATCGTCATCGTGATTGCTAAAACCACCGAACCATACCCGATTGGCGACTACAGTTTTCAGATCGGTCGCAAGTGGGGAGTGGGGCAGAAGGGGCAGAACAACGGCTTGGTAATGACCTGGGTACCGTCGACCCGCAAGGTGTTTATTGCTACGGGTTACGGCCTGGAAGGCGCTATTCCGGATGCCATCGCCAAGCGGATTGTCAGCCAGATTATTGTCCCGCGTTTCAAAAGCGAACAGTGGTATGCCGGTTTGGACGAAGCGACCGACGAAATCATCCGCCGGGCCAGTGGCGAATACAAAGCCGCCCCGTCGGACGACGGCGGAGGTGGTGACGGCATCCTCTTCTTCATCATCATTTTCGTTGTGATCATCGTCATCATCTGGATCAGCCGGAACCGGGGTGGGGGTGGCAGCAACCGAAACCGGGGCGGGGGCTTCTTTCCCGTTCCTTTCCCGACCTCCACGTTCTCCGGCTGGGGCAGTTCGTCCGGCAATTGGGGTGGCGGAGGAGGAGGTGGCGGCAGTTTCGGCGGCTTCGGGGGCGGCAGCTTCGGCGGTGGCGGTGCTGGCGGGGATTATTAGTGAAGAGTTATGAGTTAAGAGTTAAATTACTCCGTTAACTCTTCATTCTTAACTCATAACTCTTCACTCTTTTACTTCTCCATCAATCAAAAACCGCTTCTCATCCAGCCACGCCAATTGCTGAAATCCTTCCATGTGGTAGCGTTTCAACGTGCCTGTCTCGCTTTCCAACCAGACGTTCCGCTCCGATTCGTAGAGTGAATTCTTCGTTCGCAAGGTCGCTTTCACCAGCCGGGGTTGGCGGGTGGCCGAATCCAGTTCGATGCGCAGAACCTGAACGGGGAGCTTTTCACCCGGTTTCAGGACGTATTCATACGTCAGCGAATCGGGGCGGTTTTTCAGATAACTGGCCTGATACGCCTGCTTGTTGATGTCGGCTTGCAAAAACAAATCGAGTTCGCGGCTCCAGTCAATGTCTTTTGTCGTTTGCTGCTCTTTCTCATCGCCAAAACCGGCCTGTTTCAAAACCGTCGGTTGCTGGCTTTTTAACTGACTGATCTGCTGCTCAATATACGATTTCAGGTCGTAATACGTCCCGGCGGGGGCTTCTTTGGTGGGATTGCTGCAAGCGGCTAATGCCAGAATAAAAACAAGTCCGTAACTAAATTTCATCATCATAAAAAATACCCCCTGACTTTCCAATCAGGGGGAGTGCAATAGTCGTTAGTTGGCGAACACCAACCCAAGCCGAAAAGTTTGTCGTTCAAGATAAGAGAGGTGAGACAAGAGAGTAAAGACCGCATTTGAATGATCTGTTATAAGTCTTTACTCTCTTGTCTCACTTCTCTTGTCTATTCCGCTATCAAACTATGGCCCGTCATGACATCGGGTTGCGCGATGCCCATCAGTTGCAGAATCGTCGGGGCAATATCCGCCAGAACACCGTTGTTCAGTTTCGGATGAAAGTCGTTATCGACCAAAATGCACGGAACCGGGTTGGTCGTATGGGCCGTATTAGGTGATCCATCTTCGTTGATCATAAAATCGGCGTTGCCGTGGTCAGCAATCACAATGGTCGTATAACCGTGGGCCAGCGCCGTGGTAATCACCGCCTGAGCGCACTGATCAACGGTTTCGGCGGCTTTTACAACCGCGGAGAACACGCCCGTATGGCCTACCATGTCGGTATTGGCAAAATTCAGACAGACAAAATCAACCTGCTCCCGTTCCAGTTCCGGAATAATGGCGTCGCGGATGTCCCTGGCGCTCATCTCCGGTTGCAGATCGTAGGTCGCGACTTTGGGCGACGGGCACAACAGACGGCTTTCCCCCTCGAACACATCTTCACGACCGCCGGAAAAGAAGAACGTCACGTGCGGATACTTCTCGGTTTCGGCAATCCGGATCTGTTTTTTACCCGCTTTCGAAACTACTTCGCCGAGCGTATTCGTTAGATTATCTTTGTCGTAAATGACCTTCACGCCCACAAATTCATTGTCATAATTGGTCAGCGTGACGTAGTACAGGTTCAGTTTTTTCATGTCCTGCTCCGGATAATCCCGCTGACTGAGTGCCAGTGTAATTTCGCGGCCCCGGTCCGTGCGGAAATTGAAGCAAAGCACCACATCGCCATCCTGAATCGTCGCCAGCGGTGTTCCGTCGGGATTCGTCACGATAATGGGTTTGATAAACTCGTCCGTTACGCCTTCCTCATAGGATTTATGAATCGCTGACAACTCCCCGCCCACTTCGCAGGTTTCATGGCCAATGCCCTTCACCATCGCATCGTAGGCCAGTTTGACCCGCTCCCAGCGGTTATCCCGGTCCATCGCAAAATACCGTCCGGTGATGGTGGCAATCTGGCCTGTGGTGGTTTTCAGATGCGCTTCCAGATCAGCCAGAAAACCGTAACCGCTTTTCGGATCCGTGTCACGACCATCGGTAAACGCATGAATAAATACATCCGTCAGTCCCTGTTCCTGCGCGACCGTACAGAGCCCTTTCAGGTGTTCGATGTGCGAGTGAACCCCGCCGTTAGAAACCAGGCCGATAAAATGGACTTTCTTGCCGTTGGTTTTGGCATAATTCAGCGCGTCGAGTAAAACCGGCTCTTTGTCCAGCGTATTTTGCTCAACGGCTAAATTGATTTTTACCAAATCCTGATACACAATTCGCCCCGCGCCGAGGTTCATGTGTCCCACTTCGGAGTTGCCCATCTGACCCGCCGGCAAACCGACTGCCAGACCCGAAGCCTCCAACTGGCTATGTGAATAATTCGTATACAGCGAGTCCACGAAGGGCGTATTGGCGGCATCAATGGCCGATACATCGATCTTTCGGGCAATTCCCCAGCCGTCCAGAATCATTAATATGACTTTCTTATTCATAATTCGAAATTAACAACATTAGCGGCAAAAGACGCTATTCTCAGGTTAAAGATGACTTAAAATGGCTGGATGGTTGAAGGATGGTTAAAATAGTTTGATGGTTAAATGGCTTAAAATGGTTTGATGGTTATGGTTGAAGGATGGTTAAAAATGGCAAGACTGCTCAAATTAACCATTTAACCATTTTAAGCCATTCAACCATCCTTCAACCATTCAACCATCCTTTAACCATCAAACCTCAAACGTACCCAAACCGGCAATGTAGTCTTTGCTGCCGTCGGTAACCCAGGCATCCAGTTGGGCCGGATCTTTCATTTGTTGCCCGCGCATCCGTGGAACGGCAATGTAGCCGCATTGCACATCAGTCAATGCCGACATGTCGCTCCACAATTTCTCAATCTGCGCCACCGGATAAATATCCTCTTGGCCGTGTCCCCAGCGGTATTTGACGTCTTTGGTGGTAACATAGGTCGGAATGCGGTGAGCAACGCTCCGAACGGCTTTGGCGAGTTTGGCTTCGTCGCCGTCCTGCAAATCCTGACGAGTCAGACCGAACAGCGTCAGCAACGGATCGATCTGAATCCAGGTCGTCATCGAATTGTAATAACTCAGATTCAGTTCGTCTTCCTCGCGGGGTTGTGCCAGCCCTTCCAGCAACCGCAGGTTTCCGTTGACCCGCGCCAGTCCTCCTCCCCGATCTTCGATCCGGCGGGGAACCACCTCGAACGTCAGCATATTTCCCGATTCCAGGTGATGCCCCAGAGCCGCCGGATTCACATCCGCGCCCAGCGTATCGATGTTGTGTAACATGACGGTTTCTAACTGCGGGTGCTCGGCCAGCAAGCGCGCCAAGGTTCCGTTGCGGAGCAAATTGGACACTTCATACCAGTGTCCCAGGGGCGAAAACCGCTGAGCCGCAATGTTATCGACGTAATCCGAGCCTTCGCCTTTCGACTTCGCCCAGCCAATCATCGTCTGGCGAACGGCATCACGTACTTTCTGCTTGTTTTCGTCGAGTGTTTCCTGCGGCATTTCTTCCCACATAAACCGCAGATCGCGCTCCATCGGCACAAACCGCTGCCCAATCGAACGACCCGGCGACAAATACGTGCTGCCGGAATACCCAAAATTACCGGTTTGTTCCAGCGTCTGCCGAATCGGCTCGTGTGTCAGGTAACTGGTAGCGACCAGATGCGGAATCAGGCCACCGTGAGTTTCGGCTACTTTCCGGGTTTTGGCCAAATGAATTTCCAGAAAACTCCGGTGTCGGCCATCGATTTCCACAAACGGATTCAGGGCTTTGATCACCCCGGCGCCTTTCGTCCACCGACTGCCCACGCCTGCTGCCAGACTCAAAACCGCCACTTTTCCGGCGCGAATGGCCGCTTCACCGGTTTTGACGGATGCTGTCAGTTCATCGAATTGAACGATGTCATCCGGCTGTACATCTTCAATGGTGGTTTCGGCCGCTAATCGATTGCGCGACAGACCGATGCGACCCTTTTGCAAATCTTCCCGAATTTCCTCGTGCTGGATGTAATCGAAGCCGTTTTCTTTCTTGATGCGATCGGCTTTTTCGTTTTCAACACTCCGGTTACTCTGCGACGTTGGATCGGAAACCTTGAACAGATTGCTGATAATCGTTCGCAGAAGCGGATAAGCCAGGTTGTTTTTCTCGCAATAGGTTGTAAACAGATCAATTTCTGCCCGCCGACTGTACGAAATCGAAGCGGGATCTTTTCGAACCAGTTCCGACACGTGAATACCGTAATACTGTTCCGGCATCAAAGCTTCGGTTCCAGCCTGCAAGGTCGCCCAGGTTCCTTTGTAATTGATGCTCCAGTTATAGACCACCGGTTCCATCGCAAACGGCAGCGAAGCCGACAATTCCGCTTTCGTTTTCCGCAGAATGTCCAGCACCTTCATTTTGTAGTCTTCGTAGCCCACCGGATTGACAAACATGCCCATGCCGCCCCCGGACATCCCACCCAGCATCAAAAAACCGTAGTAATCGTCGCCAAAGGCAGTTTTTGCTTTGGAAATGATCTGCTCGGTAAAATAGGTGGAAGCCCACGGAATGATGGTTTTGATCGGGCCTTCCCAGTTTCGGGCGGTATTAGCACCCAGTTTCTGAATGTCGCCTTCTTTGATGGCAGCCAGAATATTATCGAAAACCTGGTTGGTCTGCTGCCGGGCGTTCCATTCATTGTCGCCCCGGAGCAGGTATTTTTCGGTCACCATTTCCAGAATCGGGCCGACGTTGGAAGCCATCCCGCCGTGCATCAGCACCAGCGATTTCATGATCTTCTCGCCCATTTCCGGGTGGATTTCCTCGCCTTGCAACACCCGGTGGCGTGGCAATAGGGTCCCGCGACTGATGCCGGATTCGGGATCGCCTTCCTGCGCAAACGTGCCCTGAATGGCTTTGATACCGGGCCAGACCCCACCGGAATCCTGCCAGCCTCCGCCCGAACCACCGATCCATTCGCCCAGAATGGCCCGCGACGCCACCAGCCGCCGTTCACTTTCTTCCAAACCGCCTTCCAGCTTTTGGGTCTGACCCGTCGCCCGCATGAGCAGACTGATGATCGAGCCTAATAGGTTGGTCGAAACCGCAAACCGGGAGCCTTTCGGAATGTCGTTGACTTTGGTCACCAGCTCGATGCCCATGCCCGGCGCGACAATCCGGGATAGAATATCCGGCAACGACTGGTTCGTATTTTCAAACGAAGGTGGAATAAGGCCGGAGGCAATAACACCGGCTTTCACCAGACTCAGGTAATCATTCCCGAAATTGAACAAATCGGCGAGATCGGCAATGTCTTTCGTGGTGTTTAAGTCGATGCTCGTCAGCCGCAAAACCGGGTCCGGTATCACGCGAACGTAGCAGTTCAGCGGGGGGCGAATGTCGGCATCGCGGCCAAAAACGCCTAAATCAATCGATATATTGACCACGCGTGCGCCTTCCGGGTAATCCATTCCGAGGAAGAAAATATCCGACCAGCCGCTGTGGGTCAAGTCCATTCGCACCGAAGTCTGTTCGTGCAGAATGGGATAAAAGAGCGAATTCTCCGGGCGTTTCAGCAGAGCCGGATGAATCCGGATCGGGTGTTCTTCGCGGTGGCCGACCCGAAACATCCATTGGTTTCCTTTGCTGGAACGCACACTTTTCCGAACCTGACCGGCCAAAATCTGGAATGACAAATGGTGATAGCTTTCGGCCAGGGCGCTGAACAAAGCCGCATTCGGACCTTGTTTCTCCAGTTCGTGCAAAAAGGTAGAGATGGCCTGTTCGAACCGGCGGGCGAGCAAATCTTCAAAACCGATGTACGGCACTTTCCCGGTTGTTGGCGTCTCGGGATTCTCCATCAGAAAAAACCGGAAGCCTGCGTAGAGAAACAGAATGGCTCTTACTTTATCGTATAAATTAGGCGTCGATTTCCGAAATTCATCCAGTTCGCGCAACATACCCAGCAATTCTTTCCCCGACAACCGGCGACTTATTTCGTAAAAAGAACGGTTGCGTTTGGCAGGATCTGTCGAAGTAATCGTCTCTATAAAAACGTTCATATATCAGACAGTTCTGCTGTTTGCTTCGGCCAGTAATTCCACCATCGTCGACAGGATTTCACCGTGCGCTTCGCCCGCTAATCCCAACGCAATCTGAGCGCGTAACAGCCCGTGTTTCCGGCTTAAATCGTAGCGATTGCCTTTTACTTCCAGCGCCAGATAGTTTTCGGTTTCGGCCAGTTCCTGAAGGGCGGGCGTTAACAGAATATTGGTGCTATTCTGGTCGATGTATTTCTGTAGAATGGAGAAAATAGCAGGAGTAAAAACGTGCATCCCGAAGAAACAGAGGTAGTAACCGGCCCGTAAACCCGGCGTCTGGAGTTCGAGTTCGGCCACACTCAGGGGCGGTTTTTCAATAATTTTCTCAATCTGATAGACGCCCGAACGGTTGGCAGCCTGCTTACCGGTCAGCGTCCCGTAGCGGCCAATCTGGTGCTCGATGGTCGGATTGACGGCCGAAACCGAGCAGTTTTCCTGCGAAGCCAGTTCCAGCAACTGGGCCGCGCAGCTTTTCAGTTTGAGATTGGAAACATAAAGATAATCTCCCAACAGCAGCAGAAAGGGCTCATTGTTCACAAAATCCCGGGCGCAGTAGACCGCGTGGCCGTAGCCCAACGGTTCTTTTTGTTCGGCAAACTGAACCCGATCCAGCAAATGATCGATTTTTTCAGCTTCTTTCTTCGCCCAGTCGACACCCTTGAATGAATTGAAAAGATTGTCGCGCAGAGAAGCAAAGGCTTTGAGATAGCGGTCGCCGTCACCGGGGGCGCAAACCACGCACAATTCTTCGATTCCGCTGGCAAACGCTTCTTCGGCAATAATCTGGATCACGGGCTTGTGTAAACCGTCGGTATCGATCACTGGAAGCATGGCTTTCTGAATGGTATCCGCAACCGGATAAAGCCGCTCTCCGCGGGCGGCCGCCGTAATCACCGCTTTTTTAATTCTCATCATCTACGAAGCTAATTTTAAGATGGTATATCGTTGAGTAATTTCCAATGGCCGTTCACAAACGGGTTCAATCTATGGAAAATTAGCAGACTAAAAACCAGACGGTCGACCAGACCTATTTTATTGAAATTTTTTCTTTATTTCATAAAAATATCCGTGATTCCGGGGGAGATTTTCAAATGCGTTATTTCTTTTTCGCTCCCGTTGCGGACGGTTGTAGTGCGTGTTGCTCTACCAGGTAATTCAGCAAATTTTCGCAGCAACGGGATACAATCTGATAGACTTCTTCGAAAACCGCAGCATCTTCGTAATACGGATCGGGGACACTCAACCCATTCGGTCCGGAATCCGGCTGGGGGTCGAATTCGCGCAGCAAAACCGTGTTTTCTTCGCTATAAAGTCCGGTACTCCGGTGGCTGAAATACTGAATGGCGTCGTAATTCGCTTCGTCCATCGCCACGAGGTAGTCGAACTGCGACAAATCCTCGCCCGACAGTTTGCGGGCGCGGTGGGTCAGTTTAATGCCGTGTTCGAGCGCATTTTCACGAGTTCGGCGGTCGGGCAAGTCGCCAATGTGGTAGGAGGATGTGCCGGCCGAGTCGCACTGAATCGACGCTTCCAGGCCCCGTTCTTTGATCAACTGCTGAAAGACGCCTTCCGCCACCGGCGACCGGCAAATATTTCCCAGACAGACAAAGAGCACGTTAAGCATGATGATGGGTAATGGACAATGGACCATTGTCAATCGTCAATGGCCGATGGTCACTAAAGGTCTACTTTTCGATGGGTTCATTTTTCTCATTCACCAGCACATAAACATCCTCATTGGGCTTTTTCATGAGGTAGTTTTCGCGGGCGTATTTCTCCTGCAAACGGGGATTGCCCAGAATGGACTGGCGCTGAATTTCTACTTCCTTGATTTTTTCGTCGTAATAGACCAGATCCGTCTCCAGATCGCCCAGTTTCAGGCTGTTGCGAATCTGAGAAATGATGTCGTTTGCATCAAAAAACAGCATCCAGGTCAACAATCCCACACCCGTTGCGAAATAGAAGTTTTTGACGACTCGGAGGATTTTGGTCAGCATGGGATTGAAAGAATTAGCCCCCAACCCCCTGAAGGGGGCTTTAAGCATCTGGCTTTTGTAGCCCCCTTTAGGGGGTTGGGGGTAGTATTACATTTTGATTCCCGGGAAATACGCGATTTCGCCCAGTTCCTCTTCAATACGGAGCAACTGGTTGTATTTCGCCATCCGATCGGAACGGGACGCCGAGCCGGTTTTGATCTGACCGGTGTTCAAGGCCACGGCCAAATCGGCAATCGTTGCATCTTCCGTTTCACCGGAACGGTGCGACATGATGTTTTTATACGAATTGCGTTTCGCCAGATTGACCGTATTGATGGTTTCCGTCAGCGAACCGATTTGGTTTACTTTCACCAGAACGGCGTTGGCGATTCCCTGATCGATGCCTTGTTGCAAACGCGTAACGTTTGTCACAAACAAGTCATCCCCAACGAGTTGGGTCTTCTTCCCGATCAGTTCGGTTTGTTCTTTCCAGCCACTCCAGTCGTCTTCGGCCATACCGTCTTCGATGGAGATGATCGGATATTTGTCAACCCATTCTTTCCAGTAATTCGCCATTTCGGACGAGCTAAGTTTGTCGCCGGTCGATTTTTTGAAATGATACGTTCCGGATTCGGCATCATAGAACTCCGACGCAGCGGCATCCATGGCGATGTAAATATCCTGACCGGCGCGATACCCGGCTTTGTCGATGGCTTGCAGAATGATCTGGATAGCCTCTTCGTTCGATGGAATGTTGGGAGCAAAACCGCCTTCGTCGCCTACATTGGTCGACATGCCTTTGCTCTTCAGTACTTTTTTCAGCGAGTGGAACACTTCCGTTCCCCAACGCAGGGCTTCCGAGAAAGTGGGTGCGCCAACCGGCATTACCATAAACTCCTGGAAATCAATCGAGTTATCCGCGTGGCTACCACCGTTCAGAATGTTCATCATCGGTACGGGCAGCGTGTTGGCGTTGACACCGCCAATGTAGCGGTACAGCGGCAAACCGGCTTCCTGAGCCGCGGCTTTGGCAATCGCCATCGATACGCCCAGAATGGCATTGGCCCCCAGACGACCTTTGTTCGACGTACCATCCAGTTCAATCATAATCCGGTCGATCATGCTCTGATCGAACACCGACGATCCTACCAGTTCCGGGAAGATCAGTTCATTAACGTTCTGAACCGCTCTCAATACGCCTTTGCCGACGTACCGCTTCGGATCATCGTCGCGCAATTCGACGGCTTCGTGTGAACCGGTCGAGGCACCCGATGGAACGGCCGCACGGCCCAAAAAACCGTTTTCGGTACGAACATCGACTTCCACAGTCGGATTGCCTCTCGAATCCAGAATCTGTCTGGCATGAATGGACTGAATAATACTCATTGTGTCTGAAAAAGTTAGTTAGTATTCTGTAAAAGAGAGGGAACAAGTGTGCAGAAAATTCCTTGGAGATTCCTGAATGACACTGTTACCATTTGCTAACAATCGGTTATAGCACGATTTTTGCCATACAAAGTAAGTGATTTTTTCGGTTTGTAGGGAATGCCCGATGAATTAAGCCATTCGGCATTACGCAATTATTACCCGACGATTTGACCATCCGGCCCACGTGTTCGTGGTGTCTCAGCGGGAAATGAGGTATGCAGATTTTTATGACGTCCCTACGAAACCCACGGGTCTTGCTGCTGGTGTTTTATTTGAGTAGCCAAACCCTGGTTGGTGTGGCTCAGAAAAACCGTGTCTACACGGCCCAGGCCGGTGTCATGGACCTTTCTTCCTACTCCTATGGCGCTTCGGAACCGGTATCCCTAGTGGGCGACTGGTTTTTTAAATGGCACCAATTTGTCGATTCAGCCCGCGTCGTCACGAACCAAACCCTGATACCAGTACCCGGAAACTGGCATTCGTATACCGGGAGTTCCACCTTATTTTCCCAGGATCTGGGCCACTGCACCTACGGGCTGCGGATTATCCTTCCCGATTCAGGAAAAGTATGGTCGTTGCGGCTTCCGCCAATCCGAACCGCCTATACGCTATATGTCAATGGTCAGGTGGTGACCCGGACCGGCCAGGTGGCAACCGACCGGAGCATGAAACCGGAGATCAGCGCGAAAGTCGTCTCATTTCAGGTTCCGGGCAAAGAAGCGTTTCTGTTGCTCCACGTTTCCAACTACTATTATGCCTATGGCGGCATCTGGAAAAGCCTGGAATTGGGCAATCCGGCGGTTATTTCGCAAAGCAGGGAGCGCAGTCTGCTGATTTCTTCCTTCATCGTTGGCGCTCTTTTGATCATTGGCCTGTATCACTTTGTGCTCTATGCACTTCGCCGAAAAGACCGGGCGCCCTTGCTGTTTGGCATCCTCTGTGTACTGGCCGCATTTCGGGAGAATTTCAATTCGGAGAGTCTGTTTTTTCTGGTTTTTCCCGAAGCGGACTGGGTGCTGGCCAACAAAGCACTCTATGGTGCCTTTCCAATTGGGATCATCGGCATCACGCTCTACCTGCAATGCCTGTTTCCGGGCACCATTTCGGCCCTCGCCCGGAAAAGCATTTTCGCTCTGAACCTGGGTTTTCTGGCCCTGGTGCTTCTCACACCGCCAACAGTCTATGCGGCCTGGGGAACCTTGATCAGCCCCCTCGCTACGGTCGAATGCGGTTATTTCTTCTGGATTGCCTTTCAGGCTTCCCGGCAAAAAAAAGAAGGCAGTTTTATCCTTTTTTGTGACATGATCCTGCTGACGGCCTGTGCGATCAACGACACCCTGTATCAGGCCGGTCTTATTCACACCTATTTTCTGCTTTCCAGTGCCGTCGTCATTTTCACCCTCTGTCAGTCGTTGTTGCTGGCAATCCGTTTTTCTACGGCTTTTAAGCGGACGGAAGCATTGACGGTTGAACTGAAAACGGCGAACCAACTCATCGAGCAAATGGCCCTGAAACGGCAGGAAGCCGACCGGCGCAAGGAAGTCGAAGAAGTGAAAAACCGGTTTTTCTCCAACATTACCCACGAATTCCGGACGCCACTCACGCTGATTATCTCCCCCATCGAGCAACTGTTGCCCCCGCCGGGGAAAGGGTTTTCCGTTGAAAATTCCGTTCTTCAAAATACGCTGACCACCATCCACCGCAATGCGCGTCAGTTGCTTCAACTGATCAACCAATTGCTGGATCTGTCAAAACTGGAATCCGGCAGTCTGACCATTCAGGAATCGCAGGGCGATGTGGTTCACTTCCTGAATGATCTGGTCAACTCATTCCGGATAACCGCCGAAACCAAGCGGATTCAATTGACGTATCAACCCGGCTCCCTGCCAGACCAACTGCTGTTCGATGACGACAAATGGGGAAAAATCAGCTACAATCTGCTTTCGAACGCCTTGAAATATACGCCCGGCGGAGGCTCGGTGGAAGTCAAACTACATGCCGAGCCCATGCAGGCGGCTGGCTACCTCATCTTGCGGCTGTCGGTTTCCGACACAGGAACCGGTATTGCCCCAGACCAGATTCCCCATATTTTTGATCGCTTTTATCAAATCGATGATTCCCGAACCCGCACCTTCGGCGGAACCGGCATCGGGTTGGCGCTGGTGAAAGAATTGACGGATCTGCTCAATGGCACGGTCAGGGTAGAAAGCGAGGTCGGCAAAGGCACCACGGTAACCGTAGAGTGCCCGGTTCGTCTTCCCTACGCCGATCATCCGATTCTGAACGCAACACCGTCTCAGACTCTCTGGCCGGAACTACCGCCCCCGTTTGTCGCTCCATTGCCCGATAAAACCGCTCCCGTCAATGAAACGCTCCCGCTCATTCTGGTCGTGGAAGATAACCCTGCCCTGCGCCACCTGATTGCAGCCGGACTTTCCAATACCTACCGGGTCATTACGGCGGCCAATGGGCAGGAAGGTTGGCAATTCTGCCTGGCGGAATTGCCCGATCTGGTACTGAGCGACATCATGATGCCGGAAATGGACGGGCTTCAACTCTGTCGGCTTATCAAGCAAACAACCCAAACGAGCCACATTGCCGTTATTCTGCTGACCGCCAAAACAGCTTCCGAAAGCAAACTGGAAGGTCTGTCGGTGGGTGCCAACGATTATTTAACCAAACCCTTCGATCAGCGGGAATTGCAGCTCCGGGTGGCGAACCTGCTCCACTACCAGTCGACGTTGCGTAAATTTTACAACCTCCAGTTCAGCAAACCCCAAACGACTGCGCTACCGGCCTACGAAAATGCTTTCCTGAGTCAACTCTATCAGGTCCTGGAAAAGCACATCGACGATGCCAAACTATCCGTCGACGACCTTGCCCTGGAAGTGTCGATGAGTTCCCGAACCCTCAATCGCAAGCTAACGACCATGCTGGGCATGACCGTCAGTGAGTTTATCCGCAATTACCGCCTTCGCAAAGCGGCCGATTTGCTAAAAGCCGGCTATCCGGTTTCGGAAACCGCCTATATGGTTGGTTTTGAGAGCCCTTCCTATTTTGGTCAATGTTTCAAAGATCTCTTCACCTTGTCGCCCTCAGAGTACATTCGGAGTGTATTGTCTGAAAATTGAGTGTAATTGTCCGAAAATTGTGAGTCTCTTTGGGGCAAATTCATGAATATTGCAGCCTACTATTTTCTCTGTTCTGATCATGCATCTGTGTACGAGCCATCCACCAATGGCTCGTACATGCCATTTTTTTTCTTTCTATATGGAGCATTTATTCGCTGAATCGAACACGTGGGATATAGGCATCGATCCATCCCTGGACATCCCTTCCGAGGAAACCTACCAACGTTATCTGGTCAATCTGCATTACCAGACCATCGAATACCAAAATTATTCAGCCCGATTTTCACCCAAGAAAACGGCTAAACTTCAGTGGTTTTCAACCGACATTGCGCTGGCTTAAAGATAGCTCCAGATCGGGCTTCGGCTCTGGTTTTTGATTCGGCCATACCATCTACAAAGCGGGTACATGACGAATACGACCAATATCCAAACACCGTAGGTCAAACCGAGTGACAAACCGTGATTTGGCATCATGCCGGCGGTTTTATTCTGGAAGTTAATGGCCGACCACGGAATACCGTCTAACAACAGAAGAACAATCGCCAGGGCGTGGATAATGAAGAAGTGAACTACGAAGTAGAAGAGGGGAACACGACCATAGACCACAAAAAACGGCATCCAGTTTGCCCGTTTGCCTTCCAGCCAGCTCAGCAGCAAAATGGCCGGGCCCAACGTAATCAGGGTGTAGAGTAATGATGGCGGATACTTGGTGAGGTTGATAAACGAAAAGAACGTAAACAACGGCGTTTTCTGCATAGCCCACGGAGCAGGATCACCGTAACTATTCAGGCTGCGAATCAAAATAAAACCCATTACAGCACCTATCCCGATCCATTTGAGCGTTTGTCGACGCTTCTGAGGCCCAAAATCAGGGCGGAACAATTCCCCCAAACAATATCCCAGGATTATAATTCCGATCCACGGAAGCACCGGGTAACTCGTAAAGGCGATCCGACCCGAACCCAGGGGAATTGCATTGCGCTGGTGCAACATCGACCAGATGAGGTCCATCGTAGTTCCGGGTTGGAAGGAAACGCCGTCCAGCGCATTATGCCCCAACAAAATCAGCAGACCAATTGCTAAAAGGATTCTTTGGGGCAGAAATAGCAATCCACTCAAAACCACCATGCCAAAACCCGTTGCCCAGACAACCTCCAGGGCGGTTACGGAAAACGTGATATCGAACCATATAGTCAGGTTAACAACGGTTATGTCCACAAACATCAGCCATATGCCACGCGTCAGCAAGAAAACGCTCAGTTCCGGTTTTGTCTTTTTACGACTCATGAGATAAGCCGACGTTCCCGCCAGAAAGACAAAGGTTGGCGCACAGAAATGCGTTATCCAGCGCGTCATGTAAAGGATGGGCGTGGTGGTATTAAAATCTGTGGCATCGTAGAAAAACCCGTTGTAGTGAATGAAATCACGGGTATGATCCAGGGCCATAATGACCATCACTATCCCCCGCACCGTATCGATGCTCAGGATGCGGGCTGCTACACGATTCAAAGGCAGGGTGGCCGTAACTGACATTGCATGAGGGGATTAATTTACTCACAAGTTAGCTTTATAGGCAAACCGGAGCAAACTCCGCCAACAGCAGGCATAAAAAAACCGGCCAATGACCGGTTTTTCATTCTTATCGTGCTTCGACTTCGATCAATTTCACAAAGTCATCGAATAAATACCGGGAATCGTGGGGACCCGGCGAAGCTTCCGGGTGGTACTGCACCGAGAAGGCCGGGCGATCCTTCCGACGAATTCCTTCGATCGTTTTATCGTTCAGGTTGATGTGCGTCAGTTCAATATCCCGGTTGTCCATCACTTCATCCGCCCGCACGGCGAAACCGTGGTTCTGTGACGTCACTTCACACAGGCCTGTAATCAGGTTTTTGACCGGATGGTTCAAACCCCGGTGGCCGTTGTGCATTTTATAAGTCGTAATGCCACTGGCCAGCGACAGAATCTGGTGTCCGAGGCAAATGCCAAACAACGGTTTATCGGTTTCCAGCGCCTGCTTTACGGTTTGAACGGCGTAAGGCATGGCGGCCGGGTCACCGGGGCCATTGGAAATAAAATAACCGTCCGGATTCCAGGCATTGATTTCTTCAAAAGGCGTTTTAGCCGGAAAAACCCGGCAGTGTGCCCCCCGGCTTGCCAGGTTGTTCAGAATGCTTTTCTTGATTCCCAGGTCCAACACCGCTACTTTAAAGTCGGCCCGACCGGCATCACCTGCTTCGTATATCTGTTGGGTACTCACTTCCGACGAAAGTTCCAGGCCTTCCATGTCCGGAATCTGGTGCAGACGATCGAGCAGAATGGCCGGGTCCAGAATTTCGGATGAAATAATGCAGTTCATAACGCCTTTGTCGCGAATGTGCCGCACCACCTGCCGGGTATCAATTCCGCTGATCCCGACAATGTTAGCCCGTTCAAAGTATTCCTGCAAGGAGGTATCAGCCGTATGCCGAGAATGAATCTGCGAAAAGAAATTACAGACCATGCCCCGGATTTTTACACTTCCGGACTCCTCTTCATCCCGGTATTGCACCCCGTAATTACCAATGTGAGACGTTGTGTTAACGATCACCTGACCATAGTACGAGGGATCGGTATAAATCTCCTGATAGCCGGTCATGCCCGTGTTGAAGCATATTTCACCACCTGCCGTCCCGATTTTACCGAGGGCCGTTCCCCTAAACACGGAACCATCTTTCAAAACCAGTAAAGCATCTGGTTGCTGAACCTGTTTCATGAATTACTTTGGAGTTATTGAATTAAAAAAAAGGGTTAACCCGTTACGGTTAACCCTCTATCTGGTATTTGAGTTCGCTCTTCACAATGATAAATTAACTGGGTCGACCACCGTTTAGTTCATCCTGCAAGGTCTTCAACTCGTCGAATTTGCCATCGCGGGCCAGAGCGGCCTGTTGTGGCCATGTTTCCGGCGTGTGTGAAGCAAATTGAGATCCGGCGTTGTCAAGAATTTCCTTGATGGCTTCCGGGGTCATGTCGGCAACCTGGGCGAACGTCGTCACACCGGCGTTAACCAGCACTTCAGCGATCTTCGGGCCAACGCCTTCGATCAAAGCCAGATCATCGGCCGCAGCTTCCGGGGCTGCTTCGACGGCGGGAGCGTCTTCGGTTCTCGCTTCAGCTACCGGTGCGGCTGCAACGGTTTCGTCGGCTTTCCGGCCACCCCGACGACCACGACGGGTCCGGGTTGCTTTTTGCTCGTCAACGGCAGTCAACATGGTTTCGTTGAAGTCTACCAGTTCGATGATGCAGGTTTCGGCGTTATCACCCAACCGGTTTCCCAGTTTGATGATCCGGGTGTAGCCACCCGGCCGGTTTGAGATTTTGTCAGATACGACGTTGAACAGTTCTTTCATCGTCTCCTTGTTCTGGAGGTACGAGAAAACAACCCGGCGATTCTGATACGAATCGTCTTTGGCGCGGGTCAGCAGGGGCTCAACATATTTCCGCAATTCTTTCGCTTTGGCAACCGTCGTCTCGATGCGCTTGCTCAGAATCAGCGAGGATGCCATGTTCGACAGCATTGCCGTCCGGTGTGAATGGGTCCTGCTAAGGTGATTATTTTTTTTACCGTGTCTCATGGTATCAGTCCTCGTCTAATCTGTATTTGGTAATGTCCATGCCGAAAGTCAGGTTCTTTTCGGCCACCAACTGTTCCAATTCAGTCAGCGACTTCTTACCGAAGTTTCTAAATTTCATCATATCTGAAATCTCCAGTTTCACCAGGTCGCCCAGTGATTTTACATCGGCAGATTTCAAGCAATTGTAAGCCCGTACGGACAAATCAAGATCAGCCAGCGGAGTTTTCAACAACTTCCGCATGTGCAGCATTTCTTCGTCAACGACGTTATCTTCTTCTGCTTTCGCGGTTTCAAACGTCATCGTTTGATCGGAGAACAGCATAAAGTGTTGAATCAGAATGGTAGCTGCGCCTTTCAGGGCTTCTTCCGGGTGAATGGAACCGTCGGTTTCGATGTCCAGCAACAGCCGTTCGTAGTCGGTCTTTTGCTCAACCCGCGTATTTTCAACGCTGTAACGAACATTCTTGATCGGCGTGTAAATGGCATCGATCGGGATGTGTCCGAAAGGCAGTTCGTTGGCACGTGGTTCGTCGGCGGGCACATACCCCCGGCCTTTCTCCACGTGAATTTCCATTTCCAGTTCACGCGTATCGTCGATGTGACAGATTTCCAGTTCAGGATTCAGTACTTCAAACGACGCGCTAAATTTTGATATGTCGCCGGCTTTTAACACCGACTGATTTTTGATCGTAACGGTAATTTTGTTGTCGACCATGTCCGAAACTTTCTTGAACCGAACCATTTTCAGGTTCAGGATAATTTCGGTAACATCTTCAACGACGCCTTCTATGGATGAGAACTCGTGCAGTACGCCAGGGAATCGTACGCTGGCAATGGCATAGCCTTCCAGCGATGACAGCAGAATTCTCCGCAACGCATTCCCTATGGTCACGCCATAGCCCTTTTCGAGTGGCTTGAACTCAAACAACCCGTGAAAGTCGTCAGCTCGCTCCATGACAACTTTATCGGGCATTTGGAACGCTAATATTGACATACGAATTTGTTTTTAACCGTTCAACTAATGAAATGCAGTGTATGGTTTTCGGAATACGGTTTACACCGGGTAGCGGGTTCGGTTGCTTTGCAATCTAACTGAAAACCGAAATCCGTATACCGAAAACCAAAACTGTTACTTAGAATACAATTCAACAACCAGTTGCTCGTTTACGTTCTCAGGAATCTGATCGCGTTCCGGGTAGGTGGTAAATACCCCCTGCAATTGTTGTTGATCCCATTCCAACCAGTTGTAGCGCTTCGGATTCCGGGCCGACAGGCTGGTTGTCACGGCTTCGAGTGACTTCGATTTCTCACGAATGCTGATCAGTTGACCCGGTTTCAATGAGTAAGAAGCTATATTGACCACTTCGCCGTCAACGGCAATGTGTTTGTGAGAGACTAATTGGCGGGCAGCCCGGCGGGTTGGAGCAATGCCTAGACGGTAAACCGTGTTGTCCAGACGCGCTTCGCAAAGTTTCAGCAGGTTTTCACCGGTGATGCCTTGTTTAACAACGGCCCGGTGGAACAAGCCCCGGAACTGACGTTCCAGAATACCGTAGATGTATTTTACCTTTTGTTTTTCCTGCAACTGAACAGCATATTCCGACTGTTTCCGTTTCCGACCGCGTCCGTGTTGGCCGGGAGCGTAGGCTTTCTTTTGCAGGGCTTTGCTGGGGCCGAGAATCGGCTCACCAAACTTACGGGAAATTTTGGCCTTGGGGCCTGTGTATCTTGCCATTTGTACTGAGAATGAATAACGAAAAACGATGAACAGACACAACCCAATGTCGCCTGCCCGTATTCATTAAGTGAAGCGGGTTGCTTAACGCAATCCGCAGAATTGAAAGTAATGCTTAAACGCGACGGCGTTTCGGAGGGCGGCAGCCGTTGTGGGGCAGTGGCGTAATATCTTTGATGGACATTACTTCGATACCGGTATTCTGGATCGTCCGGATCGCAGATTCACGACCGGAACCCGGACCTTTCACGAACACTTCTGCCTTGCGCATGCCCAGATCATGGGCTACGGTAGCACAGTTCTGAGCGGCAGTCTGAGCAGCATACGGCGTGTTTTTCTTGGAGCCTTTGAAGCCCATTTTACCGGCCGATGCCCACGAGATTACTTGCCCCGAGCTGTTGGTAATTGAAATGATAATGTTATTGAACGAAGCCCGGATGTGTACCTGACCAACGGGTTCAACTACTACTACCCGTTTTTTCGCTTTGTCTTTGCGTTTTGCCTGAGCCATTTCTAGTTGATCGTTTAACGTTTAACGTTTAAGGTTTAAAGCATTTTGCGAAAAACCTTAAACGTTAAACCTCAAACCTTAAACTCATTATTTAGTTGCTTTCTTCTTATTTGCTACCGTCTTACGCTTACCTTTCCGCGTGCGGGAGTTGTTTTTCGTGTGCTGGCCACGAACCGGCAGGCCTTTCCGGTGACGCAGACCCCGGTAGCAACCAATGTCCATCAATCGCTTGATGTTCAACTGGACTTCCGATTTCAGTGCCCCTTCAACCTTGTGTTCTGCGCTGATGATGGTCCGGATGGCATTCGACTCTTCGTCGTTCCACTCGCTCACCTTTTTATCAACAGATACACCTGCTTTATTCAGAATTCTCTGCGCTGAGCTACGGCCAATGCCAAAAATGTAAGTCAACGAAATTTCACCGCGTTTCCGGTCGGGAATATCAACCCCTGCAATACGTGCCATATTCAGTGATTAACCTTGTCTTTGTTTATACCTAGGATTCTTCTTATTGATCACGTAAAGCTTCCCCTTCCGGCGGATCACCTTACAATCAACACTGCGCTTTTTAATCGACGCCTTGACTTTCATGGTTTTACTCTCCGTTTTACGGTTTTCGGTTCCGGTTTTCAGTTTTTGGTTATTGCTGCACTATGTCAGCCCACCGTAAACTATAAACCGTAAGCCTTAAACCTTATTTATACCGATAAACAATTCGTGCTTTGGACAGGTCATACGGCGACATTTCCAATTTTACCCGGTCGCCGGGCAGAATTTTGATGTAATTCATCCGCATTTTCCCGGAAATGTGAGCAACTACTTCATGTTTGTTCTCGAGCTGTACCCGGAACATGGCATTGGAGAGTGCTTCTACAATGGTACCGTCTTGTTCGATGGATGTCTGTTTTGCCATTCGTTACGCTATGGTCACTTCGTTGACTTCAATCATTAAGCTGGTATTGGCCGTTACTTCTTCAATGTACTGAAACGTCGTCAGAATTTCGGCCTGACCTTTCCGAACGGCAACTGAGTGTTCGAAATGCGCAGACGGTTTACGATCAACTGTTCGAATAGTCCAGCCATCCCGTTCCTGAACAATGCTTTTCTTACCGAGGTTCACCATCGGCTCTATGGCCAGAACCATACCTTCTTTCAGTTTGACGCCCTGTCCACGTTTGCCATAGTTCGGAACTTCCGGGCCTTCGTGGAGACTCTTTCCGACTCCATGACCGACCAACTCCCGAACCACCGAATACCCGAATTTCTCCACATGACTCTGCACTGCATACCCAATGTCGCCAATCCGATTTCCTTCCGTTGCTTTTTCAATACCGCAATACAGTGATTGCTTGGTACGGATCAGCAGGTCACGAACCTCCTGGCTAATGTCTCCAATGGGATAGGTATAGGCACTATCACTATGGTATCCGTTCAGTTTTACGCCACAATCGATCGAAATAATATCACCTTCTTTCAGTTCGTACTTACTCGGAAAACCGTGTACGACTGTCTCATTGACCGAGATACACAAAGCTGCCGGGAAGTTGTTAAATCCCTTGAAAGAAGGAATACCACCGTTGTCGCGAATATATTCTTCAGCCACGCGATCCAGTTCTTTCGTAGTCACACCCGGACGAATCCGTTTGGCTACTTCGGCATGTGCTTTGCCAAGAACCTGTCCGCTGATTTTCATCAGCTCTATTTCGGCGTCTGATTTCAGGTAAATCATTTCGTTAAGCTGTTATGCTCTCGGTGCGGCCCGTTACCCGTCCTGACTGCATCAGGCCTTCGTAACGACGCATCAGAAGATAACTTTCAACCTGCTGCAACGTATCCAGCACCACGCCCACCATAATCAGGAGTGACGTTCCGCCGAAAAACTGCGAGAAGTTGCGAGTCATTCCCAGCAAAGACGCAACAGCCGGCAAAATCGCTACAATAGCCAGCATGAGCGCTCCCGGTAACGTAATCCGGTCCAAAACCTGACCGATGTATTCAGAAGTCATAAAACCGGGTTTAACGCCGGGAATAAAACCTCCGCTCCGTTTCATATCGTCCGCAATCTGATTCGGGTTAACCGAAATCGCCGTGTAGAAAAACGTAAAGACGATAATCAGAACGGCGAATAACACGTTATACTGCCACGAGGTATAATCGGCGAAAACCGTTTGTACCGAACCAGCGAAATCACTTTTCTCCGCAAACAACGAAGCAACCAGCGATGGAACGAACATCAGTGCCTGGGCAAAGATGATCGGCATGACACCGGCAGCATTCAACTTCAGGGGAAGATACTGACGTTGACCGCCCACGACCTTGTTCCCAACCACCTGCTTGGCATACTGAATCGGAATCCGGCGAACTGCCTGCGTCAGTACAACCGCACCCATTACCACAAAGAACAGGGCAACGATTTCAAGGACGAACAGTAAAGCTCCTCCTGAGCCGCGGGATAAAGCTTCTCCGTATACGGCACCGGGAAACCGCGACACAATACCGATCATGATCAGCATCGAAATCCCGTTCCCGATTCCCTTATCGGTAATGCGCTCGCCCAGCCACATGCAAAAAATGGTACCGGCCGTCAGAACAACAACGGACACAATGTTAAATGTGGCCTCGTTTATCATAATGGCTTCGCCCGGAATGGTCGTCGTCAAATACGTAATCGCCTGAGCCGCCGTCACGAAAATGGTCAGGATACGGGTAATCTGATTCAACCGCTTCCGACCCGACTCCCCTTCTTTCTGCATTTTCTGAAAGTAAGGCAGGGCCAGGGTCAAAAGCTGAATGGCAATCGATGCCGAGATATACGGCATGATTCCCAAAGCAAAAATGGATGCTTTGCTAAAGGCTCCCCCCGAAAATGTTTCCAGCAACCCCAGGAGTCCCTGCGGATTGAGGTTCAACTTCGTCGGATCAATCCCTGGCAACACAATTTGAGACCCTAGTCTAAAAACCGTCACAAACAACAACGTGTTGAGAATGCGGGTTCTCAGTTCCTCGATCGAAAAGATATTCTGAAGGGTCGTGATGAATCGTTTCATTAGTGTATCAAGCTGCTCGTCCGAAAAAAGTCACCAAATTTACGAAGAAATATTGGCTAAATCTACTCATGAACGAACAAGCCGATTAGAGCTTGATTGCTTTACCGCCTGCTTTCTCAATTGCTTCAATCGCTTTCTGCGAAAAGCCATGTGCTTTCACTTCCACGACTGACGAAATTTCACCCCGGCTCAGAATTTTTATCTTGTCGTTTTTACCGGCCAAACCATGTTGCATCAACACATCGATGTCGATGGACGTAACGCCGGCGCTTTCAATTAACTGCTGAAGTGTGTCTAGGTTAATCGGCTTGTATTCAACCCGATTGATGTTCTTAAAGCCGAATTTCGGCACACGGCGCTGCAAAGGCATCTGACCACCTTCGAAGTTCTTCTTGGCGCTGTAACCGGAACGCGACTGGGCACCTTTGTGGCCACGGGTAGATGTTCCACCCATACCAGAACCCGTACCCCGACCTACTCGCTTGCGCTCCCGGACTGATCCTTCCGCAGGTTTAAGTGTATTCAGACTCATAATTTTAAATTTCTTCTACAGTAACTAAATGTTGAATTTTACGGATAATTCCACCGACGGCGTCATTGTATTCCAATGAAACGCTGCGGTTGATTTTCCCCAGACCAAGCGACTTGATCGCCAGTTTCTGTGTTTTCGGCCGCTTGATAATGCTGCGAACCTGTGTTATTTTAACCCGTGCCATTTTCTTGCCGTTGTTAAGGATTCTTATCCGTTAAAAACTTTGCTCAGTTTCACCCCACGCTGGAAAGCGACCTGATGCGGAGCGCGCATTTTCAGCAGCGCGTCGATGGTTGCCTTCACCACATTGTGCGGATTGGATGAACCCTTCGATTTTGCCAATACGTCGCGGATACCGGCACTTTCCAATACCGCACGCATGGCACCACCGGCGATAACACCCGTACCGGCAGAAGCGGGTTTCAGCAGCACAAAACCACCACTGAATTTCCCTTCCATCGCATGAGGAACCGTATGCTTCAGCAGCGGAACCTGAACGAGGTTTTTCTTTGCATCTTCAATTCCTTTGGCAATCGCATCCGTTACTTCGTTCGCTTTACCGAGGCCGTAGCCAACCACACCGTTGCCGTCACCGACGACGATAATGGCCGCAAAGCTAAAACGCCGACCACCTTTCACCACCTTGGCAACGCGGTTGATAGCAACAACACGTTCTTTCAGTTCAGACTCGTTAACTTTAGCAGGTCTTGTATTGGTTACCATTGTTTTGCTTAGAATTTAAGGCCTCCTTCTCTGGCGCCGTCGGCCAAAGCTTTCACCTTACCATGATATAAATAACCATTCCGATCAAAAACTACCTTGGAAATACCGCTGGTAGTTGCTTTTTCTGCCAAAGCCTGTCCAACCTGTTTTGCCAGTTCGACGTTAACACCTTTCTTATCGTTGCCGGTAATTTCGATCGATGAAGCACTGACCAGGGTGTGGCCTTTCTCATCATCAATGATTTGGGCATAGATACGGGCATTTGACCGGAAGACGGATAGTCTCGGCTGGTCAGCCGTTCCGGAAACTTTATTCCGGATATGATTTTTAATACGCAGTCTTCTGCTTTCTTTCGTGACAGCCATTTTCGCCTGTGCTTATTATATGGTTCACCTATTACTTCTTGGAAGCAGACTTACCAGCTTTCCGACGAATTTTCTCGCCCACAAACCGGATACCCTTCCCTTTGTACGGTTCAACTTTCCGCAACGAACGGATTTTAGCCGCTACATCGCCGATCAGTTGTTTGTCGATTCCTTCCAGAATGACTTTTGGGTTTTGCCCTTTTTCCGTTACGGAAGTTACTTTCAGCTCCGTCGGGATGGCCACATAAATATCATGTGAATACCCCAGCGTCAATTGCAGAATGTTATTCGTTGCAACCGCTTTGTAACCGACCCCGACGATTTCGAGTTCCAACTTGTAACCAGTGCTAACACCCGTTACCATGTTGTTGACCAGCGCACGATACAAACCGTGTAAGGCTTTGAAACGCTTCTGATCATTCGGGCGAATCACTTTCAGTTCTCCGTCGACAATCTCTACTTTGATATCCGGGTTGATGCTCTGCGAGAGTTCCCCTTTCGGGCCTTTCACCGTAACAGTGTTACCGTTCTCGACCGAAACTGACACTTTCTCGGGCAGTGCAATGGATTTATTACCTACGCGTGACATAGTTTCTGATTAATATACGTAACACAACACTTCACCGCCTACGTTCAGCGTCCGGGCTTCCTTGTCAGTCATAACTCCTTTTGAAGTCGAGACGATGGCGACACCTAAGCCATTCAGAATCCGCGGAATGTCCGTAGCTCCTTTGTACTGACGCAGACCCGGGCGGCTCACACGCTGCAAATCAACGATGGCAGGTTGTTTCGTAACCGGATTGTACTTCAGTGCAATTTTAATACTTCCTTGCGGGCCCGTCTCGTCGAACTTGTAGTTCTGGATGAAGCCTTTATCAAAGAGTACCTTAGTGATCTCCTTCTTTATATTGGAAGCAGGAATTTCCACGACCCGGTGCTTGGCGCGGATCGCATTTCTGATGCGAGTCAGATAATCTGCTATGGGATCAGTATTCATTTCCTCCTGATTAGTAACTGCAAACCTCGCTGACGGATTAGCCGTTTTGAACGGGCCTGCAAAATTAGGGAATTGTTTCGATAATCGCTAAGATGGCGTGAAAGTTACCAGCTTGCCTTTGTTACACCCGGAATCTTACCGGCCGATGCCATTTCACGGAACGTCACGCGGGAGATACCAAATTTCCGCATGTACCCGCGAGGGCGGCCCGTTAACTTACACCGATTGTGCAGACGTACCGGCGAAGCATTCTTCGGCAGTTTGTCTAACCCGAGGTAGTCTCCGGCAGCTTTCAGTGCGGCACGCTTGGTAGCGTATTTCGCAACTAAGGCAATCCGCTTACGCTCTCTTGCTTTGATGGATTCTTTTGCCATGTTTTTATTCGCGTTATGCGTTATTTTTTACCGCCGGCGAAGGGCATGCCCAGGGCCTTTAGCAATGCAAAGCTTTCTTCATCCGTGTTCGCCGTGGTGACGAACGTGATATCCATACCTGAAATCCGACTTACTTTATCAATCGTAATTTCCGGGAAGATAATCTGCTCCTGGACACCGAACGTGTAGTTTCCGTTGCCATCGAAGCCTTTGTCGCTAATTCCTTTGAAGTCACGAACGCGCGGCAGAGCGACAGCGGTCAGACGATCCAGAAATTCGTACATCTTCTCTCCGCGCAGGGTCACTTTAGCGCCGATCGGCATGCCTTCGCGCAGCTTAAAGTTAGAGACGGCTTTTTTCGCAATGGTTGCCACTGCTTTCTGGCCTGTAATCATCGTCAGTTCTTCGACACCTACATCGACTAACTTCTTGTCAGCGACGGCGGCCCCAATCCCCTTGTTTACAACAATCTTAGAGAGTTTCGGTACCTGCATAACGCTTTTGTACTGAAACTTTTCTTTCAATTGGGCCACGATCTCGTTTGTATATTTCTCTTTCAGCCTCGGTGTTGCCACTTTCGTATCTGTTTAATACGTTCCTGATTTCTAATCAATTAGATAAAATTACCGGTCTTTTTCGAGTACCGTTGCAACTTATCCTTGTCATTCAGTTTGCGGCCGGTCCGGGTCGGTTCGTTGGTGGCGGGGTCAATCACCATCAGGTTGCTGATGTGGATTGTTCCTTCGCGTTTCTCCAAACTTCCCTGGGGGTTGGCTGCGGAGGGTTTCACATGTTTGGTGATCATGTTCACTCCTTCAACCACGGCGCGTTGCTTATCGACCAAAACGCGCAGGATGGTGCCGGTTTGGCCCTTCGAGTTACCAGAGAGCACTTTCACAGCGTCTCCCTTTTTGATGTGTAACTTCGCAGGCTTGTCTGCTACTTTCTTCATGGGTTACAATACTTCTGGAGCCAAAGAAACGATTTTCATAAACTGCTTCTCGCGCAATTCGCGGGCAACTGGCCCAAAAATGCGGGTACCGCGCGGCTCGTCATTGTTGTTCAGCAGTACGGCTGCATTGTCTTCAAACCGGATATAGGAACCGTCTTTCCGACGAATTTCTTTTTTGGTGCGAACGACTACCGCCTTGGAAACAGTACCCTTCTTCATGCTACTGGAAGAAAGCGCCTGCTTAACCGTCACTACAATTTTATCTCCAACCGTAGCGAAACGCTTGCCGGTTCCACCCAGTACCCGAATACAGAGTACTTCTTTGGCACCGCTATTATCGGCTACGCCCAAACGTGATTCTTGCTGGATCATGATTACTTCGCCTTTTCAATGATTTCGACTAATCGCCAACATTTGTTCTTGCTCAGCGGACGGGTTTCCATGATGCGAACCGTATCACCGATTCCACATTCATTTTTTTCGTCATGGGCCATGAACTTCTTCGTACGGTGCATGAATTTTCCGTAAATGGGATGCTGCACTTTCCGATCGACCGCAACCGTGATGGATTTTTCCATCTTGTTGCTTACTACCTTACCAATTCTCTCTTTTCTTAAATTTCTTTCTTGCTGCTCCATGAGTCGATACCGTTTAATTAGCTGGCGTTTTCTTTAACAGTCAGCTCGGTCAGTAATTGAGCAATCAATTTACGCGTGGTGCGAATCCGCATCGGGTTCTCGATGGGCGAAATAGCGTGCGCAAACTTTAATTTTTGCAAGCGATCCTTCTCAGCCGCTACCTGCTCATTCAATTGTTCAACCGTCAGCGACTTGATCTCGTTCTTTTTCATGACTGATTAGTCTTCTGTTTCCTGATAATCCCGACGAACAACGAATCTTGTTTTGATCGGTAACTTTTGAGCCGCCAAACGCAGAGCCTCATTGGCTACGTCCAGGGGAACACCAGTTGCTTCGAACAGAATGGTGCCCGGTTTTACGGCAGCTACCCAATACTCAGGTGCTCCCTTTCCTTTACCCATCCGTACTTCGGCTGGTTTCTTCGTGATCACCTTGTCTGGAAAAATACGGATCCAAACCTGGCCTTCACGTTTCATGGCACGGGTGACGGAAATACGGGCCGCTTCAATCTGACGGGCTGTAATCCAACCTGGTTCCAGCGACTTGATGGCAAACGATCCGAAAGCGATTTGGTGACCCCGTCCGGCAATGCCTTTCACACGGCCTTTCTGCTGCTTACGAAACTTGGTTCTTTTTGGTTGTAACATCTTTAGTCGTATCTAAAGGACGTGCCTGGTATGACGTCCGATGTTCTTACTATCTTTTGCGTGGGCCACCACCTTGACCTCCGCCACCGCCCGGCCGCGGGCCTCCGCCCTGACCACCACGTTGACCTCCGCCCTGTCCGCCACGTTGACCTCCACCGCCTGGTCCACCCTGACCACGCGGAGCGCCACCACCGGCACCACCACGATTCTGATCATTGCGTCCCCGGCGACGATCACCCCGGTCGCCTTCACCACCGCGTTCTCCGCGACGGTCTCCGCGATCGTTGCGACGATCACCCCGGTCGTTACCACGATCCGATTGAGCTGCGGTAATTTGAGCCGCTGGTGACAAATCACGTTTACCGTAAAGTTCACCTTTGAATACCCAAACTTTGATACCGATTTTTCCGTAGATCGTTTGTGCTTCCGAGATTGCGTAGTCGATGTCGGCACGAAGTGTGTGCAGCGGCACCCGACCTTCTTTGTACTCTTCCGTACGGGCCATTTCAGCACCGCCCAGACGACCTGATACGCGAACTTTGATTCCCTGAGCACCAACCCGAATCGCTGAGCTAATCGCCTGTTTCATCGCCCGGCGGTAGGATATACGCGCCTGCAATTGTTGGGCAATCGTTTCACCGATCAGTTTAGCATCGATTTCCGGACGTTTGATTTCGAAAATGTTGATCTGAACGTCTTTGCCGGTAATTTTCTTTAGCTCTTCCTTGATCTTATCGACTTCGCCACCGCCTTTACCGATCACAATACCCGGACGTGCCGTGTGAATGGTCAATGTAATGCGCTTCAACGTCCGCTCGATAACAACCCGGGCTATCGATCCTTTCGGAATACGTGCCTGAATATATTTTCTAATTCTTTCGTCTTCAACCAGCTTATCAGGAAACTCTTTGCCGCCATACCAGCTTGAATCCCATCCTTTGACTATACCAAGCCGAAAACCAACGGGGTTTACTTTTTGTCCCATTTTATTGTCTTGTTATTCTGCGTTTTCTGTTGAAACTACTGGTGCAACCGTAAGAGATCCGGCGGCACTCTCAATCACGATCGTAACGTGGTTGGAGCGTTTGCGAATCCGGTGACCACGCCCCTGAGGAGCAGGACGCAGACGTTTCAGCATCCGACCGCCATCGACAAAAATCGTCTTTACGTACAGATCAGCGTCTTCGGCGCGTTCATCTTCATTTTTTTGCTGCCAGTTAGCAACCGCCGAGAGCACCAGCTTTTCCAGCAGCGCTGCACCGGCCTGGGGTTGATAACGCAGAATACCCAATGCTTTGCTAACCTTCTGACCCCGGATCATATCGGCTACCAGCCGCATTTTACGAGGAGACGAAGGCACATTTTTTAGCTTTGCTACTGCTTCCATTTTTTCTGGTTTCAGGTCTAAAGTCTAACGTTTAACGAACACCTCAAACCTTAAACTTTAAACATTAAACAATTCTACCGTTTGCCTTTGTCTTTCTTCGCAACGTGCCCCCGGAAGTTACGGGTAGGCGAAAATTCGCCTAATTTATGACCCACCATATTCTCGGTGACATACACGGGAATGAACTTATTGCCATTGTGTACGGCGAACGTATGGCCAACGAAATCCGGAGAGATCATTGAACGGCGGGACCAGGTTTTGATTACAGACTTTCTGCCTGCATCGTTCATGGTGTCCACCTTCTTTTCCAGACGAAAATCTATGTAGGGACCCTTTTTGAGTGAGCGTGCCATCTACCTCTTATTTTTTTCGTTTACTAATGATCAGACGATCTGAATATTTGTTCACCGGGCGGGTCTTCTTGCCTTTTGCATACAGACCGGTACGTGACCGGGGATGACCACCGGAAGCCCGACCTTCACCACCACCCATCGGGTGATCTACTGGGTTCATGGCAACACCACGGACGCGGGGACGAATCCCTAACCAACGGTTCCGACCGGCTTTCCCCATGCTCACGTTCATGTGATCCGGGTTAGACACCGAGCCGACGGTTGCCATGCAGGTTCCCAATACCATCCGCTGCTCACCCGAAGGCATCCGCAGAATCGCGTATTTGTCTTCGCGGGCTACCAACTGGGCGTAGGTTCCGGCGCTGCGAACCATAGCGGCTCCTTTACCGGGCTTCAGCTCCACGTTGTGAACGATGGTACCAATCGGCATGGCCGACAATGGCAGGGCGTTTCCAACTTCGGGCGGAACGGATGGGCCTGAAATGACCTGCTGTCCAACCGTGATGCCTTGAGGGGCAATGATGTAACGCTTTTCCCCATCAACGTAGAACAACAGAGCGATCCGGGCCGAACGGTTAGGATCATACTCAATCGTTTTAACCGTTGCCGGTACATCAGCCTTATCGCGTTTGAAGTCGATAATCCGATACTGTTTCTTGTGACCGCCACCAATGTAGCGCATTGAACGGTGACCCTGGTTGTTCCGGCCACCTGATCTCTTTATCGATACCAGCAGACTCCGTTCCGGTTTGTCCGTCGTAATCTCGGCAAAGTCCGGGGCCACGCGAAAACGTTGACTCGGGGTTGTTGGTTTCAGTTTCTTAACTCCCATGATTCCTAACTACTTCGTTTAGTCGTTCGTGGTTGGGTTGCCTTATGCTTCAGCGTAAATATCGATGATCTCCCCGTCGGCAACCGTAACGATTGCTTTCTTCCAGGTTGACGTCCGGCCTGCCGTAACAGCGCCTTTCTTCGTGCTCTTCGACTTCATGTGTCCGAAGCAACGCATCGTATTGACTTCCTTCACCGTAACGCCATACAATTTCTCGACAGCCTTTTTGATTTCGATTTTATTGGCATTCATCGACACCTCAAAACCGTATTGTCCCTTCTTATTCTGGGCCGTCACTTTTTCGGTAATGATCGGTCTTTTCAGTACGTTTTCCATAATCAATTACTGGAGAAGAGATTCTAGTTTCGACAAAGCCCCTTCAGCAATCAGCAGACGGTCGGCGTGCATCAAATCATACGTGTTCAGGCTGTCAGCCGTCACCACTTTCGCTTTTTGCAGGTTGCGGCTCGACAGAACCACGTTGGTGTCTACCTCAGGCAGAATCAACAACGTTTTCGTGTTCAAAGCTTCAAAACCGGTCAAAAACTCAATGTATGACTTCGTACGGGGGCCTTCCAGGGTGAAGTTTTCCAGGATGGAAACGCTGTTACCCTGTGCTTTGGTGGCAAGCGCTGATTTACGGGCCAGTTGCTTTACCTTCTTGTTCAGTTTGAACGAGTAGTCACGCGGACGGGGACCGAAGATGGTTCCACCGCCAACGAATACCGGCGATTTGATGGAACCGGCACGAGCACCACCCGTACCTTTTTGCTTCTTGATTTTACGGGTCGAGTGAGCATTCTCGGCACGTTCTTTTACCTTGTGCGTTCCCTGACGTTGGTTGGCCAGGTATTGTTTCACGTCTAAGTAGATCGCGTGCTCGCTTGGCTCAATTCCGAAGATCTCATCAGACAAGTTGATTTTCTTGCCTGTGTCTTCGCCTTTCGAGTTATAAATTGCTACCTCCATGATTTACTTATCTAAAATGAGGAACGAATTTTTTGCGCCCGGAACCGAGCCGCTCACTACGATCAGATTTTGCTCTGACAGTATCTTCAAAACACGAAGGTTCTGAACTTTCACCCGGTTGCCACCCATGCGACCGGCCATCCGGATACCTTTGAAAACCCGTGAAGGGAATGAACAGGCACCGATAGAACCCGGGTGACGAGCGCGGTTGTGCTGACCGTGGGTTTGTCCACCGACACCACCGAAACCGTGACGTTTCACAACGCCCTGGAATCCGCGACCTTTAACCGTTCCGACGACATCAACGAAATCGCCCTCGACAAAAACATCCGCGGCTTGCAGGGTTTCTCCCAGGCTCAGCTCTTTTTCGAATGTTTTAAACTCAACTAACTTGCGCTTCGGCGTCGTACCGGCCTTTTTAAAGTGCCCCAGCAATGGCTTGGTTGTACGTTTTTCTTTCTTTTCGCCGTAACCCAACTGAACAGCCTGATAGCCGTCGTTCTCCTGCGTTTTTACGTGTGTAACAACACAGGGACCAGCCTCAATAACTGTACATGCCAGAGCCTGCCCGTCAGCATTGTACAGACTGGTCATCCCAATCTTCTTTCCAATTAAACCAGACATAAATAAGTGGTTGTAAAGCAGGAATTTATAGTTTCAACCCGAAAAAATCGGAGTGCAAAGGTAGGAATTACTAACGCTTATTCCAAACCGTATTTTACTTTATTCCAATGATTCCGAGCAAATTAAAAACAAAAAAGGCCAGGCGTGTTCCACCTGACCTTTTCGCTCGGTTGACACAAATGCATGTGTTACCGTACTAAATAAGTCAGATGTGGTTTCCGTGAAGGACCTTCACCCGAGGTATGTCTTTGTACTTAATTCTAAATTCGGCTTGCAAAGGTACGCTATTTTTCGACTTCAAAAAACTTTTTCAACAAAAGTTGATGAAGATTTTAGCGTTATACTTTGATTTCAACGTCGACCCCACTCGGCAGTTCCAGTTTCATCAAGGCATCGACCGTTTTGGCGCTGGTTGAGTAAATATCGACCAACCGCTTGTAGGTGCAAAGCTGGAATTGCTCGCGTGATTTTTTGTTTACGTGCGGAGACCGCAGAACCGTAAAGATCTCTTTCTCGGTCGGCAGGGGAATCGGGCCGCTCACAATAGCACCCGTTGATTTTACCGCCTTAACAATTTTTTCAGCCGACTTGTCGACCAGCATGTGGTCGAAGGACTTCAGTTTAATCCGAATTTTTTGATTCATGATACGTTGTGGTTCTGATTATAATAGCCGGTAGTTAACCGACACGTGATCCCCTGCCGAAAGAACCATTTACTCCAGCAGCGGTTTTTATTGAATGACCAATGAACAATTCCTTACAGACTGTTCATTGGTCATTTATAATTCAACAATTAAGCTCTAACAGTTCCTTTTGCTTTCGAGATGATGCCTTCCGCCAGGTTGGTCGGCACTTGTTCGTAGTGGGCAAAGGTCAGGTTGGCCGTAGCACGACCGGATGACATCGTCCGCAGATCGGTTACATAGCCAAACAGTTCCGACAGCGGAACATCGGCTTTGATCACCTGAGAACCCGCCCGCGTGTCCATGCCTTTCATGATACCGCGACGACGGTTTAAGTCACCCGTGATCGGACCGGTATACTCTTCCGGCGTCAGTACTTCAACAGCCATGATTGGCTCCAGCAGTTTCGGACCCGCGTTTTTAGCCGCTTCCCGGAAACCGAGACGAGCTGCCAATTCGAACGACAGGGAGTCGGAGTCAACATCGTGGAAAGAACCGTGGAACAACCGAACTTTCATTGAATCCAGCGGATAGCCCGCCAACGGACCCGTCGACATGGCTTCCCGGAATCCTTTTTCGACCGATGGGATAAACTCGCGTGGAATAACCCCACCCACGATACCGTTTACAAATTCCAGACCGGTTTTTCCTTCTTCACCCGGCATGATTTCGAACACGATGTCGGCAAATTTACCACGACCACCCGTTTGCTTCTTGTAAAGCTCGCGGTGTTCGAAGCTCTTCGTCAACGTTTCTTTGTAGGCTACCTGCGGAGCACCCTGGTTAACTTCCACTTTGAATTCACGACGCATCCGGTCGATGATAATTTCAAGGTGCAACTCACCCATACCGCGGATAATCGTCTGACCGGTTTCTTCATCCGTTTCCACTTTCAGGGTCGGATCTTCTTCGATCAGTTTACCAATGGCTTTCGAGAAGTTATCCTGATCAGCCGTTTTCTTCGGTTCGATGGCGTATCCAATCACCGGATCCGGGAAGACCATGGATTCCAGCACGATCGGGTGTTTCTCATCACAAAGCGTATCGCCCGTTTTGATGTCCTTGAACCCAACGACGGCACCAATATCACCAGCCCGCAGTTTGTCGATCTGGTTTTGCTTGTTGGCGTGCATCTGGAAAATCCGCGAAATCCGCTCTTTGTTGCCCGAACGTGTGTTCAGAACGTAAGAACCGGAATCCAGGATACCCGAATAAACCCGCACAAAGCACAGACGACCTACGTAGGGGTCAGTAGCAATTTTAAAACCTAAAGCCGTAAACGGATCGGTTTCGTTCGGATGACGAATTACTTCCTGATCGGTATCGGGGTTGGTTCCTTTGATTTCCGGTTTATCGAGCGGAGAAGGCAGCAACGACATCACGTAGTCGAGCATCGTCTGAACACCTTTGTTCTTGAACGATGAACCACACAACATCGGAACGATTTTCATCTCGATGGTCGCCTGGCGCAAAGCAGTCAGGATTTCATCTTCCGTGATCGACTCCGGATCTTCGAAATATTTCTCCATCAGCGACTCGTCGTAATCAGCGACGGCTTCAAGGAGTTTTTCGCGCCATTCTTTGGCTTCTTCCAGCATGTCGTCCGGAATCGGAACTTCCTGGAACGTCATACCTTTGTCGTGTTCGTTCCACTGAATACCGCGGAAGTTCACCAGATCTACGACACCCTTGAAGTTGTCTTCGGCCCCGATGGGCAATTGCAGCGGCACGGCATTGCTGCCGAGCATATCCTTCACTTGCTGACAAACTGTCAAAAAGTCGGCACCGGCGCGGTCCATCTTATTCACGAAACCCAAACGGGCTACGTTGTAGTTGTTCGCCAAACGCCAGTTGGTTTCCGACTGAGGTTCAACACCATCTACGGCACTAAACAAAAACACCAGACCATCCAGAACCCGTAGCGAACGGTTCACTTCCACCGTAAAGTCAACGTGACCCGGCGTATCGATGATGTTCACGTGGTAATTCTGGTCGCGGTATTTCCAGTTGACGGTAGTGGCTGCCGACGTAATGGTGATTCCTCGTTCCTGTTCCTGCTCCATCCAGTCCATGGTAGCGGCCCCTTCGTGTACTTCGCCGATTTTGTGGCTGACCCCGGAGTAATAAAGAATCCGCTCGGTGGTAGTCGTTTTACCGGCGTCGATGTGGGCAGCGATACCAATGTTTCGCAGGTATCGAAGATCAGTTGCCATAATGAAGTATAATTACAGAAGTTAATGTACAATTGCAGGGATCCGAAAAAGCAACTTGTTGGTATTAAAAAGGCACTTTTCGCGAATCAGAGCGCAAAGATAGGGAATCGGGGACGTAAAAGCAAAAGTAATGTAAAGACTATTGTAAAAGTTAATAGTCAGGAAATGAAAGCAATACCGGTTTTCAAACCGATTGTCTAGGCCGATGCGGGTTCCACCGACTGCGCCGGGCTTTCTGTGGCGGTATAGGCATCCAGACCCGCCTGCAAGCGCTGCCGGATGGCCACACGAAGCCGCTCGGGGGCCAGGACGATCATCCCCTCCCCAAAACCCAGAATCTCTTTCTCCAATTCATAATTGTGCTGCACCCGGAGTTGAATGACAATGCCCTCAGCGCGCTGTTCCAGCACCCGTTGGGAATGATGAAGCGGTTTGGTTTCTACGTAGGGCGCGTGTAGACGGGTAACGAATAATTTTACCGGAATGGCTCTCAAGTTTTCACTGACGGTCACCCCGATCACATCGCGGTAATACCCATCAGCATCCGTCATCTCATTCGGAATATAATCAGTATTGGGGGCGGGGTTGATAGCCACCATGCGGTCCAGTGCCAAGTGCATGATGCCTTGCTTATCTTTTCCTTTCTGCACACCAGCCGCAAACCAGCGGTTCTTAAACTCTTTCAACCACCAGATATGAAAGGTAATCACTTGCGGAGATCGGGCGACAAACGACTGGTACCGGATCTGAAGGGCCTTTTTCTGAATAACCGCCTGATAGAGTTCTTCCAGGAAATGTAGCCCTTTCAGCCCTTCGTTCTTCTCAAAATCAATAACCGGGGCCGACTTCCGGCCCGTCGAATACACATGATCTTCCAGTTTCTGAACCACTTCGTTCAGGGACGAAAAGTGTGAAAACCCTTTGAATTGTTTCAACACCTCAACCGCTTCGTTCATGCGCAGCAAATCGCCATCCGATAGCGGAATGTTGGTGATGCTGTAGGCGGGGTCTTCGTACCTATAATACTTTTTCTCCAGAACGACGATCGGCGCAAAATAACCGAGTTTGTCACTCCGCATGAGTTGCAGGTCGGCCTGAATGGTACGTCGGCTGATTCCCTTGTCAATCCCTTCGTATTCGTAAAGTGCTTCCGAAACCCGCTCAATCAGGTCGTCCAGCGTCCATTTGCGTTGCCGGTTTCGCAGACAGGCATCCAGCGTTTTATAACGAATCAGGGCATTCCGGTTGACGGGCATGGAGCAATCTGAATTTTTTGAGAAAAATCGACAAATATTCTGAACTACGCAAAAACACTGCGCAGAAGGACCCAACCTTTGTAGCGACAGAACAGACCAGTTATCAAACCGGATGCGGGTTTCTGAATAGCCCCATAGTATCGCAGCCCCTGGCTGATTCCGATATGCTGTTGACAATGAAACTTCTGTCGCTGATCTGTGGGTCGGGGGTTCGAATCCTCCTCCTGTTCAACAGGATAGCTCAGTGGGTAGAGCAACAGGAAAACGCAGGTTCGAATCCTGCTATCAACTCGAAAGGTTGATCCATAGGTTGGGAAGCGGCCACTTCTAAAAAGGCCTCCAGATGTTAAAACCCGCAGGAGCTATCCAGTTGCGCCAGGAAGTCAGTCCGGGCGCAACGGTTTAGACCGGGCCAGCAGGTACGTGTCGGGTTTGTCGGGTGTATGCTGGTTTTGAAAAGCATTCGAATGGCCGCGTCTTTGCCAGTCAGTACGACTGCCGGAGCGTTAAGGCATCCGAACCTTTCTCCGAAGCTGCGTACCAGGACAAGCTCAATCGGGCTTCCGCTTCGGCTAAATGGGTAGCTCCGAACGGGTTTGACAGTAGCAACCATTTACTTAGTCCATACAATTATGAAAACTGTACGTATCCTGGCCCGCCAGATCGGGTTGGTGTTGAAACACGGCGGATACAGGAAAATGCTTTCGGAAGGCAGCCACTGGGTTTGGCCAGGCGAAACCGTCTACGTCTATGAACAGGGAGCCTTGTTGCAGAACCCGCCCTGCGACCTGACGGTATTGATGTCTTATCCGGAGATTGCCGATTTGCTCGACGTTGTTGAGGTGAACGACAACGAGATTGCCCTGCAATTTGAGAGCGACCGTTTCCAGACCATTTTGCAAAAAGGTCGCTGGGCGTATTGGAAAGGAATTAAACAGTATACATACATCAAGGCTAATTTAAGTCAACTCGACATTCCAGCCAACATCGACCTGATTTCGCTGATGCCTCAACCGCTCTCGGCTTTTGTGCGAACCTACACGCTTGAAGCCTACGAAAAAGGGGTTCTCTTTATCGACTGGAAATTCGACCGGATTTTGACTGCGGGGACATATTACTGGTGGAAAAACAACATCCCCGTTCACGTGGCGAAGGTCGATACGCGCCAGCAACAGGTCGAAATCGCGGGACAGGAAATCCTGACGAAAGACAAAGCGTCGTTGCGGTTGAGTTTTTTCGTCCAATACATCGTTCAGGATGTGGTTAAAGCACTGGTCGATAACAAGGACTACGAGAAACAGTTGTACGTATTGATCCAATTGGCGTTGCGTGAATACATTGGCGGTTTTACGCTCGACGAATTACTGGATAAGAAAGGCGACGTAGCCCCGTTTATCCTCCAGGCAACAGCGGCACGCGCAGCTCAGTTGGGCGTTGAACTGCGGGGTGGCGGGGTGCGTGACATCATTTTGCCCGGCGATATGCGCGACATCATGAACCAGGTGCTGATGGCCGAAAAGAAAGCACAGGCCAACAGCATCATGCGCCGGGAAGAAACCGCTTCGACCCGAAGCTTGTTGAACACCGCCAAGCTGATGGAAGACAACGAGATGCTCTGGAAATTGAAAGAGATGGAATACGTCGAAAAAATCGCGGACAAGATCAGTTCGATTTCGGTCTCCAACGACGGCTCGATGGTCGACCAGTTGAAGCAACTATTCGTCCGTGGGCGAAACCGTTAAATTTAATTGTGTAAAATTCCCTGCAACGCCCCGAAAGATCAATGCTTTCGGGGCGTTCGGGCAAATCGTAAAATCATGGAAACCCCGGTTTTAATTGAAGATATTCTTACGCTGGGACCCATCCCGGAATCGTTGCATACCCCTTTTCTGCGCGTGGCCAACGGGTTGATACAACGCGCTGATTACTCCAAAGAAAAGGTGATGGGTTTGCTGGCGCAGATGCTCCGGAACCCCAAGAAATTCGCGTATTCCAAAAACAAGGTTACTAATCTGGCTCAGGCGGTTTATGGCCTGAACAAGCAGGGAATTGCGGTTCCGTTGAGTGAAACCGGTATTACCTATTTACCACTCGAACCCGCTCCTTACATGCTGAATACCAGCGCAAAACAGGCGGATAGCGTCTTCGACCTGCGTACCGATTCGTTGCCCTATGCGGTTTTTGGTCGTGAACAGATCGAGGAAGGTGCTCTGAAACAGATGGAAACAGCCGCCAGTCTGCCCATTTCCGTAGCCGGGGCATTGATGCCGGATGCGCACCAGGGTTACGGACTGCCAATCGGGGGCGTTCTGGCGACGGAAGCCCATACGGTTATTCCATTTGCCGTTGGGGTCGATATTGCCTGCCGGATGTGTCTGTCGGTCTTCGATCTGCCCCCGTCTTTCCTGAAACGCCAACCTGATCTCCTGAAAAAATCACTGGTGGAAAAAACCAAATTCGGGATGGGGGGCGAAACCCGCGACAAAATCGACGAAACCGTTATGGATTTGCCGGAATGGAACGCAACGAAGGTCATTCGCGACCTGAAAGACAAGGCGTACCGGCAATTGGGAAGCTCCGGCACCGGAAACCACTTTGTGGAATGGGGCATCGTGGAGGTTTACGAACCGGATGACCAACTAAACCTGCCACCGGGCGAATACCTGTCCTTACTTTCCCATTCCGGCTCACGTGGTTTTGGCGGAAACGTCGCCAATTACTATTCCAAACTGGCGATGCAAAAAACCCGGTTGCCGAAGCAGGCAGCGCATCTGGCCTGGCTGGACCTGAACACGGAGGAAGGGCAGGAATACTGGATTGCCATGAATCTGGCCGGTGCATATGCCTCTGCCAATCACCACGAAATTCACCGCAAACTGGCGAAGGCACTGGGTGAAAAACCGCAGACGATGGTCGAAAACCACCACAATTTTGCGTGGAAAGAACAACTCGCCGACGGTCGTGACGTCATTGTGCATCGGAAAGGAGCCACACCGGCCGGAGCCAATGTACTGGGCATCATTCCGGGGTCGATGACTCAACCCGGTTTTGTGGTTCGCGGACGGGGTCATGCGGAGTCGCTGAATTCGGCTTCGCACGGCGCGGGGCGGTTGATGTCGCGAACGCAGGCCTTCAACACCCTGACGCGCTCCCAATGGAACAAGGCCTTGAAAGAAGCCGATATCCAACTGATTGGTGGCGATCTGGACGAAGCGCCGATGGTGTACAAAAACATTGAAACCGTTATCAATGCCCAACGCGATCTGGTAACGGTTCTGGCGAAATTTACGCCGAAAATTGTTCGGATGGCCGACGCCAACCGCAAGGAGGGGCGGGAAGATTAAGCCCGAATATCTTTAAAACGGATACCCCACGGCGACATTCAGGATCAAATTCTCCCGGCGCCACGCCCGGTTGCCGGGAGCAATTTCGTCAGCAACCCACTGCTGCCCTTCCGGCAGCCACGGTTTGCGCAGCGGAAACGCCAGGTCAAACCGGACAACGAAATACGACACATCCACCCGGAGACCGACGCCCGTGCCGACGGCCAGTTGTTTGTAGAAATCGGATTTAAACTGCGTTCCGGTTCCGTAGAACGTGTTGTCGGAATACATCCAGACGTTGCCAACATCCAGGAACAAGGCCCCCTGGAGGTATTTACTGAATTTGGGACGAAGTTCGGTGCTAAACTCCAGCTTGATATCGCCCCCGCCGTCCTGAAGCTGCACGGTACCTTCCAGATTTCGGGTAAAGATCCCGGGTCCAACCGCCCGGGGGCGGAAAGCCCGCAAACTGTTGGCACCACCCACAAAGTATTGTTTGACAAACGGTAGCTCGTCTGAATTGCCGTAAGGCACACCAAAGCCACCGAAAAACCGGTTGGCCCAGGTCAGATTAGGGGATACTTTAAAGAAGTGACGGCTATCGACATCCATTCGGAAAAACTGTGAATACGGGACATTAAAAATAGCTTCTTTTCCTTCCTCATTAGTCTTACGGGTCAGCCACGAAGCCAGATTACCGGCAGGTTCAACATTGATACTCAACCGCTGCGTATAGGCCGAAGAGGTTCTGGGCGATGAACTCAGATTGAACGTATAGAGCGTACTCAGGATAAGCTGTTCGGAACGCAGAATATTGATATACTGCTGGCGTGTGCTGGGGTCATCTTCCAGCGCAAAGAATTTTTCAGTAAAATTGGAAGGCAGGACGTAGTTGATGCTGATGGGCTGAAAAATGTGCTCTGTTTTCGGATTGCTCCGCCACGAGTAGCCAAACGTCGTCAGAAAAGAGTTCAGGTGGTACAATTCACCCCGAACGATCAGGTCATACCCCAGTGAAACGATGGTTTGGGGCAGGGCCTGTCCACGCTGGTAATATTTAATGGGAATCGGCGTAACCAGCCGGGGAAACGTCAGGCTGGTCTGAATGCCGTAGCGGTAGTTGGCAACGCCCTGCCCACGAGCGCCCACCTGGAATTCAATCCCGGCATTGGCGCTGATGGTGAATAAGTCGGACCGCCCAAATACATTGCGGTTTCGCCAGTTCAGCGAAAGCTGGGAGCCTACGAGGTTGTTGGAGCGGCTGGTGCCGGCAATCTCCAGCCGGGCCGATTTCTTGGGATAGGGCGTCAGGTAATAATGTACATCCAGCACCGCCGAGTCGCCCTGCTGACCCGGTTCAAACCGGTTGCGGACAAACTTGAAAGAACCCACATTGATAAACCGCGATAAGGTTTGATCCTGTGCCCGGCTATTGTAGCGTCGCCCAGGCTGTAAGGCGATAACATCCCGGAATAACTTCGGATTATAGATTTCGTCGGGATCGACAATATTCAGTTTTCCAAATTTGACGGCCTGCGTTTCTGACGTATCCGTTTGAGGAGTGTTTGAAGACAGGCTATAGTTGGGATACACATAAATATCCCGGACTGAATAAGGGAGTAAAGCCGCCGGTGGTGTTTCGGGCTTGATGGCCAGATAGAGACGGGTTCGATGTTTTCCCAGGGCGCTATCAGCCAAAACCGCGAGGTAATCGGGCTGGAAATAGAAAAAACCCTGACGCTGTAAAGCCTGCGTGATTCGTTCCCGTTCCAGCTTGATCAACTCGAAGCGGTAAGGGTTGTCTTTCTTAAGCAAACTGCGTTTTCTGACCTCCACCATTGGCCCCCGCAGCGAAGTCGAATCCATCAGAAAAGCGACCGAGTCAATGTGATACCGGGGCTGCACCTGCACCTGATAAACTCCCGTGGCCTGATAGCCTTCTTCCTTCAAACTACCCGAAACCGTTGAGCGGAAATAGCCTTCATTTTCCAGGAAAGACATCCAGATAGCCGAGTTGGACGATAGCGCATTGGCACTCGCAAAAACCGGTGGTTCTCCGGCCTTCCGCCGAAACCACGCCCGGAATCCTTTCTCTTTTTTGGGTTCACCCATCAGGTAATACAACCCGACTTTATACGGATAGCCAAACAACCGCTTGTTGGGTGCCGGACGCGCCATTTCAGCCAGTGCCGTTTCAATCTGTTCTTTTTCGGTTTTTGACACGGTCGAATCCACCTGAACCTTGATTTCCGTATCGACGTACAATTTCTCGCCGGGCGGAATATGTCTGGCAACATGGCACCCCGTCAGAATCAGAAAAAAAGATATGTATGCTAAACCGTTTCTCATGGGTTCACTTTCTCCTCCGGTTTTTTAAAGATTTCACTCAACTGGTTGTAATCGACAGTGATGACAAAGCCAATGCCGGTTTCGATCACATACCCTTCCAAAACCGCCTGATAATCACTCTTGCGATACCCCCGCATCATGTAACGACCGTCGCGGGAAAGATTATAGTTTAACGACAGATTATCAAAGACTTCGTTTGGATTGCGGGTAATGGTACTGTTGTTTTTTTCCAGCACAAAATTACGCCCCACCGAAACCGTCAGCCGACCATTCAGGAAGCTGCGCGATACATCCACATTGAGGTCGGTTCGGGAACCCACTGTGTTGTTAGCCTGTGCCGACTGGGTCGACGAAAGCAGATCGAAATTAACATCGAACCCTTTTAACAGACTGGAAGCAAACCGCTCCAATTGATCCGACAGAATCTTGCTGACGCTGTTCCGGGCGATTTCTTCGGTATTGATCCCGCCACCGGACGAACTGGATGATGTTTCGGCAATAAAACTACCCAATACCATCAGCCCGAAAACCTGCTTATTCAACTGCGATGGGTCGTTCCGCAACTGCGTCAGCTTGGAATTGACCGCATCGATCACCGCGCGGGAAGCCAGAAAATCTTCCTCCGGCATCTTAATGTCGAAGCTAATGTCGGGGGCTGCCAGACGGCCTTTCATTTTCAGCAGGACGTTGAACGGTACTTTCTGTTTGGAAGCCGTCCGGAGTTGCTCGCTGGTTTCGTTGGCAATCAGGTTCGAGGGAACCGCCGTGGTCTGGTAGATTGCCGTAATGTCGAGTTCAGCCCGCAATGGATCGCCGGTCCAGGTGATGTAGCTGCCTTTCTGAATCGAAAACTTGCGTTTGAGAACCTGATAGGTCAACGAATACTCCCCTTCGGTTACATCATACCGTCCCAGCAGCGAAATCGCCCCGCTCTGGCTCACACCGACGTTCAGGCGGGCATTGCCTTTGATGCGCAGGTTGTCGCCGTTGAGTTCATCGACAATGACGGTTATTTCGGATTTTTCGTTGACTTCCAGGCTCAGATCGACCTGGGCGTTGCTCAACTCCTTGAAAGCCCGGCTGCGCAGGGCCGTGTCGGGTCGGGCCACTACCAGGTATTTCCGCAACGCCAGGGTATCGTTGTGGTCGATGAAGGTGACGATCTCGCGGGCTTCGTTCACCGACGCCGTCTGATCGGGCAGCACCATCGTCACCTTGCTGTCGTCTTCCAGTTTGATCGAGCCGCCGATGGTGGGGCTGGTGCCGCTCCCGCGAATGGTGAGGTCGGCACTGATGGCGGCATTCCCGTACGCCAGATCGTTGTCCTTCCGGGTGGCGTTCAACACCTGAAATTTCGTGGCATTGATGCGCAGGTTATAGGCTACATCGGGCAGTTTCCGGAGCGTTATGGTTCCGTTGGTGGTTAGGCTGCGGTTCAACGCGTCCCGAACGTTAAAATCCTGGAATGTGATCACTTTCTCGTTGAAACGAATGGTTTCCTTGTCGATTTTATATGTCGCATTCAGATAAGCTACGTTGAAAGCCAGTGAATCGAACGACATCGAACCGTTCATCCGGGGCTGGTCTGTCGAACCGGACACATCGACTTGTCCGCGCAACCGGCCCGACGTTTGCCGCAACTGACCAAAGCTGAACGCTTCGATCGTCTGTGCGCTCAACTCTTCCAGATTGATTTTGAAATCCAGGGCATTTGCCGGGTCCGATGACTTATAGAATCCCGTTACCCGCGCACTATTGCCTGAACCTTTCAGGGCAATGTCGGTCGAAATCCGCTGATCCGTCGTGTTTTCAAAACTAGCGGTCAGATTTCCCAGTGGTTTCGCCATCACCTTCAGGCTATCGACGGTTACATTGCCAGTAAACGACAGATTGGTCATCACATTCCGCAGGATCACATCGCCATTCAGCAGTCCGCCCGCCAGCGTGGTGTCCTGATTGGCCAGTTTCGCCATGTTCGTCAGGTCGATGTTCTCCACTTTCACTTCCAGGGGCGCGTTGGGTTGCGGAACGATGCTGTTGACCAAAATCTTCTGCGAGCCGGTTTGAAGCAGAAATTTATCGGCCAGAATACCGTCCTCGCTGTATTGAATATAACCTGTCGTGTCGCTCGTCCAGCGCTGGTAGTTGGTCATCATCCCGTCCGGGTTGAACCGGAACTGATAGGCGCGGTCGGCAACGCCGAGATTTCCGGACAAAGCGTACCAGGCCCGGCCCGTCGAATCTTCGGAAATAATATCGAAATGCAAGCGGTTTTTGATGGCTTCGCCGTTAAATCGCGTCACGTTCAGATCGACCTGAGCCGTGTGAACCGCATTGACCTGGCTCTGGATCAACAACCGGTCATTGACCGCCTGAAGGCCCATCGTTACGGTTTGAAACCGCATGGTGTCGTACTCGATCGTGCCGGTTTTTAGCAAAGCTGACAGGGTGGTGTCTTTTGTATTGTCAATGTATGCTTTCAGGGTAACGGGGTCCATTTTGGTCAATGCGGGCACAAAAGCCGTCAGCAATGGGTGCTGGTTGACCGTCATATCGATGTTGAAACTGTAGGGCGGATTGACCGGATTGTAGGTCAGATCGGGCAGCTTGATGTATTTACTAAATTCGCCAACGACGATATCATACAGGCGGGTGTAGTCAAACTGACCGTCGAGTTTCATCGTCGCAAAGGGCAGCTTGGCCTCCACAATTTTCCGAACACCTTCCGGTGCCGCTTTGACGTAGAACGAATCCAGCGGATATGTTTTGCCATTGAAGCGCACAACCGTTTCCCGGGCCGTCAGCGTACCCACCGGATTAACCGGGTCGGTGGACGCGAAATCAAACCGCATCCGGCCTTCGACGCTGAGCGGCTCTTTATAAAACTTCAGCGCCGTCACATCCAGTTTCTCAATCACCAAACCGCCTTTCACGCTGGGATAGTCTTCCAGCAAACTGACCACTGAATTCAGGGCCAGTTTGGCGTTCGGATCATCCAGTGTGCTTTTAGCCGTCAATATGCCTTTGTCCAGTTCACCTTCGGCCGCAAAATTCTGGTAATTGTACCCGTTCAGTTCGGCTTGCCGAACGTTAAGCCGGAATGTGGTTCGCATGGTTTTGACATCGATTCCCTGCCCATCGACAGTCGCATCAGCCGTAATGCTTCCGAGCATTTCCTGCTGATTCAGCCAGCGTCCGGCTTCAAAATTCGCCAGGGCCAGCGTTCCCCGATACGCCTGATTTTTCCCGGCCACAAACCCCCGCACGTTTCCGTCAAAATCGACATTTCCCCAATCGGTTTGCAGCGCGGAATTGATGTTCAGATTATCAAGTTCGCCCTGAAACCGGCCCGTTAGCCGCAGTTTGGGCGGAATGTTGAACGAATCCGGCAAGGTTCCCTTTGGCACCAACTGTTGAATATCGCGAAGCTGCGTTGAGCCTTCGGTCAGATTGATGTCCATCGCCATCCGGTTGACATCGGTCACGTTGCGCAGCCGACCGCTGGCCCGCAGCCGCGTTCCCGACAGCATATCGAGTTCAAACGTCGGAATGCTCAGATTAGCCAGCGTTCCCCGCATCAAAGTGTTGACCCGAATAACCGCCTGACGGTTTCCGGCAAAGGGCGCGGTGGTCGCCAGAAAAGGCGCCAGTTGCAAAATGTCTGCCACCGCCAGCCGACTTTGTTTCAGGTTGACCCGAATCCCCACGCGCCCGGCTTCCTGCGGACGGCTGAGTTGCCCGATGGAATCATATCGCAGAATGAGTTGATCACGGATGAGTGTCTGGGGCGTTTGAACCAGAAGCCGGTTGATCGACGTCAGCGTATCGCTGTAAACCACGTCGGCATCGAGCCGCTGGAGCGCAAAACCGCTTTGATCCCGGAAGCGACCTCCGCGAAACTTGCCGGAAATAACCTGCGGGCTGTATTGCAGCGTCTGCGCCGTCAGCGATAAATCCTGTAGATCGAGGTGGCCATAATCCAGACCGGTTTTCTGTTTAGGCTGGGTTTGATCGTCGAACCGGATGCGGTTTTTAGCCAGCGCAACCCGCCCGATGCTGGCCCGCCAGCCGCCCGCATCGTCGGTGGTGGCCGTGGTAGTGGTGGGCGGAGTTGCTTTTTTAGTGGGTTTAGTCAGAATAGCCGAAATATCCGAATTTTCAAGTTCCAAAGATTTGATGCCGATGCGCTGCCCGTCCAGATACAGATAATCGGCGTTCATCGCCAGCCGCCCGACCGATCCTTTGGTTTGAAAATCAGCCTCTTCCACTTTAACATCCCACCGCGCCCGGGTCAGTTTCCAATTGCCCAATTTGAGATCCATCGTATCGCCCGGTGCTGATGTGTCGGGCGTTTCCGGGGTAGGAATTGCCGGATAAAGCCGTGTGTTAGCCACTAAACCGTCTATACTGACATCACGAAGATGGTATTGGGATTTGTCAACGTTGGTTTTGTCGAAATTCGCCCGCAGCGTATCGACGTAGGCCCCGACCTCCGCACCCACCACGTCATCTTTATAGCGAATCCGAACGTCTTTCAGCGTGATACCGGACAAACTGATGTCCAGTGGGGCGGCCGTGGTGTCGACCGGCTGTGGTGGCCCGCCCGTGTCGAAGGCGTCGATGATGTATTGAAAATTAAAAACGGTATCGGGCAATGTGCGGTTCAGGTTCACGCTAACCTTTTCCAGTTCGATCTGGTTGAGCGCAATCCGGTTTTTCAGCAGGCCCATCATGTCGAGGTCAACCCGGAGTTTCTGGCCAGCCAGGAGGGTGTCACCTTTGGGGGTAATAAACAGCACATCTTCCAGCGCAACGTAATCCGGAATTTCGTAGGTAATCCGGCCAATCCGAAAAGGGCTTTTGATTTTTCCGGCCAGGTAGTTGTTGACCTGACGCGTCACAAACTCCTGGCCCCAGGTTGTCGTACCGATCACACCGAGGAACCCGATTACCAGAAAAATCAGTGCCAGTACGGCAAGAGAAAAAAACGTCAGAAATTTTTTCACATTCCTTGAATCAGTCACCGGATAACCAACCGCCTACCCTGTTTTCTGCCTTTGCTTCCTATTCAATACGTACTTTAGACGCCGAATGTTGAACGTGGGGTCATATTTGTACAAAAAAAATAATAGAGACGATGTCAATAATCCGGCCAATTTCCTTCAATAAACCGCGCAGAAAGTGATTATGTTATAGTGATGTTCTTTGCTGGTTCTGTTTTACTTTGAAAAAACACCTTTTGCAATTAAATAAGGGATTATCAGCCAGAGCAGGCCTTTAATGAGAAAGAAAAGAAAGCCCAGCCAGCCGACGCGCTTGAGCCATATTTTGAAACGGTTATTCATGGTGTGGCTATTCGTTTGATCAATACCGTTGTCGAAACCGGGAGTCCTGAAAGCAATATTCCATCAAAGTTAGCGAACTGTCGATTTATTGAAAGCCGACGCTCCATTTTTGGTTCTTTTTCCGAATGCCAGCCCTTGTCCCGCGCTTTATCTGCTCCATTGACCGCCATATTTTAAATTCTTTTAATTATAGATTTCATCCACAAAATACCATCTGTGTTAAAATAACACTACATTTGGTACAATTAAAGTTAGTCCTTGACGGTCATCATCCATTGGAACGCTTTACAGCCGCTGCGTATAAACATCTTGCCCCCCAGGAGCTATGGCAACGCTTCAAAGCCGGTGACGAACTGGCTTTCGGCGAACTGGCTCAGGGGCATTACCGTAGCTTGTATAACTACGGTTCACGGCTGACTGCGGATTCGGAACTGGTTTGGGATACCATTCAGGATTTGCTGCTGGAATTGTGGGACCGGCGGGCTACGGTCAGCGATGCGGTTTTTGTCAAAACGTATTTGCTGAAAGCCCTTCGCTATAAATTGCTAAAAGCCCTTCCCCAACAGCCGGCGGTTCAGTTTGACGAATCAGAGCCTGCCCAGACACTATTTGCCGATTCCATCGAACAAAAAATCATCGATGACGAAAGCCAGACCGAGCAAACCCGCCTGTTACACCAGCTCATGGCTTCCCTCTCCAAACGCCAGCAGGAAGTACTCTACCTGCGGTTTTACCAGAATCTGGAAAACCACGAAATTGCCCTGATCATGGGGCTGGAGCGCCAGAGCGTCGCCAACCTGCTTCACCGAACCTTCAAGGAACTCCGCCATCAATGGTCATCCAGCCTGCTTGTGGTTTTGCTGGGAATGATACGGTTATCGTAACGAAAGACTATTCTACGGGGCCGGGATTTGGGGTCTTCTACGGACGCGGTTGCTACAAAATGGAGCATCCCTACGGGATTGTTTTTGATTCTCTGCGGACGCGGTTGCTACAAAATGGAGCATCCCTACGGGATTGTTTTTGATTCTCTGCGGATGCGGTTGCTACAAAATGGGGCATCCCGATGGGATTGTTTTTGATTCTCCTGCCGGGGTTCGGTTTTGCCATCCTGTAGGGATGGGTCATTTTGTAGCAACCGTGTCCAATGTATAGCGCGGATGAGTCCCGGAGGGATGGGTCATTTCATAACCAAACGATGGGCCATCCCGACGGGATTGTTTTGATTTTCTGCGTAAGAACCATTACCACTTCACGACTAAAAGTTCAGCCAATCAATTATTGAACTCTTCCCAAAAATAATTTTACTTTTTTTTGAGTATTGCCCCTCCCTCTCCGGCACTATGGAAGTAGAAGCCCTAGAATACTATTTTCTCAATGATTAATTACAGAACGTACGAAGCTGAAGACTTCCTGTTCGATGCGTCCTTCCGGCAGTGGACGGCGGAGTCTTCTCCGCAAGCCGCCCTTTTCTGGAACCGGTGGCTGGCCCAGAATCCCGACCGCGCCGACGTGGTTCGGCAGGCTCAGGAACTGGTTCGCGCGCTGGATGATCACTACCGCGACGATGCCACCGAAAACCGGCTGGCGGACGAGCTGAACCGTCTGGTCGGCAAGGCCGTCGAACACCGGGATGCGGAGCTGGACGTGCCGGTTCGGCCGCTGGGGCAGCGGTCGTGGTGGCGCTGGGCGGTGGCGGCTTCCGTTTTACTAATCAGCACCTGGCTTTATGTAAATCGAGCCCCCAAACCGGCGGCCGACCCCTATGAATACCTGACCAAAACCGTTACGATACCGCTCCAGGAAAAGGTCAATTCCGGCCCCAAAGCGATCAATATTCTGCTAAGCGATGGCAGCGTCGTAACGCTGAATCCCAACAGTCGCCTGAGCTATCCCGAGCGGTTTGACAACACAACCCGTACGGTGTACCTCAGCGGTGAAGCCTTCTTCGACGTAATGAAAAATCCGGCCAAACCGTTTTTGATTTACGCCAACCAAACGGTTACCAAAGTACTGGGAACCAGCTTCCTGGTTCGGGCATACACGAGCGAAAAAGACGTAACCGTGATGGTAAAAACCGGTCGGGTTTCGGTCTATTCGCAGAAAGATTACGAACAGGCGCAGCAATCCGGTCTCCGGCGCGTCGAAGGCGTGGTGCTGACGCCGAATCAACAGATGACGTATAATCTGGAAGATAACAAGTTGGTGAAAGCCCTGGTGGCAAAACCGGCCGCATTGATCGCCAACCGGCCCAGCCGCGAGCAGGTGTTTGAAGATGCACCGGTGGATAAAGTGTTTTCCAGCATCGAGCGTACGTATGGCATCAAACTGCTTTTCGATGAGGAAGCACTGGCCAACTGTCTCGTGAACCTGACGTTTAACGAAGAAAATTTACTGGAACGGCTGGATGTCATCTGCCAGACCATCGGTGCGTCGTATGAAGTGCTCGACGGCCAGATTGTGATCACCAGCAAAGGATGCCATTGAAGTACCTATTCCTAAACCCTATACATTTTACGCGTACACCATCTCTATCCCTAATCCCATTCGCCTATGATTGAGTAAACCGCCCTTCACAAAAAAAGGTCAATGATGGTTCCAGCATCATTGACCCTAACAGACCCCTTTTTAAGCAACCTCATCCAGGATGAAGAAGGGTATTTTTTGTCTATTCGAAACCCCAAACAGCCAAAAAACAAGCAAAAGTATGAAAAAACTTCGACAACCGCTTAGCCTGTTGCGTAGCTTTATGAAATTGACTTTCTATCAGTTACTCCTGGCCGCGATCTTCACCGGGCTCGCTTTGGCCCGCCCCGTGGAAGCCCAGCGAATCATGGATCAGCGTGTCACGATCCAGGCCACCAACCTCCCGATGAAGGCGGTTTTGAACCAGTTGGGTAAACAGGCCGACGTTCGTTTTGCCTACCGCTCGGCCCTGGTTCAGTTGAATCAGCGCGTGTCGTTCAACGCCAGCAACCAACCGCTGAGCGAAATTCTGGACAAGTTGTTAAAACCGCTGAGCCTGACCTACTACGTAAAAGGGCGGCAGATCATTCTGAACCTGGAACCCCTGCCGGTTCCGTCGGCCGATGAGCTGTTGCGCAACCACGATGCCGCAGCGGTCGATCAGAACGTATCCGGAACGGTTTCGGATGAAGCTGGTGTGCGGCTACCGGGCGTTAGCGTGGTAGTAAAAGGCACCACCCGCGGAACCACAACGGACGGCAACGGACAATACCGCCTGACCATGCAGACGGGCGATGCGGTTCTGGTGTTCAGTTTTGTGGGCTATACCTCCCAGGAAATTGCCGTTGGAAACCGTACCGAGGTAAACGTCAGCCTGTTAACCGACACCAAGAACCTCAGCGAAGTTGTCGTGGTCGGTTACGGTACCCAAAAACGGTCGGATCTGACCGGGTCGGTCTCGTCGGTCAAGGCGGAGGAAATCAAAAACCTGCCCGTCCGGAGCGTCAACGAAGCTTTGCAGGGCCGGGCTGCCGGGGTGCAGGTAACGCGTCCGGATGGCACGCCGGGCGGTAGTTCCGACATTGTCATCCGCGGCATTGGCTCCATTGGTGGTATGGCTCCTCTGTATATCGTGGATGGGATTCGGATGGGTGCGGGCAATAACTTCAACCTCCAGGATGTCGAATCCATCGAAGTGCTGAAAGACGCTAGCGCGGCTGCCATCTATGGAGCGCAGGCTGCGGGGGGCGTGGTGCTGGTGACGACCAAGCGCGGCACCAAGATGGACAAAATGAGCATCAACTTCAATGCGTATTACGGCGTTCGGCAACCCCGGAATCTCTACCAGATGCTGAACACGGCGGATTACATCAAAGCCAAACAGGCCTTCGGCGTCAACACGAGCGGGTATGGTGATCCGGCCACCTTACCCAATACCGACTGGGCCGACGAAATTTATCAAAACGGGAAAGAGCAGAGTTACTCGCTTTCGATGGCGGGAGCTTCCGCCAAAGCCAATTACTACCTCTCGGCCAACTACCAGCGCGAAGACGGCACGATCATCGATAACTCGTTTCAACGCTGGGGGATTCGGTCGAATGCCGATTTTAAAATCAACAAACGCCTGAAAATCGGCGAAACGCTGTTTGCCTGGCGGACGAGCACCAATCCGGCGCAAAGCACGACCTACCCGTTTCGCTCGGCTCCGCTGGTTGCCGTCCGCGACGAAACCAATCCGTTCGGCGGCTGGGCCAAAACCGGTTCGTTTTTCACGGGTCCCAACCTGGTCGGCTGGGAAGCGATCCATCACCGGCTCAGCGATCAATATGCCCTTGAAGGCAATGTGTACCTTGATTGGGAAATCGTCAACGGGTTGAATTTTCGCTCGACTTTCGGGGCCTCCATTTTTAGTGGCCGTGACTACACGTTTCGCGAAGCCCACGACTTTGGTGTGGTTCGGAACGCGCTGGCTTACCTGAGCCGAACGCAAACGAACCAACGCAACCTGACGGGAAACTTCGTGTTAACCTACGACAAAACAATCGGTCAGCACGAGTTTAAAGCCATGGCGGGTTACGAAGCGTATCAGCAGGACCTGAGCAATTTATCAGGCGAAGCGCAGGGTTTTCAAATCGTTACGTATAACCTGGGACTCAGCACCGACCCCAGCACCTACCGCGCCAGCGGTGGCGAATACCCTCAAACCCGGCTTTTGTCGCAGTTTGGCCGGATCAACTACACCTACGCCGGGAAATACCTGCTAACGGCCAACGTCCGCCGAGATGGTTCCGACCGGTTTGGTCCCGCCAACCGCTGGGGGGTGTTCCCCTCGTTTTCGGTAGGCTGGAAAGTGACCGAAGAAGCGTTTATGCGAAATATTCCGGCCATCTCGAACCTCAAGCTCCGCGCCAGCTACGGCAAATTGGGCAGCACCAGCAACATTCCGCAGTTTACCTATCAGGCGTCCTACGGCGGAACGGGTGGAACGAACATCCACGGTTTGCCGGACGGCAGCCGTTCCAAAGGTTACGCGCTAACTGCCCAGTTACCCAACGAGAACATCAAGTGGGAAGAAGTCAAACAGACGGACATCGGCGCTGACATCGGGCTGTTCAACAACCGCCTGAACGTAACCATCGACTGGTATAGCCGCCAGACCCAGGACATGATTTACCAGGTGCCGGTTCCCCGGTCGGCGGGTTTTGCGGCCTCTACGGTGTATACCAACATCGGCCAGATGAGCAACAAAGGGCTTGAACTCGCCATCGACTACCGGGGCAAAGTGGGAGCCTTTACCTACAGCGTTGCCGCCAATGCCGCTTTCAACAAAAACCTCGTCAAGCAACTGAGCGGGACGAACAACAACCCGATCAACGACGGTGCCGGGGGTGATTACCTCGAAAGCACCATTGCCCGGACGCAGGCCGGTTACGCCATGAGCCAGTATTTCGGGTATATCACGGAAGGTATTTTCCAGAGCGATGCGGAAGTGGCGACGCTGAACCAGCAAGCCCGGGAAAAAGCCGCTGCCGCTGGCCGGCCCACAACGGGCGTGGTGTATCAGGCTGCCGGAACCGGTGCCGGTGACCTGAAATTCCGAGACGTAAACGGCGACGGACGGATCACCATCGACGATAAAACCTACATTGGCAACCCCTGGCCCAAAATGACCTACGGTTTGACGCTGAATCTGGGCTGGAAAGGGTTCGACGTTTCGGCTTTGTTTCAGGGTGTGCAGGGACTGGACATTTACAATGCCAACCGCTACTACACGCAGTTTTTTGTGGGGGACTACAACACCACGGGCGACATTTTCCAGACCTCTTTTTTCAACGGAAATGGCCTGACCGACCGGCCGCGCGTAGGCTACCAGGATGCTTCCGGCAACTATGTTCGTGACCCGAATTCCAATTACACCCGCATCTCGGACTATTACGTGGAAAACGGAGCCTATCTGAAATTGCGCAATCTCCAGGTTGGTTATACGCTGCCGTCGCTGATTACCAACAAGATCAAAATGGGTAGCATCCGCATCTACATGCAGGGGCAAAACCTGATGACGCTGACGAAGTATTCGGGCCTGGACCCCGAGGTGATGGGACGCAACGGAACAACCGGACGCGGAATCGATGCGATCTACTCCTACCCGCGCACCACGCTCCTGTCGATGGGCATCGATGCCAGTTTCTAATTCTCCAGACCTTACTCAGTTGATACAACTATGTTTCATACGATGAAGCCATTTCTGAAACTCACCCTCTTTGCGGCCCTGCTCGGTTTGGCCGGCTGTAAAGAAGATTTTATCGATGTGACCAATCCCGGTGCGCTTTCCACCGACAATTACCCCGGTTCGGTAACGGATCTGGAACAATTGCTGACCGGTGTTTACGGGACACAGCACACCGCGGGCCTGTTCGGCCATAATATTTATGGAAAAGCCTATTACATGTGGGACCATACTGCCGACCTAAGCTGGCAGGGAACACCAACCTGGATTCAGCTCGGGCAGAACAACTCACAGCCCAACGACGGTTTTCTGTCGGAAACCTGGCGGGACACCTGGAAAGGCGTTCAACGCGCCAATACGCTGCTGGTCAACATTGAAAAATACCGCCCCAAGGCGATTTCGCAAACCGATAAAGCGGCTATTGACCTCATGAAAGGGCAGGCCCTTTTCCTCCGCGCCTGGTATTATCAGTACCTGATTACAATCTGGGGGGAAGCCATGATCATCGACGGCCAGGGTGGCGACAAACTGGGCGTTCCCATCATCACGGAAGCGTCTACCAGCCTGGATCAGACACAGGTCGAACGGGCCACGGTGAAGCAGGTCTGGGATTTTATCATTAGCGATCTGAAAGCTGCGGAGACGCTGCTGGCCGGCAAAACCTGGACGGGTGCCAATGACAAACACAAAATCAGCGGCTGGGCGGTCAAAGCAGCCCTCGGCAAAGCCTACGTCTACACCCAGGACTGGACCAACGCAAAAACCTCGCTGGCGGATGTGATTACCAACAGTGGCAAGTCGCTGGTTTCGTTCGATGTCTACAAAACCATGTTCAACGGCAAAAACGAATTCAACTCCGAATCGTTGCTGGAAATGAACCTGAACGTGGATATGACCGCCCGAGGAAACACGGAACTCTCAATGGGATCAAGCATTGGAATGGTTTTGGCACCCACCTATGTGAACGACAACAACCTGCCCGCGGCTTCGGCCTGGTCGAACGTGTTTCCGCACGCCAAAAACCTCGCCCGGTTTGGCTTCAATGAAGGCCATTACTTCAAAGCCGGTACCACGCAACCCCTGGCCACCAACGTCGATCCGGCATACATTACCCGCTCGGTGCTCGCGCGTCAGAACAAAACCGTGGACCCGCGCCTGTGGGTGGCCTGCTGGCAGCCTTACGTGGATAGCATGACCGTAGGCGGCAGAAAACGGCCGATTTCGCACTTTCTCGACATCAGTGAAATGGACATGGAAGCCTGGAGTTTCCGGAAATACCTGACGGTCGACGCTTCCGAAACCGAAGTCAACATGGCCAATGGCAACAACATCCTGCTGTTGCGGTTGGCCGACGTGTATCTTCTGTATGCCGAAACGCTCATGCGTACCGGTGACAATGCCACGGCGCTGGAATACGTCAACAAGGTAAAACGGCGGGCTTACGGCTATCCGGTCAATACCGCGTCGCCGGTCGATTACAAGAGCCTAACCGATGCCACGAAAGCCACCGATGCGGTTCTTAAATCCGATCCGCTCAAGTACGAACGCTGGGCGGAATTGTTCGGCGAAGGGCACTGGTGGATCGATGTTCGTCGCTGGCAGTTGGGAGCACAGGAAGCGGCTTATTACCAGCGCATTCGGGGCGGAACCATTCAGTGGGAAGCCACCGATTACGCCCAGCCTATTCCCATCGACGAGATTAACTCGAATATCAATATGAAGCAAAATCCGGGTTATTAAGAACTTTCCCCCCCCACCCCCTAAAGGGGGCTTTTGCCGCCAGATGCGAAAAGCCCCCTTTAGGGGGTGGGGGGCTATTTTTATGAAGCAAATCGTCTTTTTCCTAGGCCTTTTCCTTATTCTGGTCAGCGCCACCCTCCTGCCCCCGTTTCCGCAAGCAGAAATTTCCAACGGTCTCATCCGGGCGAAACTGTATCTGCCCGATTCGGTAAGCGGTTATTACCAGGGTGTGCGGTTCGACGGGTCGGGCGTGATTGCCAGCCTGGACTATAACGACCATTCGTATTTCGGCCAGTGGTTTGAGAAATACGACCCGAAACTGCACGACGCCATCAGCGGCCCGGTCGAAGAGTTTACGCCCATCGGCTACGACGGAGCCAAACCGGGAGACGATTTTCTGAAGATTGGCGTCGGTTCACTGCGCAAAACGAAGGACGCACCCTATCGGTTTGCGACGCCGTACGCCATTGTCAATCCCGGAAAATGGGCCGTCAAAACCGGTCGCGATGAAGTCGTTTTCACCCACGAACTGATCGATGCCGCCGGGTATTCGTATCGCTACCAGAAAACCGTGAAGCTTTTAAAAGGCAAACCGGTGCTGGTTCTGGAACACAGCCTGAAAAATACCGGAAAGAAAACCATCGAAACGACGGTGTATGACCACAACTTTTTCATGCTCGACAACCAGCAAACTGGTCCTGATATTTCCGTTACGTTTCCGTTTGCCTTGCAGGTAAAACCCACGCGGGGCATCGGCACCTTCGCCGATGTGCAGGAAAACCGGTTTGTTTACTTGAAAGAATTGCCGAAAGGCGAAAGTACGCATTGCTACCTGACCGGTTTTGGCGACACGGCCAAAGACTATGATTTCCGGATTGAAAACACCAAAACCGGGGCTGGCGTCCGCGTGGTCGGCGATCAGCCCATCGTGCAACTGGCCTTCTGGTCGATTCACACTACGGTTTGCCCCGAGCCTTACATCAAAATCAAAGCCGAACCGGGCCAGACATTCAGGTGGAAAATTTCGTATGACTTTTACACACTGCCAAAAACCGCATCAACCCGTTAATCCACCTTTTTTCTGGATACCATCATGAAGTATGCGCTACAGTTTTTAGGGCTGGGGTTGCTGATTTTGAGTAGTACAGCCCTGGTTCCCAATTGGGACGAAGGCGGCACCAACCCGCCCCGTAATCAGGACTGGCCAACCTATGGCGGCAACAAAGCCGGAAACCGCTATTCAACCCTGAACCAGATCAATCTCCAAAACGTAAAAAACCTGAAAGTAGCGTGGACTTTTGACGCGGCTGGTGCCGATGGAAAAGCCGGAAGACCGCTCGAAATTCAATGCCAGCCCATTGTCATTAACGGGATTCTCTACGGCCTGACGCCCATGCTCAAGGTCTTTGCGGTCGATGCCGCAACGGGCAAACAACGCTGGCTTTTCGATCCGTTTAAAAACAAATCACCCCGCTTTAACCAGAGCCGGGGTGTGATGTACTGGGAAAGCCGCGACGGCGGACCGGGCACCGACAGACGCATTCTGTATTCCGCCGGGTCAACGCTTTACGCACTCAATGCCCTGACGGGCGAACCGGTTGTCGATTTTGGTACCAACGGCGAAGTCGATTTGCGGGAAGGCCTGCAAGACGAATCGAAACGGGATCTGAGCAAACTGTCGGTGACCTCCACGACGCCGGGCGTTATTTACAAGGATATTCTGGTACTGGGTTCGGCGGTTTCGGAACAGGGTGATGCCGCACCGGGCCACGTTCGGGGCTTCGACATCCGGACCGGAAAAGTGCGGTGGGTTTTTCACACCATTCCGCAACCGGGCGAAAAAGGATACGAAACCTGGCCCAAAGACGCCTACAAACGCATCGGCGGGGCTAATAACTGGGCTGGCATGGTGCTCGACGAAAAGCGCGGGACGGTTTATTTCGGAACGGGTTCGCCTTCCGTCGATTTCTACGGCGGTATTCGCGCCGGGCAAAATCTGTATTCCGACTGCATTCTGGCGCTGAATGCCGAAACCGGCAACATGCAGTGGTTTTACCAGACGATTCACCACGACCTGTGGGATCGCGATCTGCCCTGTCCGCCCAACCTGATGACGGTGAAGCACAACGGAAAAACCGTCGATGCCGTTGCCCAAACCACCAAAGACGGTTTGGTGTATGTGTTGAACCGCGATACCGGCGAGTCGCTTTTCCCGGTAGAAGAACGGAAGGTCCCGACCTCACCCGCGCTGCCCGGCGAGGTTCCGTGGCCAACGCAGAAATTTCCGACGAAACCCGCCCCCTTCGCCCGCCAGGTTTTCACCGAAGCCGACATCACCACACGCACGCCCGAAGCACACGCCTTCGTCAAAGAGAAGTTTCTGAAAACCCGTTCCGGTGATAAATTCATGCCGCCCAGTCTGGAAGGAACGCTGTTTTTTGGCATTGGGGGTGGCGCCGAATGGGGTGGAAACGCCAGCGATCCACAGGGTATTCTGTACCAGAATTCGAACGAAATGGTCTGGGATTTACGAATGTCGGATCTGGCGGCCCGAAATGCCGAAATTGCCTCAAAAGGGAAAACGCTGTATCAGGCCAATTGCATGGCTTGCCACGGTCCCGACCGGAAAGGCAGCGGACAGGAATACCCGAGTCTGGTCGATCTGGGCAAGCGGCTTTCGGGTCAGGAAATCAACGCGGTTTTGCGATCGGGACGGGGTCGGATGCCGTCGTTCCAGCACATTTCCGACCAGGACCGGTTTACGCTCGTCCGGTATTTGCTCAATGCCGACACCAAAACCGCCGAACCCAAACCGGCCGAAAGCCAGGATCAGCACAACGCACCGGTTTTGACCGGAACGGATGAAAAAGTAGATTTCCCCTACATCCCGCCTTACATCAACAATGGCTATACCCGTTTTTTTGATCCAGACGGTTATCCGGCTGTCAAACCGCCCTGGGGAACGCTGAACGCCATCGATTTGAACACCGGTGAATACCTCTGGCGGGTTCCGCTGGGCGAATTCCCGGAGTTATCGAAAAAAGGCGTTCCGATTACGGGTACCGAAAATTACGGCGGCCCCATCGTGACGGCGGGAGGACTGGTTTTTATTGCCGGCACCAAAGACGAGCGAATCCGGGCTTTTGATAAAAAAACCGGCAAAGTTGTCTGGGAATACCAGCTTCCGGCGGGCGGTTTTGCCACACCGATCACGTACCAGGTCGGCGGCAAACAATACGTGGTCATTGCCGCCGGCGGTGTCAAAAACGGTCATAAACCGGGTGGTTCATACATGGCCTTTGCCTTGCCGTAAACCTTTGCCGCCCCTAAATCCCCTAAAGGGCAGGGCTGTTAAGTTCTGGAAATCATGAGCGTTAAAGTTGGCAATTTCGAGCCGCTTTTCGCCCCCAACCCCCTAAAGGGGGCTAAAAGATCCGGATTTCGAAGCCCCCTTTAGGGGGTTGGGGGCGAAAAGCGGAAGAACTTAACAGCCCTACCCTAAAGGGGACTTTTAAAATCCGGTTAAGCTGTGTCCAAGTCCCCTTTAGGGGGGTTAGGGTCGGCAAGCGAAAGTTATACTCATTCACATTTGCATCTAAACCCTTATCTGTAACCATGGAAAAAAACGAAAACTTCGCCGAAATGAACAGCCGTCGCGAGACGCTAAAAAAAATAGGTTTTGGCTCCTCAGCCGGTTTGCTGGGCTTGTTTGGGGGGATGTCGACCGCCGAAGCCCGCGAACGGCAAGGCACACCCTCCTACGCCAAAGCGATGGCACCGGTCAAAATTAAATCGGTGAAAGCCATCGCCACAGCCCCGCAAGGCTCCAACCTCATCGTCGTCAAAGTCGAGACGACCGAACCGGGTTTATACGGTTTGGGCTGCGCGACGTTCACCCAACGGGCCGCCGTGGTAATCGTCGCCATCAATACCTACCTGAATGAATTTTGTGTGGGAAAAGATGTGGATAACATCGAAGACATGTGGCAGGCGGCTTACGTCAGCTCTTACTGGCGCAACGGCCCGGTTCTCAACAACGCCCTTTCGGGACTCGATCAGGCATTGTGGGACATCAAAGGCAAACGCGCCAACATGCCGGTGTATCAGTTGCTGGGCGGAAAAGCCCGGTTTGCCATTCCGTGTTACACCCACGCGGGCGGAAACACGCCCGAAGCCGCAGCCGATAGCGTGAAGAAATTCATGGAGCAGGGCTTCCAATACATCCGGATTCAGCAGGGTGGCTATGGGGCTGTGGGTGCCAATTCAGCAACGCCCGACTTCAAAGCCGCCGGTTTTGGGGGTGCTACCGACAATTACATGAACGAGCGGATGTACCTAAAATCCGTTCCAAAAATGTTCGAGGTCGTTCGGAAACAGTGCGGTGACGAGATCGAATTATTGCACGACATTCACGAGCGGGTACAACCCATCGACGCCATCAACATGATCAAGCAGGTGGAAGAATACCGCCCGTTCTTCATCGAAGATCCGTTTTCGCCCGAAAACATGAAGTGGTTTGCACAACTGCGACAGGCCACATCGGTGCCGATTGCGATGGGTGAGCTGTTCAACAACATCAACGAATTCAAAGAGCCGATGGTGAACCAGTGGTTCGATTTCATCCGGATTCACGTTTCGCAGATCGGCGGTATTACGCCTGCCATGAAAGTGGCGCGGCTAGGCGAGTGGTTCAACATCCGCACCGCCTGGCACGGTCCGGGCGACGTGTCGCCGGTGGGTCACGCGGCTCATGCGCACATCGACCTGGCGGTCTGGAACTTCGGAATTCAGGAAGCCGTACAGTTTTCGGACAAAATGAAGGAAGTGTTCAGCGGTTGTCCTACGATGAACAAAGGCTACATGTCGGTCAACGAAGTGCCGGGTCTGGGCGTCGACATCAACGAGAAGGAAGCGGCTAAATACCCCATCGGCACGAAATCGAACTGGCAGGTTCGGAAAATCGACGGAACCATCATCCGGCCGTAAAAAGAGTAAGTTGGCAGGAAAAATTTCTTTTTGAAAAGACAACTATTTTGACCGCATTCCGTAAGCTACTCCGGAGGGGTTTACTGTTAATAGTCAAAAATCCTGAATAGTATTTGATCTCCGGAGGAGCGTTCTAAATCCCAAAACAGGCATTAGGACGCCCCTACCGGGGCTCAAAACGATTAACTAACTTGGTTGGACTATTAACAGTAAACCCCTCCGGGGTAGCTCACGGAATGCTGTCAAACTAGTGTCTCTTCCCTTTATTATGAACAATTCCAAGCACTTCTCCAACCGCCGGACTTTCCTGAAATCGGCGGCCGGTATAGGCGCACTCGGTACGGTTTTGCCCGAAGCGGTTCTGGCGAACAACCCACAACTGGTGTCGCCCGATCCGGCCAAAGGGCACGTTTTTCTGAGTGAGCCGTATCTGCAATACGCGGGGCCGGGTTCGATGACGGTGCGGTGGATTGCCAATTTGCCTTCGTACAGTTGGGTTGAATACGGCGAAACCGACTCGTTGGGCCAAAAAGCGCACAGCGTGACGGAAGGATTGGTCGATGCCTATAACCGGATCAACGGCATTACACTCCGTGACTTAAAACCGGGAACGACGTACCAATACCGGGTGTATTCCAAAGAAATTACGGATTTCAAATCGTATAAACTCACATACGGCAAGACGATTGAAAGCGGCCTGTTGCGTTTTAAAACGCCTGACGAACAATCCGATGCGGTCAGTTGCCTGGTGCTGAACGACGTCCACGACCGGCCCGAAACCATCACGCACCTGCTGAGTCTGAAGGGCAATGATCCGTTCGATTTTGTGTTCCTGAACGGCGATCTGTTCGATTACCAGACCGACGAGCAACAGCTTATCGACCACCTGCTGACGCCCTGTTCGGCCGGTTTTGCCAAAGAAATTCCGTTTCTGTTTGTGCGGGGCAACCACGAAACGAGGGGCAAATACCGCAGTGAATTACCGCAGTATTTTTCCAATCCGAGCGGCAAGTCCTACTACAGTTATACCTGGGGACCGGTTCATTTTAACGTGATCGACACCGGCGAAGACAAACCGGATAGCGAACCGGTTTACGCGGGCATCGTCGATTTTGACGCCTACCGGGAGGAACAGGGGCGTTGGGTCGAGCAGGTGATGCAGAGTCCGGCGTTCAAAAAAGCCAAATTTCGGGTGGTTTTCATGCACATCCCGACGTTTCACCACAACAACTGGCACGGCCCGATGCACTGCCAGAAAGTGTTCACGCCCTTATTCAACAAGCACAAGATCGATCTTTGCATCAGCGGTCATACCCACAAATACGGGGTTCACGAGCCGGTGGCCAACCAACACAACTATCCAATCATCATCGGCGGTGGCTCGAAAGATGGCACCCGAACAATCATGAAACTGAAAGCTGACCGGAAAACCCTGCGTCTGAGCATGTTGCTGGATGATGGCAAAGAAGTTGGAACCTATCAGGTAACGGCCAAGCGATAACCGATTTGATTCATGAAAAAACGGTTGTGGCTGTTTAAAGGACTTGCGGTGCTGCTGCCTATGCTGTTGCTGGCAGTGGTCGAAGGCTTCCTCCGGTTGTTCGGGTATGGCCAGGATTATCGCTTGTTCGTAGAAGACCCGCAACACAACGGTTTTTTGATCATGAATCAACACGCGTCGGAGCGGTATTTTACCGAAACCGCCAACGCGACCGTTGGGAATTTCGAACCTTTCCGGAAACGAAAAGCGGATGGCACGTTCCGGATTTTTGTCCTGGGCGAATCGACCACCATTGGCTATCCCTATTTTCACAACGGCTCGTTCCACCGCTGGCTGCACTACCGGCTGATGCACACTTTCCCGAACCGTAATTTCGAAATCATCAACCTTGCGCTGACGGCCGTCAATTCCTATACGGTTTTCGGATTTGGTAAACAATTAATTGATTATGAACCGGATGCAGTTTTGATTTATACTGGCCACAATGAATATTACGGTGCCATGGGCGTCGGCTCAACCAGTTCGCTGGGCGGTCATCCTGCTCTCGTGCGTCTGGTGTTGAAACTCCGGGAATTCCGGCTGATGCAACTCCTGAACCGAATGCTCGGCGGTATTCGAAAAACCGTTTCGGGCGAAAACGTGGATTTGCGCGAAAACCTGATGAAACGCATGGCCGCCGACCAGCAAATTCCGTACGGATCGGAAGCGTATCACCAGGGTATTGAACAATTTAAAACCAACCTGAACGAGCTCTGTCAGCTCTTCTCAGAACATCATATTCCGGTATTGATCAGCAATCTGGTCAGTAATGAAAAGGATCTAAAACCGTTCATCAGCGCGCCGGGAAATACCGCCCAATCGGCACAGGAGCAATTTAAACAGGCACAACAAGCCTACGCAAAAGGCGACTTTAAGGCCGCAAAACACCGTTTTGTTAAGGCGAAAGAACTGGATTTGCTGCGGTTTCGGGGGCCGGAAGCTATCAATCAGGTTATTCAGGAGCTGACGGCTCAATACCCAAACGTGACGGAAGTGGACACCCGGGCGGTTTTTGAACGATATTCGCCGAACGGCATTCTGGGACACGAGACCTTGCTGGAGCACGTTCACCCCAATTTGTACGGCTATGCGTTGCTGTCCGATGCGTTTTACGAAGCCCTGAAAAAAAGGCGGCTCATTGCGACCGATTGGAAAAACGAAATGTCGTTGGCCCAACTCCGCCAACAAATGCCGATTACGTCCGTCGATTCACTGAAAGGCGTTTTTGAAATGCTGATTCTGAAAGAAGGCTGGCCTTTTAATGAACCGATGCCGCCCGACGAAAAGCGCGCCAAAACCGTGGAGGAACAACTGGCGGGAGCCCTGGTGGTGAAGCAACTTTCCTGGCGCAACGCGATGGATCAACTGCTGGCGCATTATCAGAAAGGGAATAACCCACAGGGAGCTTTGCAGGTCACTGAAGCCTTGTCGCTGGAACATCCGTATGATCCCGGTTTTTATGCGCAGGCCGGGAAATTATCCCTGAGTCTGAACCAGCCTGAACAGGCGGTTTGGCATCTGAAAAAGGCGTTTGACCTGGAACCAACCTTTCCCACGGCGCAGAGCCTGTTCATTACCCTGCTGAAACTGGATCGGCCCGACGAAGCCCTCATTTACCTCCGCTACGCAGCCGCCCACAACGAAACCCAATTCAGCCTGAACGAATTGCAAACGTTTGTTGAACAACTGGTGGCCGTCAAAAACCGGTATTTAACCGACACGACGAACGTGGCACTGAGCAATCAGCTAGCCGCCGGTTATCTAAAGTTTGCCAATGCCGACGGAGCCGCCAAATACGTAGAAAAATCCCTGCTCACCGATCCCCGGAATGCTGTAGCCCTGCAATTAAAAGCCCAACTTCAGGCGATCAAAAACTAACCCGACCCATGGAATTTCTACATGAATTCTGGCTTTTCATGCGCACCCGCAAGCGGTACTGGCTCTATCCGCTGCTGATTCTGTTGCTGCTCCTGAGTGCTTTGACGGTTTTAACGACGGGCTCGGCCCTGGCTCCTTTTATTTATTCGCTTTTCTAACCCTGTCAGCGGTTTCTTCAATCCTGACAGGGTTACCGTCCTATTGATTATCAACACTTTGATGAAGTGAAATCTTAACACGCTGCTTGTCCGCGCCCTGCACCAACTCAAATTCATACTTCCCATCCGGAAACTGGAAGGCTAATTGCTGCATTCCTTCCGGATAGGTTTTAGTATCGATCAGTTTCCGCACCTCCCGACCAGCTTCGTCAAGAATCGCCAGGGTGATGGCTCCGGTACCTTTCACCGCAAAATCGAGCACATAAGCGCCCCGGTCGGGATGTTTCCAGAGATCAATGAAACCGGTGCGAAAATCGGGGGCGTAGGCATAGAACCCCGTCGGATAAACCGGCTTTTTGATTCCCATTTTTGTCAATCCCGCCCAGAGTTCCGGCGTTTTCTCACCCAGTTTCCAGAGCAACCCCGAGCGGTAATTTTCCATCATGACCACAATTGGCCCCTGATCAATCGCCAGATACTGGTTGGAATACCAGTTCAAGCCTTTGTTGTAGGCGTCGTAAAAACCGTATGGGCCGAAAAACCGGTTTCCTTCCCGCAGATACAGATTCCGCAACACCTGCATTGAATAATACGGCGTGTAGGGAAACGACGACAAAGCCGCCGTCGGGCTAATCGTTCCGTTGTCGTTCGTTGGCGAATGAGCATCGTAGAAATTGTAGTCGTCGCTGGCGGTCAGTCCCCAGTTGCCCGGCCCGTAGCCAAACATCGCCTGACGTGGTTGCAAGCAGTGCGCCCGGTTGACGAGCGTGTGATTGCGGTTCTGTTCCCAGTAATTCGTCTGCTCATCCTGCATCAGGCGCGGGTCGAGGCTCAGGAAAGAATAATGGGTGAAGAACAGCGGCCCACCCATCGGAAAACCGAGCGGCAGTTTATAGCCAAAATAGGTTTGCCCGTTGGTATAATGGTCACTATGCTTGTAGGTGTTCTGGTAGACTTCCGGTTTAATGGCGTGGGTCGGCGAACCGAGTGCCAGCACATACGTAATCAGGGTTTCATCATGGCCGCGAAGGGGATGATTCATTTTCCATTCGTGGTTGGGCGACCAATGCCAGAGCAGTTTCCCGTCGCGAACATACCAGTCCCACTCGACCTCGCGCCAGAGTTTATCGATCCGTTGCCGGAGGTCTTTTTCAGCAGCGGCATTCCCATCGAAATACGCCCGTGCGCTCAACAAACCGTTCACCAGAAAAGCCGTTTCGACCAAGTCTCCGCCGTTGTCATGCTCCGAAAAGGGAATCACTTTTCCCGAATTGCCATCGAGCCAGTGCGGCCAGGCGCCGTGAAACCGGTCGGCTTTTTCCAGAAAACCGGTCATCTTTTGCAATTGCTGCACGGCTTCGGCACGGGTTACCCAACGGCGGTCGGCGGCTACGATGATGGCCATGATCCCAAAACCGGTTCCGCCGGTCGTGACGATGTTGGGCGTAGCCGTTCGTTCGGGAGCCAGGCCGGAAACCGGGTGCGCAAAATCCCAGAAATACCGGAACGTGGCTTTTTGAGCGGTTTCGAGGTACTCGCTGTATTCGTTGGCAACGGGAGGAATGGCTTCGTTCGCAGACTGCGCCGAGCAGGTGGTCAGCCAGCCCAGAATAGGGGAAAAGAAAAGGAGTAATTTTAATAGTCTCATGCCTACAGAATTGGATGGGAACGCGGGTTGAACGGATCAAAATGGATTTACACAGATAAAAATCCGTTTTGACCCGTTCAATCCGCGTTCCCACCATCAACAAATTAATAACCGGGATTTTGCGTTAATACGCCCCCGCTGGCGTCGATTTGCGGCTGTGGAATGGGCATCAATTCGCTCTTGCCATCGACAAATTGCTTGTTGAGCGCCCGCAGAACCGCGCCAGCCCGGCCCTGCCGCACCAGATCCCAGAAGCGGTCGTGTTCCATGGCCAGTTCCACCCGGCGTTCCTTCCAGATCGCGGTTTTCAGTTGTTCCTTGCTGGCGAAAACGACATTGGGCAACAGGGCGGCATTGCTGCCCCGAGCCCGCGCCCGAACCGCATTCAGCGATGTTACGGCCTGGGGTGATTGTCCCAGTTCGTTGGCGGCTTCGGCGTTCATCAGCACAATGTCGGCATACCGCAACAGGCGAATGTTCTTGTTGGAATCCCCCATACCGTTGGGCGATTTGGTTTCGTTCTGCGCCACGTATGCCTTTTGATTGTAGTACGGATTCGTCGCATTCTGGATGATAACGACCCCATCGGGCATCGTTTCGCCCCGCTCGATAATCGTAGCCGCTTTTCGCGGATCACCGGTTTCGTAGGCTTTCACCAGATCTTCGGATGGCACATTGAAACCCCAGCCAAACTGCCCCCGGACGCTCTGCACCTCGGCATACTGCGACCCTCCACCGCCCTGGGGTAAGGCCGCATTTTGTACTTCGAACAGCGACTCGGACGTGTTCTCCCCGGCTTCGGTGAAGATCACTTCGTAAGGCGTTTTGAGGTCATACTGTCCCGATTGCATGATTTCATTCGTCAGCCGGAGTACTTCACTCCACTTTCCCTGATACATCGACACCTTCGCCAGCCAGCCTTTCGCGGCTCCTTTGGTGGCCCGACCCAGTTCAGTGGCTGCGTATTCCGATTTTTCCGGTAAAACCGTGATTGCGTCATTCAAATCCTTTTCAATCTGCTGGTAAATCTCCTGCCGGCTGGCACGCGGCACGGCTGGTGCATCGTCGTCCTGCAACTGCGTAATCAGCGGAACACCGCCAAAGGCCCGTGCCAGATTAAAGTAGAAGTAAGCCCGTAACATTTTGGCTTCCGCAATCAGCCGCGCCTTGAGCGTTTCATCCATTTCGATGGCCGGTACCCGCTCGATAACCTGATTGGCCTTGGCAATGCCCAGGTATTGTCCACTCCAGAAATCGTTCAAACCGCCGTTAGTCGACGTAACGGTAAACAGATCGAACTCGCTCAGGAAACTCGCGTCGCCCGGTTCGCTCCCTTTGTCGGCGTCATCCGAAGTCATGCTGGAAATAGCGATAAACGCAAAAACGTGGGTTGGCCACTGGCGAAGTTGCCAGTAAATGGCGTTGGTAGCCTGGACGGCACCTTCCTGACTGTTGAAAAAATCCTCGGTAATTAGCTCACCCTGCGGTTTTTTGTCCAGAAATTCTTCACTACACGCCTGTCCCGTCAGCATGAGGGAACCCGCCAGCGCAATTCTCAAAAATTGTTTCGATATGGAAATCATGATGGTTGCCCGTTAAAGATTAAAATCCAATTTGTAAACCAACCGTCGTGGTGCGGTAGACCGGCACAACGTCCAGATCGACCCCACGGCTCAGGGTGCTGGCATCGTTACCACCTACTTCCGGAGAGAAACCCGAGTAGTTGGTGAACGTAACCGGGTTCAGGGCATTGACATATGCCCGGATGGAGCGCACACCCAGCGTGCGCAGCAAGGTCGAGGGCAGGGTGTAGCCAATCTGAATGTTCCGAATCCGAACGAAGGAGCCGCTTTCAATGAAGTAATTCGACACATCGTAGTTAGGTCCGCCGTTGGTCAGACGCGGCTGGGTCGTCGATGGATTTTGGGCCGTCCAGCGTTCCAGGGCAATCCGTTCATAGTTTTCGTTGCCGAAACGCACCGCCCGCCGACCATTGTAAATTTTATTGCCGTGCGTACCCTGCAAATCAACCCCCAGATCAATGCCTTTGAAGGCAAAGTTGGTATTGAAGCCCCAGAACATTTTCGGAATCGGTGTTCCCAGATAAACGCGGTCATCGCCATTGATTACGCCATCCCCGTTAATGTCCTCATACCGCAGGTCACCCGGCTTGGCATTGGGTTGAGCACTGCCCCGTACTTCGTCCGCTGTCTGGAAAACGCCTACCATGTTATAGCCGAAGAAAGCACCGATGGGTCGGCCGACATCCGTCAGCGTAGCCGTCCGGCCGTTGCCCAGGCTACCGCCAATGATCGGAATCCCGCCATTGCCCAGGTTGGTTACTTCGTTCTGCACCGTTGTGAGGTTGGCATTTAGGCTGTATTTCAAGTCTCCGGCGGTATCGTTCCAACCCGTCGTGAATTCAAAACCCCGGTTGTAGGCACTGGCGGCATTGGACTGTACCTGACGGCCATTCCCGATGTTGACATTCAGGATCATGTCGGAGGTGTTGCGGTTGTAGTAATCGATTTCTGCCGTCAGACGGTTATTGAGGAAGCCCATTTCCAGGCCAATATCCGTCTGGGTAACGGTTTCCCAGAGCAGGTTCGATGTGTTGGTACTTTGGAGCGTGGCTCCCTGTTGCAGCGTTTGCCCGGATCCAAAGATGGCGTTCAGACCACTGCTGATCCGGGAATAATACAGATAGTTGGGAATGTTGGTGTTTCCCAGCTTTCCGTAGCTGACCCGCAATTTCAGGTTGCTGAACAACTGCTGGTCCATCATGAAGGGTTCGTCGATGATACGCCAGCCCAGGCCAACGGCCGGAAAAGTGGCCCACCGGCTTTCGGTCGGAAAGCGCGACGAACCATCCCGCCGGAGACTTACCGTCAGTAAATACCGGTCCAGCAAACTGTAGTTGACCCGAAACAGGTACGATGCGTAGGTAAATTCATAGCTGCGGTTGTCGGGATTGTCGGTCGTTTGGGCGCCGACGGTGCTACCCAGCGACAGGAATTTTACGTTGTTGTTATACCCCGGTACGTTGAAGCGGATACCTTGTAGTACGTCGGCGCGGCTATTCTGCGCCGTCGCGCCCACCAGCACGTTTACATTGTGAATCTTGTTGAATGTCCGATTGAATGTCAGCGTGTTTTCCCACAACCAGGTCGTATTGAGTCCATACTCACGCGTCAATTTGCTCTGGTCATTCCGCTGGCTGGCCGACACTAGATATTGGGGCAGGTAAACGCTGCTGTTGTTCAGCCCCAGATCCACCCCGAAGCTGGAGCGCACGGTAAACGATTTCAGGAAGTCGAGTTCGCCATAAATATTCCCAACCAACTGGCCGCTTTTAGCAATGTCGTCGGTTTGATACGCCAAAACCGCTGCCGGATTCGCTACGGTGCTCACGCTCGAAAACCCGTAGGTTCCATCGGCATTGACCGGCATGATGGTCGGGTCGGCGTTGTAAGCCGTTTGAACAATACCCCCCGGGATGTTATTGGACTGAGACCGTGAGAACGCCAGGTTGTTCCCAAGCCGGAAATTTCCCGTCAATTTGTAAGTGTTATTTAACCGGAAAGTCAGGCGGTTATACGCCGACTTGTCAACAATTCCTTTTTCGTCGTAATAACTGCCACTGACGTTGAAGGTAACCCGCTCGTTGCCGCCCGAAGCCGTAATCTGGTGACTCTGGACACTCCCGTTGCGGAAAATATAATCGAACCAGTCCGTTCCGGCACCAAACGAGTTCGGATTCGGAAACTTAATGGCTCCGCCTTCACTGACGGCCACTTCGTTCACCAGCGTGGCAAACTCGCTGGCATTGGTCATATCAAGCTTTTTACTAAGCTGGGTAACCCCACCGAAGCCTTCGTAATTGAACACAGTACGACCGGATTTACCGCTTTTCGTCGTTACCAACACCACGCCATTCGCTCCCCGAACCCCGTAGATGGCCAGCGAGGAGGCATCTTTCAGCACATCGATGGTTTGAATGTCGGAGGGGTTCAAAAACCGGATGTCATCGACAAACATACCATCGACCACATACAGCGGGTTGCTGTTTCCCACCGTGCCAACCCCCCGAATCCGGACGTTTGGTGCCGCGCCTGGCAAGCCCTGGTTGGTGGTAATCAAAACGCCAGCCGCTTTGCCCTGCAAGGCCTGCGTCGCATTCGCAACCGGACGGCTGGCAATGTCCTGGGCTTTCACGGTAGAAATAGACCCGGTCACATCCGCCTTTCGCTGCACGCCGTATCCGACTGCCACCACTTCTGTCAACGTAGTCACATCTTCTTCCAACTGTGCGTCCACTGTCGAACCGTTCACTGGGCGTTCTGTTGGCTTCATACCAATAAAACTGAAAACCAGGACATCTCCCTGATTAGCCTCAATGCTGTACTGACCATTGGCGTCGGTGTTTGCACCTCTTGTTGTATTCTTAACCTGCACACTGACACCCGGTAATACTGAACCGTCGATCGCTGTCACTTTCCCATTGACTCGTTGCTGCGCCCAGGCCGTGGCGGTAAACAGCAGGAGTATAATTAAACCGAGTAAACCCCTCTCCATAATTTTTCTGATAAATTGTTTGCTTATTCTTAGCTCAAAGGTAAACGAACTGTGACCAGATTATGTTAGAAAAGAGTACATCACTACTACATCATTTTAACTATATATATAGTTAAAAACTCAAAACAACCCTATTATGATGCAGTAAAATACTGATAATGAATAGATTACATTTTGGATAACTTTTTACGTTACTCTTGCGTACCCATCATGATTAGGCGTTTTCAACGAATAAAGAGGTTTATCTACTTTCCAATATGGTTACTTCTAGTATCCGATTTGATGGCGGCTCCTACTTCCCGGAATTTGTTTCTTGCCCCTTACATCCGAAATTTCACAAAACAGGATTATCAGGCCTACAATCAGAACTGGTCGCTTTGTCAGGATAAGGTTACCGGTTTCTTGTATGCCGCTAACTCCAAGGGCTTGCTGGAATACGACGGAACGCGCTGGCAAACCTATCGATTGCCCAAACGGCAGATTGTTCGGTCGATTGCTATCGATTCAAAAGGTCGAATTTATACGGGCGGTTTGGGTGAAATTGGCTATTGGCAGGCTAGTGATACCGGCGTGCTTCAGTATCGTTCACTCACCGGGCTGATCCGCAATAAGCTTTTTCCCAAAGAGGAAATCTGGAATATTGTTACCGGATCCGACTTTGTATTTTTCCAGTCTTTTTCGACCGGTTTTTTGTATCGTAATGGGCGGGTTTCTGAAGTTCCTTTACCGGGCAATGTCCTTTTTTTGTACGAAGTTCACGATCGCTATTATCTTCAATCCATCGGAAAAGGAATATATGAATTGGTGAATGGGAAATTTGTTTCCCTTCCCAATACGGATCAGTTAGGTTCCACGGCGGTTCATGCGATCCTCCCGTACGGGAACAAAGGGCTGCTGATCGGCACCCGCGATCACGGTTTGTTTCTTTACGAGAATAGACGACTTTCCCGGTTGAATCACCCTGCCAGCCAGTTTTTGCAGCGGTACCAATGCAATAAAGGACTGGCGTTGTCGGATGGCCGGTATGCTTTCGGTACAATTCTCAATGGGATAATTGTTACCGATACCACCGGCACTATTTTGTATTCCGTCAATCAGCGGGAGGGCTTACAGAATAATACTGTTCTTTCGTTGACCCTCGACCTCAAAGGAAACGTCTGGGCCGGGCTCGATGACGGCATCGATGCCCTTGCATTCAGTTATCCACTGAAATATTTCACGGATCCAAACGGTCAGTTGGGAACGCCTTACGATGCGGTTCTTTACAATAAAAAGTTATACTTAGGCACCAATCATGGCGTTTACTGGTGCGATTTCCCCACGCTCGGTTTACCGGTTTATCATCTGGTGGATGGCTCGCAGGGGCAGGTCTGGGATTTGACCGTACTTGATGGTCAGTTGCTCTGTGGCCACAACGCCGGCACGTTTCGAATAACGCCTGCCGATGGGTGGGAGTCCCTTTTCACGCAAACCGGTGGCTGGAGTTTACGAGCCTTGTCTTCACGACCCGGTTTTGCTCTACAGGGAACGTACACCGGCTTGTGTGTTTATCGCCGTGACCAGGACGGTAAATGGCAATTCAGCCACTTGATCGCAGGATTTAGCGAACCCATTCGGGAGGTTTGGGAAGATTCGGAGGGAAAAATCTGGCTGCGTCACGCCCACAATGGGGTGTATTCGATCCAGTTATCAGCGGATTTACGAAAAATAAGTCACCTCAACTGGGTGGCGTCCTATTCCAAAGAGGCCGGTTTGAAAGAGCAGTTTGGGGTTTCAGGAACGATTCGGCGAATTTTCGGTGGCTGGAAAGATGAACAGCTCTTCTTACGGCAGGATGGCAGTCTCCTGGTTGCCAAACCGGATGGCTTAAAAGCGGAATTTTCCATCAGCCATTTTGCCTGGATGGACGATTATGAGAACATTGTCCCACTGGATTCTAATTATTACCTGCTGTGTTTTGAGAAAGGTTATGCACTTTTGCCCCGGCAGGAGTTGTCAACGGTAAGCAATCAACAACTGACCAGTAAACCCTTGATCCGGCAGTTGGCCGTTCTGAATGGAAACGACAGCCGATATTTTACCTTTCGCAGTGTCTCATTGCCTTCATTTTCACCGGTTCTGAAAGCCAAAGAAAACCACCTGGTCTTTCAGTTTAGCCAACCCGAATCCATTCAGGAACCTTTGTTCAGCTATCGTCTGGCCGGATTGGACGAGGACTGGTCAGATTTCAGCCCAGTGGCCGAAAAAGAGTATGCCAGTCTGCGGCCAGGCATATACGAATTTCAGGTGCGTTCTACTTCGGATGGTTCCGTTACCTCGTTTCCGTTTGAGATTTTGCCGCCCTGGTACCAGCGCTTCTGGGCCTATGTTGCCTACTTTCTGATTGGATGCGGTTTGATTGGTGGAAGCTTTTACGTTCACCGGCGGCAGGTAGCGGCTCATCAGACCAAAGTTCGGCAGCAAATGGAGGAGAAACTGACTCGTGAGCAGGAAAAGCACCGGCAGCAACTGATGCAGGTTCAGAAAGAAAAACTGGAGCAGGACGTCATCGGTAAATCGGAGGAGTTAGCCAACACCACCATGAATCTGATTCACAAAAATGACCTGCTGCTCAAACTAAAAGGAGAAGTTGAGAAATTAAAAGATGAGGTTCAACAACGGCAAACCATCGATCAGGCAACGGGACATATCAATCAACTTGTCAAACTGATCGATTCCAATATTTCAAGCCGACACGACTGGAAGGTCTTTGAGAAGAACTTCAACAAAGTTCACGAACAGTTTTTCAAGCGGTTATTGAGCCAGTATGACGGTTTGACGCCCGACGACATGCGGCTGGCGGCTTATCTGCGGATGAATCTTTCAAGCAAAGAAGTAGCGAAATTGCTTAACATTACCGTCCGGAGTGTCGAACTGAAACGGTATCGATTGCGCAAACGATTGAATCTCCCACAGGAAGCGAACCTGAACGAGTTTATGATGGCATTTTAAACAAAAAAAGACCTCCTGTTCGGGAGGTCTTTTCAGTACTGACTTGGTTCGGATTAGAACCGGAAGTGGGAGAATGCCTTGTTGGCTTCGGCCATCCGGTGGGTGTCATCCTTTTTCTTGACGGCAGCGCCTTCACCTTTTGCTGCTGCTACGATTTCCGCTGCCAAACGATCGACCATGGTTTTTTCACCACGTGAACGGGCATACTTGATCAGCCATTTCATGCCTACTGATACTTTACGATCAGGACGTACTTCCGTCGGAACCTGGAATGTGGCACCACCTACCCGGCGGCTTTTCACCTCAACTGAAGGCATTACGTTGTTCAATGCCTTTTTCCAAACGTCTAAGCCGTTGTCGTTGGTTTTTTTCTCAACCAGCGCCAGTGCGTCGTAGAAAATGGAGTACGAAAGGCTCTTTTTACCTTCGTACATGAGGTTATTAACAAATTTCGTTACCAGCGTCTCCTTGTATTTAGGATCGGGTAAAACGTATCTTTTCTTTGGTTTTGCTTTTCTCATGATCTTCAGATGATAAATCTTACTCTAAACGTTGTGCATCTTTGGCAACGCTCAGTCAATTAAATCCGGGAGCTATTATTTTTTCTTTTTAGCTGGAGCTCCCTTCGTCGGTGCAGCTACCTGACCCGGTTTCGGACGTTTCGTACCGTATTTCGAGCGGGCTTGTTTCCGACCGCTTACGCCAGCCGTATCAAGTGCTCCACGAACGATGTGATAACGCACACCCGGAAGGTCTTTCACCCGACCACCCCGTACCAGAACAATCGAGTGCTCCTGCAGGTTGTGGCCTTCGCCCGGAATATAGGCGTTAACTTCTTTGCCATGTGACAGACGCACACGGGCTACTTTACGCAAAGCCGAGTTTGGCTTTTTGGGGGTGGTTGTGTACACACGCGTACACACACCACGGCGTTGTGGGCAAGAGTCCAATGCCGGCGACTTTGATTTAAAAGTCAGCTTTTCACGGCCCTTGCGTACTAATTGTTGTATCGTAGGCATTGTATCAGAATTGGTATTACTACAGTCCTCTGGAAAAATAGGAGTGCAAAATTAGCTAAATCGGCTGGAAAACCAAAGTGACGGGCGAATTAATTTTCAGTAATTTCTTGTCCATTACCGGATTAGGCTTCGCCGATCGGTCCGCCAAACTGGGTCGGAAACCGAAACGCATCTTCAGCGCCGTTGATATCGCCATACGTATCTTCAAATTTCCGGATGTTATCTTTCAAGGCCGTCAACAACCGCTTAGCATGTTCGGGCGTCAGAATGATGCGGGATTTTACCTTGGCTTTGGGAATACCGGGCATCAGACGAATGAAATCGATGATGAACTCACTGTTGGAGTGAGCAATCATGGCCAGATTGGCGTAGATTCCTTCCGCAATTTCTTCCGTTAATTCGATGTTGATCTGTGCGTCCTGATCAGGTAACTGGTTTTCCATAGTCATTCGGTGTAAGAATCAAAGATAAAGAACTCTCTGCGGTTTTTCGTAGTTCAAAAAAACTGTGGGCATTTTTTATCCACCTGACAAACAACTTATTGACTATGCGGTGTCAGATCGCTGGTGGATTCTGGATTGAGTCGGCATTTATCTATACAAAAACAGGGCCAGACCGAATGGCCTGACCCTGTTTACCTTTCAAGTATGGATCGAAACTAAACCGTCTCGCGTTTTTTGCTGCGCGTAAATTTCTCACGCGTTTCAACGAACGTTTCGTATTCTTCTTTCGAATTGACAATGATGTTGGCGTACCGGCGCGTTCCCGTACCAGCCGGGATCAGGTGGCCCACCAACACGTTTTCTTTCAAGCCTTCGAGGTAATCGGCTTTTCCACGGATCGACGCTTCGCTCAACACCTTGGTCGTTTCCTGGAACGAAGCTGCCGACAGGAAGCTTTCCGTACCCAGGGACGCCTGTGTGATCCCCTGCAAGGTCGGTTGAGAAACCGCCGGCATCGCGTCGCGAACATCGACCAGTTTCAAATCCCGACGTTTTAGGCTCGAATTTTCATCGCGCAGACGACGTACGGAAATGATCTGACCGGCTTTCAGGGTTTCAGAATCACCCGGATCCATGACAACTTTCATGTTCATGATTTTGTCGTTTTCGGTCCGGAAGCTCCATTTGTCTACCGATTGCATATCCAGGAAGATCGTGTCACCAGCGTCCATGATTTCCACTTTCTGCATCATCTGACGAACGATAGCCTCGATGTGCTTGTCGTTGATCTTCACCCCTTGCAAACGGTATACTTCCTGAATTTCATTCACCAGGTATTCCTGAACCGCGGTTGGGCCTTTGATCGATAGAATATCCGACGGCGTAATGGCACCATCCGACAGCGGATCACCCGCCCGAACGAAGTCATTGTCCTGTACCAGAATGTGTTTCGACAACGGCACCAGGTATTTTTTCTTCGTTCCGTCTTTCGACTCGATATAGATTTCGCGGTTACCGCGTTTGATCGTACCGTAGGTAACAACACCGTCGATTTCGCTCACAACCGCCGGGTTCGACGGGTTACGCGCTTCGAACAATTCCGTTACCCGGGGCAGACCACCCGTGATGTCGCGGGTTTTACCGACGTTACGCGGAATTTTCGCCACCGGCTGACCAGCTTTGATCGACTGCCCGTTTTTCACAACCAGACGGGCACTTACCGGCAGGTTATAGCTTTTCTCGGTCGTGTCTTCCAGCAAAATACTGGTTCCTTTCACCATAATCGCCGGGTTTTTAGTCTTATCCCGACTTTCGATGATCACCATTTCCTGGAAGCCAGTTTGTTCGTCAAACTCTTCGCGATAGGTAATGGCTTCTTCGATGGCTTCGAATTCCAGTTTACCGGTTATTTCGGACAAGATAACGGCGTTGTAGGGATCCCAGGCGCAAAGTTCGTCTCCCTTCTTCACCAGTTGGTTTTCTTCAACCCGCATGAAAGCACCGTAAGGCACGTTATTGCTGATCAACACCAGATTCGGATTAGCCGGATCGACAATTTTAACTTCACCGGAACGACCCATCACGACCGTAATCGGGTTGCCTTCGTTATCAACTGATTCAACGGTCCGCATTTCTTCAAACTGAACCATCCCGTCAAATTTCGCCCGGATGGACGCATCGACTGCGATGTTTGAAGCCGTACCCCCAACGTGGAAGGTCCGAAGTGTCAACTGCGTACCCGGTTCACCGATGGACTGCGAAGCAATTACGCCCACCGCTTCACCGATGTCGACCATGCGACCCGTTGCCAGGTTCCGGCCGTAGCATTTCGCACAAACGCCTTTCTTGGCTTCGCACGTCAACACCGACCGGATTTCGACGGTTTCGATACTGGTTTCGTCAATAGCAGCCGCGATTTCTTCGTTGATTTCGCTACCACCCGCCACAATCAGTTCTTTCGTCAACGGATTGTAGACATCGTGTACCGTAACCCGGCCCAGAATCCGCTCCGACAGTGGTTCAACAACGTCCTCGTTGTCTTTCAAAGCCGAGATCTGGAGACCGCGCAGCGTTCCGCAATCGTCTTCCGTGATAATCACATCCTGCGCAACGTCGTGCAAACGACGGGTCAGGTAACCGGCATCCGCCGTTTTCAAAGCGGTATCTGCCAAACCTTTCCGCGCACCGTGCGTCGAGATAAAGTATTCCAATACGTCAAGGCCTTCTTTGAAGTTCGACAGGATCGGGTTCTCGATGATTTCACCGACTGAACCTTGCAGGTTCTTCTGTGGCTTGGCCATCAACCCCCGCATACCGCCCAACTGACGAATCTGTTCGCGTGAACCCCGGGCTCCGGAGTGCATCATCATAAAGATCGAGTTGAATCCTTGCTGATCGGCTTCCAACTGCTTCATCAGGGTTTCGGTGATCCGGCTGTTGACGCGCGTCCAGATGTCGATCACCTGGTTGTACCGTTCGTTTTCCGTAATCAGACCCATCAGGTAGTTGTTCCAGACCGACTCAACCTCCTGTTTGGCCTCACCAATCAGTTTTTCCTTCGCATCAGGAACCTTCACGTCACTCAAACCGATCGACAAACCGCCTTTGAAGGCCATCTGGAAACCGAGTTCTTTGATATCGTCCAGGAACTGAGCGGTTTTCGAACCACCCGAAATCTTGAAGATATACGAAATGATCTGCTGCAGTTTTTTCTTCGTCAGCAGTTCATTGATGTAACCCACTTCTTCCGGCACAGACTGGTTGAACAGCACCCGACCGGCTACGGTTTCTATGATTTTGGTTTCCAGTTCGCCTTTTTCATTCCGAACTTTCGTCCGGACATTCACATTCGCGTGCTTCGAGACTTTGCCTTCGTTGATGGCAATAATCACCTCTTCCGCCCCGTAGAACGTCATGCCTTCGCCGATAATCGGATACTCGGGCGTGCTCTTGCGGCCTTTCGTCACGTAGTACAAGCCCAAAACCATGTCCTGCGACGGTACCGTAATGGGTGCGCCGTTGGCCGGGTTCAGAATGTTGTGCGACGCCAGCATCAGCATCGAGGCTTCCAGAATGGCTTCCTGTCCCAGCGGAACGTGAACGGCCATTTGGTCACCGTCAAAGTCAGCGTTGAATGCCGTACAGACGAGTGGGTGCAACTGGATTGCTTTTCCTTCAATCAGTTTCGGCTGGAAAGCCTGAATACCCAAACGGTGCAGCGTTGGAGCCCGGTTCAACAGAACGGGGTGTCCTTTCAGTACGTTTTCCAGAATGTCCCAGATAATCGGGTCTTTCCGGTCAACGATTTTCTTCGCTGATTTTACGGTTTTTACAATACCGCGTTCGATCAGTTTCCGAATAATGAACGGCTTGAAGAGTTCAGCCGCCATGTCTTTCGGCAGACCGCATTCGTGCAGTTTCAGTTCTGGTCCAACGACGATAACCGAACGACCCGAATAATCGACCCGCTTACCCAACAAGTTCTGACGGAAACGTCCCTGCTTTCCTTTCAGCATGTCCGACAGCGACTTCAGTGCCCGGTTTCCTTCTGAACGAACCGCGTTGACTTTCCGGGAGTTGTCGAACAAGGAGTCGACCGCTTCCTGCAACATCCGCTTTTCGTTCCGCAGAATCACCTCCGGCGCCTTGATTTCGATCAGACGTTTCAGACGGTTGTTCCGGATAATCACCCGGCGGTATAAGTCGTTCAAGTCAGACGTAGCAAAACGACCACCGTCCAAAGGCACCAGCGGGCGCAATTCCGGCGGAATAACCGGCACCATGCGAATCACCATCCACTCGGGGCGGTTTTCAACACGGGTGTTGGCATCCCGGAAGGCTTCAACAACTTTCAGTCGCTTCAGGGCTTCTGCTTTCCGTTGTTGCGACGTATCGGTTGCCGCAGCGTGGCGCAGGTTGTATGACAGTTCGTCCAACTTCACCCGTGACAGCAGCATTTCGAGGGCTTCAGCCCCCATTTTGGCAATAAACTTCTGCGGATCAGAATCCGGCAAAAGCTGGTTACCACTCGGCAGTTTATCAACAATGTCCAGGTATTCGTCTTCCGTCAGGAAGTCCAGTTCCTGAATACCGTCTTCCCCTTTGATACCGGTTTGAACGACAACGTACCGTTCGTAATAGATAATCTGATCGAGTTTCTTGGTCGAAAGGCCGAGCAGGTATCCAATTTTATTCGGAAGACTCCGGAAATACCAGATGTGAGCCACCGGAACCACCAATTCGATGTGTCCCATCCGTTCCCGGCGCACCTTTTTCTCCGTTACTTCCACCCCACAGCGATCGCAAATAATGCCCTTGTAGCGAATCCGTTTGTACTTCCCGCAATGGCATTCCCAGTCTTTGACCGGCCCGAAGATCCGCTCACAGAACAAACCGCCCATCTCAGGCTTGTAAGTCCGGTAGTTGATCGTTTCAGGTTGGGTCACTTCCCCGTACGAACTCTCCAGAATGGACTCAGGCGAAGCCAGGCTTATCAGCACCCTGGAAAAGTCGCTGTTGAGTTTTTTGTTCTTCTTAAAGGACATACTTGTATGGATTTTTTAAAAGCTAACCACCACTAGATTAAACAACTTCTACGCAACTATCATTCACCGGTGTGATTGCCCGCACACACTGTACACGTTATGTAGCTGATCGTAAAGCATCCTGCGCTTTTTAGGAAGAGAAAGAAAACCGGTTTTGGCAATGTAAAAGCGCATATGCATAAAAAACAAGCACGTAGATTGATGATGTTCAACCGTGTACTTGTAGCTTTTTCAGGGATTTATGAGTTTTGGTGTCACACATGCAAATCCGTTCAGCGAACTAGTAATACCGGTCGGTTCAGTTGAACCGACCGGTAAACCATTTTTATTAATCCATCGTCACCTCAAGGGCCAGACCGCGCAGCTCGTGTACCAACACGTTGAACGATTCCGGAATATTGGGTTTCGGCAGATTTTCGCCTTTCACGATTGCTTCGTATGCTTTAGCCCGGCCCACGACATCATCGGATTTGACGGTCAGGATTTCCTGGAGAATGTGCGATGCCCCGAATGCTTCGAGCGCCCAAACTTCCATTTCACCAAACCGCTGACCTCCAAACTGTGCCTTACCACCCAACGGCTGTTGCGTAATGAGTGAGTACGGCCCAATCGAACGGGCGTGCATTTTATCATCCACTAAGTGACCCAGTTTCAGCATGTAAATAACACCCACGGTAACCTTCTGATCGAAACGTTCGCCCGACAACCCGTCGTGGAGATACGTACGGCCAAACGAAGGCAGCCCGGCATCATTCAATTCCGAAACAACCTGGTCTTCCGTTGCTCCATCGAAAATGGGCGTAGCATATTTGCGACCCAATTTCAAACCGGCCCAACCGAGTACGGTTTCGTAAATCTGACCCAGGTTCATCCGGGAAGGTACACCCAAGGGGTTCAGAACAATGTCGACCGGCGATCCGTCAGCCAGGAACGGCATGTCTTCATCCCGAACGATCCGGGCTACAACCCCTTTGTTCCCGTGACGACCGGCCATCTTGTCACCCACTTTCAGCTTACGCTTCTTGGCAACATAGACTTTCGCCAGCTTCACAATACCGGCCGGCAGTTCGTCACCCACTTCGAGCGTAAAGCGTTCACGCTTGAAACGGCCGGTGATTTCGTTCCGACGGTTGTTGTAATTTTTAACCATCTGGGTCAGCAACTTGTTCGTATGCGGATCATCTGTCCATCCTTCGATCAACAAGTCACCCAACAGGTTCACTTCTTCCGGAACGGAATAGCTGCTTTCGTCACGATACGGATTTTTGTCCGGGAACAGGTTATCCGTGATGTTCTTCCGGGTAAACTTAACGCCCTTGCTCGTGATGTTATCGCCAAATTTGTGGTTGATTCCCTGCGAAGTCTTCCCTTCCAGCAACGTCGACATCTTGTTGATCATGCGCTCGCGCACACCGACCAACTCCCGGCTATACCGTTTCATCAACGCCTTGATCTCATCCTTGTGCTTCGAGCGTTCGTCTTTGTTCGGACGCGAGAACAGCTTCGTATCAATGACAACACCTTTCAGCGACGGCGGTGCTTTTTTGGAAGCATCCTTCACGTCGCCGGCTTTGTCACCAAAAATGGCACGGAGCAGTTTTTCTTCCGGCGTCGGATCGCTTTCTCCTTTTGGCGTAATTTTACCAATCAGAATATCGCCTTCCTTCACTTCCGTACCGACGCGAACAATCCCGTTTTCGTCGAGGTTCTTCACGGTTTCTTCCGAAACGTTCGGAATTTCCGCCGTCAGTTCTTCTTCGCCACGTTTGGTATCCCGTACTTCGAGTTCAAACTCTTCAATGTGGATCGACGTAAAGATGTCTTCGCGAACAACGCGCTCCGAAATCACAATCGCATCCTCAAAGTTATAGCCCTGCCACGGCATGAAGGCCACCTTCATGTTTCGGCCCAGCGCCAGTTCACCGCCTTCGGTTGCGTATCCTTCGCAAAGCGGTTCGCCTTTTTTCACTTTCTGACCTTTCAGAACCATCGGCCGCAGGTTGATACAGGTATCCTGGTTCGTCCGGCGGAATTTAATCAGGTTGTAGGTCTTCAGATCGTCGTCAAAGCTGATCAACCGCTGATCGTCGGCCAAATCGTAGCGAACCACAATTTTGGTCGAATCCACAAACTCGATCACGCCGTTTTCTTCGGCGATAACCAGAGCGCGGGAGTCAATCGCAACGCGTCCTTCCAGACCGGTTCCAACAATCGGAGCCTGCGGGCGGAGCAGCGGAACGGCCTGCCGTTGCATGTTCGATCCCATCAGGGCCCGGTTGGCATCATCATGTTCCAGGAACGGAATCATCGAAGCGGCCACCGAAACAATCTGGTTCGGCGCAATATCCATATAGGTAATGCTCGACGGTTCCGAGATTGGGAAGTCACCTTCAAAACGTGACTTGATCCGGTCGCCCGTCAGCACCCCTTTCGGATCGACCTGCGTATTCGCCTGGGCGATATAATGCGTATCTTCTTCTTCGGCAGTCAGGTATTTCACCGGAATATCGGGCACGACTTTACCGCTATCAATGATCCGGTAAGGCGTTTCGATGAAGCCCATGCTGTTCACCTTCGCGTAGACACAAAGCGACGAAATCAAACCGATGTTCGGTCCTTCCGGCGTTTCGATCGTACACAGACGACCATAGTGGGTGTAGTGAACGTCACGTACTTCAAAACCGGCCCGCTCGCGCGACAGACCACCGGGTCCGAGTGCCGACATCCGACGCTTGTGCGTCACTTCGGCCAGCGGGTTAGTCTGGTCCATGAACTGCGACAACTGGTTCGTACCGAAGAACGAGTTGATGACCGAGGACAAGGTCCGGGCATTGATCAAATCGACCGGTTTGAAATCTTCGTTGTCCCGAACGTTCATCCGTTCTTTGATCGTCCGCGCCATCCGCGCCAGACCGACGCCAAACTGCGCGTACAATTGCTCACCGACCGTCCGGACGCGCCGGTTGCTCAAGTGGTCAATATCATCGACAACGGCTTTCGAGTTGATCAGACCGATCAGGTATTTCACGATGGAAACAATATCTTCCGTCGTCAATACCTTCGTATCAGGCGCTACATCAAGACCCAGTTTTTTATTGATCCGGTAGCGGCCAACATCGCCCAAATCATAGCGTTTATCCGAGAAGAACAAACTCTGAATAATTTCACGGGCGGTTTGCTCATCCGGAGCCTCGGTGTTCCGAAGCTGACGGTAGATTTGCTCAACCGCTTCTTTCTCCGAGTTGGAGCTATCTTTTTGCAGGGTGTTGTAGATGATGTTGTAATCAGCGACGTTCATATCCTCCTTGTGCAGGATGATCGACTTCTGCCCTGAATCGGTAATGGTGTCGATGTGATCAGCCGCAATGACCGAATCACGCTCCATCAATACCTCATTCCGGCTGATTGACACCACTTCACCCGTATCTTCATCCACAAAATCTTCCGTCCACGTCCGCAAAACCCGGGCAGCCAGCCGACGGCCCACTACTTTTTTCAGGTTTGCCGGCGTTGCCGGTATCTCTTCAGACAATCCGAACAGGTCCAGGATTTCCTTATCTGAACCAAAGCCAATGGCACGCAGCAGCGTCGTTACCGGAAATTTCTTCTTCCGGTCGATGTAAGCATACATGACGTTGTTGACGTCGGTTGAGAATTCAATCCACGATCCTTTGAACGGAATGATCCGTGCTGAATACAATTTCGTTCCGTTGGTGTGCTTGCTCATGGAGAAGAACACGCCCGGTGACCGGTGCAATTGGGAAACAATTACCCGTTCGGCTCCGTTGATGACAAACGAACCTTTCGCCGTCATGTACGGAATATTTCCTAAAAATACTTCCTGCTCAATGGTCTCGAAGTCTTCGTTGTCCGCATCGTTACAGGAAAGCCGTAATTTAGCTTTCAACGGCACCGAATACGTCAGACCCCGGTCGATACACTCATCGACCGAATATTTCGGGGGATCCACCGAATAATCGATAAACTCCAGCACGAAATTTTCGCGGGAGTCAGAAATCGGAAAATTTTCTTGAAAAACTTTAAACAAACCTTCTTTCGAACGATTATCAGAAGGGGTGTCTAACTGAAAAAAATCTTGGAAAGATTGTATCTGAACATCCAAAAAATCCGGATATTCGATCACTGGTTTGATTTTCGCAAAGCTTATACGCGTGGTTGTTTTCGTAGCCAAGACTTCGTTGCGTTTAGTGATAGTGATCGAGATTGACTCGTCCGCTTACTTTTGGTACACAAAAGGGCGTAAACGGACAACGTAATATACAGGAAAATAGTTTGCTTTCCCGTGTGTACAGCGCAAAACTCCCCAAACAGGAAAAGACCTGACAGATGCCAGGCCTATTCCCGGGGGAGAATGTGATGCCCCAAGCAGGGTTATTTCACTTCAACTTCTGCTCCGGCTTCTTCCAGTTGCTTGCGCAGCGCTTCGGCTTCGTCTTTCGCAACACCTTCTTTCACTGGTTTTGGAGCTGTATCAACCAATTCCTTGGCTTCTTTCAGGCCCAGACCGGTCAGGTCTTTCACCAATTTCACAACGGCCAGTTTGCTGGCGCCTGCTGCTTTCAGGATCACGTCAAAAGACGTTTTCTCAGGAGCGGCTGCAACTTCTTCACCGCCACCACCACCGGCTACCATCACGGGAGCTGCTGCTGCTGGTTCGATGCCGTATTCGTCTTTCAGAATAGCAGCCAGTTCGTTAACTTCTTTTACCGTCAGGTTGACAAGCTGCTCCGCGAACGCTTTCAAATCTGCCATTTTCGTATTCTTGATTAGATTGTTACAAAATTGATTTAAAACTGTACCCAGGGACCGGGGTTATTAGCCATTAGTCCGTGAGCATTGTATTGCGTCAGGCGGCTTCCCGCTCCGACAGTGTTTTGAGGATACCGGCCAGTTTGTTGCCACCACTCTGCAGACCAGAAATAACATTCTTGGCAGGTGATTGCAGCAAGGCGATAACGTCGCCGATGAGTTCGTTCTTGGTTTTCAGTGTCAACAGCGTCTCCAATTGGTCGTGACCAATAAACAGGCTGTAATCTACCGATGCGCCTTTCAGCTTCAGCTTATCATTACCGGCTTCTTTGCGGTATTGCTTGATCAGTTTGGCTGGAACTTTACCCGATTCCGCGTGGAACATCACGCCGGAGAATCCCGTCAATACAGCCTCATCGAAGGAAGCATAATCGGTTTCCAGCGTTTCCAGTGCTTTCCGGATCAGTGTGTTTTTGATAACCCGGTATTCGATACCCTGGTCGAAACACATCCGACGCAGTTTGTTTACTTCGGCAACCGACATGCCACTGGCATCGGTGATATAGAAGTAGGGAACCGTCTTGAACTTCTCGCTCAGTTCCTCAATAATCGCTCCTTTTTCTTCCCGTGTCATGTTACAGTCCTGATACCGTCGTTTTATCAATTACTACACTCGGACTCATCGTGCTTGACAAATGAATCGTTCTTACATACGTACCTTTTGAGGACGAAGGTTTCAGGCGCAGCAGGGTTGCAATAATTTCCTGTGCGTTTTCGGCCAGTTTGTCCGGGTCGAACGACACTTTACCAATACCGGCGTGGATGATTCCGAATTTATCGACTTTGAAGTCGATTTTACCGGCTTTCACTTCACGAACTGCCTTGCCTACTTCCGGCGTTACCGTACCCGATTTCGGGTTTGGCATCAATCCGCGCGGCCCCAGAACCCGGCCCAGTTTACCAACTTTAGCCATGACGTTCGGCATCGTGATGATCACGTCTACGTCCGTCCAGCCTTGTTCGATTTTGGTAATGTATTCGTCCAGCCCAACGAAATCAGCACCCGCTTCTTTCGCTTCAGCTTCTTTATCCGGTGTGCACAGTACCAATACACGAACGGTTTTACCCGTACCGTGTGGCAGTGTAGCCACACCCCGTACCATTTGATCCGCTTTCCGGGGATCAACGCCCAAACGAACGTCAATGTCCACCGAAGCGTCAAACTTCGTATACGAGATTGTCTTTAAAATCTCGGCAGCCTGCGCCAATGAGTACTCTTTCGCAACTTCGTATTTGCTCAGAGCATCCTTTTGTTTTTTAGTCAATTTTCCCATTATCTTCTCTGAATTTGACTGCTGAAATTAATTGTCCCAGGGAGCTTTCCCCGATACCGTGATGCCCATACTCCGGGCGGTACCGGCAATCATCTTCATCGCTGATTCGATGGTAAAGGCGTTCAGATCCGGCATTTTCGTTTCAGCAATCTGCCGAACTTGATCCCAGGTTACTGAGCCAACTTTGTTCCGGTTCGGCTGAGCCGACGCGGTTTTGACTTTGGCGGCCTCCATCAACAGGATGGGTGCAGGCGGTGTTTTGATGACAAATTCAAACGATTTGTCTTTGTAGTACGTGATCAGTACCGGAAGGACCATGCCTGCCTTATCCTGCGTCCGTCCGTTGAACTGCTTGCAGAATTCCATGATGTTCAAACCCTTGGAACCCAACGCTGGTCCGATCGGAGGAGAGGGATTGGCAGCACCACCCTTCACCTGCAATTTCACGTAGCCAACTACTTCTTTTGCCATTGCTTCTGGTTTGTTACGCTAAGCCCTGCGAATGACTGTCCGTCCAGTGGGAAGCATACGACGGCATGGTCTCGGGCATAGCCAGTTAATTTTCCTTTTCTACTTGTGCGTAACTCAGCTCTACAGGGGTATTTCTACCGAAAATCTTGACTACCACATTCAGCTTCTTCCGTTCGTCGAACACTTCCTCGACGGTTCCGATGAAACCACTGAATGGGCCATCAACCACTTTTACTGATTCTCCTTTCAGGAAAGACACTGTGGGCGTCGTCACTTCCTGCGTAATTTCATCGACTTTCCCCAGAATACGGTTCACCTCAGCCTGCCGCAATGGAACCGGAATTTTGGTCGGACCGTTGGCGTTTCCCAGAAAGCCCAGAACACCGGGCATGCTGGTAATCAAGTGGGAAACTTCGCCGTTGGAAAGGTCGGCTGAAATTAAAATATAGCCCGGAAAGAACGTTTTCTCACGAACCCGCTTTTTTCCGTTCCGCATTTCGTATACTTTTTCAGACGGAATCAGAATCTGAGGAACAAAGTCACCCAACCCTTGTCTGGTAATTTCATTTTCCAGATAAGACTTGACTTTCTTTTCCTGGCCAGAAATAGCCCGGACAACATACCATTTGATTCCGCTTTCCATCGTGAATTCGTTACGAATTGTAATTGTTGCTGAATGATTACCAACTCCGAATCACACAGAGACAATTATGACCTGGCATCAAAACGACTGATAAAAAAGATTCAGCGCGTTTTCAAACAAAAAATCGATGCCTCCTACCAGCAGTGCAAAAATCAGCGATGCAATCAAGACCAATGTTGAGCTGGCTTGCAAATCGCCAAACTTTGGCCATGTAACATTGTGCTGAACCTCCTCCAGGGAGTCTTTCAGAAATGAGGTAACCTTGTCCATCTGTGATGTGATTGGCACGGGTGGAGAGATTCGAACTCCCATCAACGGTTTTGGAGACCGCTATTCTACCCTTGAACTACACCCGTGTTTAGTTAGAAGAAAGAGAAAAGAAATAAGACAAAAGATGCAAATCTAGCCTTTTATCTTAGCTCTTTTCTCTTTGTTCCGGTTTGCCCGCCGAAACGGACTGCAAAGTTACTAAATATTCAGAAAAAACAAGTGCATCCCCCGAAAGAAATGCACTTGTTTCAATAGCCTTGTATTAGTCGAGGATTTCCGTTACCTGACCTGCACCAACCGTCCGGCCACCTTCGCGAATAGCGAAACGAAGACCTTTCTCCATGGCGATTTTGTTGATCAGAACCACTTCAATCGTGATGTTATCACCGGGCATAACCATCTCAACGTTAGCAGGCAGAGAGATCTCACCCGTTACATCCGTGGTACGGAAGTAGAACTGTGGACGGTATTTGTTAAAGAATGGCGTGTGACGGCCACCTTCTTCTTTCGACAGAACGTAAACCTCTGCTTTGAATTTAGCGTGTGGTTTTACAGAGCCTGGCTTGCAAATAACCATACCACGACGGATATCGGTTTTTTCAATACCACGCAACAGCAAACCTACGTTGTCACCGGCTTCGCCACGATCCAGAATTTTCCGGAACATTTCAACCCCTGTAACGACTGATTTCATGTTTTCGGCACCCATACCCAGAATCTCAACCTGCTCGCCAGAGTTGATGATTCCGCGTTCGATCCGACCCGTAGCAACCGTACCACGACCCGTGATGGAGAACACGTCTTCCACCGGCATCAGGAATGGAAGTTCGGTCTGACGTGGAGGCAGCGGAATGTAGCTGTCAACGTTAGACATCAGATCTTCGATAGTAGCAACCCATTTGGCATCACCATTCAGACCACCCAAAGCAGAACCCTGGATCACCGGAATGTTGTCACCATCGTATTCGTAGAAGCTCAGCAGTTCGCGGATTTCCATTTCAACGAGTTCCAGAAGTTCCGGATCGTCAACCATGTCCACCTTGTTCATGAAAACAACCAACTGAGGTACACCTACCTGACGAGCCAGCAGGATGTGCTCGCGGGTCTGGGGCATTGGGCCGTCAGTGGCAGCCACAACAAGAATGGCACCGTCCATCTGAGCAGCACCCGTAACCATGTTTTTAACATAGTCAGCGTGGCCTGGGCAGTCAACGTGTGCATAGTGACGATTTGCCGTCGAATATTCTACGTGCGAGGTATTGATCGTAATACCACGCTCTCTTTCTTCCGGTGCGTTGTCGATGGACGAGAAGTCGCGTTTTTCGGCCAAACCTTTTTCTGACAACACTTTCGTGATGGCAGCGGTCAGGGTTGTTTTACCGTGGTCAACGTGACCAATCGTACCAATATTGACGTGCGGCTTGGAACGGTCAAAATTTTCTTTAGCCATTGTTGGAAAAGCTTAAATTGAACTGGTTATTTTAAATTGATTGAAATTTGCCGTTTCTGAGCCGTTGAGGGGATTTGAACCCCTGACCTCTTCCTTACCAAGGAAGTGCTCTACCACTGAGCTACAACGGCTTTTGTATACGCAAAACTAAGAAAAATGAATAATGCAGAATGAAAATGATTGACTCGTCACGTTCATTATACACTATTCATTATCTGGAGCGGGAGACCGGGCTCGAACCGGCCACCTGAAGCTTGGAAGGCTACCGCTCTACCAAATGAGCTACTCCCGCTTTTTTTCGTTTCTAATTTTAGTGCCCGCCGTTTCAACCGGAAACGATAAACTCAAAACTATAAACTAACTTCACTTTTACTTGGTGGGGAGTGGAGGATTCGAACCTCCGAAGGCGTACGCCAGCAGATTTACAGTCTGATCCATTTGGCCACTCTGGAAACTCCCCTTTCAGTCCTTAAAAAGCACTTTTTGATGTCACTCAACCAGCACTTCTGCCAACGGAGTTGCAAAATTACATGCTTTTTTTGCTAAGTCAACTATTCGCTTAAAATAAATTTAGCTGAACCAATTTAGTAACAAACAAAAACCACCACTGGCCTGCGCCAACGGCGGTTTTTTGCCCCTCAGAAATTCTTATAAACCAATTCCGAAACTCAACGCCCGAACGTTCGGCCCTTTGTTGTCCTGGAACATCGGATTCAGATCATACTTGATAAAGAAATTCGTACGGGCAATGCCGATGTGGGCAATGAGACCATAGCGAAAATCATTCAGGTAAAAGTTCGAGTGCTGCCGTTCTTTGTTGTTATCCTGCTCTTTGATTTTCGTATAGCTATCGACCCGGTAGCCCGCGTAACCGCCGAAACCCAGATGCCCCATCTTACGGCCGCTGCTGTTGTAAAAACTGAGCCGCGGCACCACCGGTAAATTGACGGAACAAACCGTCAGTTTGCTTTTCTTTAAATCCCGTCCGGCATCCGAAAACACAATACCGTCGGCACCTTTCTGCGCAATGACATCGTTTTCAAACATGTAGTTATTCCAGGACACTTCTATTCCGTAATAGAGTTTGAAACCTACGTGCTGACTCCGGGCAATGGTTGGCATCTGGCTCAGTGCCAGGCTGATGTAACGGGAACCCAACGGCTTTAATCGGTAGCTTTCGGCGGGATAATTCGGATTGGTGCTCTTCTCAACCAGGCTGTTCAATCCAATACCGCCCCCCTCGGCTCCCAGTTCCCAATTGTCTTTTTTCCGACGGCGGTTGTGGTTCCGGCTCGACCAGTCCGAGTCACTATCGGAACGTTCATAACGCCGATCGTCCGATTCTTTGATCGTCACGCTCACCTCGCCATCCCGCTGGGTCACAATCAAAACCGTGTCCTGCAAATACCGCTGCACCCGGTTTTCGTCAATCACAATGAACGTCTCCCCCGCTTTGGCAGAATCGAGCTTCATGCCCATATCGCGGATAATTTTATTGATGTCGTAATTGGACAACTGCCGGATTCCTTCTTTGTCGTTGGAGTGGATAACCAGTCGGGTTTTGTTACCGAATAAAATAACCAGTGAGTCGGCTTTCAGACTTTCGGGAGCGGCCCACGCCAGGCTACCGAACAGCATTAAGAGGGTGGTGAATACGGATTTCATGGTTCTATTTGTTGTTTGGATTTTTCTTGAATGCACTGTAGCGCAGGTTCTCATACGAATTGGAAATCTTCTCTTTTCCTTCCTGAACCCGCTCCGACGCCCGGGCTAGCAACGCACCCGGCTGAACGCCCACGTCTTCCCATTCGACGGGTTCACCGGATTTTATCTTGTTGAACTGGCGCAGCACCCGGCCCAAACGGAAGCGTTTTTTCTTCGGCTGATCTTCATCCGTACGTTCCGTAAACGCAGTGTTTTCGGATTCCATTGACGCAACCAGAGCGGTTGGTTTGATTTCGGGAGCCGCCATCTGAACCACCAGTGTTCGCTCAGCCGGTTTGGGAGCTTCTTCGGCAGCTAGCAACGCTTCCGGCTTCCGAACCTCTTCCAGCGGAACTGAAACGGACGGTTTTTCAGTCATCACCAGTTCCTGTGCAACTCGCGAAGCCCGTTGTACAACCTGATGGCTGTCTTCTAGTTGACTATTGCTCCGGGGAGTCGCAGGTTTTTCAAACGCGATGACCGGTTTTTCCTCTTCTTCAATTGCTGATGGCAGGTCGGTTTTCGATGGTACATGTTTCTGGCCCGGTGCTGCCTTTTTCGGTGTCTGCTGTGCTACCCGGGTGGTTGCCGGACCGGTTTTGACGGTTTCATCACCCGACCACAACCACCACGACGCCAACAGCAGTACGCCTACGCTGGCGGCCGACGCATACCACCAGACAAACGGTGCTTTGCGTTCTTCCTTCGCGTTCATTCGGCGTTGTAGTTCTTCCCACGAAGCCCGTTCCGGTTTTACCCTGTGGTCCCTTAACTGGCTGGAAAACAGATCGTCAATAGGATGCTGGCTCATAACTTATTGATTTTTTTTTTACATCCAACTGCGTCAGCAACCGTTGCAGGAGAGCCCGTGCGCGGTGCAGTTGCGATTTGGAGGTACTTTCGGTGATTCCCAATGATTCGGCTATTTCGGCATGGCTGTACCCTTCGATGGCGTAGAGATTGAATACGGTTTTGTAGCCGGCTGGCAATTGTTCGAGCAGATTCATCAGGTCTTCGGCCATCAAATCCTGATCGGCAAACGTGGTGTCGGCTTCGGGTGCGGCATCTTCCAGCGCAATTTCGGCCCGCCATTGTTTGTTCTTTCGCAGATACATCAGGGATTCATTCACCATGATCCGTCGAATCCAGCCTTCAAAACTACCTTCGCTTTTATACTGCCCGATTTTTTCAAAAACCCGCATGAAACCGTCCATCAGTATCTCCTCTGCTTCGTAACGGTTGGAGACGTAGCGGACGCAGATCGTCAGCATTTTCGACGAATACCGCTCAAACAACGCCTTCTGCGCCCGGCTGTCCGCCCGTTGCAGTGCCGTTATGAGCTGCATTTCCGTTGAATAGCCGAGTAATCGTCGAATCATGCCGGTTAAAAATCGTTTTCAGGAACAAGATGCAAACCGGGTTGGTCGAGGTTGCATGGTGGGTTGAAATTATTCAAAAAAGAAGCCCGGTCGACTGACCGGGCTTGAGGAAGTTTAAAATTCAGACGTTTTGCCGGGTTCGTAATAGATCCCCGATACAAAATGAAGCCAGACGATTCGGGAAATGCGGAAGTTGATGGGAGTAATCAGAACCAGTGCCGGACAAATGATCAGCACGTAGGTCCAGCCGCCCGGGTCGTTGAGTCCGTAGAAAATCAAAAAGCCAAGTACGAGGGCAACACCAGCCGACAAAACGTAACTGACAAACATGGCCCCCCAGAAATAACCGGGTTCAATTTCGTAACGCAAACCGCAGTGCGGACAATGCTCATACATTTCATCAAACCGCCGTACGTTGTAAACCGGGTATTTGAAAACTTTTCCCTGTCTACATCTGGGACATAGCCCCCCGGACACGGCTTGCAATTGCGAGACGTTTGCCATGTTCTTTTTTGCTGGTTCTTATCCAAAGAAAGATGATGATCGCTACCAGCAGATACGGCGTTACCAACAAATAGAGAATACCGGTATTCAAGCCCACTGCAACCTGGTTACGACCGTTGCTCATCGTGCTTTCCACTGTTCCCCGACACATCGCACATTGGGCAAAGGTGTTGGTGAGGGTCAGCATATACAGTACGCCAAGTGCCAAAAAGCTTTTCCAGATTTTCATAGCCCAATGGATTAATGATTGTAATAAGGAGCAATCAGTAAATAAACGACAACGCCGGTGATGCTGACATACAACCAGATGGGAAATGCCCACTTCACAACGGCCTTGTGTTTGGCAATCTGCCCGCTCAACGCAAAATAAACCGCCCGAAGCACAAACCACACCACGACAATGGACAAACTAATGTGGCTGATTAGCAGAAAGTAATAAACCGGCCGAATCCAGCCTTCTCCACCGAAAGGCGTTGACTCGTTCGACAGGTGGTATAAGACGTAACTCAGCAGAAAAAGAAAGCCCAGCGTAAAAGCGGCCAGCATGGTCGCCCGGTGGGCTGCGATGTTTTTCTGTTTGATGAAATAAAAGCCCGCCAGCAACAAAACCGCTGTGGCTGAATTGATGACGGCATTGATATGTGGCAGGTAGGTAGTCCAATTGCCCAGATCCACTTTTTGGCGAATTCCTAACAGAACTGCCACCACTACCGGAATCACAATCGCCAGAATGTTGATCAGGCGGCTGTATTTTTTACTTTGTTCAATTTGCAAGGTTACCATACGATGCAGGAGCCTATTGATTGGAATAAATATCTTGTAGCACTCTGATTTCCAGAACCAACCGGTCTACATCCGCTTTATCGGTTCCGTTGTAGAAGCCTCGGATGTGGCCTTCGTGGTCTACTAATACCAACCCCTCGTAGAGCGTAAAAGTTTCGTTTTTCCGGCCGGTCATGGGGCGCTGTTTAATCCGGTAATATTGTTCTCCCAGGAAGGTGGTTTCCAGCGTATCGGGCTTGGCAATGAGCCATTTTTCAGGCTCTACATCATTTGACGCCATGACCTGCCTGGCTACCGAATTGGCATCGACAAATGACACCAGCCTGACGTCCGGTTTCTGGGAAAAGATGTCCTGCACCCGATTGAGCTGGCTGGCCACCTTCGCACAGGTGCTGTCACACGTCAGACCCAAAAACGAAGCAACGTAAAGTTTGCCTTTGAGAGCGGTCGTGGAGAACGGTTTTTGATCGGGTAAAGTCCCGACAATTGGGGGTAGGGTATAGAAAACCGTATCCTGTGCTTCTTTCCCCCAACCGGGTTTGTCGGCGGGACGGGTTTCAATCTTGCCGGTTTTGGCATCGATTACCGGAAAAAAGGTCTGGAGGGTAAACTGATTGTGTCCGAATACCTTGAGGAAAATAAAAACAAAAGCCGGAACCACCAACAAGAACAGGAGGATTCCGGCCTTTATAAGACGCGCCATTTTATCGTGCCACGAAGATGAAGCCACCCTCCATCAACAGAGCCAACAGCAACCAAACCACGAAGATACAAGGCAAAATGATTGCCCAGATGAGTGATTTAACTTCGTGTTTTAAGTGCATAAATTCACCGACAATGTAAAAGGCTTTTACGATGGTCATCAAAACGAAAATTGACGTTTTCAGAAAACCGGCATTTATCGTAAAAGCGATCAGGAATTCAAAAGCCGTTAGAACCGACAGGATAATAAAGGTTTTCCAAATGGCCTTGGTTTGCGGTTCCGCAATAACGCCGGGTTCCGTATCGTGATGATGTGAGCTATGATCTGCCATGATTGTATCTCAGAAAGTTTATACCAGGTAAAAGAAGGTAAAGACAAATACCCAAACCAGGTCGACAAAGTGCCAGTACAGACCTACTTTCTCAACCATTTCGTAGTGTCCACGACGCTGATACAAGCCGAATGCCGTCCGGTAGAAGATCAGAATATTCAGTACGACGCCACTCAACACGTGGGTTCCGTGGAAACCGGTGATGAAAAAGAACAGATCCGCAAAAGCCGGCGGGCCGTATTGGTTCTCGGTGAGGTTAGCCCCAAAAATGGTGCGTTCGACCCACTGCCCGTTCACGATCTCCCGAATAACCGTTCCTTCGTCGGTTCCGTGAATAAAGTGAGCCCATTCCCACGCCTGGCTACCCAGGAAAGTCAAACCGCCCAAAATGGTCCACAGCATATATTTCTCTACGGCCGCTTTGTCCATCCGGTGACCCGCTTCTACGGCCAATACCATCGTGACCGATGAGAAAATGAGAATGAAAGTCATGATACCGACAAAAACCAGCGGCAACTCGATGCCGTGGAGAAACGGTACGGCTTCGTAAACCTTCTCCGGAATGGGCCAGTAAAGGTTTGAGAAATGAAACTCTCCGTGGATGGCCGGATCGTATGCCTGGAAACTGAAGCGGATTAACCCGTAGGTTACCAGCAAGGCAGAAAAGGTGAAGGTATCGGAAATCAGGAAGAACCACATCATGAGCTTACCGTAGCTCACTTTCATCGGTTCTACACCGCCCATCCAGGTTTTCTTGTCGAACACCGGTGCTTCGGTTGTTGCAGTAGCAGCCATGCTTTACGGAAATTGAATCAATTAAAATACAATAAAAAACCAAACAGATAGACCCACAAGATATCTAAAAAATGCCAGTAGGTCATACAAACTTCAAGTTGGGTCAGATTTTTAGCGTGAATCTTCAACTGAAAAGAAGCCCGCAGCGCATATAGAAGCACGATCAAACCGCTAACCAGGTGAAACGCGTGAAGTCCGGTGAAAACGTACATGAACGAGCCGGATGGATTGCCGACAAAATACACATTTTGAGCCACCAGATCTTTCCAGCCTATGAACTGCATCACCAAAAACGCCAGCCCGAACGCAAAAGTAATAGAAATTGCTGTTCTCAGGGTCCCAAAATCATCTTTTTTTGCGGCCCGGTACGCCCAATGCATGGAAAAGCTGCTAATGAGCAACACCACTGTGCTGTACATAAAAATAGCCGGCATTTTGAACTCCAGCCAGTTTCCTTCTGCCCGACGAACCAGGTAGGCACTCGTCATAGCCGCAAACAACATCACAATACTGACCACGAACATCCAGACGATGAACTTTTTTGGGTTCATCGATAAGGTTTCTTCGGGCTCTTCCGCCACTGGCAAAACTTTAACTAGTTCGCTCATAGTTTGTTACAATTTGTCTAACAAGAAGGCAATTTGAACAATCGGCAAATACAGGAATGATCCGAACATAATCTGTAAAGCCGCCTTGTCCGTCCGTTTTCTCATTAAGTAAAACGTCTGAGTCAGAAATAGAATTCCGCAAACCATCGCAACAATCGCCGAGTTGATCCCCGTCATACCCAATTCGTAGGGCAACCAGCCAACCGGCAACAGAAACAGGGTATAAATCATGATTTGCAAAGCCGTTTTTTCGTCCTTGCCACCCGTTGAAGGCAACAGTTTGAAACCGGCTTTTTTATAGTCGTTATCGGCCACCCAGGCAATGGCCCAGAAGTGCGGAAACTGCCAGAAAAACTGAATGGCAAACAAAATGCCGGGTTCCAGACCGTAGTGATTCGTCGCAGCAACCCAGCCAATCATGGGTGGAAATGCGCCCGGCAAAGCACCCACGAAAACCGCAATGGGGCCGACCCGCTTCAGAGGGGTATAGACAAACCCGTACAGCAACAAAGAAAGCACCGAGAGCGCACACGCCCGCAGGTTAAAAACGACAATGAACAAATAGCAAGCAACGACGAAGAGGACAAACGCAAAAATGGCGGCTTCCTGAACCGTTAGCCGACCGGTTGGCAAAGGCCGACCCGCCGTCCGTTTCATCAATTTATCGTATTCTTTCTCAATAATCTGGTTGATGATGTTTGCCGAACCGGTCATTGCCAGCGAGGCAACGAACAATAATCCCAGCTTTAGCCAGTCAATCCGGGTGACGGCGAGGCTGTAGCCAAACATGCCGGATAAAGCGATAAAAGCTGACAACCGAAATTTCAGCAAATCGAAGTACGCTTTTCCTTTTAATGCAAACGCACTGATACCAATGGTTTTGGTTTGTTGCATTCTATAATTTTGAATAAGTAGGCTGTTGAACAGCCCGATTTTTTAATAGTTGGTCGGCGTTCAGCACCAGAAGTGCGATAAATTGCAAACCCAGTATCACAATGGCCAACGTAAGGTGAATAGGCTGAGCCGCTGCCGGAACCGCGAAATACGCCAACACGATACCCGTCAGAATCTCAACCACAACCATAGCCATCAAAGCCGTAATCAGTTGAGAAAGAAGCCCTTTGGTAGTTGTGTGTTTGCGCAACTGGTAAATAACCGCCAGGTGAAACACCAGTATGACCAACGAGAAAGACCGGTGAATGTAAAAACGAAAATCCAGGTTATCAATCCACCGATACCGCTCACTATACCCCAATCGCTGAATGACTTCGTCAATGGATTCGCGCACCTGGGTTCCAATCAACACCTGAACCACGGAAAAGACCATAGCCCAGAGCAAAATCTGATTCACTACCCGTTTGTTTCGGTTAACCGGTTCAACGTTGACCCGCCCGGTATATGAAATTGCCATAACATAGAGCAGGGCAAACACCACCAGAATGGCCAGCAACATGTGCAGGGTCACCAAATAGGGTGCCAATTCTGTTGCGACGACGCGGGAACCCAGCCAGCCGTTCAGACCAATCAGCACGAACGAGACGAGGCTCCAGTAAAAAACACGTTTATCGTTCTTCAGGTAAGGAATCGAAACCAGGAGCAGGGCAAAAACCAGCAAACCGGCAAAGGCACCCAGCAAGCGGTTGACGTATTCGATCCAGGTTTTAACCGGATTAAACTCCACTTCTCCTTTCAGTTTGGCTCCGTAGATTTCCTGATAGTTGAGAGGGAGTTGGGATACATCAGTGGGAGGAACCCATCGTCCGAAACACCGGGGCCAATCTGGACAACCCATTCCGGAACCGGTACTTCTAACAATCCCCCCCGCCAGAATGAGCAGGTAAATGGTGATGACGGTCAGAAGGGCCAGGCGCCGGAACAGGTGCTCACGTTGATTAGTGAGGCTGCTTGAACTGGTCATTGTAGTTCTGTGCCTCAATCTCTTTCTCCAGGGCAATCAGTGCATTTTCGTGGGGCAGATTCGATTCCGGAGTTTGGGAATAAGGAACATTCTGCGGAATGAAATCGCTGGTTGCACCCGGTTTGCTGTAGTCATAAGGCCAGCGATAAACCGCCGGAATTTCGCCCGGCCAGTTACCATGTCCCGGATGCAGCGGAGTCGTCCATTCCAAAGTGTTCGAATTCCATGGATTGAGTGCAGCTTTCTTCCCCTTGAAAATGCTGTAGAAGAAGTTCCAGAGGAAAATAAACTGTGCCGTAAAGGTGAAAATGGCCGCGATACTCACAAACATATTCAGATCTCCGAACGTACGGAAGGCTTCATAGGTGGTGAATGAATAATAGCGACGCGGGAAACCGGCAATACCGATGTAATGTAACGGGAAGAACACCAGATAGATGCCGACAAACGTGAGCCAGAAGTGGATGTGACCCAGTGTCGGGTTCATCATCCGGCCGAAGAATTTCGGGAACCAGTGGTACACCCCCGCAAGGAACCCAAAGGCCGAAGCCGCTCCCATTACCAGGTGAAAGTGAGCGACTACGAAATAGGTATCGTGCAACTGGATATCCAGGGCACTGTTTCCCAGAATAATACCGGTCAAACCACCCGAGATAAAGAAAGATACCAGACCGATTGAGAACAACATGGCCGGGGTAAAGACGATGTTACCACGCCACAGCGTCGTGATGTAGTTGAACGCTTTTACCGCCGATGGAACCGCAATGATCAGCGTCAGGAACATGAAAATCGATCCCAGAAATGGATTCATCCCGGTTACGAACATGTGGTGAGCCCATACGATAAACGCCAGGAAGGCAATCCCGATCATGGACGCAATCATGGCCCGGTAGCCAAAGATCGGTTTGCGGGCATTGGTAGCGATAATTTCGGAGGTGATTCCCAATGCCGGGAGCAATACGATGTATACTTCGGGATGACCCAGGAACCAGAACAAGTGCTGGAACAGAATCGGGCTGCCACCAATGTTTGGCAGCGCTTCTCCGCCAATGTAAATTTCAGACAGGTAGAAGCTCGTTCCCATGCTCCGGTCGAAAATCAGCAGAAGTGCTGCCGATAACAGTACGGGGAATGAAATCAAGCCCAGAATAGCCGTTAATAAGAATGCCCAGATGGTCAGCGGCATTTTGCTGAACGACATCCCGCGGGTCCGCAGGTTAATTACCGTGGTGATATAGTTGATCCCACCCAACAATTGCGAGACTATAAAAATCGCCATACTCATCAACCAGAGCGTCATACCCAGACCGGAACCGGACATCGCCTGTGGTAAGGCACTCAGCGGGGGATAGATTACCCAGCCACCGGATGCCGGTCCTGTTTCAATGAACAATGACGAGAACATCAAAACGCTGGACAGGAAGAAAAACCAGTAGGAAAGCATGTTCAGGAAACCGGACGCCATGTCGCGGGCACCTACCTGCAACGGAATCAGGAAGTTACTGAACGTACCACTCAACCCGGCGGTCAACACGAAGAACACCATGATGGTGCCGTGCATGGTTACCAGGGCCAAATAAAATTCTTTATCAAGCTTACCGGATTCATCGATCCAGCCACCCAGAATAGGCCGAAGCCACTCCAGCGTCATGTTCGGAAATCCCAATTGCAACCGGAACAGAACGGAAAGCGATGCGCCAATGATCGCCCAGAAAATGCCCGAAAACATGTATTGTTTTGCAATCGTTTTGTGGTCTTCCGAGAACACATATTTCCTCAGGAAACTTAGCTCTTCGTGGTGGTCATGTTCTTCAACATGAACCGCCGATGATGCTGCGTTCGTTTCAACGGTTGCCATAGTGTATGGTTTTATAGAATCTTTAGGTTAATTGGTTATCGCAACGATGCACTGGTTGTTGCCCCCACTCCCTCTTCAACGGGTGCTGCGGTGCTGTCGGCAGGTGCTGCAGCATCGGCCGGTGCGTATTTGGCGGCCTTCGCTTTCAGTTTCTCCGGAACACGAGCCAGATATTCCGGGTTTTTGGTCAACCACGGTTTCTGTTCAGCCATCCATTTGTTATAGGAATCTTCGTCTTCAACAATCAAGGTGGTTCTCATGGAGAAGTGTCCCTGACCGCAAACTTCCGTACAGGCAATTTCGTATTTGAAATTCTGGTTGCCTGTTTCGTTCCGCATCTGCTCGGTAGTTTTGTCCGCAACGAACCAGAACCGTGTCGGCATTCCCGGTACAGCATCCATTTTCACCCGCATGTGTGGAATAAAAACGCTGTGCAGTACGTCTTTGGCGCGGATTTTCAACAGAACCGGGCGATTCACCGGAATGTGCATTTCGTTGGATACTGTTACGTCGTCGAACGAAGATTCATCTTCCAGGTCGATTCCCAGGCTATTGGCCGCATCGATGAGTTTGTAATTGTAGTTACCCAACTTGTCGTTGTCGACACCCGGATACCGCATTTCCCAGTTAAACTGCTTCCCAACGATTTCGATAGCCAGCGCGTTTTCCGGGGCTTCTTTGGTAATGTCCCGCCAGGCACGCCAGCCGGTAAATACCAGCAAAGCCATCACTACAGCCGGAATAACCGTCCAGATCAACTCCAGCTTGTGGTTTTCCGGATAATAGGTAGCCTTGTGATTTTTCCGGTACTGGTATTTAAAGGCAAAGTAAAACAACAGTGCATTGGTCACCACGAAAGCAATGGTGATCACCGACATCGTTAACCAAAACAGGTTATCTGTATGCCGACCGTGTGGAGAGGACGCTTCGGGCAGAAAAAATTGTGAAGCATGAATAAACGACCAGGCGGCTGCGCCTGCCCCCACTACAAAAAAGACAAGAAATAGAAGCCCGTTAACCCGGTTGCTTACACTTGCACCTTCGCTTTCCTGGGTTGGGGTATCACCATTGACGCCTTTTAAAACAGAGGTCAATCGCGTCAGTACCAGAATAGCCAGTACAAGAAATACTAACGACAACAGTCCTACAAGGTAAACCATAGCAATCTGTGAATGAATTTGAATACGAAAAGGTACCGATTCTTAAATATCGTGGTGCAAAGATTCTTCCAGCATCGGGTGATTTTTGGGAATCAGGTTTGCCTTCGCCAACTGTGCAGATACCGACCATATAAAGGCACAGGCAAAAATCAGGATCATTCCGAATTCGATTGGCCCAAATCCGCCGTGCTCTCCCACCGTTCCGGGCATAATATTCGTGTAGAAGTCAAAATAGTGACCAACAAGAATTCCCCAGCAAGCAACTTTCAAAATGATAGGCGTCCGCTTGGCATCCCGTGTCATTAATACCAGGAATGGAAAGACAAAACAAAGGAAGATATTGATGAAAAACGGGGCCTTATAGATACCGCCATACCCACTAAACCGTTCCCGGTAATAAATGGTTTCCTCCGGTAAGTTAGCGTAATAAATCAGCATGAATTGGGCAAACCAGACATAGGCCCAGAAGATGCTGAAGGCAAACATAAACTTACCCAAGTCATGTAAATGGCTTTCGTTAACGGCCTTGAGATAGCCTTTTTCACGCAGACTGACAACCACCAGGGTGATGATGGCCAGACCCGTTACGTGCCAGCTTGCGAGGGTATACCAACCGAACATCGTACTGAACCAGTGCGTATCGATGGACATGATCAAATCCCAGGCTGAGGTCGATGACGTAACCGCAAAAACAACCAGGAAAGCGGTCGAATACTTAATGCTTTTTTCGTAATACTCCGTTCCGCCTTCCAGATCTTCGTCCAGAGAGAATTTACGGACAATCCGCCACAAAGCATACCAGGCCACAAAGTAAAAGATCATACGGCCTACGAAAAACGGCGTATTGAGGAAGCCTTTTTTTCCGGCAATGATCGGATCGTACTCCGGCCCACCTACTTCATACAGTCCTTCGTGCGTCCAGTGGAACAAATCGTGGCCGGCGACAAAGAAGGTAATCAACATGATGACACCCGTAATCGGCAAGAAGGCCGGTAAGGCTTCCGGAACGCGTTTGAAAACCGCCGACCAGCCTGCTTGTGCCAGGTAGTTGTAGGCGATAAAAAACATACCGATGACGGCTGCTCCGGTGAAATAAACACTGTTTACCCAGACGTTGGCCCACAGACGGGTCGTCCACTTGTATTCATGATGTCCGCCAGCCGCAGCATGGGCTGCTTCACCATGTGCAGCGTGTCCGGCAGCACCGTGAGCCGCTTCGACGTGTTCGTGTCCGCCACCCCCTTTTGCCGCCAGATAGGCACCAATGCCAACCAGTACAACCCCAGCAATGATCCCGATGGTTAACCGGCGTTTGCTTTCGGCTGTAAATTCAAATTGTTCGTCAAGAGACGGGATTGAATGTGTATGAGCCATTCCTTTGTAAACTATAATGAGTCTTCTATGTACAACTTAACCCCCATTTTGTAATTTCTGGACATAATGCACGATTTTCCAGCGGTCTTCGGGCGTTATCTGAGAACCGTGCGGCCACATCCGGTTTCTACCGTGGGTAATCACGTGAAAGATGTGTCCTTCTTTCATACCCGACATGGAGGCATAATTCGGAACCCCTTTGTATTGGGCAGCCACCAGACCATCGCCTTTGCCGGCTTCACCGTGGCAATGCTGACAGAAACGGGTGTAATATTCTTTCCCTTCGGCCAGCGTCTTCTCGTTCAGCGGAATGGGGTTAACCAGCGTCCGTTCGGCAATCTCGATGCTATCGGCAGGAATGTTATAAATCATCAGGTCGCTCGTCGTACTGTCACCATCCCCAAACGCCGTATTGTAATTACGCCGGGATACGGTTCCTTTTACGGGCAGCCACAAAGCCGTACCAGTTTTACTATAAGGAGTTTTGAAACCATCTACTTGCTTGTATGGCTCATAACCGACCGGTTCGTACATGTTGGGGGCAAATTGGCTGCCCGGATTGTCGTGACCCCGCTTGCAGGCGGTTATCGTTAGCATGGCGGCTGCCATCACCAGAAGAGAGCGGTTTAGTCGCGTAAACTTCATGTGTCGTCAGTCGGATTAAAATTGTTTTACATTTACTTCTGCCGCACCCGATGCCCGCAAAACTGAGGCAATCTCTACTTCCGATTGCCTGTTTTTGCTTAGATCGATTGCCATCACAAACTTGTTATCCGTACTGCGCAGATCAAACATCAGTGGTTTCACTGTGGGACCTAAACCGTTGGATACCAGAAACGTACCTACCATGCCAAGCGCCGTAAACAGAACGGTCAACTCAAACATCACCGGTATATAAGCCGGATAGGCGTAGTTATCTTTACCACCGATAATCATGGGCCAATCGTAGCCCATCGTATAATACGTCAACGACACCATCGTCAGAAAGCCCGTCAGACCAAACAGGAATGCAGCAATCCCGATGCGGGTACGGGGGTGACCTAATGCGACATCAAGCCCGTGAATAGGAAAAGGAGTATAGACTTCGTGAATCCGGACACCCGCGCTTTTGACTTCGGTAACGGCTTTCAGAACGACTTCATCGTCGTCGTAAACGCCTACCAGAAATTTTGCGCTATCGTTATGATGAGACATTGCTATAATAAAATTTGAACCAGTTCTTCAGTTAATGTACTCCCAGTTACTCGACGTTTTTATTGAAGGTCGGGCTTGTTACGCTTTCGCCTTTGGCAACGCCCGATACCGACTTCGGCAACTTTTCAGACGCCGACCGGATGATGGCCTTCACTTCGAACATGTTGATTACCGGCAGGAATTTGGCAAACAGCAGGAACAGCGTAAAGAACAATCCGAAGGAGAAAATATAATCACCAATGTCGAACATGGTGGGTGAGAACATCGCCCAGCTTGATGGCAGGTAATCGCGGTGCAGTGACGTTACGATAATTACAAACCGTTCGAACCACATCCCGATGTTTACGATGACCGATAATACGAACGTCCACGTCACACTCCGGCGGATTTTCCGTGACCAGAACAACTGCGGAGAAATTACGTTACAGGTCATCATGGCCCAGTAAGCCCACCAGTACGGACCTAACATCCGGTTCAGGAACGCATACCGTTCGTATTCAACACCTGAATACCAGGCAATAAAGAACTCCGTAATGTAGGCAACCCCTACAATCGAACCGGTCAGCGTGATGATTTTATTCATCGACTCGATGTGTTCGAAGGTAATATAATCTTCCAGTTTGAAAACGACCCGCGTGATTAGCATCAGGTTCTGCACCATGGCAAAACCGGAGAAGATAGCGCCCGCAACAAAGTAAGGAGGGAAGATGGTCGTGTGCCAGCCCGGAATAACCGAGGTAGCAAAGTCCATACTTACAATGGTGTGAACCGAGAGTACGAGTGGCGTTGAGATACCGGCCAGAATCAAGCTGATGTATTCGTAGCGAGCCCAGGTTTTAGCCCCGCCATTCCAGCCCAATGAAAAAGCACCGTAAATATAGCGGGACACCTTGCTCGTTGCCCGGTCGCGGATGGTCGCCAAATCCGGCACCAGACCCATGTACCAGAAAACCAGTGATACGGTGAAATACGTACTGATGGCGAAAACGTCCCACACCAGCGGTGAATTGAAGTTTACCCACAACGAACCAAAAGCGTTCGGCAGCGGTAATGCCCAATAGGCCAGCCAGGGGCGGCCCATGTGCATCAGAATAAAGCTGGCCGCACAAAGAACGGCGAAGATGGTCATGGCTTCAGCCGCCCGGTTGATCGAGGTCCGGTATTTCATCCGGAACAACAACAGAATGGCAGAGATCAGCGTACCCGCGTGACCGATGCCGACCCACCACACAAAGTTGGTAATGTCCCAGGCCCAGCCTACGGTTTTGTTCAAGCCCCAGACGCCCAGACCTTCCCACCAGGTCCAGAATACGCAACAGGTGCCGTAAATCAATACGACAAACGAAATGACAAAAGCGATTGTCCACTCGCGGGTCGGTTTCCCTTCAACCTGCTTGCAGATATCTTCCGTCACGTCGGCATATGTCTTGCCCCCGGTTACCAGTGGGGTTCTCACGGGTGATGTAACGTGCATGGTAGTTAATTTTGAATGCTACTAGTTAACAAACTGGAAATACACAATCAGGGGTGACGTTATTCAGCGTGACCGGCTGCGGCTGCAACGGGTTTGGCTTCTTCATCCTTGTTCCGAATCTTGGTCAGGTACGAAATCTGTGGTCTTACGTTGATTTCTTCCAGAACCTGAAAAGCCCGGGCTTCATTCTCCTCTTTCAACAGTTTCGAAATCGTGCTTTCCGGATCATTCATATCGCCAAAGATAATGCCACCGGTTGGGCAGGCTTGCGCACAGGCTACCTGAATCTCATCCGGTTTGGGTCTTCTGCGCTCTTTTTTAGCCGTCAGTTTCCCCTCCTGAATGCGTTGCACGCAGAATGAACACTTCTCGATAACGCCCCGCGAACGAACGGTCACATCCGGATTGATGACCATCTTTCCGAGATCGTTGTTGTAGTGGTAGTCGAAATTGTCGTTGTCGAAATATTTGAACCAGTTAAACCGGCGAACTTTATAGGGGCAGTTGTTGGCGCAATACCGGGTCCCCACGCAACGGTTGTAGGTCATCTGGTTTAGCCCTTCCGCGCTGTGCGTCGTTGCCAATACCGGACATACCGTTTCACAGGGGGCATTGGAGCAATGCTGACACAGCATGGGCTGGAAGACGACTTCCGGATTGTTGGAAGCAATTTCCAAGCCTTTCCGGTCTTCGGCTTCGGCATCGCTGCTGTAATACCGGTCGATCCGAATCCAGTGCATTTCACGGCGGTTGATGACTTCCTGCCGCCCCACAACCGGGATGTTATTTTCAGCCTGGCAACCCACGACGCACGCGGCACAACCGGTGCAGGAGTTGAGGTCGATGATCATACCCCAGGAGTGGTTCGTTTTTTCGTACCCTTTCCAGAGCGAAATGTCTGTAGGAGAAACGGGTCCTTCTGACGTGACCACTTTCGGAAAATACCGACCGGCTTTCGGATCTTTTTTGTAAGCCGCTAAGATCGTTTCCTGAATAACCGCCCGGCGACCCATCACGGTATCGTGGGTTTGGGTCTGCGCGATCGTACGGCTTCCGCTGGCTTTGGTAATTTTTACGTCCATTGCGGAAAACAGCAACGAATTTGCCGAAACGGATGCCAAAGGGTAAGCATTCTTACCAACGCCATCAGCCGATTTACCGGCTTTCTCGCGTCCGTATCCGATGGCAATCGAAACCGTACCGTCGGCCTGCCCGGGCTGAACCAGAACCGGCAACTCAACGGCGGGTTTGCCCGTTACTTCAACCGAAACCAGGTCGAACTGCTCGACACCGAGTTCGGTAGCGGTTTTCTGCGACAGACACGCGTAATTGTCCCAACAGGCTTTTGAAACCGGATCGGGCAATTCCTGTAACCAGGGATTGTTTGCCATGGCACCGGTTCCAATGCTCACTTTTTCGTAAAGTGACAATTCGAATCCTGTTGCGTTTGGCTTGTATTTTTGGGCAACCCCAGCGGCTGCGGCTGCAACCGTTTCGGGTTTGAAAGCCCCGGCAGCACCCGCTACCGCTGCATTCACTTCCAGAACACCATTGTGCAGCGACTGAATCCAGAACTGGTCGAATGGCAATCCGCTACCGGCCTGTGGATAAATGGATGTCCGCCAGTAGTTTTTGATAAAGTTTTCGTAATTCGGACTCAAACCGGCCCAGGTCAGCAGCGAAACCTGCGGCTGACGGGTTTTAAAGATCGTATTGATCGTCGGTTGGGTCAGGCTATAGAAACCGGCTTTGGGTGACGCATCATCCCACGATTCGAGGTAATGTGAAGCCGGGCAGGTGTATTTACAGAGGGAAGCGGTTTCGTCGGAACGATCGGCAAAGGAAACCGACAAGCCGATTTTTGGCAAGGCTTCTTTCAACTCCGCACCGCGTGGGTGATCGTAAACCGGGTTGGCTGCGTAGAAAATAGCGCCCTGAATCCGTCCGGCCTTGGCATCGGTGATGAAGGCATTCATGGCCGCATCGTTACCCTGGCGGTAATTGACCGGCCGACTCAGATCGATCGTAACGCCGTAGCTACCCAACAGGTTATTCAGCGCATTGACCAGCACCTGAACATTGGGATCGTTTGAACCGGAAACAACCAGAGCAGCACCCCGGGCAGATGCCAGATCGGCAGCGGCTTTGTCCAGGTATGGAACATCTACAGCGGCCGTGCTAACCGGCGCACCACCCAATTTAGCCGCTACTTTATTGTAGAGCGCAGCAACCACCAGGCCTTCCTGCGAAGGTTTGATGGGACTCCGGTAATCGGCATTCGAACCCGTCATCGACAAACCGGTTTCAAATTGGTAATGCCGTGACATTTCCTTTTTGTTACCAGCGTTTGCGCCGACTTTACGGGTTGAAATATATTGATCTGTGTATTCTAATGGAGCGATCCAGCTACCCAGAAAGTCGGCACCAACGCTGACAATCGTTTTGGCTTTGCTGAAATCGTAGGAAGGAATCACCGCCTGACCAAACGACGTCTGATTGGCCTGCACCAATCCGGAGACGGAATTGGCATCGTACTGAATGTGCGTAGCCGTTGGGTATTTGGCAATGAAAGCCGCAATCACCGATTTGGTCGACGGACTCAGCAGGGTTGACGAAACGATGCGGATGGCTCCACCCCGTTGCAACTGACCCAGAATTTCCTTGTCAATCGTCGCCCAGTCGCTGTCGGCGTCTCCGCGTTTCGGGCCTTTCAGCTTGTCGTTATCATACAGCGACAAAACGGAAGCCTGAACCCGTGCTGACGTTCCCCCTTTGGTGATGGTCGATGACGTATTTCCTTCAATTTTGATGGGCCGACCTTCGCGGGTCTTCACCAAAACCGGAATATAGTCACCCCCTTCACTGTAGGTCGATGCATAATAATCGGCAATGCCCGGAAAGGTGCTTTCCGGTTTATTAATGTAAGGTATAGCACGGTGAACCGGCGTATCGCAGGCCGCCAGTGTCACGGCGGCCATGCCGAATCCCAATACTTTTAAGAAATCCCGACGGTCACTACCAATACCGTCGACAATACTTCCTGATTCGGTAGATGATTTATCACTATTGGCTTCTGGAAACTCCTTATACGCGTTTTTTACAAAAGATTCGTCGTTTCGTAGCTCTTCCAGTCCCCTCCAATACCGTTTATTTGTACTTTCCATACAGTCCTATTGATTCAGTTCAACTGTTTAATGGGATTCGGTGTGATTAATAATGGCATTTTGAACACTCGAGGCCACCAATATTAGCCACTCGCAACGGTTCTTTGCTTCCCTTTTTGTGGAGGGCAACTAATTTATCGTAGTAGGCATTATCCTTCGTAGCAACTTCGGTTTTCCGGTGACAATCGATACACCAGCCCATCGTCAGGGACGACCGCTGCTCGACCACTTCCATTTTTTCGATCTCGCCGTGGCAAGTCTGGCATTGCACCTGACCTACATTCGTATGCTGGGCGTGATTGAAATAGGCCAAATCCGGGAGGTTGTGAACGCGTACCCATTCCACAGGGCGATCTTCTTCGATGGCCTTGTAGATTTTCTGGATTTCCGGTGATTCGCGTTTGATTTCACCGTGGCAGTTCATACAGATGTTAGCCGACGGAATGGTGGCTATCTTGCCTTTGTAAACACTGGTGTGACAGTAGTTACAATTGATCTGGTATTGACCGGCGTGCAGTTTGTGCGAAAACGCGATGGGTTGTTTGGGAGCGTACCCCTGCGAAACACCGACGCTATAAAGACCGTCGAAGGTTTGCTTGGTTACCACAAACACAAACAGCCACAGAACAATGGAGCGAAGGGTGCTGTTGCTGGCAGCCGCCGACAGGTTGCTTTTCAGTCGTTGAAAGAATGGCGTCGATTGTGTCCCTTCCGTACCGGTGGTTGGCGCTACGGCTTTTGACAGAACCGATACCAGAACCAGCAAAACGCCCAGAACCAGCATCATCACGACAAGCAGCGCAACCAGTACGGCTGTAAATAAACCGGATGGGCTTTCGCTGGCCGGTGCGGTAGTCGCTGGCCCGGCAGTTCCTCCCGATGCTGTTCCATCAGTCGGTGCCGGCTTTCCAGCCGCTTCTACGTGCGCCAGAATGTTCTTGATGTCGTCGTCGGACAAATCCGGGAAGCTCTGCATCACCAGCGGCTGATACTTGGCGTACAATGCCGTGGCATAAGCATCGCCACTGGAAATGACGGCTTGTGGATTCTTGATCCACTTGATCAGCCACGCTTCATCCCGGCGGCTTTTGATCCCTTTTAAACCGGGACCGATCACTTTTTCGTCCGTTACGGCGTGGCATTGCTGGCATAAAGTCGAGAATAATTCCTTTCCTTTTGCCGCATCACCACCGGCAGCAGCGGCTTCCTGAGCCACTGACTGATAGCTGCTGAACAGTGCTATCAGTACAATTACTAAAGTACTTATTACACTTCGTGAGTACATTTTAATCAATGAGAAACCGATAAAATCAGTATGCATACCTACTAATTATTTTCCATTAACGCACAAAAGTAGCACAGGAACGGTTTTAATCAAACATCTGTGGTTTGATATTTTACCAGGGGATTTTATTTATACTTTGTCTAAGTAACTGGCTTTTCTGCGCGAATTAATCACTTTGAACGCCCCTCCCAGACCTAAATTAATTCTAAAAAAAATGCCATCCAGTAGGCTTTGAACCTTCCCGGATGGCAATTCGTATTAAAATAGTACTTGTATCTGTTCGATACAAAGGAAGAGGTCCCGAGCGGATTCGAACCGCTGTAAAAGGTTTTGCAGACCTCTGCCTAGCCACTCGGCCACAGGACCCTTTTTGGTTTTGGAGTTCAGGAATTTAAGGGGCGGGGAGTTCTCTTTCAAGCCCTCCTGAATTCTTAAATTCCCAAACTCCTCAACTGCTTTTCGTGCCGCAAACTTACTACAATATTCATTCCAGACAGCGCGGCACTTCAAATATTTCAGAACTTATTCTCCTTTCGAAGAACGACCTTCCATTTGCTCTTTCAAGGCAGCCAGGGCATCGAGGTCTCCGAGCGTAGCACGCTCCGGTTCTTTGCTGCTGGTGGTTGGTGCTTTGGCAACGGCCTGTCTTTTCTCCGGTTTCCGATCGTCACCTTTTTCCTGCCACGTTTTTGAGTGTGACAGCATGATGCGTTTTTCGTCCTTCGAAAATTCAATCACTTTGAAGTCAACCGTTTCGCCGACATCTGCCCACGAACCGTCTTCTTTCTGCAAGTTTTTCAGTGCCGAGAAGCCTTCGATACCGTAGGGCAGTTCCAGGGTGGCAACTTTGTCGTTTTTCGACAGGATCGTACACCGGTGAACTGAACCCGGAGTGAAAACGCTTTCGAACGTATCCCACGGATTTTCTTCCAGTTGTTTGTGACCCAACGCCAGACGACGGTTGTCAACATCCAGTTCCAGAACGATTACTTCCAGCTCTTCGCCAACTTTGATAAAGTCGGACGGGTGTTTGATTTTCTTCGTCCACGACAGATCCGATACGTGTACCAGACCGTCGATGCCTTCTTCCAGTTCCAGGAACAAACCGAAGTTGGTCAGGTTCCGAACAACCCCTTTGTGCTTGGTACCAATGGCGTATTTCTCCACCAGTTCCGGACGTGACCAGGGATCAGCCGTCAGTTGCTTGATACCGAGGGACATCTTGCGATCGTTGCGATCCAGCGTCAGCACAACGGCTTCCACTTCATCGCCCACTTTCAGGAAGTCCTGTGGATTGCGAAGATGCTGCGACCACGACATTTCAGATACGTGGATCAGACCTTCAACACCCGGCATGATTTCCAGGAACGCGCCGTAGTCGGCCACGTTGACAATCCGGCCTTTCACCTTCGAGCCAATCTGCATGCCTTCCTGCAGCGAATCCCATGGATGCGCCTGGAGTTGCTTCATACCCAGCGAAATCCGTTTTTTGTCTTCGTCGAAATCCAGTACAACAACGTTGACTTTCTGATCGAGGTGCAACAGTTCGGACGGATGGCTGATGCGACCCCACGAAATGTCCGTGATGTGCAGCAGACCATCGACACCACCGAGGTCGATGAATACCCCGAAGTTGGTCATGTTCTTGATTACCCCTTCCAGCACCTGACCTTTTTGCAGGTTGTTCAGGATTTGCTGGCGTTGTGCTTCAAGATCTTTTTCGATCAGTACTTTGTGTGAAACCACTACGTTATCGTTGGCGTAATTGATTTTCACCACTTTCACTTCCATTTTCTTGCCGACGAACACGTCGAAATCACGAATCGGCTTCACGTCGATCTGCGACCCTGGCAAGAAAGCTTCAATGCTATAAATATCGACAATCAGACCACCTTTGGTCCGGCGCTTCACGAATCCTTCGATGACCAGGTCTTCGTCCAGTGCGCGCTGAATTTTCTGCCAGGCCGTAATGACTTTGGCTTTCTTGCGCGACAACACCAGTTGACCATTGGGGTCTTCCTGATTTTCTACGTAAACTTCTACTTCATCACCAATTTTCATATCGGGCAGATCACGGAATTCCGAAGCCGGAACCAGACCATCCGATTTAAAACCAATGTTAAGAATTACTTCCCGGTCAGTTATACCGACAACGGTCCCGATCACTACCTCTTTCTCGTTTACTTGCGCCAGGGTGTTATCGTACAGCTCAGACAGACGATTACGTTCTTCGTCTGAATAACCGCTACCAAAACCCCGGTTGTCTGCCTTATCCCAATCAAAATCAGGCAGTGTTTGCGTTTTGCTCATAAAAGTTTGGTTGTGGCCCATCGATACATCAGCCCCCGGGCCTTCCTGGCTGACTTTTAGTTGATACATGGAGACACTGCCCCAAAAAAGGAGGTGCAAAACTAGTGAAGTTTTCTGGAAAAACATCCAGGGAAGACAAAAAAATGTCATTTCCCGTCAACGGGGCGCTGATGAGCGGGTTGCTCAGTACATTTTTTCGCGTTTGGCCAGGAAAGGCACCCACGTTTCTTCGAGCGAGCCGGAGAAGTCGCGCAGAAAGACGAGGAAAGACGGTTTGAAGGGTTTCTGATACAATTTCATGCCGGCTTCCTCGGGCGTGAGATCGCCTTTCTGGGAGTTGCAGCGTTTACAGGCCGTGATGAGGTTGTCCCAGTTGGTTTTGCCACCCCTCGATTTGGGCAGAACATGATCGAGGGTCAGGTCTTCGTGTTTGCCGCAGTACTGGCACCGGTTTCCGTCGCGTTTAAAAATATTCTGACGGTTGAGCATGACCCCCTTGTAGGGGAGGTGAATGTAGCGGTGCAGGCGGATGACGGTGGGAGACGGGTACTCAACGTCCACCGTTCGCAGGACAAACCCCTGAGATTTGGCAACCAGTTCCGCTTTGTTCAGGTAGACCAACAAGAACGCTTTCGGTACAGAACAGATGCCTAATGCGCTATAGTCTTGATTAAGTACCAGGACTTTCCTACCCATAAACAATGTATCTGACTCCTACTTTTTCAAGCAAGTTAATGATATTTCATTATAAATGACAGGTTATTCCCGGAATCGCACGTATTTTTTTAACTACTCGCGATGACCTTGACCATCAGGCAAATAGGCATCAAAAGTGTTCCCGGCTCATCTCCCGCGAAACATCCCGTTCCTTGATTGAGTCGCGTTTGTCGTATAATTTTTTCCCTTTGGCCAATGCAATCTCCAGTTTGGCAAACCCCCGGTCATTGATAAAAAGCTTCGTTGGAATGATGGTTAACCCTTGATCGGTCAGTTTATTGACCAACCGTTTCAATTCCCGCTTCTGCAGAAGCAGTTTCCGGTCGCGCAGCGGTTCGTGGTTATTATAGGTTCCTTCAGTATACTGCGAAATATGCATTTGACGGACATACAACTCTTCTTTGGAAAACAAACAGTAGGCGTCTCCCAGGTTTACTTTTCCTTGCCGAACAGATTTAATTTCGGTGCCCGTAAGCATGATACCGGCGGTAAAAGTCTCCAGAAAAAAGTATTCGAAGGAAGCCCGGCGATTCCGGATTTCGATGTGTTTGGCCAGGGTTTTATCAGACATAACTATAGTGTGGTCAATGTAGTAATCGGATGGTAGTCCATTCCTGTTTTCCGGAACATTCGGGTGCTGGAAAACGGATTGACAAACCGACTTTTAAATAGTAATTCAAAAGTACCGATTTGTAAACAAAAAATACCCCGAAGTAATCTCCGGGGTACCAAATGATTCCTGCATTGTAAACGTTTTCCTGGCGAAGCCGGTGTTTTAACCGCATCCAAAAAGATACGGCGTACAGCCGAATCACAGCCTCAAGACCCTTCTGTACACACCGGCATTCTCCAGGATATCTTCATTTATACACACCCTGCGCGTGTACCAATCTTTAAAATTATAACCCTGTCTTTCCAGGCTAATTGCCGTTATTTAGAAAGATTATTGCATTGAATGAATCGTAATGGCTTGTCGATACATACAACATCACCCTACGTTTAACAAATTTTATGCCGTTGTGCTGCCAACCTTCTAAAAACCCGGCATGAATCTTTATTTTGTTGGAAAAAGAACATAAAAAAGCTCCACTACGAACCAGTAGTGGAGCTTCGTTTACCGTAGATGACGGGTTTTATTTTTTGGTCTGTTTTTGCTGATATTCTTTGTTTAGGCCGCCAATGATCGATTTGGTCGCATCCAGCGTGGTGTCCGCAAAGAGAATGCCGCCCCCTCTGGAGTAGCCCATGACAAAATCATACTGATTTTGCTTGTTGACTTTCTTCAGATAATCGTGAATCTGATTGTACAGTTCTTCATTCTTTTTTTGCTCTTCTTCCGCCAGTTGCTGAACCACCCGGTCACGATAGGCCACCAAATCCTGTTGTTTCTTTTGCAAAGCCGCTTCTGTAGCCCGGCCCTGTTCCATCGTCATCGTTTGGGCCCGTTGCTGAAAGAAAGCCACTTCATTTTGCAGTGAACGTCCCTTGTTGTTCAATTCGTTGTCAAGCTGAAACCGTTTGCTTTCCAGCACTTTCCGGGTGTCTTTAAAATATTCATAATTGGTCAGCAAAGAGTCGACGTTGACATAAACCGTCTTGCGAACCGGCGCCGATTTCGTTGTACCGGCAGAAACAGGTTCTGTAGTGGTTTTATCAGAGAAGTGCAGGTAGTATAAAACTGCTACAGCAACCGCCAGTACGGCGTTCAAAACAAGGGATGCGTTTTTCACAAGAAACAGTTAATTAATGGATTAATGATTTTACAAAGGTACGATTTACTCGTTACGTAGCAATCTGGTGAAGCTCTGCGGAGCATTCATTCCGGTTTGGCTGTAAAAACCGCACGCACTTGACGACCCGCCAAGCCCGCGAATCCGCCGACGAAACCGCCTATCAATGGCGTAATCAGGAGCAGGAAAATCGGCGTTTTCGTCTTGAAAAAAAGCTCAGCCATTCGACCCGTCAGAATACCGTCCGTTTGCACATGAATCAGAAACGCGTAGACAAGCCAGACCACTGCAATTCCTAAAAAACCGGCACTAAAGGCCAGCCAGCCAGTTTTGCTGCGCCAGAAACAGACCCCAAAAGCCACCAGAGCAATGCTCCACCACGGCAAGAACAACTGCGCGACGGCACTTAACAACACGATTAACAAAAAGGGCAGCATGGTTTTAACGGGTCAGTTGAAGAGTCGATTGAATCCGCGGACTTTTTTCGGTTACCGATTTTAAATAAAGCAGTTCGTACAAGTCTCCTTTCCGCCAGGTTTCGAGCATGTTCAGGTAGTAGGGGCTACCGGGATTGCCGGATTGGCCACCCGGAAACACACCGTAGGCCCGCACATTGGGTCCCGTCTGGACAATCATCCGCCACGACGGCCCGGCCCGGCGGCCGGCGGCATTGACGATGCCACGTCCTCCGCCAATTTGCACATTCAACGCACTGAAGGCATCCAGACCGGGAATCAGGTGCCGAACGGACGTTCCTTTGTGATCGGCCCAGGCCCAGGTTTTCCCCAACGGCCCATGCTGTTTTACCAGTGAATCAACCGTAGCCCGAAAGCTGTTGGTGACGACTTCCTGAATCGTTTCTTGGCGGTTTGGTGTCTGCACGTTGTCAAACCAGCGGGAAGTGGGCTCTTCGGTGACAAGTTGCAGTGTGCGGTCGGTATTCGGATACCGCAGGGGCCGATTGGCGTCATCCGGAAAATCGTCGGCCCAGATCCCGTCTTCCAGACGGCTGATCCAATCCACGAAAATGGTGCCGGCAACCGATGCCGTATCCTGCTGGTAATTCCACTGGCGGACGGTTTTCAATGCCTGTTTTTGCGGATCGGAGAGATCTTTTTCCTGAATATATGGCAGGAGAACCGGCAGAAATTTGGAAGCCTGATGGTTATACACATCATTTTGTAGATGGCGCAGGCTGTCCACCGTCACGTTTTGCATTTCTGTCAGCCGTTGGTTGATCCGCATGCCCCGGTCGGTCGTTTCAAACTCCCAATTGATATAATAGGGATAGGTCGGATCGGTCGACGATTGGTTGGCTGAACTGACAAATCCCCTCGGCGGATTTTTTACGCGGGGATTCTGAGCCGCCGGAATCCAGCCCTGCCAGTCGTTTGCGGCCTTGGTACCGTCCAAAAGAAATTTACCCTGATCGCGCCATTTTAACGGAAACCGCCCATTGGGAGAAATTGCAATGTCTTTGGCCGCATTGGCAAAAACGAAATTCTGCGCGGGAGCCACATAATACGACAAGGCCGTCACATAATCGTCGTAGGTTTTGGCCCGGTTCAGCAAATAGAAGGTCTTGATACCATTGTCGACCTCGTGGGCAATCCAGCGAGCGGCATAGCCCGTGGGAATGTTGTTTCGAAACGGTTTGTCTTCGGGCAAATAAACCACCGGGCCGTGGTGGGTATATAATATGGTGTCGACAACCGCCGGTTTTCCTTTTACCCGAATGGTTTCAATCCGCCGACGTACCGGTTTCCACTTCCCGTCGTGCCAGTATTCCTGCCGCCGGTTGTCCCGAAAACGAATCTTGTAAAAATCCAGCACATCGGCTCCGACATTCGTAACGCCCCAGGCCACGTCCTTGTTAAAACCGATGATGACGCCGGGCGCGCCGGGCAATGACACGCCGTAGACGTTCATCGTGGGCGTAACCAACTGAACCTGATACCAGATAGAAGGCAAACTCAGCGTCAGGTGCGGGTCATTCGCCAGAATCGGGTAGCCCATGGCGGTTTTCTCCGGACCAACGGCCCAGTTGTTACTACCAATGCCGGGGTCGTGCGGCTGCCAGTTCAGCACGACGCTGCTATCGGTTTCGATATTCGGGGGCGGAGCAGGCAGTTTGACCGGCGTAAAGTCCCAGCGCGTGCCGACCGGGATGATTGGGTCTTCTTTAAAAGGATAATCCGGAAACAAATTGGCCGTCAGGGCCGGGCCGAGTTGTTGACGGACGTTGGTCATCATTAGATCGTCGGCCCCTGCCGCCAGCGTCTGGGTCATCTGCTTGAGGAGAAAGGCCACTTTGATGGGCGTCCACGGTTCGGGAGCGTATCCCAGCAATTTGTATTCAATCGGATAATCAGCCGGTTTCAATTGGTCGATGTACGCGTTGATGCCCGCCGTATAAGCATCCAGCACCGATTTGGAAACCGGGTCATTCGACATGCCTTCCAGCGATTTTTCGGCACCGTAGGCCATGCCCAGCCGCCGGTTGTAGCGGTCGAGTTCGACCGCACGATCACCGATTAGCTCCGAAATCCGTCCGGCAGCCGCGTGGGTTTGAAACTCCATCTGCCACAAGCGATCGCGGGCCGTTGCGTAGCCCTGGGCAAAATAAGCGTCAAAGTCATTTTTGGCAAAAATGTGCGGAACATGGAGGTCATCAAACAAAATGGTGACCTCCTCCCTCGCACCTTTGACGGATATTTTTTGTTCTGAAGATTGACCAACGGTTTCGGCGTTCTGCCAAAATCCTTCAAATGGGCTCAGCAAACGCCCTAAAGCCGGAACACTGCCCCAGGGTTGGTTGAGTGCAACCGTTACTCCAATGGAAATAAATAGACTCAGCAGGGCTTTCAAAACTTTCATACAGGGAACGGCATGTGCCGGATCGTTCACAAAGAAAATTTATTCTTGCTTTTATACCAATAAAAGAGCCTGAACTCCCGGTTTTTTCAACGGTGGCAGTTTACGAATTCCAACGAACAATATCCACCGAATCAGGTTATGAAGCAAAGTTCTTCTAAATGCAACATTTTTAGTAAGTTTGAATCAGAATTACCACTCCACGTATGACCCTGCTGAATACGACATTGAAATGGCTGCTGCTCCGGCGAGTGCCGCGCATCAAGGCTATGATGGCGCACCCCGGCGAGGTTCAACAGGCGGTTTTTCAGCAGCTTATCAGCAAAGGCCGACATACGCAATGGGGCCGCCAACACCACTACGATTCCATTCGCACCGTCCGTGAGTACCAGGAACGGGTGCCGGTTTCCTCCTACGAAGACCTGTTTCCGTATATTGAGCGGACGATGAAAGGTGAGCAAAAACTGCTGTGGCCCTCCCGCATTCACTGGTTTTCCAAATCGTCGGGTACGACCAACGCCCGCAGCAAATTCATTCCGGTTTCGCAGGAGTCGCTGGACGAAAGCCATTTTCGGGGCGGTAAAGACATGATGGCGCTCTACATCGCCAACAATCCGGAAAGCAAAGCCTTCGAGGGGAAAGGGCTGTCGATTGGTGGTAGTCTACACGAAAATCCGTATGGTCAGCACGGCTACGCGGGCGATGTGTCGGCGGTGGTCATGAAAAACCTGCCGCCCTGGGCGCAGTACATCCGTACCCCGCCCATCGAAGTGGCGCTGATGGACAAGTGGGAGGAAAAAATCGACCGGATGGCCGAAATTGCTGCCCGCGAAAACGTGACGAGTATTCTGGGCGTTCCGACCTGGGCGCTGGTTTTGCTGGAAAAAGTGTTGACCATAACCGGCAAGCAGAATATTCTGGAAGTATGGCCCAATTTTGAGGTGTTTATCCACGGTGCCGTGGCTTTTCAACCCTATCGGGAGTTGTTTTCCAACGAAGTTTTTCCTTCCAACGACACCCGCTACCTCGAAATCTACAACGCTTCGGAAGGTTTTTTTGCGATTCAGGACGATCTGAAGCGGATCGGCGAAATGCTGATCATGCTGGACTACGGCATTTTCTACGAGTTTGTGCCGATGGAAGACGCCGACAAGCCTTTCCCGAAAGCCCTGACCATCGAGGAAGTTGAACTGAATAAGAATTACGCGCTGGTGATTACCACCAACGGCGGACTCTGGCGCTACCGCGTCGGCGATACCGTGCGGTTTACCTCAAAATATCCCTTCCGGCTAAAAGTCAGTGGTCGGACCAAGCATTTTATCAATGCCTTCGGAGAGGAAGTGATCATTGAAAACGCCGAAAATGCCATTACGCAAGCCTGCGCAGCAACGGGGGCTACGGTGAGTGATTATACCGCCGGGCCGGTTTACATGGGCAGTGGTACCAACGGCCGGCACGAATGGATCATCGAGTTTTCGAGCGAACCCAACCACTTCGATACGTTCCGCAAGGTTCTCGACCAAACACTTCGGCAGGTCAACTCCGACTACGACGCCAAGCGGTATAACGACATGGTGTTGCATCCGCCCATCGTCCACGCCGTTCCGCGGGGGACGTTCTACGAATGGATGAAAACCCGGGGTAAGCTGGGTGGTCAGCATAAAGTGCCGCGCCTGAGCAACAGCCGGGAGTATCTGGACGATATTCTGGGCCGTTTGACAACGCTCTCCTGATCAGCCCGTCTTTTTAGCTGAACGAAGCATTTCCGGCCGTTGTTCTTCCGATGAAGTCTGTCTAATTTTGCCCGAATGAAATCCTTCAACATCCCGGAGTATTACCGCAGTACCATCATCAGCCCGCTGAAAGAACTTCGGCGGAAACGCGATAAGCTCAAGCGCGATTTTACGCCCACGGTTCTTGATTTTGGTCCCGTTCGCTTTCTCATTGCCCGGCATTTTGGGTTCTGCTACGGCGTCGAAAACGCCATTGAAATTGCCTACAAAGCCATCGCTGAAAATACCGGCAAACGCATTTTTCTGCTCAGTGAAATGATTCACAATCCGGATGTGAACCGGGATTTACAGGAACGCGGGGTGCAGTTTATCATGGAAACTTCCGGGAAACAGATCATTCCGTGGGAGGAATTGCAGAAAGACGACGTAGTAGTGATTCCGGCGTTTGGTACGACCATCGAAATTCAGCAGAAACTGACCGACATCGGCCTCAACGTCGAGCAGTACGATACGACTTGTCCGTTTGTCGAAAAAGTGTGGAACAAAGCCACGCAAATCGGGCAGAAAGACTATACCGTGGTGGTTCACGGAAAACCGTCGCATGAGGAAACCCGCGCTACGTTTTCGCACAGCAAGGCATCGGCACCAACCGTCGTGGTGAAAGACATGGCGCAGGCGCAGCGGCTGGCGACATATCTCACCGGCGAGTCGACCAAAGATGCGTTCTATGCCGAATTCAGCGGCCAGTTTTCACCTGGTTTTGATCCCGAGCGGGATTTGCAACGCATCGGCGTTGTCAATCAAACCACCATGCTGGCGTCGGACACACAGCAGATTGCCGATTTTCTGAAAACCGTCATGATCCGCCATTACCGGCTGCTGCCGGACGAGGTCGATAGCCGCTTTGCCAACACCCGCGACACGCTTTGTTACGCGACCAACGACAACCAGGATTCGACCTACGCCCTGCTGACGCATCCCGCCGATTTCACGATTGTTGCGGGTGGTTACAACAGTTCCAATACGTTGCACATCGTGGAGTTGTGCGAAGAAAAACTGCCGACGTATTTCATTGAAACCGAACAGAAAATTCTGTCGCGGGAGTTGATCCGGCATTTTAACCTGCATACGAAGCAGGAAGTGGTCACCGAAAACTTTCTGCCGGAACAAAAACCGGTCACCGTTTTACTGACCTGCGGAGCGTCCTGCCCTGACGCCGTGGTGGAAGGTATTCTCCTCAGGATCGTCTCCTTTTTTGCCGATGCCCGCCCGATTGACGCCGTCATGGCGGAAGTCGAACAGCAGTTTGCTTCCTGAAATCCGGCAGGAAATCGCCATAAATGTCCTGCAATGACAGTAAAAAGCACACTAACCATCCTTTGCATTGCCTAAAAGGTGATTACCGAATATACCCGTTTTAGAGGGCCGCTGAGGCAAGACCGCAGAAACAAGACCAGATAGATCATAACCAATCAACCCCTATGTACACCATTGGCATCAACACGTTTTTATTTACATCGCCTTTCACGAACGAAAGCGTGAAGTGGTTTTCAAAATTTGCGGAATGGGGCTTCGATACCGTCGAAATCGGTTTGGAAGAACCCTGGAACGTCGATCCTCAGTTGGTAAAACAGGCGTTGGCTGATGCCGGGTTAGGTTGCAAAACGGTTTGCGCGGCCATGGGGCCGGACCGGGATTTTCGCGGTGACGAAGAGCAGCAGCAAACGTCGATGACGTATCTGAAAGCGTTGCTGGATTTCATGGAAATCATCGGCGCCGAAATGCTGGTTGGGCCGTTGTATTCGAGTGTTGGACGCGCCGAAGCCACGCCGAAGGAGGTCTATAAGGAACAGGAAAAAACCGTGGTCGGGCATTTGAAAGAACTGGCGGCCTATGCTGCGGACAAAGGGTTGAAAATTGCCCTCGAACCACTCAATCGCTTCGAAACAGACTTCATCAACACCTGCGATCAGGCCATCCATCTGGCGGATTTAGTTGATAATGACGCCGTTCGGCTGCACCTGGATACGTTCCACATGAACATCGAGGAGAAATTCCAGGCCGATGCCATTCGCAAAGCCGGTTCGCGGCTGGAATTGCTGCACAGTTGCGGTTGCGACCGGGGTATTCCGGGCAACGACCACATCGACTGGATCTCTATTGGTCAGGCGCTGAAAGACATTGATTTCAAAGGCCAACTGGTCATCGAGTCGTTTACGCCCGAGGTAAAAGCCATTGCCAAAGCCGCAGCCATCTGGCGCGACATCGAAGCCTCCGGCGAAGACATTGCCGTGAAGGGGCTGGCGTTTTTGAAGACAGTGTAAGTTAAAAAAAAGAAGAAAGACCAGAAAATAAAGCCTTTCGGCTAAAACCGATAAAGCAATCTTTATTCTCTGGTCTTTTTAGAATACCCAGGCAATTAACCGGGGATCAGGAAAATAACAAGTTATTGCCTGGCTTCATTCTCCGAAAAGATAGTGAAGGTTTTTCCGTTATACCGGCACAAACCAAACGATCTGGTACCAAACCATAGATTACCGGCTTTGTCTTCTAAAATACTCCGAACCGAATTATTGATAAGTCCGTCTTTCGTAGTAAAATTTTTAAATGTTTTACCGTCGTAACGAAACACGCCATTTTTATCCGTAGCGAGCCAAATATTGCCTTTTTTATCCTCCAAAATTGAGGTTATGCCATAACTTACAAAGCCCTCTTTCTCGCGGAAACTGGTAAAAGATTTACCATCGTAACGACAGGCTCCGTGTCTTCTGCTAGAAAACCACAAATTACCGACCTTATCTTCTGCAATCGAAAAAATCATATCATCAGTAAGAAACTCCCGGGACAGCGGATTAATAACTTTTGGCAAGTAGCTGGTAACTGGCAAGTAGCTGGTAACGGACCTCCCGTCTTCGTTCGAACGGTAATAATCAGCAGAGGGCAAAAAGTTTTTAAATGATTTTCCATCATACCGCCAAACACCCCCACCGTTCCACGAACTGAACCATAAGTTGCCGTTTTTATCCTGTAAAATATCCATTATAAGTTGATAATGGGCCCCAAGGTTAAACGGATGATCATCATTATTCAGAAAATTAGTAAGGCTTTTTCCGTCGTAACGATAAATACCAGTCCCCATCGTTCCAAACCAAAGGTTTTCGTCCCTATCTTCTAAAAGGCAAGTAATATGGGCATTGCTTAAGGACCCCATCTTCAAGTAGTTAGTAAAGGATTTGCCATCATACTTACAGAGGCCGCTTTTCGTGCCGAAGACAATATTGCCTGATTTATCTTCTATAATAGCACTCACATCGTTATCATTCAAACCATCTTTGGTTGTAAAATTGGTAAATGACTTTCCATCGTAACGGTAAACGCCCTCCCCCCCGGTACTAAACCAAACGTTTCCTGCTTTATCCTGTAAATCGCAACCAACATTACCAGACAATACTCCTTGTGTCCGTATCATTTTTGGCTGTCCCTCCAAGGTTGTTTTTGGCTTGCTTTTGCTGTCCTTTGGCAAGTTCGTAGTGCCTTGTCCGTGGCAGGAGATGGTAAAAATCAACAAGAAAAGCAGCAGTTGGCCGTATTGAGCGACAGAGTAAAATGAACCTTTATGCATGGGGCTTACTATTGGAGTCTGCGGCAAATTAGCGCATGCACAAAACCTGCCAAGGAAAGCCTGTAAAAGTAGATTAACGAAATGTAAAAGTCTGCAATTCACTCCTCCGGAACCCGCACATTGACCTGACTTGGCACGCTTTCGTTGTGCAACCGATCCAGCGACGTGATCAGGTACACATACCGTCCATCGGCTTCGGCGGTTCGGTCGATAAACCGGGTGGTTCGCTCGCCCACACAGATCGCCAGAATGTGAGTCGGATCTTCCGTATTCACTTTGTCTTTCCGGTCAAAACGATACACCACATAATACCGGGCCTTGTCGCCGTCCGGTGCCGGGCCGGGCTCCTGCCAAAGCAGTTCGACCCCCTCGGACGTAGGCCGGGCTTTCAGGTCTTTGGGCGAAAGGGGCGGTTCAGGATCTTTCCAGGGCATCGGCGGGATCAGCGCCGGATACCGGTAAAAATTCGTCAGCAACGTATCACGAACGCCATTCAAGTTATCCGTCAGGGATTTGGAGCTAAAGAAGATGCTGCCATGAATCTGGCTGAACTGCCGGTTGTAGTTCAGTTGGGTCGTCATCTCGTTCGGATCGTTCCAGGCCCGGTCGCGCGGGGTGGAGCGGTTGATCCGAAACGCGCCCTGGCCAATGTAGAGGTGTCGGTTGAAACCGTTTTTGATCCACCAGTCGACCAAAAGCCGGTACGGAACCTTCTGAAAATCCGTGCTAAAATACACTTGTGGTGCAATGTAGTCGATCCAGCCTTCCCGAATCCATTTGCGGGTATCGGCATACAGATCGAAATAGGATGTCAAACCGCCCGTCGTGAGCGAACCTTCGGGGTCCTGGCTGCTGTTCTTCCAGACGCCAAATGGACTGACGCCAAACTTCACATACGGTTTCAGGGCCTGAATCGAATCCCGAAGCTGGTGAATCAACTGGTTGATGTTTTCCCGACGCCAATTCGCCAGGTTCATGCCATTGAAATACGTTTTATAGGTCACTTCGTCGTGAATAACCTGTCCGGCAACTCCGTACGGATAAAAATAATCGTCAAAATGAATGCCGTCGACATCATAATTCCGAACGATGTTGGTCACAATACCGGTCACATAATTACGGACTTCAGGCAAACCCAGATTGAATAGTTTCCGGCCACCGTATTGCAGCATCCATTCTGGTCGGCGGAAACTGATGTGATCGGGCGTAACACTGGAGTTTTTACTGAATGTGGCCCGGTCGAGGTTAAACCAGGCGTGAAATTCCATCCCACGGTCGTGGGTTTCCCGAATCATGAATTCCAGCGGATCGTAGAATGGCACCGGGGCGCGGCCCTGTTGGCCCGTCAACCAGAACGACCACGGTTCCGTACTTTTGGCGTAAAAAGCATCCGCAGCCGCCCGGATCTGCACCACCACGGCGTTGATGCCCGCCCGCTGGTGCTGGTCGAGCAGGGCAATAAATTCGGCCTGCTGGTTTTCGGCCGGCAGCCCCCGCACACTTGGCCAGTCGATGTTGTCTACCGTGGCAATCCAAACCGCCCGAAACTCCCGCTTGGGTGGAAGCTGGGCAATCACGTCAGGCATTTCCCAAAAAATGCAGATGAAAAAGACGAAGAAAGCCCGGTAGTGAAAGCGCATGCGCACGAGATTGGTCAGAAAAGATGATGCTCAAAGATACGGAAGAACCCTCTCCCCTTTCAAACTTTGTTACCAATCGGTTTATTGCGTTGCTCCTGTTGAAGCCCCTGAAATTGAGTTACTGCTTTTTGGATTTTAAGAAGACGATTCCTTTTTTTTCAGAAGCCTTTCCAGAAAACCGCCCCTGTATCCACAAAATATTATTTGGAAAAAATTTAGGAACGGTTAATTTTAATGTTGAACAGTATTTGGTATAACTATTGTATACAGTAATTTTGTAGCTAAAATTGGGCCGCAAAACCAATCATTATTTTACATTTTAGTAAATAATCCATATTTTTTTATAAAAATAAAAGGATTGTGTTTAGTTTTGCGTGATCTCATATTGGTTGGATAAAGTTTTAAGGTCATCACTATCATGTCAGGAATCAAACTCGATCAGATTGATCGGAAAGTATTAGAAATTCTACAGACAAACGCTAAAATCACCAATGCCCAACTGTCGAAGGAAATTGGTTTGTCCCCCGCACCTACCCTTGAGCGCGTCAAAAAACTGGAAACTTCGGGCATCATTCAGAGCTACCACGCTCAACTGAATCGGGACCGGGTTGGCCTGGGCGTTACGACGTTTGTACAGGTGTCGCTGGTCGGTCACAAGAAGCAGGTGACCGAATCGTTTGTCAATGCGGTAAAGGGAATTCCGGAAATTATTGAGTGCCACCACATCACGGGTTCCGGCGATTTTCTGCTGAAAGTCATCGCCAAAGACATTGCCTCGTATCAGGTTCTGATGCTGGAAAAAATCAACGAAATCGAAGAAGTCGCCAGCACCCAAACCATGGTAATTTTGTCGACTTTCAAAGAAAGTAAAGTTCTTCCGATTCCCTGAAAATAATGATGAGTTATGAATGATGAACGATGAATGGGCTGATGCGTAACATCCATCGTTCATCATTCATAACTCATCATTTACTTCCGCGCTTTCCTCCGCTCCTCTCTCCGCAATTTTTTCAGGCTATCCAGCCCGTCTTTGGCTTCTTTATGCTGACTGGATTTGCGGTCGGCTTTGTCAATGACTTCCTTGTAGTAGGTCTGCGCCTGATCGTAGTTTTTTTCCGCAGCCGCAATTTTCCCCAGACTCAACACCGACGCCCAGTAATAGGCCGCATCATAGGAATTGGTCTGTTTGGCAAACTCGATGGTTTTCAGGTAATACTGTTTAGCTTTGGCCAAATCGCGGGTATAATGCTGATTATTGTACGCCAGAATATACGCTGCCGTTCGACCGCCAACGCCTTCGTACCCATCCATCCCCCGTTCGATTTTGCTCAAAATACTGTTGGAAGCCGACGTCGCTTCGTTGCTGTACCCGCGCACAAAAGCCGTCCGGGCATAATACCGCTCGAAATAAGGATTATCGGGATACTGCTGCCACATGTATTTGGCCAGATCATACGCCTTTTCATACTGGTTCTCCATGCTATAAATCTGGAGTAGGAAATACCGGGCCTCGGTTCGGGTATAAAAAGCGTTGTTGGCGGTTTTTTCCAACTGCCGAATGCCTTCCGCCTTGTTGCCTTTCGGGAAAAACATCAGAATCGGCTTCAAAGCCGGGTAGTTTTTCGGAATCCACTGGGCGTAATAGTTGAACAAACCGTCGCCAAACAGCAGTTCTGGCGTTAGATCACCATTGCCTTTGCATTTATCAAAATATTTCAACGCATTTTTTCCGGCCCAGGTGGCCTTTGCCCATTTCTTGCGCTCCGAATACAACCGCCCTTTGAAACCGTAGCCAGCCGCCAGAAAAAACGCGGGTTCTACTTTGTTTTCTTTATCGTCATACAACTTTTCGGCTTTTGTAATCGTCGTATCCAGGTAGGCCAGACACTTGTCATCGAAGTCGGTATTTTCCGTATTCGGGACAATTTTCCACCATTCGGCGAGAGCCATCAGAAAGTACGGCATCGGGTGATCGGGATACCGCATTTTTAGCCAGCGAAACTCTTTGTCGGCTTCGTAAAATTTGTAATTATACAAGTTATTGATAGCCTCTGCCGACTCGATCTGAACGTCGGGACGCTTCATCAGCATATCGTATTTTTTGTCAAATTCAGCCAGTGAATAGACCTGAGCGCGAGCCGTTAAGGTCAGAAACAAGCCGATTAGAACAAGAAGGTTTTTTTTCATTTTTTAAGGACACGGATATCGTCTTCTATCAACGAAGTTTTTGAATTTCCAGTTTACGCCACCAAAAGTTTTTACGAACCCTTTCGATGCCTTACCTTTGAGTTTCGCGCCAACGGGTATACCATGCTGACTATCAAAGACAAAAGTTTCGTTCCGTTTATTGATCAAAACACGCTGAAAAACCGCATTGTTCAGTTGGCCAAACAGATTAATGAGGACTACCGGGACAAGGAGCCCATGCTGGTGGTGGTGCTGAACGGCGCTTTTATCTTCGCGGCCGAACTAATGACGCACCTGACCATTCCGTGCCGGGTCACCTTTATTCGGGTCAGTTCCTACCAGCAGACCGCTTCGACGGGCGTTGTCAAACACATCCTGGGTCTGAGCGAATCGCTGGCGGGTCAGGATCTTATTCTGATTGAGGACATTATCGATACCGGCCTCACCATTCAGCAAGTATCTCAGCAATTGATGGAGCAGCAACCCGCATCGCTGGAAATTGCCACGATGCTGTTCAAACCGGAATCCTTGCAGATTGACGTCGCCATCAAATACGTCGGTTTTGAGATTCAAAACCAGTTTGTCGTCGGCTACGGGCTGGATTACGACGGTTTTGGCCGCAATACGCAGGAAATCTTCATGTTAGCCTAACGGTCTACTTCACCCATTACGACATCGATCGAGCCGATAATGGCCACTAAATCGGCCATCATGGCGCCTTTGGAAATTTCGCTGATCATTGACAGATTGTGATACGAACACGACCGCGCGCGACACCGGAACGGCATATCCGCCCGGCCATCGGCCCGGAAGTAGAAACCTAGTTCACCTTTCGGAATTTCGCCCCGAATGTAAAACTCCTGCGCTTTCGGCCGGATTTTTTTGGGCGCCATCGCCTGCGGATCGAAATCCCGGGTGCGTTTCAGATCACCCGTCAACCGCGCCAGGCATTGCTCGGCAATTTTCACCGACTCCCAGCATTCCAGCACGCGCACATAGTTGCGATCCCAGCAATCGCCCAGCGTCCCGACGGTTCCTTCGCCAATCGGAATATCGAATTCCAATTCAGGATACACGGAATAGGCATCGACCCGGCGCAAATCGTAGCGCAAACCCGACGCCCGCAAAACCGGCCCCGAACAGCCGTAATTGATCGCAACCGGCAACGGCAACACGCCCACATGAGCGGTTCGTTTCACGAAAATCTTGTTTTCAATCACCAGTTGCTGCAATTCCACCAGCTTCGGTTTCAGATACGTCAGAAACTCCTGACACCGTTCTTCAAAACCAACCGGCAAATCGTAATACAAACCGCCAATCCAGACGTAATTATACAGCATCCGCGCTCCGCTGACCCACTCCAAAAGCCGCTGGAGATGCTCGCGGTCGCGCATCATCCACAGAAACGGCGTATAGGCACCGATGTCCAGTGCGTAGGTTCCAATGGCCACAAAGTGTGACGCCAGCCGGTTTAGTTCCGAAACCAGCACCCGGATGTATTCGATCCGGCGGCCGTTGAGCGTCGTTAACAGTTCCTTGTCAATCCCCAGCATCCGTTCCACGCCCATGCAAAAGACGTGCTCGCTGTTCATGGCGGCCATGTAATCCAGGCGGTCGACAAACGGCAGGATCTGGTTATACGGCAAGGCTTCGGCGTGTTTCTCGAAACAGCGGTGCAGATAACCCAAATGCGGCACCACATCGACAATAATCTCGCCATCGGTGACGATTTCCAACCGCAAAACACCGTGCGTCGAGGGATGTTGCGGCCCCATGTTCAGAATCATCTCGCCGGAGCCGAGTTCGTCGAGCGTATATTTATTCGGCTCGGAAGCCTGAAACACGCCGGGCTGGTAGTCGTATTGGATGGTTTGTGTGGTCATCGTCCGTCAAAGGTCGGCAGGAGACAGTCAAAAGTCAAAAAAGCTTTTCGGTATACCGACTCAACAATTATTTCGCAAGCAACCATTGTGGTTTTTAAGACTTTATCTTACCTTTGCGTTCCTGTTTGAGAAAATATTTACAGCAATGGCTAAGAAAGGCAATAGAATTCAGGTGATTTTGGAGTGTACGGAGCAGAAGGATACGAATGTACCGGGTACTTCACGCTACATCACCACCAAAAACCGCAAGAATACGCCAAGCCGGATCGAACTGAAAAAGTACAATCCGAACTTGAAACGCGTAACCGTACACAAAGAAATTAAATAATTGTAACCGCGGGACTGTTCCCGACGATCCAAGATGGCAAAGAAAGTTGTTGCAACCCTGAAAAAGGAAGGTGGCGGTAAGAACTTCGCGAAGATTATCAAAGCCGTGAAGTCGCCGAAAACCGGTGCCTACACCTTTAGAGAAGAAATGGTCCCACTGGAAGAAGTACAAGCTGCGTTGAAAGGCTAGTTTTTCCGGTTTTATGGTACATCGAAAGTCCCCTTTGTGGGACTTTTTTGTTTGTATCTTTGTTCGACAAAACAGACACGAGGCTGTATACGTACGAATCGCCGTCTGTAGTCTGCCATCCAACGTTCTAACGACAAAGAAATGGGTCTGTTTGATTTTTTCTCGAAGGAAAAAAAAGAATCACTCGATAAAGGGCTGGAGAAGTCCAAAGAAAGTTTTTTCTCGAAACTCAACCGCGCCGTCGTCGGCAAATCGACGGTCGATGAGCAGGTTCTGGACGAACTGGAAGAAGTCCTGATTACGTCGGATGTGGGCGTTGGCACCACCGTGAAAATCATCCGGCGCATCGAAGAGCGCGTTGCCCGGGATAAATACGTCAGCACCAGCGAACTGGACAACATTCTCCGGGAGGAAATTGCGGCTCTGCTGGCCGAGAATAAATCCGACGATGTCGATGATGATTTTTCATTACCTGCCGATAAAAAACCGTACGTGATCATGGTGGTAGGCGTCAACGGCGTCGGCAAAACCACCACCATCGGCAAGCTGGCATCCCAATTTCACAAGCGCGGTTATAAAGTGGTGCTGGGCGCGGGCGATACGTTCCGGGCGGCCGCCGTTACCCAACTGAAATTGTGGGGCCAACGCGTGGGCGTTCCGGTGATCGAACACGGCATGAACACCGATCCGTCGGCCGTGGCTTTTGATGCCGTCAAAAAAGCCGTGGACATGAACGCCGATGTGGTGATCATCGACACCGCAGGCCGTTTGCACACAAAGGTGAATTTGATGAACGAGTTATCGAAAATCAAACGCGTTGTGCAGAAATTCCTGCCCGAAGCGCCCCACGAAGTATTGCTGGTGCTCGACGGTTCAACGGGTCAGAACGCGTTTATTCAGGCCACGGAGTTTACCAAAGCGACGGACGTTACGGCCCTGGCCATCACGAAGTTAGACGGTACGGCCAAAGGCGGTGTAGTGATCGGCATTTCGGATCAGTTCAAGATTCCGGTTAAATACATTGGCGTGGGCGAAAAAATCGAAGATTTGCAGACGTTCCACAAGATGGAGTTCGTGGATTCGTTTTTTAAGAAAATTTGATAGGCAGACATAGTTTTTGATTTTCTGATCTGTGTGTCAAAGCCAGCTCGTTTCGTGCCATTGGCACGCAATGTTTGTAGAAATTGGCCATCCCAACCATTCTCCAGCGTACCATCGGTACGCAACCGATATTCATATTGCGTACCGATGGCACGCGAATCTGCCTGATTAATCGTTTTGCTACAAACATTTGTCCCCTATGGGGCCGAAATTCCATCATTATGTCTGAAAACCGGCTTCCCGCACTACTAAAATCGTATCTGCTCCTGCTGGCGTTTGCTATTTTCACCGCCTGCAAACCCAGCCAGACCAGCACGTCATTTCAGGGCATTTGCGGAACGGTTCTATTCAAATCCGGCAACCACATGCCCGGCCCCGACCGGCCGCAGCCGAAAGGCCAGCCCGTTGTTCGGGAGGTTTTGATTTATGAATTGACGAAAATTGACCAGACAGAAGCTACGGATGACGGTTTTTACACCAAAATCAACAGTCGGCTTGTTAAAAAAGTAAAATCAGATAAAGACGGAAAATTCTGCGTCAGTCTGCCAGTGGGTAGCTATTCTGTATTTGTTCAAGAAGAGAAAGGGTTGTATGCCAACCTCTCCGACGGCCAAAACAACATTTTTCCGGTAACGGTGGAGAAAAACCGCCGGTCAACAATCGCATTTGATATTTCGTATCAGGCGGTATTTTAACCGTCATGAACGCTTTTCTGATCACGGTTTCGGTGCTGGCTCCCTTCGCCTGGGTCATCTACAAGTTGCTTCGCTACACCGCCAAAACCATCGGCGACGAATCGCCGTTAGTGATTGTTGTTACCTACGAAATTGATGATTGGGAGTATTTTGTCAGCTTCAATTTTTTCTTTTTATTCTTCTTTACCCTAATCAATCTATTTTTTCTCTACGCTGCCGTGTTCTTCCAGATTTCCGCTGCAGCCGTCTCCTGGCACTGGTTTATTAGATTATGTTTTCTGGCTATCTCGGTTTACGCCTTGTGGTGGTGCGTTCTCCTTTTTCGGCTTGACTGGCAATATTGGCGCATTACCAGAGGGAAAACTATTACGCTCGACCCGGCCGATAAAAGCCTGGAAATAGCGACCAGCCAGGAAACGGTTCGCTTCACGGCCGCCGACGTGGATAAGGTTGAAAAACATACACCCGGTCTTAATTCCGGCAAAATGGTTGCTGGCTACCATTATTTCATTTTTAAATTGAAAGACGGGCGTCGGATTTATCTCAATCATAACAAGAGCTACCTCGATTTCGCCATCGATGACTATTTCAAAACCGTTCCGATTCAGTATGTCCCGCATAAAATTCCGTGGATTGTTGCCCCATAACTTTCTCCTGAATTGTACTTTTCCGAACTTTGCCCAAAATACCGGTGTTGTGCCACAACGGTCACCGCTCCGGGTACTTAGCATTCTACTACTTTGAAAACAAAAGGATTACGCACGAATAAAATCAATATCGTCACGCTGGGTTGTTCGAAAAACCTGGTGGATTCAGAAGTATTGTTTACCCAATTGAAAGGCAACGGTTACAACGTTTCGCACGAATCGAAGAAAGACGACGCCAACATTGTGGTCATCAATACCTGCGGTTTTATCGACAATGCGAAGGAAGAATCGATCAACACCATTCTGCGGTACGTCGATGCCAAAGACGCTGGCGTGGTCGACAAAGTATACGTAACCGGCTGTTTGTCACACCGCTACAAAGACGAGCTGGAAATTGAAATGCCGACTGTCGATGCGTGGTTTGGTACGAATGAACTACCGCGATTGCTGAAAACGCTGAAAGCCGATTACAAACACGAACTCGTGGGCGAACGGCTTTTGACCACTCCCGCCCATTATGCGTACCTGAAAATTGCGGAAGGCTGCGACCGCCCCTGCTCATTTTGTGCCATTCCGCTCATGCGCGGACACCACGTTTCGCGTCCGGCGGAAGAACTGATCAAGGAAGCACAGTCGCTGGCCCGGCGCGGCACCAAAGAACTGATTCTGATTGCCCAGGATTTGACCTATTACGGGCTGGACATTTATAAAAAACGTACGCTGGCCGACCTCATCAACCGCCTGGCCGACGTCGAAGGCATTGAATGGATTCGCTTGCAGTACGCTTATCCCTCCGGTTTTCCGATGGATGTGCTCGATGTGATGCGCGAGCGGTCGAACGTCTGTAACTACCTCGATATGCCACTGCAAACCGGCTCGACCGAACTCCTGAAATCCATGCGCCGGGGCATTACCCGCGAGAAAACCGAAGCCCTGATCGACACCATTCGCGAAAAAGTACCCGGTATTGCGCTCAGAACCACGTTGATTGTCGGCCATCCCGGCGAAACCGAAGCGATGTTTGACGAAACGTACGATTTTGTCGAACGGATGCGGTTTGACCGGCTGGGTGCTTTTACGTATTCCCACGAAGACAATACACATTCCTACACCATGCCCGACGACGTTCCGGCCTACATCAAGCAGGAACGCGCCGACGCCATCATGGAACTTCAACAGGGCATTTCGGCGGAACTGAATCAAGCCAAACTCGGCAATACGTATAAGGTGTTGTTCGACCGGAAAGAAGGCGGTTTTTTCATTGGCCGAACAGAATTCGATTCACCCGAAGTCGATAACGAAGTGCTGGTTCCGGCGGGGCAATATGTCCGTCAGGGTGATTTTGCCAGGGTTCGCATTACGGAAGCCCATGAATTCGACGTATACGGTGTCGTAACCGAATAACAAAAACAGCTAACTCCCTCTCAACCAAGCCGGTTTTTCAGTATATTTGGGTCCGAACCTTCCCGACGGTATGGCTCCTCTTTACCGGCTTGTTGTTTTTCTTTGTCTATTCTCTCCGGTTTTTGTCTGGGCAGACCAACCCGTCATACCCGTTTCGTCCGGTAATCAGACGCTCGTTCTCGATCACGATCTCTGGTTTGTTCAGGATACGGCCCATCGGCTGACCATCGATCAGGTCGTGCGCCCGGAAATGGCCGCAGCGTTCCAGCCCAGTTCGTCGCCCATTCCGAATTTTGGCTACAGCAGCGGCAATCAGTTTTCACACCCGGTCTGGGTGCGCTTCCGGCTGAAAAACACGTCCAATCAAATCCAGGCGCTGTTCTGCGAAATTGATTTCTGGGCCTTCGACGATCTACAACTGTATATTACCGACGGTCAAAAGGTCGTTTATACCTCTCCCGTATACGGCTGGAAAACGCCCGTTACGCAGAAAATGGTTTACCACCGCAATTACTGGTTTCCGTTCACGTTGCCTGCCGGGATGGAAGTCACCTGTTACGTTCGGTCGTTCAAAAGCCGGGGCGTTCAGGTGGTCCCGATCACCATTCGGCCACAGGGAGGGCTCGATACCTTCATTCTGGGCGATTACGCGTTCTGGGGTGGTATTTTTTCGGTATTTCTGTTCGTTATCGTCATCAGTTTTTTCTTTTACCTGACCACCTTCGACCGAATTTATGCAAAGTACATTCTCTGCGTGATCGGTCTGGCGGGCTACTTTTTCATCAACGACGGTTTTTTATACCAGTTCTATTTCGATAGCCAGTTCCGGATGCCCAACCGAAACATCTATTTCGTGTTTCCGTTGCTGCTCTTCTTCTTCCAATTGCTTTTCGTGCGGTCGTTTTTGTCGCTGGAAAAAACCCCGAGTCGCCTGTGGCATCGGGTGGCAACGGTGGCTCTGGTGGGTGGCGTCTTCTGTTTGACGTCCCTGCTGGTCGAATGGATCACCTACGTCCCCCCCCTGGTCGAACTGATGGTGATGCGGCTTTTTATCGTTTTTTACTGGCTGCCGATGCCGTTGATCTGGGCTTTCATCGTCATCAACCTCATCCGGGGGTATCGCGTGCAGGAAGCCTGGCTTTATCTGGTGGCCGTCAGTCCGTTTTATGCCCTCAATTTTCTGGTGATTCTGTGCAATCTCAAGCTGTTTCCGACCTACGCTTTTCTGGAAAGCTACGAGAATTTCGCCCTGGCGGCTTTGTTTGAAGTCATGGTGCTAACCTTTGGGCTGGCGTACCGGTATAAACTCATCCGCGACCACAACGAACGACTCAGCGAAGAACGCACCCAGCAGCAACGGCTGGCGTTTGAAGCGCACGTGCAGGGGCTTCAGCTCAGAAATGAATCCTTTCAGGAGAAAGAACGCATTGCCCGCGACTTGCACGACAACGTGGGCGCGCAATTGTCGTTCATTGTCAACAGTTTGCAGCAAATCGCGCGTCAGGCCGAAAAACAGCCGGTCGCCAACACCCGGCCCTTGTCGTCGCAGCTCCGTTCTGTCGTCGATTACACGCGCGAAGCCATCAAGATGCTCCGCGATACCATCTGGGCCATCCACCAGGAAAGTTTTACGCTGGAAGAATTTGAGGAGCGGATCAACCACTACGTCAGCCGGTATTTTCAGCAACTGGACCCGCTACAGATTACGATCCATACCGAAGGTAAACTCGCCCAGCCGCTGACCTCGGTTCAGGCCCTGAACATGTTCCGAATCATGCAGGAAGCCTTACACAACGTAGTCAAACACGCCCACGCGACAGAGGTGACGGTTTTGCTGCTCGCCAAACCCGACGGTTCTTTCCAACTGAGTGTCAGCGATAACGGCAACGGTTTGTCCTGGAATCAGGACGAATCGCTCGACAACCATTACGGGTTGCAAAACATGAAAAAACGTGCTGAGGAGTTGGGCGGTCAGTTCCGGATTTACTCCGATCGTGGCACGGTGGTGGAAGTGGCGGTCTGATCGTTATTCCATCCAGACGGTTTTGATATTCAGGAATTCTTTCATCCCGACTTCCGCCAACTCCCGGCCAAATCCCGACAATTTCACCCCGCCAAACGGCACCCGCGGATCGGAACGCATCAGCGAATTGACAAACACCGAACCGGCCTGAATCTGCCGCGCCAGCCGGTCGGCCCGATCCAGATCCCGCGTCCAGAGCGCCGAACCCAGACCGTAATGGGATTGATTCGCGAGCTTCACCGCATCCTGTTCGTCTTTCGCTTCAACGATAACCGCCAGCGGCCCAAACGTTTCCTGATCGAAAGCCGTCATTCCCGGTTTTACTTTATCCAGCAAAATCGGTTGCACATTGCAGCCCTCCCGGTTTCCGCTATGCAGAATCCGGGCACCCTGCCGAACGGTTTCCGCACACTGGCTTTCAATCGTTTCGGCCAGATCGACCCGCGCCACTGGCCCCATGGTGGTATTTTCCAGTGTCGGGTCGCCCTGCTGAATAGTTTGAATATGACTGAGAACGCGTTCTGTAAATTCTTTCTTAACCGATTTTTCGACGATAAACCGCTTGGCGGCAATGCAGCTTTGCCCGGCGTTCTGCATCCGCGACTGCACGGCGGTTTGGGCGGCTTTTTCCAGATCGGCGTCGGCCAGCACAATCAGAGCGTCGCTACCGCCCAGTTCCAGCACCGATTTTTTGATCTGGCTGCCGGCAATTGACGCCACCGACATCCCCGCTTTTTCGCTGCCAGTCAACGTGACGGCTTTGACACGCGGGTCTTTCAGAACGGTTTCGACGGTTTTTGATTCAATGAGCAACGACTGAAACGTGCCGGTCGGAAACTCGCAGGCCCGGAAGATTTCTTCAATCGCCAGCGAACAGCCGCTGACGTTGGCGGCATGTTTCAGCAAACCGACGTTGCCCGCCAGCAGCGACGGAATGGCAAACCGGAACACCTGCCAGAACGGAAAATTCCAGGGCATCACGGCCAGCACCACGCCCAGCGGTTCGTAGGCCACAAAACTCTTTTTGGCTTCTGTCTTTATCGTCAGATCGGCCAGAAACCGGGGTGCGTGTTCGATGTAGTAATCGCATCCAACGGCGCACTTTTCAACTTCCGCCACGGCTTCCTTGAGCGTTTTGCCCATTTCAGCCGTCATTAACGCCCCATACCGCTGTTTTTCCTGGCGCAGATAAACCGCTACTTTCCGAAAATAGGCCAAACGTTCTTCCAGCGAAAGCGTCGACCAACCCGTAAAAGCGCGGTCCGCCTGTTTGATTTTCTGGTCGAGCGACTGTGCGCTCAGGGCCGGATAGGATTTTATTTTTTTCTGGGTGTAGGGGTTGACAGATGTAAAGTTCATGGCCTGTGGTTTTTATTCCTTAGCAAAAAAATACCCTAACCGACTGACCAGTTAGGGTGAAAATTTCAGCAGCAATCCTTATTGCACGCAGTGAATACCCGATAAGGGGCCGGTATCTTTTTCGATTTCCCGCACCAGCATCACCATTGTATCGATCATCTGCTCAACCCGTTCGCGACCAGCAATGGCCTGGAATTTCTCCCGAATCTCCTCCATGCAGTTGAAAACCGCTACCATCAACTGCTTGCCGCGTTCGTTGATAAAAATCTGACTGGAACGCGAATCGCGCTCGTTTTTCACCGTATAAATATAGCCGTCGTCTTCCAGCAATTTGACGACCTTGCTCATCGCCTGTTTGGTAACGCCCGCCCGTCTCGCCAGCTCGTTGTTCGTAATGCCATCCTCCTCCAGATTGGCCAGAAAGGCAATATAACTCGCTTTAAAATCCGGAAAGCCCAGTTCGGGAAGCCGTTGCTCGACATACCGGCCTAAAAACCGCTTCATTTTCGACATGACACGGCCTAACGTCCGCTCACGCACTTTATAAAAAAACTGAAAATCAAACGGTTTTTCAACCGCCACCGCTTCGGTATTCATACGTCTTCCTTTGCGTCGTTACAGAGCCGACAAGTTACAAACTTTTCACAAGGTGAGTAGCATCTACTGCGTAAACGGTCGTTGGCCTGCCCCAATGCCTGCTATTAAAATCCTGTTAAAGTGCGGAAACAACTAGTCAATTAAGTTGACTACTCTCAAAACTTCTTCTACTTTTGCCCAAAAGTAGTCAACTTGGTTTACTAAAACAAGATTCGTATAACTTTTCCTAAAAATGGCAACAGAACAAACCACACCCGTGAAAAAGTATCTCCCCCGTCTGCTCGTGCTGGTCGTTGTGGTGGCGGCTGCTTTTTACGGTTTTCAATCGTATCGCTACAATCAACAGTACGAAACAACCGATAACGCCCAAATTGAGGGCAACACGGCCCCGGTTCTGGCGCGGGTTGCCGGGTATGTGCAACAGGTTGGCATCGAAGATTATGCGGCCGTCCGGCGCGGTCAGGAACTGATCACCGTTGATCCGCAGGAATATGAAGTGGCGCTGCAACAGGCCGAGGCCGATTACCAGCAAACACTGGCCGATATTCAAACCGCCCGGGCGGATCTGCAAAATGCGCAGGCCAGTTTCCGCAATGTGCAGCAAAATCTGAAAGTCACCCAGTCGAATGCCAATGTGCAACAATTACGGGTCTCGAAAGCGGCCAACGACCTCAAACGCGACGAAAATCTGTACAAAGGCCAGTCGCTGACGCAAAAGCAACTGGATGACAGCCGCAACAACTCCGAGGTTCAGGCTCGGCAGTTCGACGCCAATGTGCAGCAGATCGGGCTGGCCAAAACCTCCGAAGCCGTGGCCCAGGCCAACATTGCGAAGGCCCAGGCCAACATTCTGAAAGCGCAGGCGCTGCTGAAAGTGAAACAGGCCGCCATCGACAACGCCAAACTGCGGTTGGGTTACGCCAAAATAACCGCTCCCATCGCCGGCAAAATCGGTAAGAAAAACGTGGTGGTCGGCCAGTATGTGCAACCCGGCCAGAACCTGTTCACCATCGTGAACGACTCGACGTTCTGGGTGGTGGCCAACTTTAAGGAAACGCAACTGCAACACATGCGCGTCGGGCAACCGGTCGATGTGAAAATCGATGCGTACCCGGATCTGGAAGTTAAAGGCAAGATCGTTTCGCTCTCGGAAGCGACCGGGGCCAAATTTGCCCTGCTGCCCGCCGACAATGCCTCCGGCAACTTTGTGAAGGTAACCCAACGGGTTCCGGTGAAAATTGAAATCGAAAATCCGGCGAAATACAAAGAACTGCTGCGGGCGGGTTTGAGTACGGACGTAGCCGTGAAAGTGCAGTAAGATGGCATCAGCAGGATTCAAAAAGTGGATTATCGTCATCACAACCGTGTCGGCAGCCATTCTGGAGCTAATCGACACGTCGATTGTCAACGTCGGGATCACCCAGATGGCGGGCAATCTCGGCGTTACGATTGAAGACATTTCATGGGTCGTCACGGCCTACGCGATTGCCAACGTGATCATCATTCCGATGACCGGTTTTCTCCAGAACTATTTTGGCCGGAAAACCTACTACATCGGTTCCATCATTCTCTTTACGATTGCGTCCTATTTCTGCGGCATTGCCGACAATCTATGGACGCTGGTGGCTTTCCGTTTTTTGCAGGGAATCGGCGGGGGCGCGTTGCTCTCGACCTCGCAGGGCATCATGTACGATGCGTTTCCGCCCTCGCAGCGCGCCATTGCCTCGGCCCTTTTCGGGATGGGCATCGTGATGGGTCCGACCCTCGGACCCACCCTGGGTGGCTACATCATCGACAATTACCACTGGAGCTGGATGTTTTTCATCAACGTTCCGATCGGGATTCTGGCGGTTTTTCTGTGCTCGACCTTTATTGACAAACAGCCGTCCGAATACAGCATCGATCGCAGTACGATCAAGATCGATCAGATCGGGATTCTGTTGCTGGCCGTGGGCGTCGGGAGTTTGCAGTATGTGCTGGAACGGGGCGAAGCAGATGACTGGTTCGACGACCGCGCCATTCTGTACCTGACCATCGTAGCCGCCATTTCCATTCCGTTGTTTCTGTGGTGGGAATTGAAAACCAAGAGTCCGGTGATGGATTTGCGGGTGGTGAAAAACCGCAATCTGGCCGTCGGTTCGGTGCTGGTGTTCATCATCGGCTACGGCTTGTTCACCTCGATTCTGCTGTTTCCATTGTTTGCCCAGCGGATTGTCGGGTATACGGCGACCAAAACCGGGAACATCCTGATTCCGGGCGGGGCGGTGGCGTTGATCATGTTTCCGGTGGTCGGGCGGTCGATGGCGGCTGGTGTTTCTCCGCGCATTTTCGCCATTCTCGGCTATCTGGCGTTCATTTTGTTCTGCTACATGATGTCGAACCTCAACGCCGACGCCAGCGAGCGCGATTTTACGTGGGCGTTGCTGGTGCGCGGGGCCGGTTTAGCGATGATCAATGCGCCATTGATCAACCAGTCGATTTCAACCTTAAAACCGTCTGAACTGCCGACCGGTATTGCGTTTACCAACATGGTGAGGCAATTGGGCGGAGCATTCGGGGTCGCGATCACTAATACGTACATCGCTCAGCGCAGTGCGGTTCACCGCAACGATCTGGTTTCGAACCTGCAACCCGGTGATGCGTTGACCACCGACCGGTTGAATGCGATGGCCCAGAGCCTGGCGTCCCGGGGTGTCAATGCGTTCGACTCCGTTACGGCCGCCTATCGAAACATGGATGCTTTGATTTCCAAACAGGCCCTGATGATTTCGTATCTGGACACGTTCCGACTCGCCGGGCTCTTTTTTGTGGTGACCCTGCCGCTGCTCTTTCTGATGCAGAACAAAAAAATGGACCCCGCAGCCGCCAAAGCCGCAGCCGATGCCGCCCACTAAACATCTCACCCCCAATCGAAATGCCCCCAACCCCCTAAAGGGGGCTAAAACCTCTGTTTTGAAAGCCCCCTTTAGGGGGTTGGGGGCATTTCGAAATCTGTTAGAACCTAATTTTCAGGTAGTTGCTCACACTAATAAAATGAAAAAATTAAGCCTATTTATATTTACCGCCTTGATCACAAACCTTGTACAGGCCCAGTCGATTCCGGACGACTTGCGGGGGCTTATCAATCAGGCCAATACCAACTATCCGCGTCTGAAAGAGCAGCAGCAACAGCTTCGGGCGGGCGAAGTACACGTAGCCATTGCCCGCTCGGCCTACCAGCCCAACATTACCGGTAACGGTATTTACCAGTACGTTACGCCCGTCGCGAAGGCCACCTTGCCGGTTAACGGTCAGGATGCTACGATTCAATTTCAGCCCAACCACAACGTCAATGCGAACATTGGCATCGGGCAGACCCTGTATGACTTTGGCCGAACGGACGCCAGCATTAAACAGGCCGTCGATCAGGTGCAGTTGCTGCGCCGAAATCTGGAACTGACCCGGCAAAACCTCAGCTATCAGGTGGCTGCGGTTTATTACGGCATCGGTTTTCTGGAAAAGAGTCTGGTAGTGCAGGATTCGGTCATTACCGTGGCGCAGGGCAACATCCGGATTTTTACAAACCGCCTGCAAAACGGTGAAGCGTTGCAGTATGATTTGCTGACGCAGCAGGTTCGGTTGAAATCCGCCCAGAATCGAAAAATTGATCTGCAAAACAATCTGGAGCGGCAACGGGCGTTATTGACGTATCTGACCGGCGATCCAAATCCGGCCATCAGCCCTGCTGCCGCTCAGTTCGATGCGCAGGTTCAGCCATTCACACTGGAAGGAAGCCTGCAAACGGCTCAATCAACAAATAAAGAAGTACAACTAGCGCAAGACCGGGTACGGGCGGCTCAAACCGATGTATTGGCCAACGACCGCAGTGGACGGCCTAACCTGAGTTTTAACGGTTCAGCGGGGTACAAAAACGGGTATTTACCGGAAATTGGCGCGCTGAGGTTTAACGTAGCGGCCGGAGTCAATTTGACGGTACCGATTTATTCCGGCAAACGATACAGTCTGCAAAACCAGGCCGCCCGTCTGAATCTGGACGCCAGCCGGTACGCCGTAGAGAATGCCAACGCCCAGTTGCGGCAGAGTCTGGAGCAGTTGAACGCCGACATTCGGAGTAATCAGCAACGGTTACAGAACCTGGAAACGCAGGTGTTACAGGCCCGGAAAGCGCTGGAAATTGCCCAGATCCGGTTAACCTCCGGCGTCATTACACCCGTTGAGTTGCAGAGCGCGGAAACCGGTGTGGAAGAAGCGGAACTGGCCCGATTGAACTATCAGTACCAACTCGTACTCAATCATTTGGAGTACAAACGATTGCTGGGCGAAAATTTATAGGTACCGGAAACGAAAAGTTGATTGTCTGGCAAACTAAAAAAGAAAACAGACGGTTCTTTCAACGTGGCCACGTACACAAATAGCCGCTCTCACACACCAGCAGATGCTCGTCTGCACGACTAGACAACCTGAAAACAGTTTACGACTATGAAAGATCGCGTAACCAACATCCTCAAGAACTTCGGCATCAAGGAATCGGCCATTCATCCTACCGTTCACTTTACGCGCGACCTGGGCCTCGACAGCCTGGACACGGTCGATTTGATCATGCAGTTGGAACAGGAATTCGGCGTTCGGATTCCCGATGAAGATTACTCAAAACTGACTACCTTTCAGGGCGTTGTAGACTATTTGCAGACGGAGCAACACGTTGCCATGCAGGACTAAGCAAAACTAAAGATAGAATACGAAAAGAGCCGACGTGCGATTCCGGAAGGATATGCACGTCGGCTCTTTTTTTGGACTACACTTCCATACTCACCAGCGCACTTCTACGCTTATCAGAATAGCGCGAAATCGATCTTTCTAAAAGATTGAGCCGCCCCAAACAAACTGCTCGAATCCACTGGCGGGTTGGAATCGCCCCGCCAGCCAGCTTTCAGTTAAGTTAATACTCTTTGCCCTTTCATTTACCGTCATCAGATCATGCGGAGTGCAGGTTTCCTTCACCTCAATGGCCGTCTGACGGTTCAACACAAAGTCAATCTCGGTTCCGGTGGTTCGCTGGTAATACTGCACCTTACCCAAACGGGCCAACTGATTGGCAATGGCATTCTCAAAAACCTGACCACCACTCACCTGGCCGATTGTCTGAAGCAGTCCTGTATCCGCGAAATAAAGCTTGGGCTGTTTGGAAAGCTCCTTATCCAACCCACTGGTGAAAGGCGTTGTGGTTTGGATGAAATAGGTGTATTCCAGTAAATGCAGGTAGTCTTTCAACTTATTTCGATTCAGCCCAACCAGACTCGACAACTTCGAATAATCAATACGGCTCCCCACCCGACTCGAAAGCATGGCAATCAGTTTGTAAAGTGTATCACTGACACTAAAATCTGACAACAGCCTGACATCCAGCTCTATGTAAGCATTTAATACATCTTTTAAATAGTCGGTTTTTGCGGCTTCGTCATCGGCTAACACAACTTCAGGAAAACCGCCAAATCGAAGATATTCTTCATAGTATCCCTTCCATTTGTCGTAAAAAGGAAAAAGAAAAGGTTGCATCCGTCCGGTTTGCAGGAGGGTAGTATCCCCATTTTTGAAACGCACAAATTCTTCAAAATCCAGCGGACTCATTTCAAAGATTTGTTTTCGACCAGCCAGACTTTCCGCGAAATGATTACGGAGATAGAAAGAACTGGAACCCGTTACGAGAAACTTAATCCCGTAAGTGTCATAAAGACTCTTGATGACACTTGGGCTGTTGGGAACCAGTTGGATTTCGTCCAGAGCAACTACCGCCGGTCTATCCAGACTCAAGCCCAGTGAAACAAGACCGCGTTCAATGTCATTGTAGGAATTCTGATTGAAGAGAATACGGTTTTCTATCCGTTCAAAATCCAGATAAAGCGTGTTGGAGTGCGGTATTTTGCTGAGTAAATGCCGTAAAGCTGTAGATTTCCCTACACGTCGCATACCGGTAATAACCGTTACCTGCTTGCGATTAAGATGCGCTTCTAAAGCGCTGTATATCCTTCTTTCAACCATTTTATCGGATAATTTGCACAAGATTTGTGCAAATTATCCGATAAAATGCATAATTGCTAAAAATCGGACAAAGTATCCAAATCTACACCTCCATACTCACCAGCGCACTGCCCCGCAAAACCGGGATGACGTCGTATAGATCGTGCTGCAAACAGTAGATAATGTCTTTGTGAATACTGAGCCGGTGCAGCCGCCGGACGTGGGAAGACGGAGCGAGGTAGGCAGGTAAATCGTTTTTTGCCTGGGCATACAGCCGCAAGGCCATCAGTCCGCTGTCTTCTGGAACCATATATTCGTCTTTCAGCCGCTCAATCAGCGCCCCGGCAAACAGGGTGTCTTCCAGATTGACACGCCCTTTCCAGCCTGCACACAAGATCAGCACGTCGTAGCGTTCGCCCTGTAGAAACCGCGCCACCGCTTCGAGGTTCAGGAATGACCCGACGAGTACTTTCACGGCGTTTCGTGAGCGCGTGATGGCGTAGGTACCGTTGGTAGTCGTCATGGCGATGTCGGCGCCGATCAGTCGCTCATCCATGTAGCTGAACGGCGAATTATCCAGTTCGAAACCGTCCACTTTTTTGGCGTTTCGTTCGGCTGCGGCCAGATAGCCCCGGCCCTGCAACTGGCTGCACTCCTCGACCGTCGCCACCGGCGTGATGCTGTTGACCCCGTGGGCAAAAGCGGTCACCATACACGAGGTAGCCCGGAATACGTCCGCTACGACAACAATGGAATTTTCGAGAGAATCGGTATGCAGGTGGAGTAAATCGGGAGTCAGGCAGACGTCGATTGTTTTCATGCTGGGAGGGATAGGAGCACGGATTGAACGGATAAAAATCAGTTTTAATCCGTTCAATCCGTGCTCCTATCTAAGTTAATTTTTTACAAAAGGTAATTTCACGACCTGTGCCTTCAACAGCCGGTCGCGGACTTTGACAAATAGTTCGGAACCCGGTTTGCTGTATTCCGTCGGAACGTAGCCCATCCCGATGCCCTTGCTAAGCGTGGGCGACTGGGTGCCGGACGTGACTTCACCGATGCGGTTTCCATCAGCGTCGCAAAGCTCGTAATGGCTCCGCGGAATGCCCCGGTCGATGAGTTCAAACCCGACCAGTTTCCGTTTCAAACCGTCCTTCTTCTGATTTTGCAGGTTTTCGGAATTGACAAACGGCTTGGTAAATTTCGTCACCCAACCCAAACCCGCTTCCAGGGGCGAAATCGTGTCGTCGACGTCGTTTCCGTAGAGGCAATAGCCCATTTCAAGCCGCAGTGTATCCCGCGCGCCCAGTCCGATGGGCTGGATGCCGTAGGGTTCTCCGGCTTTCATGATCGCGTTCCAAACGGCTTCGGCCTGTTCGTTGGCCACGTAAATCTCAAAACCGCCCGCGCCGGTGTAGCCCGTTGCTGAGACAATGACGTTGGGAAAACCGGCAAAATCCGTTTTTTCGAAGGTATAATACGACATCGAATCCAGCAGGACGTTGGTCAGCGGTTGCAGTGCCTGAGCCGCCAAGGGCCCCTGAACCGCAAACAGACAGGTGCCGTCCGAGATGTTGATCATCTCCAGGCCGCTTTCAAAATCATTCTGGCTCTGGATCCAGTTCCAGTCTTTTTCGATGTTCGACGCATTTACCACCAGCATATATTCTAACTTGCTGATCTGATAAATGAGCAGATCGTCGACCACGCCCCCTTGATCGTTGGGCAGGTAGCTGTATTGCACTTTGCCGTCGTAGAGCAGCGAGGCATCATTGGCCGACACTTTCTGAATCAGATCAAGGGCTTTTTCACCTTTCAAAATGAACTCACCCATGTGGGATACATCGAAAATTCCGACGGCATTGCGGACGGTCTGGTGCTCCAGAAGGTCGGAGGAATACCGCACCGGCATTAGAAATCCGGCAAACGGCACCATTTTTGCCCCAAGTTGTTCGTGAATCGTTTCGAGCGGTACGTGCTTTAAATCCATAAAACGGAAGAATTGTAAATGCGATTCGGATTCCGGTTCAACGCATCGATCGCGCTCTTTATCCATTCACCCGAATTACAAAACTACCGAATTGTTGACGGTTTTCCATGTACATGACCACCTGCTGCCGGTTTCTGTTTCCCTTTGTTTTTTTATTCAGCCCTTTATTAATGCTTGCTCAAACGACGATCAGGGGGCAAGTTCAGATTGATAGCACCCATCAGCCGGTTTCCTACGCGCTGATCAGCGAGCCACAGCACCGGTTTGGCACCTACGCCGACGCGCAGGGACGGTTTTCGGCCCCGATTCCGGAGGGCATCGACACGCTCCTGATTAGCTGCGTCGGCTTTGAGAATCTGCTGCTGCCACTGGCCGGTTTGTCGGACAGCACGGCGGTTTACCGGCTGCGGGCCAAACCGAACGTGCTGACCGAAATTGTGGTTCGGGGCCGAAAACCGAAGGTAGTGGCCGTTGGGGCCATTCGGAAACGCGCGCCGATTGTCTGGGGCAACTGCTCAGGCCGGAACATCGAGTTTGCGTTGCACGTTCGCAATACCAAAGGCATTCGGGGCTATTTGCACCGGGTTTCGTATCTGATTGCACGCGGGGGCGTGGCGACGGCACCGTTCCGGGTGCGCGTCTACGCCAACGCGGACGGCGAACCGGGCGAGGACCGGCTGCCCCAGAGTGTGGTGACAGCCGCCCGGCGGGGCAACACCTGGTGCGAGGTCGATCTGTCGCGCTACCAGATTGAATTCCCAAAAGAAGGCCTGTTCATTGCGATGGAATGGCTCCCGACCAACGAAGACCGGTACAAATTCGCGACCTCGTTCAAAATGCCGGATGGTCAGAAGAACGTGCGGGAGTGTTTCGGGCAATACCTGGCGTTTAACCGGGAGTTGCGCACGGCAACCTACTGGGAGCGCATCAACGGCGGCACCTGGCGACGCAACGCGCCCCTCTCGCGGGTCGGAATGGGCGAGCATCCGGTGATTCAGGCGAAGATTGCGCTGGAGTGAAGGCAACTGACCGGGATTTCTTTCGTATCTTGGCTTTGTTAACGCTAACTCGACGATGGGGACGATTGTATTCAAAGAGCAGATTAAACGCCGAAACCCGAAAGTACCCGACTCCTTGATTTACGAGAAGTTGGGCCGACGCACGCTGTACTACAAAGGGTATAAAGACGTGCTGGCGGGACGCAAAACACCGGAAGAAATCATGGGTTGCAGCGATATTCAGGGGGCGGTCGTGGCTGCTCTGCTGGGGTATTTATATACGAACATTAACCGAAAAGCGTATTTGCTGACGACAAATGAAGTGGGTTTGCTTATGCCCAACCTCGGCCGTACGGCCAACGACATTGCCATTTTTGACCGCAATACCATCACGGAACTCCACGGAAAGTATTTCAAAATACCACCCAAAGTGGTGATTGAGTTTGACATCAAAGTGGATGTTGAAGAATATGCGGCTGGTGATCAGGATTATATCTGGGATAAAACCGATAAACTTCTGGCGTTTGGCGTCGAGCGCGTCATCTGGATCACCACCACCGCCCGAAAAGTGTTCGTCGCGGCCCGCAACGAGCCGTGGATTACGCAGACCTGGTCTGATGATGTAACGGTTTTGGAAGGTTGTACCTTGAATCTGGCGGAGTTGTTAAAGGAAGAAGGGATTGCGTTTTGAGTCACGTCATAAATATGATATATAGTAATCATAAAATTAATTATTTAAAATATTTATAATTTCTAAATGAAGATCATCTCTATTCCTAATAAACTCAAATATTGGCCACTCAAAATATATATGTTTGTCAATTTCTTTTAAAACCTTTGCTCTTTTAAAATTCTCTAACAAATCTTCATCATTATCATTTAGAATTAAATATGCTATTTTAAAAATAGGTGTAGAAGTCCCAACCTTAATTTTTTTTAATTCTTTTTTTAAAGTAGTTTTATTATCTAACCTCTTTAATGCAATACACTTATTAATTAGCAATCTTAGCAAACAATTTTCCTGATGCTCATTTCTTGCTTCAATTTTATCACTAAAATTACAAATAGATTTAGCTAAGTGATTATCATTATTTTTCAAAAAATTGAAAGATTGAACCATCATTGTTTCAATTGCTTTATCGGCAGTACCTTTTTCCCAATTCCCCCAACATTCAAATATAAGAAGCAGCCCTGCAATTTGAAAAACCCTCAGAGATTCAGCGAAGTACTCTTTAGAAATCCCTACAGTGTCTCCAATCTTTAAATTGTAAGGATTATCAGTTCTTGTAATATATTTTTTATTTACAATTGATGAATTATGAACTATTATGTGTCTTCTTTCTCTATATTCTTTGATCAAGCTCCAATTTATTATATCTTTTTCCAGACTAATTTTCAGTCGAGTTTCAAAATGATCTAATAGTTGTTCAAATGTTTTCTCAATCAACATGGCTTCAACTTCCCTTTGAATTTGAGCATTAACTAACTCTTCAATTGACTCATATTCATTAATTTCTTTAAGAGACATTTTAACCTCTTTATCGTTTAGAGATTTTTGAAAAGAAGTGTAATAGAATGATAATAAGTCTGCCAACAGATATTCAAAATAGTTATTCAACATCAAAAAAGCTCCTTTAGAAAGAACTTCAAAGTTCTTTGTTGATATCTTAGATTGCTTGTCCACCATCTTTAAAAGCAAATTTGCATCTGCTTCATCAATCTGTATTTTAAAAGAACTCTTTTCATTATCGTCTCTATTTTTTTTATCATTATTTCTTATTGTATCAATATCTATACCCGATTTCTGAAACAAGGCATTAATAAATCCACTTGCTTCAGAAGCCATACTCCTGTCTTCTCCTATAGCTAAATCTCCAAATTTTTCAAAGTAATAAGAAACCGCTTTCAGGTTAGCTTGATATGTCTTATAAATATTCTCAATACCTTTTGTATTCTTCATAAGTAAACTTTATTTGTATAAAGCTAATAAACTTCAAATTTATAACGAATATAAGCAATATTTATCATTGATGAAGGCCTAAAATTAATCCTTTGCAAGTCTTACCCTAATAGAAGGTTTTTGAAGCCTACTGAGCGGGATTTGCAATCCTGATTAGCCCTCATCAATCCTATGTTGTTTTCACCCCCGGCAGGCGGTTTTTCAGAAAGGTAATCTGCCTCTGGTGGTTTGATTTGTGCTCGCAAACGTGAAATTCATTGAACACGCCAAAACCGCCCAGACGTAGCAGTAATGCATGGTTAAGTTAATCAGTACTCTACCGGAAGGCCCCTGGTAATTTCCTTTTACCTTATTCAAGCAAAAGCCCTGACCATCAAGCCCGGGCCTTTGTAAATCAGCCAACCGGCGTAAGCCGCCAACCAGATCATTAACTCGCCAGAAAGTTAATAGCCTGTTTCAGGGTGCGCTCGTTTCCGGTTTCGGGGTCGCTATACGACCGCTCACCCACCTCAATCGTTAATTCTTTCCTCATCAACTGTTTGGTATCAAGCTCTTTTCCTTCCTGGGCTTTGATCCCAACCTGATCAAACAAACTGATGATCGCGGGCATACCCGCCGGGGATTGATAAAACCGGTGGGAAACGTAACCGGCTTCGTTTTCAAACCGGACGGCAAAGAAAGGTATTCCCTTGCGTTCACTAACGCCCTCCTCAATGTGCGTGATCGTAACGGTTTGTCGACCATCAGCCAATACCGTCTTGTACTGCCCTTCTTCTACTGCGACTTTCATAGCGTTGATGGGGCAAACCCTTTCAATCAGATTTTATATCCTTTTCCTTCAACGAACACTTTCTGATTGTATACTCATCTTTTATCAACTCATGTGGATCGTTTTTTCGTTACTGGCCGCTCTAGCTTCCGCTGTCGTGGTGACACTTTCCAAAGCGGGCATCAAACACGTTGATTCCAGCCTGGCGTTTGCGATTCAATCGGTTTGCATTCTTCTGGTGTCGTGGGGCGTCGTGATCGGGCAAGGCAATCTGCCGGATGTCAGTCGCATTGAACGGCGCGTCTGGATTTACCTGATCGCTGCGGGCATCATCACCTGCGTATCGTCACTGCTTACATTTCGAGCGTTGAAATTAGGCGATGCGTCCCGCACGTCGCCACTGGACAAAATCTCGCTGCTGTTTACGATTATCCTGGCGGTTATCTTCCTGAAAGAAAAAATCAACTGGCAAATCATCACCGGAGCACTCCTGATGGCTGGTGGGGCAGTGTTGATCGCGCTGTCGAAGGAATAACCGGTATGGGGCAAACCCCGCTTACTCACTCTTTCAGCAATTTACTGCGCCGAACGGTTTGCCCGTCTTCATCCTGAATCAATACAAAAAACAGGCCCGGTGGCAAGGTAGACACGTCGATGTTCCCGGAATAATCGGTAGCGGTCCGGGTCAGGAGTGCCGAGCGAAGGGCTATGCCCCGGACATCCACCAGCGTAAACCGGTAGGTCCGGCTTTTGACCGATTCCGGCACAAACGCAACCGTCACCTGCCGGGAAGCGGGATTCGGCGAAACCCGCAGGCTCATTCCCGAACTGACGGGCGGATTTACCGACGTAATGACGTCCAGCGTGATTTCTGCCGAAACCAGTTCGGCACAGCCGTTGGCATTGGCACGAACCGAATACCGTCCCGATTGTGTGGCCGTATACAATTGCTGCGTGGCTCCCGCAATCGGAACGCCGTTCAATAACCACTGGTTGCCCGTTGTCGCATTGGATCGCAGGGTGTAGCCATCGCGGGTAATCACCGGTGCCTGCGGATCTTTGACCGTAACGACGACAGCCGCCGAGGTCGCCGTGGGGCACTCGCCCGACACCCGGACGCTGTAGGAACCGGCAGCAGCCACCGACAGCGTAGCGGATGTAGCCGCCGAAATCGCCTGTCCGTTCAACAACCACTGATAGGCATAACCGGCCACATTCTGCGCCCGCAGCACCACCGAACTGCCCCGGCAAATGTCCGTCGCGCCGTCCGGCGTTACCACCGCCACCACCGCAGAACCCGGTTTTGGCGTCACGGCCACGCGCTCCGATGCCGGGCAACCCGCTGCTTTCACCCGCAGGTTGTAGAAGTAATAATAGGCATTCGTCAGCGTGTCCCCGTTGAACAGTGATCCTTTCAGACTGATGACGCCGGGAATCTGGAACGGAAAACCCGTGACGCCGACATTACTCCGAAAAATAGTAGCACCATCTTCATAAGCAATACCAATCGTGTAATTGCCCGCTTCAGGAATCGACAGATTAAGCAGATAATTGGCGCCCGGATCGGTGGGGTCGTCCGATTGCTGGCCCGACGGGGGCGTTCCAACGGGCGTGTTGGGACTTCGCGTGGGCGTCACATCGAGTGTTACGCTGGAAACGAAGGCTCCATCCGGTTTCTGAACCGTAAACGTAATCCGTCCTGCACTGCCAATATACAGCCGGGCACTTTCCAGAACGATCGGAACCTGCGTCGAAATCACCGGTTGCGGCCCAAAATTCCCCGAATACGTCCCACCGCCAAACGCCTGTTTCGTGGTCGGGCCGAACGTGCCGGCAAATTGGTTGAGTGCGGCATAATAAATTCCGCTGGCCGGTTGGCTGAGCGCCGTTGCCTGATTGCCCGCACCGATCAGGTTACCGCCCGTCGGGGCATCGTACCAGAAAGCTGTGCCACTGCCGGTATTTCGGAGAGAAACCGCACTGTTGTCACAGGCGGAAACCGAAAAACTGCCCTGCTCGGTGATGGCTGCCGAAGTCGTCAGAATGCCGACCAGTTGATCGTTTGCCGCATTTTGATCCGCTGGCAAACGCGTCTGAACCGTGAAGCGATAGGCGGTTGTGGTTCTGAATTCGGCTAAGCCACGCAGAACCAACCGGGCTTCCTGCGACGGCCCCAACGCTACTCTCAGCGTGTCGCTCAGGTTGGCAACAGCCGCACCAAAAGGGGCCAGAATCTGAACCGTCACCGGAATGTTCCGCTGCTCGGTGGAGCCATAATTCCGAACCGTCACCGCTACCTGAATCTCGGACTGGCTGCAAAAACCGTTCTGGGGCGACACCAACGCACTGATTCCGACATCGCTTTGCGGTCGAACGAAGCGCACCAGATAATCCTGCGTTTCGCCGTTGGCATAATTTCCGCAAGCCTGCACGGCACTGGCATCACTCGTTTCGACCGTCACAATCCGCAGGCGCGTAGATTGTCCTTCTACCAAACCGCCCGGCACCGTTACGGTTGTCGAGAACGTGGCCGTAGTCGTCAGCACACCCGAGGTAGCCACTAGCTCGTCGGCGTCATCAAAATCACCGTCTAAATTCCAGTCGATAAACGCTCTTGTAACAGTCTGCCGGTTTTCGCCACAACTGCCGAGGGTGATGTTCAATGGTAACTGCTGCCCGATGGAGACGTTGGTGATGACACTGGAGAAATCTGAATACGACTGGCAGCCGTCGCGCCCGGCCTGATCGATGGTACCGAAACGAACGCGGTCGATGTTGGCCGCACCCGCCGACGTAGCCGCCGATGCACAATAGGCTTTCCCGCCGGTTCCGCTGACGATCAGACCGAAATCCTGTCTTCCATTTGCCAGACTGTTTTTGTGCGAAATAGTCAGCGTATAGGTTTTTCCGGGAATGGCGTCGGCAATCAGAATCTGCTCCACATTGTCCCGAAGGTTATCCCCGCGCGTCGCCGGATTCGCCGGGTTGGCCGGATCGAGCACCCAGGGTAACAGTGTCTGTGAACCATCCGCCACCCGAATGTCCAGGTCGTTGACCAGTCGCGGACTGCGGTTATTGAAATTCGTCACGGAAGCACCCAGACTCGTCCCGGCCGGATCGGTCCAGCAAATCGTGACCACCAGCGGTCCGCGCCCCGAGGCTACGATCTGCACGGTTTGTCGTTCGCCCTGATTCAGCGTTCGCTCTTCCAGCAAATGGCTTTTGTCGGTATTGGCAATAACGCGCGCGGCTTTTTCCACATTGAGCAGCCCCCAGCCAAACCGGTAGTCGGGGCCGGGCGCGTCACCGGCTTCATTGGCGGTGTGCAACGCCAGTCCTTTCAGCGTCGACGATCGCATGAGCTGGCCGTTGTGCGACTGGCTGTAGTATTCCTGCAACAAAAGCAACGATCCCGACACGTTGGGTGCCGCCATCGACGTGCCGGAAAGTGTGGCGTAGGCATTGTCATTGGCCGACCCGGCAGCCAGCACGCTGACGCCCACGCCCACCAGATCCGGTTTAATGCGCCCGTCGTCGGTCGGCCCCCAAGAACTGAAACCCGCCAGCCGGACGTCCGAAGGTTGGGCATATTCGGTGGCAATGCTGCTGACGGCCCCCACCGACAGAATATTTTTGGCGTTGCAATCCGTCGAAATCTGGTCGTAACCATTCTGATTATTCCGGGGGGTGCGGCTGGCAGCATTCCGGTTGACGAGCCAGTAGGGTTCGTTGGCTCCCGGGCCATTCTGCCCGTGCGTATTTCCCGCCGATTTCACCAGCAGATAATACGGAGCCGCCACGGCGATGCGGTCCAGATCGCGGGCACCGCTGTTGTAAATCCCGAATTTGTAATCATCCAACGCATTGACCGTTGTATCGCCCCACCATTCCCATTTGACGTCACCCGCGCGGTCGGCATTAAAAACCCAACCGGCCTGAATGTTGTATGAATGATTGGAAAGCAGCAAATCAGCCGCAGCCGCAGCGATTTCGGCGTCATCATTGCTGAAGTCATACGCTTTCAGATTGGCTCCGAAAGCCATTCCCTGCGCCCGGTCGTTTACCCCGGCACCGATCATGATGCCAGCCACGTGGGTCGGGTGATTGCTGATGGCACCGCTGCTGTCCACTTGTGTGACCCGCCCGGTCAATTCCGCGTGGGTCAGGCGCACTTTGCCGCCATCCCAGATGCCCAGTTTGTCGCGCACAGCCGCGCTGGTGCCCGACAGGTTCAGGCCGAGCGAACCGCCGGTATACAGCGATGAGGTACGGGTCGTATTGCCCGCCCGAGTAGCACTATTTGTCGCCTTAAAGAGCAGATTATTGTGTTCATCGACGCCGTGGAGAAGCATGACCGTTCCGTCTGAGCGTTCCTGACGCAGCGGAATCTTCCGTTTCTGAGCGATTTCTACAGCCCGAAGGTACGCCGGGCGACGGTTTTGCTGCAAACCCTGACTAAGCTGGTTGAGAACCGACCGTTGTTGCCGGTTGTAAAGCGGTTTTTGAGCATTGGCTCCGAGCGCCATTCCTACCAGCAAGCCAATCCACAGAAATCGGAAACGTGAAGCCATAAAAAAATGCTAAGCCCAACAAGTTATTAAAACTGTTGGGCTTAGCATGTAATCAGAACGGATTTTTAATCCGTTTAGTATTAAACCGCCTTCTGGGCAGACAGAACTACGTCTTTTACCTTTTTAGTGGTCGCGTTGGAAACTTCAACCCGGTAAGTACCGTTTACGGCATCTTTCAAACCGAAATGAACCGTGTTTCCTTCTCCCAATTGCTCGCTGGCAATCACTTCGCCGTTCAATTTTGACAACCGAACCGTAATCGGCTGATCATCAACCCTATTGACAACGACGGTTACATTCGCCTGCGGAGCGGATTGGCCCATCAACGAACCAAGCAGTGATTTAGGAGTAACGGCGTCGACTACGCAAATCATAATAAAGCCCATCCCAAGGGCCATTAACGAAGCTTTCAGTGTGGTGTTCATCTTTCTATTTGTTTACAGTGGAAAACCTTTTTTCGAACTATTCAACAAAGTAACTATTAAAAGACGATATAAAGTTCTACCCGTTTAAAGCACTGGTTTTCAGTGCAATTTCGATTTCAACAGGTTATTACAATTGTATTTATGCGCACCAAATATTATTTGGCTTCCAGTAAAAACGGATTCATTTAATTTTCAGATAAGCCGCTTACTCAAGAATCAGAAATAATTGAAAAATTCAAAAATTCTTTATATAATACAATTTTATTTTTCACCAAATGAAGACAATTTGAGGTTTTACCTAAATCTGGCTATTTTGAAAATGCCTGAAATGGCTCTAAAACGGGCCTTTTGGCCATAAAATATTGAAACCCGAACCTATTGAATAGTAAACACAATAGCCTGGAATAATGCAACGAGATCTTGCTGCACTATTGACACTGTTTTAAATGAAAAGCGCAAAAAAAAGCGGTGTAGGTTGATCCTACACCGCTTCCGTGGTTTCCGGCTCCGCCAGAACCGGTTTTGGTTGCTTCGGCGGGGGAATATACTGCCGGAAAAAGCTGGCAATTTTCATTTGCAAAACGCCAAACACGGCTTCTTTGAATATTCCGCTCGACATTTTGGAGGCTCCCCGGGTGCGATCGGTGAAGATAATCGGCACTTCGGTGATGCGATACCCGTATTTCCAGGCTAGAAACTTCATCTCGATCTGGAAGGCGTAGCCAACAAACCGAATATTATTTTGCAGGACGGTTTTCAGTACGTCCCGGCTGTAGCAAATGAATCCGGCGGTGGGGTCCATGACCGACATCCCGGTGATGAAGCGAACGTAAATTCCGGCAAAATACGACATCAAAACCCGGCCCATCGGCCAGTTTACCACATTGACGCCCGTGATGTATCGGGAGCCAATGGCCACGTCGTTGCCGGTGTCGACACAGGCTTCGTAGAGTCGCGCCAGATCGTCGGGGTTGTGAGAGAAATCGGCATCCATTTCGCAAATATACCGGTATCCTTGATCCAGCGCCCAGCGAAAACCGGTGATATAGGCTGTTCCGAGTCCCAGCTTGCCTTTCCGCTCCATCAAGTGAAGCCGCCACGGCAAACCGTCGGCGCCGTACTCCTGCTGCAATTCTTTCACGCGCCGGGCCGTGCCATCCGGTGATCCATCATCGACAATCAGCACATCGAAAGGCGTCGGCAGACTCATTACCTTCCGAATAATGAGTTCGATGTTTTCAATTTCGTTATAGGTCGGAATGACCACTAAGCATTCTTTCAAGGTAACAAACGGGTTAGAGTAGGCTAGTCATAAAATAACAAAAAAAAATACCGGAATCAGGTACTACTCCCCTTAAAATTTGTTAAAACCGGGTATTACTCAGCGATTTCCGCCTTCGCCAGTCGCGCGCCCAACGCTTTTGCTTTCCGGATGCAGTCAGACAGGCTCGGCCCCTCATACCAGTTGGCGCACACATACAAACCGTCCGTTTCCAGCGTCGGCATCTGCTCCCGAACCGGCACCATCCGGGCGTCGTACTGCGGAATAGCCCGTTCCCAGCGCGTGAGCCACTGCCGCACCGGCACTTCGGCCCGAATGCCAAAAGCCTGAACGAGTTCGCGATGCACCTGCTGCCGAATGACCTCGTCCGGATGCCGGGTATTTTCCGCTCCCTGCTGTCCGCCCACCAAACTGGTAAACAATACTTCATCCGCCGGGCAGCGGTCGTCAAAAACCGAACTGCTCCAGATGTGGCCGGCTACAAACTGTTTTTCGACTCTTGGATTCAGACCGCCAAAACCGTCGAGCGGGTGGGTAACATCGGCGCGTTTATAAATCGAATGAACGGCGGTCATGGGCGGATATTCGATTTGGCGAAGCCGGTTGGCCACGTCCGGCCAGGTCGTTTCGAGCAGGTGAGCCGCAGCGGCTGTGTCACAGGCCAACACGACATCATCGGCAGAGTAGCGCCCGCTTTGGGCTTCGAGCAACCAGCCGGTTTCTGTTTTGGTCAGGCGGTTTATCGAGTCGTTCAGGTTGAGGGCCGTGAGTTGGGCAGCCAGGGCATTGGGCAGCGTTTGCAATCCCTCTCGGAAACTGAACGACTGCCGACGCTCCGCCGAACCGGCCTTTTTGATGAAGCCTTTCAGCACCGAACCATACTGTTTTTCGTATTCCAGCAACATCGGATAGGTTTCCGAAACCAGGAGCTGATCGGGGTCACCGGCATATACTCCAGCCACGAACGGCGCGAGGGCATAATCGACCACTTCCTGCGAAAACCGCCGGCGAAAAAAAGCGCTCAAGGTTTCGCCGGGGGGCGAAACCGTCGGATTAGAACGCTCCCGCCAGAACGCTTTTTTGGTTTCCCAGCTAAAGAACGACGAAAAAAGCAGCGACAACGGCCCCGCGGGCAATTTGCGATAGGCTCCGTTTCGGTAAATATACCGCGCTTTACTCACCGGTTTGGCAAACCGAATGTCTGGTGTCAGCCCCAACTGATCGAGCCAGGCCAGCAAAGCCGCATCACCCAGCAGCGAATTCGGTCCGCGTTCAATCAGATACGGTCCGTCGCGCCGGGACTGCATGAGTCCGCCCGGTTCACGCCCGCGATCGAACAACCGATACGGTATCTGGCGTTGCTGAAGGTCATACGCCAGCGTCAGGCCCGAGATACCTGCTCCAATAATGGCAATCATTTCGTTAAATTTTTCAGTCGGGTCGGTAGCTTGCTTTTTTTCACGCTGCTGGTATCCGTCGTTTTTTTACGCCGTTCCAACGCTTCCGTCACCTTTTTATAAATTTCGGCCAACTGTTCCGGGTCCGATGAGTAATAGGTGTAACTCTTCGAATAAGCAGCCGTATCGACCTGGTATTTTCGAAAAATCTGTTTTTCGAGATGCTTGTAAATCAACGTGTTGCTATCCTGCGAAATCCGGTTCAGCTTCGTAACCCGGGCTTCGGCCAAATGGATTTCGGTCAGAATCTGCGCCATTTTTGCTTCCGGAATCAGGTTTTCGGGCGCTTCTGCCACGGGCGTTTGGCAGGCCTCCAACAGAGCCAGAAGCAGGAACAGCAGGCCTATTCGGAATTGGCTGCACAGTTGCGCGTTCATTTTCGTTATTTTTGTCAAAGCTGGCATTTGAATAGCCCCTAAATCCGTAACGACGGCCCGGCCCTAAAGGGGACTTGGACACCGAAGTATCCAGATTCATAAAATCCCCTGAAGGGAATTTAGGGATATGGAAAGTTATGCAAATGTCGGGAATCCTGTTCTTAGTAACACGCTGTTCAACGCAGCTATTCTTGGTGGAATTCTTTTTCACGGGATTTTCAGCCGCGTTGAGTCAAAAAAATACCATGCACGAGTTTTTGGCAAGACTATATCAGTTTGAAATTCGGATCCGGAAAGCCGTCAATTCGCAGATGCGCGGCAATTTTCGCTCCATTTTCAAAGGTTCCGGACTGGAGTTCAGCGATTTGCGGACGTATCAGTACGGCGACGACGTGCGGGCAATCGACTGGAACGTGTCGTCGAAAGGCCACGGAACGTTCGTGAAAATCTTCCGGGAAGAGAAAGACCAGACGGTTTTTTTCCTCATCGACGTCAGCGCGTCGCAGGAAATTGGCACCACCACCCGCTCCAAACTCGACACAACCCGCGAAGTGTGTGGCGTTCTGGCGTTGTCGGCCATCAAGGAAGCCAGTCACGTGGGCATGTATTGTTTTTCGGATCAAAAGGAAAAATACCTGAAACCGTCGAACAGCATGAAACACGGTTATCAGTTGATTGTCAACCTGTTCAAGCTGAAACCAGAGTCCGTCCGAACCAGCCTGACCGATGCGCTGCTGTTTACGCTCAACGTACTGAAACGCCGGAGTGTGGTTTTTCTGGTATCGGATTTTATCGATTCGGGCTATGAACACAGCCTGAAAGCCCTCGCCCGGAAACATGATCTGGTAGTGATTCATATGTATGACCAGCGGGAAACCAGTCTGCCCCGGCTGGGCATCATTCCGGTTTACGACACGGAAAGCCGCCGAACGGTTTGGGTCAACACTTCCTCTTCTGGCTTCCGAAACGGCATCAAACAGACCTTCCGGCAGAGCCAGCAGCAGTTGGAGCGGTTTTGTAAACAATATAACGCCAATTATGTGGCGCTCGATTCGCAGGCCGATTACGTTCCGCCCCTGATTGAGTTGTTCCGTGTCCGAAAAACCCGATGAAATGATGATAGGAACGAGACCGGGTCGTCGCACGATAAAACAGATTAGAACGGATTTTAGCCGATGGCTCGCTATTCGTTATTCGTTATTCGCTATTCATTATTTATTCTTAACTCTTAACTCTTCATTCTTAACTCCCTCACCCGCCCAGCCTCCCAAAGGCGTTTTCCTCACCGACACGATTGAAATTGGCAAACCATTCCAGTATTCCCTGAGCATTCGCCACCGGTCCAGGGTCGATGTGCTGTTTCCGGATACCGCCCGGCACTTTGCTCCGTTTCTGGTGCGCGACATTTCGATTTTTTCGACCAAAACCGATGCCCTAGGCAGCCTCGACAGTTCGGTGTATACGCTCGTATCGTTTGAAACAAGTCCGACCCAGACGTTGCGAGTGCCAGTATTTCTGCTGCGCACGCCCACCGACTGCACCCTTGTTTTTTCCAATGTCGATACGATCCGGCTGCGGGAGCGCATTCAGACGATGCGGCCCGATACACTCCGGCTGTCGACCAATACCACCGTCGTTTCGCTCCGGCAACAGATGAATTATCCGTTGCTGATGACAATTGTGGTGGGGCTGTGTGTGCTGGCGGGAATTCTGTTTCTGTTTTTCGGACGAACCATCCGAACGCGTATCCGGCGCTATCAGTTGTATCGGCAATACCTGGATTTTCAACGGTCATTCAACCGACTGACGCGCGGCATTGGCCCCGAAACCGCTCACGAAGACGCCGGACGGGCCGTGGTGATCTGGAAACAATACATGGAGCGGCTGGAGCGAAAACCGTATACATCGCTGACGACCCGCGAAATTGTTGAATCGGTGCAGGATAACCGGCTGGCCGATGCCCTGAAAGAAATCGACGGCGTTATTTATGGAAGTGTGTATTCCGACCAGACGCAGCAGTCCCTCCGCATTCTGAACGAGGTGGCGGATACGGCCTACCGCCGGAGCAGCGTTCGGATGGAAGAAGTGAATCAGGAAGTACCTATTTGAACAGTTGCCTATGGAATGGTTTTCGTATCAATGGTTTACAATTTCGCAACTGCGCCAGTTTACCTGGGCGCAACCGATTTATTTGTACGCCATTCCGGCCATTCTCCTGCTCTTTGGCTTGCGATCGTTGTTGTCCAGTCCATCGCGGCAACGGCTGAATGTAGCCCTGAACCAGACCGAACTCCAGCCTTCGCTGGTGGGTAGTTTGCGGCATTTAGTGCCCCTCAGCCTGTTTATTGCCACCACGCTTCTGCTGATGGCACTCGCCCGGCCCCAGATCATTCGCGAAGAAACCGAGCGGGTGGCCGAAGGAATCGATTTGATGCTCGCCATTGATATTTCGTCGTCGATGGCCGAAACCGACCTGAAGCCCAACCGGCTGGAAGCCGCCAAGCGCGTGGCCCGCAGCTTCGTTAAAAGCCGTCAGAACGACCGGATCGGGCTGGTCATTTTTGCCGGAGAAGCCTATTCACTCTGCCCGCTGACGACCGACCACGACCTCCTGAACGGCTACCTGGACGACCTGGACGACAGCATGATCAAAACATCCGGCACGGCCATCGGCAGCGCCCTGGCGGTTTGCATCAACCGGATGCGCGAATCGAAGGTCAAAAGCAAGGTGACCATTCTGCTCAGCGATGGCGACAACACGGCGGGCAACCTCGACCCGGTGACGGTGGCGCGGCTGGCGAAAGCGTTCAACATCCGGATTTACACCGTAGCCATCGGACGCCCTCCTATGCCGAGTGTGTCCAGCAACCTGACGACGGTGACCGTGGACGAAGGCATTCTGACGACCATCGCCAACATCGGAAGCGGCAGTTTTTTCCGGGCGGGCGATGCTCCGCGTCTTCAGGCGGTTTTCAAAGAAATCGACCGGCTGGAAAAAGCGCCGGTTAAAACCGTGATTTACAAGGATGTCAAAGATTTTTACCGCATCTATCTGTACTGGGCCATCCTATTCCTGTTGCTGACGCTGTTCCTGAAAAACACGATTTTTGGAAATATACTGGAAGATTAAAGATGTTAGACAAGAGAGTAAAGACCGTTTTGCCGTTGTTGTCTCTTGTCTCATGTCTATCCTCTCACATCTCGTATGCTACTTTCTTACTACAACGAAAACTACATTGAAGCGGGGCTTGACGAAGTCGGGCGGGGGTGTCTGGCGGGGCCGGTGGTGGCGGCTGCGGTTATTTTACCGAAAAACTACACGCATCCCATTCTGACTGATTCGAAGCAACTGAGCCGTTTCCAGCGCGAACAGTTGCGGGAAGAATTGCAGCGCGACGCCCTCGCCTGGGCCGTGGCCGAGGTGTCTAACGAGGAAATTGACCGGATTAACATTCTGAAAGCCAGCTTTCTGGCGATGCACCAGGCACTGGACTCGATCATGAGTCAGATTGGTGGTGTCAAACCGGATCATTTGCTGGTCGACGGCAACCGGTTTGTGAATTACCCGATGATTCCGCACACCTGCATTGTTAAAGGCGACACCAAGTTTCTGTCGATTGCGGCCGCGTCGGTGCTGGCCAAAACCCACCGAGATGAGCTGATGGAAAAGCTGGCGATCGAGTTTCCGCACTACGGCTGGGAGCGGAACGTGGGCTACCCGACGCCCTACCACCGCCGGGCGATTCAGGAGTTTGGGCCGTGCCGGTGGCACCGGATGAGTTTTCGGCTGGTGTAGAAATTCCATCGCCGATTACAACGATTTCCTGTAAACGGGAATCCTGTCGGTATCTGCTTTTCTCCCAGCCCTTTATGAAAACTCTGAACCTGCTGTTTCTGCTCCTTCTGGTAACGGCCTGCAACCGCAAGAACGAGGACGCGATTCTGGCCAGAGGCTCCTCCTTTCGTTTGATTCGAACGGATTATTACGGAAGTCCGGCGAATCCGGCTTCGTTTCGATCCACCCGCTACGACTACGACGAGAACAACCTGCTCCGCGAGGTCATTTCGGAAAACACAAACGGCACGGTGGACAGCAAACAGGTTTACCGGTGGACAGATGGAAATACGCTTCGCGTGGAACAGCATTTTACCAATCCGCCCTGGTCGAGCAGCATTCAATCGGGCTTGCCGTTGAAAATGTATTCCTACAACGAGACGCTTTATAATGCCGACACTACCATTCGCGAACGGAAAAATTATAACCTCCAGATCGATAACACAATCGAGTACCGCTCCTCCACGAAGTTTGAATACAACAACCAGAAGCGCGTAACGAGACGGAACATTTACGCGAGTGATGGAAAACTGGCTTCATATTCGTTGTATGAATATGATAGCCGGGGCAATGTGACGAAGGAAACGCTGTATACCAATATTTCCAATACCACCGAACCCAACATCATTACGACGTACGAATACGATAACGCCCCCAATCCGTATCGGTCGGCCCGATTGAACTCGGAGATCAGTTGGTTCTTGAGTGTCAATAATATTGTCCGCCAAAAGTCGGTTAACCTGGCTTCGTCAATCAACTCGGACGAACAATGGAAATACGAATACCGTCCCGACGGTTATCCCGCCCGGATGATTTATGCCGATGGCCGGAAAGAGGAGTTTTTTTACAATCAGTAGGTTTACGGTTTTCAGTATACTGAAAACCGTAAACCATTACCCCTGCTTCGGGCGCTTGTACAGCGGCACGGTGCTGCACGGTTCGCCGAACATGATGCTCTGGGCTACGGGGCGCAGCCGGCGCGTGATTTCGACGTACGCAGCCGTCGGCACCGGCACCTTGCTACAGCCTTTCACCACCACGCGGGTGTCGCGGTAGTCTTCGATGTTAATGCGGGCGATGGCGTCGAAGTAGAGTTTTTCTTCCAGATCCTGCAGCGAACCGAACACCACGGTGTGGGCGTAGGGTTCCAGGTGAATCGTCAGGAGCATGAACGCCCAGGTCGGAACGATGGCGTCTTCGGTGCAGGTGACGGCCACATTTTTATCAGCGTATTGGCTCCAGTCGTGGGTTTTCAGGAATTCGCGAAAATCTTTTTCCTTGAGAATCAGCCCCATAAACAGGTTGTCCTTCAAGTCGTAGACAACCCGTTCGCCGGGGTGGTAATAATCTTCCAAGTCCAGGGATACCAGGCCACTTTTGGCGACACGATTGACAATCAGTTCCGTTTCCATACCCGCTAAACAACCAGCTTCTTCGGCTTGGTTCCCACAAAATCTTTTAAGTAGTAGGGCTCAAAATCAGCGACACTTTCAAACCGGCCTTCCCGATACGCCAGAGCGGCCAGTTGGCCCACCGTTCGGGCCGAGGGATGAATGACTTGTTCGGGAAAAACCGCATTGGGTTGATGCGCCAAAATCGCCCGGCATTTGGCCGCACCATTCCCGAAAAACACGACGGGCTGTTGCGCCAGTAAGTCCACAAACGATTGCTCATCAATGATTTGCGCCGATGTAGGCACCTTTTCACGGCCTTCTGAATCATAAACCGCACAGTAGACTTCCATCCGCCGGGCGTCGAGCAGGGGGCAAAGGGCGTAGGACGCGGGATAAAAACCGTTTACCTGCCACGCCATCGCTTCGAGCGTGTTGATGGCCAGCAGTGGTTTATCGAGTGCAAAACACAGCCCTTTGGCCGTCGAAACGCCAATCCGCAAACCGGTGTAGGACCCCGGCCCTTTGGCCACGGCGACCGCGTCCAGTTCAGAAAGCGGGTGTCCACTGTCGTGGACCACATTCTGAATCAGCGTCGTCAACATGCCCGACGATGATTTTTCGGTAAACAATTCGAAGCAGGCCAAAACCGCTCCGTCGCGGTGAAGGGCTACCGAACAAACAGTGGTGGAAGTATCGAGGGAGAGAATAAGGGACATAAAAAAGGGAGGAAAGGAGGAGGGAGGAAAGGAAGAGGGGCACCCTCCTCTCTTCCTTTCCTCCCTCCTCCTTTCTTAATTTTTTCCTTTCAAAATAGACTGATACCGGTTCATGTCTTTGAACAGGTCGAGGGCGGCTTTGATTTCCGGATCGGTCGCGAACGATACTTCTTTCATGCCTTTCTGGAGGTAATAATGACCGACAATTTCCTGTTCCAGCAACGTTTTCAGTTCGCTTTTAAACGTCACCAGATCGACATCCTTGCTGTGCGACAGTTTCGTACGCAACGCTTTTAGCTGATCCTGAATCTGATCGAACGATTTTTCTTTCTTGGCCGAGGCTTCGAGCGTCCCCAGTTCCTTTTCAACCTGCGTGGTGTAATCGTATTCCTTGTCTTTCAGCCACGTCACAAAATTCTGGTATTCAGCGTCGGTCAGGCTGAACTCGCGGGCGGGCTTGATCGTCGGGTGGTCGTGCCGGTATTTGATGGCATAATCAAAAATCAACCCCTTGTTGGTCAGGCTGATGGCGATTGGGGCGGGTGTCGTCGGTTCCACCAGCACATCCGGCGTAACGCCACCGCCGTCGTAAACCGGGCGACCGGCTTTGGTTTTGAAGGCGGTTTTCAGCGAATCGGGGATCTTGCCCACGCTGCCGTCCGGATTGCGGTGGCTGTAGTCGATGGCCTGAATGCAGCGACCGCTCGGAATGTAGTATTTGGCTGTGGTAATTTTCAGCTTGGTGTTGTACGAAAGTTCGCGGGTGGTTTGCACCAGCCCTTTTCCGTAGGTCAGTTGCCCCACCAGAACGCCCCTATCGTAGTCCTGAATAACGCCCGAAACGATTTCTGCCGCCGACGCACTCCGGCTGTTGGTCAGCACCACAATCGGGATTTCCAGATCCAGGGGCGGGTTCAGCGCCGTGTAGGTTTTATTCCATTCGGTCACTTTGCCTTTCGTCGTCACGATTTCCGACTCGCGCGGCAACCAGATGTTGGCAATATCAATGGCCATGTTGAGCAAACCGCCCGGATTTTCGCGCACATCCAGCACCAGCTTTTTCATGCCTTTGCCTTTCAGTTCGACAAACGCGTTCCGCACCTCGCGCGACGCCGTGCCGGTAAAATCTTTCAGGTCGATGTAGCCCACGTCGTTCGAAATCATGCCGGAATAGGGCACATTGGTCATTTTGACGACATCACGCGTCACGTTCAGGTCAATGGGATCTTTGGCTCCAAAGCGTTTCACCGTCAGTTTGACCGCCGTGTTGGTTTGTCCCCGGAGCAGTTTGTCGGAATCCAGTTCGCGCCGGGTTTTGATGTCCACGCCGTCGACCTTGAGAATCTCATCGCCAATCTGCAAACCGGATTTTTCGGCGGGTGTGCCTTCATAAATCATCATCACGATGCTGCGTCCCTGCCGCGAGCCGATGAGCGCCCCGATGCCGTTGTAGCGTCCGGTGGTCATCGTCATGTAATCCTCGATTTCGTCTTCGGCGAAGAAGTTGGTGTACGGGTCGAGCGATTTCAGCATGGCGTCGATGCTGTTCTTCACCATCCGGTTCGGATTCAGTTCGTCGACGTAATAGAGGTTCAGTTCTTTGAACAGCGTCGCGTAAATGTCCAGGTTGCGGGCGATTTCAAAAAACCGGTCGTCGTTGCGGAACGAATAAAAACCCAGGCTTCCTGCCAGAAGGGTCGCTCCCAGGGCGACAGTCAGACGTTTGCGCGTAAACATGTTTTTATAGATTAAAGATGCAAGACAAGAGATAAAAGACCTACGCGAGAGTCAATTTTCTCTTGTCTCACGTCTTATCTCTATAATCTACACCCGACCCAAAGCTAATTTCATACTTTTTTCTATCTCTTCAAACGAAATTATTGCGCGGGCGGTATATAAAAAGACAATATAGGCGGGCGGTTGCTTCGGTTTTTCAGCGGTTCCGAACAAAAGTGCCTTATTTAAACGGTAGGCTTCGCGGACCCGGCGACGGATGAGGTTGCGGTCGACGGCTTTTTTGAAGTTTCGGCTGGAGACCGAAATCAGGACGGCAGGCAGCGGGTCAGTACGCTCGGGGTCGTCCATATAGAGGAGTCGAAATGGAAAAAGGTAGAACGTCCGCGTGGTCGCACTACCTTTCTGAAATAACTGACCGATGGTTTTTTTACTGCAAAGCCGTTCGGATTTTTTGAACGTTTGCTTCATAATGCGTTTAAGGTTTAATGTTTAACGTTTAAGGCTGCTTCTTGCGCAGAAACGTTAAACCTTAAACTTCAAACCTTAAACGATTAGATTTTAAACCGATCGCCTTTTTTCTCGTCCGAAACCGTCAATTTATGACGTCCTTTTGCGCGACGGGCGGCCAGTACTCTGCGGCCATTGGCTGATGCCATGCGCTCGCGGAAGCCGTGCTTGTTCCGGCGCTTACGGTTCGAAGGTTGAAACGTTCTTTTCATGACTAACTATATCTTGGATGCCTATTTTTCAAATGAGTCTGCAAAGGTAGAGAATGTTACGGAACGAAACAAGTTTGATTTCCATATTTAGCGTTTTCACAAACAAGCGGTTATATTCGCAGGTATGCACTACCGTATTTCGTCGACCAACCCTTCGTCCCGGCTCCTTGAAGTTGATTTTCTGCTGACGGCCATTTCATCTTCCACCGTTGATTTGCAACTCCCCGCCTGGCGTCCCGGCCGGTATGAGATTCAGAACTTCGCCAAAAATATCCAGCGGTTCGAAATTTTTGACCAAACCGGAAAACCGCTCGCGTTTCAGAAAATTACCAAAGACCGCTGGCGGGTGCAAACCGAAGGCGTTTCGGAACTGGTCGCCCGGTATACCTATTACAGCAACACCATCAACGCAGGAACCAGCTACGCCGACGATCGGCTGCTGTACATCAATCCGGTCAATCTGTGTTTATTTACCGACGATCGGTTGCAGGAAGAATGTACGCTCGAACTGACCATTCCGGACGATTGGCAGGTGGCCTGCGGAATGAAGCAAACCGCATCCAATATCCTGACTGCCTCTGATTTCTACGAACTGGTCGACTGCCCGCTCATCGCTTCGCCCGACCTGCAACATCTCCCGTATGAAATTGATAATACGGTTTTTCACGTCTGGATCAATGGCAATATAAAACCGGATTGGGAACGAATCCGGCACGATTTCAGCCGGTTTTCGGAAACGCAAATCCGGCTCTTCGGCGAATTTCCCGAAAAAGACTATCATTTTCTGACGCTGATTCTGCCGACGGCGCATTACCACGGCGTCGAACACCGCAATTCCACCATGCTCGTGCTGGGTCCCAACGACGAAGGCGAGGGCCTGTATACGGATTTGCTGGGCGTCTCGTCGCACGAATTGTTTCATACCTGGAATATCATCCGCATTCGGCCAACGGAACTTTTGCCGTATGATTTTACCCGGGAAACGTACTTCACGACCTGCTTTGTGGCCGAAGGCGTCACGACCTATTACGGGGATTTGCTCCTCCGCCGGGCGAACGTTTTCACCGATGCCGCCTACTGGAAAGAGCTTCAGGTGCTGTTGAAACGACATTTTGAACCCAGCGGACGATCGTTTCAGTCGCTCACCGAGTCGTCCTGGGATTTGTGGCTGGACGGTTACGACAAAGGCGTACCGAACCGGAAAGTGTCGGTGTATTACAAGGGCGCCACCGTGGCCCTAATTCTGGACTTACACATCCGCCGGAAATGGAATCATGCCCGTTCACTTGATGACGTCATGCGGATCATGTGGGAACGATTCGGAAAACCGTTCGTGGGGTATACGCTTGAGGATTACCGCGCTATCACGGAAGAAGTGGCGGGTGAACCGCTCGGCTGGTATTACGAACGCTGCATCTTCGGCAACGAACCGCTGGAACCGCTCCTGAACGAATACCTGGCATTTGTTGGCCTGCAACTGGAATACGATGCCACCGACTTGGTCAGTGCGCCCTCGGTATTGCTCGTTCAGCACGACGATAAGGCCGGTTTGCAAAACCGCCATCAGTGGTTGGGTGTTCAACCCTGATCGGGTTGAAAGACTGGTAAATAGTCAATCGTAGGGCCACTTGTTATTTTCTTTTTCTCCAATGAAACGCCTTGCCAAAACCGCCCTGTTTCTCCTGATTGCATTGACCGGCACCAGCCACCGAACCGGTTTCACTGGCCAGACAAAACCGCTCGCTTCGGCGGTGACGATCAATCTGAGTGAGGAATTTCAAACCATCCATAGCTTCGGCGCGTCCGATTGCTGGTCGGCCAAGTTTATTGGTAAATGGCGCGATAAGGCCAAAAAAAACCAGATCGCCGATCTGCTCTTTAGTCAGGATACCCTGGCCAGCGGCCAGCCGAAGGGTATTGGCTTGTCGTTGTGGCGGGTGAACATCGGTGCGGGAAGTTTTGAACAGAAAGACAGCAGTGCCATCCGGGATGAATGGCGTCGGGAAGAAAGTTTTCTGACTCCTGATGGCCGTTACGACTGGAGTAAACAGGCTGGAAATCAATGGTTTTTACAGGCGGCCCGCCAGCGGGGTGTTCGCTACACCCTTGGGTTTACCAACTCCCCGCCCGTGCAAATGACCCGCAACGGCAAAGCTTTTTCGCCGGGCGGCAAAGCGTTCAATCTCAAACCAGCCGCCCTGGAACCTTTCGCCGACTTTCTGGTTACCGTGGCCGAACACTTCAAATTTGATTACCTGAGCCCCATCAACGAACCGCAATGGGACTGGACTGCCGGCAAAAACGGCAAAGCCAATCAGGAAGGCTCCCCGGCCGAAAATGCCGATATTCTGGCGGTTACCAAAGCTTTATCGACCAAACTGGCCACTGCCAAATCCAAAACAAAGGTCGTAACCGGTGAAGCGGGCCAGCTTGATTACCTCTACGAGAAAGCCGAAAGTGGCAGAGGCAATCAGCTTGACTACTTTTTTGGCCCGAACCAAACCGCTTCTCTGACTAAACTCCCGAATGCGGAACCGATCTGGGCGTATCACAGCTATTTTTCGACCTGCCGGGACTCGACGCTCGTGGCGATGCGCCAGAAAGCAGCTCAACGCGCCAAAACCGTGGGGAGTCCGCCACTCTGGCAAAGTGAGTTTGGCGTTCTGGGCGACATCTGCGGCCAGTACAACGGCAGTCCGCGCCACACCGACATCGACTATGGGCTGTACGTGGCCAAAGTGATCCACAACGACCTGACGATCGCCAACGTGACCTCGTGGCAATGGTGGCTGGCCATCAATCCCTACAACTACAGCGATGGGCTGGTGTATATCAACGGCCCGGATGGTCTGTATAAAAACCACGACAACGCCCGGCTCGACGGGCAGGTGATCGACTCGAAACAACTCTGGGCGTTCGGCAATTACGCCCGCTTTATCCGGCCCGGTATGAAACGGGTGGCGGTCCGCATCGGTGAGGTGGCGAATCCGGTGGCCGAAGCGAGTCAGGGTATGGTGTCGGCCTACAAAGATGCTGCGCGTAAACAGCTTGTGCTGGTTTGTGTCAACATGACGTCCGACGCCCTGACCGTACCCCTCAGCGGGGTAAAAATCCGGAACGGACGCTTTGCCGGTTATACCACCTCCGCCACCAAAACCCTGACGAAATCCACCGTACGGGCCGACCAAGTTCGGCTGGAACCCAAGTCGGTCGTTACGCTGGTGGGGACGTATCAATAATCAGTGAATACCGCCAAATCAGTTTTTCTTTTTGGCGCGCATTTCCGGGAGCGTCTGTCCGGTATCGCCCTGGGCTGCTTGTGGTGCCTCCAGCGAATTGGTGGTCGTGTCGCCCTGAATTCCCATAATGCTCGTATCATTCGCCATTTCCGTCGCATCGGCGCCTGATTGCGTGCTTTCTGTTTTGGAATTACAACTCAGGCAAAAGGTTGTCAGCAGAATACCAAACCCGACGATCAGGCTCCGGCTTCCATTTTTCAGGTTGTTTTTCATGGTATTTAAACGTTGAGTGACTAGTACCGTAACCGGGAGGTACGCGAGTTGTTTGGAAAAAAAATGACAGAATGAGCATACGCTAACAATCCTGAAAAAGTGCGGTTATCTTTAAAACCGTTCTTGTTTCAATCTTGCTTTTTTCGTATCTTAGCTTGTTATGAATTTCAAGCTGACTTCAGAATTTAAACCGACTGGCGACCAGCCGCAGGCCATTGAAAAGCTGGTAAAAGGGATCAAGGAAGGCGAACCGTCGCAGGTGTTGTTGGGTGTTACCGGATCTGGAAAAACATTTACAGTAGCCAACGTCATTGCCCAACTCGACCGCCCGACGCTCGTGCTGAGCCACAACAAAACGCTGGCAGCCCAACTCTACGGCGAGTTCAAGCAGTTTTTCCCCGAAAATGCTGTTCAATATTTCATCTCCTATTACGATTACTACCAGCCGGAAGCGTTCATCGCGACGACCAATACATACATCGAAAAAGATCTGGCTATCAACGAAGAAATCGACAAGCTCCGGCTGGCGACGGTTTCGGCCCTGATGAGCGGTCGGCGGGATATTGTCGTGATTGCCTCGGTTTCCTGTATTTACGGTGCCGGTAACCCGAACGAATACCAGAAAAGCATCGTGCGGCTGGGCGTGGGCGAAACCATCAGCCGCAACCAGTTTCTCTTCAAACTGGTCGAGATTCTGTATAGCCGCACCGAGGTGGAATTCACCCGCGGTTCGTTCCGAGTCAAGGGCGATACCGTCGATATTTTTCCCGGTTATGCCGATTTTGCGTACCGGATTGTCTTCTTCGGCGACGAAATTGAAGCCATTCAACGCATCGATCCGGCGTCGGGCAAGAAGATCGGCGACGACCGGATCATTGCCATTTTCCCGGCCAACCTTTTCGTAACCGGTCGGGACACGTTGAATATGGCCATCGGCGAAATTCAGAATGATCTGGTGGCGCAGATTCGCTATTTTCAGTCCGAGTTCCGGAATATGGAAGCCGAGCGAATCAAGGAGCGGACAGAGTTCGACATCGAAATGATGCGCGAATTGGGCTATTGTTCCGGTATTGAAAACTACTCCCGGTATTTCGACCGCCGGCAACCCGGCCAGCGTCCCTTCTGTTTGCTCGACTATTTCCCCGACGACTTTCTGACGATTGTGGATGAAAGCCACGCGACGATGCCGCAAATCCGGGCGATGTGGGGCGGTGACCGTTCGCGCAAGGAAGCCCTGGTTGACTACGGTTTTCGGCTGCCATCGGCGCTCGATAACCGTCCGCTTACGTTTCAGGAATTTGAGCAAATGGCCGGGCAAACGGTTTTTGTTAGCGCAACCCCTTCTGATTACGAATTACGCCGGAGCGAAGGCGTAGTGGTCGAACAGTTGATTCGCCCGACCGGTTTGCTGGACCCTGCGATTGAAGTACGGCCCAGTCTGAACCAGATCGATGATTTGCTGGAAGAGATCGACATCCGCGTCAAACGCAAAGAACGGGTGCTGGTGACGACGCTGACCAAACGCATGGCCGAGGAGTTGAGCAAATACCTGGAACGGGTGGGCGTCAAAGGCCGCTACATTCACTCGGAAGTGAAAACGCTGGATCGGGTTGAAATCCTGCGGGAGTTGCGACTGGGTGTTTTCGATGTGCTGGTGGGTGTCAACCTGCTGCGCGAAGGACTCGATTTGCCGGAAGTATCGCTGGTGGCCATCATGGACGCCGACAAAGAAGGTTTCCTGCGCGACATTCGATCCCTGATTCAAACCATTGGCCGGGCCGCCCGGAACTCCAACGGACGCGTGCTCATGTATGCCGACCGCATCACCGGTTCGATGGAGAAAGCCATCAGCGAAACCAACCGACGGCGGGAAATCCAGATGGAGTACAATGAGAAGCACGGTATTACGCCAATGACCATTTTGCGGTCTCATGATGCCATTATGGGACAAACCAGCATTGCCGATTCGCGTCCGGAGGCCAAACAATACTACGTTGAACCCGACGAATTCCGGATTGCTGCCGATCCCGTGGTGCAATACATGGGGAAAAATGACCTGGAGCAGGTCATCAAAGAGACGCAGAATAAAATGGAACGAGCCGCCAAAGAACTGGATTTCATGGAAGCGGCCCGGCTACGGGATGAGTTGTTTCAACTCCGCGACCGGCTGAAAGCGACGCAGGTGTAATCGAATGCCGGGTCGTTTGTCGGCCCGGCATTTCTTAGGCCAACGCGGCTTCTTTCATCCGTTCGGCGTTTTCGGCCATGCGGAGTTGCTCGATAAAGTTGTCGATGTCGCCGTCCATCACTGTCGGCAGGTTATACACTGTCAGGCCGATGCGGTGGTCGGTTACGCGGCTTTGCGGGTAATTGTAGGTCCGGATTTTGTCGGAACGGTCGCCACTGCCCACCATCGACTTGCGCTGCGAACTGATTTCGTCGTTGTGTTTCTGCAATTCAATTTCGTACAAACGCGAACGCAAAACCGTCAGGGCTTTTTCGGTATTCTTGATCTGCGAACGTTCATCCTGGCACTGCACCACCAAACCAGATGGAATGTGCGTGAGCCGAACCGCCGAATAGGTGGTGTTGACCGACTGCCCTCCCGCACCCGACGAGCAGAAGGTATCTTTCCGAATGTCGTTCATATTGATCTGAACATCAACCTCTTCCGCTTCGGGCAAAACCGCTACGCTGGAAGCTGAGGTGTGAATTCGCCCCTGCGATTCGGTGGCCGGAACCCGCTGAACGCGGTGAACACCGGATTCGAATTTCAGTTTGCCGTAGACGTCTTCGCCTTCGACCTGACAGATAATTTCTTTGTAACCACCCGAGGTTCCGTCGGTGAAGTCCATCAACGACATCCGCCAGCCCATGCGGTCGCACAGGCGCTGGTACATGCGGAACAGATCACCGGCGAAAATAGAGGCTTCGTCGCCACCGGTTCCGGCCCGGATTTCGAGAATGACGTTTTTGCTGTCGTTCGGATCTTTCGGAATCAGCATTTCTTTCAATACGTCCTCCATCGGTTCGCGCTGCGGCACCAGCTCATCGAGTTCTGCTTTGGCCATTTCGCGCAAATCTTCATCTCGTTCGGTAGCCAGCAGATCCTTTGCCCCGTCGATATCATTCAGCAGTTTTTTATAAACCTGATACTGCTTGACGATCTTTTCGAGGTCTTTGTATTCCTTGCTTAGCTTGGTGTATTTCTTCTGATCCGAAACGATTTCCGGCATCATGATTTGCTGAGAAACCTCCTCAAACCGTTCTTTTATGGATTCTAATTGATCAATCATTGGTTAGAAAACTTTATGCCTGATTTACCCCGTTCCCCTAAAGGAGACTTGGACGCGGAATAATCCGGATGCAGAAGTCCGGCAACGGCCGACCGTCCTTTAGGGGAACGGGGTAAACTTTGATACAAATCTACGAAAATTCGGTCAGTCAACACTTCGGTCGTACATTTGTCAACGAAACGGACAATCCCATCGTTATCCAGATTGATGACAAGATTTCACTTCACTAAGTTCCTGGCAATGAACCGTATCTTTTCCCCTTTTGCTCTCCTGCTAAGTCTGTTGTTTCTTCTATTATTTGAGTCCGCCTGCTCTCCCGACCAGAATCAGAATACGAAGGAACTGGCGCAGGAAATGAACGACCGGAAAATCAAGCGGGTCACCAACGTCCAACTCACGACCACCGTCGATGAATGGGGCAAAGCCCTCATTCTGACCACCCGAAAAGCTCTGACTCGTGAACTGACGAAAAAGCCCGGAGACTCCACCTTCTGCAACCTGGAAAACGTACCGGCCATTCAGAAACTGGAGAAACAGTACGCCATTACGATCGATTTGCTGAAGGCAAAAGATGTAACCAACCCAGCCCTGGATCCCAAAGAACGGGATTTGCTGGGTGCGTATGTCTACAACGCTCAGAATAAACTGGAGCAGAACGACAACGTCCAGAAACTGAACGACACGCTGTTTGTCTACAATTCACCCGTTGCGACGGATGACATCATCTGCAAAACCTGTACAGACAATGCGGCCTTGCCGTTCGTGATCTGGCGCATCGTGTTCAACAAACGGGAAGTGATCCGGCGGGTCAATCCGAAGAAATTGAAGTAACCCTGACAGCGGTCGCCAGACCCTGTCAGCGGTTGATCTGGATAATAGATTTTTCAACCGCTGACAGGGTCTGGCGACCGCTGTCAGGGTTATGCTGTCAGGGTTATACAGAACAGTATGAAAATACGATTAAATAGTACTTCAGAAACGATGATTTTGTACTTTTAACACATTCGTATTCCATCCCTTAACAAACATACTGTTTAACGTATGAGCAATCTGAAAAATAAAGCCGATCAGGCGGTTAGCCGACGCGGTTTTTTCAAAGCCTCGTCGCTTGCCCTGGCTGGCGTCACCATTCTGCCCCGGCATGTGCTGGGTGGCAAAGGATTTATTGCGCCGTCTGATAAACTGAACGTCGCCGGGGTCGGCATCGGCGGCATGGGAAAAAGCAACCTCAACGCCCTGGCACCCACAGAAAACATCGTCGCGCTTTGCGATGTCGATGAGAAATACGCTGGCCCGGTTTTCGAAAAATACCCGAATGCCAAGCGGTATAAAGACTACCGCAAGATGCTCGATGCCCAGAAAGACATCGACGGCATTGTAGTGGCCACACCCGATCACCTGCACGGTGTTATTGCATCAGCCGCCATGAAACTCGGTAAACACGTCTACGTGCAAAAACCGCTGACCGTTACGGTGTGGGAATCGCGCGAACTGGCGCGGCTGGCGAAAGAAAATCCGAAAGTCGTTACCCAAATGGGAAACCAGGGCCACTCGAACGACGATGCCCGCCTGATCAACGAATGGATTGCCGACGGCGCCATTGGCAAAGTGCAGGAAGTCCACGTCTGGACCAACCGCCCCATCTGGCCGCAAGGTATGGAGGTACCGAAAGAAGCCGTCGACGCACCATCGACGCTGGACTGGGAGTTGTTTTTAGGTCCTGCTCCCCACCGGGCCTACAATCCGGCGTACACCCCGTTCAAATGGCGCGGCTGGGTCGATTACGGTGCCGGTGCATTGGGCGACATGGGCGCTCACCTGGTCGATCACCCGTTCTGGGCGCTGGGGCTCAACCCGCCGATCACCGTCGAGGCTTCCTCGACGCCATTTAACAAGCAAAGCTACCCGGTTTCGTCGCTGGTGACTTTTGAGTTTGAAACAAAAGACAAGAAAAATCCGCTGACGATGACGTGGTACGATGGCGGTATCTTGCCGCCCAAACCGATCGAATTCGGCGATGGTCCCGTTCCGAAAGGTGGTGGCGTTTTGTATGTCGGAACGAAAGGAAAACTTTTCCACGAAACCTACGGCTCCAAACCGCGTCTGCTGCCGCAGGAAAAAATGGATTCCTACAAAAAACCGGCGCAGACGATTCCGCGCGTCGGCATGAGTCACGAACGCAACTGGGCCGAAGCCTGCAAGGGAAACGGCAAGGCGGTTTCGCCCTTCGAATACGCCGGCCCGTTGTGCGAAACCATGCTGCTGGGCATCGTGGCCCTCTACAAACAGGGCACCAAACTAAACTGGGATACAAAAACCATGGCCTTCACCAACGCCCCGGAATTGAATCCGTATCTGAAACGCGAATACCGTCAGGGTTGGGCGATGTAGTTTTTCATTTAGAATAAAGAGCAGAGACAAGAGAGTAGAGACTTAAAAAACCGTGTCTTTACTCTCTTGTCTATGCTCTTTTCTCTCTTTCAAAACCTATGAAAAAAATTTCACTGATTGCGCTGTTCTTCCTATCGGTCGTCCAACTGTTTGCACAGGCTCCGAACACCTTAACTGCACAGGAAAAGAAAGAGGGCTGGAAACTGCTGTTCAACGGAAAAGACGTCAGCGGCTGGCATACCTACGGCAAAACCGGTGTCGGCTCGGCCTGGATTATCGAAAACGGAGCACTGAAACTGCATGTACCGGAACGCGCCGGAAACAAAGCCAAAAACGGGGGCGATCTGGCGACGGATCAGACGTTCAAAGGCGATTTTGAATTCAAGGCAGATTGTAAAGTCGAACGGTTTACAAACAGCGGTATTTTCTTTTTTGTAACCGAAGCCCCGGAATACAAGGAGATTTACCATACCGGCCTGGAGCTTCAGGTGCTCGACAACGCGATTTACGAGGGTGCGCCGGAAAACAAACACCGCGCGGGCGACTTCTTCAGCGTCGCCAACGCCCGCATCCGCGAACCGAAGGCCGTGGGTGAGTGGAACCAGATTCATTTCAAGCTGAAAGGGAAAGTCCTGTCGGTCTACATGAACGGCTATCTCATTCAGGAACACAACGTTGAGAGTGCCGACTGGAAAAAACGAATCGCCGAAAGCAACTTAAAAAACGCTCCGATCAGCAAAGGTCAGTTGGCCGGACGGATCGGTTTGCAGGACTGGGGCAGCCCGGTTTACTACCGGAATATCAAGATTCGGCCACTTTAATACAATATTTTTCCGTCATTTTCCGCCAAAAACGATGATTTCCCGACCGGTTCTTTGCTGCTAAAAGAATCTGGATATATTTGTTTTACAAAACCTAAACAAATATGAATCGTCCGTACTTAGGCGAATTTGAGGAACTGGTGCTGCTGACGGTTGCCATGCTGAACGGGCAGGCTTACGGCGTAACCATTCTGGAAGAAATCGAGAAGCAAACCGGTCGCACCGTCAGTCTGAGCGCCATTCATGCGACACTGCAACGACTCGAAGAAAAAGGCTACCTCAAGTCGCAGATGGGCGGAGCTACCGCCGAGCGCGGGGGACGCCGGAAGCGGTTTTTCAACGTGACGCTGGGCGGAACCCGGGCATTACAGGAAATTCACACCACCCGGAACCATCTCTGGAACCAGATTCCAAAAACCGGGCTGGCTTGATTCCTGGACCGCCTTTGGTTGCCATTCATGTATTCACCTTAACTCGTCCGAACCTTGATCCCCAATTCTGTGTTCAGTGACAAAAATCCCATTTTCATGGACTGTCAGTACCTGCCACTAACCGCCACCGGCCAGTTTTCGAATCTGTTCCTAGATTATATCTCCCAAAAAGAAGCCCTCCAACCGTATTACAACCACTTCCCAACCCTGGAAGCGTTTGAGGAACAAGTCAAAAACCGGGCGTTCGACGACAGCAAGCGGCAGACCTTGGTGGAGGTTTTAGAACGGCAGTACCAGCACATTCCCAACAAACCCGACTTCTCGGTCCTGGCCCAACCCAATACCTTTACGGTGACGACGGGACACCAGTTGAACATTTTCACCGGGCCGCTTTACGTGCTGTACAAGTGGATTACAACGGTAAATCTTGCGAAAAAGCTGAATGAGACGTACCCGGCCTACCATTTTGTGCCGATCTACTGGCTGGCGACCGAAGACCACGACTTTGCGGAAATCAACCATTTTACGCTGTTTGGCAAAAGCTATACGTGGGAAACGGAGCAACGTGGGGCCGTCGGGCGGATGAACCCGAAGGAACTGAAAGCGATATTTGACGAAATGCCGGAAAAGTTGTTTCTGTTTGAAGACGCTTACCTGAAACACGATACGTTATCGGACGCCGTTCGCTGGTACGCCAACGAACTGCTCGGCAAAGAGGGTCTGATTTGCCTTGATGCCGATGATGCTGACTTGAAACGGCTCTTTGCGCCCATCATCAAAAACGAGTTGCTAAACCGTCCAACCGAGGGTATCGTTACGCAAACCACCCAGCAACTGGAAGCCCTTGGTTACAAAACGCAGATAACGCCCCGCGAAATCAACCTCTTCTATCTGGACGATCAGTTACGCGAACGCATCATTACCGATGGCGAGGATTCTTATGAAGTGTTGAACACCGAAATCCGTTTTTCGCGGGACGAAATCCTGGCGTTGGTCGATGAACATCCGGAGCGGTTCAGCCCCAATGTGGTGCTGCGACCGGTTTATCAGGAAGTCATTTTGCCGAATCTAGCCTACATTGGCGGCCCGTCGGAAGTGCCGTACTGGCTGCAACTGAAAGGCATTTTTGATCATTTCCAGATTCCGTTTCCGCTGCTGATGCCCCGCAACTTTGCGTTGTACGTCAACCCGGCCAGCGCCAAAAAAATGGACAAACTGGGTGTATCGCCCGAAGAGCTGTTCTGGGACGAGGTGAAATTGCGCCGGGCGTATACGGAACGAATTTCGGAAAATTCCCTCGATCTGACGGAACAGAAAGCGTGTCTGGAACAGTGTTTTGCCGAGATTCTGCACAAATCCGTCAAAGTGGATAAGTCGCTGGAAGGGGCTGTGCTGGCCGAAAAAGCCCGGCTGATGCACACGATCGATCATCTGGAAAAACGCCTGAAGAAAACCGAGGAGAAGAATTACGAAACGGTTTTGAATCAGTTGATGACCCTGAAACAGAAGCTCTTCCCGAACGGCGGTATTCAGGAACGCTCCGAAAACTACCTAAATTTCCAGCTCAACGACCCGCAGTTTATCCCGAAATTGCTGACCGCTTTTGATCCGATGGCTTACCAGATGCTGGTGTTGAAAGACTAAGCGATGACGAAAGCCGAGCTGCGTGCTGCATTCCGCCAGAAACGCCGGTTGTTGTCCGAAGCCGAGTGGCAAAACCGGTGCGAAGCGATTTCAAATCAGTTTTTTACGCTTCTGCCCTCCAAACCGGTTTCGGTTATCGGTACGTTTCTGCCCATCGAAAGTCAGAAAGAAGTCAACACCTGGCTCATCGTCCGGCGGCTCTGGCAGGAATTTCCACACATTCGGATAGCCGCGCCCGTCACGAATCTGGAAACCGGAACGCTGGAAAACTACGAAATCACCCCCGAAACCGTGTTTACCAAAAACCGCTACGGTATTCCCGAGCCGCCCCCCACTTCATCATTCATCATTCATCATTCATCATTTAACATTATTCTAATTCCTTTACTCACGTTTGACCAAACCGGCAACCGCATCGGCTACGGGGGCGGTTTTTACGACCGGTTTCTGGCGCAGTGCCGCCCGGATTGCCTGAAAATTGGGCTGTCGCTGTTCGATCCGGTCGATCAAATTGACGATGTTTACGAAGGCGACATTCGAATCAATTTCTGCATCACACCTGATCAAATCTGGGATTTTTGATAGGAACGCTGATCTGACGGATTGAACGGATTAAAACTGATTTTATCCGTAAAAATCCGTTCAATCCGTCAAATCCGTCAAATCCGTGTTCCTATTTCGTAGATTGCCGGAATGAAAACCCTCGCTTTCTGGTGTTGTATGCTTCATACGGTTTTGGCTCAAAAACTCCCGGCGGCTCTCGATTCGGTGATGCACCGCAACTTTTCGATCGACCAGCCCGGTGGCGCCCTGCTGGTGGTGATTGATGGAAAAACCGTGTATAACCGGGGTGTGGGGCTGGCCGATCTGGCGACGAAAACGTCCATTTCGCCGGAAACCAATTTCCGGATGGCGTCGGTTTCCAAACAGTTTACGGCGATGTGCATTCTGTTGCTGGAAAAACAGAAAAAACTCTCTTTTGACGATAATCTGCTCAACTATTTCCCGGATTTCAATCAAAAAGTTGGCAAAAGCATCAAGTTGCGCCATCTGCTGACACACACTTCCGGGATTCTGGATTACGAATCACTTTTGTCGTCCAGTCGAAACGAACAGATTTTTGATGCCGAAGTCTTGGCGCTGCTAAAGCCGCAAGATTCGACGTATTTTGAACCGGGGAGCCGGTTTCGGTATAGCAATTCGGCCTTCTGTTTGCTTACGCAAGTCGTGGAGCGGGTTACGAAAAAACCGTATCTGGCGTTCATTACCGAAACCCTTTTCAAACCGTTGGGCATGAACCAGACGACGCTCTACGAACCCAAACGGTCGATTCCCAACCGGGCGATGGGCTATGCCCGGAATCAGGACCAAACCATCCGACTTTCGGACCAGAGCGTGACGAGCGGCACCAAAGGCGACGGCTGTGTTTATACTTCCCTGGCGGATTATAAAAAATGGGACGACGCGCTGACAACCGGCCAACTGGTCGATGTCGTGGAAAAGCTCAAAACCGTCCATCATCAGATTAAAGGACAGACGAACGGTTTTTACGGTTTAGGCTGGTTTTTCACCGAAGCAAACGGCGAAGCATCGGAGTTTTTCCATTCCGGCAGTACGTGCGGTTTTAGCAACTGCGTCGTTCGCATCCCGCAGAAAAAGACATTGATTGTTCTGTTTTCAAATCTGGCCGACAATCACCAGCCTTTTGCCGACGTTTTGAACGTGCTGAAAGCCGATAAGGAACTATCCATCGACGTGTGGGCGTTGCACAATCTGACGAATTGACTGGCTATTTCGGTTAAGTGATGGACTTGAAATAGTTGGGGGAATGATTATCTTTACCGCATTAATTGGCTTATTAACAGCTACCTTACTATGGCATTCACCGACACCGAACGCAACCCCCTCTCCAGCCTGGAACAATGGGAAGATGATCTGCTGATCCGCTACCCTGAACCGGAGCACAAAGCAAAGGAGGAATACCGCAATTATGACGACCCCGCCCGCGATACCGTCCGGGAGTTTTACCGCCTGAATCACACCTACCAGACGTACGATTTTGTGCAGGGAAAACGGGCTGAATTCCTCAAATTCGACAAAAAAGAAATCCCGGTTTGGGGCGCGATGGAGTTTCTGAACACCCTCGTCGATGATTCCGATCCGGATATTGAACTCGATCAGTTGCAACATTTGCTGCAAACCGCCGAAGCCATCCGCGCCGATGGTCACCCCGACTGGTTTGTGCTGACCGGTTTTCTGCACGACATGGGCAAAGTCCTGTGTCTATTCGGTGAGCCGCAATGGGCGGTTGTTGGTGACACCTTCCCGGTGGGTTGTGCGCATTCCGACAAGATTGTCTATCCCGAATACTTTGCGGCCAATCCGGATTCGTATAACAAGGATTTCAACACCAAATACGGCGTTTACGAACCGAATTGTGGGTTGAAAAACGTCACGATGTCGTGGGGCCACGACGAATATTTATACCACATTACGAAGGATCACCTGCCCGAACCGGCTTTGTACATGATCCGCTACCACTCATTTTATTCGCAACACCGCGAAAAGGCGTATGATCACCTGATGGACGATCACGACCGGGCGATGTTCAAATGGGTCGACAAGTTCAACCCGTACGATTTGTATTCGAAAAGCCCGGTCGTGCCGGTGGCTTCGGAACTGAAACCGTATTACGAAGACCTGATCGCCAAGTATCTGCCTGCAACGATTCGGTTGTAACCCCGTCAGGGTCTATCGACCGTATCGACGGCCCGGCGCTGACGGGGTTACGCAAAAAACCGATGTTTCCGACATCGGTTTTTTTGTTTATTTTGGTGACGACAAGCCTATTCGCCGGATGCTCCTCACTTTTATTGCCCTCTACCTCCTCTCCAACCTCGCCATCGGTGCCTGGGCGGCCCGAAAAGTAACCAGTAGTCAGGATTTTGTGCTGGCCGGTCGGCGGCTCCCGCTGGCGCTGGCGGCTTCGGCCACATTTGCCACCTGGTTTGGCTCGGAAACGATCATGGGTGCGCCAGCGATGTTTGTCGACGGCGGTTTTCTGGCCGTTATCGAAGAACCGTTCGGGTCGGCCTTGTGTCTGTTTTTGGTTGGGGCCTTTTACGCCCGCCCGCTGTATAGGCTGGGAATCACCACCTTTTCGGATTATTTCAGCATCCGGTTTGGCCGTTCGGCGGAGTTTCTGTCGGCGGCTCTGGTCATTCCGTCGTATTTTAGCTGGATTTCCGCCCAGTTCATTGCCATCGGGATTGTCCTTAATCTGGTCACGGGCGTACCCATTTTCTGGTGCATTGCCTCCAGCGCGACCATCGTGATGATTTACACGATGATGGGCGGCATGTGGTCGCTTTCCATCACCGACTTTCTCCACAACATCATCATTGTCATTGCCTTGATCATCATTGCCGTCATTCTGTATAATCAGACCGACGGGATAGCCAGCATTGTTCAGAAAACCAAACCCGGTTTTTTCCATTTCCTGCCCAAACCGACGTTCAAAGACAGCGTTGGGTGGGTGGCCGCCTGGATCACCATCGGCCTGGGTTCCATTCCGCAACAGGACGTTTTCCAGCGCGTGATGTCGGCCAAAAATGAGCGAACCACGGTCCGGGCTTCCTATCTGGCGTCGCTTCTGTACATCACCATTGCCATGCTGCCCCTCTTCATTGGGTTGGTAGGCAAGCAGCTATACCCGGATTTGAATCAGGACAATCAGATGCTGATTCCGAACATGGTGTTGCGACAAGCCAACATGCCGTTGCAAATTCTCTTTTTCGGCGCCTTGTTATCGGCCATTCTCAGCGTATCAAGTGGGGCGATTTTGGCACCGGCCACAGTTTTTGGTGAGAACATTTACCGGTTTTTCAAGCCCGACATCAGCGACAAAACGCTGCTGCTCACCATCCGGCTGGCGGTGGCGGTGATCACCCTCATTTGCGTCTGGATGACCGCAGCCCGCGACGTCAACATTTTCGAACTGGTCGGCGAATCGTCGGCTTTCAGTCTGGTGTCGTTATTCGTACCGCTCACGGCCGGTTTATACTGGAAACCCGCCAACACGCTGGGCTGCCTCTTGTCAATGATCAGCGGAATCGTCGTCTGGTTAACCTGTCTGTCCATCGAAACGGAATATCCGCCCCTTGTCTACGGTTTGCTGGCGAGTGTGTCCGGGATGATTCTGGGGGTGATGATTGCCCCTAAATCCCCTGAAGGGGACTTGGACGCAGCTTATCCAGATCTAAAAGTCCCCTTCAGGGGATTTAGGGGCAATCAAAAAAACGCCTGATCGATTTTCCCAATATATTCCAAATTGGTCTGCGACGTCAGCCAGCGCTGAATTTGCCGCCCGACATTTGGATACAGATTCAGGTTGTCCAATTCATGAACCGGCTTCCAGCTAACGGCCAGTGCCGTGGTTTCTTGGGGATTGATGCGGGGAATACCGCCAATCAACTGACTGACAAATATGACGTGCAGCACATCCTCTTTGGCTTCGGAACCGTTAGTGGGGGGGAAAATCACTTCACCGACAAACGCGATTGGCCCGACTTCGACATCGATTCCCAACTCCTCCTGCAACTCGCGCATCACCGTCAGATCCAGGGTTTCGCCCTGGTCGGGATTGCCGCCGGGCAGGGCATACACGTCCGTGTCACCATACCGGTAATGCATCAACAGTAAATGATTATTCTCGATCAGGAGCACCGCAGGCCGTACTTTCATAACTCAGGAAGAAATTGATGGAACATGAACAGTAAAGTACAACAAAACCGATACTTTTGATACTGTATATTTAACCTTGTGTAATGAAAACGATTGTAAAGTTCCTCAGCATTCTTTGCGTATTGACCGGTCTGGCAACTACGACGGTAAACGCCAAAGATGCGATTCTGGTTTTTTCGAAAACCGCAGGCTTCCGGCACAAGTCCATCGAAGTAGGTAAGGCAAGTATTGTGAAGCTGGGGCTGGAAAATGGCTTCAGCGTCGATACGACCGAAAATGCGGCTCTTTTTACCGCCGATAACCTGAAAAAATACAAAGCCGTCGTTTTTCTGAGCACTACCGGCGATATTCTGAACGCTGAGCAGCAGGCGGCTTTTGAACAATATATTAAAAAAGGGGGCGGTTTTGTCGGAATTCACGCGGCAGCCGACACCGAATACGAATGGCCGTGGTACAACCAACTGGTAGGTGCCTACTTCCTGAGCCACCCGAAACAGCAGAACGCCGAAATTGAGATTGTGGACAAAAAACATATTTCGACCAAAGCCCTACCCGACCGCTGGAAACGCTACGACGAGTGGTACAACTACAAAAGCATTGTGCCGGGCCTGAAAATTCTGGGGAAACTGGATGAGAAAACCTACGAAGGGGGCAAAAACGGTGACAATCACCCGTTTATCTGGTACCGCGAATTCGACGGCGGCCGGTCGTTCTACACCGGCGGGGGCCACACGGACGAATCCTACAGCGACGCCCAATTCCTGACGCACATCCTGGGGGGGATTAAGTACGCAATGGGGAAGAAGAAGTAAAAAGAGTTATTTCGCAGAGTTAAGCGGAGAAAAAGGGAGTTAAGCAGAGTTTTTTTCTTCGCTTACCTCCCTTTTTCTCCGCTCAACTCTGCGAAACAACTCCTTAAATCTTGATTTTCCGCCCCGTTTCCGCAGCCTGATACGTGGCCTGGATGATTTTCACGTCCTGCATTCCCTCTTCGCCCGTGATGTGCTTTGGCAATTGCTTCCCGTCAATCAGATCCTTGCAAATACCGTCCATGTGCATCGCCTGGTGATTGACCACCGGTTTGTCAATCGGGCCTTTGCTCGTCATGCCTTTCAGCGGGCCGTAGCCATAAGCCGGACGCAACTCGAACCAGCCATTTTCGGCCGACGCATACAACCGCTCGACACCCGCAGCGTAGCTCGTGGTTGACGTTGAGGTGATTCCGTTCGGAAATTCGAACTGCCAGTACATTGTTTCTTCCACATCCTTGAATTTTTGCGGATCGGTTTTGGGCGCAAACTGGGCCGTCACCGAAAGCGGTTCCAAACCCGTCACCAGCCGAACGCCCTGAATGGCGTAAATGCCCACGTCCATCATCGGGCCACCGCCCGCCATCGCTTTTTTGAGCCGCCACTGGTTCGGATCACCGGCCTTGAAACCGTCGCTGGCTTCCAGAAACTTCAGATTTCCGAATACTTTTTCCCGGCCCAGTCGCATCATCTCCTGCGTGAAGGGTTCATAATGAAGCCGATAGCCAATGGCCAGTTGCACGTTGGCCTTCTTACAGGCATCGATCATATCCTGACAATCCTTCACCGTAATCGCCATCGGTTTTTCGCAGATGACGTGCTTGCCGGCTTTGGCCGCCCGAATGACGTATTCCGCGTGCATCGAATTCGGCAAAACGACGTAGACGACATCGATGTCTTTGTTGTCGATAATGCGGTCAAACGTCTTGTAGTCGTATACATTCGCTTTCGGAATGTTGTACTTAGCCATCCATTCCTCCGCTTTGGCGGGCGTTCCGGTCACGATACCGGCCAGCCGGACGTGTTGCGTTTGTTGCAGGGCCGGGGCCAGTTGATTCTTGGCATACCCACCCAAACCAACCAGCGCTATACCCAATTTACGACCTTGCCGCAGCGGTTCGCCCAGATGCGAAACGAGCGTGTTGATTTGAGCAAACTGATCCTGCTGCGCCAGATTAGCGGCATACCCCGCTAAGGGCGAAGCGAGCGCCGAAGCACCAATGCCTTTCGAAAGCTTTTGTAAAAAATCACGACGGTTGGAGTTCATCATAGAGAAGATAGAAATGAGACAAGAGCGTAAAGACTAAAAAAGTCATAAGTTGTATGTCTCTACTCTCTTGTCTAATCTCTCTTGTCTGAATACCTACTCCGCTTTGATCAAAATCCGGATGTCGGTATTTCGCCCCTTGTCGTCGGCACAGGAGATTTTCAGCGAACCGGGTTGCGGACTGAAGAAAACACCCTCCGTTGGGGCGGCTTTTCGGTAAAGTTTGTCGTTTAGATACCAGTAAACCAGCTTCACTTCATTGTCGGCCTGACAACTCAGTTGCAACTGCTGGGGCTGATTGGGATTGATAAAATACTCACTGCCATCATTCGGACTCACGATCTGCGGCCCCTGCTGCGCAAACACCCGCGTGCAGGCCGGGTTGTGGGGCGGTATTTTCAGGTACGGAATCCGGCGGCTTTCGTAAAAAGCAATCAACTCCGGCGCGAGATTCGGGTAAAACCGCTGAACGGCCTGATCGGATTCCGAACCGGTATTTTCGGGTAAACAATGGGCGCAGTACGACACAGTTCCGGCCGGGTTGGTCCAGACGGTTTTCTGATGCTGGCAACGCTGGTAGGGCGAAACGCCCATGATGGCGTAATCGACGATTTTATGCGCACAGAATTCACCCGGCACATCGCCGGTTTCGGCACAAACCTGACGCATCGACAAGCTTTTCGGCATTCGGAACCAGCCGCTGGTCGAGTTGTAGTCGATGGCGTTGAAAATACTGAATAACAATGGCGTGGCAATGTTGGCTCCGCTCAGTTCCGGTACGCCCTCGCCCGAAAAATTACCGACCCAAACGCCCACCGTATACCGTTTGTTGTAGCCAATGCTCCAGGCGTCGCGCCGACCGTAGGACGTACCGGTTTTCCAGGCGATGCGCGGCAAATGGTAGCTATTGTCAAAGTTATTTGGCAAATCCGGGCGGGTAATCTGGGTAAGCGTGTTGGTAATCAAAAAGGCCGCATCCTCCGAAATCAGGCGGTTTTTTTTCGCCGGAATTTCATTCACGTCGGGAGCCACAAAGTTGAGGTTGCTCATCTGACCGCCGTTGGCAAAAGCCGCAAACAGCCTCGTCAGTTCTTCCAGCGTGACACCACAACCGCCCAGAATGACCGACAAACCCAGCCCTTTCGACTGTTTTTTGATGGTTTCAAAACCGGCTTTTTTCAAGTAATTAATAAACGTCGGTGTGCCAAGCTGTTGCATCGTCTTCACCGCCGGAACGTTCAGCGAGTTCGCCAGTGCCGATTCTACCGTGATCGGGCCGTAGAATTGCCGGTCGTAATTCTCGGGTTCGTAACCGGAAAAGCTCGTTGGCACATCATTCAGAACGGTTTTTGGCGTCATCAGTCCTTTGTCGAAAGCCACGGCATACAGCAGCGGTTTCAGGGTGCTGCCCGGCGACCGCACCGCCCGGACGCCGTCTACCTGCCCGCCGTCGTAGCCATTCGCAAAATCCGCCGAACCAACGTAGGCTTCGACGGCCATTGTCTGGTTATTGATCACCAGAACCGCTGCGTTGTGAATGTTCATCGAACGCACCCGACCCACGTAACTGGCTACGAGTTGCTCCGCCTGAGCCTGCCGGTTGGGCCGCAGCAGCGTGTGAATGATCGCCTGATCGGGCTGGCTTTTTTTCAGCCGCAACGCCAGGTGAGGTGCCCGTTTCGGTAAGACCCGCCGGTGTGCCTCCAAGGGTTCGGCCAGGGCGTCGGCTATGGCTTCGGACGTGAACAGGCCAGTTTGTCGGAAGCGGTTCAGCCAACGATTTCGTTCCTGCACAATCAGCTTGTTATTGATTCCCAGCCGTAGGGTCGAGGGGCGGTTTGGAATGATCGTGAGCGTCGTGATTTCGGCCAGGCTCAACAGTTGGGGCGGTTTTCCGAGGTACAGCATCGACGCCGATTTAATGCCTTCTACATTCCCGCCGTACGGAATCAGGTTCAGATAGAGTTGGAGAATTTCGTCTTTAGAATAAAAAAGCTCCAGTTGAATGGCCCGGAACACTTCTACGAGTTTGCTGGCGTACGTCCGTTTTCGGGGTTCCAGCAACCGGACCACCTGCATGGTGATCGTGGAAGCCCCCGAGGTTCGGCGGCCCGTTGTCAGGTTGCGAACGGCGGCCCGCGCCATCGATAAGGGGTTAAAACCGGGGTGGTAATAGAAGAACCGGTCTTCCTTGTGTAAAATCGTTTTCCGCAACACCGGCGTAATTTCGTCCAGTTCTGTCATTAATCGCCATTTGTCGTCGTCACTCAGGAAGGCATGAAGAATAATGCCATCGGCGGCCGTAATAACCGTTGAATACCGTGGCCGGACCTTTAGCGGGAAAAACAAATTCAACCCCAGCAACAGCCCGACGAACGCAGCCAGGGCTTTTACCCCGCGTCGTTTCCAGAATTTTTTGGCGATATGAAGTAATTTTTCCAATATGCGAACCCTTATTTTAAAAAGCCCCTAAATCCCCTAAAGGGGACTTTTGAATCCGGAGATTCTGTGTCCAAGTCCCCTTTAGGGGATTTAGGGGTGTAAACGATTTTAAGGGCAGATAAAAATAAATCCTTTTATGAAAATACAATTTTTTGGTGCCGCCCGCACCGTTACCGGCAGTAAACACCTGATTACGACCCAACGCGGAACACGCATTTTGCTCGACTGCGGTTTGTTTCAGGGCATCAATACCGACGATCTCAATCAGGATTTCCGGTTTAAAGCTTCCGACGTCGATTACCTCCTCCTGTCGCACGCCCACATCGACCATTGCGGATTGATTCCGCGGCTGGTTCGTCAGGGTTTTACCGGCCCGATTTACTGCACCCCTGCCACTGCCGATCTCTGCCAGCTTATGCTGCTCGACAGTGCGCACATTCAGGAAAAGGACCTGGAGCGGATCAACAAACGCCGGAAAAAGCAAGACCGCGCCTTGCTGGAACTGTTGTACGAAACCGCCGATGTGGAACGCGCCCTGGAGCTGTTAAAACCGGTCGAGTATGGCGAAACGTTCTGGCTCAGCCGCGACGAAGTCAGCGTGGTCTTTACCGACACCGCCCACCTGCTCGGCAGCGCGGCCATTAGCCTGACCGTCCACGAAACCGCTCCGAACGGCGATCCGGTGGAAAAGCGCCTGTTTTTCAGTGGTGACATTGGCCGGCCGCACGACAAGATACTGAAAATGCCGGAACCCTTTCCGCAAGCGGATTACATTCTTTGCGAATCGACGTATGGCGACAAACTCCACGAGCCGGAACTCGACATGAGTGCGCATTTGCTGCGGATTGTACACGAAACCTGCGTGGTGCGTCGGGGCAAGCTCATTATCCCGGCTTTTGCCGTCGACCGAACGCAGGAGTTGGTGTATGCGCTCGACCAGCTCGAAAACCGGGGCGAATTACCGCGTCTGCCGGTGTACATCGACAGCCCGATGGCCGTGAAAGCCACGCATTTGATGAAAGCCCACGAGGAATGTTTCAACCCGGAGATTCTGGCTTACATCGAAAAAGACGGCGACGCCTTTGCCTTCCCGAACCTGCATTACGTGTCGGATGTGGAAGAATCGAAAGCCATCAATGAGAGCGACGAACCCTGCATCATCATCTCCGCATCGGGCATGGCCGAAGCCGGACGCATCAAACACCACATCAAAAACAACATCGAAGATTCGCGCTGCACGATTCTGATTGTGGGCTACTGCGGCCCCGAAACGCTGGGAGGAGCCTTGAAACGGGGCGATTCGCAGGTGAAAATCTTTGGCGAAACGTTTCTGGTGAAAGCCGACGTGGAGGTGATGGACTCGTTCAGCGCCCACGGCGATTACCGGGAGATGCTCGAATTTCTGTCGTGCCAGGATGCAGGGCGGGTGAAACAGGTATTTCTGGTCCACGGCGAATACGACCGGCAGGTGGTTTTCCGGCAGAAACTCCAGAGTGCCGGTTTCCAGAATGTCTACATTCCGGCGCTGTATGAGTCGGTGGAATTGTAGGCGGTTTGAAAAAATCGCAGGCAAAAGCGGTCTGAAACCTAAAAAACGGAGAAACCGTAAAAAAACTGTAGCGACGGCTTGCATAAAAAATCAAAACCCTGCATCTTTGCAATCCCATCTGGGGAATGTATGCCGAAGTGGTGAAACTGGTAGACACGCACGTTTCAGGGGCGTGTGAACGTAAGTTCATGCGAGTTCGAGTCTCGCCTTCGGCACAGCAACTTAGCCCGTAATCGTTTGATTACGGGCTTTTTGTTTTTAGTAGGAAATGCCATTCGTGACGATGCACAAAAGTTGGATCAAGAGCAAAAGTTGTGGAGGGCGTAGGATTTTTTTAGGTTTGTGTTTTTGATCAAACCTGTATTGTTTTGGATCAAGAGCAAAAGTTGTGGAGGGCGTAGGATTTTTTTAGGTTTGTGTTTTTGATCAAACCTGTATTGTTTTGGAGAGTTTCTTGCCCCTGATTCAGTTCCTGTTACCCGAGTTCATCCTG